>NZ_SISK01000001.1 GCF_004310345.1 Paracoccus subflavus | reverse complement strand
CACCGTCGGCGCCGGCGTGGTCAGCAAGATCCTCAAGTAAGGACGGGGCGGGGCCAAACCCCGCGCCACCCTCGCAACAACACACAGGGCCGCCCCAAAAGGGCGGCCTTTCGTCGGGGGGTGCGCGGTTTCGGTGCCGCACCGGCCATCCAGGATCGCAACGGTCAGATTTCGGGCGAGGGGCGCGCCCGATCCTCACACTCTCCGGGCGTTTCTTAACGGCTTTTTAAGCCTTGGCAGGCAATTTGTCCTGAAAAGGGCAAAATCGTGTCTGTTGCAGGAATGACCGGCTTTCCGCATAGCCGTCCATGCGGTTTCACTGATCTGGCGTGGTGTGATCCCGTGCCGGGATTGTCCGCAATTCTCCCGACCACCCTGCCATGCCTGTGGGGCTGGTCTTGATCGTTCTTGTGCTGATGGCCATTCTGGCGGGCTCGATTGCCGCGACCGTTGTCCTGTGGATTCTGGATGCGACCTGGTGGCAGATCGCGCTGGGCTATGTCGGCGGCGGATGGGCCGGGCTGCTGCTGGGATTGCCCTGCATCCTGGCCGGGCGCTGGCTATGGCGGGCAGCAACAAAGCGACCCGAGCGGGGCAGAGCCGGCTCCTCCCCCCGGGCGCAGCATCCGGTCCGATACCGCAGCAACAGATAAGCGCGGCCAAGGTCGACAATAAGGCGCTTCCCCTGATCCAGTCATCAGCAAGACACCGTTCTGACCGTTCGCGGCAGGGGACGAACCGGGCCCGAGCATGTCGTGACCATTCGCGGGCTTAGGCGGATTCATTGCCGGGCTTACGGCCATCTCCGCGAAAGTCCCGGCAGGCTCTTTGACCCAAGCGCCACTTTTCGGTCCTGCGCTATTTCAGTTCCTTGGCCCTTTTCAAATATCTTTCGTTTCAACAAGGAAGCCGCTTCTCAAGGCTTCGAGACAGGCTGACGGGGGATCAGAGGCAACTGCCATGACCAGTTCCTCTGCAGGTCTTGGGTCCATCAGGTCTTCTGCCGGAAACCCCCGGAAAAGATATTGGCGGAGGTAATGATATAGACAAAATGAGAGTAAACAAAACAAATTATCCACAAAAACAACCACGGAGAGATTACAGTATAATTATTTCTCCGAAACAGAGAAAATTACCTTTGAAAAAGCTCTTTTAATAAATATTTATTGACGAGGAGATCACTTTGGAGAATGCTTTCATTAGTCTGGAATCATTGTATCCGGTTTTTCCGGACATAATGGTTTTTCAACTAGTTATCCCCACCAGGGGGTTTATCGAGGAGAGAGACAGAATGTTCCATGATACCTTGAAATATGCCGGCGCCGCTCTGGCGGCGGGGTGGTTTGGTTTGGCGGGTGGTCC
Organism: Paracoccus subflavus; assembly: GCF_004310345.1. GTDB lineage: Bacteria > Pseudomonadota > Alphaproteobacteria > Rhodobacterales > Rhodobacteraceae > Paracoccus > Paracoccus subflavus. The sequence continues at coordinate 612,418 of NZ_SISK01000001.1, read as the reverse complement.
CGTCCTGGCGGCGGGCATTGTACAGTGGACCGCCCCCGCCGACGGCAGCAGCTATGCGGTCGGAACGAATGTGTCGCCCATCACCGGACGGGCCGACGGGTTCGGGACCGGCGGCAGCGGCCTGGATCTGATGTTCGTTCTGGATGCGTCGGGCAGCATGAGCAGCGTCGTATCCGGCCAGTCGCTTCAGCAGTGGCAAAAGGATGCGGCCAACGCGCTGGCTTCGGCCCTGCCCACCCTGCAGACCTCGGTGGGCGTGGTCCGCTTCACCAGCGGCGCGTTCACGGCGCTGAACCTGACCCCGACCTCGAACCTGGCGCCGATCACGGCGGCCATTGACGGCACGCCCGCCAGCGGCGGCACCAATATCGGCGCTGGAATCGATGGTGCCGTGTCCGAAATCGCGGCAAACGGCACATCGGGGCGGTCCAGGCAGATGGTGGTGTTTTCCGACGGCTTCTCGTCCGGTGATCCGGGGGCGGCGGCAGCCGTCGCGAATGCCGCCGGTATCACGGTCCACAGCGTCGGCCTGCCGGGCAGCAGCGTGTCAACCATGCAGGACATCGCCAGCCAAGGCGGCGGGTCGTTCAGCAACTTTACCAATGCCAGCGACCTGTCGGGGCTGATCGGCATCTTCAGCGGCACCTCGGGAAACCTGGTAGGCGTCAGCCAGGTGGACGTGGAACTGCCGGACGGCACGGTGCTGGCCAATGTCGGCATCGACGGGCTGGGCAACTTTTCGTTGCCAAGCTGGCAGATCACGGCAGGGGCGAACGTCTTCAAGGTCACGGCGACATTCGATGACAATTCGACCGCCACGGATACGCTGACGCTGTTCGGCGGCAACAATCCGGCGCCGATCCCGCTGCCTGCGGCGGCCTGGCTGCTGATCGGCAGCCTGGGCAGCCTGGGCGTGATGCGCCGCCGGAAATCCTGACGGCTGCAACCACGATCATCGGGGACGCCGGGACTTCCGGCGTTTCCGCCTCATCAGGAACAACGCCGATGCCCAAGATCGTCATTCTTCTGCTAGCCGCCAGCCTTGCGGCGGCGCTGCCCGTCGACGCCGCCCCGGTTGCGTCTGATGGAACCGCCCGGATGGGCGACATGGCCATGGATGCCCTGTCGCGCAGGCAGGCCGTGGACCGTCTGGCCGGCGATCTGGGGGCCACGGGGAATATCGGTCCCCTGCTGCAAGAGGGCGAGGGGCTGCTGTCCGCCCAGCCGGACAATCGCCTGCTGCGCCATCTGGTGGCCACCGCCCGGGCCGCGGCCGGCCAGGACCGGGCTGCCCGGCTGGCCATGGGCGATGCCGCACCGACCGAGGCCGAGCCATGGGGGCAGATCGCGATGGCCCTGCTGTCCCGACAGGCGGGGGATCTGGCCACCGCCCGCACCGCCGCCGGGGCCGCCATCGCGGCCGATCCCGCCAACGCTTATGCCCGGAATGTCGCGGGAACCATTGCCGCCCTTCACGGCGACCTGCCCGGTGCGGCCAATCATTTCGCCGCGGCGGTCGAGCGTGGCCCGAAAGGTGCCCCCTTTCTGACCAATCTGGGTATCGTTCTGGCGGAACTTGGCGATATCGGCCGTGCTGCCCAGGCGCTTGGTCGGGCCGTCGAACTGGCCCCTGACGATTGCCCGGCGCTGATGGCCCTTGCCGCCTTGCAAGGGCCTGCTGGCGCGCCGCTGCTGGCCCGGTGCCTCGAGGCCGATCCGGGCCATTCCGACGCCGCCGCCCGCCTGATCCAGGCGCATCTGTCCGGGGGCGATCCTGATGCAGCCCGGCGCGTCCTGGACAGGCACCGCGGCATCCTGGCCGAACCCGGTCTGGCACAGGCGCAGATCGCCCTGCATGAAGGGCAGGGCGCGACCGCCACCGCGGCGCTGTCGCGTCTCGATCCCTCGCCCGACCGTGCCCTGTTGCTGGCGCTGGCGGCGGCGATGGCGGGCGATCTTGCGGCGGCCCGGGATCATGCCCGGCAGGCAGAAGGTGTCGATCCTTCGGGTCTGGTTGCGATGGGCTTGACGGTCGCCATGGGACAAAAGCCCGGCGGCAACCTGCCCGATCATCCCCTGGGCCGCGCCTTTGCGGCCTTGGCTGGCGTGGGACAGGTCCCGGATGGCCAGGTTCTGGACGCACTGACCCGCACCGGCGAGCCGCTGCCGGGACTGCGGTTCGAGGGGATGGCGCCTGCCGACCTGGCCCCATTGCATGACGATGCGGTCCGCAGGCCGCTTGTGCTGGGAATGATGCTCGACAGCGCGGGGCTGGCGGGACCGGCACGCGATGCCTTTGCGGCGGCGGCTGCAAGCAAGCCAGGCGCGGCCCTGCCAGAGCTGCTGCAGGCCCGCAGCCTTGGCGACACGGATCGTGCTGCCGCCCTGGCCGGTCTGGACCGGGCGCTGGCCGCGTCGCCCCGCCTTGCGGCGGCCCATCGTCTCAAGGCTGACCTTCTGGCCCGCGCCGGACAGGGGGATGGGGCGCTGGACCATCTGGCCTTGGCCCTGGCCGTGCATGACGACCTGAACGGACGGCTGATGCAGGGCGTGCTGGCCGAAGGAACCGGACAGGACGATCTGGCCCGGACCGCGTATGAACGTGCGGTCGATCTGGATCCCCGGTCCTTTGTCGCGCTGAATCAGCTTGCCTGGTTCCTGGCCCGGCAGAACCGCGATCTGGACCGTGCGCTGGACATGGCCCTGCGCGCCGACAGTCTGCAACCGGGCAATGCCAGCATTCTGGACACCAAGGGCTGGCTGCTGTTCCTGACCGGGCGCACGGGTGACGCGGTCGCGGCCCTGCGCGCGGCCCATGACGCCGATGGTGGGCGCCGCCCCGAGATCGCGCTGCATCTGGCCCAGGTCGAAGCAGCCGCAGGCAACCTGCCGCGCGCGACCGAATTGCTGCGCGACATCGCCGCGGCGGTACCGGAATCCGACTCCGCACGACAAGAGGCCGCTGCCCTGTTGGCGCGGATCGCCGGGGGCTGACCTGCGATCCAGGCGGCCGCCCCTGTCTGCCGATCGGTCGCCTGAAACATCACATGTCCGGGACCAGGGCAATAAGGGTTGTTCCCGATGCGCGTTTCGCGTGTTCTAAGCCCATGACGCCCAAAAGGAGACGGACATGCGTGCGGCAAGGATCATCCTTGGGCTGGTGGTGATCCTGGCATCCGCCGTGGGCGGGATGTGGCTGACCGAACGGCTGCTGGCGGCGCCCGAGCCTGCCGCGACCGCCAGGGGCGGGGATGGCCCCTTGCGGGTCGAAACCATCGCCCCCGAAACCGTGACCTTTGCCGACGCCGTGACCGCCGTGGGCACGGCACGCGCCCATCGGGCGGTCGATCTGCTGCCCCAGTCCGGCGGTCGCATCGCCAGCATCGCCTTTCAGCCCGGTGACCACGTGAGCGAAGGGCAGGTTCTGCTGGAACTGGACAGCCGGGCCGAGCAGGCCGACCTGAGCGCCGCCGAAGCCACCGTGGCCGAGGCGCAGGCCGCCTTTGACCGCCAGCAGAGCCTGAACCGCACGGGCAGCGCCTCGGACGCGGCCTATCAGACCGCGCGGGCCGAACTCTTGCGGTCCGAGGCCGAACGCGACCGCATCCTCGTGGCGCTCGAGGATCGTGTCCTGAAGGCACCGTTCGCCGGCATCGTCGGCCTGACCGATCTGGTCGAAGGGCAGGTGATCGATACCGCAACAACCGTAACGACGCTGGACGATTCCTCGACGATCCTGGTCGATTTCGCCGTGCCCGAAACCCTTCTGCCCCGGCTGCAACGCGGCCAGCGGGTCGAACTGACCTCGGCCGCATGGCCGGGGCGGGTGTTCGAGGGCGATATCACCCATATCGACAGCCGTGTCGATGCCGCCACCCGCAGCCTTGCCCTGCGGGCCGAACTGGACAACCGCGACAGCGCGCTGGCGGGGGGGATGTTCCTTCAGGCCCGGCTGGTGCTGGACGAACGCCGCCGCCCCGCCATTCCCGAAAATGCGCTGACGGTCGAGGGTGATCGCACCCTGGTCATGCTGGCCAAAGGCGATACGGCCCGGCAGGCCGTGATCGTCACCGGCCAGCAGCAGGACGGACTGGTCGAGGTCGTGTCGGGTCTGCCGGCCTCGGCGCAGGTGATCGTGACGAACCTGCATCGCGTCGTTGACGGGGCCGGAATCGAGCCTGTCGCCCGCGAACGACGTGTGGATGCAGCACCCCCGGGACCGGAGGGAGGGGGATGAGCCTGCCCGACCTGTCCCTGCGTCGCCCGGTCACGGCGGCGGTGCTGAACCTGCTGATCGTCCTGATCGGTGCGGTGGCGATCAGCCGTCTGCCGGTCCGCGAACTGCCCCAGATCGAGGCGGCGCAGATCACTGTCCGGGTGGAATATACCGGTGCCGCCCCCGACGTGGTGGACAGCCAGGTCGCCTCGCTGATCGAGGGGGCGCTGGCGGGCGTGACGGGCGTCACCGCCATGGAAACGGAATCCGAGCGGGGCCGGATGCGCACCGTCCTGACCTTTGATTCAGGGCGCGACATCGACGCCGCCGCCAACGACGTGCGCAACGCCGTGGACCGGATCGTCGGCCGGCTGCCCGAACAGGCGGACCGCCCCCAGGTGGACAAGAACGACAGTGAGGGCGACCCGGTTCTGCGTCTGTCCCTGTCCAGTCCGGACATGAGCCCCATCGAACTGTCGGACTATGCCGACCGCTTCATCGTGGATCGCATGTCCCGCCTGCCGGGCGTCGCCAACACGGCTACTTTCGGCGCCCGTTCGCCTGCCATGCGCATCTGGCTGGACCAGTCCCGCATGGCCGCATACGGGATCACCACGGGCGATATCATTGCGGCGCTGCAGGCCAACAACATCGAACTGCCCGCGGGCGAGATCGAGACCGGCGCCCGGCAGTTGCAGGTTCTGGCCCAGACCCGCTTTTCCACCGCCGACACGTTCCGCCAGGTCGTCATCCGCGCCGACGACAGCGGCCGCCCCCTGCGGCTGGGCGATGTGGCCACCATCGAGGAAGGGCCGGAACAGCGAGAGTCCATCTTTCGTGCCAATGGCGTGATCTCGCTGGGGCTGGGTATCCAGCCCCAGGCGCAGGCGAACACGGTCGCCATTTCGCGCGCGGTGCGGGCCGAGCTGGACCGGATCGCGCCGACGCTGCCCGAGGGGATGCAACTGGCCGTCACCGCGGACGAGGCGGTGTTCATCGAAAGTTCGATCGCGCAGGTTCTCAAGGTCTTTGCCGAGGCCGTGGGCCTGGTCATTGCGGTGATCTTCCTGTTCCTGGGATCGCTGCGCCTGGCGCTGATTCCCGTTGTCACCATCCCGGTTTCCGCCCTGGGGGCGGGGCTGGCCATGCTGGCCCTGGGATTTTCGATCAATATCCTGACGCTGTTCGCGCTGATCCTGGCCATCGGCCTGGTGGTGGACGACGCCATCGTGGTGCTGGAAAACATCCAGCGGCACCGCGCCATGGGCAAATCCCGTCTGCAAGCGGCACGGGACGGCGCCGCGCAGGTCAGCTTTGCGGTGATTGCCACCACTGCCGTGCTGATCTCGGTCTTTGTGCCGATCAGCTTCATGGAAGGCGAAATCGGCAAGCTGTTCGCCGAATTCGGCATCGTGCTGGCGGTCGCGGTCGCGGTTTCGGCCCTTGTGGCGCTGACCCTGTCGCCGGTTCTGGCGGCCCGGATCATGCCGCGCGAGGAACGGCCCAACCTGCTGACCCGCGGCATGGACCGGATCATCGGCGCGCTGGAGCGGGCCTATGGCGCCGTTCTGGACCGGCTGATCGCCCGGCCGGTGCCGATCATGGCCGTGACGGCCTTTGCCATGGCGGCCTCTCTGGCCGTCTATCAGCATCTGCCCCGCCAGTTGACCCCGGACGAGGATCGCGGCCAGATCCGCATCATCGTCAATGCGCCCCAGGGATCCAGCCTTGCCTATACCGATGCCGCCACCCGCCAGGTCGAGGCGCTTCTGGAACCCCTGCGCGAGAACGGCACGGTCACCAATGTCACCACCATTGTCGGCACCTGGGGCGAGGTGCGCCGGTCGCTGCTGTTCGTGAACCTCGCCCCCTGGGACGAACGTGACATCTCGGTCGATCAGGTCATCGCCGATCTGCGGCCCCAACTGTCCCGCATCACCGAGGCCGCGGTCTTTGTCCGTGCGGCGGGGGGCCTGGGGCTGTCCAGCGGGCAGGGTAATGTCACCTGGATGCTGGGCGGGCCTGATGTCGGGCGCACCGCCGCCTGGGCGGACGACCTGGCGGCGGAACTGGAAGGCGATCCCCGCCTTGCCTCGGTCGAGGTCAGCTATTCCGCCAACCAGCCGGGGGCGAACCTGTCCATCGACCGCGCCCGCGCACAGGATCTGGGCCTGTCGGCCGATACCATCGCCCAGACGCTGCAGGTGCTGTTCGCCTCGCGCAGCGTCGGGGAATACACCAGCGACGGACGGCAATATCCGGTGATCCTGCAAGCCTCGCCCGAGGATCGCAATTCCGTCGAGGACATGCTGTCGGTCTTTCTGCGCAACGACCGGGGCGACCTAATCCCCCTGTCGGCCTTTGCCAGTGTCGAGACCGGCGCCACGGCCCCAGCGATCAACCGCTTTGACCGGCTGATCTCGGTCGGGATGGAGGCCGACATTGCACCCGGCACCGATCTGGCCGGCGCCATGGCCGCGGTCGAGGAAGCGGCCGCCGACCTGCCCGCGGGCTCGGTCCTGGCCTGGGACGGGCAGGCGCGCGATTATCTGGACAGCGCCGGCGGCATCGCCACGGTGTTCGCGATGTCGCTGGTGATCGTGTTTCTGGTCCTGGCCGCGCAGTTCGAAAGCTTCCGAACGCCGCTGACGATCATGCTGACGGTGCCCCTGGGCCTGGCGGGCGCGGTCCTGACCATGTGGCTAACCGGGGGAACGGTGAACGTCTTTTCCCAGGTGGGGATGATCCTGCTGATCGGCATCATGGCCAAGAACGGGATCCTGATCGTCGAATTCGCCAACCAGTTGCGCGACGAGGGCAAGCCTCTGGTCGAGGCGGCCCGCGAGGGGGCCGTAACCCGTCTGCGTCCGGTCCTGATGACCACCATCGCCACTATTCTTGGCGCGGTGCCGCTGGCCATCGCGACCGGCGCCGGATCGGAAAGCCGCCGCGCCATCGGCGCCGTGATCGTCGGCGGCCTGTCGCTGGCCTTCGTCCTGACGCTGCTGATCACGCCGGTGATCTATGTGATGATCGAGGGGGTGAGGGGAAAGATAGGCAAAAGCCACGCCATACCGGCAAAAGGGTAATCAGGAAGGCCAGCCGGAATGCCTGGGCGCAGGTCAGGCATGACATTTCAACAGAAAGACTGCTTGCTCAGGGAAATTCCGCCAGCATGTCGGCACGCTCGTTCTCCAGTGTCTTGATGAACTGTGGATAGTCCGTTCTGAACCGTTCAGCGAAAACATTGTTCTTTTCAGTCCCGATCTTGCGGTGATCCGTTTCCAGATCAGGCGGGATGTCGTCCGTTATACCAAGTTCGTTACGGAAAATCCTTGCCACCTCTGTTGCCCCTGACGCCATCATGGGTTCATAGGCAAGCCGTATCGGGCGCAGGCTGAAAGTTTTGATCATGTTTTCGGTCGCCTTTTCGGCATTGCGGATGTGGCTGATCCATTCCTTGATACGTGATCCATTGTAGTCATATGCGCTATCGCTGGCGATAATCTCGCCTTCATCATGGTTGGAGGCGTGGCTGACCTTGGTTTGAACCATCTTGTCCAGCGATACGGCCTGGGCGACAATATCTTTTCGGATCAACCAAAAAAACGTCGAGTTCCTAAAATTCTCGATGAAAGAGGCTTCGTCACCGAATACGGCCATCATTTGGTAATATGTAATCTCGAAACCGAAAATTCCGCCATGGGCCTCGTGACGGCTGATCGTCTCGATGAACTGCTCAAGATTTCGCGCGCCTTTCGATCTTGAGCTTGAGGTCATGAGGGTTGGATTGAACCACTCTCCAGGGGTTCCCATCATCCGTGTCTTTGTAAGAACACTTGTCAGCCAACTGCTGCCGCTGCGGGGTGTAAAAAGAATAGCATACACCTTGCGGGGCGCGGGTGTGCGCATCCAGAAGTCATACCGGCCCTGATGGGCCTCCGGATCAAAGATTGCATCGGTCACGAAATTGGTCTCGACTGGGTGATGGCATTGAAGGTGGGACAAGCCCGGCCAAGGGCTTAGGCCACATGTTGCCGGGCGGCAGGAGCATCCAAGAGGAAGGCAAGCAGGGTTTCGATGTCGTGCTGCCCCTCGTCCAGGGAGATTGTCCCCCCCCCGCGAGAGGATGCCGCCGCCCGGATCGCATCACCCTGTGCACCCAGATCGAAGCCGAAAACGGGCAGGCCGGTGGCGATCGCCTCATGCGTCGTATAGGAAAACGTCTCGGGGCCGATCGACGGAATGAACCAGCGACTGATGCCATAGCGCGCGACAAGGGCGGGGATGTCCTCGATGCGGTAGTCTCCGTGGATATGGGCCGATGCGCCAAGCGGATAGGCGGGATCGACATTGCCGATGACGACCAGGCGTGCCTGGCCGGTGCGGTCCAGAAGCTGCGACAGGTCGCGCAGCACCGTTATGCCCTTTTGATAGCCGATGTTGCCCAGCACGCCGATCACCGGCACACCGTCGTCGGACCGGCCCGGCGGAATGCGCGGAACATCCGCCAGCAGCCTGTGCGGCCTGACCGTCACCTTGTCGGCGATCTGCGGATAGGCCTGCGTCACCAGCGACCGGCTGTTCTCGGAAAACACCGTGATGCCGTGGGCCGCCTGCAGCAAATGTCCCCAGGCCGCGCGCCAGTCGCCCAGACCGGCCCTGGTCCCGTCCGGACGCAGGGCGGTGTGCACGGGGTCGCTGTCGATCCCCGGCATGGGAACGCCGTGCCATGCCCCGTCGCTGCCCAGCAGCGTATAGGCGGGGCTGAGCAGCAGGTAATCGTGAAACAGCACCTCGATCCGGTCTTTGGGGCCATGGGCAAGCGATGTCAGGATCGCGGGCAGGGACATCGGGTCACGGTCACCCACGGCGCAGGAATAGACGATCCTGCGGGCCGGCAGCAGGTCCAGAAGGCGCTTCTTCACAAAGGCAGTGTCGTCGGTTTCCCCCCGGGTGACGCCATGCGGGCTGTGCAGTTCAAGCTGCCAGCGCGACAGGCCGCCCACGCGCAGCACCACCGCCGCCGCATCGTCGCGCAGGTCGGATTGCAGCCGGTCCTGAAGGTAATGTTCAGCACCGCCGCCCATGTCATGGGCCACATAGACCGGGACAAGCCCCTGCTGGCGCTGTCCCGCCCATGCCAAGGCCAGGGCCAGGCGCGGGGAATTCAGGGGGTCTTGCCGGATGAAATTCTGCACCTCGGCGTCATAGGCGGGATACCGGCGCGAGATCGTTTCGCCGTTCTTCTGGATCAGCCGCAGCTTTTCGGCCGAGCCGAAGGAGGTGCCGCCGCGATGTTCCACAAACAGCCCGCCGTGGCCCAGATGCCGGCCGCCCAGCTTGCGCGCGCGCTGGCACCAGTCGACCTCTTCGCCATAGCCCCGGCCAAAGACGGTATCCAGTTCCGGCAGCTTGCGCAGAAAAGCGATGTTCATCGCCATGCAGAATCCGACGCCGGTCGGCGCGTCGGCCAGATCCGCTCCGGGAAAGAAGCCGGCGGCAACCCGGTCGATCGCGTCGGCCTCTCCGGGCCGCAACGCCTGTCGCTGGCAGATGGCGGGGATATTGAAGATCTCGGCGTCGTTGGACATGGGCGTCACGGTGGCCACATGATCGTGGTCCAGCAGCGGGCGGATCAGGCGGCTGGCCCAGCCCGCCGGCACGAAGGCGTCCGAATTCAGCAGCACGACATGATCGCCATGCGGCAGCGCCGCCGCGAAGGCCCGGTTGACCGACCTGATGAAGCCCAGGTTGGTGTCGTTTTCGATCAGCGAGACGCGGGCGGCGATGTCGGGGGACAACCCCGCCCGCCAGTCGCGCAGCCAGGGGCGGACCTGGGGGTCGGTCGAACAGTCCTCGACCAGGATAAGACGCCAGGACAGATCGGTATGCGTCAGGATGCGGTCAAGGGCCTCGGGCAGCAGGTCGAGTGCGTTGAAGACGGGCAGCACGATGGTGATGCCGGTGCGGAACAAGGCTTCGGGCGGGGTGTCGACGGTCGGGACGTCCTCGGCGAAAAGCTGGGGGTTCAGATGGCCTGACCGGGTGACGGTGTTCAGGCCAAAGGCCGTCTTGATGCGTGCAACCGACAGCGGGTCGCGGTGCCGCCACCAGTGCAGCGCCGCGGGCAGGGCGTGCAGGCCATCGCGCAGAAACGGACCCGTCTGCGCCAGCTTCATGCGGCGAAGATCGCGCGGCGTGATCCGGGGCAGAAGGTGGACATGCCGACGATCCCCCACATCCGCCCAGAAGGCCGTATGGTCGAGGCTGAGCGGCAGGTCCAGAACGAATCCGGGGGTCTGGATGCCGCCGCTGTCCCGGCTGGCCAGGACATCGTTGCGTGGCAGGCTGGGGCTTTGTTCCACCGCGCCCTCGGCGTTGCTCAGCCCCACCCGTGGCGACAGGGCCCAGCCTTCGACGTACAGGCGGCCCTCGCGCACGGCGATTCGATCGATGTGGCCGAAGGTCTTGCCCTTCCCATCCCAAAGCGGAAAGCCAGGCTTTTGCATCTGGGCATGGTGCGCGGCGTATCGCCGGAACAGGCCAAGGACTCGATGTATCACGGGATTCAACCCCCCATTGAAAACAATCGCCGCTGCAAACGCATCGAACGAGGCTCGTCTAATGGTCTTGCCTGCCACTGTCCATGCGCGACGACAACACTTTCGGCGAAGTGTCCCATTGGGGACCGGGGCGGACAGGATTGCCTTTACCGCCGCGGCATCCCTGCCGGTCGCGACGCGCGTTTCAGGGCGGCGATGCGGAAGGGGGCGTTGGGGGCGCCGTAGCCGGAGTAGCCGTTCCGGCGCTCCACGATCTCGATAAAAAAGCCGTCGGCGCGCGGCTGGCTGTAAAGCTGGAAGAACCGGCCCTGCGCGTCCTCGTCATAAAGAATCGAGGCTGCCTGCATCCGGTCCACCAGATCGTCGTCCAGGCCAAAGCGGGCCTGCACGTCCTGATAATAGTTGGCGCCGATCCGCAGCGTGTCAAAACCCCGCCCGGCCAAGGCGGCGGCCGTGGCAAAGAGGTCGCTGGTGGCAAAGGCGATATGCTGAACCGATGCGCCGAAGCTGTCCTCGATGAAGCGGCCGGCAAGGGTGTGGCGTGTCTCGGCACCGTTCAGGGTGACGCGCAACCCGCCGGATCGCACGGCTTGGCTGCGCACAAGACCGTCGGGGTCGGCCACATCGACCATGGGCGCCTTTTCGGCGTCGAAGATCGAGGTGTAGAACAGCGACCAGGACAGCATCTCGTCATAGGCCATGGTCTGGCCGATATGGTCGATGCCCGTCAGCCCGGCGCCCGGCAGGGCATCGCGGGAGTCGAAGTCGATCTTCCAGATCCTTGCCAGATCCGGGCCTTCGTCCAGAAAGCGGATCACGCTGCCGCCCACTCCGCGAATGGCGGGAATGGCAAGCTGGCCGGCTGCCCGATCCTGTTGATGCGGCTGGGCCAGCAACGCGGTCGCGCGCGCAAATCCGGCCTGGGCATCGGGGACGATCAGGGCGATTTCCGATACGGTCGTGCCATGCGCGACATAGGAACTGTGGGCGAATCCGGTGGGGTCGGTGTTGACCAGGACATTGACCGGTCCCTGTCGCCACAGCGTCACGGGTTTCGTCACATGGCGGCCCGACGGCTCGAACCCGACCGACGACAGCAGCGATTCAAGCGCCGGAGCCTCGCTGTCGCTGGTGGCGAATTCGACGAACTCGACCCGTTCGACAGGGGCGGGCGGGGGAAAGTCGGGCAGGGCCACAGGAATCGCCGGCTGCTGGCGGCGCACCTGGTCCATCAGCGCGATCAGGCTGCGATGGCCGTCCTGGGCCACCATGCGCGGCAGGCCGGCCCGGAACTGGTCGTTGAAGATTTCCAGGCTCAGCGGTCCGGCATAGCCGGTGGCGGCGACGGCGCGCATGAAGCCCGTCACGTCCAGATCGCCCTCGCCCGGCATGTTGCGGAAGTGGCGCGACCAATAGAGCAGGTCCATGTCGATGGCGGGTGCATCCGCCAACTGGACGAAAAAGATCCGGTCGCCCGGAATGGCGCGGATCGAATCGGGGTCGATCCGGCGGGCCAGGGTGTGAAAGCTGTCCAGGATCAACCCGACCTGGGCATGATCGGCCCGCCGCACGATTTCCCAGGCGTCGCGGTGGTCGTTGACGAAACGGCCCCAGCACAGCGCCTCGAAGCCTATGCGGATGCCATGGCGGGCAGCCAGATCGCCCAGGTCATGCAGATCCGCTGCCATACGGTCGATGCCGCCCAGGGCCGCGGGGTGGGTGCTGGAACAGACCAGGATCAGGTCGGTTCCCAACTGGTTCATCAGGTCGAACTTGCGTTCGGCGCGGGCAAAGGCGCGGCTGCGATGGGGCTCGGGCAGGCCCTCGAAGTCGCGGAAGGGCTGGAACAGGGTGATTTCCAGCCCGTGGTCGCGCACCATCCGGCCGACCTCGGCAGGGGCGAAATCCGAAGCCAGGAAATCCTGTTCGAAGATTTCGATGCCATCGAACCCGGCGGCCGCGATGGCGGCCAGCCGGGTGGTCAGGCTGCCCGACAGGGTGACGGTGGCGATCGAGGTCTTCATGACACGTCCCGTCCCGCCGCCAGATCCGCGCGCAGCCGATCCTCGTCCAGCGGCAGGCCGGTGAACAGCGCCCAGGCATCGACGCCCTGGCCGATGAACAGTTCATAGCCCGAGATGATCTGCAACCCCGCCGCCCCGGCCTTGCTCAGAAATTGCGTCTCGACCGGCGTATAGACCGCGTCAAAGGCCCATTCCGCCCCGGCCATCCGGTCGGCGGGCAGCGGGGTGCCGTCATAGCCCACCATGCCGACGGGGGTGCAGTTGACCAGGCCGGATGCGCCGGGCGCCAGGGCCGCGGCATCGGTGCCGACCACCACATGTCGGCCGGGACTTGCGGCGCGCAGGGCTTTGGCCAGGGTTTCGGCCTTGGCCGCGTCGCGGTCTGCCAGGCGCAGTTCGCCGACCCCCAACGCCACAAGGCCAAAGGCCACCGCCCGGCCAACGCCGCCCGCGCCGATCATCAGCACCGGCCCCGGCGCGGCATCGCCGCGCACCCGGCGATAGGCCGCGACAAAGCCGGAATAGTCGGTGTTGAAGCCGCGCGGTCCGTCGGCGTCGAACAGCACCGTGTTGACCGCCCCCACGGCCTTGACCAGGGGATCGTCGATCCGCACCTTGGCCGTGACCCGTTCCTTGTAGGGATAGGTCACGTTGATGCCGCGATAACCGATGGTCCTGCACCGGTCGAACAGGACGTCGAAATCCGCCCCCTCGCTGGCGGGGATCAGGCTGTCATAGGTGACGCGGCGGCCATTCTGCTGGCCTGCCAGCCGATGCAGGCGCGGCGACTGCGAAGCGGCGATGTTGTCGCCGATCAGGCCCAGGCGGATGGTATCGGTCATGGTTTCTGGCCCTGCGACGCGACCACACCCGCCTTGCGGGCGCGCCAGCGTTTCCACCATGGCGTGCTGGTCGCCACGATCAGCACCACCGCCAGGAACAGCGACAGCGACAGCGGGCTGGTGAAGATGCCCATCATCATCGCCCCGAAATCATCGCGTTCGCTGATGATCGCCCGGCGCCAGTTGTCGTCCAGCAGGCGCGACAGGATCACCCCCAGGATGATCGGCGCCAGCGGATAGCCGTAGAGCCGCATGAAATAGCCCAGCACCCCGAAGCCCAGCATCCAGTACACGTCCGTGACGCTGTTGTTGATCGCATAGGCGCCGACGATCGACAGGACCATGATGACCGGCAGCAGGACGGTGCGCGGCAGTTCGACGATGCGGACGAACAGGCGGATGCCGGTCAGCCCGAAGATCAGCATGAAGATGTTGGCCAGGGTCAGCGAACTGACGATGAACCAGAACATGTCCGGCTGTTCGATCATCAGCATCGGGCCGGGGTTCAGGCCGTGGATGAACAGCGCGCCGATCATGATGGCGGTGACCGCGTCTCCCGGAATGCCAAGCGTCATCATCGGGATGAAGGCCCCGCCGACGGCGGCGTTGTTGGCGGTTTCGGGGGCGACCAGCCCCTCGATCGCGCCCTTGCCGAAGGGCACCTCGGGGTTGCGGGTCACGCGCTGGGCGTGGTCATAGGCCATCAGCGCCGCGATGTCGCCGCCGGTGCCGGGCAGGGCGCCCACCACGGTGCCGATGGTCGAGGTCTGCAGCCCGAGCGGCAGGTGTTTGCGGACCTTTGCCCAGCTCGGCACGATATTGGTGATCTTCTGGCGCACGGCCGGGGTGTGGATGCTGTGCAACTGGGCCAGCGTCTCGGACACGCCGAACAGGCCGATCATCACCGCCACGAACGAGATGCCGCCGCGCAGGTCCGGGATGCCAAAGACAAAGCGGTCCTGCACCGTCAGCGGGTCCATGCCCACCGCGCCGATGCCGATGCCAAGCGCGCCGGCGAAGACGCCCTTGACCAGGCTGTCGCCCGACAGCGATCCGACCAGCAGGATGCCCATGATCGCCAGCAGCATGAAGTCGCGCGGCTGGAAGCCGATGGCGAAATCGGACAGGAACGGCGCGAACAGGGCCAAGGCGATGATGCCGAGGAACCCACCGATGAACGAGACGACGGTGACGATGCCGATCGCCTCTCCGGCGCGGCCTTGCTGGGCCATGGGAAAGCCGTCCAGCGCGGTGGCGATGGCGGAGGGCGCGCCGGGGATGTTCAGCAGGATCGCCGTGCGCGAGCCGCCATAGACCCCGCCCATGTAGATGCCGATCATCAGCGCCAGCGCCGGATAGACCTCCCACGAGAAGGTGAACGAGATCAGGATAGACACGGCCATGGTGACCGACAGGCCGGGGATCGCGCCGACATAGATGCCCGCAAAGGTGCCCACGGCGATCAGCAGCAGCAGGTCCAGATTGACGATCGGGATCAGCAGGTTCGAGATGATGTCCATGGCGGCCTCAGAACAGCGATGAGATGGCAGAGATGATGCGCCCCTCGGGAACGATTCCCTGCGGCATCAGCACCGAAAAGATCAGCCGGAAGATGATCCAGATGACCAGGACCGTTCCCACCGACACGGCCAGACAGAACCCCCAGGACCGTTTCGACAGGAACCGTGCCATGATGAGCAGAAACAGAACCGAGGTCGGCAGGAAGCCCAAGGGCCGCAGCGCCAGCGCATAGCCTGCGATCATCGCGATGGTGACGATGACCGACAGGGGCAGGATGTCGCGCCCGACGGTTTGCGCGGTGTCGCTGCGCTTGCGAAGGCTGTCGCGCAGGATGATGATGGCGCAGACCGACATGATGGCGGTCGTGGCCATGGGCACGGCGCCGGGCGCCGACAACGCCTCGAACCCCGAAATGCCATAGGCGGAATACAGCAGGAACAGGCTGGCCAGCAGGATGGCGATATTGAAGACCAGCTCTCCGGGGCGCCGGCCCGGTGCAGGTTCGGGGATCGGATCGACGGCGGCTGGCGCCGGGGGTTGTGTCGGGGTCATGGATTGTCCTTCCTTGCCGTCCGGCCCGGCAGGGCGCGTCCAGGGCATCAACGGATCGGGATGCCGCCCCGGCAGCGGGTGCGCGGGGCGGCAGGGGACGGATCAGGGACGGGCGATGCCGAAATCTTCCGGCGAGTTCTTGGCGATACCGGCGTCGAACAGCGTCCAGGCGGTCTGGCGCTGCCAGGTGTCCAGGAACTCCTGCGCTTCGGCGCCGCTCAGCGACAGCATGCGAAAGCCGCGGCCATCCATCATCGACAGGAAGTCGGCGTTCTGCGTCGCCTGGGCATAGGCATCGGTCAGCTTGGCCACCACGTCATCCGGAGTGCCGGCCTTGACGAAGACACCGAAGAACGGACCCCAGGGCAGCACATCGGCGAATTCCGGGTTGGTGTCGGTGATCGCCGGGGTGTCAGGCAACTGCTCGACCGCCTGGGTGTCGAAGATCGCAATGGCCTTCAGGTTGCCGGCGCGCACAGGTTCAAGCGCGGCGCCCAGGACGGCGGGCATCACATCGACGGCCCCGCCCTGCAGGGCGGTCAGCGCCGGACCATCGCCGTCATAGGGAACCGAGGTCACGTCGATCGGCGTCTTGGCATTGATCATCGCGGTCACGACCGACGGCAGGCCGCCAGGCCCGGTCGATCCGAAGCGGACCTCGCCGGGGTTCTCGTTGATATAGGCGATCATCTCGGGGAAGGTGTCGAAGGGCGCGTCGGGCTGCGCCACCAGGATCGGGATGCCGCGCGCGATGATGTTGATCGGCACAAAGTCGGCGTAATCCTTGTCGCCCAGACCCATGATCTTGTACAAGAGCGGGTTTTCCGCCCCGAACAGCAGCGTATAGCCGTCGGCATCCGCACGTTCGGCCTGGTTCAGGCCGATGGCGCCGACGCCGCCCGTCACGTTCTGCAAGATCACGCTGGCGCCCAGGATTTTCTCGGCATGGGGGGTCAGCGAACGGCTGACGGTGTCGGTCGATCCGCCTGCGCCCCACTGGATGATGCCCTGGATGTCGCGTTCGGGATATTCCGCCAAAGCCGGCGTCGTGGCAAGGCCAAGCGCCAGCGCGGCGCCATAGAACAGGTTCTGCATGTCTTTCCTCCTCGGGTGCCCCATCCTCCTGGGGTGATGCTGCGGATGTGCCGGAAAAGCTTCGTAACCGCAAATACCAAGTTCTACACTATCGAAACATGATGTTAATCAGCCAGGCCCGTCCCACAGTTCGCGCGCCCGCGCCTTGGACAATTCCGTGCGAAACAGATGAACCGTCAGTTCCGCGAAACTGGACAACTGGCGGCCCTGTTTCTGGACCGACCATGCGGTGATCGTCGCCGGCTCGATCAGCGGCCTGCGGACCAGGCCGGGCATATAGACCTCGGCCACCGAAAACTCGTCGATCACGGCCACGCCCAGCCCGTGCCGGACCAGGCTGACAAGGGTCTGGGCGAAGCGGCCGCGCATCGCGTGCCGGACCGCCAGCCCGGCATCCGTGAACGGCTGGGAAAGCTGGCGCCCGTAAGGATCGTCAGGATCGACACCGATAAAGGGAAATCGCGCAAGGTCGCGGATCGACACCGCCGATTTCTGCGTCAGGGGATGGCCTTCGGGCATGATGGCGACGATGCGGCCTTCGCACAGGGGAATGTTTTCAAGCGCAGGATTGTCCAGGCGGGACGACATGATGACGACCT
This sequence comes from Paracoccus subflavus, assembly GCF_004310345.1. Classification (GTDB taxonomy): domain Bacteria; phylum Pseudomonadota; class Alphaproteobacteria; order Rhodobacterales; family Rhodobacteraceae; genus Paracoccus; species Paracoccus subflavus. The sequence goes on along the minus strand of NZ_SISK01000001.1, from coordinate 595,003 downwards.
CGCCCTGCTCAAGCAGCAGATAGTCCAGCGTTTCCTCGATCTTGAGGATGTTCAGATCGACATCCAGATCGGGAAAGCGGTGTCGCAGGCCGCGGATGACGCGCGCCCCGATGAAGTTGGCGATCGAGGGGGCCGAGGCGAACGACAGCGTAAAGCCCTGTCCCTTGCGAAGCGACCCCACCGCGGCGTTCAGGTTTTCCATCTGGTGATGGACCTGCTGGAGCATGGCAAAGATCGAATGCGCCTCGGCGGCGGGGACGAAGACGCCTGCGCGGCGTTCGAACAGGCGGATCCCCAAGCCGTCCTCGGTATGCTTGATAAGCCGGCTGATGCCGGGGGCCGACACGTTCAGCAGGTTGGCCGCGCCCTGGATCGTGCCTGCAATCAGCACGGCACGCACCACCTCGATCTGGCGCAAGGTCAGTTCCTTCATGACCCGATGCTAAAGACGACAACCAGGCTTGCCTAGGGGCAGCTTTCGGCCGTGGAGGTTCCGTTGTTCCGGCCCCGGCAGATGCGGGGGCAGGTGCCTTGGTGATGAGATGTCCGACCCGGCCAGCCTACAGCCCCGCGGGAACAGGATCATCGACCGCGCAGGCTTACATGCTGAACATCCGCTTCTCTCTATGGGCCATGATTTCGCCCGAACGGATGTATCCGCAGCCGTCCGGCAGGAAGCTGAGGAACCTCGCCCGCGATACGGTCCAGGGACCATGCTTCCCTAGCCGTTGGGGCGGCAGGGGCTGATCTGCCTTGATTAATTCAAAGATTACAATATTTCTATGTTGTAACCGCGACCAAGCCGGGACTGGACTCCCGCATTGCTATCCAACTTTCCCGAGGGGGTTTTCATGATCAGCCGACGAACAGCGATGGCAATGGGAATGACGCTGCCCTTCGCGCGGTCCCTCGAAGCCCAGGAGCAGGACGTGGAGTATTCATTTACGATTCTGCACACCAATGATTTCCATGGCCGCCACATGGCCTTCGAGGTGGCGCCCGGGAACGCCACGGCGCATACCGGCGACCCCGGCGGCGACGGCACGGAGTTCCAGCGGGCCGGTCACATCGGGGGCTTTGCGGCGCTCGCGGCGGCGGTCGCTGCGCATCGCGCGGAACGGGGAGCCAGCAACGTGGTGCTCGTCGATGGCGGCGATACGTTCTCGGACGACCTCCTCGGCAACCTGACCCAAGGCGAGGCCAACATCCGCCTGATGAACGCCGTCGGCTACGATTTCATGGCGCTCGGCAATCACGACTTCGACTACGGTCTCGATCGCACCCGCAGGCTCAGCGAACTGGCCGACTTCCCGATCCGTGGCGCGAACGTCATCGACGACTCGACAGGCGAACCCCTGTTCGGAGAGCCGGTGCGCATGATGGAGGTCGGTGGCGTCAAAGTCGCCCTCCTCGCGCTGGGCTACCACAACACGCCTCTGACCGGCGACCGCAAGAATATCGACGGGCTTTCCTTTACAAGCGGAATCGAGGCGGCCCGCCGGCTGGTGCCGGAGCTGCGGCGCGAGGCCGAGGTGGTGGTCGTGGTGTCGCACCAGGGCAAGTCGGTGGATGAGAAGCTGCTAGAGGAGGTCGAAGGGATCGACCTCGTCATCGGCGCCCATTCGCATGACCTGATCACGCCGCCCGAACGCGTCGGCGGGGGCTGGCTGGTCCAGGCGCTTTCGGACGGCGCCATGCTGGGCCAGGTCACGATCCGCCTGCGCGGCGGCGCGGTGACGGAGGTCACGGGATCGATGCACCCGCTCTGGGTTGACGAGGTGGGCGAGGATCCGGAGATCGCCGCCCTCGTGGCCGAGCTGCGCGCGCCGCATCGTGAGGCGCTGGAGGAAGTCATCGCCACCGCCGCAGAGCGGATCGGGCGTCAGCACAGTTCCGAGAGTCCATTCGACAAGCTAGTCGGGCGCATCCTGCGCGAGGAGACCGGGGCGGAGATCGCCTTCATGCCGGGCGTGGGATACGGCGTGTCGCTTAATGCGGGACCCATCACGCGCGAGGCCCTGACGGCTCTCCTTCCCCACCCGACCAAGCCCGCGACGCTGACGCTGACCGGCGCCGAGATCAGGGAGATCCTGGAGCAGAGCGCCACCAACCAGGCACCGGGCGATCCGCTGGAAGCGGTGGGCGGCCTCATCCAGACCGATGGTCTTACGTGGTCGGCGGACCTGAGGCGGCCCCAAGGCGAGCGGGTGGGCGAGATCCGGGTGGGCGAAAGCGTTCTCGATCCCGCCCGGCGATACAGCGTCGTCGCCAATGCCGGCATGCTCGAGGGACTCCACAAATACGACGCCTTCAAGACGGGCCAGAATGTGACGGAGCTTCAGCGCAGCATAACCGACCTTGTGGAAGCCGCCTTCCGTAAGGTCGGCACGGTGCAGGCGCCTCCGCTCGGCGACGTGACGGTCAGGCAGGAAGGATAAAGTCATTTGCCCGTGCAGGACACTGCACCGGTGAGTTTTGCAGGGACGCGGCTTACCGTAAGCGATATGCCGATCACGCCGCTTGCACCGAAGCCGCGTGCCTGAAGCCTGGGCGCAAGATCCATGGTTGCGGCACGATCTGGCTGCCCAGCAGGGGAGCCTGCGGCCTTTGCCCGGCTACCGCCAGCATGGGCCAGGATGCTGTGGCGAAGATGAAGGGGCGGCATCGGTTGATCATGAAGTCGATCAGGCACCGGGCGCCGCGGATCAGCGCGCCCGCGCCTTCCAACGCCTTTCCCCAGGGTGTGCAACGTGAGGCAGGGGATTTGGTCGGCACGCGATCTTTGGGGACATGCAGTGGTTTCACAGGAACCCGCAGCACGAAGCAAACATCCCGACCTTGATGAAGGGTATGTCGTGCTGATGTGTATGCCGCCATGTTCTACGCCTTGGCCAAGATTGAACTTAGCTGAGGCTTTTCAATAGGTTGCAGGAAAGGCTGGTACCCGAGGTCGGACTCGAACCGACATGCCTTGCGGCGGCGGATTTTGAATCCGCTGCGTCTACCATTCCGCCACTCGGGCCTTCTGCATTCGGACTAAATCGGGCCGCAGGGATTTGCAAGAGGGTCAGGCGCGGCCCAATTTGTGCAGCCGTGCCTGACGCAGCCGCGCGAAGTCGTCGCCTGCGTGATAGGAGGACCGGGTCAGCGGCGTCGCCGATACCATCAGGAAGCCCTTGCCATAAGCCGCCTTTTCATAGCCCGCGAATTCTTCGGGTGTGACGAAACGGTCCACGCGGTGATGCTTGGGCGTCGGTTGCAGATACTGGCCGATGGTCATGAAGTCGATGTCGGCCGCGCGCATGTCGTCCATGACCTGCAGCACGCTGCCGCGATCCTCGCCCAGGCCAACCATGATGCCCGACTTGGTGAACATCGCCGGATCCAGTTCCTTGACCTTTTGCAGCAGGCGCAGCGAATGGAAATAGCGGGCGCCGGGCCTGACGGCAGGATACAGCGCCGGCACGGTTTCAAGGTTGTGGTTGAACACATCGGGCCGCGCCTCGACCACGGTTTCAAGCGCGCCGGGACTGGACTTCAGGAAATCGGGGGTCAGAACCTCGATGGTGGAATCGGGGCTGCGGTGGCGGATGGCGCGGATGGTCTGGGCAAAATGATCGGCCCCGCCGTCGTCCAGGTCGTCGCGGTCAACGCTGGTGATGACGACATGCTTCAGCCCCAGTTTCTGGACCGCATGGGCCACCCGTCCGGGTTCGAACACGTCCAGGGCATTGGGCTTGCCGGTGGCGACGTTGCAGAAGGTGCAGCCGCGCGTGCAGATCTCTCCCATGATCATCATGGTCGCGTGGCCCTGTGACCAGCATTCGCCCACGTTCGGGCAGCCCGCTTCCTCGCACACGGTGGACAGGCGGTTGTCCCTCATGATGTCGCGCGTGCGCTTGTAGCCGTCCGAGGTCGGCGCCTTGACCCTGATCCAGTCGGGCTTCCTGGGTTGCGCCTGGTCGGGCCGGTGGGCCTTTTCCGGATGTCGCTGGTCGGGGATGCGAAGGTCGCGCAAGGCTGTGTCCTTTTCCGTCGCGGTTGCCCACAGATACCCTTTTGCACGCGATTGCGCAACGGCGGGGGGCCGGACCGCGACTCACAGCATCCGCCGCACCGCCCGCGACACGAGCCGAAGGGGGGCTGTCACCCTCCAGGACGTGCTTGACAGGAATTCGGCCTCTCGCCTACGGGCAAGATCAAGCGCCGCATCGCGCTCGGCCATCAGCCGCAGGCGGGTCCGCTCCAACTCGACGCGGGCGAGGTCGGCAGCCGCGGCGGCTTCGGTCGCGCGGCGGGACATGTCCTGAAGCCGGGCTTCGGCCCCATCCAGATCCCCTTGCAACGTGGCATAGCGGTCCTGAAGCGCTGCTTGCAGGTGTTCCAGGTGCTCTCGCCTGGTGGTTTCCCGGGCCAAGTGGTTGGTCTTTTCATCCAGCGCGGCGGATAGCGTCTTCGTCTCGGACTTGCGCAGAGCGGATCGCATCGCCAGTTCGTCATAAAGGGGCGATACGCGATCCAGGTGCGCTCGCAGGTCGTCCAGCACGGCTTGATCTTTGTGATCCTCTCCCTCTGCCGCCCAGCGGTCCAGGATGTCCAGCACCGTCCGGAGCATGGCGGGCAGGGGGACGCCATGGGTGCCGGTTTTCGAAAAATGTTGCAGGTCGTGGCTGAGAAAGGCGCGGATGTCGTCGCCGGCCTCCGGCAGTCCCCGGGGCCAGTCGATCTCAAGCCCCCCGGTGATGCGCGCGATCGCGGCCTCCCAATCCTCCAGCAGCATGTGATAGCTGGTGAAGACCCTGGGCAGATCGCGGCTGTCAGCCTCGGCATCCAGCAGATGCCGCAGCCACAGCAGCAGATTGTATTCCGTGTCATGCCCTGCCCAGCGGGCCAGCGATGCCGCCACGTCCATGGGCGGGCGGTGGGTATGGACCACCATCGGGCGCGCACCGAACCGTTCCAGGGCCGTTCGCCAGAAGGGCATCATCCGGCAGATCCGGGGATCCTTCATCACGAACAGCCGGGCATCCTGAAAGTCCGACTGCAGGACGTCGCACGCCTCGGACAGAAAGGTTTCGGCCGCCGGCGCTTGCAGCCAGTCCGCCGAAAGGCGGCGCGTGTCCCACCAGGCCAGCCCGGCGGATGCCAGGATGCGGTCGTTCAGGTCCATCACAAGGTTCGATTCAAAGAATCCCTTGGCGTTCATCTCGGACGCCCCCATGAGGTCACGGGGAAGAGCCGCGCCCAGTTGTCCCAGAACACCGGCAAGCGCCGATGTCCCGGACCGGTGCATTCCCAGGACGATCACGGCAGTCCTCGCAAGAGGCGTGCTTGGGGGCGTGTCGGTCATGGAATGCTTCCTGTCTGGCATGGCGCGGCAATGCCGCCCTTTTTGCCGGACCCTTTGGGGCGCGGCAAGCCATCATCCCGCGTTCGGCACCACAACGGTATCGCCTTGCCGCCGCCGCTGCCGCCGCCGCACCGCGGGGCGGCCGACCGTCCGGGTTTCACCATGCTTTTTGCCGATGGAACAACCGGCGCGCCACCGGGTTGAGTGGCAATATCGCTTGACCCCACTGGAGGACACCATGTTCATCAAGACCCTGACCGCCCCGATCGCCCTTGCGGCCTCGCTTTGCCTGGCCCCTGCCGCCTTTGCTCAGACCATGGTTGGCGGGCAAGAGGTGTCGGACGCCGATCTGGCCGCCGTGACCGAGCATTGCCAGACCCTGGCCATGGGGTCGAATTCCGAAACCCCCGACCCGGCAAGCGGCAACATCGACAACGACAGCACCACCGACCCGGTCGAGAATGCCGGCACCATGGACGGTGCGCAACCGACCACCGGCAACGAAGGCAACCCGGACAACGACATGCCGGACCCGGCCACCGCCGCGACGGCCGACACGCCTGTCGATGACACATCCGGCAATGACGGCAACCCGAACAACGACGAGTTCTCGGGCACGGTCAACATGGAAGTCATCACTCTTGCGGATTGCCAGGCCGCCGGGCTTTGACAGCCGCGACCGGCACAGGGAAAGGCAGCCTTCGGGCTGCCTTTTTTCGTTGGTGACGTTGCTGATTTGCCGAAACCGAAGCGGGTCAAGGCCTGGGACAATCCGGGAACGCCTGCGGCCATGCGACATTGGCGCCCGTTGACCCGGCGGGCGCGCGGGTCTAAACGGGCGCCTAGCCAACCCGTCGCGGGCAGCCATTGTGTTCCGCGGCCGACAGGGGGAACTTGCCCGTGGAAATCTTGCTTCAGGATTATTTGCCGATCCTCGTCTTTGCAGGTATGGCTTCGGCGCTGGCCCTGATCCTGATCCTTGCCGCCGTTGTCGTCGCGGTGCGCAACCCGGACCCCGAAAAGGTCAGCGCCTATGAATGCGGCTTCAACGCCTTCGACGACGCTCGGATGAAATTCGATGTGCGGTTCTATCTGGTGTCGATCCTGTTCATCATCTTCGACCTGGAAGTGGCCTTCCTGTTTCCCTGGGCGGTCAGTTTTGCGGTCCTGTCGGACGCGGCCTTCTGGTCGATGATGGTGTTTCTGGGCGTGCTGACCGTGGGCTTTGCCTACGAATGGAAGAAAGGTGCGCTTGAATGGGCGTGATGACCGGAGCGAACACGGCGGGTCCCGACCGCGAGGTGGCGACCGCCGCCCTGAACCGCGAATTGCAGGACAAGGGCTTCCTGCTGACCACGACCGAGGACATCATCAACTGGGCGCGCAACGGCAGCCTGCACTGGATGACCTTCGGCCTGGCCTGTTGCGCGGTCGAGATGATGCAAACCTCGATGCCGCGCTATGACGTGGAACGCTTCGGCACCGCGCCGCGTGCTTCTCCGCGCCAGTCCGACCTGATGATCGTGGCTGGCACGCTGACCAACAAGATGGCCCCCGCCCTGCGCAAGGTCTATGACCAGATGCCCGAGCCGCGCTATGTCATCAGCATGGGAAGCTGCGCGAATGGCGGCGGCTATTACCACTACAGCTATTCCGTGGTGCGTGGCTGCGACCGAATCGTGCCCGTGGACATCTATGTTCCCGGCTGCCCCCCCACGGCCGAGGCGTTGCTCTACGGCATCCTGCAACTTCAGCGCCGTATCCGGCGCACCGGAACGCTGGTGAGATAGGCCATGGCGGTATATCCCGACATCGACGCACTGGAGCAATTGGCCGAGCATATTGCCCTGCGCTGCCCGGATCAGGTTCTTGAGACGCAACTGGCCTTTGGCGAGTTGACGGTGACCTCGACCGTGTCGGGGATCATGGATCTGATCGAATTCCTGCGCAGCGACAGTTCCTGCCGGTTCTCGACCCTGGTGGACATCACCGCCGTCGATCATCCGCAGCGGCCCCAGCGGTTCGACGTGGTCTGGCATCTGCTGTCGATGTACCAGAATCAGCGCATCCGCCTCAAGGTCGCGGTGCGCGAGGATGAGGTGGTTCCCTCGACCATACGGATCTTTCCCTGCGCCAACTGGTTCGAACGCGAGATATTCGACATGTTCGGCATCCTGTTCGCCGGGCATCCCGACCTGCGCCGCATCCTGACTGACTATGGTTTCAGCGGCTATCCCCTCCGCAAGGACTTTCCGACCACCGGCTATGTCGAGGTCCGCTATGACGAATCCGAGAAGCGGGTGGTCTATGAGCCCGTTCACCTGACGCAGGAATATCGTCAGTTCGATTTCCTGTCGCCGTGGGAGGGCGCGAAATACGTGCTGCCCGGCGACGAAAAGACCAAGGGGTAAGGCCATGGACGGCGATATCCGCACCAACCAGTACGACGACGGCTCGTCCGACATGCTGGTCGGCGAACAGAAGATCCGCAATTTCAACATCAACTTCGGTCCCCAGCATCCGGCAGCCCATGGCGTGCTGCGCATGGTGCTGGAACTGGACGGCGAAGTCGTGGAACGCGCCGACCCGCATATCGGCCTGCTGCATCGCGGCACTGAAAAGCTGATGGAAAGCAGGACCTATCTGCAGAACCTGCCTTATTTCGACCGTCTGGATTACGTGTCGCCCATGAACCAGGAACATGCCTGGTGCCTGGCGATCGAGCGGCTGACGGGCACCGTGGTGCCGCGTCGGGCCAGCCTGATCCGGGTTCTGTATTGCGAGATCGGGCGCATCCTGAACCACCTTCTGGGCCTGACTACCGGCGCCCTGGACGTCGGCGCGCTGACCCCGCCCTTGTGGGGGTTCGAGGCCCGAGAGCAACTGATGGTGTTCTATGAGCGTGCCTCCGGTGCCCGGCTGCACGCGGCCTATTTCCGCCCCGGCGGCGTCCATCAGGATCTTTCCCCAGACCTTCTGGACGATCTCGAGGCGTGGTGCGAGCAGTTCCCCAGGCTCGTGGACGATCTGGATACGCTTCTGACCGAAAACCGCATCTTCAAGCAGCGGCTGGTCGGCATCGGGATCGCGACGGAACAGGACTGCCTGGACTGGGGCTATTCCGGCGTGATGGCGCGGGGGTCGGGTCTTGCCTGGGATTTGCGGCGGTCGCAGCCCTATGAATGCTATGACGAATTCGATTTCCAGATCCCGGTGGGTCGCAATGGCGACAGCTATGACCGCTATCTGATCCGCATGCAGGAGATGCGGGAATCGACCAGGATCATGCAGCAAGCGATCCGTAAATTGCGGGCCGAACCTGCGGGGGACGTGCTGGCGCGCGGCAAGATCACGCCGCCCCGGCGCGTCGACATGAAGCGCGACATGGAAAGCCTGATCCACCATTTCAAGCTGTATACCGAGGGCTTCAAGGTGCCCGCAGGCGAAGTCTATGCGGCGGTCGAGGCGCCCAAGGGCGAATTCGGCGTCTATCTGGTCAGCGACGGCACCAACAAGCCCTATCGCGCCAAGCTGCGGGCGCCGGGATTTCTGCATTTACAGTCGATCGACTGGATGGCCAAGGGCCATCTGCTGGCCGACGTGCCCGCCATCATCGCAACGATGGATATCGTATTCGGAGAGGTTGACCGCTGATGCTGCGCCGTCTTTCGCCCGTCCAGCCGGACAGCTTTGAATTCACCCCGGCGAATCTGGAATGGGCACAGGTCCAGATGTCGAAATATCCCGAAGGGCGTGAGCAGTCGGCGATCATTCCGATCCTGTGGCGCGCACAGGAGCAAGAGGGCTGGCTCTCCCGGCCCGCCATCGAATACTGCGCCGAACTTCTGGGAATAGCCTATATCCGGGCGTTGGAAGTGGCCACCTTCTACTTTATGTTCCAGTTGCAACCTGTTGGATCGGTGGCAAACATCCAGATTTGCGGCACCACGACCTGCATGATCTGCGGGGCCGAGGCCCTGATCGATGTCTGCAAGCGCAAGATCGCGCCCGCGCCGCACACCCTGTCGGCGGACGGCAAGTTCAGCTGGGAGGAGGTCGAGTGCCTTGGCGCCTGCACCAATGCCCCCATGGCCCAGATCGGCAAGGATTTTTACGAGGATCTGACGCCCGCCGCGCTGGAGGCGTTGATCGACGCATTTTCGGCCGGGCAGGTGCCGCTGCCTGGGCCGCAGAACGGGCGCTTCTCGTCCGAACCGCTGGGTGGTCCGACGGCGCTGGCCGATCTGCGGGGACAGGCCGACGAACGCAACGCCAGTGTCGCCCTTGCCCGCGACCTTGGCGATACGGTCAGGCGGATCGATGGAACCGAGGTGCCGATCCTGTCGAAATGGCTGCGGACCCCCGAGGCGGCCGTGGATGACCAGTCCGGCGTCGATACGGCCCCTGAAACAGAACCGCATCCGGCCGAGGGCGAGCCCGCCGATGCGACCGGCGTGACCGTGCAAGAGGCGCAGGCGGCATCCGCCGCGCGTCCGGTATCAGACCGCAACCCCGCCGGCATCCGGGCGGTCGAGGAACGGGAACAAAAGGATGATCGGAGCCCCTCGTGATGCAGCCGCAGATCTCTTGTGGGCATTGGCCGGGTGCGATGCGCGGTTTCGGCTTCTTGGCTCCGGCGCGGGGGTGCTGATGGCCGCGTCCGGCCCTGAAAGGGATGCGAGACAGATGCGGCTGGTCGGGATCGTGCTGGTGGTCACGATCTGCGGCTGGCTGCTGGTGCAGTTGCTGGGGCGCGAATACGGGTGGCCCGCCCGGTGGGCCTTTCTGGCGGATCTGGCCGCCATGGGTGCTTTTGTCTGGTCGCTGATCGTGACCTGGCGTATCTGGCGGCGCAGGAAGGCCTGACGCCCGGATGAGAGGATCGAGAACAGGATGCTGAAAGATCAGGATCGCATTTTCACCAACATCTACGGGATGGGCGACCGCAGCCTGGCCGGGGCGAAAAAGCGCGGCCATTGGGACGGCACCGCCGAAATCATCGGCCGGGGCCGGGACAAGATCGTGGAACAGGTCAAGGCCTCGGGCCTGCGGGGACGCGGCGGGGCGGGTTTCCCGACCGGCCTGAAATGGTCGTTCATGCCCAAGGAAAGCGATGGGCGGCCGTCCTATCTGGTGATCAACGCCGACGAATCCGAACCCGCGACCTGCAAGGACCGCGAGATCATGCGCCACGATCCGCACACGCTGATCGAAGGCGCGCTGATCGCCAGCTTCGCCATGGGCGCGCACGCGGCCTATATCTATATCCGCGGTGAATTCATCCGCGAGCGCGAGGCGCTGCAGGCCGCCATCGACGAATGTTATGACGCGGGACTGCTGGGCGCGAACGCGGCAGGGTCCGGCTGGGATTTCGACCTGTACCTGCACCACGGCGCGGGAGCCTATATCTGCGGCGAGGAAACAGCGCTGCTGGAAAGCCTGGAAGGCAAGAAGGGAATGCCGCGCATGAAGCCCCCCTTCCCGGCGGGCGCGGGGCTTTACGGCTGCCCGACCACGGTGAACAACGTCGAATCCATTGCCGTCGTGCCGACCGTCCTGCGGCGCGGGCCGGAATGGTTCGCGGGCTTTGGCCGTCCGAACAACGCGGGCGTCAAGCTGTTCGGCCTGACCGGCCATCTGAACACGCCCTGCGTGGTCGAGGAAGCCATGTCCATCCCCATGCGCGAGTTGATCGACAAGCATGGCGGCGGCGTGCGCGGTGGCTGGAAGAACCTCAAGGCGGTGATCCCTGGCGGCGCGTCCTGCCCGGTCCTGACGGCCGAGCAGTGCGAGAATGCCATCATGGATTACGACGGGATGCGCGATCTGCGGTCGTCCTTCGGCACGGCCTGCATGATCGTGATGGACCAGCAGACCGACGTCATCAAGGCGATCTGGCGGCTGTCCAAGTTCTTCAAGCACGAAAGCTGCGGTCAATGCACGCCCTGCCGCGAGGGCACCGGCTGGATGATGCGGGTGATGGAGCGTCTGGTGCGCGGCGATGCCGAGGTGGCGGAAATCGACATGCTGCTGGACGTGACCAAGCAGGTCGAGGGCCACACCATCTGTGCCCTGGGAGATGCGGCCGCCTGGCCGATTCAGGGCCTGATCCGCAATTTCCGCGAGGAGATAGAGGATCGCATCAAGGCCAAGCGCACCGGCCGCATGGGGGCGATGGCGGCGGAATGAGGGGCTTGGCGGCATATCACGCCGCTGTCGCGGGGTCGTGTCGGGCGAAAGGCCGGGCGGGGGGATATGTCAAGGGACATCGCCAACCAAAGGTCCATGCCATGACCCGCACCATCGTCGCCGCCCTTGCCATCGCCGCCGCCTGTGCCGGCCCCGCCGCCGCGCTGCCGCCGTTGTCCGCAGAACGTCATATCAACGACAGTCTGGTCCAGGCGCGCGTCGCCGACATGTTGCGCCGGGGCTGCCCCGATCTGGACGCCCGGATCATCAGGGCCTTCAACGAGGCCCGCAAGCTGAAGCGTTATGCGCTGAACCAAGGCTACAGCGAGGCCGAAATCGATGCCTTTCTGGACAGCCGCGACGAACGCCGCCGCATCTATGCCCAGGCCGACCGCTACATGACCGCCAACGGGGTGGTGAACGGCCAGCCCGAGACATTCTGCCGTCTGGGGCAGCAAGAGATAGAACGGAAGACGATCGCGGGATCGCTTCTGGTTGCCAGGTAAGGAAGAACGCCGATGGCCGATTTGCGCACCATCAAGATCGACGGGACCGAGATCGAGGTCGATCCCAACCTGACCCTGATCCAGGCCTGCGAACTGGCCGGGATCGAGATTCCGCGGTTCTGCTATCACGAACGACTGTCGATTGCGGGGAACTGCCGGATGTGCCTGGTCGAGGTCGTGGGCGGACCGCCCAAGCCCGCCGCGTCCTGTGCCATGCAGGTCAAGGATTTGCGGCCCGGCCCGGACGGCGCGCCGTCCGAAATCCGCACCAACAGCCCGATGGTCAAGAAGGCCCGCGAGGGCGTGATGGAGTTCCTGCTGATCAACCATCCGCTGGACTGTCCCATCTGCGACCAGGGCGGCGAATGCGATCTGCAAGATCAGGCAATGGCTTACGGCGTGGATTTCAGCCGGTATCGAGAGCCGAAGCGCGCGGCCGAGGAGCTGAACCTTGGACCGCTGGTCGAAACCCACATGACCCGCTGCATTTCCTGCACGCGCTGCGTCCGATTCACCACCGAGGTCGCGGGCATCAGCCAGATGGGCCAGACGGGCCGGGGCGAGGACAGCGAGATCACCAGCTATCTGAACGAGACGCTGGCCTCGAACCTGCAGGGCAACATCATCGACCTGTGCCCGGTGGGCGCGCTGGTCAGCAAGCCCTATGCCTTCAAGGCGCGACCCTGGGAGTTGCGCAAGACCGAGACCATCGACGTCATGGACGCGCTGGGCAGCAACATCCGCGTGGACGTAAAGGGCCGCGAGGTGATGCGCATCCTGCCGCGCAATCACGACGGCGTGAACGAGGAATGGATCAGCGACAAGACCCGCTTCGTCTGGGACGGGCTGCGCCGGCAGCGGCTGGACAGACCCTATCTCCGCGAGAATGGCAAGCTGCGTCCCGCCACCTGGGACGAGGCTCTGACTGCCGCCGCGACGGCCATGAAGGGTCGCAGGGTTGCGGGCCTGGTCGGCGATCTGGCCCCGGTCGAGGCTGCCTTCAGCCTCAGGCAACTGGTCGAAGCCCTGGGCGGACATGTCGAATGCCGCACGGATGGGGCACGGCTGCCTGCGGGCAATCGCGGGGCCTATGTCGGCACGGCGACGATCGCGGACATCGACAGCGCGAAACGCATCCTGCTGATCGGCACCAACCCGCGCGACGAGGCGCCGGTCCTGAACGCCCGCATCCGCAAGGCCTGGATGCATGGCGCGCAGATCGCCCTTGTGGGGCAGGCGGCGGACCTGACCTATGACTATCACCACCACGGCGATGACCGCGCCACGTTGTCGCGTCTGGTCGAGGGGGATTTCACGTCCAGCGCGGGCACGCCTGGCCTTGTGATCGTCGGCCAGGGCGCCCTGCGCGAGGCGGACGGCGAGGCCGTGCTGGCCAATGCCATGCGTATCTGCGAATTGGACGATTGCAGGCTGCTGGTCCTGCACACCGCGGCATCCCGTGTCGGCGCCATGGACGTGGGTGCAGTGACCGACGGCGGGATGGTTGCGGCCATCGACGCGGCCGATGTGGTCTATAACCTTGGCGCCGACGAGGTGGATATCGCCCCCGGTGCCTTCGTGATCTATCAGGGCAGCCACGGCGACCGGGGTGCGCATCGGGCGGACGTCATCCTGCCCGGCGCCTGCTACACCGAAGAAAACGGCCTGTTCGTCAACACCGAAGGCCGCCCGCAACTGGCCCTGCGCGCGAACTTTGCGCCCGGCGAGGCCAAGGAGAACTGGGCAATCCTGCGCGCCTTGTCGGCGGAACTGGAGGCGACGCTGCCTTGGGACAGTTTGACGCAACTGCGCCGCGCCCTTGTCGGGGTAGTGCCGCATCTGGCGCAGATCGACCAGGTGCCGGAAAACGAATGGCAGCCCTTGCCGCGCCTGGACATGGGCCGCGGGGCGTTTCGTCCGGCAATCCGGGACTTTTATCTGACGAACCCGATCGCGCGCTGTTCGCCGCTGATGGGGGAACTGTCCCGCATGGCCGCCGCGCGTCATGCGCCCGCCCTGGCGGCCGAGTAACCGCCATGCGGCCAGCGTCCCGCCAGCCACGGATCATTGCCACGGCTCTGGCCGGGGCTGCGGTGCTGGTCGGCTGCGGACAGGACGCCGGCGACGGGCGGCCCCTGCCCAAGCCCCAGACGCTGACCGCCCGATTGGCCGCCCCCGGCGCAGTGGATGGCAAGGCGCCCCTGACGCTGGCACGAATTTCGACCAAGTCGGGCGAAATCATGATTCTGGAACCCGATGGCAGCGTGTCCACCATGGCTCTGGACAGTCCCGGAGGGCAGGACGCCTTTGCCGTGACCGAAGCCGACCTGATGGCCTTGAACGCCAATCTGGATCTGAATCTGGACGGCGTGGCGGCGGCCGACCTGCCGCCGCGCCAGACAGCCCAGGAAAAGGCACTCGAGGATTTTGCGGCCCGCATGCAGCCCGCGCTGCCTGCATGGAATGGATCCACCCCGGTCGATCCGCAGGATTTCATGGGTGCCCGCGTATCCCCCCTTGGTCCCGACGGATCGTCCGATCTGGTCGAGGTGACGGCGAACTTGCGCAAGGGGGTGGACGTCGATATCGCCTTCTCGTATGCCACCTGCGCATTGGCCGGCTGGGCCAGCCGGCATGACAAGGCTTACGGTCGCCATGTGCGCACGCTGCAGGACACGCGCAACGGCAAGCTGCTGATCGGGGCCGCATTCACGCTGTCCGAAGGCAAGCCGATGGGTCTGCGGGTGATGGAAACGAACGAAACCTTGCGAGAATGCAAGGCGCGCGGCATTCCCGCGGCGTAGGAGATGGGGACGGGCATGGCTGATTTCTGGACATCCTCTCTGGGCATAACGATGATCCTGCTGGCGCAGGGGCTGGCGGTGATCGCATTCGTCATGCTGTCGCTGATCTTTCTCGTCTATGGCGACCGCAAGATCTGGGCGGCCGTGCAGATGCGGCGTGGTCCCAACGTGGTCGGCCCCTGGGGCCTGTTGCAGACCTTCGCAGACGCGCTGAAATACGTTCTGAAGGAAATCGTCATTCCCGCGGGGGCGGACAAGTTCATCTTCTTTCTGGCGCCGTTCCTGTCGATGACGCTGGCGCTGCTGGCCTTTGTAGCGATCCCCTTTGCGCCGGGCTGGGTGATGGCCGACATCAACGTGGGCATCCTGTTCATCTTCGCCGTCTCGTCGCTCGAGGTATATGGCGTGATCATGGGCGGCTGGGCCTCGAACTCGAAATATCCGTTCCTGTCGGCGCTGCGGGCGGCGGCGCAGATGATTTCCTACGAGGTCAGTCTGGGCCTGATCATCATCGGCGTCATCATCTCGACCGGGTCGATGAACATCACCGCCATTGTCGAGGCGCAGGCAGGGGCGGGTCTGCTGTCCTGGTACTGGCTGCCGCATCTGCCGATGCTGGTGCTGTTCTTCGTCAGCGCGCTGGCCGAAACCAACCGCCCCCCCTTCGATCTGGCCGAGGCGGAGTCGGAACTGGTCGCGGGCTTCATGGTCGAGTATTCCTCCACGCCCTATCTGCTGTTCATGGCGGGCGAATACATCGCCATCTGGCTGATGTGCGCGCTGATTTCGCTGCTGTTCTTCGGCGGCTGGCTGTCGCCCATTCCGGGCATCCCGGACGGCGCCATCTGGATGTTTCTGAAGATGGTCTTCTGGTTCTGGATGTTCGCCATGGTCAAGGCGATCGTCCCCCGGTATCGCTATGACCAGTTGATGCGGATCGGCTGGAAGGTGTTCCTGCCGCTGTCGCTGGGCTGGGTCGTTCTGGTCGCGTTTCTGGCGCGTTACGAAGTGTTCGGGTCGTTCTGGGCCCGCTGGGCAGGAGCATGAGCCATGGCCTATTCCAACCGCATCGCCGAAATGCTGGCCAATGCGTCCGAAACCGACAAGATCGAGTTCGCGCATTTCCTGGCCAACAATCTGGATAGCGCCGAACAGTCCCGCGACGGCGCGCGGATCCGCGAATACGTGGCAGCCTTCGACCGCTTTGCCGCGCCCAAGCAGGGAGAGGAGTTCTGAATGGCCTTCGACATCGCCCGCGCTACCAGGTATTTCCTGCTGTTCGACTTCATCAAGGGGTTCGGATTGGGGGTGAGGTATTTCTTCGCGCCCAAGGCGACCATCAATTACCCGCATGAAAAGGGTCCATTGTCTCCGCGCTTCCGGGGTGAACATGCCCTGCGCCGATACCCGAACGGCGAGGAACGCTGCATCGCCTGCAAGCTGTGCGAGGCGATCTGCCCCGCGCAGGCCATCACCATCGACGCCGAACCGCGCGAGGACGGCTCGCGCCGCACCACGCGCTATGACATCGACATGACCAAGTGCATCTATTGCGGCTTCTGCCAGGAGGCCTGTCCGGTCGACGCCATCGTCGAGGGGCCGAACTTCGAATTTGCCACCGAAACGCGCGAGGAACTGTTCTACGACAAGCAGAAGCTCTTGGACAACGGCGCCCGCTGGGAAGCCGAGATCGCCCGCAACCTTGCCATCGACGCGCCCTACCGATGAGCGAGGCATTCTCCAAGCTGTTCCAGCAGATGATGCAGTCGGGCCAGGAAATGGCCCGGGCCTTCAATCCTGCACTGGAAACCCTGGACCCCCGCGCGTTCGAGAAGATGATCCCGACCATGCCGGCGGACATGCTGGAAATGTGGTTCGGGCGCACCTTCAATCGCGATGGTCTGGACGCCAAGACGCGGCTGTTGGTGACAGTGGCCGCGCTGACCGTGCTGGGGGCCCATGCCGAGCCGCAGTTGCGCCTGACCATCCGCCACGCGATCGAGGCCGGCGCCACCGCGCGCGAGGTGGCCGAGGTGATCTATCAGATGGGGATGTTCGGCGGTATCCCCGCCATGCAGAAGGCCCTTGAGGTTGCTCAGGGCGTTTTCAGCGAACAGGAAGGGAAACAGTCGTCATGATGGTTTTTGCCTTTTACCTGTTCGCCGTTTCGGTCTGCCTGTCGGGCTTCATGGTGGTGTTGTCCCGCAACCCGGTGCATTCGGTCCTGTGGCTGATCCTGGCCTTCATCTCGGCGGCCGGGCTGTTCGTGCTGCAGGGCGCGGAATTCGTGGCGATGCTGCTGGTGATCGTCTATGTCGGCGCCGTGGCCGTGCTATTTCTGTTCGTGGTCATGATGCTGGACGTCGATTTTGCCGAACTGAAGGGCGAACTGGCACGCTATCTGCCGCTTGCCGCGCTTATCGCCATCGTCCTGTTCGCCCAGCTTGCCATTGCCGTGGGCGGCTGGGAAAGCTCGATCGCGGCCGAGGGGCTGCGGTCCGTGCCGATGGTTGTCGAAACCCAGAACACCAATGCCATCGGCCTGGTGCTGTATGACCGCTATCTGCTGCCGTTCCAGATTTCGGGGCTGATCCTGCTGGTCGCGATGATCGGGGCCATCACCCTGACGATGCGCCACCGCCGCGACATCAAGCGCCAGAACGTGCTGGAACAGATGTATCGCGATCCGGCCAAGGCCATGGAACTGCGCGACGTGAAGCCGGGACAGGGGCTGTAGGGCGTTCCTGCAACCTGTCCAGATGAATCGGGTGAACAGAACCCGGAGGGACGAAAGACGATGATCGGATTGACACATTACCTTGTCGTGGGGGCGATCCTGTTCGTCGCCGGGGTGTTCGGCATTTTCGTGAACCGAAAGAACGTCATCGTCATCCTGATGTCGATCGAATTGATCCTTCTGGCGGTCAACATCAACTTCGTGGCCTTTTCCGCTTATCTGGATGACCTGGCCGGACAGGTCTTCACCATGTTCATCCTGACGGTGGCCGCCGCCGAGGCCGCCATCGGCCTGGCGATCCTGGTGGTCTTTTTCCGCAACCGCGGCAGCATCGCCGTGGACGACGTCAACATGATGAAGGGCTGATCGGTCATGGTGCAATTCATCCTGTTCGCGCCCCTTGTTGCGGCGCTGATTGCGGGTTTCGGCTGGCGCATCACGGGCGAACGGGCCGCGATGCTGCTGACCACCGGCGTCCTGTCCGTCTGCGCGCTGTTTTCATGGATCGTGTTCGCGGGCTTTGACGGGCAGACCCAGCACATTCCGGTGCTGGACTGGATCGTGTCCGGGGAATTCACCAGCGAATGGGCCATCCGGCTGGATCGGCTGACGGCGATCATGCTGATCGTCGTGACCACCGTATCGGCCTTGGTTCACCTTTATTCCATGGGCTACATGGCCCATGACGACAACTGGACCCATCACGAACACTACAAGGCGCGGTTCTTCGCCTATCTGTCCTTCTTCACCTTTGCCATGCTTATGCTGGTGACGGCCGACAATCTGTTGCAGATGTTTTTCGGCTGGGAGGGTGTGGGCGTTGCCTCGTACCTGCTGATCGGGTTCTATTACCGCAAGCCTTCTGCCAATGCCGCCGCCATGAAGGCGTTCATCGTCAATCGCGTGGGCGACTTCGGGTTCCTGATGGGGATTTTCGGGCTCTGGTGGATGTCCGGATCGATCCAGTTCGATGCGATCTTCGCCCAGGTGGATGAATTGGCACAGGCGCAGGTCCATTTCCTGTGGGCCGATTGGAACGCCGCGAACCTGCTGGCGGTGCTGCTGTTCATCGGCGCCATGGGCAAGTCGGCACAACTTTTTCTGCACACCTGGCTGCCCGACGCGATGGAAGGCCCGACCCCGGTGTCGGCGCTGATCCATGCCGCGACCATGGTGACGGCAGGGGTGTTCCTGGTCTGCCGCATGTCGCCGTTGTTCGAATTCGCCCCCGAGGCCAAGATGTTCGTGACGATCATCGGCGCCTCGACCGCCTTCTTCGCCGCGACCGTGGGCCTGGTGCAGAACGACATCAAGCGCGTGATCGCCTATTCGACCTGCTCGCAACTGGGCTATATGTTCGTGGCGGCGGGCGTGGGCGTCTATTCGGTGGCGATGTTCCACCTGTTCACCCATGCCTTCTTCAAGGCGATGCTGTTCCTGGGTGCCGGTTCGGTTATCCATGCGATGCATCATGAACAGGATCTGCGCAATTACGGCGGGCTGCGTAAAAAGATTCCGCTGACCTTTGCCGCCATGCTGATCGGCACGCTGGCGATCACCGGCGTCGGCATTCCGCTGACCCATATCGGCTTTGCGGGTTTCCTGTCCAAGGATGCGGTGATCGAAAGCGCCTATGCCTCGGGCGTGGGCTATGCCTTCTGGCTGCTGGTGATCGCCGCGCTGATGACCAGCTTTTATTCCTGGCGGTTGATGTTCCTGACCTTCTGGGGCGAACCGCGCCCGCAAAAGGTCTGGGACGCCGAAATCAAGACCGAGGAGGAGGTGCAGCCCGTGCCCGCCCATGGCGGTCACTCCGGGGCGCATGGCCATGACGGGCAGGACCATCACGATCCGCTGCACGCGCATCACCATGCGCATGAAAGCCCCCCGGTGATGACTGTTCCCTTGGGCGTCTTGGCGCTGGGGTCGATTTTTGCCGGCATGATCTGGTACGGCAGCTTTTTCGGCGACGACGTGCCGCGGTTCTTTGGACTGCCCGATACCCACGCCGAACAGGCCGAGGCCGGCCCCGGCGAGGCACTGGAGGGCGCGCTGGCCGAAGATGCGCATGGCGCCCCCGCCGGCGCCGCCAGCGACCCCGCTGCGGGATCGGCCGACGAGGGACAGCAGGTCCTGGCAGGGTGGGAAAGCGGCGCGATCTTCATGCGGTCGGACAACACCGTGCTGCACGATGCCCATTACGTGCCCACATGGGTAAAGCTGTCGCCCTTTGTCGCCATGCTGACCGGGCTTGGTCTGGCCTGGCTGATGTATATCCGTTACCCCGCTGCCCCGGCGCGGCTGGCGGCGCAGCAGCCGGCCCTGTACCGGTTCCTGCTGAACAAATGGTATTTCGACGAGATCTATCACGTCCTGTTCGTGCAGCCGGCGCGATGGATCGGACAGGTTCTGTGGACGGGCGGCGACGGAACGATTATCGACGGCACCATCAATGGGGTGGCCATGGGAATCATCCCGCGCCTGACGCGCTTCGCGGGCCGGGTGCAGTCGGGCTATCTGTTCCATTATGCCTTTGCGATGGTTGTCGGTATCGTGGGCTTGCTGATCTGGGTGATGACGCGAGGCGCGCACTGACATGACGAACCTTCTTTCGATCATCACCTTCCTGCCGATCATCGCGGCGGGTATCCTGGCCCTGTTCCTGCGCGGCGAGGACGAAGACGCGCAACGCAACGCCAAGTGGCTGGCCCTGATCGCGACGACGGCGACCTTTCTGATCTCGCTCTTTGTGCTGGCCGGGTTCGATCCGGCCGATACCGGCTTCCAGTTCGTCGAGGATCATGCCTGGATCATGGGCCTGCGCTATCGGATGGGCGTGGATGGGATTTCGGTCCTGTTCGTGATGCTGACCACCTTCCTGATGCCGCTCACGATCCTGTCCACCTGGGACGTCAAGACGCGCGTCAAGGAATACATGATCGCCTTTCTGGTGCTGGAAGGGCTGATGATCGGCGTTTTCACCGCGCTGGACCTGATCCTGTTCTATCTGTTCTTCGAGGCAGGCCTGATCCCGATGTTCCTGATCATCGGCATCTGGGGCGGCGCGAACCGCATCTATGCGGCGTTCAAGTTCTTTCTCTACACCTTTCTCGGCTCGGTGCTGATGCTGGTCGCCATGGTCGCCATGGCCCGCACGGCGGGGACCACCGACATCGCGCAACTGCTGGCCTATGACTTTCCGTCCGAAACGATGCGGGTGCTGGGCTTTACCGTCGTCGGCGGAATGCAGACGCTGCTGTTCCTGGCCTTCTTTGCCAGCTTCGCGGTCAAGATGCCGATGTGGCCGGTCCATACCTGGCTGCCCGACGCCCACGTTCAGGCGCCGACCGCCGGGTCGGTGGTGCTGGCCGCGGTGCTGCTGAAGATGGGCGGCTATGGCTTCCTGCGCTTCAGCCTGCCGATGTTTCCGGTCGCCAGCGACCTGTTGCAGCCGCTGGTTTTCTGGATGTCGGCCATCGCCATCGTCTATACCTCGCTGGTGGCGCTGGCCCAGACCGACATGAAAAAGCTGATCGCCTATTCCTCGGTCGCGCATATGGGCTATGTGACCATGGGCGTCTTTGCCGCAAACCAGCAGGGGGTGGATGGGGCGATCTTCCAGATGCTGTCCCACGGCTTCATCTCGGGCGCGCTGTTTCTTCTGGTGGGGGTGATCTATGACCGGATGCACACGCGCGAAATCGACGCCTATGGCGGGCTGGTCAACCGGATGCCGGTCTATGCGCTGGTATTCATGTTCTTTACCATGGCCAATGTGGGCCTGCCGGGCACTTCGGGCTTTGTCGGGGAATTTCTGACGCTGCTGGGAGCCTTCAAGGCAAACACCTGGGTGGCCTTCGTGGCCGCGACCGGGGTGATCCTGTCGGCCGGCTATGCGCTTTATCTTTATCGCCGCGTCACCCTGGGCGCGCTTGTCAAGGAAAGCCTGCGCGGCATCGCCGACATGACCCCGCGCGAGAAATGGGTTTTCGTGCCGCTGATCGCGATGACCCTGTATCTGGGCATCTATCCACGCGCGGTGACCGACATCACTGGCCCCGCCGTCCAGGCGCTGCTGGTCGATTACAACGAGGCCCTGCCGCATGACGGACGCGACGGGCTGGCCGTGACCGCTCAGGCGGACACGGCTGATGCCAGCCATTGAGGAACGCATGATGACCGCGCTCGATTTTTCGACCATCCTGCCGGAACTTGCGCTGGCGATCTATGCGATGGCCGCACTGATGGCTGGGGCCTATTTCGGCAAGGACGCCATGGCACGCCCGATCCTGTGGACCACCGTCGTGGTGCTGCTGTTGGCGGGGCTGTATGTGGGGATGGCCGACCGTCCGGCGAATGTCGCCTTTTACGGCATGTTCATCGACGACGCCTTTGCCCGTTTCGCCAAGGTCACGGTCCTGATGTCCGCCGCTGCCGTTCTGGCAATGAGCGCCGATTACATGGACCGGCACCGGCTGCTGCGGTTCGAATATCCGATCCTGATCGCGCTGGCGTCGGTCGGCATGATGATGATGGTGTCGGCGGGCGATCTGCTGGCCCTGTATGTCGGACTGGAACTGCAATCGCTGGCCCTTTATGTCACGGCGGCCATGCTCCGCGACAGCGCCCGGTCGTCCGAGGCGGGGCTGAAGTATTTCGTGCTGGGGTCGCTGTCCTCGGGGATGCTGCTTTACGGCGCCTCGCTGGTATACGGCTTCTCGGGGACGACCAGCTTTGCGGGGATCGTGCAGACGGTGGTGGGCGGCCAGTTGTCGCTGGGCCTGTTGTTCGGTCTGGTTTTCCTGCTGGTCGGCCTGGCGTTCAAGGTGTCGGCCGTGCCCTTTCACATGTGGACGCCCGATGTCTACGAAGGCGCGCCCACGCCGGTCACGGCCTTTCTGGCCACCGCACCCAAGGTCGCCGCCATGGCGCTGATCGCGCGGCTGATGTTTGACGCCTTTGGCAACGTGCCGGGCGATTGGGGCCAGATCGTCGCGGCCCTGGCGGTGCTGTCGATGTTCCTGGGGTCGGTCGCGGGCATCGGACAGCGCAACATCAAGCGGCTGATGGCCTATTCGTCCATTGCCCATATGGGCTTTGCCCTGGTGGGACTGGCCGCCGGAACGGCCTTTGGCGTGCAGGCCATGCTGATCTATATGGCAATTTATGCGGTCATGAATGTCGGCACCTTTGCCTTCATCCTGTCGATGGAACGCGACGGCCGCCCGGTCAGCGACCTGGACAGCCTGAACCGCTTTGCCCAGGCCGAGCCGCTCAAGGCCTTTGCGGTGCTGTTCCTGATGTTCAGCATGGCCGGCGTGCCGCCGTTCCTGGGCTTTTTCGCCAAATATGGGGTGATCGCCGCAGCTATTCAGGCTGACATGGCGTGGCTTGCGGTTCTGACCGTGATCGCATCGGTCATCGGGGCGTTTTATTACCTGCGCATCGTCTATTACATGTTCTTCGGCGCCGAAACCGAGGTGGTGGAAAGCCGCATGGACGCCGTGCAGTATCTGGCCCTGATGGTGCCTGCCGCGCTGCTGCTGATCGGGGCCGTGTCGATGTGGGGCGTCGATACGGCGGCCGCCACGGCGGCAGAATCGCTGGTCGGGGCGCCTGTCGCCGAAGCCGCTGCTGCCGACGCCGTTGCCGCCGAAACGGCCGTCCTTGACTGACCGCCCCGCCGGTTCCTGGCCAGAGGGCGTGGCCTGCCGCGTCCTAGACGATGTGGACAGCACCAATGCCGAGGCGATGCGCAGCGCCCCTGGCCTGACCGGCCCCACCTGGATCATGGCCCGCCGGCAGACAGCGGGCCGTGGTCGCCGGGGCAGGGCCTGGGCCGATCCCCCCGGCAATTTCGCGGCCACGCTGCTGCTGCATCCGCAGGGCGGCCCGGCCGAGGCCGCACGGTATTCCTTTGTTGCGGCACTGGCGGTTCATGACGCGGTGCGCGCACTGTGCGGTCCCCATCCGATCCTGGCGCTGAAATGGCCGAACGACGTTCTGCTGAACGGCGGCAAACTGTCGGGAATCCTGCTTGAGGGCGTCGGATCCGGTTCGTCGATTCAGGCGCTTGCCATCGGCATCGGGATCAATCTGCTGACGGTGCCCGATACCTTGTCCGTGGAACCCGACGCGCTGCATCCCGTCAGCCTGCAGGGTGAAACGGGTCTGACCGTTACCCCCGACGAGATGTTGCCCGCACTTGCCACGGCCTTTGCCGACTGGCAGGCCCGGATGAAAGATGGCGGCTTTGATCCGATCCGGCGCGCCTGGCTGGCCCGCGCCGCCCGCTTGGGCGACACGATCACCGCGCGCACCGGCGCCACCCGGACTACCGGCCGCTTCGAGGGGATCGACGACAGCGGCGCCTTGATCCTGACCGGGCCGCGTGGACGGCAGGTCATTCCTGCGGCCGACATCTTTTTTACCGGAGCCTGAGCCATGCTTCTGTGCATCGACACCGGCAACACCAACACGGTGTTTTCCATCTGGAACGGCGACCGGTTCCTGGCGACCTGGCGCATCGCCACCGATCACCGGCGCACGGCGGACGAATATTTCGTCTGGCTGTCCACCCTTATTGCGGGACGCAAGTTCGGTCTGGACATCGACGCCTGCATCATCAGTTCAACCGCGCCGCGCGTGATGTTCAACCTGCGCGTCCTGTGCAGCCGATATTTTGACACCCGGCCGCTGGTGGTAGGAAAACCCGAATGCCTGCTGCCGGTGCCGCCGCGCGTCGATGCGGGCACGGTGGTCGGTCCCGACCGTCTGGTCAATACGGTCGGGGCCTTTGACCGGCACGGACCCGACCTGATCGTGGTGGATTTCGGCACTGCGACCACCTTTGATGTGGTCGATACCGACGGAGCCTATATCGGCGGCGTCATCGCGCCGGGGGTGAACCTGTCGCTCGAGGCGCTGCACATGGGCGCGGCCAGCCTTCCGCATGTCGATGTGACCCGCCCGGCCAGGGTGATCGGCACAAACACGGTGGCCTGCCTCCAGTCCGGGATATTCTGGGGCTATATCGGTCTTGTGGACGGGGTGGTGTCGCGGGTTCGCGCCGAACGCGACCGGCCCATGAAGGTCATTGCAACCGGGGGGCTTGCACCTTTGTTCGATCAGGGGTTTGACCTGTTCGACGCAATCGAGGACGATCTGACAATGCACGGGCTGCGGCTGATACACGATTACAACAAGGAGATGGGCAATGGCTGAACGCCTGATATATTTGCCGCTGGGCGGCGCAGGCGAAATCGGCATGAACGCCTATGTCTATGGCTATGGTCAGCCCGGACGCGAACGCCTGATCCTGGTCGATCTGGGCGTCACCTTTGGCGACATGGAGGCGAGCCCCGGCATCGACCTGATCATGCCCGACCTGACCTGGCTGGAACAGAACCGTAACCGGCTGGAGGCGATCTTCATCACCCACGGACACGAGGATCACCTGGGCGCCCTGGGCCATCTCTACGGGCGGCTGAACGTGCCGATCTATGCCCGGCCCTTCACCGGTGCCCTCGTGCGCCTCAAGCTGGAAGAAGCGGGCCATCCGGCCTCGGCGGTCACCATCACCGGCCCCCGCCCCGAGGTCACGCAGGTCGGCCCCTTTACCGTGCAGTTCGTGCCTGTCAGCCATTCCATCCCCGAAAGCGCGGCGCTTGTCATCGACACGCCAGCCGGCCGGATCGTGCATACCGGCGATTTCAAGCTGGACGGAACCCCGGTCGTGGGCGATCCCTTCGATCCGATCATCTGGCACGACATCGCGGCCGAGGGCCGGGGCGTCAAGGTTCTGACCTGCGACAGCACCAACATCTTTTCCACCCATCCCGGCCGGTCCGAGGCGGTGCTGGCCAATCCCATCCTGGAATGGGTGATGGCGCAGCGCAGCATGGTGGTCGCCACCACATTCGCCAGCAACATCGCCCGGCTCAAGACCCTGTCGGACGCTGCCATTGCCAGCGGCCGCAAGGTCTGCCTGCTGGGCCGCGCCATGCGCAAGATGGTGGCCGTCGGCATGGAAACCGGCGTGCTGACCGATTTCCCCGACACCATCGGCCCTGAAGAGGCCGCGGGCCTGCCGCGCCACCAGGTGATGCTGCTGGCAACCGGGTCTCAGGGCGAACGCCGCGCCGCCAGTGCGCAACTGTCGCGTGGCCGCTATCTGGGCCTGATGCTGAAGGAAGGCGACAGTTTCCTGTTCAGTTCCAAGACCATTCCGGGCAACGAACGCGCGGTGGGCCGCATCATGAACGCCCTCAGCGAACTGGGCGTGGATGTCTTTGACGCCGACGACGGGCTGTATCACGTTTCAGGCCACGCCAACCGTCCCGACATCGAGGCCCTGCACGAACTGCTCAAGCCCGATGTGGTCATTCCCATGCATGGCGAACACCTGCATCTGCGCGAACACGTCCTGCTTGCGCGGGGCAGGGGGATCGCGGCGGAAATCGCCACCAACGGTACCATGCTGGACCTGACGGGCGACACCCCCCGGATCGTCGATCAGGTCGAAACGGGCCGCCTGTATCTGGACGGCACCGTCCTTGTCGGGTCCATGGACGGCATCGCCCGCGACCGCATCCGCATGGCACTGAACGGCCACGCGCTTGTCAGCGTGATCGTGGACGAGGACGATAACGTCCTGCCCGATGCCTGGGTCGAACTGATGGGCCTGGCCGGGCGCACCCGCAGCGGCGAAGATCTGGCCGCCCATATCGAGGGCGAGTTGTCAGAGTTTCTGGAAGGCGCCGATGCCCGGGTTGTCCGCGACGACGCCAAGATGGACGAGGCCATCCGCCGCATTGCCCGCCAGGTCTCTATGGAGGAGATCGGCAAGAAGCCCGAGGTGACGGTCATCATCAGCCGGCTGATGGGGGAATAGGCCAGGGCAGGGGGCCTTGACCCGCCACGCGGGGCGGTGCAATCCCCCGGCCATGTCAGACATGATCAAACCCGCCTTCGATCCGAACCCGCCGCGCCGCAATTTCTATGGTCGGCGGCATGGCAAGACCCTGCGGCAAAGCCAGAAAGGATATCTGGCCGAGGATCTGGGCGATCTGCGACCGCGCGGCATCACCGTGCAGGATAACCCCGACCGCCATCCGATCGACCCGAGGGCGATCTTTGGCGACGACCGCCCGGTCTGGCTGGAGGTGGGCTTTGGCGGGGGCGAGCATATGGTTCACATGGCCGCACGATACCCCCGCATCGGCATCATCGGCTGCGAGCCGTTCATCAACGGGGTCGCCATGCTGCTGGGCAAGATCCGCAGCGCGGGGGTCAGCAATGTCAGCGTCCATCCGGGCGATGCGCGCGATCTGATGGACGTGCTGCCGGATGCGTCGATCAGCCGGGCCTTTCTCAATTATCCCGATCCCTGGCCCAAGGCCCGTCATCACCGCCGCCGCTTTGTGACCCCGGAACACCTGATCCCCCTGGCCCGGATCATGAAGCCCGGCGCCGAGTTTCGGGTGGCGACCGATATTCCCGACTACATGCGCCAGGCGCTGGAGGAGGTGCCGGCGGCAGGCTTCGACCTGCTGTCCGAAAGCCCCGCCGCATGGGACGATTGGCCCAGCACCCGCTACGAGCAAAAGGCCCTGCGCGAAGGTCGGGCGCCCCACTACGCAACCTTCCGGCGCCGGGATTGAGGCGCGTTGCAGAGGCCCGGCGGGCTACGAAAAAGCCCTTGTCACTGTCCATGGCCCCCCCTATACCGGCCAGCGGAGACGTGGCCGAGTGGTCGAAGGCACACCCCTGCTAAGGGTGCAGGCGGGAAACCGCCTCGAGGGTTCGAATCCCTTCGTCTCCGCCACTTGCCCTCGCGAAAGCGTTCTCCCGATCCGGCTGCGGCCGGATTTTTCCGTTGTTTTCGGGGGTTATGCCGGTGGGGCTGAGCACTGGCCTCGGTGCCAGACGGGCCGGAAGCGGTCTCTAGGGGCTGATATTCTCCGGACCTCATGACTGCGCCAATTTGGTGAATAGCTTGCAAGCATTTGGACTTGCGCGGTTTTTACGACGTAGGCTGAACACGTCGACGCCAGTGGCGTTCGTGAGATGGAACACAAATCGACCTTGGAGATGAGGCGCGCGAGCATGGCTGAAGCCGTGGCGGAGCCCCTCACGGCGCAATGGACTGTATGGCTTTTTTGACTTTCTGCTCTCGGTACAACTGGCTTACGGCAAGCTGCATGTGCTCAGACATAAGCGACTGATATTCGCACCACATCCACCACGCGCGCTCGTGGGACAAGGCGCTTGCTGGCTTTCCTCAGGTACTTCGCCCCAATGCAGAAGCCTCAGAAATCCCTACACACGGACTATGCTTTTCGAAGAGTTATTCGCGTTTCAGCCGCTACCGCGTTGCTCACATGATACCCATATCGCTTGAAAGTCTGTAACGGAATTAGTTCATCGATGCTCCATCCAATAGATACCGCCAAGTTTGCCAAGTGGGATGGAGTATCAGTGTCGTACCGAATTCCCCAATGGTCGTGGGGTTGTGCCCGACAATCAAAGTGTAGGGTGCTCCGGCTTTCATGAGGGCATTCACCGAGCGGAAGTTGGTCTTCATCCCTGCGAAGTATCTGTAGAGCAGCGACGGCACTACGTCACTGCTTGAGCTAAGATTAGTTGGACTCAGTCTGCCAGCACCTCGCAAGAGTGTGCTTCACAGCTGGACACCTTTCGTCAACGCGCCGTCGATCACCAGGTTGGTGCCGCTGGTGAAACTCGACGCGGGGCTCGCCAAGAACACTACGCCGCGGGCGATTTCCTTAGGTTTGGCCATGCGGCCCATTGGGTTCAGCGCCATCGCGGTCGCAAACAGTTCCGGGTTCCCGGTTTCGATCTGGTTCCAGATGCCGCCGTCAAAATATGTATTGCCCGGCGACACCGTGTTCGCCCGGATTCCCTTTGGCGCCAGTTTGTATGCCAAACCTTGGGAGTAATGCACTAAAGCTGCCTTGAACGCGCCATAGGCCGGGCCGGTGAAATCGATCTCACGACCCGAGACAGAGGAAATGAGTGTGATCGATGCAGCATCCGACGCCTCGAGCCACGGCTTGGCCGCGTTTACCATCCTCACGCAATGCATCATGTCGATCTCGAACCCGGCCTGCCAAGCGGCTTCGTCATCCGCCACGGCGAGCGCCGAGACGTTCCCGATCACGATGTCGATGCCACCCATCGCTTCGGCGCTGGCCGTCACCCATGCTTCAAGCGCAGCCTTATTCGACACATCGACAGCCGTGCCATGCGCACCAAGTTCCGCTGCAGCCGCTTTTACATCCGCCTCGGTGCGCGCACAGATCGCGACCTGCGCCCCCTCGTCTACGAGGATCTCGGCGCAACGCCTCCCGATCCCCTTGCTGCCGCCTGTCACCAGCGCTTTAAGGCCTTTCAGTCCAAGATCCATGCTGTTTTTCTCCCGCTGACTAACTTCACCTTACATAGCGCTTCGCGATGGACGCGCCTACCGAGTATTTTGGATCGACCACGTTGCCCAAGACCGTTACGCTGATATTCTGAAGGCCATCTCCTGTTTCCCTACATCCTGCCCCACAACTGGAGTCGTCAGGGCTTTCCCAGAAGATCCTTCAGAACCACATTGCCCAGCATGGCATCTGCCGAAGGCGCTTGAGCTTCTTCGGCCTCTACGGCTCCACCGCAGCGCTTGCCACCACGCTGACGCTGGCCACGGCCAATCGACTGCATCGGCATCGGATTCCCGCGCGGGAGGCACACCCGTTGGCAGGTAATCACAAACGACGGCATCGGCGCGCCGACGCTGACCGACATGGGGGCGAGTTTCGGCTTTGCCACCTGAGGCGCCCTGACCCTGTTTATTGCAGCCTCGCCCAATGGTAGTTCCGTAGGGGTGCGGGTGGTAGACGAGGTATCAGGCGCTGTGGTCGAGCATGAACAGCCGACCTACCAGCCAACACGCCGTTCCTGTCACCCCGGTTGTTCCTGAACACCGGGGCAGCAGCAGCGGCAGTCGCTTAGGATCGCTGGGGCGCCTATGCCTTCAATTCTATAGATTACACGACCGTAGATTTCAGAGATTGGGGGCCGTCCCTGAACCAACGCAACCGCTCGAGGGTCCTCGGGCTGATTTTCCCGCGTGCTGCTAGCTCCCTGTGATGCAAACAAGTTTCCTGCATCTTCGACTCCTTTCGCGCGCTGCATGGGCAGCACAACGAAGGCTTCAGAGAAAATTATATTAAAATGAGACATTTACCGGTCTGACAGTGGGTTTTTCTTGTTTGACCGCGCTCTGAGAAGGTTCGACCCCGGTCCCATCCTCTCTGCCACCATGATATGTGAATCTTGGGCAATGCCGCGTCTTTTGGGCCACGCGACGTGAACCCAGTCGTAAACCTGGAAAGCCGCTCTGGCGAGCCGCTGGACATCCTCGCCGCCACGCTGCTGGTCCGCCAGAGCCTGTGGGCGGTGTTGTGGTGGGCGGGTTTTCAAGGCATTGTCCGCCGCGCTTGCTGCTTGTGTAAAGGCCGACTGGCAAAATAGCCCGGCAAGATGATCCGGGCGGTATAGGAAAACGTTGCACCGAAAGCCGTAATACACATCCGACGGTCAGGCGCCGACAGCGAAAGGCATACCGCATGAAAGGCATGGCTGCGAAAGACATGGGCTGGGCGATCCCGGTCATGCGCGTCGGCTATCTGGGCCGGGGGCTTGTCTATCTGGCCGTCGCCGGCATCTCTCTTTATTCGATCTGGCGGGGCGGTCAGGCGCAGGACACGTCTTCGGCCCTCGGCTGGCTCGAGAACACCTGGGGCGGAGGGATGGTCCTGTTCCTTATCCTGCTTGGAATGCTGGCCTATGCCATCTGGCGTGTTGTCGATGCCGCCTTTGACCTCGAGGACTACGGCACCGATGGAAAGGGCATCATTGCCCGCATCGGGATGGTCGTGACCGGCGGCATCCACCTGGGGATCGGCATGCTTGCCTTTTCCCTGCTGTTCAGCAGCAGCGGCGGGTCAGACGGCTCCAGCATCCCTCGCCATGTGGGACAGGTCATGGAATGGCCGGGCGGCCGCTGGATCATCGGCCTTGTTGCCGTTCTGATCCTGGGGGCGGGCGGATACTATCTGCGACAGGGCTGGAAGGGCGAGTTCCGCAAACATCTGCGGGCCAACCGCTTCACGCGCCGCTGGAGCCCGGTCCTGCAGGCGGGGGTAATGGCGCATGGCCTCGTCATCGGGGTGATCGGCTGGCTGTTCCTGTTCGCCGCCTGGCGCGCCGATCCGCAGGAGGCGGGCGGCGTGGGCGAGGCCTTTTCCTGGCTTTCCAGCCAGGCCTACGGTCGCTTCCTTGTTGTCGCCGTCTGCCTGGGACTGGCGGGGTTCGCGATCTTCTGCTTTGTCAATGCCGCCTACCGGATCGTTCCCAAGGCCTCGGAACCCGACCTTCACAGCCTGGCCGACCGGGTCATGGGATGAACCGCGTGGGAATATCTTTGTTTGGCCTTTCCCGCCCCTTTTGAGTCAGACGGCAGGCCGGCGGTGGCGCGTTGCCTGCTCGTATGCATAAGCCTGGTTCAGCAGTTCGGCTTCCGACCATTGCAAGCCCAGGAAGATCAGGCCAAAGGGCGCCCCCGAAGCGTAATATCCGGCAGGAACCGTAATACCTGGAATACCTGCAATGTTTAATTCCCCCACGGTGGTTTCGCGGATCGCCTCTCCAGAATGCACGCGGGGAAGTTCATTCAGCATTTGAGGATATACCAGGCCGTCCAGATTGTGCTGCGCGAAGACAAGTTCCAGCAGCTCCAAGTACTGTCGTTTCAGCTCGGTGAAGGCGGGCAGGGCAGGAGGTGTTTCGGGATCGGCAAGGCAAGGCGCAAAATCCGGCAGTTCGTGCAAATAGCCAAGGATCGCGCCCTTTGCCAAAACATCCTCGGAGGCCGTGGCATCGACAAAATCTCTCCAAGATTTCAGCGCGGCGTCTGGCCCAAGGCGATGCAGGTAGCAGGTCATGTCATAGGGCAACGATTCAAGGCCGCGCCCGTCGAAGAACGGTGTTCCAGGCGTGATCTGGCGCAGACTTGCAAAATCTGTTCCGGCGAAAGGATCCGGGATCAAGATCGCACCCGCTGCCGTCAGTTCGCGCTTTGCGCGTTCATAAAGCTGCATGGCCTCGTCAGACAGGATGTCCGGTCGCCAGCCAGGACCATACAGCCCCAGTCGCTTGCCCCGCAGCCCGTCGGGTGACAATCCTGCTGCATAGCCGCCTGCCGGAACCTTTCCGACAGAGGCCAGTGTCTTCGGGTCCTCGGTCGTGAAGCCTGCCAGCAGGGTCAGGCATTCGGCGGCATCCGCCACCGTGCGCGCAACAGGCCCTACAACGTCGCGGTTGGCTGACAGCGGGACGACGCCGGCATTGGGCACCAGACCGATGGTCGGCTTGATTCCCACCAGAGCCTGCGCCGAGGCTGGGTTCTGGATGGAGCCACCGGTTTCTTCGGCCAGGCCGACGACCGCCATATGTGCGGCGACAGCAGCCGCAGAGCCTGCGCTGGAACCTCCTGGCACACGGTCAGGCGCGGCCGGATTAATCGTCGGACCTGCCCAGCTGTCATCGGCATGTGTTCCGGTCCAACTCAGGATCGGCACATTGGTCTTGCCGATGATCACGGCATCGGCGGCGCGCATGCGCGCCACCACGGGGCTGTCGCGTTGCGGCATCAGGTCGATGCCTCCGGTAGCCGAATTGAGAAGCCGCCAGCCTGCGGTGGACGGAAAGCCCACCATGTCCATCGGATCCTTAACCACGATGGGAACGCCCGCCAAGGCACCCACAGGCTTGCCTGCGGAAATCCGGCGGTCGATGTCGCGGGCCGTTTCCAACGCCGCGTCGTTTGCGAAGATGACCGCGTTATAGATGCCGTTCGTCGCCTGCATCTGCGCGATGGCCGCTGATATCAGTTCCTCGGCGGTAAAGGCTCCGCTGGCCAGACCTTTGCGAATCCCGGTGACCGTCAGGTCACCCAAAGGGGGAAGTGTGTCTTTCATCGGGCGGTCCCGGCAATGGATTTAAGGACCGATGCGCCGACCGTGTATTTCGGGTCAACCATGTTGCCCAGCCGGATGCGACCGCACTGGGTCAGCAGCATATAGGCGTCGATCTCGTCAAAGCCGAAATCGGCCGCCATCCACCGGATCAACTCTCGATAGGCGCCGCGGGCGGCATCTTCCATCGGGCGCGAAGAGCCGATGGTCATGTAGAATCTTTCGTTCTCCAGCCGCGGTGTCTTGATCGTCCAGCCTTTGATCAGGTCCACGCGCACGGTCGTGACCGTAGGATGTTCGATCGCGACCCCGCACAGTTCTCCATCGCCCTGTGCGGCATGACAGTCGCCCAGGAACAGGAACCCGCCCTCGGTCTGGACAGGCAGATAGATCACCGCGCCGGGGGCTACGTCCGGCAGGTCCATGTTGCCGCCGTAATAGTCGGGCACCAGCGAGGAGATCGCCTCGATCTGCGGGGCGGTGCCGATCGTGCCGATAAAGGGCTCGTAAGGCAGGGTGATGCGGTCGTTCCAAACGGTGCCTTCCTCGGCCGTAACATGCAGCTTGCGCACGCGTTCGGGCAGGGGTGCCGTCAGCAGGGCTGTGTCTGCCGTCGGGACCAGGCCGCCGAACTCGGGCATGATAACGGTCGTGCCCCGGGGTTGGGAGCCGCGCGGGACGATGCTGTCAATATGGACGGCAATGGTGTCGCCTTTTTCCGCGCCGTTAATCCAGACCGGCCCATTCTGCGGATTGAGGAACGGAAAGTTCAGCTTCTCGGTGGGTTTGTCCGATTCCGAGGTGATCGCGCCCTCGAAAGCGTCATGGGTCTCGCAAGTCAGGACCGTGCCGGGGTCGATCCTGAGTACCGGCGGGATCGCTGCGCTGTAGACGTAGTGATACTTGCCCTGCTGGGCCTCGGTCAGCGAGGCTTCGGCCCGTGCCTCTCCCTTGGCGACGGCCTTGCGGGCCATGATGGAATCTTCGAACCAGCTCATGTGAATACCTTTCTTGGATAGAAGTCAGACGGACAGATAGCTGCGGATGAGGGCCTGATCGTCCAGGTCGGCACGGGTCAGCGCGGTGGTGATGCGACCCTTGTCCATGACATAGCAGCGCTGCGCCATGGCGCGGATCATATCGATATTCTGTTCGACGAAGACCACCCCAAGGCCGGATTTCGCGTTCAGGTCCACCATGATCCTGGCGATCGACTGGACGATGTTCGGCTGAATGCCTTCCGAGGGTTCGTCCAGCAGGACGAGCGAGGGCCCGCCCATCAGCACCCGACCGATGGCAAGTTGCTGCTGCTGGCCGCCCGACAGGGTGCCGGCTCGTTGGCTGGCGCGTTCCTGAAGAATGGGGAAGTAGTGATAGACCTCCTCGATCTTGCCATCCAGCTTGCGGCCAGAGATCGACTGGCCGACCATCAGGTTCTCTAGCACGGTCATGCGGGGGAAGACATCGCGTCCCTGCGGGACATAACCGATGCCAAGGCGTGCGCGGCGATGCGCCGATAGACCGTCTACCTGTTGGCCCCTTATCCGGATTGACCCCCGCTGGATTGGCAAGAGCCCGATCAGCGTCTTCATCAGTGTGGACTTGCCGACACCATTGCGGCCAATGATCGCGACAATCTCGCCTTCGTTCACCTCGATATCGACGCCTTGCAGAACTGGCTTGCCGCCATACCCGCCATTAAGAGCAGATGTTTGCAAAAGGGGTTCAGGCATCGACCTCTCCCAGATAGATCTTGGCGACACGGGGATCGGCGGTGATGTCGTTGATGCTGCCCTGCGCAAACACCTTGCCCAGATGCAGCACGGTCACCCGGTGGGCGATCTGGCGCACGAAGGCCATGTCATGCTCGACCGCCAAAACCGTCATGCCGGCTGCGTTCAGCCGATGCAGCATCTCGCCCGTGGCATGGGTTTCGTCGGGTGTCATTCCCGCAGTCGGTTCATCAAGCAGCAACAGCCGCGGCTTCAGGGCAATCGCCATCCCGATCTCTAGCCACTGCTTCTGGCCGTGGCTGAGGTTGCCAGCAAGTTGGGCGTGATCCTGCGACAGCTTCAGAAACTCCAGCAGTCGGTCCACCTCCTCGGCCAGATTTCCCGATGGGACATGGTGCTGCAGGGCAATGACAAGGTTCTGGCGAGTGGTCAGTTCCTTGAAGATGCCCGGTACCTGGAACTTGACGCTGATGCCCTTGCGGATGCGCTGGAAAGATTTGGTACGGGTGATGTCTTCGTCAGAAAACAGGATCTGGCCGCTGTCGGGGTGATGCTCGCCCAGAATAAGGCGGAAGAAGGTGCTTTTGCCTGCACCGTTCGGACCAATCAGGCAATGCATTTCACCAGGCTGGAGGGTGAAATCAATGTTGCCGGTGACATGCAGGCCGCCGAAATGCTTGTTCAGCTTGCGGGTTTCCAGAATGGCCATCAGCGGGTGTCCTTTCTGCGAATCAGGCGGCTTGAAGCATCCGCGACGCCCATCACAATGCCGCGTGGGGCAACCAGGACGGTCACGACCAGCAGGATGCCCATGACGACCAGGGCATACTGGCTGCCGTGGATTGTCAGCCGCTGGAACACGATCAGCACTGCCAGGGTGCCCACAAGCGTCGTCGTCAGGTCGCCGCGCCCCCCGACTGCGACCCAGACGATGGGCAGCGCGGCGGCGGTCATCCCCATCGAGGCGGGTGTGATGTAGTTCCCCCAGGACGTGTAAAGCACCCCTGACAGCCCCGCCAAGGCTGACCCGATGACAAACCCGCCCAGTTGGAACTTTCGAATGTCATAGCCCAGCATCTCGGCCCTCTGCGGATTTTCGCGGATCGCGACCAGAACGTTGCCGAAGCGCGAGTTGACCAGCATGCGCAGGGCCAGATAGATCACCACCAGAAGCGCAAGCGTCAGGTAGTACAGCGGCAGATCTGGAAACAGCACGATGCTCCCGCCCGGCCAGGGGATCGTCAGCGAAGGCATGCCCCCCATGCCGTTGAACCCGTTCAGCCGCGCCGAGCCGATGGCCCACTGTGGGCCGGCGGTCTGCGCCATGAAGCGTTCCAGCACCAGCGTCACCGAAAGCGATACGATGCCCAAAAACACGCCGTTGATGCGTCCGAAGAACAGAAAATAACCCAGCACAGCGGCAAAGAGTGCGCTAAACCCTACCGCTATCAGAGTTGACAGCAGGGTCAGTCCATAGGCATCGCCCAGGTTGATCGTCAGGACGCCATAGCAATAGCCCGCGACACCGAAGAACGCCGTCTGTCCGAAGCTCAGCGATCCCCCATAGCCCCAGATCAGCGAGAGGCCCATGGCCATGAACAACCAGTTGAAGAAATAGACGTTGTTGCCGACATCGTAGCTGTCGGCGAACATCGGATAGGCGCAGGCGCCAGCCAGGACGATGGCAAAGCCCATCCAGAATTTCGGGCCGCGGCCGATGGTCTGCGGCCCTTCGATCAGGCGGAGAGCCGCGCGCAACCGAGAGTGGTCGGCCATTTTCAGGCCCTTTCTTTCAGGATTTTTCCGCTGATCCCGCGGGGCAGGATGCGGATGACGATGATGACGGCAATCAACAGACCGATCTGGCCCGCAAGCTGTCCCTGCCAGCCGGTCAGCGCCGCTTTGATGATGCCAAGGATGGCGGCGGCGGGGGCCGTTCCCAGGAAGATGTCGGCACCGCCGACGACGACGGTGACAAAGGCCTCGACCATGAAGGACGCGCCCATGGTGGGCACCAGTGTCATCGTTGGTGCGTAGAGCCCGCCCGCCAGTCCGGCCAGCCCTGCGCCAAGACCGAAGGTCAGGCTGTAGATCAGGTTGGTGTTGACGCCCATAGCCTCGGCCACATGGGGGACTTGGATAGTAGCACGCGACAAAAGGCCAAACCGCGTGCGGGTGAACATCAGCCACAACAGGACCAAGGTGCCCACGGCGGCGATCATCAGGATGACGCGATAAACGGAATAGGAATAGCCGCCCAGCGTGAAGCTGCCGAAGGGGGTGCCAACGCCCTGCATGCTGGGGCCTAGGACAATCAGCGTTCCTTGCGTCACAATCATGGAAATGCCCCAGGTTGCGACGATGGTGTCCAGGGGGCGCTGATACAGAGGGCGGATCACAGCCAGTTCGACGATCATGCCCGCGATACCTGCGGCAACTGCCCCGGCAATGATGGCAAGCGGCAGGGGCAGACCTGCATGGGCCGCGCTGGTAGAGACATATGCCCCGCACATGATGAACTCGCCATGAGCAAGATTGATGACGCCCATCATGCCAAAGATGACGGCCAGTCCGCAGGCGCTGAGAACCAGAAAGGCGAAGGCATCGCCGAACTGGTAAAGAAAGCTGAAGATCAGATTGAAGATGTCCACAAGACGGCCCCTTTGATCGTGGTGGCGTCCAGGCGGGCAGGGCCGCCCGGACAAAGCAGGGATCAGCCGTTCGCCGGGGGCGGGTTCGACGGCGTGTATTGTTCGCTTGGATCGCTGACGGTCAGATCGCAGCCCGCCTCGCCCAGCCAATAAGGCTTGATCGCCTCCCACTTGGTCGGAAACTCGACTGAATGGTCCTCGGTGACATGCGCCAGATGGATCGTGTGCGAGACATGCTGGCTTTTGGGGTCGATGCACATCTGGCCGCCAGGCCCGTCGACGCAGACATCTCCCTCGGCAATCACCTTGCGGATCTCGGCCAATTCGGTTGACTTCGCGCGCTCAACCAGTTGCTTGTAGAGATAGACCGCAGCGTAGGAGTTGCTGGCCTCCTGGTTGATATAGGGCTCGTCCGGGAACTTGGCGCGGAACTTTTCAACGAATTCCTTGCTGGCAGGGCTGTCGATCTCCTCGACATAGTTCACGGTCGCATACATGTCCTTGAGACTGGGCGGCGTGAACCGCTTGTGTTCATAGCCTTGCCCCACGTTCACCGAAGAGGCCATCGGCAGGTTCAGGTTCGCCGCGCCCGCCTGTTCGTAATAAGACGCCTGCGCGGTGCCCACCAGCAGCGTCACGACGAAGTCCGGCTTGGCGCCTTGGATGTTTTGGATCGTCTGGGAGAACTGCGACACTCCCAGAGGAATGAATTCCTCGCCCACCATGGTGCCGCCATTTTCTGCGACGATGTTGCGCACCCATTCGGCCGAGATTTGACCAAAATTGTAGTCGGCGGCGATCGTATAAACGTTCGGGCCATAGTTCTCGATCATATAGGGCAGCAGGGTCGAGAATTGCTGTTCTGGAACAGCGCCCGTTACGATCATGTTCGCATCGCAGACCCCGCCTTCATACTGGTTGTTATAGAAAGCCAGCCCATCGAACTGGTTGACGATAGGGCGATAGGCCTCACGCGAGGCCGAGGAAAAGCCTGCAAAAACGACATCCACCTTGTCGCGCTGCAGGGCCCGGCGCATGAACTCCTGATAACGGGTGTTGTCAGACTGGGTGTCGTACTCGACAAGCTCCAGCGGTCGGCCGTCGATGCCACCGGCAGCATTTATCTCTTCTGCTGCAAGTTGGATCGCGTGCACCTTGCCGATAGTGGCAAGGGCGAAATCGCCAGACTGGTCTTCCAAGACACCCAGCTTAATCGGTTCTGCATCCTGTCCGAATGCAGCACCGGCAAGCAACAGGACTCCGAGCGCCGAAGCGGCGCCTCGTGATGTTCTCAACATTTTCAACTCCTTATTGGTGTGTGACGTGGATATCAGGCCCAGCGTCGCCTTTCTTCGGTCGGCGAGGCTTCTTCGTCCTCGTTGTATTCTGAAGCACGCAGCGCCTCGCAAAAATCCTCGACACTTTGGCGGGCGCGCATGGCACTGCGACGCAGGCTGTCGTAGGCTTGGTCGGGGCCGATCCCGTCGCGCAGCACCATCGCGGTCACGGCGCGCAGGACATGGGCACGGCCTTTTCGACGCTGTTTCAGATCCTCGATCTGAGCCTGAATCGCCTTGCTGCGGTTGAAGGAATTGACCGCCAGAAACAGTGCGGAATAGACCGATCCGCTGTGGACGGGTTTGGTCACGAAAGCCTGCGCGCCGAGACTGACCAGCCCCCGCAATCGACTGGGAGCCTCGGATCCGATCAGGCCTACAATGGCGCATTCCAAGGGCAGGTCAGGTTCTTCACCCGCAAAGGGCAGCGCCATATCGCCGTCGATGAAGACTACGCGCGGCCCGGGCGCGGGCTCGAATGGCAGGGTCTGGCCGATGGCATCGACCCTCAGCCCCAGTCGCGGCAGCACAGTTTGAAGCGTGTTGGTCGTGCGGCTGTCGGACGTGATGATCGATGCTCGAAAATCGCGGAAGTTCTGCGTCAAACGGGGCTGTTTCATTTCACGATCCTCAGTTGCGAGGGAAAGGAAGGCGGTTCCAGGGTGCGCGACCACTGGACCAGATACGGATCGGGCTGCACCGGGCCAGGGCTTTGGATCAGCACGTCGAATTCATAATCCGCCCGAGAGACCGCGATATGCGGAGTCAGGCATGCATGCATGGTCTCCGGGTCGATCTTCACCGGCCCCTGCGGTGCATCGAATTGGCAGGCGGGCACCGCGGCGCGTACCCGGGCGACCTCTTGGCAACCCGCCCGCGCGACGGCGCGTGCCAGCAGGTGGATGGCGATATAGCTGGACTCCGCGTCGACGCAGGCGACCGGTCCATTCGGAAAAGCATGACGATAGGCTGCAACAAAGACGGCATTGCGTGCCGTTTGAAGCGACGAGAAATAGACACTGGAGGTTATCTGTCCGTCCGCCGCCTCGGCGCCGATGGCGTGCAGTTCTGGTTCGGATAACGTGCAACTTGCCACCGGCATGTCCTGCCGCTGGTCAATCCCAACAGCGGCGCAGGCCCGGCGCAGCCGCCGAAGGAACTCATAGGACGACGATCCAATCAGCGAATTGAAGATGTAGTCCGGCCGCAGCTTCAGGATTTCGCTGACATACTGGTCTAAGTCAATTTCTCCCACCGGCACGTATCGTTCGGCTGCGATTTGTCCCCCGAGGCGCGTAATGCCTTCGCGGAAGACGCGGTTGCTTTCCCAAGCCCAGATGTAATTCGACCCAATGCAATAGGCCGTC
The DNA here is from genome assembly GCF_004310345.1 of Paracoccus subflavus. Taxonomy (GTDB): domain Bacteria; phylum Pseudomonadota; class Alphaproteobacteria; order Rhodobacterales; family Rhodobacteraceae; genus Paracoccus; species Paracoccus subflavus. The sequence goes on along the minus strand of NZ_SISK01000001.1, from coordinate 555,285 downwards.
CTGCCGTATTCCTGAAACAGAAAGCCGATAAGCGGCGTCAGATGCTGGTTCGGAGAGGATCCGGTATAGATTACGTTCTGTGATGTTTCAAAGCCTTCATAATGGCTGGGATACCACAACAGCGCATCGTGCTTCTCGATGATCGGCAGAACTTCCTTGCGGCTTGAGGAGGTATAGCAGCCGCAGACATGGATAATGCCCCGATCCAGCATGGACTGGATCCCGGCTTGGTAATTTCCCAATTGCCCACGAGGGTTGACGTGGAAAGGCTCTAGCTGCACATGCAGGGACGGATCCCTGTTTACCTCATCGCAAGCCAAAATCGCCCCGTTCAGAAGTGCCTGGGCGACCGTGGAGTAGGGCCCCTCGGTCGAGAACAGCAGACCGATCTGAAGCGAGATGCGTCCCAAGTTCATGTCCACGTGAAACAGCCCTGAGGCAGCGAGTGCCCAGGGCGAAGTTGCCGTTATGTGAATTTCGTCGGATCTGTGCGTACTGGCGCAGTTGCCTTGCACAGTTCCCAAGCTAAGGCTGCAAGAAGATACCTGTCAATCAGCAAAGAGGTTGAGACGTAGCAGTTGCCTAGATTTTCCCCAGCTCATCCCGGACCGGAAGGAAGGGTTGCTCAAGAAAGGTGAAGAAGCCGAACGGGGTGCTGGGGGATTTTCGGAATCGGAATGAATCTGCGCGGGCCAGAATGGAGTAAGGTAAGTCAGCAGGGGCATACCCTCCGTCACCGTACATCCCAAAGACACAGGACGGATTTTTCACCCGGATGCTTTGCCGAATGCGAATTTCGCACCTTGCCTTTGAAAACCGATCATCCGCCGCCCAGGGATCAGGCGGCAGAGATCATGGTCGTCCCTGCTGCGAACGCTCAGCTACAGCCGCTGGTCCCGCCGCAGGTGTTGCACTTCATGCAGGTGCCGTTGCGGACCAGCGTATAGTTTCCGCACTCGGCGCAGGGGTCCCCCTCGTAGCCCTGCATCCGGGCCTTGGCGCGGGCATCAAGGGCAGCGGGCTCGGTCGCCAGGATGGCGGTGGCCGACACGCCCGCCTGCAGAACCATCAGATCCTGAGGCAGCCGCTTGCGCAGGTATCCGGCACTGCTGATCTGCTTGAGCATGGTCAGCGATTTCAACTCGGCCTGCTCGCTGACGGGGGTGACGTTCAATCCCTCGCGCTCTCCGCTGCCCAGGTCGTCGAAACGGGCGCCTTCTGGCTTGACATGGGCCAGGTCGGTGCGGTCCAGGTAGCTGACGGCCAGTTCGCGGAACACATAGTCCAGGATCGAGGTCGCGTTCTTGATGCTGTCGTTGCCCTGCACCATGCCCGCGGGTTCGAACCGGGTGAAGGTGAAGGCATCCACGAACTCCTCGAGCGGCACGCCGTATTGCAGACCCACCGACACGGCGATGGCAAAATTGTTCATCATCGCCCTGAAGCCCGCGCCTTCCTTGTGCATGTCGATGAAGATCTCGCCCAGCTTGCCGTCGTCGTATTCGCCGGTGCGCAGATAGACCTTGTGGCCGCCGACGATGGCCTTTTGCGTATAGCCCTTGCGGCGCTGCGGCAGCTTTTCGCGGTGGCTGCGCACGGCCTCCTTGACGATGATCCGCTCGACGATCTTTTCGGCGATCACGCCAGCCTTTTCCTGAGTGTTGCCGGTGGCCAGGATTTCCTCGGCCTCCTCGTCGTCCTCGACCAGGGCGGATGCAAGCGGCTGGGACAGCTTGGAGCCGTCGCGGTAAAGCGCGTTGGCCTTGATGCCCAGCGACCAAGACAATTCATAGGCCGCAAGCGTGTCGGCGATGGTCGCGCTGTTGGGCATGTTGATCGTCTTGCTGATCGCCCCCGAGATGAAGGACTGCGCCGCGGCCATCATGCGGATGTGACTGTCCACGGACAGGTAACGCTTGCCGGTCTTGCCGCAGGCATTGGCGCAATCGAAGACCGGCAGGTGTTCCGCCTTGAGGTGCGGCGCGCCCTCCAGGGTCATGGTGCCGCAGACATGGTCGTTGGCCGCGTCGATCTGGGCCTTGGTGAATCCCAGATGACGCAGCAGGTCGAAGGTCGGGTCAGCCAGCTTGGCAGCGGGAATGCCCAGCGTGCCCTTGCAGAAATCCTCGCCCAGCGTCCACTGGTTGAAGACGAAGCGGATATCAAAGGCCGTAGCCAGCGATGCCTCGACCTTCTCGATCTCGGCCAGGCCGAAGCCGTGACCGGCCAGCGCGGTGTGGTTGATAAAGGGCGCATTGCCGAGACTGGCATGGCCGACGGCATGGGCCACCATCTCCTCGATCTGCGCGGGGGCATAGCCCAAGGTTGCCAGGGCAGCCGGGACCGACTGGTTGATGATCTTGAAATAGCCGCCGCCCGCCAGTTTCTTGAACTTCACAAGCGCGAAGTCCGGCTCGATCCCGGTGGTGTCGCAGTCCATCACCAGGCCGATGGTGCCGGTCGGCGCGATCACCGTGGTCTGGGCGTTGCGGAAACCGTGATCCTCGCCCAGGGCCAGAGCCTCGTCCCAGGCGCGCCGGGCCATGGCCACCAGCCGCGCGTCGGGACAGCTGTCGCCGTCAAGTTCGACCGGGGCGACGTTGACGCCGTGATAGGCGCCGGTGCCGTGCGCCGCCGCGCGGTGGTTACGGATCACCCGCAGCATGTGGCTGGCATTCCTGGCATAGCCGGGGAAGGCGCCCAGTTCGGCCGCCATCTGCGCACTGGTGGCATAGGCCACGCCCGTCATGATGGCCGTCAGCGCGCCGCACAGCGCGCGGCCCTGGTCGCTGTCGTAGCCCAGGCCCATGTTCATCAAAAGGCCGCCGATATTGGCATAGCCCAGGCCCAGCGTGCGAAAGTCATAACTACGCTGCGCGATTTCCTTGGAGGGGAACTGCGCCATCAGCACGCTGATCTCCAGCGTCACGGTCCACAGGCGCGTGGCGTGGACATAGGCATCGGCGTCGAAACGGCCGTCGCGATAGAACGTCAGCAGGTTCATCGAGGCCAGGTTGCAGGCCGTGTCGTCCAGGAACATGTATTCGCTGCACGGGTTGGACCCGCGGATCGGCCCGTCCTCGGGGCAGGTATGCCAGGCGTTGACCGTGTCGTGGAACTGGATGCCGGGATCGGCGCAGGCCCATGCGGCGTGGCCGATCTGATCCCACAATTCGCGGGCGCTGACGGTCTTGGCAATTGTGCCGTCGGTGCGGCGGATCAGTTCCCACGGGGCATCGTCGCGCACCGCTTTCAGGAAGGCGTCCGTCACCCGGACCGAGTTGTTGGAATTCTGCCCCGAGACGCTGACATAGGCTTCGCTGTCCCAGTCGGTGTCATAGGTCGGAAATTCGATGCTGTCGAAGCCCTGCCGTGCGTATTGCAGCACACGGTTGATGTAGGTTTCCGGGATCATCGCGCGCTTGGCGGCGCGGATCGCGGCCTTCAATCCGCCGTTCTGCGCCGGATCGGTCTCGCCACCGCCTGTGCGGATGGCGGCGAAGATGTCGTTCAGGCGTGCCTCGTGCGCCTTGGATCCGGCCACCAGCGAGGCGACCTTCTGCTCCTCGATGACCTTCCAGTTGATGAAGGCTTCGATGTCGGGGTGATCCATGTCGCAGATCACCATCTTGGCCGCGCGCCGCGTGGTGCCGCCCGACTTGATCGCGCCTGCCGCGCGGTCGCCGATCTTCAGAAAGCCCATCAGGCCCGAGGACTTGCCGCCGCCGGACAGCCGTTCCCCTTCGCCGCGCAGCGACGAGAAGTTCGTGCCGGTGCCGCTGCCGTATTTGAACAGGCGCGCCTCGCGGACCCACAGGTCCATGATCCCGCCCTCGTTCACCAGATCGTCGCTGACCGACTGGATGAAGCAGGCATGGGGCTGGGGATGTTCATAGGCGCTGTCGGATTTCACCAGCTTGCCGGTCTGGTAATCGACATAGAAATGCCCCTGCGACGGGCCGTCGATGCCGTAAGCCCAGTGCAAGCCGGTGTTGAACCATTGCGGGCTGTTCGGCGCGGCCATCTGCCGGGCCAGCATGAAGCGCATCTCGTCGTGATAGGCGCGGGCATCGGCCTCGGTGCTGAAATAGCCGCCCTTCCATCCCCAATAGGTCCAGGCACCCGCCATCCGGTCGAACACCTGCCGGGCGCTGGTTTCGCCGCCATAGCGTTGATCGACGGGCAGGTCCGCCAAGACAGCCTCGTCAGGAACGCTGCGCCACAGGAATTCCGGGACGCCCTTTTCCTTGACGCGCTTCAGTGCCGCAGGGACGCCCGCCTTGCGGAAATACTTCTGGGCGATGACATCGCTGGCAACCTGGCTCCAGCCTTGCGGGACTTCCACCCGGTCGTTGCGAAAGACGATCGTGCCGTCCGGGTTGCGGATTTCGCTGATGGTCGTGGTAAAGGCGATGTCGCCGTATGCGCCCCCGTCCGGGGTGGTCAAACGCCGTTCGATCTTCATGCCCGTAGCCCTTTCATGTCCTCGTCCCTCGATTCCGCGACCTGCGCCACGCGGCAGACAGCCATCCCCTTGCCCAAGGCAACGGGTCCAGGCGGCACCGCCCGGCCGGGTTCGGTTACAGAAGCAGCGGTTCCTGGTGCTGGTCGTTTAGATGCCACCACATCTGGTATGAACAACGCTACAGGCCACAAGACTGATCCCATCAAACAATGAGTGCAACAATTCTTATCTGTGGATAAAACACAAAGCCCGCTTGACCGGGGTCAGATCAGCCGCGTCAGCGATTCTCGCACAAGGCCGAGGGAAAACCACTCTTCAACAAGGGTCATGACAAGAATAAATGTTATTTATGAATGGCTTATGGTATGTCATCCCGCAGTTACCCACAGGGCTGTCCACAGGTCATCCCTGGCTTTTGCACAACTGATGCAAAACTGCCACGAAGACGACGCCATCACCGATGCGGCGTCAGGATCCCCTGGTCCGTGACGATCAGGTCCAACGGCTGATCGAACGGCTCGTCCGGAATCTCGGGCAGTTCCTGCACCGCGAATGCCAGACCGATCGCGGTGACAGGCGCCGTTTCGCGCAGCAATTGCAGGGTCCGATCGTAATATCCCCCGCCATAGCCGATCCGGTTACCCTGGCGGTCAAAGCCCGCAAGGGGCACGATCAGCACTTCGGGGCGCAGCACAGGCTGCGAATCAGGCGGATGAAATGTGCCGAATGGGCCGGGCACCAGAGGCTTGCCATCCCATCGCCGAAACAGCAGCGGTACGGCCCGGCCGGGCACGACCGGCAGGCAGACCGGCCCGTCATGGGCTGCCATGGCGGGGCGGGGATCGGCCTCGCCCCGCATCGGCCAGTAACCCGACAGAACCTTGCCTCGATGCGGCGCCAACGCCGCGGTCAGGTGGCGGGTCAGGGTGTCCTGATCGCCGCCCCGGTCGCGGGCAGCCAGGGCCATGACCCGCAGGGCAGCCTTGTCGGGGTCGTTCATAGCAACATCACCGTTGCAAGGCCCAGAAACGCGAAAAATCCCACAACATCCGTTACCGTCGTGACAAAGGTGGGCGAGGCCAGTGCCGGGTCCGCCCCCAGCTTGTCCAGCGTCAGCGGCACCAGGATACCCGCCAGCGCGGCGACCGTCAGGTTGATGACCATGGCCAGCCCGATCACCGCGCCCAGGCCGAAGTTGCCGAACCAGAACCATGTCACCGTTCCAATGGCCAGGCCGAAGACCGCGCCGTTCACCATCCCCACGACAACCTCTCGACGGATCACGCGAACCGAATTGTCCTTGGTCAATCCCTTGGTCGCCAGGCCGCGCACCGCCACCGTCAGGGTCTGCGTGCCGGCATTGCCGCCCATCGAGGCGACAATGGGCATCAGCACCGCCAAGGCCACCAGTTGCGCGATCGACCCTTCGAACAGTCCGATCACGGATGCCGCGGCCACCGCCGTCAGGATGTTTGCGGCAAGCCAGGGCACGCGCTGCCGCGTGGTCTGGATCACGCTGTCGGTCAGGCTCGATTCCTCGCCCACCCCCGCCAGCAGCAGGATGTCTTCCTCATGCTCCTCGTCCAGGACCGACATGGCGTCGTCGATGGTGATGATGCCCACCAGCCGGTCGTCGCGGTCCACCACCGGGGCCGAGATCAGGTGATACTGGTTGAAGACATAGGCCACGTCGGCCTCTTGGGCAAAGGCGCTGATGGTGCGGAAGCTGTCTTCGGTGATGTCGCGCAAGGGGGTGGCATGGGCCGAGGCCAGCAGCCGGCCCAGGGTGACATAGCCCAGCGGATGACGGCGCGGATCCACCAGAACGATGTGATAGAACTGCTCGGGCAGCCAGTCCTCGGATTGCAGAAAGGCCACGGCCTCGCCCACGGTCCAGTGTTCCGGCGCGGTCACGACCTCGGATTGCATCAGGCGGCCGGCAGAATATTCGGGATAGGCCAGCGACTGCTGAACGGCGGCGCGGTCGGTGGCGTCCAGGGCGGCCAGGATTTCCTGCCGGTCCGGCTCGTCCATGTCCTCGACCAGATCGACCACGTCGTCGCTGTCCATCTCGCGGACGGCTTCGGCGATGACCTCGGCCGGAAGCTGGTCGATCACCTCGTCGCGGATCGAATCGTCGATCTCGGACAGGATCTCGCCGTCGATCTCGCCCGAATAGAGGCTGAGGAAGGCACGGCGCCGGACGGGAACCAGGCGTTCGATGATGTCGGCGATGTCGGCGCCGTGCATCGGCTCCAGCAGGGTATTGAGCTGGGCCGCGTCGCCGGCGTCGATGGCTGCGTCGATCCGGTCCATCAAGGCGCGGCGGGGCAAGAATTCGTCGTCGATGTGGTGACTGTCCGGGGCAGGGGTCTGGTCGGTCATGCGGTATCCCCGTTCAACAAATCCAATGCGGCACGATGCAGGGCAGGGGTCGCTGCGGCGATGACCTGTCCGCCCTGATGCGCTGAGCCTCCCTGCCAGTCGGTGACGATGCCTCCGGCCGCCTGAACCACCGCCATCGGCCCGGCGATGTCATAGGCTTGCAGGCCGGCCTCGATCACCAGGTCCACCTGGCCCAGGGCCAGAAGACCATAGGCATAGCAGTCCAGGCCATAGCGCGTCAGCCGCGTGCGTGCCGACACCCGGCGAAAGGCCTCGGCTTCGGCCTCGGTTCCCACTTCTGGAAAGGTGGTCAGCAACGTCGCGCCGGCCAGATCGACCCCGGACCGGACGGCCAAGGGCCGTATGCCCGCGTCGGTCGCCAGACACGCAAGGCCCAAGCCCCCCTCGAACCGCTCGCGGATATAGGGCTGGTCGATCATGCCATAGACGATATTGCGGCCGTCCGAGAGGCCGATCAGTATTCCCCAGCTTGCTGCGCCGCACAGGAATGCCCGCGTGCCGTCGATGGGATCAAGAATCCAGGTCAGCCCGCTGGTGCCAGGGATCGCGCCGAATTCCTCGCCCAGAATCGCATCCTCGGGGCGCAGGGCTCCCAGAACCGCGCGCATGGCGCGTTCGGCCGCGCGGTCCGCCTCGGTCACGGGGTCAAAGCCCGACGGCCGCTTGTTGTCGGCGGTCAGGTCGGTGGTGCGGAAAAAAGGCAGGATGGCCGCCCGCGCGGCATCGGCCGCACGGTGCGCCGCGTCGATGATGTCCTGCGCATCCTGCATGGCTGTCCCCGGCGTTCATAGGTGCCGACAGGACTAACCTGAACGGGAACGTCCTGCCAGTGGCGGCAGGACGCATTTGATTCACCGGATCGTATCAGGCACGTGACAGGACAATGTCCAGCGGCCGGAACCGTCAGGCGGCGTCGGACAACACGCGCGCCAGTTCAAAGATCTGACGCCGCTGCGCGACCGGCATCGTATAGTAGGCACGCACCAGTTGCAGCGCCTCCTTGTCGGCCAGGATATCGCCCGTGACCTCGTCGCGGATCTCGCCCTCGGTCAGACCTTCGAAGAAGAAGCTGACCGGAACGTCCACTGCGCGGGCAATGTCCCACAGGCGGGACGCCGACACCCGGTTCATTCCGGTTTCGTACTTCTGGATCTGCTGGAACTTGATGCCAACCTTGTCGGCCAGTTGCTGTTGCGTCATTCCGATCATCCAGCGACGGTGACGGATACGCTTGCCAACATGAACATCTACACCGTGTTTCATCGTTACCACCTTCTGCAATCTAAGGAAGCACTACCTTAACGCTTCTCAATTTTCGAGTGTTAAGCTGGTTAACAGGGCCTATTCTGACCAAAAAGACAGGTATGGCCGCTCGTCGAGGCCCTTGGGGATAAGGGAATGAGGCCGTTGACGAAAACTCTGGGGAACAAAAGTTTGCTTGCTGACCGAATCAGGCAGCCTCACAACCGCAGCGCGAACAGGTGCCAGAAGGTCGCAGACCTTCCGCCGATCCGCGATGGCCAGCTTGCAGGCAACGCCACACGGAGGGACAGGCGGTTGTAACAAGCTTGCAATCCTGTGCAGATTACGGACGGTGACGCATTGAAAGATGGCGAAACCGTGCCAATATGACCGACATAAGTCGGAGTAGCCTCCGGCATGCCTCACAGGGGAGACATTGATGGCCGATTACAACACGTACCGCACCACGCAGAGCGTCGGCGCCCGCACTGCGGCGGTTGACGAAGGACTGCGCGCCTACATGAACAAGGTTTATGGGCTGATGGCGGTCGGCATGGGTGTAACCGCCGTCGCGGCCTATGGAATCAGCGCCGCCGCCGTCGATGCGTCGGGGCAACTGACGCAGCTTGGCGTCGCGATCTATGCCTCGCCGCTGAAATGGGTGATCATGTTCGCGCCGCTGCTGATGGTCTTTGCCTTCGGCGCCGCGCTCAACCGGTTGTCGGTGCAGGGTGCGACCTTTCTGTTCTACGGCTTTGCAGCGATGATGGGCCTGTCGCTCAGCTCGATCTTTCTGGTCTATACGTCCTATTCCATCGTCCAGACCTTTCTGGTGACGGCGATCGCCTTTGCCGGCCTGTCGCTGTGGGGCTACACCACCAAAAAGGACCTTTCGGGATGGGGCACCTTCCTGATCATGGGCGTTATCGGCCTGATCGTGGCATCCATCGTGAACATCTTCCTGCAATCGCCGGGCATGCAGTTCGCGATCTCGATCCTGGGCGTGCTGATCTTTGCGGGTCTGACCGCCTATGACACGCAGAACATCAAGAACACCTATCTGCAACTGGCCGGTTCGGACCGGGATTTTCTGGGCAAGTCCGCCATCATGGGCGCCTTGCAGCTTTACCTGGACTTCCTGAACCTGTTCATGTTCCTGCTGCAGTTCATGGGCAACCGAGAGTGACCAGCACCTCAGTCTGACCGTATCAACCCCCGCCCGACTGGCGGGGGTTTTTTGTTGTGAATCAACCTGAAACAGAGGCGCGGGCGCGCTGCATTCGCGCCAATCGGCCTGATACGACCGGCGGAACCGCAAGACGAGACAGCCAAAGCAGGGGACGCCTGGCGTGCGCAATATGTCCACGGCACGCGAAATCTTAAGGTTGGTTTAAGGTTGCCCTGTCCCTTGCGGATTTCTGTCTGACACGAGCGAGCCGCACATGCCCAGAATTACCCTGTTCCAGATGAACGACACGCATGGCTATCTGGAACCCCATCCGGAACTGATCTGGACGGCCGAGGGGCCGTCGCTGCTGACTATGGGGGGCTATGCGCGCATCGCCGCGGTGCTGAACAAGGCTCGGGCGGCAGCGCCCGGCACCGTGCTGGCCTTTGACAACGGCGACACGTTTCACGGCACACCAGCCGTCACCCAAACCCGTGGAGAGGCGGCAGTCCCCGTTCTGAACGCCCTGGGCCTGTCGGCCATGACCGGGCATTGGGACTTTGCCTATGGCCCGGCGCAGGCGGCGCGGTTGTCCGGAATGCTGACCTATCCGATGCTGGCCGCCAATTGCCATCCCCAGCACGGCGGTGCGCCGCGCTTCGACCCGACCACCGTCTGTCCCGTCCAGGGCCTGGGGATCGGCGTGATCGGGCTGGCGGCGACGATCCTTGACAAGACCATGCCGCCCGCCTTCTCGACAGGGCTGCGCTTTACCGACGGTATCGATGAGACCCGCGATCATGCTGCGCGGCTGCGGGCCGAGGGGTGCGACCTGATCGTCGTTCTGTCCCATCTGGGCCTGCCGCAGGACTGCGCACTGGCCCAGGCTGTCGAAGGCATCGACGTGATCCTGTCGGGGCATACACACAACCGCCTCGAACGGCCGTGGATGGTCGACGACACCATCATCATCCAGTCGGGCTGCCACGGCAGCTTTCTCGGGCGGCTGGATCTGGACATCGAAAGCGGACGTATCGTCGGGCGGCAGCACTGCCTGATCCCTATCACCGAAGATCTGCCCGCAGACCCCGAGGTGGCGGCACTGGTGGCCAAGGCCGTGACCCCGGCGTCCGATCTGCGCCGCCAGACCGTCGGACATAGCGACCGCATCCTGCACCGCGGAACCTGCATGGACGCCCCCATGGACGACGCGCTCGTCGCGGCCATAGCCCAAGCCGCCGATACGGAAATCGCGTTCTCGAACGGCTGGCGCTATGGCGCTCCGATCCCCGCCGGCCCGGTGACGATGCACGATCTGTGGTGCATCATCCCGACCAATCCCCCGATCGGCGTTGTCACCCTGACCGGTGCCGAGATCGTGGCGATGATGGAGGAAAACCTCGAGGCGACCTTTTCCGGCGATCCGTTCCGGCAGCGCGGCGGCTATGTCAAACGGTTCTGCGGGCTGACCATCAACGCGAAACTTGAAAATCCGGCAGGGCACCGCATCGAGACGGCATTTGACCCCGATGGCCGCCCTCTGAATCCCGACAGCCGCCATCGCGTGGCGTTCGCTACCTCACAGGCGGTGCCGGACAAATTCGGGCAGGATCGGCACGACTTGGATATGACGGCCATTTCGGCCTTGAAGGACTGGTTCGGGGCAGGTTGCCCCTATCCTGTCGAACCCGGCCGCATCCGTATCGTGTAGGTCGCCCGGGCGCCGTGGCGGATGCACATGCGCCAAGCCGCCCTCTTGCGCACCCCGCGTCGAAGGCGTCACCGATGATGATGCGCCCGCGGTCGGCGCAGGCTAGTTGGTTCACGTATTCCAAGTGCCGAGCTTCGGCTTGCGGCCCCAGCCAAAGGATCTCGGTCGAGTTTGGTCCGTCCTGCGCCTCCGATGGCATGGCTCGCCGCCGGCATTGCCAGGCCGAACCCCCGAAGGTGCTCTTGCTCCTTTGGGCTGTTATTGCCCCGCGTCGTTCCCAAAGGCCCACTCTCCCTCGCCCATTGCAGGTGCGGCGCGGTTGTGGGTCAGGGGGCTGCGGCCGAGGCGGATCGGCGTGCGCAGGCCGGCGATGCCTTCCGGCGCGATGCGCAGGGCGCGGGCGGCGATCTGGGGGTCGGACAGCGCCTCGGCCACGTCGTTGACAGGGCCTGCGGGCACGCCCGCAGCCTCCATCGCCGCGATCAGGTCGGCGCGGGGCCGTTGCGACGTCGCTGTCGCCAGCATCGGCACCAGCCGGCTGCGATGGGCCACGCGGGCCGGATTGGTCGCAAAATCGGGATCGGCGGGCAGGTGGGGCAGACCCAGCACCCGGCACAGTGCCGCGAATTGCCGGTCGTTGCCGCAGGCGACGATCAGGTGGCCGTCGCTGGCGGGGAAAAGCTGATAGGGCACGATGTTCGGATGCGCATTGCCCAGCCGGTGCGGCACCGTGCCACCCAAAAGATAATTCGTCGCCTGATTGGCCAGTACCGCCACCCCGCAATCCAGCAGCGACAGGTCCAGATGCTGTCCACGCCCCGACCGTTCGCGTTCCGCAAGCGCCGCCTGCACGGCGATCACGCCATACAGACCGGTGAAGATGTCGATCCAGGCCACGCCGACCTTCTGCGGCTCCCCTGCCGGATCGCCGGTCAGGTCCATGATCCCGGACAGGCCCTGGATCAGGAAATCGTATCCCGGCTGCAGGGCGCGCGGCCCGTCCTGTCCGAAACCGGTGACCGAGGCATAGACGAGCCCCGGATTGCGAACCGCCAGCGTCTCATAATCCAACCCGAAGCGGCGCAATCCGCCGACCTTGAAGTTCTCGATCACCACGTCGGCCCGGTCGATCAGCCCGCGCAGCCGGTCCAGGTCGCCCGCATCCTTGAAGTCGCACAGGACCGAGGTCTTGCCACGGTTCGCGGCGTGGAAATAGGCCGCGACCCGTTCGACCGTGCCGTCCGCGCGGGGACGGTCGATGAAGGGTGGGCCCCAGCGGCGGGTGTCGTCGCCCTCGGGGGATTCCACCTTGATGACCTCGGCCCCCAGGTCGGCCAGGGTCTGTCCGATCCACGGCCCGGCCAGGATGCGGGCCAGTTCGACGACGCGAAGCCCTGTCAGCGGCGGTTCAGCCAAAGGCCTGGATCCCGGTCTGGGCGCGGCCCAGGATCAGGGCGTGGACGTCGTGCGTGCCTTCGTAGGTGTTCACGGTTTCCAGGTTCTGGGCGTGGCGGATCACGTGGTATTCGCTGGAAATGCCGTTGCCGCCATGCATGTCGCGGGCCATGCGGGCAATGTCGAGCGCCTTGCCGCAGTTGTTGCGCTTGACGATGGAAATCATTTCCGGGGCAAACCGGCCCTCGTCGAACAGCCGTCCAACGCGCAGGGACGCCTGCAGCCCAAGGGCGATTTCCGTCTGCATGTCCGCCAGCTTCTTCTGGAACAGTTGCGTCGCGGCCAGCGGGCGGCCGAACTGGTGGCGGTCCAGCCCGTATTGCCGCGCCCGGAACCAGCAATCCTCGGCCGCCCCCATGGCGCCCCAGGAAATGCCGTAGCGCGCGCGGTTGAGACAGCCGAAGGGGCCGCCCATGCCTTCGGCGTTCGGAAGCAGCGCGTCCTCGCCCACCTCGACATCCTCCATCACGATCTCGCCCGTGACGCTGGCGCGCAAGGACAGCTTGCCCTCGATCCGGGGCGCCGACAGGCCCTTGGCGCCCTTCTCCAGCACAAAGCCGCGGACCTTGCCGCCATGGGCGTCCGATTTCGCCCAGACCACGAACACATCGGCGATCGGACTGTTCGAGATCCACGTCTTCGCGCCGTTCAGCAGATAGCCGCCGTCGGTCTTGCGGGCGCGCGTCTTCATTCCGGCGGGGTCGGACCCGGCATCGGGCTCGGTCAAGCCGAAGCAACCGATGAAGTCGCCGGCGGCCAGTTTCGGCAGATAGCGCCGCTTCTGCGCCTCGCTGCCATAGGCCTCGATGGGAAACATCACCAGCGAGCTTTGCACCGAGGCCATCGACCGGTATCCGCTGTCGATCCGCTCGATCTCGCGCGCGACCAGGCCATAGGCCACATAGGACGCGCCGGCGCCGCCATGGGCATCGTCCACCGTCACGCCCAGCAGCCCCGCAGCCCCCATCTCGCGAAAGATCTCGGGGTCGGTCGTCTCGTTCAGATAGGCGTCGGTGACGCGCGGGGCCAGCCGGTCGGCCGCAAAGGCCGCCGCACTGTCGCGGATCATCCGTTCCTCTTGGGACAGTTGATCGTCCAGCAGAAACGGATCGGACCAGTCAAAGGTCGCGCCCCGGTAGGATTTCATCAACATGCGCGTCTCCTGGCTGGCAGCGCCATACTAGGGGCGGCCTGCCCGCCCGCGAAAGCCCAAATCGTCACGCCCTCAGGCCTCGGCCAGTTGCGATACCAGAACCTTGTCGATCCGCCGGCCATCGAGGTCGACCACCTCGATCCGCCAGCCGGCGACCGTGACATGAGCGCCGACGTCAGGCAGGACACCCGCGCGGTCCAGGACCAGACCGGCCACCGATTCATAATCCCGATCCTCGGGCAGGTTGATATTGATCATCTCGGCGAACTCGTCGGCGGGCATCCAGCCCGCGACCAGCCAGCTTCCGTCGTCGCGCTGCACGGCCTTGGGTTCGTCGTCGCCCGGTTCGGGGAAATCGCCCGCAATCGCCTCGAGCAGGTCCATCGCCGTCACGACGCCCTCGAAATGACCGTATTCGTCATAGACCAGAAGCATATGGGCGGGACTGGCCTTCAGTTCCTCGATGACGTTCAGGGCGGGCAGGCCGTCGCGGATCACCGGCACCTCCTGCACGAGAGGGCGCAGGTCGGTCACGTCGCCCGCCATGAAGTCGCGCAGGCTGATCACGCCGATGATGTCGTCGTCGGACCCGTCGCGCACCAGGAAACGCGACCGCCGGCTGTCTCGGAAGCGTTGCAGGATGTCGGCGGGCGGTTCGGACAGGTCCACCGTCTCGACCTCGTGGCGCGGGGTCATCAGCCCGCGCGCCGACCGGTCGGCAATGCGCATGACGCCTGCGATCATCTCGGTTTCGGCCTGCTCGATGACGCCCGCGCTGCGGGCCTCGGACAGCATGACGCGGATCTCCTCATCCGAGATGCCGCGGTCGGATTCGCCCGCCTGGCCCAGCAGGGTCAGGACCGCCTTGCCCGACTTGTCCAGAATCCAGACAATCGGCGCGGCAATACGGGAAATGAACAGGATCAGGGGGGCAATGCGGGTGGCAACGCCTTCGGGCGCGCGCAGGGCGATCTGCTTGGGCACCAGCTCGCCGATGATCAGCGACAGATAGGTGATCAGCACCACGACGCCGCCCACGCCCAGCGCCTGCGCCAGGGCCGGGGACAGCCCGCTGTCGATCAGCGCCGCTGACAATCGTGCCCCCAGCGTCGCGCCCGAAAAGGCGCCCGACAGCACCCCGACAAGGGTAATCCCGATCTGGACGCTGGACAGGAACCGGCCGGGGTCTGTCCCCAGTTCCAGCGCGATCCGCGCCCCTTTGCTGCCCTCGGCCGCCATGACCTTCAACCGTGCCGGCCGGGCCGAGACGATGGCCAGTTCGGACATGGCCAGAACGCCGTTGAACATCGTCAGCAGCAGCACAACAAGAATTTCGATAATCATCTAGGCTTTTTTCCAGCAAACCAGGCTTCGTGCAATCTGCACGAAGCGCGCGCCCGTGCAAAGACATCAAGGCGGCCTGCCGGACAGAAAGACGGCCAGGGCGCCGTGCCGGGCGCCCTGGCAAGGGTATCGGCGTTATTCGCCAGGGGCAGAGGCGGACATATGGTTCTTCTTGTCGCTGTTGGTTTTCCACAGCGAAAAGACCACGCCCGCGCCCAGGATTGCAAAGGTGATGCCCAGCGACCAGGTCGGCGGAAATTTTTCCCAGCCCATTGCATCGGCAATGAAGATTTTGGACCCGATGAAGACCAGCAGAACCGACAGCGCATATTTCAGATAGCTGAAGCGGTGCAGAATGGCGGCCAGCGCGAAATACAAGGCCCGCAGACCCAGGATCGCAAAGATGTTCGAGGTATAGACGATGTAAGGATCGGTCGTGATCGTGAAGACCGCCGGGACGGAATCGACAGCAAAGACCAGATCCGCAATCTCGATCATCACAAGGGCCAGCAGCAGGGGCGTGGCATGGCGAACGATCTTGCCGGTCTTGGGTTCGGGCAGCCTGACGATGAATTTCTGCCCATGAAGTTCGTCGGTGACGTGAAAGCGGCGGCGCATGAACTGCACCAGCCTGTTGTCATGCAGGTCGTGCGATTCCTCCTTGGCGAACAGCATCTTGATGCCCGTAAAGACAAGGAACAGCGCAAAGATGTACAGCACCCAGTGATAGTTGGCGACGATCGTGGCCCCCAGGCCGATCATGATGCCGCGCAGCACGATCACCCCCAGGATACCCCAGAACAGGACCCGATGCTGATATTCGCGGGGAATGGCGAAAAAGCCGAAGATCAGCGCGATGACAAAGATGTTGTCCATCGCCAGGGTTTTTTCGACCACGAAGGCGGTCAGGTATTGGGCCGTCGCTTCGGTCCCCATCTGCCAGTAGATGAAGCCCGCGAAAGTCAGGCCCAGAACGATATACATGGCCGACATGCGCAGGCTTTCGGCAACGCCGATTTCGTGATCGTCCTTGTGCAGCACCCCCAGGTCGAAAGCCAGAAGCGCGATCACCAGGGCGATGAACAGCAGCCACATCCAAAGCGGCTTGCCCATCACCAAAAGTAGCAGGATTTCCATAATGCCCTCATCGTTGCTGTTGTGCATCGATGCCAGGGCTTCAACAGACGGGGCCATCCTGCATCGAGTACACGCTCGATGCGGTCCGACATCACGACATTGCTGTCGCCAGAGGGGCCCGGTACCGCTGCAATGGCAGATGGCAGACGAACCGCGATATTGCAAGGGGTGCAGTCGCAAGGATTTGCGCGAATTGAAAGGAAACGGCCCATGAACCACGCAGAACCCGGAGCGGACGGTGCGATCCGGTGGCTGGACGACCCGGCCCATCGGAGTTTCCTGATTCGCGATGCCCTGCGCGCCCTCGACTTTTTCGATGCCAGCCCAGGCGCGGATGGGGGTTTCCGGATGCTGGACAGGGACGGCCTGCCTTTGCCCGATCGCGCGCTGGAACTGCATGTCACGACGCGGCTGATCCATTCGTACGGACTGGCCCGGATGGCCGGGCGCCCCGACCGGGCGGATATCATCGACCGGGGCATGGAGCTGTTGTGGCGCACCCATCGCGACGGGCGGCATGGCGGCTATGTCTGGGCGGTGCGGGACGGCGACGTGCTTGAGGGCACCAAGCTGGCCTATGGGCATGTCTTCGTGATGCTGGCCGCATCCACGGCCAGAATGGCCGGGCATCCCGATGCCGACCGGCTGCTGGCCGACATCGCCACCGTTCTGGACGACCGGTTCTGGGACAGGGAGGCGGGACTGTTCGCCGACGAATTCACCCGCGACTGGCAGGTCTTTTCGACCTATCGCGGCATGAATGCCAACATGCATGGGGCCGAAGCCCTGCTGGCCGCGCACGAGGCCACGGGAGAGTCCGAATACCTGCACCGCGCCGGGCGCATCCTTGATTTCTTCATTGCCGGGCAGGCTGCCACGCAGGACTGGCGCATTCCAGAACATTACGATGCGGACTGGCGGCCCGATCATGCCTATGCGGGCAATCCGATGTTCCGCCCCGCGGGCACCACCCCCGGCCATTCCTTCGAGATGGCGCGGCTGCTGCTGCAATGGTGGGATCTGGCGGGGCGGCCCGGTGCCGATGCCGTCCATCAGGCGCGCCGTCTGGTCGAAACGGCATTGCCCGACGCCTGGGACTCGGGCGGCGGGCTGGCCTATACGCTGGATTTCAACGGCCGGGTATCGCGGGCTGACCGCTACTGGTGGCCCGTGACCGAGGCGATCGGCGCATTGGCTGCGCTGCTCAAGGCCGATCCCCGGCCGGGGGACGAGGATTGGTATCGCCGCCTGTGGCGCTTTGCCGACGCGGCGTTGATCGACCATGGCCGGGGCGGCTGGTTTCCCGAGGCGGGGACCGCAGGCCGACCAGCATCAGGCCAGTTCACCGGCAAGCCCGATATTTATCATGCCCTGCAGGCCGACCTGTTCCCGTTGGTTCCCGGTCTGGCCAGCCATGCGCAGGAACTGGCCCGCCTGGAACCGCTGGCCGGGTGACGGGGTGCAATCCGCGTCGGGACGATTATGTGAAGGCCAGACGATCCATAGGGGTGCACAGAAAGCATGGCCGACATAAAGGGTTCCGCGGTACCGATCCTGCATTTTCGGGGCTGCGACGCCAAGGGGATGCGCCTTGCGGCCGTCACCATCCGGCCCGATGGGGCGCCCGCGCCGGGACCGGTCGAGGCGGGGGCCGAAACGGTTGCGCCCGTCCTGCTGGCGCGGGTTGCGGGCCTGTCGGTCTGGCGCCATGATTTCCACCTGGCACCGGGCGATGCAGGCTATCGGCTTGACGGGCGCGACCATGCTGTCGTCACCCGGCTGGATGGCGACATCCGCTTTGCCTTCGTCTCCTGCAATGGCGAGGAAAACGGCGATCTGGACCGCGATTCCGCCGAACGCAATCTGATGTGGGCGCAACTGCGGGCCGATCACGCCCGCGCGCCCTTTGCGCTGCTGCTGCAAGGGGGCGACCAGATCTATGCCGACGAGGCGACGCGCGGCCAACCCTTGTCGGAAGACTGGCCGGAGCGGGTGCCCGAGTCCCCGTCATCCGCCGATCTGGCCGATCTGGTCCGTCATCTGGAAGACAGGTTCGCCCAACGCTACATGATGGTCCTGGCGGCCGAAGCGTGCGCCGGCCTGTTCGCCGGTGTGCCGTCCCTGTCGGTCTGGGACGACCATGACATCTGCGATGGATGGGGGTCGCTGCCCGAAAGCTGCACGGAATCGGCGGTGGGGCAGGCCCTGTTCGGGGTTGCACGACGGATGTACCTGCTGTTCCAGCATGGCGCGACGGATGCCGACGTGCCCGCCCTGTTCGCCGACCCGACAGGAAGCAGCCTGGGCTGGCGGCGCGACCTGCCGGGGGTGACGTTGTTCGCCCCCGACCTGCGGTCCGA
The DNA here is from genome assembly GCF_004310345.1 of Paracoccus subflavus. Classification (GTDB taxonomy): domain Bacteria; phylum Pseudomonadota; class Alphaproteobacteria; order Rhodobacterales; family Rhodobacteraceae; genus Paracoccus; species Paracoccus subflavus. The sequence goes on along the minus strand of NZ_SISK01000001.1, from coordinate 536,844 downwards.
ACGCCGCCGCCAGCGGGTGATGGGTCCGGGGGGCTGGGCTGCGGTCGAAACCATGCAGCCTGCGGGCGATCATGTCTTCATGGTGTCCAGTGTGCCGCTGTTGGGGCCGCGCCTGTCGCTGCTGGAAACGCTGATGATGGCCGTGCCCCGGATGCAGCACTACGAGGATGACCTGCGCGACCAGTGGCAAAGCCATGCCCATCGCGACGAATGGCGGCGGATGCTGGGTCAGATTCTGCGGATGCGGAAAACCGCGCCTGTGACCATCCTGTCCGGAGAAATCCATCTGGCCACCCGTGCCGAGATGGGGCCGCATGACACCCTGATCCACCAGCTTGTCGCCTCGGGAATCTCGCATCGGGCACCGCCCAAGGGCTATGCCCGCGCATTGGGCCTCTTCGCGGGCCTGGGAGAGGCGCCCCTGCCGGGTCATCCGATCCGCATCCGTCCGCTGCCGGGTCAGAAGCACCGCTATGTTGCCGAAAGGAACTTCCTGACGCTGGAGCGCGCGGGCGGACGCTGGCAGGCGGTCTGGCACCTTGAGGAGAGCGGGCCGACACCGCCCCTGCTCCTGGACTGAGCCTATCGTTCCAGGATCAGCAGGTCACCTTCAAAGCTGACGCGGGCGAAGGTGCGCAGATAGGACATGCCCAGCAGCGATCCGTCCAGATCGGCGCCGATCACCCAGGCCGGGACATTGCGGTCCACGATGTCCCCGATGGCGATTTCCTCGATCGTGACGGGGGCGGTCTGGACCTGGCCATTGGCGGTGATGGCGGTGCCGACATAGGCCAGATCGTCGGGGTCCAGTCCGATCCGCCGCGCATCCGCCGGGCCAAGGGCGATGGACGACGCGCCGGTATCGACCATGAAGCGCACGTCCCGACCATTGACCTGCGCGGTCAGGTGGAAATGGCCGTCGCGGCCCACGGGGATCTCGATCCTGCCGCCTTCCAGAACCTGCTGCCTGGGGGCGGTACCGCCCATCCACCATGTCGCGGCCTGGGCCACCCCGACAAAAATCACTATCCACAGGACAATCTGGCGCAGCATCCGGCCGCCCCGGCCTGCAAGCTCGAACAGCATCGCCCCGCCAATCACCACCAGCAGGACGGCATAATAGGTCAGTTGCAGGGTGTCGCCGCCGCTCATGGGAACAGCCCCGATCCCTTCAGCCCGTCGATCACGAACTGCACTGACAGCGCCGCCAGCAGCATCCCCAGCAGCCGGGTCACGACCATCACCCCCGTCTGCCCAAGCGCATGGGCCAGGGGGGTGGCGATCACGAACAGCACCATGGCGATGGCCAGCACGGCCAGCATCACCAGATTGACCATGACCATGTGACCCAGGCCCTGCGCCTCGCCCGTCAGAAGAATCATCGAGGCCAGCGCGCCTGGCCCCGCCAGCAAGGGCATTGCCAGCGGAAAGACCGACGGGTCATGGTGCAGGGGATCGGCGTCCCCCTGGGTCTGGCGCCTCTGGGTGCGGCGTTCGAACAGCATGTCCAGGGCGGTCAGGAACAGCAGAAGGCCACCCGCGATGCGGAATGCGGAAATCGAGATGCCAATGGCCGACAGGATGGATTCGCCCGCAATGCCGAAAATCGTCATCAGCACCGCTGCGATCACCAGGGCGCGCATGCCGATTCGGCGGCGCTGTGCGGCGGTCATGCCGGGCGTCAGGGCAATGAATACGGGCGCCAGGCCGATCGGGTCGATCACCACGAACAGCGTCACGAAGGCGGTCACATAGATCGACAGGTCCATGCGCGCTTATCGCCCGCGCCTTGCGGTCTGCCAAGGCGGATCGGGGGCGGCCGGGGCGACTATCACGGATTCGGGCTTTGCATTCGCCCGCTCCAGGGAATACATATCACCCGCGGGCGGCATCGGCCGCACGACAAGGGAGCTTCTGATGCTGAACAATCTCGGCCTTCCCGGCCTTCTTCTGATCGCGGTCGTCGTGCTGGTGCTGTTCGGCCGCGGCAAGGTGTCCTCGCTGATGGGTGAAGTCGGCAAGGGGATCACGGCCTTCAAGCGCGGTGTGAACGATGGCGCCAAGGAAATCGAAGACAGCACGCACAATACGCATACCGTGCATGGCGAGACAACCGTTCGTCCGACCGTCGATCCCGTGCGCCCCATGCCAGGCGAGACCGCGCGCGACGTGACGCCGCACGCGACCGACCGCAGCTAAGGCAGGGCCATGTTCGACGTCGGCTGGACCGAGCTTTTGCTGATCGGCATCGTCGCGTTGATCGTTGTCGGGCCAAAGGACCTGCCTCATCTGTTCCACGCGCTTGGCCGCTTTACGGCCAAAGCGCGGAGCATGGCGCGCGAATTCACCAGTGCAATGGACGATGCGGCAAAAAATACCGGTATTGACGAGGCGGCAAAGTCGCTCAACGACATCCGGACGCTGACGTCCAAACGATCCTTGGGGCTGGATGCTCTTGACCGGGCTGCCGACCGGTTCGAAAAATGGGATCCAAAGCTGCCGCAGAACAACAGGCGTGCCGAACGGGACCCGGTGGCCCCCAAGCCCCCGGCCACTATGTCTTCCGTGCCCGTGGAGACCGCAGGCTCTGACGGGGTAAAGACCGTCGCCCCCATTCCCGCCGCACCGGCATCCGACGACATGGCCGAGGATGTGGGTGCCGGAAAACGACAACTGCGCGCCGTGCGCCGCAGTGACAGGAAAGACGACTGACGTGGTTGCCAAACCCCAACCGCAGGACGATCTCGACGAGAGTTCGGCCCCGCTGATCGAGCATCTGGCCGAACTGCGCACGCGCCTTTTGTGGTCGCTGCTGGCTTTCGTCGTGGCGACCTGCCTGTCCTATGTCGTCTGGAACCCCATCTACAACTTTCTGACGCTTCCTATCTGCAATGCCCTGGAAACGCGCGGTCAGGAATGCGGGCTGATCCTGGTCAAGCTGCAAGAGGGGTTTCTGGTCGCCATCAGGATTTCGTTCTTCGGGGGGTTCATTCTTGCTTTCCCGATCATCGGCTACCAGTTGTGGCGTTTTGTGGCTCCTGGTCTTTACCGCAAGGAAAAGGCTGCCCTGTTGCCGTTTCTGCTGGCTTCGCCGTTGATGTTCTTTGTGGGCGCGGCCTTTGCCTATTATGCGATCCTGCCGCTGGCCTATGATTTCTTCCTGGGCTTCCAGCAGGGGCCGCTGACATTGCCCGACGATCCGGCCGGGGCTGCGCCGGTTGACAACCCGATGGCGGGCATCGTCTTTCAGGGGTCGGTGAACGAATACCTGTCCCTGACGACCAAATTCATCCTTGCCTTCGGTCTCAGCTTTCAGTTGCCGGTTCTGCTGACTCTGATGGGCAAGGCCGGACTGGTATCCTCGGCGGGACTGAAATCGATGCGTCGCTATGCCGTGGTAGGCATCCTGACGATGGCTGCCGTGGTGACGCCCGGCCCGGACGTGATGTCGCAGGTCGTCCTTTTCATGGCCATCTTCAGTCTTTACGAAATCTCGATCCATCTGATCCGCCGGATAGAGCGTCGGCGCGAGGCCCAACTGCGTGCCGACGGGCTGTGGGACGAGGATGACGAGAAAGAAAAGGCATGACCGACACGCTGGGGCGGATTGCCGACGCGCTTGAGCGTCTGGCCCCGCCGCCCGTGCCGGTTCCCAGTTTTGCCGAGGCCGCAGCCTATGTCTGGCATCCCGATCCCGATCGGCTGGAAGCCGTGGAGACGGTCAGCCGGGTGGATCTGATGCAACTGATCGGCATCGACCGCGCCCGGCAGATCCTGTTGGACAACACCTTGCAGTTCGCGCGGGGCTTTGGCGCGAACAACGCCCTGCTGTGGGGCGCGCGGGGGATGGGCAAGTCGTCCCTGGTCAAGGCCGTCCATGCCGAGGCGGTGGCCCAGGACCTGCCGCTGGTTCTGGTCGAGATCGCGCGCGAGGATCTGGGATCGGTCGGACGCCTGCTGGCGATCCTGGGGCATGAGGCCGGCCGGCGTTTCCTGCTGTTCGCAGACGACCTGTCCTTCAGCCACGACGATACGCAGTACAAATCCTTGAAGGCCGTGCTGGACGGCGGCATCAGCGGACGCCCCGGCAATGTCATCCTCTATGCCACGTCGAACCGCCGTCACCTGATGCCGCGCGACATGATCGACAACGAACGCGCCACCGCCATCCACCCCGGCGAGGCGGTCGAGGAAAAGGTATCGCTGTCCGACCGATTTGGATTGTGGCTGGGCTTTCACCCCTGTTCTCAGGACGAATATCTGGCCATGGTCGAGGGATATTGCGCAGCCTATGGCGTGACGGTCGCGCCCGACACCCTGCGGGCCGAGGCGATCGAATGGCAGGCCACGCGCGGCGCCCGGTCGGGCCGGGTCGCCTGGCAGTTCTTTACCGACCTGGCCGGGCGGCACGGGATCGCGGTCTAGGCCGGCCCTTTGGTCAACGCCGCCTCGCGCATCTGGGTCAGGGTCTGGCGCGGGGTCAGGGCCTCGGGCGCGATGTCCAGATCCAGCAGGCCGCCCGTTTTCGATTGCAGGGCGCGGTCGAAGGCGGCTGGGAAATCCCTTGTGTCTGCAACACGTTCGGCATGAAAGCCATAGGCTTTGGCAAGCGCCACGAAATCGGGATTGACCATGGTGGTGCCCGACACGCGCCCCGGATACTGGCGTTCCTGATGGGCGCGGATCGTGCCGTAGATGCCATTGTTCAGAACCAGCACGACGGGCTGGGCGCCCGCCTGCATGGCGGTGGCCAGTTCCGCGCAGGTCATCTGAAAATCGCCGTCGCCTGCAAAGCACAGCACCGTGCGCCCCGGATGGGCGATGCGGGCCGCGATGGCCGCGGGCAGACCATAGCCCATCGCCCCCGACTGCGGTGCCAGCAGCCGCGCATCGACCCCATAGCACAGGAACTTGTCGGGCCAGACGGCAAAATTGCCGGCGCCATGCGTGACGATCACATCGCCGGGCAGGCAGGCCCGCAGATGGTCCATCACCGCCACCATGTCCACCGGCGAGGGCTGCGCGGGGGCCTGCATCGAGGACAGGTATCCCTGCCGCGCAGCCTTGCGCCAGTCGGCCCAGCCGCCCGCCACCGGGCGCAGCAGGGCCGCAAAGGCATCGGCCCCCGCCTGGATGCCCAGGCTGGGCTGATAGATCTTGCCGATCTCGGCGTCCGAGGCATGGACATGGATCACCGCCTGTTCGGGCTGCGGCACCCTCAGCAGGCTGTATCCGTCGGTCGTCATCTCGCCAAAGCGGATATTGACCGCCAGCAGCACATCGCATTCCGCCATCAGGCGGCGCACATGGGGCGGCATTCCAACGCCCGCTTCGCCCGCATAGACCGGCGAATGGTTGTCAAAGGCGTCCTGGGACCGGAAGGCCGCCAGAACCGGGATGTCCGAGGCCTCGGCAAAGCGTTGCAGGGCGGCGCGGCCCGCCTCGCTCCAGGACGCGCCGCCCGTCAGGATCAGCGGTCGCCGGGCGCCGGCCAGCATCGCCATCGTCCGGTCCATCGCCTGGGACAGGGGCGCGGGGGCGGCGATGGGCGCGGGGCCGGTCAGGGGCGGGGCATCGGTGACGGCGGTCAGCACATCCTCTGGCAGGGCGATCACGACGGGGCCGGGACGCCCGGTGGTGGCGGTCTTCCAGGCGCGGGCCAGGATTTCCGGAATGCGGTCGGCCCGGTCGATCTGGGCGGCCCATTTCGCCATGCTGCCGAAGACCGCCGGATAGTCGATTTCCTGAAACGCCTCGCGCCCGGTCATGTCGGTCCCGACCTGGCCCACCAGAACCAGCATCGGCACGCTGTCCTGCATCGCGGTGTGAATGCCGATGGCGGCATTGGTGACGCCGGGGCCGCGCGTCACAAGGCAGACGCCCGGACTGCCCGTCAGCTTGCCCCAGGCGGACGCCATGAAGGAGGCGCCTCCTTCGTGACGGCACAGCACGAAATCCAGCCGCCCCTGTGTGTCGTGCAGCGCGTCCAGCACCGCCAGATAGCTTTCGCCCGGAATGCCGAAGGCCTTGGTCGCGCCCAGCGCCATCAGGCAATCCACCACCAATGCCCCGCCCGTGCGTGCCATGTGATCTCCTTTTCCGCGACAGGCCTCTGGACCGGCTGGTCCGCACCATGGTCCTGTGGGCGTAAACAAAAATCCCCTGTGTCGCAACTTGCGGCGCTGCGGAATAAGGCTTAATCATGCCCTCCGCGGGTGACACGGATCGGCGGGACGCGAATGACGACTGAGGCGGCGGTGCCCGCATGGCCCGTGGACGGGGGGATATGCGGCGATCTGGTTCGCCGGTTCGACTGGGCCGGCACGGCCTTGGGACCGATCGGGTCTTGGCCCCCGCACCTGCGGGTCAACGTCAATTCGCTGGTCAATTCCCCCATTCCCCAGGTGCTGATGTGGGGGCCGGATCATGTTGTGATCTACAACGACGCCTTTATCGGCATCGTGGGCCATAACCACCCCCGCGCCTTGGGCGGCAGGGTTCCCGAGATCTGGCCCGAAATGTGGGACTTCAACAAGGCGGTCCTGGAACGCGGCCTGCGGGGCGAGGTGCAGGCCTTTCGCGAACACCCCATCGTGCTGAACCGGAACGGCCAACCTGAAGAGGTCATTCTGGATCTGTTCTATAGCCCGATCCATGATGAGGCAGGCATCGACGTGGACGGTGTATTGTGCACGGCTCTGGACATCACCGAAACGGTGCGGGCGCGTCAGGCCCTGATCAACAGCCGGGCCGAACTGTATCGCCTGTCGGACGCGCTGCCGATACTGGTGGCCTTTCTGGACGAAACGCTGGTCTTCCGCTTTGCCAACTGGTGCTTTCTGGAGGTATTCGGCGTCGCGCTCGATCAGGTTCTCGGCCGCCGGATTGCCGATGTTCTGGGGGAAGAACAGGCGGCTACGACCAACGATTTGCTGCATCGCGCCCGGAACGGGGAAACGGTGAATGTCGATGCCGTGGTCCAGTTGCCCGGCGATCGGCCACGCACCTTCGAAATGCGCTGCCTGCCGCGAACGACGGGCGACGGTCGGATCGACGGCGTCTACATGATCCTGATCGATGTCGAGGACCGCAAGCAGATCGAGACCAGCCTGCGCCACAGCAATGAGCGGTTCCGCGCGGCGGTCGATGCGGTGCATGGCATCCTGTGGACCAACGGGCCTGATGGCCGGATGACCGGCGAACAGCGGGGCTGGACCGCCCTGACAGGGCAGACCGTCGATGAATGCCAGGGTTATGGCTGGTCGCAGGCCATTCACCCCGACGACCGGCAGGCCACCGTCGACGCATGGGAACGCGCAGTCGCCGCGCGGAGAACCTTTGAATGGGAACACCGCGTCTGCCGCGCCGATGGGGAATACCGGGTCTTTGCCGTCCGCGCGGTGCCGATGCTGGATCATCGCGACGAAATCGTGGAATGGGTCGGTGTCCATACCGACATCACTGACCGGCGTCTGGGCGAGGCCGAATTGCAGGCCCAGGCCGAGGATATGCAGCGTCAGATCGCTCATCGGCTGCGCGCCGAGGATCAGTTGCGCCAGTTGAACGAAACGCTGGAGGCCCGTGTCCGCGACGAGGTCGCGCGCCATCGCCAGACCGAACACGCCCTGCACCAGGCGCAGAAGATGGAGTCGATGGGCCAGTTGACCGGCGGGGTCGCCCACGACTTCAACAATCTGTTGCAGGTGATCGCGGGAAACCTGCAAATGCTGGCGCGCGATGTGGCGGGCAACGACCGCGCCGGGCAGCGGGTGGACCAGGCCCTGACCGCCGTGGCGCGCGGCGCCAAGCTGGCCAGCCAGCTTCTGGCCTTTGGCCGACGGCAGCCGCTGGAGCCCCGGGTCATCCAGCCTGGCCGGCTTTTAAGCGAAATGGACGAGATGCTGCGCCGGTCCCTAGGCGAGACGATCGACGTGCAGGTGATCGTGCCGGCGGATCTGTGGAACATCTGCGTGGATCGCGCCCAACTGGAAAGCGCGCTTCTCAATCTGGCGATCAATGCCCGCGACGCCATGAATGGCCCCGGCCGCCTGACCATCGAGATGATGAACACCCAGCTTGACCAGGATTATGCCACGGTCGCAGGGGATGTCACGGCGGGCGATTACGTGATGGTGGCCGTGACCGACACCGGCTGCGGCATGAGCGGCGATATCGTGGCGCGGATCTTCGATCCGTTCTTTTCCACCAAGCCCGAGGGTCGCGGAACGGGTCTTGGCATGTCGATGGTCTATGGCTTTGTCAAGCAGTCGGGCGGCCATGTGGCCGTTTACAGCGAGCCGGGGCAGGGCACCACCATTCGCCTGTATCTGCCCCGAGCGGATGCCGAGGAAGAGCCGGACCTGCCGCGCTATACCGGACCCATCCTCGGGGGCAGCGAAACCGTTCTGGTGGTCGAGGATGACGACGCCGTGCGCACCACGGTGGTCGATCTTCTGGGTTCCTTAGGCTATCGCGTGCTGACGGCGCGCGATGCGCAATCGGGCCTGGCGGTTGTCGAGAGCGGCGCGGATATCGACGTGCTGTTCACGGATGTGGTGATGCCGGGTTCCCTGACCAGCCGGGACATGGCACGGCGCGCGCAAGAGATCCTGCCCGGACTGGGCGTGCTGTTCACGTCGGGCTATACAGAGAATTCGATCGTTCATGGCGGTCGGCTGGACCCGGGGATCGAACTGCTGTCAAAACCTTATACCCACGAAGCCTTGGCCCGGCGCCTGCGCCATGTCATCGCCAATGCCCGGCAGGCCCGCCCCGAAGGCGGTGGCGGCTCTGCCTCCCAGCCGGACGGGAATCAGGATGGCGCGGATGGCCGTCCGTTGTCGATCCTGCTGGTCGAGGACAATTCGCTGATCCGCGCCGACACGGCCATCATGCTGGAGGAGGGCGGCCACCGCGTCGTTCAGGCCGGCAAGGGGGCGCCCGCTCTGGCCAGCCTGGGCCAGGAAACCTTCGACCTGCTGCTGACCGACCTGGGCTTGCCCGACATGAATGGAAACGATCTGGCCCGGCAGGCCGTCGGGATGCGCCCCGGTCTAGCGGTGGTCTATGCCACGGGCGACAGCGCGCTGCCCCCCGATTGCCCCCCACAGGCGGTTCTGCTGTGCAAGCCCTATGGCGAGGATCAATTGCACAGGGCCGTAGCCGAGGCCATGGCGCGGCGTCAATAATTCCAAAGCCCCCTTGGCGAACGCGGCCTTGACTGTTATTTATGGAATGTTCTCAGGGCGGGGTGCAATTCCCCACCGGCGGTCACAGCCCGCGAGCGCCCTTCGGAAACGAAGGGGTCAGCAGATCCGGTGAAACTCCGGGGCCGACAGTATAGTCTGGATGAAAGAGAACCGTGGCCGCGTCCTTTCCCAAGGGCGGTCATGGCTCGTGTCCTGGGACCGTACGCAAGCTAACGTAAGGTTCCTGAAAGATGACCCACAAGACCCCCCGTATCGCATTCATCAAGGCCCGCTGGCATTCCGATGTCGTTGACCGTGCCCACGAAGGCTTTCTGGCCGAACAGAAGAAGCTCATGCCCGGTGCCGAGGTGGTGGCCTATGACGTTCCCGGCGCGTTCGAGATGCCGCTGCTGGCCAAGAAGCTGGCCCAGACCGGCAAATTTGACGCCGTGGTCGCCGCCGCGCTGGTCGTCGATGGCGGCATCTATCGCCATGACTTCGTGGCGGGCGCCGTCGTGAACGGCCTGATGACCGTCGGGCTGGAAACCGGCGTGCCGTGTTTTTCGGTTTCGCTGACGCCGCACAATTACCAGGAAACGGACCTGCTGACCGGCTTCTACCGCGACCACTTCGTCAAGAAAGGGGCCGAGGCGGCGAATGCCGTGCATCAGGTTCTGGAACTGGATGCGCGCATTGCCGCCGAGGGCCGCGCCAGCGTTGCCTGACGGTATGGGCGTGCGGGGGCTGCCCGCGCGCCTTTCTTATTCCACCGTGACCGATTTCGCCAGATTGCGGGGCTGGTCCACGTCGGTGCCCTTGGCGACGGCCGTGTGATAGGCCAGATACTGCATCGGGATCGCATACAGGATCGGCTGGAACGCGCCGCCGCCCGACGGCATCCGCAGCACCGCCTGCGTCCCGTGGCTGGCCGAGGCCAATCCCGCGTCGTCAGACAACAGCAGGATCGGGCCGTGACGGGCCATCACCTCCTGCATGTTCGATACGGTCTTTTCGAACAGCGCGTCATGCGGCGCCAGCACGATCACCGGCACGTCCCGGTCGATCAGCGCGATCGGGCCGTGCTTGAGTTCGCCCGACGCATAACCCTCGGCATGGATATAGCTGAGTTCCTTGAGCTTCAGCGCCCCTTCCAGGGCCACCGGATACAGCGCGCCCCGGCCCAAAAACAGCACGTCGCGGGCCTGCGACAGCCATTCCGACAGCGTCCGGCAATCGTCTGACAGGTTCAGCGCCTGCTGCATCAGGCCGGGAATGCTGCGCAGGTCTTCCAGATGGCGGCCAAGCGCGTCGTCGTCAAGGCGCCCCCGGTCATGGGCCGCCTTCAGCGCCAGGATCGCCAGCACCGTCAACTGGCAGGTAAACGCCTTGGAGGATGCAACGCTGACCTCGATCCCCGCAAGGGTGGGCAGGGCGATGTCGGCATCGCGCGCGATCGCCGATGTGCCGACATTCACCAGTCCCACCGTGCGCGCAATCCGTCCGCGCGCGTAATGCAGCGCCGCCAGGGTGTCGGCCGTCTCGCCCGACTGGCTGACGGCGATGAACCAGCTTCGGGGCGACAAGGGCGGTTCGCGATACCGGAACTCGGACGCCACGTCGATGTCGCAGGGCAGGCCCGCCAACTGTTCGAACCAGTATTTCGCCACATGGCCCGCCAGATGCGCCGTGCCGCAGCCGACTAGCGACAGGCGGTCCACGTCCCTGAAATCCAGGCCGTCCGGCAACACGATCCGGTCGTTCTTGATGTAATGGTTCAGAACATCCCCGATCACCACCGGCTGTTCGGCGATCTCTTTGGCCATGAAATGGCGATAGCCGCCCTTGTCGATGGCGGTCGAACCGGTGTCGATCCGCGCCTCGGCCCGATGGGTCTGGTTGCCATCGGCGTCAAAGACCTGCACGCCCGCGCGGGTCAGGACGGCGTGGTCGCCGTCCTCCAGATAGGTGATCCGGTCGGTAAAGGGCGCAAGCGCCACGGCGTCGGACCCCAAAAACATCTCGCCCGTGCCATGGCCGATGGCCAGGGGACTGCCCTTTCGCGCGGCAACCATCAGATCGTGCTCGCCCTCAAACAGGAATGCCAGGGCAAAGGCGCCGTTGAGCCGGGCCAGCGTCTTGCGGGCGGCATCGACCGGGGACAGGCCCGCGTCCATGTGATGCGCAGTCAGCAGCGCCACGGTTTCGGTGTCGGTCTGGGATTGCGGCTGGATGCCGTGTTCGGCCAGCTCGGCGCGCAGGTCGCGGAAATTCTCGATGATGCCGTTGTGGACCACCGCCACGCGGCCCGACTGGTGGGGGTGGGCGTTCACCTCGGTCGCGGCGCCATGGGTGGCCCAGCGGGTATGGCCGATGCCGATGTGGCCGGGCAGGGGATCATGGACCAGCCGGTCGGACAGGTTGACCAGCTTGCCCACCGCGCGACGCCGGTCCAGCCGGCCGCCGGCATCGACTGTGGCCACCCCCGCGCTGTCATAGCCCCGGTATTCCAGCCGACGCAACGCGTCGACCAGTTGCGGCGATACCTCGTGAGAGCCGAGGATTCCGATAATGCCGCACATCAGCGTGCCTCCTTTTTCGCGCGCAAGGCCGCCATCAGGCGGAGGGCAAGGCCGGGCTTGTTGTCCTGACGCGCCCGGCCCAGCGCAAGTGCGCCGTCGGGCACGTCCAGGGTGACGACAGAGCCCGATCCGGTCATGGCGTCGTCGCCGACGCGCACCGGGGCCACCAGCATGGTGTCGCTGCCGATAAAGGCACGGGCGCCGATCTCGGTCCGGTGCTTCATCACGCCGTCGTAGTTGCAGGTGATGGTGCCGGCGCCGATATTGGTGTGTTCGCCCACATGGGCATCGCCCAGATAGGTCAGGTGGCCGACCTTGACGCCTTCGTCCAGCACGGCATTCTTGATTTCCACGAAGTTGCCGACGTGAACGTCGCTGCCCAGTTCGGCGCCGGGACGCAGCCGCGCGAACGGCCCGACGGTCGCCCCCGCCGAGACATGGCAGCCTTCCAGATGACAGAAGGGCAGGATCTCGGCACCGGATTCCACCGTCACGCCGGGGCCAAAGATGACGTTCTGGCCGATCACCGCATCGCGGCCGATCACCGTGTCCAGGGCGAACCAGACGGTTGCCGGATCGCACAGGGTCACGCCGTTTTCCAGGGCCTGCCGGCGGGCCCGGTCCTGAAAGACCGCCTCGGCCGAGGCCAGTTCGGCACGGGTGTTGATGCCAAGGGTTTCCGATTCGTCACAGGTCACGACATCGGCGCGGCGCCCTTCGGCCCGTGCAAGGGCCACGAGGTCGGTCAGGTAATATTCGCCCGAGGCGTTGTCGTTGCCCAGCCGCACGATCAGTTGCCGCAGCAACGCGGCCTCGAGCGCCATCACCCCCGAGTTGCACAGCGCGATGTTGCGGGTCGCCGCATCGGCGTCCTTGTACTCCACAATGCGTTCAAGGCCGCGCGCGCTGACGATCAGACGGCCATAACGGCCCGGATCCTCGGCCTCGAAGCCCAGCACCACCAGATCGGCGGGATGGGCGGCCAGGGCGGCCAGGGTTTCCTCGCTGATAAAGGGGGTGTCGCCGTACAGGACGATCACTTTCCCCTCGAATCCCTCCAGTTCCGGCAGCGCCTGACGGACCGCATGGCCGGTGCCAAGCTGTTCGGGCTGCAGCACGATCCGCGCGTCGGGATCGATCCTGCCCACGGCACGGGTCACATGATGGGCGCCGTGGCCCGCGACCACGATGACCTGTTCGGGTTCCAGCGTGCGCGCCACGGCCAGGGCATGGCCGACCAGCGGGACGCCCCCCAGCCGGTGCAGCACCTTGGGAAGGTCGGATTGCATCCGGCTGCCCTGGCCGGCCGCCAGAACCACGATCGCCACCGGTTTGTCGGACATGCCCGCCCCTTGTCGCCTGTTTTCATTTCCTGCCTGGCGTTCTAATCGGGGCAGGGCGCAGGGAAAAGCCCTGCGCGTTCACCTTTGGTGTCGGATCGTTGCGAAAACGAAAAGGGGCAGGCATGGCGGGAACGGTGGTCTTTGACCTGGACGGCACGTTGGCGGACACATCGGCCGACCTGATCGCCGCGGCAAACGCCTGCTTTGCGGCGCGCGGCATCGACGTGGCGCTGGACCCGACGGTGGATGCCTTGACGGCGTTCCACGGCGGGCGGGCGATGTTGCGCGCGGGCTATGGCCGGATGGGAGGCGATCTGCTGCTGCCGCCGGGGGCCGAGGACGAGGATTACCCCCGCCTGCTGGATTACTATGGCCGCAATATCGCCGTCCATACCCGCCTGTATCCGGGGGTCGAGGATGCGCTGGACCGGCTGCTGGCCGATGGGCACATCATGACCGTCTGCACCAACAAGCCCCAAGGTCTTGCCGAGACGCTGCTGACCGCCCTGGGGGTCAGGAACCGTTTTGCCGCGCTGGTCGCCGCCGATACGCTGCCGGTGCGCAAGCCCGATCCGCGCCCCTATCGCGCAGCAGTCGAACGTGCGGGGGGCGATGTCGCCGCATCCTTTCTGGTCGGTGATACCGAAACCGACCGCAAGACGGCCGCGGCGGCCGGGGTCCGGGTCGCATTGGTGTCCTTCGGACCCGAGGGCGAGGCGATTTCCCGCCTGGCCCCGGATGCCCTGATCGGGCATTTCGACGAATTGCCCGACCTGGCGCGGGACTGGCTGGGATAGCCCCTCGTCCTATTCCGCCTTGTCGGCGGGCTTGGCATTGAGGTGGCCATAGTTCTGGGCGCCGATGGTCTCGTAGAGATGGATCTGCGTTTCCAGAAAGTCGATATGACCTTCCTCGTCCTTGATCAGGTCGTCGAACAAGGACTTGGACACTTGGTCATTGATGCTGGAACAGTATTCGCGCGCCTCCAGGTACAGAGTCCGCGCCTCGTGTTCGGCGGCAAGATCGGCATCCAGCGTTTCGCGCAGAGTCTGCCCGATCCGCAGCGGGTCCAGCTTTTGCAGGTTGGGATGCCCTTCCAGAAAGATGATTCGCTGGATCAGGCGGTCTGCGTGATGCATCTCTTCGATGGATTCTTCGCGCGACTTGTCAGCGATGCGCCCAAAGCCCCAGTCTTCCTGCAGCCGGTAATGAAGCCAGTACTGGCTGACCGCAGTCAGTTCAGACCGCAGCGCTGCGTTCAGATACTCGATGACCTTTGCGTCGCCCTTCATGGTGCATATCCTTTGCAATACCTGATTTCACCCGCAAAATCGGCGGGGCTACGCCCAGATTATCGCAGTCGCGCATGGTGTCCAGAAAGAGCGGCATGCATCCGCCGCAATCCGCGCGTCGGCCAAGCGCGTGGTAGATCTTGCCCGGCGTGATGATCGTCTGGGGATCGGCGGCGCGCATCCAGTCGATGGCCGCCCGGATATCGTGGTCCGAAATTTGCGTGCAATGGCAAACGATCATCGCAGGGCTCCTGGTTCGCCGGAAAGCTAGCGAATCTGTCAGGAAAGTAAAGCCGACTTTTTTGCTAAGATGCCGGCGGCGTCTTGACCAGAAGGACAGGCGGACGCAGAAGCGCGGCCATGAAGCTGACCGATTTCGATTTCGACCTGCCGCCCGCGCTGATCGCCACGCGGCCCGCCCGCCCCCGCACGGCTGCGCGCCTGCTGCTGGCCGAAGGAGAGGGGATCGCCGACCGGCGGGTATCCGACCTGCCGGGCATCCTGCGGGCAGGCGACGTTCTGGTGTTGAACGACACCAAGGTCATTCCCGCACGTCTCCGGGGCAGCCGCACCCGTGCCACGCCGCAGGGCGATGCCACCGCTGCAATCGAGGTCACGCTGCTGGAGCCCGTCCCCGACGGCTGGCGGGCCTTGGCCAAACCCCTGCGAAAGCTGCGGGCAGGAGAGGCGATCCGGTTCGGCGACGCCTTGTCGGCCGAGGTCGTCTCGATCGCCGGGGGCGAGGTATGCCTGCGTTTCGATGCCCAGGGCGACGCCTTCGATGCCGCGCTGGCGCAGGTGGGGGCGATGCCGCTGCCGCCCTATATCGCCGCACTGCGACCGCCGGACGCACAGGACCACCAGGATTACCAGACCGTCTGGGCGAAACGAAAGGGCGCGGTCGCGGCACCGACCGCCAGCCTGCATTTCGACGCCGCCCTGCTGGGCCGGCTGGCTGCGATGGGGATCGAATTCGTCCATGTCACCCTGCATGTGGGCGCCGGCACCTTTCTGCCCGTCAAGGTCGAGGACGTGACCACCCACCGGATGCATGCCGAATGGGGCGAGGTCGGCCAAGACGCCGCCGAGGCCATTAACCGCGCGCGGGCCCAGGGGCGGCGCATCATCCCGGTTGGCACCACGGCGCTGCGCCTGATCGAATCGGCGGCCGGCCCGGACGGGCGGATGCAGCCGTTCCGGGGAACCACCGACATCTTCATCTATCCGGGCTATCGCTTTCGCGTGACCGACGGGCTGATGACCAATTTCCACCTGCCGAAATCGACGCTGCTGATGCTGGTGTCGGCGCTGATGGGGCAGGACCGCATCCGCGCCATCTATGACCATGCCGTCCGGCAGAACTATCGGTTCTTCAGCTATGGCGATGCGTCGCTGCTGATCCCCTGAGGTCGGTTTCCCGATAGCCGTTCCTGCCCGGATCGGCCACAACCGGGGCGTTCCCGCCTGACATGAGACAAACTGCGATGATTTCCGTTTTGCGAAGCACATGGCCCCTGTTCCTGGGCATCCTGCTGCTGATGGTTGGCAACGGGATGCAGGGCACGCTGCTGGGCATTCGCGGCGGGCTGGAAGGGATTCCGACCCTGCAGATGTCCGTGGTCATGTCGGGCTATTTCGCGGGCTTTCTGCTGGGCAGCCTGACCGTGCCGCGCCTGATCAAGAACGTGGGCCATGTCCGGGTCTTCGCCGCCCTGGGCTCGATGATCTCGTCCGTCCTGGTGCTTTATGCGGTCGAGCCGAACTGGATCTGGTGGACGGTGCTACGGATGATCATCGGCTATTGCTTTTGCGGCGTCTATATCACGTCCGAAAGCTGGCTGAACGCCGGATCGACGAACGAGAATCGCGGCCGGACGCTGTCAGCCTACATGATCGTGCAATTGCTGGGCATCGTCACGGCACAGGCCATGTTGAACACCAGCGATCCGGGGGGATACCTGCTGTTCATCATCGCGTCGGTCATGGTGTCGCTGGCCTTCATGCCGATCCTTCTGTCGCGCCAGCAGGCGCCGCCCTTCCAGACCATCAAGCGGATGAGCTTTGCGCGCCTTTACCGCGCCTCGCCGCTGGGCTGCGTGGGGATCTTCCTGATGGGCGGGGTTTTTGCGGCGCTGTCGGGCATGTCGTCGGTCTGGGGGGCCGCGGTCGGGCTGTCGGTGGCCCAGATTTCGGCTTTCGTCGCGGCCAGCTATGCGGGTGGTCTGGTGCTGCAATATCCGATCGGCTGGATTTCCGATCGCTATGACCGGCGCAGGCTGGTGCTGTTGCTTGCGGCGGTCGGCACCGCGACAGGAGTGATCGTGGTGGCGGCACAGCCCGGCATCCTGGGCTTGGTGATTGCCGGGGCGCTGATGGGCGGGATCGCCAATCCGATCTATGCGCTGCTTCTGGCCTATACCAACGACTATCTGGACCAGGCGGACATGGCCTCGGCCTCGGCGGGATTGCTATTCATCTACGGGATCGGGTCGATGGGCGGGCCGCTCATCACCGGCTGGCTGATGGAGGTGCTGGGGCCCGACGGATTCTGGATACATATGCTGGCGCTGCTGGCGCTTCTGACGGTCTATGCCGGCTGGCGCACGACGCGTCGCCGCGCCCTGACCCCCGAGGAGCAGGGCAACTATGCCGTCATCGCGCCAAGCGCCACGACCGTCGCGGTCGAGGCCGCATTGGACGAACGCCAGACGCCCCCCGTGGACCGCCCGGCGGCATGACTGCCCTGCTTGTCGGCCCCGGCACGATGGTTTAACGCTGAACTATCGACAGCAGACAGGAACAGCCTCATGGCCCAGAATTTCGACATGGTGGTGATCGGTGCCGGACCCGGCGGCTATGTCGCCGCGATCCGGGGTGCGCAACTGGGCCTGAAGGTGGCCTGCATCGAACGCGAGCATCTGGGCGGCATCTGCCTGAACTGGGGCTGCATCCCGACCAAGGCGATGCTGCGGTCGGCCGAGGTGTTCCACCTGATGCACCGTGCCAAGGATTTCGGGCTGTCCGCGCAGGGCATCGGCTTCGATCTGGACAAGGTCGTGCAGCGGTCGCGCGGCGTCGCCAAGCAACTGACCGGCGGCATCGGCCATCTGTTCAAGAAGAACAAGGTCACGACCATCATGGGCGAGGCGCGGCTGACGGCGCCGGGCAAGGTCAGCGTCAAGACCGACAAGGGCACCGAGGAGGTGACCGCCAGGAACATCGTCCTGGCCACCGGCGCCCGCGCCCGCGAACTGCCGGGGCTGGAGCCGGACGGCAAGCTGGTCTGGAACTACAAGCACGCACTGGTGCCGCCGCATATGCCCAAGCGGCTTCTAGTCATCGGATCGGGCGCCATTGGCATCGAATTCGCCAGCTTCTTCAACACGATGGGCGCCGACACCACGGTGGTCGAGGTGATGGACCGCGTGCTGCCCGTCGAGGATGCCGAGATCAGCGCCTTTGCCAGGAAGGCTTTCGTCAAGCAGGGCATGACGATCCTGGAAAAGGCCACGGTCAAGAAGCTGGACCGCAAGGGCGTCACTGTCACCGCTCACATCGAAACCGGAGGCAAGACCGAAACGCAGGATTTCGACACGGTGATTTCCGCCGTGGGCATTGTCGGCAACGTGGAAAACCTGGGGCTGGAGGATCTGGGCGTCAAGGTGGACCGCACCCATGTCCTGACCGACGAATACTGCCGTACCGGAGTCGAGGGACTGTATGCCATCGGCGATGTCGCCGGCGCGCCCTGGCTGGCGCACAAGGCCAGCCACGAAGGCGTCATGGTGGCCGAACTGATCGCCGGCGGGCATCCGCACCCGGTCAGGCCGTCGTCCATCGCGGGCTGCACCTATTGCCATCCGCAGGTCGCCTCGGTGGGCCTGACCGAGGCCAAGGCCAAGGAACTGGGCCACGAGGTCAAGGTCGGCCGGTTCCCCTTCATGGGCAATGGCAAGGCCATCGCACTGGGCGAGCCCGAGGGCATGATCAAGACCGTGTTCGACGCCAGGACCGGCGAGCTTCTGGGCGCGCACATGGTCGGCGCCGAGGTGACGGAACTGATCCAGGGCTATGTCATCGGCCGTCAGATGGAAACGACGGAACAGGAACTGATGGAAACCGTTTTTCCCCATCCGACCCTGTCCGAGATGATGCACGAGGCGGTGCTGGACGCCTATGGCCGGGCAATCCACTTCTGAAGTCCGGTCGGGCCCCCTGTCGGCATCGTTTGCCCTATTGTCCCGGCCCGAACCCGCACCTTGCCGTCGGCCCTGCTGCGACAAGAGGCTTGGCGTTCCTCATGGACAGGTCGTCAGATCGGCGGATGTCAGGCGAAAGGCCGATCCGAAGCCGGCATTCAGCAGGCCTGACTGCGGTTCAAGCCGCCAGAACCGGAAATCCGGCAGGTCGATGAACACCGCCGCCTTGGGATGCGCGGCCAGCCAGCGCCGCCGCAGGGTTTCCGAGCGGGGCACCATCCTGGCCACAACCTGCAACGACAACCGCGGCCAGGTCATCGGATCGCCGCGATCCCGCTGCGCTTCGATCAACAGCGCGGCCCGAGGGTCCAGGGTCAGAATGCGGCTGTGCACGGCCAGCCCGGACAAAAGCGCCAGCGGCAGGCCGCCGGCATCGGGCTGGCAAGCAATGCGCGACAGATGCGGGTGGCCGGTCTGGGGGTCGTTGACGGCCAGGGTGGCGTGGCGCATGACGGCCAGCATCCCCCGCGCGGACCGACGTGCATCCTCATCGGTGGGGCGAAGGGGCGTGGCGGCCATGTCCGGGACACCGCCGGCTAAAGCTGGATTTCCGGCTGGTCGGGATCGACCGGAACATCGGGAAGGGCGGGCGAGGGGCCATCGCCACCGCCCGGCAGATCCCCCAGCGGCGGCGGGGGCGGGGCATCGGCCTTGCGCCGGATCAGCACATCGCCGTTTTCCAGACGCTCGGGCATCTCGTAATGGCCAAGATCGTCCACCAGCACGGCCAGATCGCGCAGCATCGGCGCCATGTCGGACAGGGCAACCCCCATGTCCTGGGCCCACTGGTCAAGATCGGGGCCGAATTCGTTGCGCAGGTTTTCGGCAATGATGCCAAGGCCGCGTTCGACCAGGCCAAGCCCGTCCTCGACCTCGGACTGGGCAACCGCGGGTACGGGCATGGCCAGCAATGTCAGGATCAGCAATCGTTCCATGATGTCCCCCCGGACAGGAAACCCTTGCACGATCCATGCTAGGCCCGGAGGCGTGCTGTGTCGAGCACAACGAAAAGGGCCGGTCCGAAGACCAGCCCTGATCCTGACGGAACCGAGGCTCCGCTGGAAATCAGTCTTCTTCGCCGGGGGTCGCGTCCGGGGAGTCGTCGTCGTCAGAAGCGACGGCGGCGATGACGCCCAGCAGCAGCAGGGCCGGAACCACCAGGCCGGCATTGGTCGAGGCGGGACGCTCTTCCACGACGACGGGTTCGACGTCGACGACGGGGGCGACATAGCCACCGGCCAGAGCCGACGAGGCGGTCAGGCCGAGAGCGGCAGCAAAGGTAGCGAATTTGGTCATGATCATGCTCCGTTTCGTTGAAGGCTGCCGTCACCGGCAACATCGAGGCGACAGTTGCATACTCCCGGATTGTTTGAAAGGCGCATCAATTCAAATCCGTCGCGGGTCTTTGCAGACTGTTGCATATTGGCCAACACCCCCCGCAGCCCTTGGTTCCGGGTTCTGCGGGGCGCATTCCGGGGGTGTGACAATCCTGCTACGGATTGCGGCGGAACGCCTGGGTCAGGCCAAAGATCCCTGCCGCAGCCGTCACGATGGATGGCCCTGCCGGCGTGTCCAGATGCAGGCTGGCGGTCAGGCCGACCATCACCGCAAGGCCGGCAATCAGCGTGGCCATGCCTGCCATCCACTCGGGCGTGCGCGACAATCCGCGCGCGGTCGCGGCGGGAATGATGAGCAGCGCCGAGATCAGCAGCGAACCGACCACGCGAATCGACAAGGCCACCACAACCGCAAGGCCCAGAGACAGCACGATCCGCTCGACCCGGGGGTCGATCCCCGAGGCCATGGCCAGATCCTCGGACACCGTAGCGGTCAGCAGGCGCTGCCAACGCCACAGCGCGACAGCCAGCACCCCTGCTGCCCCCGTCCAGATCAGCGCCAGATCGCCACGCCCGACCGACAGGATATCGCCGAACAGATAGGCCGACAGGTCAGAGCGCGCCTGGGGCACAAAGCTGATCGCCACCAGACCGACCGCAAGGGCCGAATGCGACAGCACCCCCAGCATCGTGTCCATGGCCTGCCCCCGGGTCACCAGGGCCGATACCGCCAAGGCCATGGCCAGCGCGATCAGCATCGTGCCCGCATAGACCGAGATATTGAAGGCCAGGCTGACCGCCACGCCCAGAATCGCGGCATGGGCGGTGGAATCGCCGAAATAGGCCATGCGCCGCCAGACGACGAAGCTGCCCAGGGGACCGGCGACCGCCGCCACCCCCAGCCCGGCCAGCATGGCGCGAACAAAGAAATCGTCCAGCATCAGGATGCCCCGGCAGGGTGATGGTGACGATCGCAGGCTTCATCGCCGTCATGGTCGTGATCATGATGGTGACGATAAAGGGCCAGGGTGCCCTCGGCCCCCGTCCCGAACAGGGCGCGGTATTCCGGGGCGCCGCTGACATGGTCGGGCGAACCCTCGCAGCAGATATGGCCGTTCAGGCAGACCACGCGATCGGATGCCCGCATCACCACCAGAAGATCATGGCTGACCATCAGCACCGCTGCCCCGGTCTGTCGGCGCACCTCCTCGATCAGACGATAGAAGGCGACGATGCCCGGCTGGTCCAGACCCTGCGTCGGCTCGTCGAGGACCAGCAGGTGCGGGTCGTGCAGCAGCGCGCGGGCCAGAAGCACCCTTTGGAACTGGCCGCCCGAAAGCTGCGTCATCTGGCGCGATTGCATCCCGTCGGCCCCGGTGCGGGCCAGAACCAGGGCCGCAGCATCGTCGCCGATCCGGCGGGGCAGGGACAAAAAACGTCGCACGGTCATGGGGATGGCCGTCTCGAACTGCATCCGCTGGGGAACATAGCCGACGCGCAGGTCGGGGCGGCGCGTGATGCGGCCCGCCGCCAGCGGCAGATGACCCAGCAAAGCGCGCACCAGCGAGGATTTTCCCGATCCGTTTGGCCCCAGGACGGTCACGATCTCGCCCGAAAGGATGCGGAAATCGACATCGCGCAGGACCGGCTCGGTGCTGCCAGTCCGGTGGATGGTCAGGTTGCGGGCCTCGATCAGGGCACTCATGCGGCGGCCTTGACGCAGACAGGGCAAAGGCCGACCGCCTCGATGGTGGCGCGTTCGATGATAAAGCCCGTGTCGGCGGCAAGGTCTGCCAGCGCCGCCCGAACGGGCGCCGCGGGCAGTTCGGCCAGCGCATCGCAGGCCCGGCAGATCAGAAAGGCGGGGGCGTGGTCGCGGCCGGGATGCAGGCAGGCGGCAAAGGCGTTCAGGCGCTGCAACCGATGGGCCAGGCCGTGTTCCACCAGAAATTCCAGCGCCCGATAGGCGACCGGCGGCTGTCGGCCAAAGCCTTCGGTCGCCAGCCGGTCCAGCACCTCATAAGCGCCCATGGCACGATGGGATTCCAACAGGATTTCCAGCGTCCGGCGACGCACCGGTGTCAGGCGGCCGCCCAGCTCCGCCAGCCGATCCGCAGCCTCGTCCAGGACACGGGTTTCACAGGCGCGGTGGTCATGAGGGGCAAATGCTGCGGGGACTGATTCAAGCGGTTCGGGCTCAAGCGGTTCGGGCAACGCGTGTTACCTTATTACATTTCTATTGACGTGTTATCACATAACAGGGCAAGGACGGGTCCGCAATCCAACGAAAGGACATCCCATGCGTCTTTTGCTTTCCATTCTTGCATTCCTGACGGCGGTTCCGGCCTGGGCGCAATCTATCCAGGTGGTGGCGGATACGCCCGTCACCGCATCGCTGGTGCTGCAAGTAATGGACGCGGAGGGGGAGGTTCGGGTTCTGCTGCCGCAGGGCGCCAGCGCGCATCACCATCAGATGCGCCCATCCGATGCCCAGAGCCTGCAAGAAGCAGACCTGCTGGTCTGGACGGGGCCGGAACTGACCCCCTGGCTGGATCGAGCAGCGGCGACGCTGGCGGGCGATATCGCGCAACTGCGCCTGCTGGAAGTCGCCGGAACACATCTGCGCGCCTATGACGACGATCAGGGCCATGATGACCAGGGCCATGATGATCACGAGAATGCGACCGATCCTCATGCCTGGCTCGACCCGGACAATGCGCGGGTCTGGCTGGCGGCGATTGCCGAAATCATGGGCGAGGCAGATCCGCAAAAACGCGACACCTATGCCGCGAACGCCAAGGCGGCTGCGGATCGGATCGCCAGCCTGGACCGCGACCTGCAATCGCGACTGGCCCCCCATGCGGACAAAAGCTTTGTCGTCTTTCACGATGCATATGGCTATTTCACCGACCATTTCGGCCTGAAGCCTGCCATCCCGGTGTCGCTGGGCGATGCCTCCACGCCCTCGGCTGCACGGCTGAGCGCGATCCGCGACAGGATTGCCGAATCCGGCGCGGTCTGCGCCTTTCCGGAATATGCAAGCGATCCGAGGGCAATCGGCGCCATCACCGAGGGAACCGGCATCCGCATGGCGGGCGAACTGTCGCCCGAAGGAAGCGGATCGGCAGGGGAAGATCTGTATGCCGATTTGATGACAGGCATCGCGGACACCCTGACGACATGCCTGTCTGAGTCCTAATGCCTTGCGATAAATCAGGTTTTCTTGAACCCCATGAGCGGCTCTGAATTTCTGACTCTTTTGCTTTGACAATCCCGATGTAATTTGTCAGTTTTTCAGGAGATCACGAAATCCATGAGGCAACCATGACCGCAATACGTCCCGCAGAATTCCAGCAGCCTGGTGCCAGCGTTCTGGCGCGCATTCCCCAGCATGATGCCACGGCCCTGACAAAAGGCGGGAATCAGGCTCTCATCATTCTGGACGAACAGATCTATCAGTTGCGCATTACCCGCGCGGGCAAGCTGATCCTGACCAAGTGAGCCTGGACAGGGCCGCCGATGGGGTTGGCGGCCCTGTCCGGCTCAACGCTGTGGCTTGCCCTGGGGGCGGCCGCCCGGTTTGCCGCCACCGGGGCGTCCGCGCGGCGCGTCGCCGGACCGGGGCTTGCCGCCGGGCGCCCCTGCCGGGGGCCTTGACCCGCCCGGCTTGCCGAAGGCCCGGCCGCCCCCCGCCTTGTCGGCTCTCGGCTTGCCGCCGCCTTGCGGTTTGGAACTGCGTTCCCCGGCGGGCTTGCCGTCCTTGCGCGGCCCCAAGCCGTCCGGCTTGGCAGCGCCCCGCCCCTTGAAGCCCTGCGCGCGGTCGGGCCCGTCGCCATCACGGCGGGGCTTGAAAGCGCGCCCGCTTTCCGAACGTTCGCCGCGCGGGGTCTCGGCGCCGCTTTGCCGGTCGCCGCCCCAGTCCTTGCGCGCAGGCTTGGCGGGACGAGGCCGCGGGTCGGCCCCTTCCGCGCGGGGTTTGCCGGCCCAGGGCCGCGCAGGACGGTCGGTGTCGTCGCGAGGGGCGCCGGATTTTGCCCCGAAACGCGGTCGGGTTTCGTCGCCGGCCCCGCCGGGGTGGGGCTTGCCGGGCCGACCGGACCAGGATCGGGCAGGGCGGTCGCCGTCGCCCCGCGGGGGACCGGGCTTGCGGGCAAAGCGGCCTTCGCCCTCGGGCCGGGGACCGCGACGCTCTCCCTCCTCGCGGCGCGGCCCTTCGGCCCCGCGGGGGCGCATCGCGCGGTCCTTGGGGGCGGTGTCATCGCCCGTCAGCAGGCCGCCCAACTGGTCGCGCAGCACGCGGCGCTTGACCTCGACCACCTCGTTCTTTTCCATGCCGGTCAGCTTGAAGGGACCGTATCCGATGCGGATCAGGCGGTTCACCTGCAGGCCCACATGGGTCATGGCGCGGCGGATCTCGCGGTTCCTGCCTTCGCGGATTCCGACGGTCAACCAGGCATTCGCACCCTGCTGGCTGTCCAGCTTGATCTCCATGGGGGCGAAATCCTCGCCGTCGATGGTCACGCCGCGGCGCAGGGGGTCAAAGGTCATGTCGCTGGGCGTGCCGTTCACCCGCACGCGATAACGCCGCAGCCAGCCGGTCGAGGGCAGTTCCAGCCGCCGTTTCAGCTCGCCGTCGTTGGTCAGCAGCAGCAGTCCTTCGGATGTCAGGTCAAGCCGCCCGATCGTCATCACGCGCGGCAGGTCGCGGGGCAGGGCATCGAACACCGTCTGCCGCCCCTTTTCGTCGGATTCAGTCGTCACCAGCCCCAGCGGCTTGTAATACAGCCACAGCCGCGTTTCTTGGGGTTCGTCCAGTTGCTTGCCGTCCACGGTGATGCGATCGCCGGCCAGCACGTCCAAGGCGGGGCTGTCGATCTTCTTTCCGTTCACCGTGACCCGACCTTCCAGGATCATCCGCTCGGCTTCGCGGCGGCTGGCGACGCCTGCGCGGGCCATCACCTTGGCGATGCGGTCCGCGGATTGATCCGCTGAGGGGGGGGTAGTTTCTTCGGTCATGACGATCTCCTGCGCATCGCTGCGGTGGCAAGACCGCGCTTCTAGCGGATGCGCGGGAGCGTGGAAAGGGCGGCTTGCGTGCCGGCAAGGCCCCTGCGACAACCGGCGCATGAGCCCTTTCGTTTCTCATATGGCGCTGGCCCTGGACCAGGCAAGGGCCGCCGCCCTGCGGGGTGAGGTGCCGGTGGGGGCGGTGGTCGTGGACCCGGCGGGCCGGGTCGTGGCGGCAGCCGGCAACCGCACGCGCGAATTATCGGACCCGACGGCCCATGCCGAAGTATTGGCGATCCGGACCGCCTGTCGCGCCGCAGGGTCCGAACGCCTGCCGGGCCATGACCTGTGGGTGACGCTGGAGCCCTGCCCGATGTGCGCCGCGGCCATTTCGGCCGCGCGGATCGGGCGGCTGTATTATGGGGCAAGCGACCCCCGGATGGGCGGAGTGGACCACGGCGCGCGGGTTTTCGACCATCCCCAGTGCCATCATCGTCCCGATGTCTATGGCGGGATTGCTGCGGACGATGCCCGCGCGATCCTGCAAGGGTTTTTTCAGGCGCGCCGTTGACGGTTGCGCCTGCTGGCTGCCTCGCCTATATCGTCCCCATGCGGGTGTAGCTCAATGGTAGAGCAGCAGCCTTCCAAGCTGAATACGTGGGTTCGATTCCCATCACCCGCTCCAACCCTTTTCCGATCAGTCCACCGGCCTGACCTTGGTGCGGATGACCGACTGGACCCGCAGGCTCTTGGGGCCGATGCGGATCAGGTGACCTTCGGCAATGGCATAGCGGCTGCCGCGCACGCCCGACCCAAGACCGTATTGGCCGGGGTTCTCGATGATACGGACCTGATCGGCCCGGAGCACATCTCCGGGCATCAGCCGGGGCGCCTCGATCCGGGGGGGCGTGGCCGGCGTTCCCTGCGCCTGAAGGCCAAAGCTGGCGGTCAGCGCAACAGCGATGACCCCGGCAACAGCGGTCGCGATCATGGCGGGTTTCGGGATCATGGCAGGCTCTTGCAGCTCTCTTCCTGTGCGAAAAACCAACATGCGGCGGGCCGTGCGGGTTCCCCCTCGATCAGGCAGTTCCGCCGTTCTCGGGGTCTTTTTCAACGAAACGTGTCAGTATTGCCGAAAAGTCGCGTCCCCGGCCGTTTTCGTGATCCACGAACTGCCGGTAAAGGCGCTGGGCCAGATTGCCCATGGGCGTCTCGGCCGCCACGGCTGCGGCGGCGGTCTGCGACAGATCCAGATCCTTGAGCATCAGCTCGGCGGCGAAACCGGGGCGATAGCCGTTGTCGGCGGGCGATTTCGGCCCTATCCCCGGCGCGGGACAATAGCTGTTCAGGGACCAGCTCGACCCTGACGAGGTGGACACCACGTCGAACATCTTTTGCCGGTCGAGGCCAAGACGATCGGCCAGGGCAAACGCCTCGCATGTGGCGATCATGGTGACCCCCAGGATCATGTTGTTGCAGATCTTGGCCGCCTGCCCCGCGCCACTGTCGCCGCAATGGACGGCCTTCTGGCCCATGATGTCGAACAGCGGCCGCATGGTCGCAAAGGCCTGATCCGAACCACCGACCATAAAGGTCAGCGTGCCCGCCTGCGCCCCGCCGATCCCGCCCGAAACCGGGGCGTCCAGGGCCTCCAGCCCCGCTGCCCGCGCCTGGTCGGCCACCGCGCGGGCGCTGTCCACATCGACGGTGGAACAATCGCACAGAACCGCGCCCGGCTTCATCGCGGGGATGACCTGACCGGCCACGGCGCGCAGGATGTCCCCGTTGGGCAGCATGGTGATGACCGCATCGGCATCCGCCACGGCGGCGGCGGCGCTGTCGGCCAGGGCCAGCCCCTCGGGGCGGGCGGCGGTGTCAAAGCCCGTGACCGGGTGTCCGGCCTCATGCAGATTGCGGGCCATGGGCGCGCCCATGTTGCCCAGTCCGATGAACGCGACCCTCATGTCCGATCCTCCCATGTCAGTTCGTCCGGCCCCAGCGGCGCCAGCATGGCCGCCACATGGCCGGGGCCGGCATCGGCCTTCCATTGCGGGCGTCGGTCCTTGTCGATGATCTGGGCACGCACGCCTTCCAGAAAGTCGCTGTGCTGCGTCGCGCGATGGGTAAACCGGTATTCGCGGGCCAGCGAGTGCTGCATCCGCCGGTCGTTCCGCGCGGCGCGAACCATGATAAGCCCCGCTTCCATCGACAGGGGGGAATTGCCCCACAGCACATTGATGGTCCGGGCGTCGCCATCCTCGGTCAGGGCGTCGATCACGGCGGCAAGGTCGGCCCCCGCAAAGGCGGACAGGTCGCGGTCCCTGAGAGGCGCGGGTGCCGGGGCCTCGCCCCGGATCAGGGAGGTGTCGCCCGTTTCCTCAAGCCCGGCGATCAGGCCGGGCCAGCGATCCTCGGGCAGGTAGATGTCGGCAAAGCCCGCAAGGATCGCATCGCCCGCCCGCATCCGCGCGCCCGTCAGGGCCAGGTATTCGCCGATATGCCCCGGTGCGCGGGACAAAAGCCAGGTTCCGCCCACGTCGGGGATCAGGCCGATCCCGGATTCGGGCATGGCGATCTGCGTCGTGTCGCCGACGATGCGGTGGCTGGCATGGCCGCCCACGCCCACGCCCCCGCCCATGACATAGCCGCCCATGAAGGCCGTGACGGGTTTCGGATAATCGGCGATGGCCGCGTTCATGCGGTACTCGTCGGCAAAGAATCGTTGCCCGACGGCATGATCGCCGGCCAGCGCGGCGCGATAGATCGCCGCGATGTCGCCGCCCGCGCAAAAGGCCCGCTCGCCTTCGGCGTCGATGACGACCAAGGCCACATCGGGATCGTCGCGCCAGCCGTTCAGCGCGCGATGGATCGACAGGGCCATGTCATGCGTCAGCGCGTTCAGCGCCTGGGGCCGGGTAAAGGTGATGCGCCCGGCGCGGCCCGCCTTGCGGATGTTCAGGTCTGCCATCTTGTCCCTTCGGTCAGCATGTTACCCCCGTTCGGCCAGCATCGCCCGCGCGACGATCAGGCGCATGATCTCGTTTGTGCCTTCCAGGATCTGATGGACGCGCAGGTCGCGCACGATCTTCTCGATCCCGTAGTCGGCCAAATAGCCGTATCCGCCATGCAGTTGCAGGCAGCCGTTCGCCACGTCAAAGGCGCGGTCGGTCACGTGCAGCTTGGCCATGGCGCAGAACCGGGTGGCATCCGGCGCCCCGGTGTCCAGCTTCCATGCCGCCTGGCGCAGCAGGATGCGGGCTGATTGCAACGCGGTTTCCATGTCGGCCAGCCGGAATTGCAAGGCCTGGAACTGGTCGAGGTTCTGGCCAAAGGCGCGGCGTTCGCCCATATAGACCAGCGTGGCGTCCAACGCCGCCTGCGCGCCGCCCAATGCGGTCGCGGCGATGTTCAGCCGCCCCCCGTCAAGCCCCGCCATGGCATAGGCAAAGCCGCGCCCTTCCTCGCCCAGCAGGTTGTCGGCGGGCACCTCGCAGTCGTCGAACTGGACCTGCGCGGTAGGCTGGGCGCGCCAGCCCATCTTGTGTTCCGGCACCCCAAAGGACAGGCCGGGGGCGCCGTCCGGCACGACCATCGCGCTGATGCCGCGCGGCCCGTCGCCGCCGGTGCGGACCATGGCGACATAGGCGTCGGAATACCCCCCGCCCGAGATGAAGGCCTTGGTCCCGTTCAGCCGCCAGCCCTCGCCGGTCCGATCCGCGCGGGTGCGCAGGGCGGCGGCATCCGACCCGCTGCCCGGTTCGGTCAGGCAATAGGAAAAGATCGTTTCCATCCTGCACAGGCCGGGCAGCCAGCGGTCTTTCAAGGCGTCAGACCCGAACCTGTCGATCATGCCGCCGCACATGTTGTGGATCGACAGAAAGGCCGCGACGGACGGGCAGGCCATCGCCAGGGCCTCGAACACCAGGGTGCCATCCAGCCGCGACAGGCCGGTGCCGCCGTAATCCTCGGATACATACATCCCGCCCAGGCCCAGTTCGGCCGCATCGGCCCACAGTTCGCGGGGGATCGTGCCTGCATCCTCCCAGTCGCGGGCATGGGGGGCGATGCGCGTCCGGCCGAAATCGCGCGCCATGTCGAAGATGGCCGCCTGTTCATCGGTCAGTGCGAAATCCATGCCCGACCCTCCTCTGGACGATGAATTGAACGATTGTTCATTTGAACCCGGAATGCCGCCTTCTGGCAAGTCATCACAACCCCTCCCGGAATTCCTGGACCAGGCTACGGACCACCTCGCGCAGGGCCTCGGGCCGGGTTGCGCCTGCGGCGATGGCGCGGGCCAGAACGACGCGCTGGCGGGCGGCCGATCCGCCGCCCTGGACCATCTCGCGCGCCTGGGCCACATGGGGCTGGCTGCCCAGGCGGTTGGCGTCGGGGGCGATCAGCGCCAGCCAGTCCTCGATCGCCTGGCCGAAGGGGATGATCCGGCGGGCGCCAAAGTCGATGATGCCCTCGGCCATGCCATATCGTGCGGCCCGCCAGCGGTTTTCCCCGATCAGTAGGGTATCATACTGCCGCCATCGCTGGTTCTGGCGCGACAGGCGCCACAGCATCCGGCAGGTCGCCTGGATCAGGGCCGCCAGCGTGATCGTGTCGGCCAGGCGGGGCGAGGCGTCGCAGACGCGCGTCTCCAGCGTCGGAAAGCCATGCGACGGCCGCAGATCCCACCAGATCTTGCTGCCATCCTCGACCACGTCCAGGTCGGCCAGAACCTGCAACGGTCGCTCGAAATCCTCCCAGCTTGCGAAATGCGGGGGCAGGCCGGTGCGGGGCATTCCGGCGAAAACCGTGGTGCGATAGGATGCAAGCCCGGTGTCGCCGCCCAGCCAGAACGGGCTGGAGGCCGACAGCGCCAGCAGATGCGGCAGAAAATAGGTCAGCTGATTCATCAGGTCGATGCGCATCGCCCGGTCGGGGATGCCGACATGAACGTGCATTCCGCAGATCAGCATCCGCCGCGACACTGCGGCCATGTCGCGCGACAACTGGTGGTAACGGTCCTTGTCGGTGTGATGCTGGTCGCGCCAGTCGGCAAAGGGGTGGCAGGACGCCGAGATCGGCGCAAGGCCGTAATCGCCGGCGATCCGCGCCACCGTCCGGCGCAGGTCGGCCAGATGGCCGCGCGCCTCGGCGATGGTGGGGGATACGGGGGTGCCGACCTCGACCTGGCAGCGCAGGAACTCGGGACTGAAACGATCGCCCAGGGCCGAACGGCAGGCCGCCATCATGCCGTCCGGCGCGGGGGACAGATCGCCGGTGTCGGGATCGACCAGAAGATATTCCTCCTCGATCCCCAGTGTGAAATCCGGTTCTTCGGTCATGTCTGCTTCCGGCCTTTGCGCCATGGAAGCCTGCTTGCCGTCTGGCCGCAAGGGGCGTTTGCCGTCAGCCGTGCAGACGTCGCCACGCGCCCTGCATCAGCGTCAGGACGACAAGCGCCGAAATCAGCATCACGCCCGCTTCTGGTCCTGGAACCGGTGCAAGGGGGGGCAGGTCGGGGCCCGCGGGCGGCTGGGTCGAGGTGTTGCCGATCACCGGCGGCTCGGACGAATCGCCTCCGATCGGCGGAAGCTCGGGCCTTGGCGTGGTGCGGCCCGGATTGCCGGGGCCGCCCGTATCGGGGGGCACGCCCGGAAACCGGGGCAGGACCGATCCGCCCGAGCCGCCGCCGCCCCAGGAAGCGATGGCGGGCACGGCGAAGCCGCCGCCGGCCAGGGTCGCCGGGGTCAGGCCTGCCAGGACGGATGGGCCGCCAAGCGGGGCATAGGGCTCGACCGGGAGATCCGTCATCATCCATCCCGGCGGCACCTTGCCCTCCAGGGGGGAATCATCGCCGACGATCAGCACCGCATGGTCGCCGTATTGATCCCGCTGGATCGCCTGGGCGACCGGGCGATACCCCATCCCCGGAAAGAAATATATGCAGGAATCGTCTTGCGCGCAGAATGTCCGCATGGTGACTTGCCCCTGAACAACCCGGTTCAGCAGCAAGTCGACCGGCCCTGCCAAAAAGGGCAGGGCCACTCAACAATTTCAACCGCTTACACCGAAACCAACTAACACAGACATAACTATCCTATCTGTTGAAAAGCGGTAGCTGTCTATTTGGTCAATTTGTCCGGCCGCGGTCGCGGATTGCAGACCGTCGCAGGCGAAAAGGGCGGGATTGCCCCGCCCTTGCCTGTCAGTCCATCGCGCGGAAGTTGAACTCGCCGCCTTCCTTGATGCCGGACGGCCAACGGGCCGTGACCGTCTTGGTCCGGGTATAGAACCGGAAAGCGTCGGGGCCGTGCTGGTTCAGGTCGCCGAAGCCGGATTTCTTCCAGCCGCCGAAGGTGTGATAGGCCAGCGGCACGGGGATCGGCACGTTGATTCCCACCATGCCGATGTTGATGCGGTTGGCGAAATCGCGGGCGGTGTCGCCGTCGCGGGTATAGATCGCGGTGCCGTTTCCGTATTCGTGATCCATCGCCAGGCCAATCGCCTCCTCATAGGACTTGGCGCGGACGGTGGACAGGACCGGGCCGAAAATTTCGGTTCTGTAGATGTCCATGTCCGGAGTCACGCGGTCGAACAGGTGCGGACCGACGAAGAAGCCGTTCTCATAGCCTTGCAGGTTGAAGTCGCGACCGTCCACGACCAGTTCGGCGCCCTGGTCGATGCCCGACTGCACCAGCCGCAGGATGTTTTCCTTGGCGGCCCTGGTCACGACCGGGCCGTAATCCACGTCGTTGCCGGCGGTCCAGGGGCCGACCTTCAGCTTTTCGATCCGCGGCACCAGCCGTTCGATCAGCGCGTCGGCGGTCTTGTCGCCCACCGGCACCGCGACGGAAATCGCCATGCAGCGTTCGCCCGCAGCCCCGTAGCCCGCGCCCACCAGGGCGTCGGCGGCCTGGTCCAGATCGGCATCGGGCATGATGATCATGTGGTTCTTGGCGCCGCCAAAGCATTGCGCGCGCTTGCCGGTCGCCGCCGCGCGTTCATAGATGTACTGCGCGATCGGGGTGGACCCGACGAAGCCCACGGCCTGGATGACCGGGCTGTCCAGGATCGCGTCCACGCTGTCCTTGTCGCCGTTGACGACCTGCAGGACGCCATCGGGCAGCCCGGCCTCTTGCAGCAGTTGCGCCAGCATCAGCGGCACCGAAGGGTCGCGTTCCGACGGCTTGAGGATCATCGCGTTCCCGGCGGCAAGCGCGGGGCCCATCTTCCACAGCGGGATCATGGCCGGAAAGTTGAAGGGCGTGATGCCCGCCACCACGCCCAGCGGCTGGCGCATGGAATACATGTCGATGCCGGGACCGGCGCTGTCGGTGAATTCGCCCTTCAGCAGGTGGGGGGCACCGATGCAGAATTCGATCACCTCCAGCCCGCGCTGGATGTCGCCCTTGGCGTCGGGAAAGGTCTTTCCGTGTTCCGACGACAGTGCCTCGGCCAGCGTGTCCATATCGCGGTTGATGAGCCGAACGAACTCCATCATCACGCGGGCGCGGCGCTGCGGGTTGGTGGCGCCCCAGGCGACCTGGGCTTCAGCAGCGCGTTCGACGGCGTGATCCATCTCGGCCTTGGTGGCCAGCGACAGTTTCGCCTGGACCTCGCCGGTGGCGGGGTTGAAGACGTCGCTGAACCGGCCCGAGGCTCCCTTGTATTCCGAGCCGTCGATCCAGTGGTGAATCTCTTTCATCGCATCCTCCGTTGCGCGGTTCGCGTGACCATAGCCTTGCGGATTTGCGGGATAAAGAGGAAGGTCGGCAAAGACGTTTTGCGTTTCTGCAAAGGGGCGGGATGGACTGGGACGATTTGCGCATCTTTCTGGCGGTCGCACGGACGGAAAGCCTGTCCGGCGCCGGCCGCCGGCTGGGCATGGACGCGTCAACCATCGGGCGGCGCATTGCCCGGCTGGAGGGTGCGGTGGGGGCCGCGCTGTTTGCCAAGACCCCGCAGGGATACGCGCTGACGGCCGAGGGGGCGCGGCTGGTGGCCCCGGCCGAAGCCGCCGAACAGGGCGCCAACGCCGCCGCCGAGGCCACTCGCCGGGACGCCGGGCTGACCGGCCAGCTTCGCATCGGCGCCCCGGACGGTTGCGCGAACTATCTGTTGCCGCAGGTGGCGCGCGATCTGTGCATCGCCCATCCGGGGCTGGAAATCCAGATCGTCGCCCTGCCGCGCGTGGTTAACCTGACCAAGCGCGAGGCCGACATGGCGATTGCCGTGTCCCCGCCCGATACCGGGCGGCTGACGGTGCAAAGGCTGACCGATTACCACCTGCATCTGGCCGCGCATGACGATTACCTGCGCGCCGCCCCGCCGATCCGTGATCTGGCAGACCTGCGGCATCATCGAATGATCGGTTATATCCCCGACATGATCTTCGACCGGGAACTGGATTACCTGTCGGAAACCGGGGTTCAGACGGCGGCGATCACGTCGAATTCC
This sequence comes from Paracoccus subflavus, assembly GCF_004310345.1. Lineage (GTDB taxonomy): Bacteria > Pseudomonadota > Alphaproteobacteria > Rhodobacterales > Rhodobacteraceae > Paracoccus > Paracoccus subflavus. Next base: position 503,385 of record NZ_SISK01000001.1, on the reverse strand, counting down.
GTGTCGGTGCAGATGCAGGCGATCCGGGTCGGGGCCGGGGTGGGGATCGTGCATGACTTTGCCATCCCCTTTGCCCCCGGTGTCCGGGTCGTCCTGCCCGACCGCCTTGTCCTGAAGCGCAGCTTCTGGTTGATCCGCCACGCCGACGACCGGGCGTCGCGCCGCCTGTCGCTTCTGGCCGACCTGTTGGCCCAGGGCATTCGGGCCGAAGTCGCGCGCCTGGAACGTCAGCTTGGCGTTGATAATCCATGCGGGCTTGACGGAACCGGCTTCGAGGGAAAAGGTGGAGGGAACCAACGCGTCACGAATTGCGCCACGGAGGGCCTCTGATGCTTGTCAAGCAGTTGCTGTCGATGAAATCCACCTCGGGCAAGCCGGGGATCGAGGCGCAGACAATGCTCACCATCCGCGCGGACGCAACCTTGGCGGATGCCGCGGCGCTGCTGGCCAAGCACGGGGTGGGCGCCGTGGTGGTATCGGACGACGGACGGACGCCGCAGGGCATTCTGTCAGAGCGCGATGTCGTGCATCAGCTTGGCACCCATGGAGCCGGGGTGCTGTCGCAGCCCATCGGTCAGGTGATGACCCGCTCGGTCCAGACCTGCACCATGGGCGACGACGCGCTGGACATCCTGGAACGCATGACCCACGGGCGGTTCCGCCACATGCCGGTCGTGGACGACACGGGCGCCATGCTGGGCGTGGTGTCGATCGGCGATGCCGTCAGCGGACGGCTCAAGGAACTCGCCGCCGAGAAAGAGGCGCTGACCGGGATGATCATGGGGTCCTGACGGGCCGGCGATTGCTTGCAATTTTCCTGGCAATCCGCTTTGCCTTTGAAAAGGGCAAGCACGGGGACGCCAGTTGATGCGCATCGGTCTTTATCCAGGTACTTTCGATCCCATCACGCTGGGTCATGTGGACATCATCCAGCGTGCCATGGCGCTGGTGGACCGGCTGGTGATCGGCGTGGCGATCAACCGCGACAAGTCTCCCCTGTTTGACCTGGACCATCGCGTCGCCATGGTGCAGGCTGAATGCGACCAGATCATCCCCCGCACCGGGGGCGAGATCATCGTCCATCCGTTCGAGAACCTGCTGATCGACTGCGCCCGCGACGTGGGGGCGCAGGTCATCGTGCGCGGGCTGCGTGCCGTAGCCGATTTCGAATACGAATTCCAGATGGTCGGGATGAACCGCGCCCTGGACGCCAGCATCGAGACGGTCTTCCTGATGGCCGACGCCCGCCGTCAGGCCATCGCATCAAAGCTGGTCAAGGAAATCGCCCGGCTGGGCGGCGACGTCTCGAAATTCGTGACGCCCCCCGTGCAGGCGGCGCTGGTAAGCCGGTTTCGCGAATAAGGGCTGTCTTTTTCCATCCTGGCGCGGTGTTACGGGGCCGCGATGCCGGGAATCTCATGCCTCGGGCGGTCAGCCCCGTCCGATGAACGGCATGGCGGTGGCCATCACGGTCATGAACTGCACATTGGCCCCACGGGGCAAACCGGCCATGTGCAACACCGCATCCGCCACGACACCCACATCCATCGAGGGTTCGGCACCGGGGCTGTTGACGCTGACCTGGGCCAGCAATTCGGTCGCCGCATTGCCGATGTCGATCTGGCCGCAGGCGATGTCGAAAGGGCGCCCATCCAGCGACAGGGACTTGGTCAGGCCCGTCACCGCATGTTTCGACGTGGTATAGGCCACCGATCCCGGCCGGGGCGCATGGGCCGCGATCGAGCCATTGTTGATGATCCGACCGCCCCGGGGGGTTTGCGCCCGCATGATTCGGAATGCCGCGCGGGCGCACAGGAACATGCCCGTCACGTTCACGGCCACCACATCGCGGAAGGTGTCGGCATCCATCGCATCGGGCAGGGCCGGGTCTGCACCGCGACCGGCATTGTTGAACAGCGCGTCAAGCCGCCCCCACTCGGCAGCGCATCGGTCGAAGGCCGCATCCACGGCGGCTTCGTCCGTGACATCGCAGGGCAGGATCAGCGCGGGCCGTCCGGTCGCGGTATCGGCCAGGATATCCGCCCGGCGGCCCAGCAGCGCGACGCGCCAACCCGCATCCAGAAACCGCCGGGCGGTGGCCCGCCCGATGCCGCTGCCGGCGCCGGTGACGATGATGGATGGCGGCCGGGCCATGGCTCAGACCACCCGCTGACGCTGCTGTCCCAACCCGTCGATGCCCAGTTCCATGACCTGTCCCGACCGCAGATAGACCGGCGGCTTCTGCCCCATGCCAACGCCGGGCGGGGTGCCCGTGGCAATCACATCGCCGGGATGAAGCGTCGTGAACCGGGATGCGTAAGACACGATTTCCTCGGGGCCGAACACCATGGTCGCGGTGGTGCCGTCCTGATAGCGGTGCCCGTCCACCGCAAGCCACAGGCGCAGGGCGCGGGGGTCGGGGATTTCGTCCAGCGTGACCAGCCAGGGGCCGATCGGGCCGAACCCATCATGGCCCTTGCCCTTGTCCCAGGTGCCGCCCTGGCGCAACTGCCAGTCGCGTTCGCTGATGTCGTTGATGACGCAGAAACCGGCGATGTGCCGGTGGGCCTGGTTCTGGGCAATGTCCTGACCGCCGTCCCCGATGACGATGCCCAGTTCCACCTCCCAGTCGGTTGCGGTCGAACCCTTGGGCAGATGCAGATCCTCGTCGGGGCCGGTGATGCAGCTTGTCCATTTGGTGAATAGGATCGGCTCGGTCGGGACGTCCATGCCCGCCTCGGCCGCGTGATCGGCATAGTTCAGCCCCACGCCGATGAACTTGCCCACCCCGGCCACGCAGGGGCCCAGTCGCAGATCCTGCTGGGGTATGCCGTGGACCAGCGGCAGGGTTTCCGGGTCAAGGACGCGCAGGGCCTGAAGGCCGTGGGTGGTCAGCGTGGTGCCCGAAATGTCGGACACATGCGCCGACAGGTCGCGCACCCGGCCATCCGCATCCAGAATTCCCGGACGTTCAGCGCCGCGTGCGCCATGGCGAACCAGTTTCATGTGTTTTCTCCTCAGATTTGCGCCCGAAGCCTAGCCCAGGTCGGACAGCACCACTTTGCCAGATGCAAAGAGGCTTTATGCATCCCGGCGCGAAAGTGGACAATGGCCTGCAGATGCCGGAACCGCCCGCTGTCGCGGGCAGGGCATCGTCACGAAACGGCACAGGGGCCTTATTCGGCGGTCGGTGCGGCCAGCTTCTTGGTTGGGCCGTTGGCAAGGGGATCTTCCTGCCGCTGGACCGAACCTTCGAAATGTGCGCCCGATTCAATGGCGATGGTCTTGTGGATGATATCTCCCTCGACCCGCGCGGTGGCGGTCAGGCGAACCTTCAGGCCGCGCACGCGCCCGATCACGCGGCCGTTCACGACCACTTCGTCGCCCACGATCTCGCCCCGGATGGTGGCGCTTTCGCCTATCACCAGTTGATGGGCGCGGATGTCGCCCTCGACGGTGCCCTCGATCTGGATGTCGCCTTCGGTGCGGATATTGCCGGTGACCGTCAGATCCGACGACAGGACCGACGGCGTGCTGCGCCGTGCGGCGGGCGTGGCGGGCGCGTCGATGCGGTCATGGCCGGGGGTCGCGGCGGGCAGGTCGGGCATTGCGGACGGGGCGGGGGGGGTTTGCGGTTTTTCGGTCACGCGGGTCTTACTGAACATTGCTTGCAGCCTTGATGAAGCTCATCGGGTCGACCGCCCGACCGTTCATCCGCACCTCGTAATGCAGGTGCGAACCGGTCGAGCGTCCTGTGTTGCCCATATCACCGATCCGCTCTCCTTGCGACACCCTTTGGCCAGCCTTGACGCGGATTCGCGACAGATGGGCATAGCGTGTCTCGACCCCCAACTCGTGCTGGATCTTGATGAGATTTCCATAAGCTCCCGATCGGCCTGCAAAAATCACCACCCCGTCTCCGGTTGCCTGGATGGGGGTGCCCACCGGACCCGCCATGTCGATCCCCTCGTGCTTGCGTCCCCAGCGCGGCCCGAAATTCGAGGTATAGCGGAACGACTGCGTCACCGGCATCGCCAAGGGCAGCTTTTCCATGGCGATCCGATAGGTGTTCACCTGATCCAGCGTCACGATGATCTGCCGGGCCTTGCTTTCGGTGTTCGACAGCGCGGCATTGCCGCGGGTGGATTGCGACAAGGGCGTCAACGGCCCACCCTGCCCGGAATAGCCGCTGCGGATCGTGGACAGCACATCATCGGGGTCCATGCCGACCGACCGGAACACATCGTCCAGCGGTTCCACCGAAATGGTGACGGCATCTTCGACCTCGGCCAGGATCTCGTCGTTGCGCGCCAGGATCTCATCGCGCTCCAGCGCCAGTTCCTGCGCCTCGCTGCGGGCGGCTTCGGCCTCTTGCAGGGCACTGGCACGTTCGTCGGCGGCCTGGCGCAGTTCGCTGGTCAGGATATCCAGCGCTGCCGCCACTTCGTCCTGGCGGACGGCATCGGGTTGGGCGTCGGCCGCCAGGGTGCCCAGGGCGTCGTTGCGGGCGACCAACGCATCGCCCAGCGAGGATTGGACCACCTGCAATCCGGCTTCGAGTTCGCGACGCTGCTCTTCGGATGCGAGCAGTTGCGTCTGCATCTGCGACACCTGATCCAGCGCGACGGCAAAGCGATTCTGCGCGGCCAGCGCCTCGGCTGCACGCGCGTCGCGTTCAGCCGAGAGTTGAGCCAGGCGGCGCTCGACCGCGGCCTGCGTTTGCATGGTGCCGTCGCGCGATCCCGCCGTGGTGACCGCGTCGATGGCCAGGATCGAGGTCGCGACAAGCGTCCAGCCGAACACCAGGCCCATTCCCCCCAGGGCGGCAAGCTGGGTCGCCGGACGCAGGCGGACAAAGCAAGCATTTTCTCCGGACCGCAGGAACAGGCGCTTTTCCGGCAGAAGCCGTTCCAGCGTGGCATTCAGACGGCTTGTCGCATTTGGCAAATCATGTCCCCCGAGGTGGCATCCGGATCGGGCCGGACGTTCTGTTCCTGGTGCCAGCGGGTAAACCGTAGCTGTGCCTTCTTGGCAACATCCCCGGACAATCGGGTTCCCGCAATGCGCGAATCCTTGCCCTTGCGCGCGAGTTTCCGCCGACCTGGGAAATGACGGCCTGAAATTGCTAGCAAATTTCATAGGGCAGGGGGCCGTTCCGATTGGCAGGAATCCGGAGGGGACGGTCGATTGGCGGCACCGACCGCTGATGGCAGTCCGATCTGGGGCAGATCCGGCACGAGATGCCGATGGGTTCAAAAGCGCGCGGCCGGGTCAAATCCAGTCCGTCAGCGTAAACGACGCTGCCCGCATGGGCGATCTCGCAGCCCAGGCCGATGGCAAAGCGGCGGACGGGGGCGTTGAAGGCGCCCGGATGTTTGGACACGTCGCGCGACATCAGAAGATAGCGCACTCCGTCAGGGGTTTCGGCCAGTTGCCGCAAAAAGCGTCCCGGCTGTTCAAAGGCCTGATGGACGTTCCACAACGGGCAGGCGCCGCCGAAGCGGGCGAATTGCAACCGGGTCGCGGAATGGCGCTTGGTGATGGTTCCGGCCTGGTCCACCCGCACGAAAAAGAACGGCACCCCCTTTGCACCCGTCCGTTGCAGCGTGGACAGCCGATGTGCCACCTGTTCCAGAGAGGCGCCGAATCGATGCGCCAGTCGTTCCAGGTCATGTCGTTCGGCCTGCGCTGCTGCCAGAAAAATACGGTAGGGCATCAGTGCTGCCCCCGCGAAATAGTTGGCCAGCCCCACCCGCGCCACCGCGCGCGCGGTCGGGCTGCGGAACCGGGCCTGATCCAGCGTGGCTTCCAGCAGGTCGGCATGGCGTTCCAGCGCCACCAGATGCAGCAACTGGAATACCTGCGTCGGACGTTCGGCCGCGGCATTGACCTGGATGTCCGGACCGGCACGATGAAACACGGCATGGGCAGGCAATTCGACCTGCGTGACCCGCAGGTTCTGCTGTGCCAGGGCGGCGACGCCCGCTTGCCAGGGGTCCAGCCGCTGGCCCGCCGGACAGGCAAAGCGTTCCGCCGCCCGGTCCACCGCGTCCAGGTAATTATCGCGGTAATGGAAAAAGTCCCGCACCTCCTCCCAGGGGGTGGAAAGGGCGTTCCGGCTGGAGGCGCCGATTGCTTCGTCCAGGGCGGCGAGACGTTCCTGGCCCTGGCGGTGGATGCGGTAAAGGTCCAGAAAGGCGCGGGCAAAGGCCGGGGCGTTGGTGGCCGCAAGCCGCAGGTCGGCCGGCGGCGGCATCGCGTCGAACAGCGGATCGGCCAGCGCCTCCTGCATGTCGATCACCATGCGTTCCGCATCGCCTGTCGCCAGTTTCGACAGATCGACGCCGAATTCCTGCGCCAGCCTCACCAGAACCCCGACCGAGATCGGGCGGTGGTTGTTTTCCATCTGCGACAGATAGGGCAGGGATACCCCCAGCCGTTCCGCAAACTGCCGCTGTGTCAGTCCACTGCGCCCCCGTGTCTCGCGCAGCGAATTGCCGGCATAGATCTTTTGTGCAGCCATCCCATGTCCCCTTCTTTGCAAAGGATGCTCTAGCGTTTGCAAAGTGATCCGGGCAAGGGCCGCCTGGGGCTGGATGACGGGATAGGGGTGAATCATGCCCCGACCATGACGCATAAAGGTCAAGATTCCGTTGCATCTTGCGCCGGGCCGGAGGGCAGGCTTTGATCGGGCGATGACGCGCAGCAACAGCCGGATCCTGACGGGAACACGCATCCGCGAACGACGCCTGGCCTTGTCGCGGCGGCAGGCCGATGTCGCTCGGGCGGCGGGCATTTCTGCGGCCTATCTGAATCTGATCGAACACAACCGCCGCCCCGTGGGCGAGCATCTGGTGGTTCGGCTGGCCGCTGCTCTGGATGTGCCGGCCGCCGAACTGGCCGAAGGGCGCGAGGAGGCCCGGATCGCCGCCCTGCGTGAGGCTGCGGCGCGCCTGCCCGCCGAGGTCGCGGCCGAACTGGACCAGGCCCCCGAGATGCTGGCCCGTTTTCCCGGCTGGGCGGCGGTGCTGATCGCCACGGCACGTCGGGCCGAGGGGCTGGAGCGGCAGCTTGTCACCCTGTCCGACCGGATGACCCAAGACCCTTACCTGCTGACCACGCTGCACGAGGTGCTGTCGGCCGTGACCTCGATCCGGTCCACGGCCTCGATCCTGGCCGAGGGCGGAGAGATCCCCCCGGACTGGCGCGACCGGTTCCATGCCAATCTGGACGGCGACAGCCTGCGCCTGTCGCGCACCGCACAGGCCCTTGTGGCCTATCTGGACAGCTTCGATACCCAGGGGGCGATCTTCACCCCCCAGGAAGAGGTCGAGGCATGGATTGCCGCTGGCGCCCCGCCTGTCGATGAGGCGGCCGACCTGGCTTCGGACGCTGCGCGCACCCTGGCGCGCGATCATCTGGACCGCTTGACCCGGGACCGCGCTGTTCTGCCAGACAGGGTGCTGACCGACGCCGCGGCCTTGGAACCCGATCCCCTGCGCATGGCGGCCCGTCTGCAACAGCCGCTGGATCTGGTCATGCGCCGCCTGGCGGACCTGAAGCCGAGAGGCTTTGAAAACGCCGGGCTGTTGATTTGCGACGGATCGGGCGCCCTGATCCTGCGCAGCCCGTCGCCGGGCTTTCCTTTGGCTCGGCCGGGCGATGCCTGCCCGCTGTGGCCCCTGTTCCAGGCGCTGGCGCAGCCGCAGACCGCCATTGCCGCAAGGCTTCAGGCGCCGTCAGGTCGTCGTTTCCGGTCACTGTCGCTGGCGACGCGGCATCAGCCGCTGGGCGTGGAGGGCCCGGTGCTGAGCCATGCGCAGATGCTGATCCTGCCCGAGGAGGCAGGCCAGCCGGGGGAGGCCGGCCTGCCGATCGGCCCAGCCTGCCGCATCTGCCCGCGCATCGGCTGCCCGGCCCGGCGCGAACCGTCGATCCTGGCGACCGCGTGAACACAGGCTTTGACAGGCCGTGGCCTGGCGACACATTATCGTGACAAACGCCAGCAAGGGGGCCGGCGCCTGATGCCCGATATCCTGATCATCGAGGACGAGCCCAATATCGCTCATGCGGTGCAGTTCATTCTGTCCCGGGACGGCTGGCAGGTGGCGCTGCACGGCGATGGTCTGGGCGGGATCGAAGCGATCCGGGGCGCAAAGCCGCGACTGGTCATTCTTGACGTGATGCTGCCGCATCGTTCGGGAACCGAGATTCTGGCGGAACTGCGCGGCGATCATGACCCCTCTATCGCCGCCACCCCCGTTTTGCTGCTGACCGCGCGGGGGCAGGCCCATGTGCCTCTGGCGGACGAGGTGCTGGCCAAGCCCTTTGCCAATGATGACCTGCGCGCTGTCGTGCGCAGGATGCTGGTCTGACGGCGCGCCATGCCGGACCGGCCGCTGTTTCTTGAACGCGCCTCGTTCCGCCGCCGCCGCCTGGGCGATGCGGCGCGTGTTATGCCGGTGCTGGCCCTGCTGCTGGTTCTGGTGCCGGTCTGGTGGATGCCCGAACGGATCAGTTCCGCGGGCGGGGCAATCTGGCTGTTCGGTCTGTGGGCCGCCTTGATCGTGGCGATATGGATGCTGCATCGGACCCTGCGCCGCGCCGATGCCACGACGCTGCGCGCAAGCCGCGCCATCACTGACCCCAGGCCCGACGACCATGCCGTTTGAAGCCCTTGTCGCGGGATGCCTTGCCTATGTCGCGCTGATGTTCGGCGTGGCCTTTGCGGCGGACCGGGCGGCGGGGCGGGGCAAGGTGCGATGGCTGGATCATCCGGTCGTCTATACGCTGTCGCTGTCTGTCTATTGCTCGGCCTGGACGTTTTACGGCGCGGTGGGATATGCCAGCCGGTCGGGGCTGGAATTCGCCACCATCTATCTGGGGCCGACGATCGTCTTTGCGGGCGCGTGGTGGGGACTGCGGCGGCTGGTGCGGGTGGCGCGGATGCATCACGTCACCTCGATCGCGGATCTGATCTCGGCCCGGTTCGGCAAGTCGAACCGTCTTGCTGGCCTTGTCACGCTGATCGTGGTGGTCGCCGCGACGCCTTATGTCGCGCTGCAACTGCAATCGGTCAGCCTGTCCTTCGAGGTTTTCGCCACCGATGGCCTGAGCGACATCCGCGTGGCCGGGATGCAGGGCACCGCGCTGTGGGTGGCGGCGGGTCTGGCGCTGTTCACCATCATCTTCGGCACCCGCAACCTGGCCGCCGACGAGCGTCACCACGGGGTCGTCACCGCCATCGCGCTTGAGGCGGTGGTCAAGATCCTGGCCTTTCTGGCCCTGGGAATCTTTGTGGTCTGGGGGCTGGCCGACGGCCCCGCCGACATGGTGGATCGTATCCACCGCACCGCAACCGATCCCGAAAACCGGGGCTGGCTGCTGCAACCCGACCGCTGGACCGCGCTGATCCTGGTGTCGGGTGCCGCGGTGATCGCGCTGCCGCGCATGTTTCAGGTTCTGGTCGTCGAGGCTGCCGACGAGGATCGTCTGGCAACCGCCGGATGGGCCTTTCCGGCCTATCTGTTCGCCATGTCGCTGTTTGTCCTGCCCATCGCCGTGATGGGCCGCGACGTGCTGCCCGCCGATGCCAACCCCGACCTCTACGTTCTGACATTGCCTGCCCAGTCGGGCCAGAACTGGCTGGCCTTTCTTGTCTTTCTGGGCGGCTTTTCGGCGGCGACCTCGATGGTCGTGGTCTGCACGATCGCGGTGTCCACGATGATTTCGAACCACTGGCTGACGCCCCTGTGGCTGACCCTGCGCCGCAGGCCGCAGTCGGGAGATCCCGAGGATCTGCGCGGGTTTGTCCTGAACGCCCGGCGGCTGGCGATCCTGGCGATGATGGCGGTCAGTTGGACCTATTATCAGGCCAGCGGCGGGACCGCCGCCCTGGCCTCGATGGGGCTGGTGGCCTTTACCGGCATGGCGCAGGTGATGCCTGCAATGCTGGGCGGGCTGCTGTGGCGCGGCGCCAACCGGCAGGGGGCCTATGCCGGTGTCGGCACGGGGTCGCTTTTGTGGATGCTGATGATCTTTCTGCCCTCGCTGGGCATCGACGGCCTTTTGCCCGTCCCGCCCGAGGTCGATCCGCTGGCCTTTGCGATCTTGCTGTCGCTTGCGGTCAACACGCTGGCCTTCATCGCGTTGTCCATCTTTGGCATGCCCGATCCGGTAGAGCGTCTGCAGGGCCTGTCCTTCGTCAGCGCGGTGGACCCGATCCGCCACAGCCGCGTCGCACGCGGCGTCGATCAGGCCGAGCCGCTCTTGGTCATGGCGCGCCGCGTCTGGGGGGCCGAGGATGCGCTGCGCTTTTTCCAGACCGAAGCCGCTCTGCAAGGCAAGTCCGGCTATCTGCCCGACCTGACGCCCGGCTTTCTGACCCGCCTGGAACGGCGGCTGGCGGGCTCGATCGGGTCGGCCACGGCGCATGCCATGATCGACAGCGTGGCGGGCGGGGTGAAACTGACCGTATCCGACCTCATGCAGGTCGCCGACGAGGCGCAGCGCGCCAAAGAGGAAACCCAGCGTCTGGAAAATGCCACCGCCGAACTGGCCCGCACGGCCCGACAGTTGCACGAGGCCAATGACAAGCTGACGGCCCTGTCGGTCCAGAAGGACGCCTTTCTGGGCCAGATCAGTCATGAATTGCGCACCCCCATGACGTCGGTCAGGGCCTTTTCGGAAATCCTCAAGAACCCGACCCTGACGCCCGAGGAGCGCAGCCGCTTCGCGGGCATCATCCATGACGAGGCCGGGCGTTTGACCCGGCTGCTGGACGACCTGCTGGACCTGTCCGTTCTGGAGAGCGGACAGGCCCGGCTGTCGGTGATGCCCGTCACCCTGCACGACCTGATCGACCGTGCACTGACCGCGGCCTCGGCGACCCGGCCCGAACGGCATTTCCGGGTCGAACGCGACCCACTGGCTGAATATGTGGGCATCATCACCGATGCGGACCGGCTGTTGCAGGTGCTGATCAATGTCATCAGCAATGCCCGCAAATACTGCGATGCCGAACATCCGGTGCTGATCATCCGGGTCATCCGGGTCCTGCAGGGAGGCGCGCAGATCGACATCGCCGATAACGGGTCGGGGATCGAGCCGGCGCGGCAGGCGCTGATCTTTGAAAAGTTTGCTCGTCTGAACGACCCGGCCCGGGCCGGCGGCGCGGGCCTGGGCCTGGCCATCTGCAAGGAGATCATGGCGAACCTGGGGGGTGAGATCACCTATCTGCCCGGACAGGGTGGCGCGGCCTTTCGTGTCGTGCTGCCGCGCCGACCGCCGGTTCCCTCGGACGCGGGGTGGCGGCATCGGGCGTAAACCCTTTCTCAACCGGTTCTTGCAAAGGTGGCTGCGGATAATCGGCGATTCGGGGTGATCATGGCGCAATCAGGTCAGGCAGAGCGGTTGCGGGCATTGCTGCTCGCCCGTGCGCAGAATGGTCCCGGCAAACCCGCGCGCCTGCCGCAGCCCCAGCCTATATCCCCGGCCCGTGCCGCGGCGATGGCGGTCGGTCGCGCAGCGGAACGCCTGTACCGGATGCCGGTTCTGCCGGTCGAGGTGCGGCCCGGCGCGACCACGCTGGCCGAGCTGCCCGAACTTCTGCCAGAACAGGGCCTTCTTGTGGTTCTGCAGGGGCCGGGCGACCAGTTGGGCGTCATGGCGCTGGGTTTCGAGACGGTGACGGCCCTGATCGAAGTGCAGGCCCTGGGCCGCGTCACGTCCCGCCCCGCCGAACGGCGCCGGGTGACGCGCAGCGATGCGGCGATCTGCGTGGATTTCGTGAATGCGGTCATGGCGGAACTGGCCACCGAAATGGCGGGGATCGAGGGTTACGGATCGCTGGATGGGTACCGCTATGCAACGCATCTGGACGATCCCCGCCCGTTGATCCTGATGCTGGAGGATCGGGCCTATCGCAGCCTGGCCCTCGATCTGCGGCTGGGCGGGACCGAAACCCGCGAGGGCCAGATCCTCATTGCCGTGCCCCACGGCGCCGAAACGTCCCAGGCCCGGCTTGCGGCCTCCCCAGGCCCGGCGTCCACCGCCCCCGGCGCTGCGGCCGTCGTGACCCTGGCCGAAACCGTGACCGCCGCCCCGGTCGAGGTGATGGGCATCCTGTGCCGGCGCCGGATCACTTTGGGCGAATTGCGCGCGCTGAAGCCGGGCACGTTGCTGGCGCTGCCGCGCGTCACCTTGGCCGAGGCGCGGCTGGAAACACGCACGGGCCAGGTTCTGGCCAGGGGCAAGCTGGGCGAATCCGCCGGCTGCTATGCCATCCGCCTTTACGACCCGTCCCACAAGCCCGTCGAGCAGCCCTTGAACCGGGTGGAACCATTGCCGGATCTGCCGCCTGCCGATCTTGCGGACAGCGACCCGTTCCGCGTCCTGACCGACCCTTCCATGACCGCCGAGGAGGGGCCGGCGCGGCTCGCCTCGGCCGTGTGATCGGCTGTTTGGGCTTGAAATCCCAGCGGTGCCGACGCATGTAACCACGGTCCCGAATCAGGCGGGTCGATCAGAATGGAGTGACCATGGCCAAGGAAGAAATGCTCGAATTCCCGGGTGTCGTAAAGGAACTCCTGCCCAATGCGACGTTCAGGGTCGAGCTGGAAAACGGCCATGAGATCATCGCACATATGGCAGGAAAGATGCGCAAGAACCGCATCCGTGTTTTGGCGGGCGACAAGGTTCAGGTGGAAATGAACACCTATGACCTGTCCAAGGGCCGGATCAATTACCGCTTCAAGTGATGTCGCTCGTCCCTCGGCGGTCGGTTTGACGGGGGGCGCCGCGATGGCCGTGTCCTGCCCGCGCCTGATCCTGGGCTCTGCCAGCCCCCGCCGCCTGCAATTGCTGGGGCAGATCGGGATTGTTCCGGACGAAATCCGCAGTGCCGACATCGACGAAACCCCGCTCAAAGGCGAGGCGGCGCGCGATTATGTCCGCCGGATCGCGCGCGCCAAGGCCGATGCGGTCGAAGTCCCGTCCGGCGATGTTCTGATATGCGCCGACACCACCGTCGCCGTGGGGCGGCGCATTCTCGGCAAGCCCATGTCGCGCGCCGAGGCGGGGGATTTCATGCGCCTGATGTCTGGCCGCCGCCATCGCGTCCTTACGGCGGTGGTGATCCGCCATGCCGGAACGATGCGCGACCGCCTGGTTGAAACCATTGTCCGGATGCGGCCCATAGGGGCGGTTGAACTGGAACGTTATCTCGATCACGGCGACTGGCAGGGCAAGGCCGGGGCCTATGCGATCCAGGGGGCAGCCGCCGCGTTCATCCCCTGGATACAGGGATCGTTTTCGTCGGTCGTCGGTCTGCCGCTGTCGGAAACCGCCGCCATGCTGGCAGCATCGGGTATCACCGCGGGAAAGGATGCGCGATGAAGGGACGTCAGATCGTTCTGGGCCGGCTGTTTGGCGCCGAGGCCGCCGCCTTGTTGGACGAAGGGCGCCTGATCGACCTGTTCGTCGATGCGGGCGACATCGCGTCCCTGACGCCCGGCGACATCTGCCGTGGCACGGTCGAACGACTGATGAAAGGTCAGGGCGGGGTGTTCGTCCGCCTGCCCGAAGGGCAGCGCGGCTATCTGCGTGACCGGTCCGGTCTGGCCGAGGGGCAGTCGCTTCTGGTCCAAGTCGCCGGCGTGGCCGAGGACGGCAAGGCCATTCCCCTGACCGCACGCATCCTGTTTCGCGGCCGTCATGTATTGGTCACGCCGGGCGCACCCGGAATCAACGTCTCGCGCCGCATCCGCGACGAGGGGGTTCGGGCAGACCTGACGACCTTGGGCGAATCTGCCGGGCCGCCGGCCGGGACCGGCATCATCTTCAGAAGCCTGGCGGAAACCGCACCGCTCGATGAGATCGAGGCCGAGATGCAGGGCCTTCTGGAGCTATGCGTCCGGGTCATGGCCGAGGGGGCCGGCCCGCCAGAACTGCTGCTGGGCGCGCCGACACCCCACGAACTGGCCTGGATGGAATGGGCCGACCCCGAACCGGACAGCGTCGAACAGGGCGACGACAGCCTTGAACGTTGCGGCGTGCTCGAGGCGGTGGACATGCTGCTGTCGCCCGACGTCGCGCTGCCCGGTGGTGGCCATGCCGCCATCCAGCCGACCCGGGCCTTGGTCGCCATCGACGTGAACACCGGCAGCGATACCAGCCCGGCCGCCGCCCTCAAGGCCAACATCGCCCTGGCGCGCGACCTGCCGCGGCAACTGCGCCTCCGGGGCTTGGGCGGGCAGGTGGTGATCGACTTTGCCCCCATTCCCAAGCGCGACCGGGCGACGCTGGATCAGGTTCTGCGCGCGGCCTTCAAGAGCGAGAGCGCCGAAACCTCGCTGATCGGCTGGACCACGATGGGCCTTTACGAGATCAACCGCAAGCGCGACCGCATTCCGCTCCATCGCTTGTCAAACGGGGATCGGTGATGGCCTGTCCGATCTGCCGGAAGACCAGCGAGCCCGCCTATCGCCCGTTCTGTTCGAAGCGCTGCGCCGATATCGACCTGGGCCGCTGGCTGCGCGGCAGCTATGTCATTCCAGGCGGCCCGCTGGATGACCTTGCCCCGGACGAGGGTGAAAAAAACCGCGACGGGGGTCTGGACAGGGGCGCCCAGCGCCCGTAAACACCCGTCACGCCACGCGTCCGAAACGTCGCGCCGGTTGCCCGGATAGCTCAGTTGGTAGAGCAGCGGATTGAAAATCCGCGTGTCGGTGGTTCGAATCCGCCTCCGGGCACCATTTCACTGTTTTTATTGGTGCGCGTTATCTTTCCATGATGTTGGAAATTTCAAAGGGGCCAGGCGATCCCGGCCCCTGCCTTGCCGGCAGTTGCGGGTCAGCCGGCCACGAGGCGGCGGCGTTTGCGCATAAAGGCCAGGGCGCCGATACCCAGAGGCAGCAGAGCGATGGCCGAGGGCAGCGGCACCGGCGCCAGGTCTTTTATGTCGAGGATGGTGAACTGGGAGTATTCGTCGCGGTATTCATAACCATAACGACCATCCTCTGAAATACGAAAAGGATAAGGGCCGTCATGGCTGGCATAGGCTGACCAGAAGTTTATATCTAGAACAGATCCTTTCGTGAGTGTGACCGAGGCCGAAAATATATCGTCCCACCCAAAGCGTATGTGGTTGCCGTTGATGTTTGTGATATTAACACTGGTACAATCCCACGGTCCCAATTGGCAGACCGGGGCGCGCCCGCCGTTGTCATAAAAAAAATCGTAGATCGGAACATGAGGATGAACAATCTTTAACTGGAATTGAAAAATCGTACCTATCTGCGGTTTGCCGAACAGATAGCTATCAAAGCCGTACGTTGTATCACCAGCGGGGATACTGCCCTCGTAAACGGTCTCAAGGTCAGGCAACGATAAAACATACGCCCTGGTAAACCCTGTCCCCTCATACCGGACCTGCATGTCGTATTCCGCAACCGTATAGGTCGCCGCGCCTGCTTGTCCGGCCATGACGGACGTGACGGCAACCGCCGCCAATAAATTGATATACAAGCCACTCTCCTGAGACAATCACCGAATCAATGGCATCCCGCCACTGATGTGAAACCTTAACCGGCAAAGTTTTGCTGTCTCGGAGAATAAGCAGCAGGCTTATCAACTATTGGATGAAATGCAGGAAAAGCAAGGCCATGATGATGCGAGAGACAGGCCGTTTTTATAAAAACCCACCCGAAGAAGATTTTTGCAAGCAGGGCGCTTCTTAAAAGACAGGTCTGGTCATGCGATGCACAAGGCTGATTGCCCGACGCAGGCGTGTTCGGCAATGGATAAGTCTATCCAAATAGAAACATCCGCGGGAATTCCTATCCTGCCAGCAGCGTGGCATTCCCGCCGGCGGCGGTGGTATCGACACACAGGTGGCGTTCATGGGCAACATGGGCAAGGTCGGGCATTCCGGTCACAAGCTGGACGATCTCGCCCTTGCGCGCGGCAAGGGCCTGGGCATAGAGCCTGCCTTTCGCATCGTCCCCCCACCACAGAACGGCGCCCATGGCGGGCAGGCGGGTCAGCGCGTCAGGGGGCAGGGGGCCGTCCGCCCCGACCGCGTCACCCCCCAAAACCACGACGGCGGCCACCTGGGCCGCGACGGTCTTTGCGCCGGGCCCGAGGCACAGGACCGGGGGGCGGGTATGGGCGGTCAGACGGTTCAGTTCGCCCGTGGGTCCGGGCATCAGGCACTCGTCGATCTTGCGTGACCGATGGGCGATCAGCCGGGCCTGAATGCCTGACTCATCGGCCGGACCCTGCCAGTCGCCACCAGCCTCGCCCGGCACGGCAGAGGCAAAGAAGCGCGGCAGGTAGCGCGGCCCGCCCGCCTTGGGGCCGGTTCCCGACAGCCCTTCGCCGCCAAAGGGCTGGCTGCCCACGACGGCACCGATCTGGTTGCGGTTCACGTAGATGTTGCCGACATGGATCGCGTCCGACACCGCTTGGACACGGCTGTCGATGCGGGTATGCAGCCCGAAGGTCAGGCCAAACCCACGGGCGTTGATGTCGGCCACGACGCGGTCCAGTTCGTCGCCGCGAAAGGTGGCGACGTGCAGGACAGGGCCGAAGATCTCGCGTTCAAGATCGGCGATGCCCCCCACCCGCAGCATGGTCGGCGGGATGAATGTGCCTTGGGCAGGCACCTCCAGACTGTGAATGACCCGGCTGGCGTTGGCGGCGATATAGCCGGCGATGGCGTCCCGCGCCGATGCGTCGATGACCGGGCCGACATCCGTGGCCAGATCCCACGGATCGCCCAAGACCAGCTCGTCCATGGCGCCCTGGATCATGGGAATCACGTGCCCGGCGATGTCTTCCTGGACATACAGGCAGCGCAGGGCCGAACACCGCTGCCCGGCCGACCTGAAGGCGCCGTTCACGATGTCGCGCACCGCCTGTTCGGGCAGGGCGGTCGAATCCACGATCATCGCGTTCAGTCCGCCGGTTTCCGCGATCAGCGGCGTGCCGGGGGCCAGGGTTGCCGCTATGGTCCGGGCAATGGTCTTTGCCGTCGCGGTCGAGCCCGTAAAGACCACCCCCTTGACGCGGGAATCGGCTGTCAGCGCTGCGCCGATCACGCTGCCGCGACCGGGAAGCAGTTGCAGCGCGGACAGCGGCACGCCCGCCCGATGCAGCAGCTTGACACCCAGGTCGGCGATGACTGGCGTCGCCTCGGCGGGCTTGGCAATGACGGCATTGCCTGCCATCAGCGCCGCCGCGATCTGGCCGGTGAAGATCGCCAGGGGAAAGTTCCACGGGCTGATCGCGCCGACGATGCCGCGCGCCGCGCCGGGGTTGGTCTCGCCCTCGGCCGCGTAATAGCGCAGGAAGTCCGCCGCCTCGCGCAGTTCGGCGACGGCATCGGGCAGAGTCTTGCCGGCCTCGCGCGCGAGGATGCCGAAGATCGGGCCGAAGTTTTCCTCGTACAGATCGGCGGCACGGCGCAGGACGGCGGCGCGTTCGGCGGCAGGCAAATCCCAGGGACGCGCGTCGTCGATGGCCCGCGCGACCGTGGGGGCATCGGCCATCATCACCCCGGCCAGTCTGTCCCCGGTGGCGGGGTTCAGCACATCCTGCACCGTTCCGGCAGGCTGCGAGACGGTCAGCGGCGCCACATCGGGCATCGCCACGTCGCGCAGCGCATTGATCCGGGCCAGCGTCTGTTCGTCCGACAGGTCGAACCCGGCCGAATTGCGGCGCGACGCGCCGTAAAGATCGGCAGGCGCCCGCAGCGATGCCGGGGCCTTGGCCGTGGCCAGCGCGCCAAACGGATCGCGGGCGACTTCCTCGGGGGTGACGGCCTCATCGACGATCTGGTTCACGAAGCTGCTGTTGGCGCCGTTCTCCAGCAGCCGCCGCACCAGATAGGCCAACAGGTCGCGATGCGCCCCCACCGGCGCATAGATGCGGCAGCGTGCCCCCCCCGGCCGTCCCGCATTTTCGCGCAAAACGATATCATGCAGCCGTTCGCCCATGCCGTGCAGCCGCTGGAATTCGAAGGCGGTATCGCCTGCCATCTCAAGGATCGCGGCGACCGTGTGGGCATTATGGGTGGCGAACTGCGGATAGATCCGGTCGGCATGGCCGATCAGCTTTTTCGCATTGGCGATATAGCTGACATCGGTGCCGGCCTTGCTGGTGAACAGCGGAAAGCCCGGATGGCCCTCGACCTGGGCCCGCTTCACCTCGCTGTCCCAATAGGCGCCCTTGACCAGCCGCACCATGATTCGCCGATCCAGCCGGACAGCCAGATCGTGCAGCCAGTCGATCGTCCGGCCCGCGCGCTTGCCATAGGCCTGCACCACCACGCCGAACCCGTCCCACCCGGCCAGCGAGGGGTCCGACAGCACCGCCTCGATCACCTTCATCGAGATGACCAGCCGGTCCTGCTCCTCGGCGTCGATGTTCATGCCCATGTTCGCGGCGCGGGCCTGCTGCGCCAGCCGCAGGACGACCGGCACCAGCTCGTGCATCACGCGGGTTTCCTGCGCGACCTCGTATCGCGGATGCAGCGCCGACAGCTTGATCGAGATGCCGGGGTTGCGTTCGACCGATCCCTTGTCGCAGGCCCCGGCGATGGCCGCGATGGCATCGGCATAGGCCTGGGCATAGCGGGCGGCATCCGCGCCGGTCATCGCGGCCTCGCCCAGCATGTCGTAGCTATAGGTGAAACCCTGCGCCTCGCGCTTGCGGGCGCGGTCAAGCGCGTCGCCAATGGTCTGGCCCAGCACGAACTGGCGGCCCATTTCCTTCATGGCGCGGCCCACGGCGGTGCGGATCACGGGTTCGCCCACGCGGCGGATGGCGCGCCGCAGGGTGCCGGCGATCCCGTCACCCTCGTCGTCCAGCACCTTGCCCGTCAGCATCAGCGCCCAGGTCGAGGCATTGACCAGCGAAGACGATGCCTCGCCCAGGTGCCGGCCCCAGTCCGAGGGGGCGATCTTGTCCTCGATCAGCGCGTCGATGGTGGTGCGGTCGGGAACGCGCAGCATCGCCTCGGCCAGGCACATCAGGGCCACGCCCTCGCGGGTGGACAGGCCGTATTCGGACAGAAAGTGTTCCATCAGGCTGGGCCGCGCCTCGGCCCGGATGCGGCGCACCAGATCGGCGGCACGGGCCGCGATGGTCGCACGGGCCTGGGCTGACAGGGCGGCCTGATCGGCCAGGCGTTCCAGAAGGGGTGCCTCATCCGCAAACTTGGCCTCTGTGGAAAAAACCCTGGCGCTGACGGAGGACGACATGACCTGACTCCTTGACTGACCCGGACTGTATATCCCAACCTGCGCGGGCCAGGGGCCTGAATATGGGATATAACGCGGTCGATCCGGCCAAAGAATGAAGGATTTTTGGGATGACCGTCAAACTGGATGCGCTGGATCACAAGATTCTGGTCGAACTGCTCTGCAATGCCCGAATCCCGGTGGCCGAACTGGCCCGCAAGGTCGGCCTGTCCAAGACGCCCGTGTCCCTGCGCATCAGGCATCTGGAGGAGATCGGCCTGATCACCGGCTATCGGGCCATCCTGTCGCCCGTGAAGCTGGGACTGACCCATGTGACCTATCTTGAAGTCAGCATGAGCGACACGCGCGAGGCTGCATTGCAGCAGTTCAATGCGGCCGTCCGCGCCATCCCCGAGGTCGAGGAATGCTACATGATCGCCGGGGGGTGCGACTATATGCTCAAGGTCCGGTCGCGTGACATGGCGGATTTCCGGCGGATCATGGCCGAAAAGATCTCGACCCTGCCCTTTGTGAACAACACATCCAGCCACGTCTCGATGGAGGCGGTGGTCGAGCAGAACCTGACGCTCGGCTAAGGCGAAACGGAAAAGGCCGGTCCTGCGACCGGCCTCCGTTTCAGTCTTCGTCGCTTTCCGCGACATCGGCAATGTCGTCCAGCGACACGTCGCCGTCGTCATCGTCCTCTTCCAGAAGATCGTCGTCCAGCTCGCCGGCGTCGTCGCCCAGATCCTCCTCTTCGTCCACCAGATCCTCGTCGTCGCGCACGGCGGTCTTTTCGGTGACCAGCGTCTTGCCGCGGCTGTCGGTCAGGCTTTCCAGCGAAAACGTGTTCCCGCAGGCGGGGCAGGTCATCGGATTGGCGCGCAGGTCATAAAACCGCGTCGCACAGTGCGGGCACAGGCGTTTCGTGCCCCATTCCTCTTTGGGCATGGCATTCTCCTTCCGCCGCGTTTAGGGAAATCGGTGGTCCCCCTGCCACAGGCACGGGGGGGTGTCAAAGGCTTTTCTGACAGGGACCGCAGGGCAGGGCAAGGACAGGCGGATGGCCGAAGCGTTCACCATCGCCAACGGGTTGCGGATTGCCTGCCGCCGGTCCCCCCGCGCGCGGCGCATGACGCTGCGGGTGCCGCGCGACGGCGGGCCGGTGGTGCTGACGCTGCCGGCCGGGGTGTCCCTGGCCCAAGGCGCGGCATTCGCGGAATCCAAGTCCCGCTGGCTGCTGGAGGCGACGGGGCGGCGCCCCCAGCCCAGCATCGTCCGGCATGGCGCTGTCATGCCGGTGATGGGCCAGGGGCTGACGCTGACCCCCGCCGCCGTTCGGGCGGCCCGGATCGAAGGGACTGCCCTGCTGCTGCCGGCCAGCCGTCCGGCCGGTCCGGTGACGCAGGCCTTTCTGAAACACCAGGCGGCTGAGCGTCTGCGTGCCGCGTGCGACCGTCATGCCGCCGCATTGGGGCAGGGCTATCGCGCGCTGGTACTGCGCGACACGCGATCCCGCTGGGGCAGTTGCACGACCGACGGACGGCTGATGTTTTCCTGGCGGCTGGCGATGGCGCCGCCCGCGGTTCTGGATTACGTCGCCGCGCACGAAGTGGCCCATCTGCGCCACATGGACCATTCCCCCCGCTTCTGGTCCACGGTCGAGGCGTTGTATCCGGGCCATATTGGCGAACGCGCCTGGCTGCGGCAGAATGGGGCGGGGCTGATGGCCTGGCGGTTCAGGGATCCCTGCGGGGATTGACAGGCCCTGCGGCTGTGATCACATGCGGGACATGAACGCGCCAGCCCGTCCCGCCGACCTCTCTGCGCATGAACAGGTGTATCGCAACGTGCGCACCCGCATCATGCTGGGCGAACTGCCGCCCGGAAAGGCGCTGACCCTGCGCGGCATCGCCCGCGATCATCACGTGTCGATGACCCCCGCGCGCGAGGCGGTGCGGCGCCTTGTGGCCGAAGGCGCGCTGACAATCTCGGCCTCGGGGCGTGTCTCGACCCCGGCGCTGTCGGACGACCGGATCGAGGAACTGGCCGCCCTGCGCGCGCTGATCGAGCCGGAACTGGCCGCCCGGGCCCTGCCGCGCGCGCATTTCGCCCTGATCGACCGGCTGGCGCAGATGAACGCCCGCATTGCCGATGCGGTCGAAAACCACGACGCGGTGGGATATATCCGCTGCAACCTGGATTTTCACCGGATGCTGTATCTGCGCGCCCAGGCCCCGGCCATGCTGGCGATGCTGGAAACGATCTGGCTGCAACTGGGACCCACCATGCGGGCGCTGTATGGCCGGGTGAAGCGCAACGAGCCGCCGCGCCACCACCGGATGATCCTGGCTGCGTTGCGGGCCGGGGACGAGCCCGCCCTGCGGCTGGCCGTGCGCGCCGATGTCACGCACGGGCTGCGGCACCTGACGCAGTCCTAGCCTTGGCCCATCTGCGGCAGTCCCAGGCCGCCAAAGCCCAGCCGGGGGATTTCCGAAGGAATGACGCGGGTGTATTTCGTTCCCTCGATCGAGGCCCCTGCCATCAACCCGGCCTGACCGAAGATCATCGCCACCACAGGCAATTGTGCCGTGATCGTGTCGGCGCCCAGCGCCATGCCGCCCTGGGGGATCGCATAAAAGGCATTGGCCCCGGCCAGCCATCCCGGTGATGCCCGGAACGAGCCCAGAGCCCCGTCGGTCTGAAAGATCAGCACATGCGCGTATTGCTGCGCCCCCGCCTGGAAACCCACCGTGGCGCGGGTGGCGGAATAGTAATCCACCGTGGCCCCGCCGATGCGCAGCGCGCCCTGCCCATAGGCCCCGCCGATGCCAAGCGCGGCCTCGGTCATCAGCGGCATATACAGGACGCCGCGTGCATTCTGCACCAGGGTCTGTGCCGAGGGATAGTTCTGGATCAGATACTGGTGCGTGGCATCGACGCGGGCATCCAGTTCGGCCGCCGCATTGGTCCCGACCGCATTGCTGCACCCCGCCAGCACCAACGCGCTGCCGCCGCAGGCCAGCGCCATGCGCCGGTTGATAAGTCTGGAACTGCCCATCCCTTGCCCTCGATCTGACCGCCGGGCGCGTTCCGGCCCGTTGGGGCGAAGGGTAATCCCTTTGTGGGGCACTGTCACGCGGTTCCCGGCCGGCGGCGGTTGTCTGCCACCGCGCCCTTGCAGGACATCAGGACCGGACCGCCTCGGCCACCTGAGGGGCGAAATAAGTGAGGATGCCGTCGCAACCCGCACGGCGGAAACACAAAAGGCTTTCCATCATCGCATCGCGCGACAGCCAGCCGTTGCGGATCGCACCTTCCAGCATCGCGTATTCGCCGCTGACCTGATAGGCGAATGTCGGCGCGCCGAACTGGTCCTTTACGGCGCGGCAGATGTCCAGATAGGGCAGGCCGGGTTTCACCATCACCATATCGGCGCCTTCGGCCAGGTCGCGGGCGACGCAGCGGATCGCCTCGCCCCGGTTGGCGGGGTTGATCTGATAGGTTTTCTTGTCGCCCACAAGCCGGCCCGAGGCGCCGACCGCATCCCGGAACGGGCCGTAAAAGGCACTGGCGAACTTGGCCGCATAGGACAGGATCGCCACATGCTTGTGGCCCGCCTGTTCCAGCGCGCCGCGCAGGGCGCCGATGCGACCGTCCATCATGTCGCTGGGGCCAAGAATGTCGGCGCCGCTTTCCGCCTGGACCAAGGCCATGCGGACCAAGGCCTCGACGGTTTCGTCGTTCAGGATTTCGCCGTCCACGACAATGCCGTCATGGCCGTTGGCGTTGTAAGGGTCCAAGGCAATGTCGGTCATCACCGCCAGGTCCGGAACGGTTTCCTTGACCGCGCGGATGGCGCGGTTGCCGATGTTGTCGGCATCCCACGCCCTTTCGCAGGTTTCTGTTCTAAGATTCTGATCGGAATGTGGAAAGATGCAGATGGCAGGAATGCCCAGGTTTGCCGCCCGTTCCGCCGCGCGCTTGGCCCCGTCCAGTGTCAGGCGCTCCACTCCCGGCATCGAGGGGATCGCGCCCTCGGCCCCGGGAACCTCGGTCACGAAGATCGGCCAGATCAGGTTGGCGGGCGTGATGTCGCACTCGGACACCATCGCGCGGATCGCGGGGGTACGGCGCAGCCGGCGAAGGCGCGAGGCGGGAAAGGGGGCGATGATCGGCGTCGGCATGGGCATGTTCCTGTTCCGGGACGGCTTTTCCTTGGCGTCCGACCGTTCTAAGGTCGCCCGCGACCAAGAACAAGGAAACCCACGTGCCGCAATTCGACAGCCTGATCGGCTTTCTGGACAGCCGGTCCTTTGGCACGATCTGGTATTGGCTTGTGGTGATCGGCACCTGGTCCCTGACCGGCCGTGCCGTGATCGGAATTCCGGTCGAGATCGTCAGCCGCGCCCGCGCCGCCATGGACTCTGGCCAGGGCGATTCGCCAGTCGTTCTGCATCTGCTGGACTGGCTGTCGCTGGTTCTGCCGCAATGGCAGGTCGGGCGGCGCGAGGGGGCGGCCATGCTGGCCCTTGGCGCCTTCGTACTGACCTCGCTTGCAATCATGGGGTTCGGCTATGGTCTGGAACTGGCGCTGGCCTCGTTCCTGCTGCTGCTGCCTTGGGCGATCCTGGTCTGGCTGCGCCTGGGGCTGGCGCGCCGTCTTGTCCCGCTGCTGGCACAGGCCGAACAAGGGGCCCGACCCGTGGCCGAGGTTGGCGCCGCCGTTCTGCGCCGGATGGTGATCCACAGACGGCTTGTCACGATCCTGTCCATGATCTCGGTCGCGACGACGGCGCTTTTGGGTGCCTTGTGGTCGGTGATCCATCCCTATGGTTTCTGAACTTGACTCCGCCGCGCGGCACTTTACCTGACGCCCATGGCCGAACACCTGATCCTTTCCGGCGCGCCCGAAGGCTATGACGCCGCCCTGATCGCGCGCGAGGCCGCGCGCCCCGAAAACAAGGGCGCCCCTGTCATCCACATCGGCCGCGACGACCGGCGGATGGCGGCGATGCGCGCAGCCCTTGCGTTCCTGGCGCCCGGACTGACGGTGCTGGATTTTCCCGCATGGGACACGACGCCCTATGACCGGGTCTCGCCCTCGCCAGACATCCAGGCGGCGCGGATGGCGACGCTTGCCGGGCTGGCGCAGGGGGCGGTCAAGGGGCCGTTCGTGCTGCTCACCACGCTGAATGCGGTGCTGCAGCGGGTGCCCGCGCGCGATGTCGTCCGGGGCGCCAGCTTTGTGGCCCGCGTGGGCGACCGCATCGACGAAGGGGCGTTGCGCGATTTCCTGGCGCGCATGGGCTTCACGCAATCGCCCACGGTGACCGAACCCGGCGACTATGCTGTTCGGGGCGGCATCATCGACATCTTTCCGCCGGGAGAGTCCGGCCCCGTGCGGCTGGATCTGTTCGGCGATGTACTGGACGGCGCGCGCCGCTTTGATGCCGAAACGCAGCGCACCACCGAAAAGCTGTCCCGCATCGAACTGGCGCCGATGTCTGAGGTGATCCTGGATCAGGATGCGATCACACGGTTTCGCCAGAACTATCGCACGGAATACGGCGGCGGCACCAACGATCCGTTGTACGAAAGCGTCAGCGCCGGCCGCAAGACCGCGGGAATGGAGCACTGGCTGCCCTGGTTTCACGACCGGATGGAAAGCCTGTTCCATTATCTGCCCGGCGCCTCGGTCATGCTGGACGATCATGTGGGGCAGGTCGTCGACGCCCGCCGGGCGATGATCGACGAACAGTTCGGGGCGCGCAAGGCCGCCATGGCCGCCAAGGGCCGCAGCGATACGGTGTACAAGCCCGTGCCGCCCGAAGCGATGTTTCCGACCGAAAACGAATGGAATGACTGGCTGTCGCATCACCGTGTACTGCGGCTGTCGGTTCTGCCGCAGCCACCAGGGCCGGGGGTGCTGGACGCAGGCGGGCGCGCGGGGCGCAACTTCTCCCCCGAGCGGCAGGCCGAAAGCATAAATCTGTTCAAGGCGTTGTCGGATCATGTGAAGGCGCTTTCCAAGGATCATCGCGTGGTGATCGCCAGTTTTTCGGACGGCGCGCGGGAACGCCTGACGGGGTTGCTGGCGGATGAGGGGATGGCCGGTGCCAAGGCCATCACCGATATCCGCGATCTGCCCGAAAAACCGGGAGCCGTAGGCCTTGCCGTCTGGCCGCTGGACGAAGGGTTTGTCGCCGACGGGCAGGCGCTTGGCAGGCTGGCGGTCATTTCCGAACAGGACGTGCTGGGCGACCGGCTGATCCGGGGCGCCAGAAAACGCCGCAAGGCCGACAATTTCCTGCGCGACACCACCAGCCTGACGCCGGGCGATCTGGTCGTCCATGTCGAACACGGCATCGGCCGTTACACCGGGCTGGAAACGATCAAGGCCATGGGCGTGCCCCATGACTGCGTGGCCTTGGAATACGCGGGCGGGGACCGGCTGTATCTGCCGGTCGAGAATATCGAACTGCTGTCCCGCTATGGTCACGAGGAAGGGCTGCTGGACCGGTTGGGCGGCGGGGCCTGGCAGGCGCGCAAGGCGCGGCTCAAGGAACGCATCAGGCTGATTGCCGACAAGCTGATGCGGGTCGCCGCCGAACGCCTGCTGCGTCCCGCCCCGGTCCTGGAGCCAGAGGATCACGACTGGCAGGCCTTTGCCGCGCGTTTTCCCTATTCCGAAACCGACGATCAACTGTCCGCCATCGACGATGTGGCCGAAGATCTGGCGGCTGGCCGTCCGATGGACCGGCTGATCGTGGGCGACGTCGGATTCGGCAAGACCGAGGTGGCGATGCGCGCGGCCTTCATCGCCGCGTCGCAGGGGATGCAGGTGGCCGTGGTGGCGCCGACCACGCTGCTGGCCCGGCAGCATTTCAAGACCTTTGCCGACCGTTTCCGGGGTACGGCCATCGTCGTTCGTCCCCTGTCGCGCTTCGTGTCCGCCAAAGATGCCGCGACTACCCGCACGGGCCTGTCGGACGGCAGCGTCGATATTGTCGTGGGCACCCATGCCGTGCTGGCAAAGCAGGTGCGCTTCAAGAACCTGGGACTGCTGATCATCGACGAGGAACAGCATTTCGGCGTCGCCCATAAGGAACGGCTCAAGGAACTGCGCAGCGACATCCATGTGCTGACGCTGACCGCGACGCCCATTCCGCGCACGCTGCAACTGTCCCTGACCGGGGTGCGCGACCTGTCGGTGATCGGCACGCCGCCGGTAGACCGCCTGTCGATCCGAACCTATGTCAGCGAATTCGACAGCGTCACCATCCGCGAGGCCCTGCTGCGCGAGAAGTATCGCGGCGGGCAAAGTTTCTTCGTGGTCCCGCGCCTGACCGACCTGCCCGATGTCGAACACTGGCTGACGGAAAACATGCCCGAGATCAACTATCTGGTCGCCCATGGCCAGCTTGCGGCTGGCGATCTGGATGGACGCATGAACGCCTTTTACGACGGCAGCCATGACGTGCTGGTGGCGACGTCGATCGTCGAATCCGGCCTGGATATTCCCACGGCGAACACCATGATCGTCTGGCGGGCCGACATGTTCGGCCTGGCGCAGTTGTATCAGATCCGGGGCAGGGTGGGCCGGTCCAAGACCCGTGCCTATTGCTATCTGACCACGAAACCGCGCCAGCCTCTGACACCGCAGGCGATGCGGCGGCTGAAGTTCTTGGGATCCATCGACGGGCTGGGCGCGGGATTCAACCTGGCGTCGCAGGATCTGGACCTGCGCGGGGCCGGCAACCTGCTGGGAGAGGAGCAGTCCGGCCACATCAAGGAGGTCGGGTTTGAACTGTACCAGCAGATGCTGGAGGAGACGATCGCCAAGCTGAAATCCGGAGAGATCGAGGGCACGCCCGAGGACGAATGGGCGCCTCAGTTGAACCTGGGCGTGCCGGTGACGATCCCGGAAAGCTATATCCCCGACCTGGACGTGCGTCTGGGCCTGTATCGCCGTCTGTCGGGGCTGACCACCAAGGTCGAGCTTGAGGGCTTTGCCGCGGAACTGATCGACCGCTTCGGCCCCTTGCCGCGCGAGGTCAATACGCTTCTTCTGGTGATCCGCATCAAGGCCATGGCCAAACGGGCCAACATCGCGCGGCTGGATGCCGGACCCAAGGGCGCGACCGTGCAGTTCCACATGGACAAGTTCCCCAACCCTGCGGGCCTGGTCGAATTCCTGACCGATCATCAGGGCCAGGCCAGGATCACGGAAAACAGGATTTTCGTGGCCTGCGACTGGAAATCGGATGCCGACCGCATCAAGGGCGCCTTTGCCGTGGTCCGCGATCTGGCGGCCAAGGCCAGGGCCGCCACGTGAGCCTGATCCGTTTCGACCGGGGTCCGCTGGAAACGGGTACGTCGTTTTCAGACCCTTCATACCTTGTCCGGGCCGATACGCCTGCCGAGGTTCCGCTGGCCCTGGCGGCCGTCGCAGAGGCCCAGGCCAAGGGCGCATGGGTGGCAGGCTGCCTGTCCTATGAACTGGGCTATGCGCTGGACCCGCGGCTGTCCGGCCTGCTGCCCGATAATCGCGACATGCCGCTGATCCTGCTGGGCATCTTCGACGGTCCGCGTCCGGCGCCGCCGCTGCCTGATCCCGACGGGGCCTGGATCGGCCCGGCGCAGCCGCTGTGGTCGCGCGATCGCTATGACCGGGCCATCATGGCGATCCGGGACTATATCGCGGCGGGCGATACCTATCAGATCAACCTGACCTTTCCGACCGAGGCCCCGTGCGGCGGCGATCCGCTGAGCCTTTATGCTGCCCTGGCGGCGCGGCAGCCGGTGGGCGAGGGGGCCTTTGTCGATCTGGACAATCGTCCGATCCTGTCGCGCAGCCCGGAGCTGTTCTTTTCGGTCGATCAGGGCGGCCAGATCACGACCCGCCCGATGAAAGGCACGGCCGCGCGCGGTGCAACATCCGGCAGGGACAGGGCGGCGTCGTCCGAACTGGCGTCCTCGGCCAAGAACCGGGCCGAGAACCTGATGATCGTGGACTTACTGCGCAATGACATCAGCCGGATCTGTCGGCCGGGCACGGTGCGCGTGCCGCACCTGTTTCAGGTCGAAAGCTATGCGACGGTGCATCAGATGACCTCGACCGTCACCGGCCAGTTGGCGGATGGCATGGGGTTTGCCGACATCCTGCGCGCCCTGTTTCCCTGCGGCTCGATCACCGGCGCGCCCAAGATCCGCGCGATGGAGATCATCGCCGAACTGGAACAGACCCCGCGCGGGGTCTATTGTGGGGCGATCGGCTGGATCGATCCGACCGGGCCGATGCGGTTTTCGGTGGCGATCCGCACGCCCGTCATGATCGGGCCGGGGCGGTTGCGGCTGAACGTCGGCGGCGGCATCACCCATGACAGCCGCGCGGGGTCCGAATGGGAGGAGGCGATATGCAAGGCCGCATTCCTGGACCTGTCCCCGAAGGATTGACCGTTTTCGAGACGATGCGTGTCGAGCCGGACGGGCGCGTCGTCCTGTGGCCGCTGCATCGCGACCGCTTGCAGCGGGGATGCGCGGCGGTGGGCTTTCCGCTGGAAGGAAGGCAGGTTCAGGCTGCTCTGGACAGTCTGCCGCGCGGGCAGGTGTCGCGGGCGCGGCTGTCGGTCGATGCCACGGGAACGGTCCTGCTGAGGTGTCAGCCGCTGCCGCCAAATCCTGGATTCTGGCAGGTGGCGATGGCTTCGCTGCGGATCGACAGCGCCGATCCATGGCTGCGGATCAAGACATCTCATCGGCGGGTCTATGATCGCGCCCGCGCGGCGTTGCCTGCCGGGATCGACGAAGCGATCCTTCTGAACGAACGTGGCGAGGTTTGCGAAGGCACGATCACAAGCCTGTTCCTGCAACGAGGAGACCGGCTGCTGACGCCGCCGCTGACCTGCGGGCTGTTGCCGGGCGTGTTGCGCCAGTCATTGATTCAATCGGGCCAGGCCGAGGAAGCCCTGCTTTCGCCCGTGGATCTGAAAAAGGGCAAATTGTTCATGGGGAACGCCCTGCGTCGGCTGATCCGGGCGAGGCTGGTTTGAACGCAAAGCGTTCCTTGCCCATCAAAGGATCCGAAACACTGTGCCTTTGGCGCCCTTAAAGCAGGCAAAAGCCCCGCCGCGGCGAACCGGGGCAGGGCTTTCAGATCGGTTTTGACGATCAATCCGCCGTCAGCAGCGGCGTCTTGGATTTGCCGATCCGGGGCGCGTCGGGGCCGGTGATGTCGAAGACGGGCTTGTCGTCCTCGATCTTGACGCGGACCACCCCGCCCTTGGTCAGCCGGCCGAACAGCAGTTCCTCGGCCAGCGGCTTCTTGATGTTTTCCTGAATGACCCGGCCCAGAGGGCGGGCACCCATTTTGTCGTCATAGCCCTTTTCGGCCAGCCAGTCGGCAGCTTCGGGGGTCAGCTCGATATGGACGTTGCGGTCCATCAACTGCGCTTCCAGTTGCAGCACGAACTTTTCGACCACATGGACCACCACATCGCGCGACAGCGCCGCAAAGCTGATGATCGCGTCCAGACGGTTGCGGAATTCGGGCGTGAAGGTCCGCTCGATGGCGGCGGTATCCTCACCCTCGCGCTTGTCGCGACCGAACCCGATCGCGGCCTTCTGCATGTCCGACGCCCCGGCATTCGAGGTCATGATCAGGATCACGTTGCGGAAATCCACCTGACGGCCGTTGTGATCGGTCAGCTTGCCATGGTCCATCACCTGCAACAGGATGTTGTAGACATCCGGGTGCGCCTTCTCGATCTCGTCCAGCAGCAGCACGCAATGGGGATGCTGGTCCACGCCGTCGGTTAGCATGCCCCCCTGGTCAAAGCCGACATAGCCCGGAGGCGCGCCGATCAGACGGGAAACCGCATGTTTCTCCATGTATTCCGACATGTCGAAGCGGATCAACTCGACCCCGAGACTGGATGCAAGCTGCTTGGCCACCTCGGTCTTGCCGACGCCTGTGGGGCCGGCGAACAGATAGTTGCCGATGGGTTTCTCGGGCTCGCGCAGGCCCGCCCTTGCCAGCTTGATGGCGGACGACAGCGCCGTGATGGCCGCATCCTGGCCAAAGACCACGCGCTTCAGGGTCATTTCCAGATCGCGCAGAACCTCGGCGTCGTCCTTGCTAACGTTTTTCGGCGGGATGCGGGCGATCTTGGCCACCACGGCCTCGATCTCCTTGGGGGAAATCGTCTTGCGGCGCTTGCTCTCGCTGACCAGATGCTGGGCCGCGCCAGCCTCGTCGATCACGTCGATGGCGCTGTCGGGCAGCTTGCGGTCGTTGATATAGCGGCTGGCCAGTTCCACCGCCGACCTGATCGCGTCATTGGTATAGCGCAGGTCGTGGTGCTTTTCGAAGCTGGGCTTGAGGCCCATCAGGATCTTGATGGTGTCGGCCACCGTGGGTTCGTTCACGTCGATCTTCTGGAACCGGCGGCTGAGCGCCCGGTCCTTTTCGAAGTGCTGGCGGTATTCCTTGTAGGTGGTCGAACCCATGCAGCGCAGCTTGCCGCCTGCCAGCGCGGGCTTGAGCAGGTTCGAGGCATCCATCGCCCCGCCCGAGGTCGCGCCGGCGCCGATCACGGTGTGGATTTCGTCGATGAACAGGATCGCGTCAGGGTGGTTCTCCAGTTCCTTGACCACGGCCTTCAACCGTTCCTCGAAGTCGCCGCGATAGCGGGTGCCCGCCAGCAGCGCGCCCATGTCCAGTGAAAAGATCGTGGCTCCGGCCAGAACATCGGGGGTTTCCCCCCGCGTGATCTTGAGCGCGAGGCCCTCGGCGATGGCCGTCTTGCCCACGCCGGGATCGCCCACCAGCAGCGGGTT
This sequence comes from Paracoccus subflavus, assembly GCF_004310345.1. Classification (GTDB taxonomy): domain Bacteria; phylum Pseudomonadota; class Alphaproteobacteria; order Rhodobacterales; family Rhodobacteraceae; genus Paracoccus; species Paracoccus subflavus. The sequence goes on along the minus strand of NZ_SISK01000001.1, from coordinate 472,303 downwards.
GTTCTTGCGGCGGCGGCACAGCACCTGGATGGCGCGCTCGACCTCGGCCTCGCGGCCGATCAGCGGGTCCACATCGCCCTTTTTCGACTTGGCGTTCAGATCGACGCAGTATTTTCCCAATGCGGTCTCGTCCTTGGCCTCGGGCGCGGCGGCTTCGGCCTGCTTTTGTTCGGGCTCGTCCGAACCGACAACCTTGCGGTTTTCGTTGAAGGACGGGTTCTTGGCCACGCCATGCGCGATGAAGTTGACCGCGTCATAGCGGGTCATGTCCATTTCCTGCAGAAAGAAGGCCGCGTTCGATTCGCGTTCGGCAAAGATCGCGACCAGCACGTTGGCGCCCGTAACCTCTTGCCGGCCAGAGCTTTGGACATGGATCGCAGCCCGCTGGATCACGCGCTGGAATGCTGCAGTAGGCACGGCTTCCGAGCCTTCCACGTCGGTGATCAGGGTGGACAGATCATCCTCGATGAAATCGAGAAGCAGCTTGCGCAGCTCGTCCAGATCGACATTGCAGGCCCGCATGACCTTGACCGCGTCCGTCTCCTCGGTCAAAGCCAGCAGCAGATGTTCGAGCGTGGCAAGCTCGTGTCGGTGTTCGTTCGCCAGTGCAAGGGCCTGGTGAATGGCTTGTTCCAGGGTTGTCGAGAAGCTTGGCACGGTCGTCTCCTGTCCAGTCGACTGGCGGTATGGGCATATCTTGTGCCCACCTGCCCAGACTGTCACGATACAGTTAAGATTTGGTGGAATTGAGCCGGCATCAAGTGGTTTTTCATCGGGATGCCGGGATTTTCCCACAGTTGAGGCAGATGTGATGCGCGCCCGTGCGTTTTTCAAGCGCCAGGCCCGCCCATGCCTGCTTGTGATCGGCTTTCAGAACGCATCCTTCATGGACCGAAGGCGGGCAAAGACCTCTGCATCGGTGGCGTCTGCCATATTCAACAGGGGCCGCAGGGCCGCAACGCGCAAAAAGGGGTTGGTGTCCCGTTCCAGGGACAGAGGGGCCGGGGCGCAGGGGCTGGCACCTTGCCGGACGTTTTCCAGGCGCCGGCGCAGCGCCGGGTTTTCGGGTTCGACCGACAGTGCAAAGGCGCCGTTGCCCGCGCAATAGTCATGGCCCGAACAGATCAGCGTATCGGGCGGCAGGGCGTTCAGGCGCGACAGGCTGTTCCACATCATGTCTGCCGTGCCCTCGAACAGCCGTCCGCAGCCAAGCGCCATCAGGCTGTCGGCGGTAAAGGCATGGCCTGACCGGGGAAAGTGAAAGGCCACATGACCGATGGTATGACCGGGGACGTCGATGACCTCGACCGGCTCGCCCAGGATCTCCAGCGGCTCGCCGGGCGTGACGCGCAGATCCAGGGGGGGCAGGCGATGGGCGTCGGCTGCGGCGCCGATCACCATGGCGCCCGTTTCGCGCACGATTCCGGCCACGCCGTCGGTATGATCGCCATGATGATGCGTGAGCAGGATCGCCCGCAACGGCCAGCCGCGCGCCGACAATTCCTGCAGAACGGGATCGACTTCGGGCGCGTCGATCAGGACCGCGCCCTCGTCGCCATGCAGAAAATAGGCGTAGTTGTCCTGAAGGCAGCGCAGAGTGACCAGTTCCAGCGGCATTGGCAAAATCCCCATCCTGTGATGAGGTCAGCCTGTCAAATGCCGGGCCGGGGCGCAATGCACCACGACATCGCAGAGCTTCGCAGCTTTTATTACCAGCGTGCCTTGGGGCGCGTGGTGCAGCGCATCCTGCGGGACCGCCTTGTGTCGCGGTGGGCGCCAGACCAGTGCAGCGGAATGACCGTGGCGGGATTCGGCTTTGCCGCGCCGATGCTGCGGCCCTATCTGCCTGCCGCCCGGCGGGTGACGGCGCTGATGCCCGGCCCCCAGGGGGTCATGGCCTGGCCGGCCGGTCTGCCCAACCACAGCGTTCTGTGCGATGAAACCGCATGGCCGCTGGAGACCGGCAGCGTTGACCGTCTTGTGATGCTGCACGCCCTGGAAACCAGCGATCACCCCAAGGCCCTGCTGGCCGAGGCGTGGCGAGTCCTGGGGCCGGGGGGGCGGATGATCGTCATGGTGCCGAACCGCGCGGGGCTGTGGGCCGCGTCAGAACGCACGCCCTTTGGCCTGGGACGCAGTTATACCACCGGGCAGATCGAGGCTCAGGCGCGCAAGGCGGGGTTCGTGCCCGAATGGCACGGATCGGCTGTCTATATTCCCCCTTCGGACCGGCGCTTCTGGCTGGGCAGCGCCCAGATGTGGGAACGCACGGGGATGCGCATCAGCCGTGTCCTGATTGCCGGGGTGGTCCTGATCGAGCTGTCCAAGCAGGTGCGCGCGCCCATCGGGCCTGACCTGCGGGTGCATGTGCCCAGTCCGTTGCAGATATTGGACGGCATCGTCGGTCCGCGCCCTGCGCGGTCGCCGACGGGCGGCAATCTTGGGAAAACCCGAAGGAACGGCCCCCGCCATTGACCGCATCCAGAGGGACAAACCTGTCCATAAGGCCAACTGCCGCAGTGCAGCGAAATATCCTATGCGGGAGGAGGTAAAAGGTAGCCTTTTATTAAAATGTGCCTCCGTTCGTGACAGGCCCGCCTGGCGAACGGCAAAATGCCCGCCTGTATTGTTGCCAGTGACGCCCGGCGCGCACATCCATCGGCCCCGTCGGATGGCCGCGCCGGGCTGTTCGGCGGCCGGACGGCACGCCCGCGATTCTCATCGTCATGCCGGGCCTATCGGGCATATCTTCCGGCCGCTTCGCCCCGTGACCGCAAACAATGGCAATCCCCGCGCACAAAGCATGTTTTTTCCGCATTCCAGCCGGTTGCCCGGACCGTTTCGACCTGCTAGAGACGCCGCAGATTTCCGCGCGGCCCCCCACAAGCCGTGCGAATGCGACCCGCACCCCGCGACTGACCGGACCAAGGCCCGGCCCGCCAGCGGGGTTTGCGCAAACCGTAAAGGATGACCGTGGCCAACTCTGTTTCCATGTCCCAGAGCATCGCCGGACGCTATGCGCAGGCCGTCTTCGATATCGTCAGGGATGAAGGGGGGCTGGACGACCTGGCCCGGCAGACCGACGATCTTGGCACGGCCCTGGCCGACAGCGCCGATCTGCGTAGCCTGATCGGCTCGCCCCTCTATACCCGCGACGATCAGGCCCGTGCCATCGCGGCGCTTGCACAGAAGATGGGCTTTTCGACGGTGCTGGCCAACACGCTGCAACTGATGGCGCGGAACCGCCGCCTGTTCGTGCTGCCGCAACTGGTGCGCCAGTTGCAGGCGCTGATCGCCCAGGAACGGGGCGAGGTCACGGCCGACGTGACAAGCGCGGTCGCGCTGACCGACGACCAGCAGGCCCGCCTGACGCGGACGCTGGCCGAGAAGTCGGGCAAGAAAGTCAAACTGAACACGCGCGTCGATGAAACCCTTATCGGCGGCATGATTGTGAAACTAGGCTCGCAGATGATCGATTCGTCGGTCCGCTCGAAGCTCGCCTCCCTCCAGAATGCTATGAAAGAGGTCGGATAATGGGAATCCAGGCTGCCGAGATTTCGGCCATCCTCAAGGATCAGATCAGGAATTTCGGCCAGGAGGCCGAGGTGGCCGAGGTCGGTCAGGTGCTGTCGGTGGGCGATGGCATCGCCCGCGTCTATGGCCTGGACAAGGTGCAGGCCGGCGAGATGGTCGAATTTCCGGGCGGCGTCCGGGGCATGGTGCTGAACCTTGAAACCGACAACGTCGGGATCGTGATCTTCGGCGACGACCGCGACATCAAGGAAGGCGACACCGTCAAGCGCACGCGTTCAATCGTGGACGTGCCGGTGGGCAAGGCCCTGCTGGGCCGCGTCGTGGACGGCCTGGGCAATCCCATCGACGGCAAGGGTCCGATCGAGGCGACCGAGCGTCGCATCGCCGACGTCAAGGCGCCGGGCATCATGCCGCGCAAATCGGTGCACGAGCCGATGGCGACCGGGCTCAAGGCCGTGGACGCCATGATCCCGGTGGGCCGCGGTCAGCGCGAACTGATCATCGGCGACCGGCAGACCGGCAAGACCGCGATCGCGCTGGACACCATCCTGAACCAGTTGAACTACAATGGCCGCGAAGCCGACGGCATGAAGACGCTCCACTGCGTCTATGTCGCCGTGGGTCAGAAGCGTTCCACCGTCGCCCAGTTGGTCAAGAAACTGGAAGAAACCGGCGCCATGGCCTATACGACCGTCGTGGCCGCGACCGCCTCGGACCCGGCGCCGATGCAGTTCCTGGCGCCCTATTCTGGCACCGCGATCGGCGAATATTTCCGCGACAACGGCATGGACGCGCTGATTATCTATGACGACCTGTCCAAGCAGGCCGTGGCCTATCGCCAGATGTCGCTGCTGCTGCGCCGTCCGCCCGGCCGCGAGGCCTATCCGGGCGACGTGTTCTACCTGCACTCGCGTCTGCTGGAACGCTCGGCCAAGCTGAACGAGGCCAATGGCGCCGGTTCGCTGACCGCGCTGCCGATCATTGAAACCCAGGCAGGCGACGTGTCGGCCTATATCCCGACCAACGTGATCTCGATCACCGACGGCCAGATCTTCCTGGAAACCGAACTGTTCTTCCAGGGCATCCGCCCGGCCGTGAACACCGGTCTGTCGGTCAGCCGCGTGGGGTCGGCCGCCCAGACCAAGGCGATGAAATCGGTCGCCGGTCCGGTCAAGCTGGAATTGGCGCAGTACCGCGAGATGGCGGCTTTCGCGCAGTTCGGGTCCGACCTGGACGCCGCGACGCAGCGCCTGCTGAACCGCGGGTCGCGCCTGACCGAGCTGATGAAGCAGCCGCAGTATCGTCCGCTGACCAACGCCGAGATCGTGATCGTGATCTATGCCGGGACCAAGGGCTATATCGACAATGTGCCGGTGCGCGATGTCGTGGCCTGGGAAGACGGGCTGATCCAGTTCCTGCGCAATCAGAAATCCGACCTGCTGGACGACATGACCCGCAACGACCGCAAGGTTTCGGGCGATCTGGAAGACGCGATCAAGGCCGCTCTGGACGCATACAACAAGACCCGCGCCTGAGAGGGGAAATAGATGCCCAGCCTCAAGGATCTCAAGAACCGGATCGGAAGCGTCAAGAACACGCGGAAGATCACGAAAGCGATGCAGATGGTCGCCGCCGCCAAACTGCGCCGCGCGCAAGAGGCGGCCGAGGCCGCGCGCCCCTATGCCGACCGGATGGCGGCGGTGATGGCCGGGCTGACCGCGAATGCGGCCGGTTCGTCCTCGGCGCCGCGCCTGCTGGCCGGAACGGGGGACGACCGCAAGCATCTGCTGGTGGTGCTGACATCGGAACGCGGTCTGGCCGGTGGCTTTAACAGTTCCATCGTCAAACTGGCCCGGCAACATGCCGACCGCCTGCGCGGCGAAGGTAAGGACGTTGCCATCCTGAACGTCGGCAAGAAGGGCCGCGAGCAGTTGAAGCGCGACTATGGCAGCCTGTTCGTCGGCCATGTCGACATGGCCGAAGTCAAGCGCGTGGGTTACGACAATGCCCGTGCGATTGCCGATGATGTGCTGGACCGCTTCGAGGCCGGCGATTTCGACGTGGCGACCCTGTTCTACAACCGCTTCCAATCCGTGATCAGCCAGGTTCCCACCGCGCGCCAGATCATCCCGGCGGAAATGCCCGAGGGCGAGGCCGCTGGCGGGGCGTCGGCGCTGTATGACTATGAACCCGGCGAGGAGGCCATCCTGACGGACCTGCTGCCGCGTTCGGTCGCAACGCAGATCTTTGCGGCGCTTCTGGAAAACGCGGCTTCGGAACAGGGCGCGCGGATGACGGCCATGGACAACGCCACGCGCAATGCGGGCGACATGATCGACCGTCTGACGACCGAGTACAACCGCTCGCGTCAGGCCGCGATCACCAAGGAACTCATCGAAATCATTTCGGGCGCCGAGGCGCTCTGACACGTAGGGGTAGAAACATGGCAGAGGCCACTGGTAAAATCACGCAGGTGATCGGCGCCGTCGTTGACGTGCAGTTCGAGGCTCACCTGCCTGCGATCCTGAACGCACTGGAAACCAGCAACAACGGCAAGAAGCTGATCCTGGAAGTGGCCCAGCATCTGGGCGAGAACACTGTCCGCACCATCGCCATGGATGCGACCGAGGGTCTGGTCCGGGGCGAGCCGGTGTCAGACACCGGCGGACCGATCACCGTTCCGGTTGGCGATGTCACATTGGGCCGCATCCTGAACGTGGTGGGCGAGCCGGTTGACGAGGGCGAGCCGTTGAACGTGACCGAACGTCGCGCGATCCACCAGCCTGCGCCCGAATTTGCGCAGCAGGCGACCAGTTCCGAAATCCTGGTGACGGGCATCAAGGTCATCGACCTGCTGGCGCCCTATTCCAAGGGCGGCAAGATCGGGTTGTTCGGCGGCGCCGGCGTGGGCAAGACGGTTCTGATCATGGAACTGATCAACAACATCGCCAAGGTGCATTCCGGTTACTCGGTGTTCGCCGGCGTGGGTGAGCGGACGCGCGAGGGCAACGATCTGTATCACGAGATGGTAGAATCGGGCGTTATTGTTCCCGACAACCTTGTGGAATCGAAAGTTGCGCTGGTTTATGGCCAGATGAACGAGCCTCCGGGGGCGCGGATGCGCGTCGCCCTGACCGGCCTGACCGTGGCGGAACAGTTCCGCGATGCCTCGGGCACCGACGTTCTGTTCTTTGTGGACAACATCTTCCGCTTCACGCAGGCGGGGTCCGAAGTGTCCGCCCTGCTGGGCCGCATCCCCTCTGCCGTGGGCTATCAGCCGACGCTGGCCACCGACATGGGCGCGATGCAGGAACGCATCACCTCGACCAAGAACGGCTCGATCACCTCGATCCAGGCCGTTTATGTTCCGGCCGACGACCTGACCGACCCGGCCCCCGCCACGACCTTTGCCCACCTGGACGCCACGACCGTTCTGTCGCGCGCGATTTCGGAACTGGGCATCTATCCGGCGGTGGACCCGCTGGATTCGAACAGCCGGATCCTCGACCCCGCCGTGGTGGGCGAGGAGCATTATCAGGTGGCGCGCGACGTGCAGGGCATCCTGCAGAAGTACAAGTCGCTGCAGGACATCATCGCCATCCTGGGCATGGACGAACTGTCCGAGGAGGACAAGCTGACCGTGGCCCGGGCCCGCAAGATCCAGCGCTTCCTGTCCCAGCCCTTCGACGTGGCCAAGGTGTTCACCGGGTCCGACGGCGTTCAGGTGCCGCTGGAAAAGACCATCGCGTCCTTCAAGGCCGTGGTGGCGGGTGAATACGACCACCTGCCGGAATCGGCCTTCTACATGGTCGGCGACATCGAGGACGTGAAGGCGAAAGCCCAGCGTCTTGCGGCAGAAGCCGCGTAAGGAGGCGAAATGGCCGATACCATGCAGTTCGACCTTGTGTCCCCGGAACGGAGCCTTGTCTCTGTTCCGGTTCGCGAGGTGCGCCTGCCGGGCACGGATGGCGACCTGACCGCCATGCCCGGCCATGCGCCCACCATCGTCACGCTGCGGCCGGGATTGGTCACGGTGATCGGCGCCGACGGATCGCAGACCGAATTCGCCGTCACCGGCGGATTTGTCGAGATCGGCCCGGACTCGGTCAGTTTGCTGGCCGAACGCGGCCATGCGCGGGACGAGATGACACAGGACATCTTCAACGACATGATGGCCGAGGCGCATCGTAACCGCCGCAGCGCCGAATCCCGCCGTGAAACCGTGGGAGAGGATGTCGTGACCGCCGCCGCCAAGCTGCTGGCCGATATGGAGGCCCTTGGCACCCATGTCGGCCTGGACCCGAACCAGTCCACCGTTCCGAACTGACCGGAACCGGAAAACCACCAGACGCCGGCGCGGCCACCCCGCACCGGCGTTTTCTCATGCGTGGGACACCGTCCCCGTGCCCCGCTCGCGATAGGGTGTGCTGCCATAAAGTGCCCGGTAGCATTTCGAGAAATGCGACGGGCTAGAAAACCCCGAGGCCAGGGCGACCTCGATGATGGACATGTCGGTCTGCATCAGCAGGTTGCGCGCCCGCGCAAGCCGGGTTTCCATGTAATACCGTTTCGGACTGCGGTTGAGATACCTGCGGAACAGGCGCTCCAATTGGCGGGTGGACATGCCGGCGTCCTGCGCCAGTTGCGCGGGACTGATAGGGTCTTCCAGGTTGCCTTCGATCCGGGCGATGACGGCGGCAAGGCGGGGGTGGCGCACGCCGATCCGTGTGGGGATCGACAGCCGCTGACGGTCCTGGTCCGTGCGGATGGCCGTGTGCAGCATCTGGTCGGCCACCTCGGTCGCCAGGGCCTCGCCATGGGCATCGGCGATCAGGTGCAGCATCAGGTCGATGGAACTGGTTCCGCCTGCCGCCGTCATCCGGTTGCCGTCGTTGACAAAGACCGACCGGTACAGATCGACCTGCGGAAAGGCCTCGGCAAAGCCGTCGTGGTTTTCCCAATGGATGGTAGCCTTGCGCCCGTCCAGAAGACCGGCCTCGGCCAGGACCCAGGCTCCGGTGCAGACGGCGCCCATTGTGGCGCCCCCGCGCGCCTGCTTGCGCAGCCAGTTCAGCACCGGCCGCGTGGCCGCCCGCGCGATATCGGTCCCGCCGCAAACGATGACGACGTCGCCACGATCGGGCACAGGCTCTGCGTCCAGCGTTCCGTCAAGGGCCACCCTGGTGCCGTTGGAGCAGGTCGCGTGATCGCCGGCGACCGCGACCAGGCGCCAGGAATACAGGGTCTGGCCCGAGGCACGGTTGGCCAGGCGCAGCGGCTCGATCGCGGCGGTGAACGGCATCATGGTGAACCTGTCCAGCAACAGGAACGTAAAGCGGCGTGGCTTGTCGGATGGCATAGGGGCAGTCTTTGCGCGTGATCGCGACACATCATCAGGGTTTCGGGCCTGCCGCAAGGATCTCCGTCGCCGTCATCCGTCTTTCCCTTTCCGCCGTTCCCGTCTATACCGTCCCGATCTTTTTGAACGGAGTGCGCATGATGACGCCGGAGCCTCGCAAGACCGCAGCCAACCCGTCCTGGGACAAGGCCGGCTGGCGTGCCTATCCGCGCGTGCAGATGCCGGACTATACCGATCCCGCCGCCCTGCAGGCGGCCGAGGCGCAGTTGCGCCGCTATCCCCCGCTGGTCTTCGCGGGCGAGGCGCGGCGGCTCAAGGCGGAACTGGCGCAGGCCGCCCAGGGCAGGGCGTTCCTGCTGCAAGGCGGCGACTGTGCCGAAAGCTTTGCCGAATTCAGCGCCGACAACATCCGCGACACCTTCAAGGTGCTTTTGCAGATGGCCGTGGTGCTGACCTGGGGCGCGCAGATGCCCGTCATCAAGGTGGGCCGCATGGCCGGGCAGTTCGCCAAGCCCCGCAGCGCCCCGACTGAAACGATTGGGGGGGTTGAACTGCCCTCCTATCGCGGTGACATCATCAACGGATTTGACTTTACCGCTGAATCGCGGATGCCCGACCCCCAGCGGATGCTGGCGGCCTATACCCAGGCTGCGGCCTCGCTGAATCTGCTGCGCGCGTTTTCAACGGGCGGTTTTGCCGACATGCACCGCGTCCAGAGCTGGATCGCCGATTTCGTGGGCGGTCCCGAGGCCGCGAAATACCGCGACATCGCGGGCCGCATCAGCGACGCGATGGCCTTCATGCAGGCGGCGGGCGTGAATTCGGACACCGCGCACCAGCTTTCCAAGGTCGATTTCTATACCAGCCACGAGGCGCTGCTGCTGGAATACGAGGAAGCCCTGGCGCGTATCGATTCGACCACCGGGCTGCCGGTGGCCGGTTCGGGCCACATGATCTGGATCGGCGACCGCACGCGCCAACCCGATGGCGCGCATGTCGAATTCTGCCGGGGCGTCCAGAACCCCATCGGCCTGAAATGCGGGCCGACCACCACGGCAGACGACCTCAAGGTGCTGATGGCCAGGCTCAACCCCGACAACGAACCGGGCCGGCTGACCCTGATCGCCCGATTTGGGGCGGGCCAGGTCGGCGATCACCTGCCGCGCCTGATCCGGACGGTCCAGGCCGAGGGGGCCAATGTCGTCTGGTCCTGCGACCCGATGCACGGCAACGTCATCAAGTCATCGACCGGCTACAAGACCCGCGCCTTTGATTCGATCCTGCGCGAGGTGCGCGAGTTCTTTGCCGTTCACAAGGCCGAGGGCACGATCCCCGGCGGCGTGCATTTCGAGATGACCGGCCAGGACGTGACCGAATGCACCGGCGGCGTCCGCGCCGTGACGGACGAGGATCTGTCCGACCGCTATCACACTGCCTGCGACCCGCGTCTGAACGCCAGCCAGTCGCTTGAACTGGCCTTTCTGGTGGCCGAGGAGTTGCGCAATCGCCGCGAAGCTGCGGCGCATCCGCAGCCCGATGCCTTGGCGGGCTGAAACGGGGGCCCGACCGCCCTCGGGCCGTTTGACCGCCGTCCTCTGCGCCCTGTAGCCGCTGGCTCCGGCGCCCCTGTCCGTTTTTTCGGTCAAAGCCGGCATTTGTCCTTGATTGTCGTGCCGGGGAACGGTTTCAACGCGCCAAGAACCAGCAAGGACCGCCGTATGATCATCAGCCCCCGCCACGCATTCGTCTTTGTCCACATTCCGAAATGCGCCGGAACCTCGGTGCGGACACAGATCGTCAAGTGCGACCCCGACCATATAGCCATGGGAGAGGTCGGCACCCATCCCGTTCTGGGCCAGATCGACTTTGGCCATGTTCCGCTGCGGCTGCTGCGGCAGCATTTCCCCCAGGAATACTCGTCTCTGGAACGGTTCACCTCTTATGCCGTGGTTCGCGATCCATTGGAGCGTTTCGGCTCGTCCTTGAGGCAGATGCTGTGGCGTTATCACCAGCGGCCGATGACCCTGATTCCGCCTGACGAGCTGCAGACCCTGACCCTGGCGATTCTCAAGGATGTCGCGTCGGAACTGGACAATCCGTCCAACCAGTTCATCTTCTTTGCCCGGCAGCGCGATTTCATCTTCGACGGCGACCGGTGCATGGTCGATCATCTGATCCCCATGAGCTTGGTTCCCGACTTCATCGCTCATATCGGCCGCATCACCGATACCCCCATGGAGGCCGGCACGCGCAGCAACCAGAATGTCGAACTGCGCTTCAAACGGCTGGGCGGGATTGCCTATCGGATGAACGACCTGCTGCGCCGGACGCTGCCGCTGGACCTTCATGCCCGGATCAAGGACGGCGCGTTGCGCGTGCTGTCGGCCAGGAAAAGCGCCGCCGAGGCCAGCGGCATCCTGGACATGCCCGAGGTTCGCGCCTTTGTCGAACGCCATTATGCGGAAGATGCCCGGATCTATCGCGAGGTGATGTCGGGCGCGGACAGTCTAAGGACGGCCCTTCAGACCGACAGCCTGACCACCTCGTCCCCAAAAATCGCTGCCCAGCCGGTCGGGTCTGAATCCGCGTGAGATATTTGGACTGGTGGAGCCGAGGGGAATCGAACCCCTGGCCTCGTCATTGCGAACGACGCGCTCTACCAACTGAGCTACGGCCCCACTGGCGCCCTTTTTGTCCCGGCGAGGGGGAAAGTCAAGCCGGTGGCGGGGGCGCGGATCGGTTTTCGCGCCGGGTCAGGCGGATGGTGATTCCGTCGCGCCCGCGAACCGACAGCCGCGCAATCGGAACCGGGGCAACAGGGCCCGGTTCCAGATGAAAGGCGCGCACCACAAAGGCCAGCATGACGGCCCCTTCGATCATCGCAAGGCCCGCGCCCGGACAGACCCGCGGACCCGCAGAGAAGGGGATAAAGGCCTCGCGTGCGCTGGCGCGGCCAGCGGGATCCTCCCATCGGTCCGGGTCGAAATCGTCCGGGCGGTCCCACAATCGCTGGTGGCGGTGAAGATGCCAGGGGGACAGGATGATCTGTGCGCCGGCGGGAACGACGCGGCCGCGCAAGGTCACGTCTCGCGCGGACTGGCGCACCATCATCGGGACCGGGGGGTAAAGGCGCAGCGTTTCGCGATATACGGCGCGGGTCACGCGCAGGGCATTGACGCCTGCCATGTCGGAGGTCATCGACCGGGACTCGGCCAGAACGCGATCCTGCCAGGCCGGGTTGGCCGCCAGCAGCCATAACGCCCAGGCCAGCGCGGATGCGCTTGTCTCGTGGCCGGCCAGAAAGAAGATCGCCACCTGATCCACCATCTCGGCTGGCGAGAACAGCAGACCCGTCACGGGGTCGGCCGTGGTCATGATGCGGGTCGCCAGATCGTCGGGGGCGATGCCGTCCCGGATGGCCCGCGCCCTGGCATCGACCAGTTCGGCGATCAGATGGCGAAGCCGGGCGGCCGTGCGGCGCGTGCGGCGGGAATGGGGCAACGGAAGCCAGCGTGGCCAGGGCAGCAGAGCCGCGAGATTGACCACCGGCTGCGATTCTTGGTGCGCGCGAAAGACCCGATGCACTTCGGATGCCGTGCGGGATTCGATGGGGGTCGAGAAAAGGACGCGGAAGATCATGTCGGCCGCGGCATGGCTGCATTCCGGCTCGATATCCAAGGTCCCTGGGGAAAGGCGTGCCACAAGCGCCTCGGCCGCGCCAAGAATGGCCGGCAGGCTGTCATTCAGGCGCCCGCCGGCAAAGGCGGGGTCGATGATGCGGCGCTGCGCGGCCCACTGGTCGCCATTGGTGACAAACACCGATTGCCCCAGCAGGGGCGCAAGTCCCGTCCGCAGGCGGTCGGATTTCGGGAAATCCCCCGGTCGGTCCTTCAGGACCAGACGAATCAGATCGGGGTCGTTGCACAGAAGACTGCGGATCAAGGGGCTGCGAAAATCGGCCATCCAGGCACGGTAAAGCCGTTCCGGCAGCGCCGACAGCAGGTCGCGGCGAAAGGATCTGGCAAAGCGCAGCACGCTGCCGCGGCCTTCGGTCGCCACGGGACGCGGAGGCTTCATCGCCCGGGGCCCCCGGAGGGCGGGCATACCCCAAAGCCAGGGACGCATGCATGAACACCGGATGCCTGCTCACACCGCCATGGCTGGCCGGCTGTAGGCAACGAAACATGGCAGCGAACAGCAGAGATCCGGCGGCGAAAGCGTGATGTCATGACGGTGTCCGGTCGTGCGCTGGCAGCATAGGATGCCCTGCCGTCGGCGCAAGGCCCTTCACCCCTGACGCCAGCGGCCTTCTTGCGCCTCGATCGCGGCGATGCGGCGCGGGATCGGGGGATGGGACAGCAGCCAGGCGGGGGCTGCTGCGCCTTTTCCCCCAGTCAGGCGCTCGAGCTTGCGGAACAGCGAGATCTGCGGGGCGGTTCCAAGCCCTGCACGCATCATCAGCGCTGTGGCGAAGCGGTCGGCCTCGAACTCGTCGTCGCGCGACAGGCGGGCCGCGACGGCCGAGGCGATCAGCCCGGCAATCCACGCTCCAAGGCCGGGGATAAAGCGGCCCAGCACCGTCGCCAGCGCCATGCGGATGGCGTTCTGCCCGGCAAAGTCGATCATCCGACGGCGCGCATGGCCATGGGCGACATGGCCCAGTTCGTGGGCGATGACGCTGGCCAGTTCCTCGGGCGTGACCTCGCCCGCGTCCAGCTTGCGGATGAAGCCGCGGGTCAGGAAGATGCGCCCGTCCGGGGCGGCAAGGCCGTTCACCGGCTCGACTTCATAGACATGGGCGCGGACGGGGGGCAGGTCCATGGCGCGCCCCAGCCGTTCCAGCATCGGCGTAAGGCGCGGATGGGTCAGCGGCGTCGATTTCTGGTTCAGATCCTGTTTCAGGCGCCACAGGGAAAAGAACCACATGGCAGCCAGATAAAGGATCAACAGGATGATCGGCGTGAACTTCATAACCGTGCCAATATGGGCAAGCGGTGCCGCCTGTGCCAGAGCGTCATCCCAGGATCCGCATCGCCTGCGTCAACCCGTCCAGCGTCAGCGGCATCATCCGGTGTTCAAAGACCTGCCCGACCATGGCGATGGACGGGGTATAGCCCCAATGCGCCTGCGGCACCGGGTTCAGCCACACGTGATCGGGCCAGGTTTCGACCGCGCGGCGCAACCAGACCTCTCCGGCCTCGGCGTTCCAGTGTTCGTTGGCCCCGCCCGGCACCGCGATTTCATAGGGCGACATGCTGGCATCGCCCACGAAGATGCATTTGTAGTCGCGTCCGAACCGGTGCAGCACGTCCCAGGTGGGCGTCTGTTCCGTCCAGCGGCGCCGGTTGTCCGTCCATACGCCTTCGTAAAGGCAGTTATGGAAATAGAAATGCTTCATATGCTTGAACTCGGCCCGCGCGGCCGAGAACAGCTCGTCCACGACCCGGATATGGTCGTCCATCGACCCGCCCACGTCCAGAAACAGCAGCACCTTGATCGCATTGCGCCGTTCTGGCCGGGTCTGCACGTCGATATAGCCGTGGTCGGCCGTCGCGCGGATCGTGGCGGGCAGGTCCAGTTCGTCGGCCGCGCCGTGCCGTGCCCACTGGCGCAGGCGTTTCAACGCGACCTTGATGTTGCGGGTGCCCAGTTCGACATTGTCGTCGAAGTCGCGGAATTCGCGCTTGTCCCAGACCTTGACGGCGCGGCGGTGGCGGGATGCGTCCTGTCCGATCCGGACGCCCTCGGGGTTGTAGCCATGGGCACCAAAGGGAGAGGTGCCGCCAGTGCCGATCCATTTGTTGCCGCCCTGATGGCGGCCCTGCTGTTCGGCCAGCCTTTCGCGCAGCCTGCGCATCAATTCCTCGAAACTGCCGCTGCCCTGGATCTGCGCCTTTTCCTCATCGGTCAGCAGCTTCTCGGCCAGCTTTTCCAGCCATTCGCGGGGGATTGCCTGTTCGGTCACAAGCGCCTCGACCGGGATCTGCTCCAATCCGGAAAAAGCCTCGGCAAAGGCACGGTCAAAGCGGTCGATATGGCGTTCGTCCTTGACCAGGGCCAGCCGGGCCAGGTGATAGAAGCCGTCCACCGACCAGTCCGCAGCGCCCGCCTGCATCCCGGCCATCAGATCAAGCCATTCCCGCAGCGAGACCGGAACCCCTTGCCGGCGCAGGCTGTCCAGGAACGGGATGAACATCAGACCATCCGGTCCAGGATCACGGTGGCAAACAGGCCCAGAACCGCGAAGGCCATGGCAAAGGCCGCTGCATATTGCATCCGGTCGCGCCGCGTTCCGCCCAGTTGGCCGGCACGGCGCCAGCCTAGGAAGGCCCCGATGACGACGGCAGCGATGACGATCATGAGGGTTCCTTTTCTGCTTCGGTCCCAGATAGCCGCTGCCGCCCCCCGCCGCAACTGCGGGGCTATGGCGTCAGCATGGCGCGGAAGGCGTGCCAGCTTGACTTGGGGGTGCGGGCCATTGTCGCATAATCGACATGGACCAGCCCGAAGCGCGGCCCCAGGCCCCAGGCCCATTCGAAGTTGTCCAGAAGCGACCAGTAGAAGAACCCCCGCAGGTTCACGCCCTGATCCATGGCGGCCCGCGCGGCGCGCAGGTGATCGCCGACAAAGGCGATGCGGCGCGGATCGTCCGTCACATCCGGGCCCGCCGCCTCGGCCATGCCGTTTTCGGTCACGATGATCGGCAGGCTGCCGACATGATCGGTCTTCAGACGGACCAGAAACTCGGTCAGTCCCTCGGGCCGGATTTCCCAGTCCATCTGCGTCTTTGGCAGGGGACCGGGAACCGCCTCGCCCCCTGGCCACAGCCCGTGGCCAGCGGCGTAAAGACGGCGGGTATAATAGTTGACGCCCAGCCAGTCGATCGGCTGGGCGATCAGATCCATGTCGTCCTGCCACCCGTCGGGCAGATGCGGGGCAAGCCCTTCAAGGGCCAGGGGCGGATAACCTTGGCCCGTGATCGCGCGGATGAACCACTGATTGTAGATCGCATCCTGAACTGCTGCCGCCCGTGCAGCCTCCGGGCTGTCGTCGGCAGACTGTGCGGTTTCGAAGTTCAGAACGATCCCCAGGTTCCGCGCGCCCCCGCCCCGCAGAGCTTGGATCGCGGTTCCATGCGCCAGAAGGACATGGTGCATGGCACGGGCGGCGGCGCGGATATCGCGCAGGCCCGGCGCGTGATGGCCCAGGAAATAGGACAGCCAGGCAATGCACCACGGTTCGTTCAAGGTCGCGGTGCTGGCCAGACGGTCGCCCAGCCGATCCAGGACGATTGTGCAGAAATCGGCAAAGCGCGCGGCGGTGTCGCGATCCTGCCAGCCGCCAAGATCGGACAGCGCCGCCGGCAGTTCCCAGTGATAGCAGGTCAGGTGAGGGGCCAGGCCGCGTTTCAGCATCCCGTCCACCAGCCGGTCATAGAAATCCAGCCCCTCCGGATCGACCGTCACCCCGTCCGGCATCACCCGCGCCCAGGACGTGGAGAAGCGATAGGCCGAAAAGCCGGCATCGCGGATCAGGTCCAGATCTTCGGGCCAGCGGTGATAATGATCGCAGGCCCGGCTGCCGTTGCTGGCGTCTGCGATGGTGCCCGGCGTGGCGGCCATCGTGTCCCAGTGGCACGGCCCGGCGCCGCCATGGGCCGACCCTTCGATCTGATAGGCCGAGGTGGCGACGCCAAAGGTAAAATCCTGTGGAAAGACGGAGCGATCGGGCAGCATTGCCATTCCCCCTTGGCGGCGGCATCGCGATACTGGGCGGCCCCCGCGCCTGTGTCCAGCGGGAAACGGGCCTATTTCCAGCGGCGATGCACCCAGAACCACTGGTCCATGTGACGCCGCACCAGCATTTCCAGATCGTCGTTCAGCGCCTGCATCATCGCGCCGGGCTCGCCGGGCTCTATGGGTTCGCCCACAAGAACCCGGAACCGCAGCCCGTCGGAACATCGGATGCCGTGGACCGGCACCAGAAGCGCATCATAGCGCAGGGCCAGTTCGGCAGGTGTCAGGACCGTCCGGCTGGGCAGGCCGAAGAACCGCAGCTCTGCCCCGTGGCGGTCGTATTGATCGAAGCCCAGCGCCAGCCATCCGCCCCCCTTCAGGAACCGCAGCATCGAGGCAAGGCCCGCCCGCCCGCGCGGAAACAGGGGCTGGGCGATGGCGCCGATGGCGGGGATGTAGTGGCGGTTGAAGGCCTCGTTGTTCATGGGGCGATAGAGCGCGCCCACCGGCCAGCCGCGCCCGGCCAAGGCCGCCCGCATGGCGTCGTAATTGCCGAAATGGGCGCAGGCGACGATGACCGGACGATGGGCGTCGAAGGCCGCCCCCAGCGCGGGCAGGCCCGGACCTTCCAGCGGGTCAGCGTCGCGGATGCGGCTGGTGAATTCCTCGGCCGAATAGATTTCGGCCACCGACCGGCCAGCATTGTCAGGTACGGCGCGGATCAGGGCCTTGACCTCGGCGGGCGTCAGGTCGGGTCGGGCAAGCGCAAGATTTTCGCGGATGCGCCGCCGCCATCCGGCAAGCGGGGCCAGCACATGCGCAAACAGCCAGCCCACCGCCGGGATGCGCCGTTCATAGGGCAGCAGGCCGGCCAGGCCGATCACAGCAAGAAACGCGGCATTGGCGATGCGGTCGGAGAGGGGAGGGGTTTCGGGCCGGATCATCGGACGGGCCGCGTCAACCGGGCCTCGCGCGACCAGACGTAAAGACCCGCCGCGACGATGATCGCCGCGCCCGTCACCGTCCACGGATCGGGCAACTGGCCGAACAGCAGCCAGCCCCACAACCCCGCCCAGACCAGACCGGTATAGCCGAAGGGCGCAAGAACCCCTGCTTCGGCGACGGCGAATGCCCGGACCAGCAGATATTGGCTGGCGGTGCCGAAGATACCCAGCAGGGCAAAGATCCACAGATCCCCCGCGCGGATCGGCTGCCAGACCATCGGCACGGCGGCCGAGGTGATGACGCTGCCGACCACCGCCGACCACATCACGGATGTGGCAACCGAATCCGTCCGCGCCATCCGCGTCAGCAGCGCGCCAGCCGCATAGGTGAAGGCCCCGGCCAGGGGCAGAAGGGCGGCGGGCTGAAAGACGCCCAGTCCGGGGCGGATGATGACCATGGCGCCGATCAGCGCCACGGCGATGCCCGCCAACCTGCGGGGTCCGATCCGTTCGCCCAGAAACAGGGCCGCGCCCAGCGTGATCAGGACCGGGTTCAGGTCCATGATCGCCGTCGCCTCGGCCAGCCCGATGTATTGCAGCGAGGTGAAGAACAGGCCCACCGATCCCAGTTGCATCATTGACCGGGCAAATTGCAGGCCGGGGCGGCGGGTGCGCATCAGGGGCAGCATCGAGGCCCTGAAGATCACCGCAAAGATCGCCAGGTTTCCGATGAAACGCGCCCACACCACCTGCACCGGGTGATAGAACTGGGTCAGGTGCTTGGCCGTCGCATCCATCAGCGTAAAGCCCAGGATCGCCGCCAGAAGCAGCGCGATGCCGGCGGTTTGCGAACCGGCATCGCCGTGCGGGCCGTTTGTCGGCATCGATGCGCTTGCCCGGATCGTCATCGGTTTCCTGCCTGAATGATGAGAGCCCTTCTAGGGCTCGACAGGTGCAGGGCCAAGTCCCTCGGCGTCGTTTGCCAGCGGATGATGCGTCAGGACCAGGTCACGCATCCGGTCGTTCAGGACATGGGTATAGATCTCGGTCGTGCCCAGGTCGGCATGGCCCAAAAGGGTCTGGATGCTGCGCAGGTCGGCGCCGCCTTCCAGCAGGTGGGTGGCAAAGGCGTGGCGGATGACATGGGGGGTGACACGCGACGGCGGCACGCCCGCGCATATCGCCATCTCGTCCAGAAGCCTGCCAAAGGACTGGCGCGGCATGTGTCCGGCGCCGCCGGGGGCGGGGAACAGCCAGCGCGCGCCCTTGCCGGCGATCAGCCGGCCCAGCGCGCTGTCCTTGGGCGCATCGTCGCGGATGGCCAGCCATGCCGACAGCGCCCGGCGGGCCGGAGGGGTAAGGGGGACCATCCGCTCCTTGTCGCCCTTGCCGCGAATCAGCAGCAGGCGCGGGTCGCCCCGGCAGGTGGCCACGGGCAGGGCCACCAGCTCGCTGACCCGCATTCCGGTGGCATACAGGATTTCGATCAGGCACAGGTTGCGGACCCGTTCCGCCTCGTTCCGGCCGATCCGGGGGGCCGCGGCCAGAAGGGCTTCGATTTCGTCCTTGTCCAGAACCTTGGGCAGACGCTGGGCCCGCCCCGGCCCGGCGATGCGGATGGCCGGGTCATCGTTGCGCCAGCCTTCTTCCAGGGCAAAGCGGGTAAACTGCCGGATGGCCGACAGCCGCCGCGCCCGCGTGGCCCGCGACAGGCCCCGCGCGTCGCTGTGGGTCAGGTAATCCTCGATCCGTTCCCGCGTCAGGTCGGCCAGTGCCAGGTTCCGCGCGTCCAGCCAGTCCGACAGGTCGCGCAGATCGCGCCCATAGGCCAGAACGGTGTTGCGCGCCGATCCGGATTCGGCGGCCTTGGCATCCAGAAAGGCCGATATGGCGCGGTGATCGGCCATCATCGCTGCGGCCCCATGGCGGGCAGCAGGGACAGTTGGGCCGCGGCAAGTTCCGCCTCGGCCGCCAGCCCAAGGACGCGCAGCATGGCAAGACCGCGCGCGGCACGGGGCAGATCGCCGTCCATTCCCGCATCCACATCGGCCATGGCCCCCAGCAAGGCCTCGCCCAGGCGGGTCGCCGGGGGGGGCAAGGGGTCGGCCTTCAGGGCCGGGTCAGGCTCCAGCGGCGCGGCGACCGGCAGGCCCTGCCATTGACGCAGGGTGGTGGCGATCTCGGCCGGGCGGCCCTCGTCCCCCTCGGGCAGGTCTGCGGCGATCATCGCGGCCAGAACAGGGGCCATTCCGGCGCTGCGGAATATGTCGAATGCGTCGGGCAGCGCCGCCAGGGGATCGCCATCCGCCAGCGATGCCTCGAATCTGCGCATGGCGCCGGACCGGTCCCATACCCCGCCCGAGGCTGCGGGCGCCTGTTCGCTGTAAAGCGCGCGCAGCGTGGCCGGGGGCATGGCGCCTGCACGGGCCAATCGTTCGGCCGCGTCCAGACGGGCCTTCCAGCCATTGTTGGGACGCAGGTCGGAATGGGCAAAGGCAAGCGGCAGCGACGAGGTGGGCAGGGGCTGGCCGATCGCCTCGTGGATGCGGAACTGGATCGGCGTCATCCGTTCGGGGACGGGCGGCTGTTCCTCGCTGTCCACATAGGTATCGTCCAGGAAATGCGTCAGCAGCACCGCCTCGTCGCTGTTCAGCAGCCCCAGTGCCTCGGCCCCGTTCAGGCTGAGGGCCGCGGCGGCCCAGTCACCGGTCTGGGCCAGGCAAAAGATGCGCGCGGAAAAGCTGGGGGCGATGCCGGGCGTGGTGTTCATGATGTCGCAGGCGCGCCCTTCGTCGCCTTTCAGCAGGGCGATGTCGAACAGGCGGCGGAAAATCTCGGGATCGCTGGGACCGGCGGCGATCAGCAGGGCCTGCGCGCGGTCCAGGGCGCCGGCATCAAGCAAACGGTCCACGCGGGCCAGGAACAGACCGCCCGGCGCGCCCCCGACATCGGAGACGGGCGGAATGAACTGCGTCGTCAGGACGCGTTCCAGCAGCGCGTTCATCGCAGGCAACCGGGCGGGAGTGCGCAAAATCTGGTCGGCCAGAGCCTGCGGGCTGCTGCCCTGCCACAGGCTGGCGGGCAGGCCGGCCTTGCGCGCCGAGATCAGGCCGGTCGCGTCGGGATTGCCGTTTCCCAGACGCGTGACCTGCACGGCGCCGACCTCGGCCGTTTCGGCTACCGGCTTGGGGCCGGGGGCGCCGGGGACGCCGGCTGGCGGCGGATCGCCAGGCCTCCAGGCCGAGCTTTCGCGGCTCGGCCCCTGCACGCTGCCCGACAGCCAGTCGCTGGCCGACAGCGGTTGCTGGGCCTGCGCAGGCAACGACAAGGCGCACAGAACGACTGCGGGCAGCAGGCGCATCGGAACCCTCACTCGGACGTCGCCGCGTCTTCAGCCGGCGCGGCCTGGTCAGGCACGGGCACCGGGGCCGCCGCGCCGATGGGGCTGCGGACCTCGGACCGGACAGGCTGCATGTCGCCCAGATAGGCATAGCCCACGAGGCCAATCACGGCCGCCAGAATCAGCACCACCAGAACCTTGAGCAGCCGCATCGAATTTGCCTCGTCAGTCGTTGTTTTTCGTCTCTCGGGGCCGGTCTTTTGCCGTCCTGGCCGGAATATATATGGCATTTTCCAAAAGATCACGCCATTCAGTCGGCCCAACGGACGGGGGGTGACATGCGCCAGCGCCTGAGGCGCCATATCGTGCTGGTCGGAATGATGGGGGCCGGCAAGACCGTGCTGGGGTCCGAACTGGCCCGGCGGTTGCACGTTCCCTTTACCGATACCGACACCGAGATCGAGACGGCCGCCGCCATGACCATTGCGGAAATCTTTGCCCGCGACGGCGAGGCGTTCTTTCGCGACCGCGAAGCCCAGGTCATTGCACGAATCCTCAGGGATACGCCGCGCGTCATCTCGACCGGCGGGGGGGCATGGATGCAGGATCGCA
Source organism: Paracoccus subflavus (assembly GCF_004310345.1). GTDB lineage: Bacteria > Pseudomonadota > Alphaproteobacteria > Rhodobacterales > Rhodobacteraceae > Paracoccus > Paracoccus subflavus. The sequence goes on along the minus strand of NZ_SISK01000001.1, from coordinate 450,778 downwards.
ACCGCGCGGCAATCCGCGCGGCGGGCCTGTCGGTCTGGCTGGCCTGCGACCTGGAAACCTTGTGGCATCGGGTGCGCCAGCGCAGCACGCGCCCCCTGCTGAAGACTGCCGATCCCAAGGGAACGCTGGCCCGTCTGCTGGCCGAACGCGATCCGACCTATGCCCTGGCGGATCTGACCTTTCCCGCCCGACCCGGCGACAGCGTCGATGCCGCGGCGGCGCGGCTTCTGGACGCCATCCATGCCGCCGACCCCCAGCTTGCAAACGAGACGCCATGACACGCCATTCCGACCCCGTCACCGTTCATGTTCCCTTGGGCGACCGCGCCTATGACGTGCGTATCGGGTCCGGGCTGATCGACCGCGCCGGGGCCGAGATCGCGCCCCTGCTGCGCCGCCCCCGCGTGGCCATCGTGACTGACAACACCGTCGCCGCCCTGCATCTGCCGCGGCTACAAGGCGCGCTGACCGTGCATGGCATCGTGTCCGAGGCCCTGGTGCTGCCCGCAGGCGAATCGACGAAAAGCTGGCCGCATCTGACGGCTTGCGTCGAATGGCTGCTGGAACAGCGGGTCGAACGGCGCGACGTGGTGGTGGCCCTGGGCGGCGGGGTGATCGGCGATCTGGTGGGCTTTGCAGCCGCCATCCTGCGCCGGGGCGTGCGGTTCGTGCAGATCCCCACCACCCTGCTGGCGCAAGTGGACAGCAGCGTCGGGGGGAAAACCGGCATCAACAGCCAGCGAGGAAAGAATCTGATCGGCGCCTTCCATCAGCCCTCGCTGGTGCTGGCCGACATTGCCGTTCTGGACACCCTGCCGACCCGCGATTTTCTGGCCGGCTATGGCGAGGTGGCGAAATACGGCCTTCTGGGGGACGCGGATTTTTTCGACTGGCTGGATGAAAACGGTCCCCGCCTGCGCGACGAACCGGCCCTGCGCCAGCAGGCGGTGGCCCATTGCGTCGCCATGAAGGCCGATATCGTGGTGCGCGACGAAACCGAACAAGGCGACCGCGCCCTGCTGAACCTGGGCCATACGTTCGGTCACGCGCTGGAATCCGCCACGGGCTATTCGGGCCGTCTGCTGCATGGCGAAGGCGTGGCGATCGGCTGTGCGCTGGCCTTTGATCTCTCGGCGCGGATGGGCCTGTGCAGCCAGGAATCGCCCTCGCGGGTGGTCGATCACCTGAGGCGCATGGGAATGCCCGCCGCCATTCGCGACATTACCGGCGATCTGCCGGACAATTCCCGCCTGATCGACCTGATGGGACAGGACAAGAAGGTCCAGGACGGGCAGTTGCGTTTCGTGCTGGCCCGCGGCATCGGGCAGGCCTTCGTCAGCGACGAGGTGCAAGCCGGCCTGTTATCGGAGGTCTTGCAGGACGCGCGCTGAGTCCGCGCGCGTTCCCGGCCCCTTCAGAACGGGATTTCGTCGTCGTAATCGCTGCGGCTGCCGCCGCCTGGATTGCCGCCGCCTTGAGTGCTGCCGCCCGACGATCCGCCGCGGCTGTAATCGTCATAGCCGCCCTGGTCGCGACCGCCGCCCCCGCCCGGGCCGCCGCTGCGTCCGTCCAGCATGGTCAGTTCGCTGCGGAACGGGCGCAGCGCCACCTCGGTCGTATAGCGGTCAGCGCCCGACTGGTCCTGCCACTTGCGGGTTTCCAACTGCCCCTCGACATAGACCTTGCTGCCTTTCTTCAGATACTGCTCGGCCACCCGGACCAGCGGTTCGGAATAGATGGCGATGCTGTGCCATTCGGTGCGTTCCTTGCGTTCGCCCGAATTGCGGTCCTTCCAGCTTTCCGATGTGGCGATCCGCAGACTGGCCACCTTGCCGCCGTTCTGGAAGGTGCGGATTTCGGGATCGGCGCCCAGGTTGCCGATCAGGATGACCTTGTTGACGCTGCCTGCCATGACGTTTTCCTGCGATAATGTCCTTGGCCCAAGCTCTAGCGCAGCCCCCCGGACGATGCAAATGTGCGCTTTGTTGCCGATGGATCGGGCATTGCCCGGAAAGCCATGCTGGCGAGACGATCCGAAATCTGTATAGTCGCGTCAAAACCCGCAACAACGAGGGACGGGGACATGACCATCTTCCGAACCGTCAGGACAGGTCTGTGCGCGATCCTGATCGCAGGCATCGCTCTGCCCGCCGGGGCCGAGGGGCTGCGCCTGTCTGGCAGCTCATCCAAGTCGCGGGCCGAACAGTTTGCCCGCCAGACGCGCCTGATGGATTCGCGGCTGGCGACGCAGTACCAGCAATCGGCCCGCTTGCGGCCCAAGGGCCTGCGGGGATCGAGTTCGACCGAGATCGAACTTTCGGCCAATATCCCCGCCTATCGCGGCAGACGCAGCGATTTCATTCCGCTGGCCCGCCAGGCCGCGCGCCAGCATGGCATCCCCGAGGATCTGTTCCTGCGCCTGGTGCAACAGGAATCAGGCTGGAATCCGCGTGCCCGTTCGCACAAGGGCGCCACGGGGCTGGCGCAGTTGATGCCGGGCACGGCGGCCAAGCTGGGCGTCAATCCCCACGATCCTGCCCAGAATTTGCAGGGCGGGGCGCGGTACCTGCGAATGATGTACAACCAGTTCGGCAACTGGCGGCTGGCCCTTGCGGCCTATAACGCGGGCCCTGGCGCGGTGCAGAAATACGGAGGCATCCCGCCCTATCGCGAAACGCGCAACTATGTCCGGGTCATCGCCGGAAGCTGATACACTCCAACTTTCAGGCACGACACCGTGGTGCCTTACTCTCTCTTATAAATAAAGCCAAGTTGAACAGATGGTTGTGCAAATAATCTGTGTCACAAGGCTTGCGCATATCGAGTTATCATATGTCATTTTCCGACTCTTCTTTAACTCCTCCGCCCGATGCCGATGCAACTGCTTCGCTGTCATGGGCCCTGTGCGTCGCCACCCTTGATCGCATCGACATGCTGGAACATTGCGTCACCTGCGCCATGGCCCAAACCCGCGCGCCGCATCAAATTGTCATCGTCGACGCCAGCTCTGATTGGCAGGCTAACCGCGAACGGATCCGGGTGCTGGTCGGGGATCGCGTACCGCTGGTTTACCTTCCGGCGCCAGAACGATCTCTGACAGTGCAGCGGAACACAGCTATTGCGGCCTGTAATGCAGACATTTGCATGCTGATCGACGACGACAGTCTGATGCATGCGGATTGCGCTGAAATCATCATGCGCATTTACGAAGCTGATACAAAGGCAATGATTTTAGGTATCGCGGGAGGCGACGGACCGTCTCCGTTGTCGTTGGATGATGTGGCGCAAAAGGAAGGAAGCGCCGCATCCGGTCGGGCTCGTGCCATAGCGGGATCGCACATTGGGATGTTTTTATGGAAACATCTGTTCTTGATGAACCGCGCGGCAACCTTTGTGTCATATGAGGGACCTTTTGGATCGCCTGTGCCGGATTGGGCCGCGGCACAGGGCTTGGACCTGAGGCCCACGATCCAGTTGCCCGGTTGTCGCATGACAGTTCGCCGCAGTGCCCTTTTGCGCGAGCCGTTCGAATCTGCCTTCCGCAGCTATTGCCCGGGGGAGGATTTCGACATTTCCTATCGACTGAGCCGGATCGGAATGATCTGTACGGCTCCTGCAGCCCGTATTTATCATCATGAGGTTGCGGCTAGTCGTATCCGCCGGGAGCAGGAACTGGTCTTGTCGATCTGTAATGCAGCCTATCTGCTGCGCAAGCACAGCCCAGATTTGGACCGCGACCGGCGCCGATGGGCGCTGCTGATGTCCCGCCGCCTGCTGGCCGAACTTCTCAAAGATGGACTGAGTCGACGATGGGGGTTTCCGCAACTGCGCGCGGCGCGCCGGGCCATGGCGATCAGCCGCAAGATCATGACCTTTCCTGATAAGGCGCAACTCGCCGGATGGTATATCGCGGTTCAGCAGGACATTTTGAAGCAGCGGTGAAAAGGGATATTACACTTCCTCGATCCGCAACTCGACCGGGGCGCTGACCAGGACGCCGGTGCGGGGCAGGGCCTCGATGGCAAAGTCGATCGCCTCGGGCGTGGTCTTGTGGGTCACGACCAGGACCGGCACGCTTTCCGGGCTGTGCTGGCCGTATTGCCGCATCCGGTCGATGGAAATGCCGGCATCCCCCAGGACCGTCGCCACCTTGGCCAAGGCGCCTGGCTTGTCCTGCAAGTCCAGCCGCATGTAATAGGCCGCCGGAACGGCAGTCCGCGCGGGCTGGGCGGCCTTCAGGGTTCCGGCAGGCTGACCGAACACGGGCAGGCGAACCCCGCGCGCGATTTCCACGATATCAGACAAAACCGCGCTGGCGGTCGGACCTTCGCCCGCTCCTGCGCCGCGCAGCACGATCTGGCCCACGCTGTCGCCCTCGACCACGACCATGTTGGTGCCGCCCATCAATTGGCCCAACGGGCTGTCGGCGGGCACGAGACAGGGCGACATGCGCTGTTCCAGACCGCGCGGAGTCATCTGCGCCACACCCAGCAGCTTGATCCGATAGCCCATGTCGGCGGCACGGCGGATGTCGTCGATGCTGACCCGCTCGATTCCCTCGATCTCCACGGCATCGAAATTGACCTGGGTTCCAAAGGCGATCGCCGACAGGATCGCCAGCTTGTGGCCCGCGTCGATGCCGCCCACGTCCAGCGTCGGATCGGCCTCGAGATATCCAAGCTGGCGGGCTTCCTCGAACACGGCCTCATAGGGCAGGCCGGCGCTTTCCATCCGGGTCAGGATATAATTGCAGGTGCCGTTCATCACGCCCATGACGCGGCGGATCTCGTTGCCGGCCAGCGATTCCGTCATCGTCTTGATGACCGGGATGCCACCGGCCACCGCCGCCTCGAACCGCAGGGTGCGGCCCAGGGATTCGGCCAGTTCGGCAAGGGCCTGCCCATGGACCGCCAGCAGCGCCTTGTTGGCCGTCACCACGTCCTTGCCCGATTTCAGAGCAGCTTCGATGCTGTCCTTGGCGATGCCGCTGTCGCCGCCCACCAGTTCCACGAACACGTCCACGTCGTCGGCCGTGGCAATGGCCATGGCGTCGTCTTCCCAGCGATAGCCGGACAGGTCGGCATCGCGGTTCTTGCGTCTGTCCCGTGCGCAGATGGCGGTGATCGCCACAGGGCGGCCGGTGCGACGGGCCAGCAAGTCGGCGTGTTTCTGGACGATCTTGACGACACCGATCCCGACGGTGCCAAGCCCGGCGATGCCAAGTCTCAGGGGATCGGGGCGAAGGGGGGACGACATGAGGGCCTCTTGTCCTAAGGTTGCCCGCTGTTACCGTGGCCCGCGCTGTCATGCAACGCGCGAAAGGCCGCGGTCATAGCCAGCGCCGCGTCTGCTGGCAGTAGGTCTTGAAGGCATCGGGAAAGGCACGGGCCAGGCGCTGTTCCTCGTTGCGGATGAAGCGGATCGAGATGACCGCCACAAAGCCGGCAACCAGCGGCGGGACCGCCAGCGGCGCCCGAAAGGCCAGGCAAAGCCCCGCCAGGATCAGAGCATCGGCCAGATAGATCGGATTGCGGGACAACCGGAATGGGCCCGATGTGACAAGGCTGCTGGGCTTTCCGTGCGGGTCCACGGTGGTTCGCGCGCGGTGCAGCGTCCACACTGCCCATGCCATCAGCATCACCCCGACGACGACCATGGCCCATCCCCAGATCGCGACCCAGTCTGGCCCATGAGGAGCCAGTCTTCCGGCCAGCCATCCGACAAGTCCGAAGCCCGCCAGCCAGATCGGTGGATAATCGGCGGTAAGGCGCATCAGTCCTTTCCTTCTGGACTGGGCCATTCGCCGTTGATGCCGGTCTGCTGCATGACGTCCAGAACGTGCCCCGCCGCAGCCAGCGTGGCGGCATGGATCGCGAAAATCGCATCGGGGTCCATGTCGTCAGGATAGCGTTCGCCCTTGGTGTTGACAAACGTCGGATGCCAGTAGCCCGGTTCTTGTCCCGGTCGCCAGGATGCATGGCACAGCAGGTTGCGGGACAGGCGGATGGCGCGCAGATCCTCGGCCAGCCCAGGGGGACCGGCGATGCCTGCGCCTTTCATGGCCGCGACAAAGCTGTCGATCAAGGTGCCCAGCGTGTCGTCGGCGATCTCGTCCATCCGCCGCAGCCACTGGCGCAGGGCCTTGTCGCCCACATCCTCGCCCAGTTCCCGACGGGTCAGGGAAAAGATTGCCCGTTTCAAAGCCTCTTCCAGAAAGCCAAAGGCCGAAACGGCGTGACCGATGGCCATCGCCATCTCGTCGGGCAGGCGGATGGGGGTCACCGGAGGTGTCATGCTATTCGCGCCACAAATCCCGCACCCAGGTCGCCGGCAGCAGGTAATGCCGCAGGTGACCGGACAAGCCTTCGCGGCGCCTGTCCGAAAAGGTATTGCGCAAATGATCCAGCGGCGGGCGATGCACGTCGTCCTCGTGCCACCGGCCGGCGATGGCATCGGGCGGGTTCAAATGGCCGGCAAAGATCACGATGCGGCTGTTTTTCGGAATGCGGGGTTCGCGCAGATAATTCAGGGGGAAGGGCGGCACCGAGTGCATCCGGAAATGCGCCAGCCAGCCTCGCGGCCAGAATTTGACCCCGCCCGGCGCGTTGCGCGTCAAGAAGCGCTGTTCGTACCGATAGGTATCCGCGACACCTTGCGGGTCGGCCCGGAAGATGTCCTGAAGGGGCATCAGCTTGCCCACCTGCATCCGATAGACCGAGGTTTGCCCCAGCCGTTCCAGCGGCGTGTTCGGATTGCGGCCCAGAATGGTGTCGTCGGGATCGCCGAAGTTGAAGAACGGGTCGAGATTGCCGGTGACGACCACGTCCAGATCCAGAAACAGGACCATCCCCGTGACATCCCCCAGATCCCCCCACAAACAGGACTTGGGCCATTTGCCGGGGGTATTCACCGGCGCCTTGTAGTCGAACTTGGGCAGCGGCCGGACGGCGATGCCGGGATGCAGTCCGGCGCCGTCGTCGGTAAAGCAGACCAGCCGAAACGGCGGCGTGATGTTGCGCCCGATCATCCCGTGCAGGCGGTTGACATATTCCGGGCCGAACTTCGTGCCCCATTTGATGCAGATGATCTGCTTGATCTGATCGCTGTCCATCCAGATGGCCCCGTTGCCGCGCGGCAAGGCTTTCACACCCGTTCGGACAAGGCAATCTGCCTTGTCGTGATGTCATGCCGGCCCTGCTGCAGGGATACCAGGCGGGCGGCGCGTCAGGCCGCCAGTCCTTTTGTGCGGCCGGCGGCATCCTATATCTGGAACAAGGATGGGGTGACGATGAAGTTGATATTGCTGATATTCGCAATGACGGTCGCGGCCATGGGGCCGACTCGGGAGGCCCCGCCGCCCCGGATCGAGGCACAGCCCGTTCTGCCCGAGAAGGCTCAGCCCCCTGCTGAACCCGACCGGCGTCCCGAACTGCGCATCCTGCCGGCGGCGGAATCCGATCCTGCCGATTTTCTGTGGAACGCCCGCCCGGTCGTGGTTTTTGCCGATACCCCGGACGATCCGGCCTTTCGCGAGCAGATGCAGGCGCTTGAGGCCAGGGCCGAAGTCCTGGCCGAACGGGATGTGGTGGTGATCTTCGACAGCGATCCCCAAGCGGACAGTTCGTGGCGTCAGACACTGCATCCCCGGGGATTTTCCCTGGTCATCATCGACAAGGACGGGCAGGTCAAGCAGCGTCGGCCCCTGCCGTGGGATGTCCGGGAAATCAGCCGCGCCATCGACCGCCTGCCGCTACGCCGCCAGGAAATCGGCCGGGCGGGACTGCTGCCCTAGGGATTGAAATTCGGGGCCGGATCGCCTATCTTTTTCTCAAGGATAAGGAGGCCATCATGAACACGACGTCCTACAATCCGCCCCCTGTCACCGGCCGCACCGGCCCGATGCCGGGTTATGCGCGGCGCTGACGCGCCCGTTCAGTCTCGATCCACGACGCAAGACCCGCCCTGGTTTCCGCAAGGCGGGCTTTTTCCTGCGTTTCGATCAAATCGTCCACGGCTGCGTTCCCGCCCGTGAGATGCGCCAGCAGAAAGGCCATCGCTTCGTCCCCCAAGTCGATCGCCTCGATCTTCATTTCGATGTAATGGCGATACATGCGGGCGGCGCGCGATGCGTCCATCCGGTCCAGACGCAGCTTGCGAAGGTCCGCGATCATGGCGCCGATGGTGGCAAGCTGGCTGTAATAGCGCACCACCGGATCGACCACGCGGAACGGCAGAACGTGAATGTCGTTGACGATGGCGCTGAACAGGCGGTCGTTGTGTTCGGTCGGGATGACCGGAAAGAAGCCCTTGCCCTGCGCGATAAGAACCTCCATCTGCGCGCCATAGTCGGACAGGTTCTGGCTTTTCAGCGTGGCGACATGGACCCGGATTTCGGCATAAAGCGCGCCTTGCACATCCCGCACCCGTTCGGCGCGGGCAGCCCTGTCCCGGGCGGCCCCCAACAGATGCGTCACGACCCAGCCGCCCGCAACCACGCTGCCACCGATCATGGCGGCCACCACACGGGGATCGGCCAGAGCCGCACCCCCCGTCATGTTCCGGTTCCGTCAGGCCCATGAAAAAGCCGTCCGGAGGCGCATGTCCCCGGACGGCCTGAAAGCCCTGGCGGTCTGCAAGGCATCCCGCCTCTCAGCGGATCACTCGCAGAGCCGTGCGTCGTTGCACAGCGCGCCTGCCGCGCCGCCGATGGCCGCGCCTTTCACGACGTTCTCGCCGCTCACGCTGGCAATGGTGGCGCCAACGCCGGCGCCGATCAGCGCACGGTCGGTGTCGGTCGGGTTGATCCCCTGGGTGCAGCCCGCGATGGCGGTGGTGCCAACCAGGGCGGCGATGGCAAGAAACTTGGTCATTGGGATATTCCTGTCAGTTGATTGGCCGGATCAACCTTGCAATCCGGCCAGGCTTTTCTTGGACGGAAAGGACCGGATCAGTAGCGGCGCTGGCAGACGCCCGCATCGTCGCACAGCGCGCCGCCCACGGCACCGATGGCCGCGCCCGTCGCGATATCCTCGTCCAGAGCCTTGGCGATCACCGCGCCGGCCACCGCGCCGCCGGCGGCGCGCTGTGCGTCGGGCGCAACCCCGCCCATCCCATAGCCCTGCTCGCACGCGGCGAGCCCCAGAAGAACAAAGACGCCGGCAGCGGCGCGGGTGAACTGCGAAGTGGTCATTTAGTCTTACCTGATCTTATGGGCCGCATCGGGCCAGTGAACGTTCGTGGATCTTTATGACATAGCCTGGGTGCAGGTCAAACTGACGACGCGGTGATGACGATTCGAGTGGCAGCAAGCCGCGCATCAATCCCGATCGGGATCGTCATCCCAGGGCTCGTCGTTCCAGCCGAAGTCGGGCCGCTCGTCCGGGGCAAAAAGTTCGGGAAACGATTCCTGCGCCGCCGCCATGTCCACCCGAAGCAACTGGTCATAGTCGGCGGGATCGAAGTCGCCCACGGGCTTGACCTCGCGGCCGATCAGCCAGCCCAGGCGGCCAGCGTCCAGATTGCCGCGGACAAAGGGTTCTTCGCCGAAATGGTCTATCAGGGCGGCCAGAAAGCCTGCATCGGCGCGCCGGTCCGCGGGTCTGCGGTCCCGGAACCGTTCGCGGCGGGTGATCGGAGTGGCGCCTTTCTTGCGGTTTTCGCGGCGGATGACGAACTGAAAATCGGTGCCCGGCAGGCGTCCCGGAAAACCTCGGTGCTTGAGCATGACAATTCCTGCGGCGGATCGGACATGGCGGAGGAACGCGGGCAGCCGGACCGCCCGCGCGGCGCCGCCCGGATTCAGGAACCGTATTTGCCCTGATAGACCGGCTCGGTCGTGATCGGGGCCGGGGCGGGCACGTAAACCTCGGGCTCGGGCGCCTGACGCTGGCACGCAGCAAAGGCCGACACCAGCACAAGGCCGAGAACAAGTTTCTTCGACATGAGATATGCTCCTGTAACGCGGACGCGCTTGCGCCCGTCTGCTCGGGTTTCGGGGGATGTCTTGATGCACCGCCCCGCGCCATGTTAGCCGCGGCGCGACCGGCCAGACAGACCGCCCGGCATGGCGGGCGGAAAAGCGCGCGGCCATGTGGCGGGCCTGCATCATTCACGATCTTGTGCGAAAGCCGTGGAAACAGACGGCAAATGCCTGCCGCCTTCGGGGGCAAAGGCTTTGCCAAGCCACGGCATTGGGGCTACAAGCGGACAAAATTACGAAAGGCAGTTTTCTTCATGGCAGAGGACATCGAAATCGACATCGACGATCTGGAGCGGCGGATGAAGGGCGCGATGGAAAGCCTGCGCCACGAATTCGCGTCGCTGCGGACCGGGCGGGCCTCGGCCTCGATGGTCGAGCCGGTCCAGGTCGAGGCCTATGGGCAGATGACCCCGATCAACCAGTTGGGCACCGTCAACGTGCCCGAACCGCGCATGGTCACGATCAATGTCTGGGACAAGGGCATGGTCGGAAAGGTCGAAAAGGCGATCCGCGAATCCGGCCTGGGAATCAACCCGCAGACGAATGGCACCATTATCATGCTGCCAATCCCCGAACTGAACGAGGAACGCCGCCGGGAATTGACCAAGGTGGCCGCCCAATATGCCGAAAGTGCCCGCGTGGCGATCCGAAACGTCCGCCGTGACGGCATGGACCAGATCCGGAAGGGCAAGGCCAGCGGCATGCCCGAGGACGACCAGAAATTCTGGGAATCCGCCGTCCAGGATCTGACGGACCGGATGATCGGCGCCGTCGATCAGGCCCTTGAGGGCAAGCAAGCTGAAATCATGCAGGTCTGAGGGACGACCATGGCCGCTGAAACCGCACCGCTGTTGACATCCGGCGGGGTCGATCAGCGGCCCCGGCATGTCGCGATCATCATGGACGGCAATGGCCGCTGGGCCGCCAATCGCGGCTGGCCGCGCCTGGTGGGACACCGCCGGGGGGCCGAGCGCGTCAAGCAGATCGTCCGAGCCTGTCCCGACCTGGGAGTCAACTGGCTGACGATCTATGCCTTCTCGACCGAGAACTGGAAGCGCACGACCGAGGAAGTTCTGGGTCTGATGAAGATCTTTCGCCGTTATATCCAGCACGAGGCCGAAGGCATGGCCGCCGAGGGCGTGCGGCTGCGCTTTATCGGCGGGCGCGACCGCCTGGACGACAAGCTGCAGGGGCTGATGTCCTCGATCGAGGCGCGGACGGCCTGCAATGCGCGGTTGAACCTGACCGTTGCCATCAATTACGGCGGGCGCGACGAACTGACCCGTGCGGCGACCCGGCTGGCGCAACAGATCGCCCGCGGCGAGGTCGAGCGCCCGACCGAGGCCGATCTGGCCGCCTGTCTGGATACGGCCGGCCATCCCGACCCGGACCTTGTGATTCGGACCTCTGGCGAGACGCGCACGTCGAATTTCCTGCCCTGGCAGGCGGCCTATGCCGAATACGAATTCACGCCGACCCTGTGGCCAGATTTCACGCCCGATCATCTTGCGCAGATCCTGGACCGGTTCGGCCTGCGCGAGCGCCGTTTCGGGGGCGCATGAAGCCGCAGCGCGACACAACGACAGGCCGGCCTGCGGGCAAATGGGCCGATCTGTCGCGGCGCGTCGCCTCGACCCTGGTGCTTCTGGGCATTGGCGTCATGCTGGCGGTGGCTACGGGTCTGTGGCTGCAAGTGGCGATGGCGGCGATCTCGGCCATCACCTTTTGGGAACTTGCCGCGATGACCGGCTGGCGAAATCCCCGCCTGCATCCGGGCATCTTCGGTGCCTGGCGGCCGGTCGCGCTGGCGGTCATCGCGTTCATGTCGCAGATGATCGCGCAGTTGTTCGATCATCCGCTGGCAATCCTGGCCCTGCTGTTTCCCCTTGTCGCCGGCATCCCCGGCGCCGCCACCCGCGACCGCTGGACCTATGCGATCTTCGGGCTTGCGATCATGCTGGTCGCCTATGGGCTTGTCGGGTTCCGAGAGGCTTACGGCCTGAACTTCGTGCTGTGGCTGATGGGGATCGTGATCGTTTCCGACACGGCGGGCTATTTCTTCGGTCGCATGATCGGGGGGCCGAAGTTCTGGCCCTCGCTCAGCCCGAAAAAGACCTGGTCCGGAACCGTGGCGGGCTGGGCCGGGGCGATCCTGCTGGGGCTGATCCTGTGGATGGCGGGGCGCGGCGATCCGTCGTTGATCTGGGTGTCGCCGCTGGTCTGCCTGGCCGGGCAGATGGGCGATATCGCGGAAAGCTGGCTCAAGCGCCGGGCAGGGGTCAAGGACAGTTCGAACCTGATCCCCGGCCATGGCGGCTTCATGGACCGTTTCGATGCCGTGACGGGGGCGGTCCTGGCGACCATGCTGATCGGACTGCTCACCACCCTGCCGGTGGTAACCTGAGGGATGCGGCGGATTTCCATCCTGGGGGCGACGGGCTCGATCGGAGGGAACGGGGTCGATCTGATCCGACGCGCGGGCGGGGCCGAAGCGTATCGCGTCGTCGCCCTGACAGGCGGGCGCAACATTTCGCTTTTGGCGCAGACGGCACGCGAACTGCGCGCCGAGATTGCCGTGACAGCCTATCCGGACCTGCTGGAGGATCTGACAACCGCCCTGACCGGCAGCGGAATCGAGGCCGCCGCCGGGACGCGCGCCCTGGTCGAGGCCGCGCAACGTCCGGCCGACTGGGTGCTGTCGGCGATCGTCGGGGCGGCAGGGCTGGAACCGGGCCTGGCCGCCCTGTCGCAGGGCGGCATCCTGGCGCTTGCCAACAAAGAATCACTGGTCTGCGCCGGACCTTTGATCAGGCAGGCGGCCCATTGCAGCCGCGCAACCGTTCTGCCTGTCGATTCAGAACATTCCGCTGTTTTTCAGGCTCTTGGACAGGAAAATATCGAAAATGTCAAGGATGTGACCATTACCGCATCCGGCGGTGCGTTCCGCGACTGGCCGCTGGATCGTCTGGCAACGGCGACAGTGGCCGAGGCATCGACCCATCCCAACTGGGCCATGGGCCAGCGCATCACCATCGACAGCGCCAGCATGTTCAACAAGGCCATGGAGGTGATCGAGGCAAAGGAGCTCTTTGGCCTCCGCGCCGACCAGATCCGGGTTCTGGTCCATCCCGAATCCATTGTTCACGCCATGGTCAGCCATGTCGATGGCGGCACCATCGCCCATATGGGGGCGCCGGACATGCGCCATGCCATTGGCTTTGCCTTGAACTGGCCCCATCGCGCACCGCTGCCGGTCGCGCCGCTGGACCTTGCCGCCATCGGAAGCCTGACCTTTCGCGCGCCCGACGAGGGTCGCTGGCCTGCCCTGCGTCTTGCGCGCGGGGTCATGGCGGCGGGCGGCATGGCCGGCGCGGTCTTCAACGCGGCCAAGGAACAGGCGCTTGACGATTTCATCGCCCAGCGCATCGGGTTCACGGACATGGCGCCTCGCGTGGAAATGACCCTGGAGGCCCTGTCGGCGCAGTCCGGTTTCGGCGATGATCCCGCCGATCTGGAAACCGTCCTGCACTGGGACGGCCAAGCACGTAGGAAAGCCGCCGCATGACCGACCTTCTTCCGCAATTCGGCGGCACCCTATGGACGCTGGCCGCGTTTTTCGTTGCGCTGGCGGTGATCGTGACGGTCCACGAATTCGGCCATTATTATGTCGGCAGGCTGTCGGGCATCCGGGCCGAGGTGTTCTCGGTCGGTTTCGGACCCCGGTTGCTGGCTCGCCGCGACCGCAACGGGACGATCTGGCAGTTGGCGGCGATTCCCTTGGGCGGCTATGTGCGGTTTTTGGGCGACGACAATGCCGCCAGCGCGGGCAAGGGGCGGGCCGTCGATTCGACGCTGCGGCGCCAGACCCTGACCGGGGCACCGCTATGGGCGCGGTTCGCCACCCTTCTTGCGGGGCCGGTCTTCAACTTCGTCCTGTCGATCCTGATCTTTGGCGGTTTCGCGCTGTTCCAGGGCCTGCCGACCGACGAGCCGCGCGTGGGCGCCATCGCCGCCTCGCCGCCGGGCGTCGTGAACGAATTGCAGCCGGGCGACGTGATCCTGGCGCTTGGCGGCCAGCCGGTCGAAACCTGGCGCGATATCGGCCGGATCGCCGAGACCTTGCCGCAGGCAGACCATCAGACCTGGGATGTCCTGCGCGACGGGGCCCAGATGACGGTCCGTGGCCCCGACCCGCTGCCCGCCCGGATCAGCGGCATAGCCCCCCGCAGCGCCGCGGCCGAGGCGGGGTTGCGCGCGAATGACGTGGTTCTGGCCATCGACGGCCAGCCGATCACCCGTTTCGCGCAGATGCGTCAGGCCGTCGAGGAGGCCGAGGGCAGGGCCCTGTCCTTGCGCATCTGGCGACCGGGCGAGGGCGTGATCGACGTGGCGCTGACGCCCAAGATGCAGGATCTGCCGGCCCAAGGGGGCGGTTTCGAACGCCGCTGGCTGATCGGGGTCACGGGGGGCGCCAGCTTTTTCGAGCCCGCGACCCGCAGCGTCGGACCGCTGGAATCGCTGGGGCTGGGAATCGCGCAGACCTGGGGCATCATCTCGTCGTCGCTGACGGGCATGTGGGCGATGATTTCCGGACAGATCGACAGTTGCAACCTGGGCGGCGCGATCAGCATCGCCGAAAGCACAGGGCAGGCGGCCAGCGCGGGGGGCGGCAATTTCCTGTGGTGGATCGCCGTGCTGTCGGCAGCCATCGGGTTCCTGAACCTGCTGCCCATCCCGGTCCTGGATGGCGGGCACCTGATGTTTTACGCCTATGAGGCGGTCACCGGCCGCCCGCCGCCCGACCGCATCCTCAGCCTGCTGACGGCGTTCGGGATGGCTGCTGTCCTGTCGCTGATGATTTTCGGCCTGACGAACGATCTTTTGTGCCCCTGAGGCGCGATGCGTTTTGACAGGACCGGTCGATTGATGCACAAGCTGGACCCAAACAAGGACGCCGCAAGCAGCGTCCATGCGGGCTGACGAAGAGGGGCAGCGATGACACGGAAACTGGGCAAGGGCGCGGCTGCGCTGGTGACGGCCATGGCAATCGCCTCGCCGGTGGTGGTGATGCCGGGCGCGGCGGCCGCGCTTGTGTTCAACGATGTCCGGATCGAGGGATCGCAACGCGTCGAGCCGGCGACGATCCTGTCCTATGCCAATATCGCACGCGGCCAGGATGTATCGGCGGGCGAACTGAACGACGCGCTGCAACGCCTGCAGAATTCCGGCCTGTTCGAAACGGTCGAGATCGTCCCCCAGGGCGGCGTGCTGGTGATCCGGGTGCAGGAATACCCGACGATCAGCCAGATCAGCTTTGAAGGCAACCGCCGCATCAACGACGAACAACTGGCCGCGGTGGTGCGAAGCCAGTCGCGCAGGGTCTATCAGCCCAGCCAGGCGTTGCAGGATGCCCAGAACATCGCCCAGGCCTATGCCGCGCAGGGTCGGCTGGCTGCCCGCGTCGATCCCCGCATCATCCGCCGCAGCGACAACCGCGTCGATCTGGTGTTCGAGGTTCGCGAGGGCAATGTCACCGAGATCGAGCGTATCGGGTTCACCGGCAATCGCGCCTTCAGCGACCGTCGCCTCCGCAATGTGCTGGATACCAAGCAGGCGGGCATCCTGCGTACCTTCATCCGGCGCGACACCTTTGCGCCGGAACGGCTGCAACTGGACGAACAGCTTCTGACCGACTTCTATCGCTCGCGGGGTTATGCCGATTTTCGGGTGCAGGCGGTGGCCCCGGAACTGGCGCGCGAACGCGACGCCTTCTACATCACCTTCAACATCCAGGAAGGCCCGCGTTACCGTTTTGCGCAGGTCAACACCGTGTCCGAGATTCCGGGCGTCGATACGGCAGCCTTTGCCGCGCAGAACCGCGTAGGCCGGGGCGATGTCTACAACCCTGCCGCCATCGACAATACCATCCGCCGGATGGAAACAGTGGCGATCCAGCAAGGGCTGAATTTCGTCAATATCGAACCGCGCGTGACGCGCAACCCGCAGAACCAGACGCTGGACCTTACCTTTGCCATCACCCGCGGACCGCGCATCTTTGTCGAACGCATCGACATCGAGGGCAACACGACCACGCTGGACCAGGTGATCCGCCGCCAGTTCAACACGGTCGAAGGCGACCCCTTCAACCCGCGCGAAATCCGCAACGCCGCCGAGCGCATCCGCGCCCTTGGCTATTTCGCCGATGCACAGGTCGAAAGCCGTCCAGGCAGCAGCCAGGAACAGGTCATCGTCGATGTGAACGTCGAAGAGCAGCCGACCGGCTCGCTGTCCTTCGGCGCCTCCTATGGCGTGGCCTCGGGCGTGGGCCTGAACGCATCGTTGCAGGAAAACAACTTCCTGGGCCGGGGCCAGACGGTCGGGCTGTCGATCTCGACCGCCGATGGCGATCAGGCCTCGTCCCTGACCTTTATCGAGCCCTATTTTCTGGGTCGCGACCTGCGGTTCGGCTTCAACACCTATTACAACGAAACTGAAAGCCTGAATTCCGACTATGACACCCGTTCGGTGGGGGTCCGTCCATCCATCGAATTCCCCATCTCGCAGAACGGCCGGCTGGAGTTGCGATACAGCCTGTCCAAGGAAACCCTGGGCGGGGTCGAGGACGACAGTTCGGAGCTTTTGCAGGCCGAGGAAGGGCAGCGCGTCACCTCGGCCCTGGGCTACAGCTACGAATGGGATACCCGCATCACCGGGCTTGATCCTCTGACCAGCTACAAGCTGCGGTTCTCTCAGGATTTCGCGGGGCTGGGGGGCGACACGAAAAGCGTCACCACGGGACTGCTGGCGGGCGTGGAAAGCAACGCCTGGCGCGAGGAGGTGACCCTGCGCGCCGAGTTCGAGGCGGGCGCGATCCTGTCCTATGACGATTATTCGACCTGGATCCTGGACCGCTATCGCGGCGGCACCCGCATCCGGGGTTTCGAGCCGAACGGCATCGGGCCGCGCGATCTGGCCGCCCCGAACGAGGACGGGCTTGGCGGCAACTACTTCTGGGCCGTCCGCAGCGAGGCGCAGTTTCCCATCGGATTGCCCGAGGAATACGGCATCTCGGGCGGCTTGTTCGCCGATGTCGGGTCGATCTGGGGGTTGGACAATACGATCGGCACCGGCGGCGCCCCGGTTGACGATTCGATGTATATCCGGGCGTCCGTCGGCGCATCCCTGTTCTGGACGACGCCCATCGGCCCGCTGCGGTTCAATTTCTCGAAAGCGGTCCGGCAAGAGGACTATGACGAGGAACAGAACTTCGACCTGACCATCTCCACCCGGTTCTGATGCGGGCTGCCGGTCGGATCGCAGCCCTTGTCCTGACCGTTTGGGCAGGCGGCGTCGCGGCGCAGGAGGGGCCGGCCAGCGGGGGGACAACCGCACCCGCGATGCCGTCGCAAACCATCCCGGCACCAGCCGATTCGTCGCCTGTTGCGGCCATCCCCCTTCTGACCGTGGATCAGGAGGCGCTGTTTTCCCGATCGGCCTGGGGCCGGCGCACGCAGCGCGTGCTTGAGGAGACCGGGCGCGAAGTCGCGGCCGAAAACGAGCGCCTTGCGACCCAGCTTGCCGCCGAAGAGTCCGAACTGACCGATCAGCGCCCGACCCTGGACCCGGCCGAGTTCCGCCGTCTGGCCGAGGCCTTCGACGCCCGCGCCACCGCCATCCGCCGTGAGCGCGCCCAGGTGGTCGAGGACTTGAATGGCTGGGCCGAGGCCGATCGCGCGGCCTTCTATCGCGCGGCTCTGCCGCTGATGGGCGAGATGATGCAGGAACGCGGCGCGGTCGCTGTCCTGGACCGGCGCACCGTCTTCGTGTCGCTGGACGCCATCGACATGACCGACGACCTGGTTGCGCGGCTGGACGCGGATTTGGGCGACGGCCAGGGCACGGTGCCCCTGACCGTGCCACAGGACCAACAGAACTAGGGCAGCCGCGACAGCCGTTCCGTCAGCATTCCGAACAGTCCGTCGCAATCGACATGCCGGATGAACAAAGCGTTCGGCGGGCGGTTCGTTACGCCCCACCAGTCGGCCACGGTCATGCCGGCAGTAAACCGTCCCTCCAGTTCGATCTCGACATTGATTTGCCGGCCCGTGAACAGATCCGGGCGCAGCAGCCAGGCGATGGTACAGGGATCGTGAAGGGGCGCGCCCTGGCTGCCGTATTTCTCCTTGTCGAAGCGCTCGAAGAAATCGGTCCAGCTTGCAACGGCGGGGCCGCAGCGGCCGGGCAGGGCGCGCATCCCTTCGATCCAGTCGCGTGAGGTCAGCGCCTGGTGCGTGGCGTCCAGCGGCACCACCACCAACGGGATGCCCGAGGCAAAGACCTCGGACGCGGCCTCGGGATCGACATAGACATTGAACTCTGCGGCGGGGGTGACGTTGCCCACCTCGAAATAGGCGCCGCCCATCAGCACGATCTGCTGGACACGCGAAACAATGTCCGGCGCGCGGCGAAAGGCCGTGGCGATGTTGGTCAGCGGGCCGATGGGAACCAGTGTCACGCTGCCCGCCGGTTCGCTCCGCAGCGTGTCGATGATGAAATCGACGGCATGGCCCGGCTGGGGTCGCAGGGCCGGTTCGGGCAGGTCGATCCCGTCCAGCCCCGAGGTTCCATGCACGTTCTCGGCCGTGACCAGGGGCCGCACCAGCGGCCGGTCGCAACCTGCGTGAACCGGAACATCGTCGCGCCCGGATAGTTCGACGATCTGACAGGTATTCCGCAAGGTCAGCGGCAGAGGCACGTTTCCCGCCACCACGGTGATGCCCAGAACCTGCAATTCGGGGCTTGCCAGTGCCAGCAGGATCGCCACCGCGTCGTCCTGGCCGGGATCCGTGTCGATGATGATCTTGCGCGCCATGATGTCCCTGCGTCTGTGTCGCTGCGGTTGTGGAACCGTTGTCGGCAGGGCGCAAGTCCCTGCCGCTGGTCCATTGACCGTTCTCGCGCCGCGCGCTAGGGCGCGGTTATGGCACGCGCACCCCTTTTGCAACTGAGCGACATTTCCCTGACCTACGGCGGCGCCCCCGTCTTCGATGGTCTGTCCCTGACCATCCAGCCGGGCGACCGGGTCGCCCTGGTGGGGCGCAACGGATCGGGAAAATCCACCCTGATGAAGGTCATGGCAGGCCTGGTGGAACCCGACCGGGGTGAAATCGTGCTGGGGGCGGGGGTATCGACCGGCTACATGGAGCAAGACCCGGACCTTTCGGACTATGCGACACTGGGCCAGTTCGCCGCCGCCGGCCTCCCCGAGGCCGAGGGATACCGGGTCCAGATGGCGGCAGAAGGACTGAAGTTCGACCCCGGTCGCCCCGTCGCCACCGCATCGGGCGGAGAACGCCGCCGCGCCGCGCTGGCCCGGTTGCTGGCGCAGGCGCCGGAGCTGATGCTGCTGGACGAGCCGACCAACCATCTGGACATCGAGGCGATCGGCTGGCTTGAGGATCACCTGTCCCAGACGCGCGCCGCCTATGTCATCATCAGCCACGACCGCGCCTTTTTGCGCCGCCTGACCCGCGCGACCCTGTGGATCGACCGGGGCGAGGTCCGCAGGCAGGAACGGGGCTTCGAGGGTTTCGAGGACTGGCGCGAGGCCGTCTGGTCCGCCGAGGACGAGGCGCGCCACAAGCTGGACCGCAAGATCAAGGCCGAGGCCCGCTGGGCCGTCGAAGGGATCAGCGCGCGCCGCAAGCGCAATCAGGGCCGGGTCCGCGCCCTGGCGGCGCTGCGCGACGAACGCAGCGCCCAGATCCGGCGGCAGGGCACGGCGGCGATGGCGCTGGATTCGGGTCCGCAATCGGGCAGGAAGGTGATCGAGGCCAGGGGCATCGCCAAGACCTTTGGCGACCGAGCGATCCTGCGGCCCTTCGATCTGCGGGTGAACCGGGGCGACCGGGTGGCCTTTGTCGGCCCGAACGGCGCGGGCAAGACCACGCTGATCCGGATGCTGACCGGAGAGATCGCCCCCGACCAGGGCGCGGTGACACTGGGCACCAATCTGGAACTGGCGATCTTTGACCAGACCCGGTCGGCCTTGAACCCCGACCAGACGCTTTGGGAATCCCTGACCGGCGATCCCGACATGCGCGTGTCCGGGCGGGCAGATCAGGTCATGGTGCGCGGCCAGCCGTGTCACGTGGTCGCCTATCTCAAGGATTTCCTGTTCGATGACGCGCAGGCCCGCGCGCCGGTGCGCAGCCTGTCGGGCGGCGAAAAGGCCCGGCTGTTGCTGGCACGGCTGATGGCGCGGCCGTCGAACCTGCTGGTGCTGGACGAGCCGACCAATGATCTGGATGTGGAAACGCTGGATCTGCTGCAGGATCTGTTGGGCGATTACGACGGCACCGTGCTGCTGGTCAGCCATGATCGCGATTTCATCGACCGGGTGGCCGATACCACCGTCGCGATGGAGGGTGACGGCCGCGCCACCGTCTATGCCGGAGGCTGGTCAGATTACCGCGCACAGCGTGGCGAGGATGTGCCGGTCGAGCCCGAGACGGCGAAAAAACCGGAAGCGATGGCCGAAAGACCGAAAGCCGTCAGGACCGGCCTGTCATTCACCGAACGCCACCGTCTTGATGCGCTGCCCGCGATGATCGAGCGTCTGGAGGCCGAAATCGCCAAGCTGTCCGAGTTCCTGGCTCAGCCCGACCTGTTCCAGTCCGCCCCGGCCAAGTTCCGGAAGGCGACCGAGGCGCTGGCCGAACGCCAGCACGCCCTGGCTGCGGCCGAGGAGGAATGGCTGATGCTTGAGGAAAAGGCGGCGTCCTAGGCCCCGCGTTCGATGTGGCTGCTGATCCAGCCATGCGCGAACTTCATCTTTTCGCGGATGAAGGGGGTCAGCACGAAGGGATACAGGTCGGAATTGTCCAGGGCGCGGTTGATGTCGTTGATGGCGATGGCCACATCGGCCGCGATGTTCAGCAGATGGTCTGCGTCGGTGTCGGCATAGGGCCGATATTTGTCGGGCACGCCGGTCATCGACAGGCCCGCGCTGACGAAACTGTCGGTAAAATCGACCATGTGCAGCAGATGCGCCACCGTTTCGGCCCAGTCCTCGTGCGGGTGGGCGGTCGCATAGGTGGTGATGAACTCGTCGCCGGGGTTCTTGGGATTGGCATAATGCTCTTGCAGGGCCGCGTTATAGTCGGCGGTCTCGTCGCCGAAGATGGGACGGAATTCGTCCAGAAACCCCGATGCGACGGCAAGGCGATCGAACAGGAAATGCGCCAGTTCGTGACGGAAATGGCCGACCATCGAGCGATACTGTTCGCCCAGCTTGTGCTGCCGCTGGATGCGGATCAGCTCGTCTGCCTCGGTCACGTTGATGACGATCTCGCCATTGTCGTGCCCCATCATGATCTGCTGGGCACGCCCGCTGCCCGTGTTTTCCGACAGCATCTGGAACCGCGGCCGCATTCCCCGGTCGGCGTCCGTGAACCAATTCCAGTTCGACAGGTTCGCCAGCACCCAGCGTTTGGCCCGTTCGGCACGTTCCAGCAACTGCTGGTTGTCGCCGACATGCAGGGCGGGCACGGTGTCCGACATGGTGCAGGATCGGCACAGGGGTTCTCCGGGAACGGCGATCCAGTTGCACTGGATGGTTTCGCGATTGGCGCAGGCCTGTCCGTCGTTCTGCATCGCCCGCGCCTCGGGCTCGTAGAACAAAGGCACCCCGCAGGCGCAGAACATGTTGTCGAAATAGACCCGGTTGCCGCAGTCGGGGCATGTAAAGGATTGCATGAGTTTTCCCTTGGATGGCCTGCTGACAAGGCGGGGATCCGGGTCAAGGTTCCACCGCGCCCTGGAAAATCCGGGCGCCGTGCGCTTGACTTGGCGGCGGGGATTCGTCATATGCAGGGGCACCGGCCGGGCAGGCGCCCTTGGCCGGTCTGTTATTTTCAAAACCATCCCGTCCAGGGATGCGCTGTCCGAAGGCGGGAAACCGAACGCCGGCTTGGTCCGGGGCCACAGGACGCGGCAACGAAGGAAACGAAGCGATGTTCGCGGTTCTCAAGACGGGCGGCAAGCAATACAAGGTGCAGGCTGGCGATGTCCTGCGCGTTGAAAAGCTGAATGCCGCCGCTGGCGACAAGGTCCAGTTCAACGAAATCCTGATGGTCGGGTCCACCCTGGGTGCGCCGCTGGTTACCGGCGCTTGCGTTCAGGCCGAGGTGATCGACCAGATCAAGGCCGACAAGGTTATCACCTATGTCAAGCGCCGCCGCAAGCACAGCTCGCAGCGCACCCGCGGGCATCGCCAGCAACTGACCCTGCTGCGCGTGACCGACGTTCTGGCCGAGGGTGCGGACGGCACCGGCGTCAAGACGGCGGCAGGCGCCCGCAGCAAAGAAAACGCGTAAGGAGACAGGACCATGGCACACAAGAAAGCAGGCGGTTCGTCCCGCAACGGTCGCGATTCGGCCGGTCGTCGTCTGGGCGTCAAGCTGTTCGGCGGCCAGGAAGCCATTGCCGGCAACATCATCGTGCGTCAGCGCGGCACCAAGTGGTGGCCGGGCGACAATGTCGGGATGGGTAAGGATCACACCCTGTTCGCCCTGTCCGACGGTCAGGTGACGTTCCGAAAGGGCCTCAAGGGGCGCACCTTCATTTCGGTGGTTCCCGCAGTGCAGATGGCAGCCGAGTAACCCGGATTTAACAATTCACTGTTACAGGGGGGATCGGCGAAAGCCGGTCCCCGGTTCTTTTTGGGGGAGGAGAAATGGTCATGTCGGCACCCATGCGGGAGGGGACGCCCCTGGACGACCTGAAAATGGTCGATGTCACGCTGACTCCGGCGGTCATCGAAACTGAACGGTTCCAGCTTCGACCCTTGCGTCCGTCCGATGCGGGCCTGATTGCCCATTATACTGCCGACCGGCGGGTTGCCGAGGGGACGCGGGCCATTCCCCATCCTCTGCCGCCCGGCGCGTCCGACGCCTTTGTGGCACGTGCCTTGTCCGCGGACCGGACCGAGGATGTCTGGGCCATCGACGGTTCGGCCAACCGCCTGGCCGAGCTTCTGGGCGTGGTGTCGTTGACGCGGATGGAGGGTGGCCAGTCCGAACTCGGCTTCTGGATCGGGGCCGGGTTCTGGAACACCGGCTTTGCCACCGAGGCCGTCGATGCCCTTGTCCGGGCCAATCCGCACAAGGCCCGCACCCTGTTCGCCGAGGTCTTTCAGGACAATCCGGGCTCGGCCCGGGTGCTGACGAATTGCGGCTTTGTCTATCTGGGCGATGCAGAAAGCTGGTCGGTCGCGCGCAATGCCCGCGTGCCCACCTGGACCTATCTGCGCAAGATGGGCTGAGGGCGTCGGGGGGCGCCCATGCCCCCTGTGGCGTGGAGGTGCGCCATTCCTCTCCCACGACGTTTGGATAAGGAAAAAGCCTGCTTCATATTTCGTGCCGAAACGCTTGCATTCGCGGGCCGAGATCATATTTCGGCGTCATGACCATTCCGTTTTCCCTTCTCGATCTGTCGCCGGTGCCCGAGGGCCATGAGGCCAGCGAGGCCATCAAGAACACCCTGGATCTTGCCCGCAAGGCCGAAGGCTGGGGCTACCGCCGATTCTGGCTGGCCGAGCATCACAACATGCCGGGCATCGCCAGTGCGGCCACGGCGGTTCTGATCGGCCTGGTCGCGCAAGCGACCTCGCGTATCCGGGTGGGCGCAGGCGGCATCATGCTGCCGAACCACGCGCCCCTTACCGTGGCCGAGGCATTCGGAACCCTGGCGACCGCATTTCCCGACCGCATCGACCTGGGGCTTGGCCGTGCGCCGGGTGGGGACGGGGCCGTGATCAGGGCCCTGCGCCGCGATCCGATGGCCGACAGCTTTCCGCAGGATGTGGTGGAACTGCTGGACTATCTTGGCCCCGAACGGCCCGGTGCCCCGGTCCGCGCCCTGCCGGGCGAGGGGACGAATGTCCCGGTCTGGATTCTGGGCAGCAGCCTGTTCGGAGCGCAACTGGCCGCGCATCTGGGCCTGCCCTATGCCTTTGCCAGTCATTTTGCCCCCTCGGACATGGATCAGGCGATCGCCATTTATCGTGATCGGTTCCGCCCCGGACCTTGGAACGACCGTCCGCAGGTGATGATCGCCATCAATGTCTTTGCCGCCGATGACGCACGCGAGGCCCATTACCTGCGCAGTTCGATGCAATTGGCCTTTGCACGGCTGCGGACCGGAATGCCCGGCAAGTTGCCGCGGCCGGTTCGTGACGTGGAGGCGGAACTTGGTGCTCCGATGCGGCACATGGTGGATCAGGCCCTGCGGATCAGCGCGGTGGGCGACGCTGCCCAGGTGCGCGCCCAGTTGCAGGCCTTGATCGGTCAGTATCGCCCGGACGAGGTGATCCTGACCGGGCAGATCCACGATCACGCCGCGCGTCTTCGCAGCTTCGAGATCGCGGCGGATGTGCTGCAATCAATGCAGGATGCCGGCCAGGCGGCGGCTGTCTGACGCCACAGCGGTCAAGGCCGGGTGCGTAAAAGTCCCATGATCTCTTTGGTGCGCTCCAGGATCGGGGTGGCGATCTCGTCCGCGCGCACGGCGCCCGCGCCCAGGATGCGGTCGATTTCGGCGGGATCGGCCAGGTAATCGTTCATTCGCCGGGTGATCGGCTCCAGCGACGTTACCGCCAGCTCTGCAAGTGCGGGCTTGAAGGCGCCGAAGCCCTGGCCCTGGAATCGGACCAGAACCTGATCGGGCGTTTCATCCGCCAGTGCCGCATAGATGTTGACCAGGTTGCGGGCCTCGGGCCGGTCCTTGAGGCCGTCGATGTTGCCGGGCAGGGGCTCGGCATCGGTGCGGGCCTTGCGGATCTTCTGCGCGATGGCGTCGGCGCTGTCGGTAAGGTTGATGCGGCTGGCGTCCGAGGGGTCGGATTTCGACATCTTTCTGGAGCCGTCCCGAAGCGACATGACGCGGGTTGCCACGCCTTCGATCAACGGCTCGGTCAGGGGGAACTGCTCGACCCCGTAGTCGTGGTTGAACTTGGCTGCAATGTCGCGGGTCAGTTCCAGGTGTTGCTTCTGATCCTCGCCCACGGGAACCGCCGTTGCCTGATAGGTCAGGATGTCGGCAGCCATCAGCGCCGGATAGGCCAGCAAGCCCAGGCTGACATTTTCGGTGTTCTTGCCCGCCTTGTCCTTGAACTGGGTCATCCGGTACATCCAGCCCACCCGCGCCACGGTGTTGAACAGCCAGGCCATTTCGGCGTGCGCCGATACTTGGCTCTGGTTGAACAGGATCGACTGCCGGGGATCGACGCCCGCCGCCATGAAGGCCGCAGCAGCCTCGCGGATATTGCGGCGCAGGGTTTCTGGGTCTTGCCAGACGGTGATCGCGTGCAGATCCACCAGGCAATAGATCGTTTCGGCCTCGCCGCCCTGAAGGGCCGCGAACCGCTTGAGCGCCCCCAGATAGTTGCCGAGGGTCAGCCCCCCCGAGGGCTGGATCCCTGAAAAGATGCGTGGCGTGAAGCGGACTTTCGTCGTCGGGGTCATGTCGGGCCTGCTTGGAATTTGCCTGCCCGTGGCTTAGCCCTTGGCCAAAGCGACCGCAACCGCGAAGGAACCCCGATGCGCCAGGCCATGCCCGTCTCGCCCCTCAACCCGCTGCCCGCCGTGCTGTGGGCGCTGGCCCTGCCCGTCATTGCGGGGGAAATCGTGTTCATGCTGGGCCGGACCGGGCTGATCGGCGGCGCACAGGGTATCGGCTTGCGCCTTGGCGCGATGCAGACAACCGCCTTTGCGCCCGAGATGGTGCAGAGGATGTGGCAGGTTGGCGCGGTCGATTGGGATCAGGCCTATCGCATGGTGACCTACAGCTTTGTCAACACATCGTTCACCCACGCGCTGTTCGTGGTGGTGTTCACCCTGGCGCTTGGCAACATGATCGCGCGCGAATTCCGCCCCTGGGCGGTCGTGGCGCTGTTTCTGGGATCGGCGATCGGCGGTGCGTTGGTCTATACGGCGGCGATTTCCATGCTGCCGGGCCTGCCTGGGCCGCTGATCGGGGGCTATCCGGCGGTCTATGGGTTGGTGGGGGCATTCACCTTTCTGCTTTGGTCGCGGTTGGGTGCGGTCCACGCCAACCGGATGCGGGCCTTTGCCCTGATTGGGATGCTGCTGGGGTTTCAACTGGTTTTCGGCATCGCGTTTGGTGGTGCAGGCTATGGCTGGATCGCCGAAATCGCGGGTTTTGGCACGGGTTTCCTGCTCAGCTTCGTGCTTGTCACAGGCGGGGTGCAGCGGGTGCTGCACCAGATCCGCGCCCGCTAGCGTCGGCGCACGGCGGCCTTCAGATCCGAAAGCCGATAGGTGCGGGTCATGAAGCTGAGCGTGAAATAGATCGCGGCGCCCCCAAAGACCAGGATCGCCAGCCCCGGCACGCGACCGATCCCGCCCGCATCCAGCCAATCCATCATCAGCCACAGCGCCCCCGCCATCAGGGCCGATGACAGCACGATCAGCGGCGTCTTGCGGCGCAGCCGATCGTCGGCGCGGGCGGCGTCGCCCATGCCGCGCGTGCCCCACCACAGTTGCGCCACCATGATCCAGGCGGCAATCGTGGTGCCAAGCGCCGCCGCCAGAAAGCCCAGCCAAGGCATCAGGCCGAATGCCACGATGGCGTTCACGACCATCGACCACAGGGCATAGCGGAACGGGGTCCTGGTATCCTCGCGCGCGAAATACAGCGGCTGCAGGATTTTTTGCAGCACGAAGGCGGGCAGGCCAAAGGCATAGACGATCAGCGCGCGGGCGGTCTGGGTGGTGTCAAAAGCGGTGAACTGGCCACGCTCGAACAGGGTGCGGACCATGGGTTCGGCGATCACGGCGATGGCAAAGGCGGCGGGCAGGGTCAGGAACAGACCGAATTCCGTGGCACGGGAAAAGGCCGACTGTCCCCCCGCGTGATCGCCTGCGCGCAGGCGACGCGCCAGTTCGGGCAGCAGCACCACCGCCACCGCCGCGCCGACGACGCCAAGGGGCAACTGATACAAGCGATCGGAATAGGACAGCCAGGAGATCGCGCCCTCGAAATGGCTGGCGACCTGGCGGCCGACCAGCAGGTTGATCTGCACCACGCCCCCGGCAAAGGCCGCGGGCAGGGCTACGGCCAGCAGGCGGCGCATGTCAGGTGTCAGGCGCGGGCGCCGGGGCCGGAACGACCAGCCCGTGCGCCGTGCGTCCCACCACACCAGCGCAAGCTGGGCGATGCCGGTCAGCGGCGTGGCCCAGGCCAAGGTCAGGCCCACGTCCCAGCCCTGCAACCAGGCCAGGGCCATGGCGACGATGAACAGCAGGTTCAGCAGCACCGGCGCGGCGGCTGCGGCCATGAAGCGGCCATTGGCGTTCAGCACGCCCGAGATCATCGAGGCCATCGAGATCAGCAGGATATAGGGGAACATGATCCGGCCATACTGCACCGCCAGGGAAAAGCGTTCGTCCCCGGCAAACCCCGCCGCCATCAGCCAGACCAGCCCCGGCATGAACACCATCGCCGCCGCCGACAGCACAAGGACGGTCATGAACAGACCCGAAAAAGCATCGGACGCGAAACGCTGGGCATCCGCGCGGTCGTCCAGCTTTTTGGAAAACATCGGCACGAAGGCAGTGTTGAAGGCGCCTTCGGCAAAAAAGCGGCGGAACATGTTGGGCAGCGACAGACCCACGAAAAAGGCGTCGGCCACCGCGCCGCTGCCAAGCCAGGCGGCCATCAGGATGTCGCGGACAAAGCCCGTCACCCGCGATACGAATGTCCACGATCCCACGGACAGAAAGCCGCGCACCAGTCCGGTTTTCATGAACTCAAGCCTCTGCCCGTTTGGCGCCATCGGCAATGGCGGCACGCAGTTTCCGTTCAAGGGAGGCGCGCTTGGTCTCGCCATGCAGCTTCAGGCCGAACATGTCCTTGACATAAAAGCTGTCCACCACCTGGGCGCCGAAGGTCGCGATGACGGCGCTGACGATCTGGATATGGTTCGCCGCCAGCGTCCGCGTCAGATCGTACAGCAGTCCCGGACGGTCGCGGGTATCGACCTCGATGATGGTATAGATGTCGCTGCCTTCGTTGTCGAAGGTGATGTGGGTGGGAAAGCGGAATTCCCGCGTGCGCTTCTTGGGCTTGTCGCGGGTGGCAAAGGCTTCCCGGGCGACGATCTCGCCGGCCAGGATGCGCAGGATCGTCTGGCGCAGCTTGGGCAGCCGATCCTCGGCAAAGGGGCTGCCGTCGGGGTCCTGTATCCAGAACACCGCCGTCGCGTAACCGTCGCGGGTGGTATAGGTGCGCGCATCGACGACATTCGCGCTCATCAGCGTCAGCGCGCCACACAGCCGAGAGAAGATTCCCGGATGGTCGGCCAGCACAAAGGCGGCCCGGGTCGCGTCGCGGTGGGGATCGGCCTCCAGGTCGATGCGGATCTCGTCCGGGGTGACGTCGCGCAGCAGTCTGGCAAAGGCCGCATGGGTTTCGGTCGGCAGTCCGGACCAGTAGCTGTCGTAGTGACGTCCCAGTTCGGCCCGCAATGTCCTGGGCTCCCATCCCTTTGCTGCAAGCATGTGGCGCAGGCTGCGCTTGGCCTCGTTCTGGCGCTGATCGCGGTTCAGCGCCTCGTGACCGCTTTCCAGAAGGCGCGCGGTTTCGTGGTGCAACTGGCGCAACAGGGCGGCCTTCCAGTTGTTCCAGGTGCCGGGGCCGACCCCGCGGATGTCGCACACCGTCAGCACCAGCAGCATGTCCAGCCGCTTGCGCGTTTTCACCGCCTTGGCGAAATCGCGCAGCGTCCGGGGGTCGGCAATGTCGCGTTTCTGCGCCACGTCCGACATCAGCAGGTGGTTCCTGACCAGCCATTCCACGGTGTCGATGTCGTCCTGCACAAAGCCGAAGCGCATGGCGATGCGCCGCACCAGCCGCGCGCCCAGGATCGAATGATCCTCGGTCCGGCCCTTGCCGATGTCGTGCAGGAAGACCGCCAGATACAGCACCCGGCGATTGATGCCGCCTTTCATGATCTCGCTGGACAGGGGAAGGTCGTCGGGATGCTCGCCCCGCTCGATCTCGGCCAGGGCGGCGACGCACTGGATGGAATGTTCGTCCACCGTGTAATGGTGATACATGTTGAACTGCATCATCGCCACGACGGGTTCGAATTCCGGGATAAAGGCTGCCAGCACCCCCAGTTCGTTCATGCGCCGCAGGCCGCGTTCGGGATTTCCATGCCGCAGCAGCAGGTCCATGAAGATCCGGATCCCCTCGGGGTCGGACCGGACCTTGTCGTTGATCAGATCCAGGTTGGCCGCGACAAGACGCATCGCGTCGGGATGGATCAGGATGCCGGTGCGCAGCGCCTCCTCGAACAGGCGCAGGATGTTCAGGGGATCGGCCAGAAAGGCGTTCTCGTCCTCGATACCCAGTCGTCCGCCCTGATCCGTAAAACCGGGACGCACCTTGCGCCTGCGCCGGAATATCCGGCCCAGAAAGGGGGCAGAGCGGACATGCCTGGCCTCGAGTTCGGTCAGAAACACCCGCGTCAGCTCTCCGACATGGGTGGCGTGGCGGAAATAGTCCTGCATGAAATATTCCACCCCCCGCCGCGCCGAATTGTCCCTGTATCCCATGCGCCGTGCCACCTCGACCTGCATGTCGAAGGACAGCACATCGACGGGACGGCCGGCGATCAGGTGCAGGTGGCAGCGCACGGCCCACAGGAAATCCTCGGCCTGCCAGAAGGCCAGATGCTCCTCGCGCGTGAAGACGCCCAGATCGACCAGTTCGACGGCGCGGTCGACGCGATGGATGTACTTGGCGATCCAATAAAGGGTCTGGAGGTCGCGCAGGCCGCCCTTGCCTTCCTTGACGTTGGGCTCGAGGACATAGCGTTGCCCCCCCTGCCGCTGATGACGGGCGGCGCGTTCCTCCAGCTTGGCTTCGACGAATTCGGGTACGGTCCTTGAAAAAAGCTCGACCCACAGGCGTTCGCGCAGTTCCTCGGCCAGGGGGGCGTGGCCCGTGACCAGGCGATGTTCCACCAGCGATGTGCGGATGGTCATGTCGCCCATGCCCAGGCGAATGCAATCCTCGATGCTGCGGATCGAATAACCGATCTTCAGCTTCAGATCCCACAGGATATACAGCATCGATTCGACGACGCTTTCCGCCCAGGCGGTGATCTTCCAAGGCGTCAGGAACAGCAGGTCCACATCCGAGGCAGGCGCCATTTCGGCCCGCCCATAGCCCCCCACCGCCAGAACCGCCATCTTCTCGGCCTCCGAGGACGACTGCGGCGGATGCAGGAACCGGGTGGCGACATGATGGGCGGCGATCATGATGGCGTCGGTCAGCCCGGCGATGGCCCGCACGGTTTCGCGCGCGGCGCGGGGATGGCTGGCAAGGCCGGCTTCGATCGCGGCCATTCCCTCGGTCCGGACCTGGGCCAGCAGGGCCACGGTCCGGGCGCGGATGGCCCTGCTGTCGGTCAGGCCGGACAGGGCGTCTTCCAGACGCGGCAACAGGACGGCAGGATCGCCAATGGAATGTGCCCCGGCCAGGGCCGGGGCAGGGTGCGCGAACAGCGGTGCCGGCAGGTCGGACAAGATCAGAACCCGAAGCCGCCGCCGAAACCGCGCGGGGCGGGGTCAAGGATCACCAGGCGGTTGCCCCGCAGCGTGGCGACGGCCAGCGCGCGTTCCGCCGTTCCGTCCGGACGCAGGCGGAACACCCCGCCGACGCCCGAAAAGCCCGAATTCTGTGTCAGGCCAACGGTGTTCACGGCATTGCGGTTGCCGCTGCGCGCCAGCGAGGCGATCGCGGCCACCCCGTCATAGGCCAGGCTGGCAAGCTCGTGTGGCTGTTCCCCGTGCATGCTGCGATAGCGGGCATCGAACTGCGCCCTCAGGTTCTGGTCGGGGATCGCGAACCAGCCCTCTTGCAACTGCGCCAGGCTCATCCGGCCGGGCGGCTGGTCCCACCGGGTCAGTCCCATCATCTGCGTGACGGGCGAACGAACGCCGGCCGCGGCCAGCCGCTCGGTCAGATAGGGCAGCACCGCCTGGTTGTTGGCGGTCATGAACACCGCATCGACCCGGCCCGACTGGACGGCGGCGGCGATCTGGGGTGTCACGGTGTCGATGCCCGTGATCGAAACCGGATGGTTGATGCGGCCTGCCAGCCGCGCGCCATTGCGGGCGATCGCCGATTCGATGGCGCGTGCGCCAAGCTGGCCCGCGATGTCGTCCTCGGCCACGACAAAGACGTTGCGCTTGCCCTGCCGGACGCCATAGCCCACCAGACGGTTCGAGATATTGGCAAAGCTGTTGCCCAGGATGAAGACGTTGCCGCCCGCGATCTCGGCGTTGTTCGAAAAGGACAGGACATTCACGTTCCGGGGCTGCATGGCATTGCCCACGGCGTTCGCGGCCTCGGCGAACAAGGGTCCGACAATGATCTGCGCGCCCGCATCGACCGCAGCGTTTGCCTGGGCCACCGCCTGTTCCGTGCTGGAACCCGTGTCATAGACGCGCAGGTCGATGGCCGCGCCCTGGGCATCGGCGGCCGCCATCCGCGCCGCGTTCTTGAGGCTGCGGGCCAGCCATTCCAGATCGGCCGATCCGCTGCCGCCGGGGGCCAGCAAGGCCACGCGAACCGGCTGGCCCGGATCGATCGTCGGGCCAAAGGCGGGGCCGCGGGCCTGCTGCGTGCCACCGACGGGATCGCAGGCGGCCAGGACAAGGGCCGACACGACGGCTGCGGCCCGTGCAAGAACGCCGCGAAAGCCGGTGCCAGTCCGGATGGGGGCGGAAACAACCATGGGAAACCTTCCTGCTCTGGGGTATCGGCAAGGTGCGGGCAGCCTATGACCAACCGGCCGGCTTGGCAATCAGTGGAAAGGACATCGCCATGGACATCCAGCCCCCCCATCGCCTGAACGCCCATGTCGAGGCGGCCCGGCTGGACGGCGGTCTGTATCTGGTGGCCACGCCCATCGGCACCGCGCGCGACATCACCCTGCGCGCCCTGGACGTCCTGAACGCGGCCGATGTCCTTGCGGCCGAGGATACGCGCGTGCTGCGGCACCTGATGGACATTCACGGCATCCCCCTGCGCGGGCGAAGGATCCTGCCCTATCACGATC
Organism: Paracoccus subflavus; assembly: GCF_004310345.1. Taxonomy (GTDB): domain Bacteria; phylum Pseudomonadota; class Alphaproteobacteria; order Rhodobacterales; family Rhodobacteraceae; genus Paracoccus; species Paracoccus subflavus. The sequence goes on along the minus strand of NZ_SISK01000001.1, from coordinate 418,647 downwards.
ATAACGGGGATCGCGCACGTCCTGCGCTGCTGGAGGCCCTGGCCGAAGGGGCCAGCCTTGCCTATGCCTCGGACGCCGGAACGCCGCTGGTAGCCGACCCCGGATTCAGGCTGGCGCGCGAGGCGGCGGCGGCGGGCCACCGCGTTCATGCCGTCCCCGGTCCTTCGGCACCGCTGGTGGCGCTCAGCCTGTCGGGCCTGCCAAGCGACCGGTTCCTGTTCGCCGGCTTTCCGCCATCGACCCGCGGCGCGCGCATGACATGGCTACACGAGGCCATGGCCATCGACGCTACCGTGATCCTGTTCGAAAGTCCCCGGCGCGTTAACCGGACATTGCAAGAAATCTGCGAGATTGACCCGAATCGGATTACGGTCGTGGCACGCGAACTGACCAAGAAGTTCGAGGAGGTGATCCGGGGTCCGGCCCGGGAACTGGCCCAAGATACCCGGATGGCTGCCCTGAAGGGCGAAGTGGTGATGCTGATCGACCGACCGGGCGCGGCTGTGGTCAACGATGACCGGGTCCGGCAGGCGCTGCGGGACCGGCTGTCGCGGATGACGGTCAAGGATGCCGCGCGGGATGTCGCGGACGACATGGGATTGGCGCGGCGCGACGTGTATCAGATCGCGTTGGCGATACAGAAGGACGATGAGGCATGATCGGGGATCGCGCAGGAACATTGGACCGGCCATCCTCTGCCCGGCCGGTCTCTTCTGCACGCCGGGCCCGGGGCCGCGCCGCCTGCCTGTCCGGTGCCTTGGCCGAGGAAGGCGTTGCCCGGTTGGCCGAGGCCGGGGGCATGACGGTGCTGGCCCGACGCTGGCGGGGCAAGGCCGGTGAAATCGACCTGATCTGCCGCGATGGCGCGTGTCTGATCTTTGTCGAAGTCAAGCAGGCCGCCACGCTGGACGAGGCGGCGCAGCGGTTGGGCCGCACCCAGCAGGGCCGTATCATGCAGGCCGCGCTGGAATATTGCGAAAGCCACGGCCATTCGCCCCTGCCGGAACTGCGCTTTGATGCTGCCCTGGTGGACCGGCAGGGGCGCGTGCAAATTCTGGAGCGTGCGTTCGAGGATTCCTGCTGCTGACCGGTTGTCGCCTTATGACCGGTCGAGATTGACGGCAATCACGTCGGCGGTCTGGTCGGGATGGGTCAGCGGCAGCATGTGGCCGGCGCCGGGAACCACGGCGCGGCCGACATCGGGCAGTCGCTGCGCCAGGGCCTGCGCGATGCCATGGACCACCGGTGGCGACCGTTGGCCCAGAACGATCATCACAGGCGCGTCGATCGATTCAAGCCCGCCCTCGTGCAGGATGTTCGCCCCATCGCGGGACAAGGTTTCGTCCGTCGCCGCGACGAAGGCGATCTGCCTGACCATCGCCGCACGCGTGGGCGGCGGCAAATCGTCGAAAGGCATGGCGCCCCAGACGTCGATGAACAAGCGTGCGGCCTCCTCGGCCCGGCCTTGGGCCAGCAGGTCTGCCAGGATGCGATCCCGGCTGGCCTGAGCGGCGTCCGGGGCTGCGGCGAACAGCACCGGCTCGATCAGGGTCAGGCTGCGAATGGCGTCTGGTGCGGCCACCGCGATGCGAAGTGCGACCGTGGCCCCCAGGCTGTGCCCGATCAGGTCCAGCGGGCGGTCGATGAAGCTGGCGGCGATGCGGGTGACGGCGGTGTGGAAATCGGGGCCTCCGGGCTGTTCGACCCAGGGGCCGCTGCGCCCATGACCCGGCATGTCGAAACCCCGCAGATCGACCCGCCTGCCCAGACGTTCGGCCACCGGCCCCCAATAGGCTGCGCTGCCCATCATGCAATGCAGCGCAAGCGCCGGGCGATCCGGATCGCCGGGCCAGTGATGCTTGTGAAGCCCCGTCATGCCCGGGACAGATGCTTGTCCAGAAACTCCAGCCGGTCTTGTCCCCAGAACTTTTGCCCGGTTTCGCGGACGACATAAAAGGGCGAGCCGAAGACTCCGGCCTCGACCGCCTGTTCAAGATTGCGGCCATAGGTTTCCGCACCGACGAACAGGCCGGAATCGGCCAGCGCGGGATCGAAGCCGTGTTCCGACAGGATGGACCGGATCACGCCGTCGTCGCTGATGTCGCGGTCTTCGGCCCAGACCGCGCGCAGAAATCCTTGGACAAGACCGCCGGGATTGCCGCCTCCCGCCTTTTGCGCGGCGATGATGGCATAGGACGACGGCGCCATGTTCACCGGCCAATGGGCGGGCTTGAGATTCAGCGGCATTCCCAGGTGATCGGCCCAGCGGGGCAGTTCCTGCGCGCGGTATTCCATCCGGCTGGGATGGCGGTCGGCAGGGCGCACGCCGCCGGTCCGGTCGAAGAGCTGCAAGATGTCCAGCGGCTTGTAGGCAATTGTGGCGCGATGGCGTTCGGCGATCCGTTCCAGCCTGTCGCCGGCCAGATAGGCCCATGGGCTGATGGTTCCGAAATAATAGTCGATATGGGCCATGACGATCATCCCTTCGCGGTTTGCCGGCAGGCTAACCGGGTGGTAAGGCGGGCGCAATCTGGCGAATCCCCGCGAAAGGCCCCCCTTGATGCCCGTCATGACAGAACCCAAGCTGATTTCCGGCAATGCCAACCGGACGCTGGCCGCAGCCATTGCCCGGCGGATGTCGATGCACCGGGGCATGAACGTCAGCCTGTGCGATGCGCGGGTCGAGCAGTTCAACGACCAAGAAATCTTCGTCGAGGTGTACGAAAACGTCCGGGGCGAGGACATGTACATCATCCAGCCGACCTCGAACCCCGCGAACGACAACCTGATGGAACTGCTGATCATGGCCGACGCATTGAAGCGGTCGTCGGCGGCCAGGATCACGGCGGTCATTCCCTATTTCGGCTATGCCCGGCAGGACCGCCGCGCCAAGGCCCGCACGCCCATCAGCGCCAAGCTGGTGGCGAACCTGCTGACCGAATCGGGCATCGACCGCGTCCTGACGCTGGATCTGCACGCGGCGCAGATCCAGGGGTTCTTCGACATTCCGGTGGACAACCTGTATGCCGCCCCGGTCTTTGCGCTGGATGTGCAGCATCATTTCCGGGGCCGGATGAACGATCTGATGGTCGTGTCCCCCGACGTGGGCGGCGTGGCCCGCGCCCGCGAACTGGCGACCCGGATCGGCGCGCCGCTGTCCATCGTGGACAAGCGCCGCGAGAAGGCCGGCGAGGTGGCCGAGATGATCGTTATCGGCGATGTCGCGGGCAAGGTCTGCATCATCGTGGACGACATCTGCGACACGGCCGGGACGCTGGTCAAAGCCGCGCAGGTTCTGACCGACAACGGCGCGACCGAGGTCCACGCCTATATCACCCACGGCGTGCTGTCCGGCCCGGCAGTAGAACGGGTCAGCAGTTCGGTCATGAAATCCCTGGTCATCACCGATTCGATCCAGCCGACCGAGGCGGTGAAATCCGCCCCTAACATCCGCATCGTGCCCACCGCCCCGATGTTCGCGCAGGCCATCCTGAACATCTGGAACGGCACCTCGGTCAGCAGCTTGTTCGAGGTGGATACGCTGCTGCCCATCTATGAAGGGCTGTATTCGACCGCCTGACTGGGGGCCTGAGACTGGGGGGCCTGACTGGGGGGTCTGGATGCCCCGCCGGATGCCTCTGGCGGGGGATGCATGACGGGGGCCAAGAAGGCTAGAGCGCGCGCCAGCCGATGTCGCGGCGGCAGAACCCCTGGGGCCAGTCGATCCCATCCACCTGGGCATAGGCGCGCTCATGCGCCTCGGCCAAGGTCGCACCGCGCCCGGTGCAGGCCAGGACCCGGCCGCCGGCGGCGATGACCTGGCCGTCCCTGGCCGCAGTCCCGGCGTGGAAGGTCATGGCGAAACTGGTTTCGGACAGACCGTCCAGGCCGGTGAGGACGCTGCCCTTGCGATAGTCGCCGGGATAACCTTGGGCGGCCATCACCACCGTCAGGGCATGGTCGTCGGCCCAGTGGACGGACATTCCGGCCAGCCGCCCCTCGGCGCAGGCAAGCAGCAGATCCAGCACCTGTCCGCCCAGACGCATCATCAGCACCTGGCATTCGGGGTCGCCGAAGCGGACGTTGTATTCGACCAGACGGGCCTGACCGCGGTCGATCATCAGACCGGCATACAGGACGCCCTGGAACGGCGTACCGCGCGCGGCCATTTCGGCCACCGTGGGCTGCACGATCCGTGCCATGACCTGATCCTGCAAAGCCTGGGTCAGAACGGGTGCCGGGCTATAGGCGCCCATGCCGCCGGTGTTGGGGCCAGTATCGCCGTCGCCCACCCGCTTGTGGTCCTGGGCGGTGCCGATGGGCAGGCAGTTCGTTCCGTCGCACAGAACGAAGAAGCTTGCTTCCTCGCCCGGCATGAATTCCTCGATCACGACCGACATCTTGCCGAACTCGCCCTCGAAGATGGCCTCGATGGCCTGGTGTGCCTGTTCGACCGTATCGGCGACGGTCACGCCCTTGCCCGCAGCCAGGCCGTCGGCCTTGACCACGATCGGGGCGCCCTGCCGGGCGACGTAATCGCGGGCGCTGTCGGCATCCGAAAAGCGTGCCCAGGCTGCGGTCGGCGCGCCGCAGGCGTCGCAGATCTCCTTGGTGAAAGCTTTCGAGGCTTCAAGCTGGGCTGCGGCTTGCGACGGGCCGAACACCAGGAAACCGGCGTTGCGCAACGCGTCGGAGACGCCGGCGGCCAGCGGCGCCTCGGGGCCGATCAGCACGAAATCGATGGCGTTTTCCTGCGCGAATTCCAGAACCTCGGCGCGCGACAGGATGTTCAGGTCGGCGCATTCGGCGACGTTGGCGATGCCCGCATTGCCGGGGGCCACGATCAGTCGGTCGCATTTCGGGTTCTGCCGGACCGCCCAGGCCAGGGCGTGTTCCCGCCCGCCGCCGCCGAGGATCAGGATGTTCATGGGGCCGCCCTTTCGTTTGCCGCGCGGGCGTTCTAGTCTGGCCCGCCAAGGGGAACAAGTCGCATGGAATTGCTGGAAGATGCGCCGGGCAGCAACGCCCACGAATTCACGGTGTCCGAACTGTCCGGGGCGGTCAAGCGCAGCCTGGAGGATCAGTTCGGCCGGGTCCGCGTGCGGGGCGAGATCGGACGGGTATCGCGGCCGTCTTCCGGGCATCTCTATTTCGACCTGAAGGATGACCGTTCCGTCCTGGCCGCCGTGACCTGGAAAGGGCAGGCGGCCAAGCTGGCCCAACGCCCCGAGGAAGGGATGGAGGTGATCGCCACGGGCCGCATCACCACGTTTCCGGGACAGTCGAAATACCAGTTGATCGTCGATCAGATCGAGCCTGCCGGCCTTGGCGCGCTGATGGCCATGCTGGAAAAGCGCCGCCAGGCGCTGGCGGCCGAGGGGCTGTTCGACGAGTCGCGCAAGCGGCCCCTGCCGTTCCTGCCGCGGGTGATCGGGGTCGTCACCTCGCCTTCGGGGGCGGTGATCCGCGACATCCTGCATCGGCTGCGCGACCGCTTTCCGACCCATGTCCTGATTTGGCCGGTGGCGGTGCAGGGCGATGGCTGTGCGCCGCAGGTGGCGGCGGCGATCCGGGGTTTCAACGATCTGCCAGAGGGCGGGCCGGTTCCTCGACCCGACCTGCTGATCGTTGCGCGGGGTGGCGGCAGTCTGGAGGATTTGTGGGGCTTCAACGAGGAGGCGGTGGTCCGCGCCGCCGCCGAAAGCCGCATCCCCCTGATTTCGGCCGTGGGACACGAAACGGATACCACGCTGATCGACTTTGCCTCGGACCGCCGGGCGCCGACACCCACGGCAGCGGCCGAAATGGCTGTGCCGGTGCTGGCGGAACTGGCCGCACGCATGGCCGAATCCCAGGCAAGGCTGACACGATGCAGCCGCCATCACATCGACCGGCCCCGGCAGCGGCTGCGCGATCTGTCTCGCGCATTGGGCCGCCCCGCATCGCTGACCGAAGGGGCGCGGCAGCGGCTGGATCTCTGGTCGGGCAGGCTGGACCCGGCCCTGCATACCCTGCTGCGCACGCGCCGTCATCACCTGGCCGCGCGGCCCATGCCCCTGGCCTTGCTGTGCCGCTTCATGGACCGCAAGGGCCATGGGCTGGAGGGGCTGGCGCATCGGCTGGGCGCAGCCGCAGCCCGGCGGCTGGAACGGCGCCGCGACCGGGCGACAGCCATGGGAGAGCGGTTGGATGCCTCTCTCGCGCGCGTGATCGCGACCACACGGCGGGCGATCGCGCAACAGGGCCAGAAAGGTGCCGATCTGTCGCGGCGTCTCGACCTGGCGGCGCAGCGGGCAATCCGCATTCGGGACGAGGCCCTGCAACGGCTGGACCGGATGCGGCAATCGCTGGGCCACGAGGAAACGCTGCGACGGGGGTTCGTGGTGGTGCGAGGTCCGGACAACGGCGTGATCACATCCATCGCCGATGCCCGGCAGCATGTCCGGCTGGAATTGCAGTTCGCCGGGGATCAGCGCCTGCCGGTTCGCCCCGAAGGCGCGCCCGGCAAAGGCGGACGAAAGACCGGGATGCCCGAACAGAAATCGCTATTCTGACCGGGCATCCTTCGGGCGCAGCATCAGCCAGATCAGGGCGCCGCCCGCCAGAACCAGAAAGGGCAGCATCGCCAGATTGACGGCATTCCAGCCCGCCACGACCGACCCGCCGCTGCAATTCATGAGCCCGCCCGACGACAGCGAGGCAAGAAACACCCCGCCGAACACCACCGCGTCGTTCAGCCCCTGGATGCGGCCCCGTTCCTCGGGCGCATGGGCGCGGGTCAGCATGGCGGTGGCGCCGATATAGCCGAAATTCCAGCCCATTCCCAAAAGCACCAGGGCCGCGAAGAAATTGCCCAGTTCGACCCCCGACAGGGCGGCCGCCCCCGCAATGGCCAGCAGGAACAATCCCGCCGCCACGATCCGCTCTGCCCCGAATCGGGCGATCAGGTGGCCGGTGAAAAAGCTGGGTCCGAACATGGCCAGCACATGGGCGCTGACGATATTGGCCGCATCCCTCGGTGCAAAACCGCAGCCCACGACGGCAAGCGGGGTCGAGGTCATGACCAGGTTCATCAGCGCATAGGAAACCATTCCGCAGATCATCGCGACGGCAATGCGCGGCTGGCGCACCAGCAGGGCCAGGGGGCGGCCCGCGTCCGGGCCCGTTGCGCGGCTTGCGGGCAGCGGGCTGTCCAGAAAGGCGAACAGGATCGGACCCATTGCATTCAAACCGATCACCGCCAGATAGGTCGCCAGGAACGGCACCGCCGTCAGCCCGTCGGTCGCGCGCACCAGGGCGGGACCGATGATCGCCGCAGCCAGGCCGCCCGCCATCACCCAACTGATCGCGCGGGGGGCGTAATCCTCGGACGCAAGGTCGGTGGCGGCAAAGCGATAGAAACCCTGCGCCGACATATAGACGCCGGTCAGCAGCGAGCCCCCCATGAACAGCCAGAACGACCCCGCCGACAAACCCCAGGCAGCCAGCGCCGCGCCAAGGCCCCCCGCCAGAACGGCCAGCATGAACCCCGCCTGGCGGCCCCGGTCCTGCATGAACCGCGCAAGGGGCCTGGCCGTCAGCGCCGATCCCAGAACGATCATCGACAGGGGCAGGGTGGCGATGCAGGGATAAGGCGCCAGAATCTGGCCGGCAAGGCCGCCAACGATGAAGATCACCGACATCTGCGCGCCCAAAATCGCCTGGGCCGCGACCAGCACGATCACGTTTCGTCGGGCACGGTGCTGGTCTGTGGCCAAGATCAGCGCCGGTTCAGCCGCGCGGCGTCATGGGCGCGTTCCTGAATTTCGCCCCAGTTCTCGGCATTCACGTCGGCGTCGGTCGCGATCCAGCTTCCGCCCACGCAGACCACGTTCGGCAGCGCCAGATAGTCAGGCGCAATGGCGGGTGAGATGCCCCCGGTCGGGCAGAAGCTGATCCGGGGCAGGGGACCGGCCAGCGATTTCAGGGCCGGCGCGCCCCCGATCGCCTCGGCGGGAAAGAACTTCAGCATGTGATAGCCCGCATCCGCCGCGCGCATCACCTCGGACGCGGTGGCCGCGCCCGGCAGCAGCGGCAGGGCCAGATCCTCGCAAGCGGCGATCAGCCGGTCGGTCAGGCCGGGCGAGACGGCAAAGCTCGCGCCAGCGTCCTTGGCGCGCCTGGCATCGTCAGGGGTCAGAACCGTACCGGCGCCCACATGCCCGCCCGAGACGGCCGACATGGCGCGAATGGCCTCCAGCGCGGCGTCCGAGCGCAATGTCACCTCGAGGACCGGCAGCCCACCCGAGATCAGCGCCTGTGCAAGGCCCGCCGCCCGTTCGGCATTTCGGATGACGATAACCGGAATCACCGGGGCCAGCCCGCACAAGGCCCGGGTCCGGTTCGACTGGATTTCTGGGTTCATGGCACAGCCTTCCTTGGCGATACGGGCTCAGGTTGCCCGCAGGCAGGGACCGATGCAAGGGTTTGCCGCGCTGCGGCGCAAAATATGATAACGCTATCAGATCGCCACCAGCACGGCGACATAGTGGATCGTGGCGGCAGTGACCACAAAACCATGCCAGATGGCATTCTGGAACCGAAGCCGCTGCCAGACATGAAAGATCACCCCGACGGTATAGACGATGCCGCCGATCACGATCAGCAGCATGGATACGGGGGGCAGGTGGTCGGCGATGGGCTGGAAGGCGACAAGCCCGCTCCAGCCCATCATGATATAAAGCAGGATAGCCAGCTTGTCATAACGGCCGGGCAGAAAGCATTTCAGCGCCACGCCCAGGGTGGCCATGACCCAGATCCCGACCAGCAGCTTTTGAACCGTAGGGTCGGTCGACGCCTTGTGAAGAAACGGCGTATAGGTGGCGGCAATCAGGATAAAGATCGCCGAGTGATCCAGACGGCGGAAATGCCATTTCAGCGTCGAATGCGGCAGCATGTTATAGATGAACGATGCTGCAAGGGCCAGAACCAGGCCGGTGCCATAGACGGCGGTGGCCACCACATCCGCGCGGGGCGCCGACAAGGTGGCATGAAAGATCAGGGCCGTCACCCCGATCAGGGCCAGGACTATGCCGATTCCGTGCACGACACCGTCTGCAAGAAGTTCATGGAAATCGTATTGGCGGCCGAATGAAAACTGGCGACTGGTCATGATGCACCCTTCATGGGATCATCCTGCCCCAGACCGGCACATCGGACAATTGACAGAATCGTCATGTCTTGCCGGGTTGCCGGGCATTGGCTCTTGCAAATCGGCCTTGGCGGGTCTATTTGCCCGCCTACTTCACAGGCAGGGAAGGGCCCTTGCGGGAGACATCCGCAAAAGGTCCACCGGTTGGGACACATGTCCTGAAATCCCTGCCAAGGCGCAAACCGGAAAGGAACATGGAATGGCGCTTCCCGAATTTTCCCTGCGTCAGCTCTTGGAAGCTGGCGTTCACTATGGCCACCAGACGCAGCGCTGGAATCCGCGCATGGCGGAATTCATCTATGGCGACCGCAACGGCATCCACATCCTGGATCTGACGCAGACGCTACCGATGCTGGACGCGGCGTTGCAGGTCGTGCGCGACACGGTTGCCAAGGGCGGCCGCGTGCTGTTCGTCGGCACCAAGCGCCAGGCCCAGAAGCCCATCGCGGATGCCGCCGAACGCTCGGCCCAGTTCTATATGAACCACCGCTGGCTGGGCGGCACGCTGACCAACTGGAAAACCGTGTCCCAGTCGATCAGCCGTCTCAAGGCCATCGACGAGACCATGGCCGGCGGGGCCGAGGGTCTGACCAAGAAGGAACGCCTGCAGCTCGAGCGCGAGCAGTCGAAGCTGCAGGCCTCGCTGGGCGGCATCCGCGACATGGGCGGCCTGCCCGACCTTTTGTTCGTGGTCGACGTGAACAAGGAAGACCTGGCCATCCTCGAGGCCCGGAAACTGGGGATCCCGGTTGTCGCCGTGGTCGATACCAACTGTTCGCCCGATGGCGTGGACTATATCATCCCCGGCAACGACGACGCGGCCCGCGCCATCGCGCTGTATTGCGACCTGGCCAGCCGCGCGGCGCTGGACGGCATGTCGGCCCAGATGGGCGCGGCGGGCGTGGACATGGGCGCCCTGTCCGAGGCCCCCGAGGAACTGCTGGACGAGCCGACCCAGGAACAGGCGACCGCCGACGCCTGACCGACGCGCGTTCTGCGACATTCATGGATTTGTCGTCAGGCGGGGATATGCCCCGCCTGATGCGTTGAACAAAGGAGACGGATCATGGCAATCACCGCCGCGATGGTGAAGGAACTGCGCGAAACGACCGGCGCAGGGATGATGGATGCCAAGAAGGCGCTGACGGAAACCGACGGCAACATAGACGCCGCCATCGACTGGCTGCGCACCAAGGGCCTTGCCAAGGCCGCCAAGAAGGCCGATCGCGTTGCCGCCGAGGGCCTGGTGGGCGTTCAGGTCACGACCGGTCGCGGGGTTGCCGTCGAGATCAACTCGGAAACCGACTTCGTCGCCAAGAATGCCGATTTCCAGCAACTGGTGCGCGACATCACCGATATTGCCCTGACCACGGAAAACGACGTCGAGGTGCTGAAGGCCACTCGCCTGAACGGCAAGCCGGTGTCCGAGGTTCTGACCGATGCCATCGCCCGCATCGGCGAGAACATGACCCTGCGCCGGATGCACATGCTGGAAGGCGACACGGTCGTGTCCTATGTCCACAATGCGGCCGCAGAAGGCATGGGCAAGATCGGCGTTCTGGTGGCGCTGAAGGGCGATGCGGAAAAGGCCCAGGCCATCGGCAAGCAATTCGCCATGCATATCGCCGCGACCAGCCCCCTGTCCCTGTCCGAGGCGACGCTGGACCCGGCTTTGCTGGAGCGTGAGTTGCAGGTCCAGACCGCCAAGGCGCTGGAGGAAAACGCCGCCTCGGCCAAGCCGAAGCCCGAGGCCGTGATCCAGAACAACATCATTCCCGGCCGGATGAAGAAGTTCGTGGGCGAAAACACGCTGCTGGGCCAGCCCTTTGTGATCAATCCCGACCTGACGGTCGAGCAGGCCGCGAAAGAGGCCGGGGTCGAGATCACTGGCTTTGCCCGCGTGGCTGTCGGCGAGGGCATCGAAAAGAAGGAAGAGGATTTCGCGGCCGAGGTCGCTAAGACCCTCAGCGGCGCCTGATCGCTTCGCTTCGTCACACGACCGCCGGTCCCCCTGGGCCGGCGTTTTTCATGCGTCCCGGCTGGACGGCCTTGTTGGCCCATGTCATGCAGCGTCCGAAATCTGAGCGGCGGAGCAATGCCCTTTATCATCGCCATCGACGGACCGGCTGCCTCGGGCAAGGGGACGATCGCCCGCGCAATCGCCGGGCATTTCGGATTTCATCATCTGGATACGGGGCTGCTGTATCGGGCCACCGGGGCGAAGGGCGGCGATCCGGTCCTGGCGGCGCGATCCCTGTCGGTCGAGGATCTGGCCCGACCGGACCTGCGCAGCGCCGAGGCCGGGCAGGCGGCCAGCCGGGTGGCGGCCATCCCTGCGGTACGCGATGCGCTGGTGGAATATCAGCGCCGTTTTGCCGCCCAGGAACCGGGTGCGGTTCTGGATGGGCGGGACATCGGCACGGTCATCTGCCCGGACGCGGCGGTCAAGCTGTATGTCACGGCGTCGGACCGCGCACGGGCCATTCGGCGGGCGGCCGAACTGGGGACCGATGCTGACGCTGTGCTGGAACAACTGCGCGACCGCGACCGGCGCGACAGCGAGCGGGCGACAGCGCCGTTGAAGCCCGCGCCTGACGCCGTGCTGCTGGATACGACCGGCTTGTCCATCCACGAGGCCATCGAACGGGCCAAAAGCATCGTGGCCGGCGTCCGGGGTTGACGATCTAGCCGCAGGAAACCCGTTCGATCCAGCCCTTGGGATCGACAAAAATGTTCAGCCGTTCGGACCGATAGGCAAAGTCTGTGACCTGGCCGGGGCTGATGATGCGCTGTTCCAACTGCGCTGGCAGGTAAACCTCTCCGATATTCATTCCCACCAGTGTCTGGTGACGGACGGGGTCGCATCGCGCCGCATCGACGGTAAGCGGCAGTCCCGCCGTGCAGGATGCGAGGGTCAGCGCGGACAACAGCGGACAGGCAAGGCGCAGGATCATGAAAAGGCCTTTCGATTCGGAAAACACTTCGCTGGGCTGATTGCCCCTCATGGCGCGAGGCCACGGCATTGCCCGTGGCGGCGCCCTGTCGAACGCCGCCAATCGGGTCATTCAGCCTGGGCAAACGTGCCGCATCCGACCCGTGTGCCCGCATTGCCCGCAGGCTGGCCCACGTAATCGTCAGGCTGTTCATGGATGATGATGGCCGACCCGTCATCGTCGCCCAGCAGGTCCGGGGTCAGCCCTGCCGCAAAGAACTCGACCATCAGTGCGCCGCCTTCGGGCACATGAAGGTTCGGCAGATCGCCGGGATGGGGGCCATTTTCGGCCATGGTCCCGTGTTCCTTGCCATCCGCCAGATGTCCGCCTGCAGAGTCGAAATCCGGCGGGCTGCATTCGCCGGTTTCGTGGATATGCACACCCCGGATGCCTGGGGGAAGACCCGTCAGATCCAGCGTGACCAGCATCATCCCCGAAGGGGTCGGCGCCAGGGTTGCCGTGCCATGGCTTTCGCCCTGAGGGGATTTGATCTCGGCGATCATGGCAGCCTGGCCCTCGGTCGGGGTCGAGGCCGGAGCCAGGGCATCCTGCGCGGCCGCGGGCAGCGTCATCAACAGCCCCAAGGCTGCTGCGGTGCGGAATGGCATGGTATCCTCCTGTGGTTGCAGCAGGCTCAACGCCGGGAAGGGGCAGGCGTTCCGGGTCTTGATCCCTGCCGCATCATTGGCGATAACGCGGCCAGCGTCCGTCCGCGAAAGGTAGCTTTCTGAATGCGTGTCCGCATCTATCAACCGTCCCGTAATGCCATGCAGTCCGGCACGGCGCGGACCCGGTCCTGGATTCTGGAATTTCCACCGTCCGACCAGCGCGACCTTGATCCCCTGATGGGATGGACCAGCAGCGACGATACCCAGAGCCAGGTTCGCCTGCGTTTTGACACGCTGAAGCAGGCCGAGGAATATGCCCGCGAAAGGGGGCTGGATTATATCGTCCAGCCGCCGCATCAGCGCGGCGTCAACATACGCCCTCGCGGTTACGGCGAAAACTTTGCCACCGACCGCCGCGCCCCCTGGACGCATTAGAAAATTCCAACGGACCCGAATGTCCGGATCGGCCGCCGGCTGAAATCCTATTTCCGCCAGCGGTCCAACTGAACCACTTCGCCGCCGCCGGGAGGAGTGTCGTCGGGGCTGTCACCGCCGCTTTCGTCCCCCTCGTCATCCGCATCGTCGTCGATATCCTGCGTCTCGAACCGCAGACCGAATTCGACCGAGGGATCGACAAAGGTCCGCAGCGCATCAAAGGGGATGCGCAGGGGTTCGGGCGAATTGCCGAAATTCAGCGTGACGCCGAACCCTTCGTCGTCAACCGTCAGGTTGTCGAACCAGTGCTGAATGACGATGGTCATTTCCTCGGGATAACGCTCGCGCAGCCAGTCCGCCATCTCGACGCCCTCGTCGCGCGTGTCGAACGTAATGAAGAAATGATGGTCGCCCGGCAGGCCGTGTTCCGCAACACGTTCCAGAATATCCGCGATCATGCCCTGCAGGGCGCTGCGCATCATTCCGCCATAATCGATTCCTGAACGCGCCATGCCCATACCCTTCGATTTGCGGCCAGCATAGGGATATGACCGGCATTGAAAAGGGGGGCGGGCCAGGCAACAGCAAGAAAGCTGCAACCATGCCGCGACCGACAATCCGGCTGCTGACACGGCCATCGGAGAGGGAGGGAAGGTGCAGGATTCTGTTGCCAGGCTCCTGCGGGCCCCGCCTTACGCTGCTAGGCGCAAGGGCTTAAGGTTTCGGTTACCCGAGCTGCTTACGCAGCCAGAGCGACCGGAGCACGGTTGTCGTTGGCAACTGTACTTTTTGCACCGATAACGGTGGTGGCTCACCGAGACAAAGCAAACATCTTTAGACGTTCGTCGATCCTGTTTCGACCCCAAGGCCCCCCAACGAGGGTGATCTGGTGGAGTCGCCGGGTACCGCCCCCGGGTCCGATCCGCTTATTCCATGCGCGTTTATGTCCATAGTCGGACTTGCGCCCGACAAGGAAGATATAGGCCGTGCGTTTCGGCGTCGCAAGGGGGTGGCGCAGTGACGGGCAGTTGCCAGAACTGCGGCTTCATGCGGTATTTTGGGGAACGCAGATCAGGGTCTGCACCCCGGTTGCCACATGGACCCGCCGGTCGCCGGACAGGCTCCAGACGTCGATCTGGCTGATCGTCAGGGTCCGGCCGGGTTTGATGACCCGTCCCACCGCCTCGAGGCAGTCCCCCTGCGCAGGGTTCAGCAGGTTCAGCTTGAATTCGACCGTAAGCACCGAACTGTTGTCGGGCATCAGGGTGCTGCCCGCATAGCCGCCAGCGGCATCGGCGATCGCTGCCGTGCTGCCGCCGTGGAAATATCCGTGCTGCTGGGTCAGTTCCGGGCGGAAGGGCAGCCGGATCGTGACGGTTCCGGGGCCGATGCCGGCGATTTCTGCGCCAAGATGAGCCATAAGCCCCTGGCGGGCAAAACTGTCGCTGATGCGCGACAAGGTCGCTTCCGAAAGGGGGGAGCCGGTCTGGGTCATGGCGATCCGCGATGCTGTCTGGACCGTCACTATCGACCGGAATGCGGCCGTTGCGCAATCCATCCTGCGCCGCCCCTTGATCGGACAAGGCCGGCACGTTACCTTTCTGTTAACTTGAAATCAGAGGGCGTGTGTCATGACGCCCAAGCGTCCTGCGGGTGTGGACGCGTTCCCGAATCATACGGTAGAGCCGTCTGCCACCCGACAACCCGAGGAAGGGGTGCTGTATGCAGCCCTCGACCTGGGCACAAATTCGTGCCGGATGCTGATTGCCCGCCCCAAGGGCAGTCAGTTCCAGGTCATCGACAGCTTTTCCAAGCCCGTGCAACTGGGCCTGGGGCTGGAGGCTTCGGGGCGGCTGTCCCGCAGTTCGATGGCGCGCACGGTTCATGCCTTGCAGGTGTGCCGGCGCAAGCTGGATCAGCACCGCGTGGGCAACATGCGTCTGGTGGCGACCGAGGCATGTCGGCGGGCGCGCAACAGCCGCGACCTGCTGCGCACGATCCGGCGCGAAACCGGCCTGCCTGTCGAGATCATCACCGCCGAGGAAGAAGCGCGGCTGGCGGTGATTTCCTGCGCACCGCTGGTCAGCCACAAGACCGAGACGCTGATGGTCGTGGACATCGGCGGCGGATCGACCGAACTGGTATGGATCGACCTCGAGGATGTGGAACCCAAGGAACGGCCGCGTGCAATCATGCGGCTGGCCGACGGGTTCGGCAACCCGCAGCCTGGGGGCGCGCGGGTGGTGGACTGGATCAGCGTGCCGCTGGGGGTGGCGACCCTGCGCGACCAGTTCGCCGATGTCGAGGACGACCAGGGCCGCTTTGCCCTGATGAGCTGGTATTTCGAGGAGATGCTGGCGGGCTTTACCCCCTATGCCGAGGGCTCGCCCGACGAGGGGTTCCAGATCATCGGCACCTCGGGGACAGTCACGACGGTCGCGGCCAGTTTCCTGGGCCTGCGCCGTTACGACCGGACCAAGGTGGACGGGCTGGAAATGACCAGCAGCCAGATTGACCGGGTGATTCAATCCTATCTTCAACTTGGCCCCGATGGACGCCGGGCCGATCCGCGCATCGGTCGGGAACGTCATGCGCTGATCATGTCGGGGGCGGCGATCCTGCAAACCCTGATGCGGATCTGGCCCACCAGCAAGCTGTCGGTCGCGGATCGCGGCCTGCGCGAGGGCTTGCTTTATGCCCAGATGGTGCGCGATGGAGTTCTGGAATCGGAAGGCCTGAACGGGGTGGCATGATGACAAGGGCGCCGCAATGACCAAGGCACCGGGCAGCCGGGAAGGCAAATCCAGCGGGCGCGGGCAGCGCGACCTGCGGGTGCGGGTCAAGACCGCCAAGGGCCGCAAGCTGTCCAGCAAGCTGTGGCTGGAACGGCAGTTGAATGACCCCTATGTGGCGCGGGCCAGACGCGAGGGCTATCGCGGGCGTGCGGCCTTCAAGATCCTGGAACTGGACGACAAGTACCGGTTCCTGGTGCCGGGCGCGCGCGTCGTCGATCTGGGATGCGCGCCAGGCGGCTGGTGCCAGGTGGCTGTCGGACGCGTGAACGCGCTTGGTGAAAAGTCCGGAAAACCGGTCGGCAAGGTTCTGGGCATCGACCTGCAACAGGTTGATCCGATTGCCGGGGCCGAAATTCACCAACTTGATTTCCTGTCCGAAGGCGCTGACGAAACGGTCAAGGAATGGCTGGGCGGTCCTGCCGATGTGGTGATGTCCGACATGGCCGCCGCGTCATCGGGCCACAAGGGCACCGACCACCTGCGCATCGTGGCCCTGGTCGAGGCGGCGGCGGGCCTGGCGTTCGACGTGCTGGAACCGGGTGGAACCTTTGTCGCCAAAGTCCTGGCGGGCGGCGCGGAAACCGAAATGCAAGCCATGCTGAAGCGCAATTTCGACAAGGTGGCCAATGTCAAGCCGCCGGCCAGCCGCAGCGATTCGTCCGAGAAATTCGTGGTCGCCACCGGCTTTCACGGTCGGCGGGCCGACGTTCAGCCGGACTGAGCGCGAAAGACATCCGGCCGCCGTCCGGTCGCCGCGGCAAAGGCCCTGACGAAATGGGCATGGCTGGAATAGCCCAGGTCTGCCGCGATGCGATGGGTCGGCTGGGCCGTGTTGCGCAGCAGCAGGGCGGCGCATTCCAGTTGCAGGTCGTGGATCAGTTCTATGGCCCGCTTGCCATGGGCAGCCATGCAGGCCTGATCCAGCAGCGCGACGGTGCTGTGCAGGTCAGCCGCAAGTTCGGCGACCGCCTGCGCGCTGCCCAATCTCTGCCGTGCCAGATCAAGAAAGCGGTCTACCAATGGCCGGTCAGGCGGGTTCGGTGCCGCGCGACCCGGGGCATTCCCACGAGACAGCAGTCCCAGCCGCAGCGACAACAGATTGATCAGACAGGACAGGGCCCGTGCATTCGCCTTTGACTTTTCAATGGCCAGTTCCTGCAGCGTCGCCTTGATCTGGTCTCCATGCGGGCCAACACGAACCGTCATCGCCCGGCAGGGCAGGGGCGGCTCGGCCGTGTCCGCCAGACGCCTTGCAATCAGCGCGACATGACCGCAGACCCCCGCATCCGGAACCGTGGCAAAGGCTGTTCCCGCCGGGATGTATCGAAGCTCACCGGCCCGCAGCCGGGTTTCGCCATATGAAAAACGCACCCCGGCCTGTCCCTTGACCAGCCAGATCAGGACATGATCGGGCCGGGTGCAGGGACTGGACGGATCGGTCCGGCTGCCCCAGGCGAATGCCTCCAGCGGCAGAATCCGAAACCCGTCGTGATGTTTTGCAGCATATGGCCGAGGCGGTTCAGGCTGCCGCGCGGTGACAAAACCAGGCCTTTCCGGCCATGTAACGGCAGGATTTTCTGGAAGTACCCGATCTGCAGGTTCGGACACCACCGGCGAGTTCACATCGCCCGCAGATACCGTCCGTCCTGCCCCGATGATGCCGGGCGAAAACGGAAATCCCATGTTCCGCTGCGATTGCTGAAATGCCGACATGAAGGCCGCCACAACAAAAAGTTATCGGCTGATTGTTGCCGCTATTCGCGTTCCGATCAATGTGCTTTTGCATAAAACAATTATTGCGTGTTATTCCCCTGTCTCGGCGCTGAGCATCTGCCAGTTCTTCATGCGGCTGCGGAACCAACTGCGCTGTGATTTTGCATATTGGCGGGTGGCAATGATGGCTCGTCCGGCTGCAGTCGCCAGATCGGTTTCTCCCCGCGCAACTTCGGCCAGTTCCGGCGCTCCGATGGCCCTCGTCCATTGTTGTGCGGGGTTCCAGAAGGGCAGCATCGTGCGAACCTCGTCCAGGGCGCCCTGTTCCAGCATCAGGTCAAATCGCCGGGCGATCCGGTTGGCCAGCCAGTCCCGATCCGCCGTCAGAACGATCCGCTGCGCCTGATCGGGCGCGATCAGGGGCGGGGGCATGTCGGCCTGCCAGTCCGCAAGGCCCCGGCCCGTGGCAGCCAGAACCTCCCATGCGCGCTGGACACGGGCTGGGTTGCGGATGTCGATGCGCGACCGGGTGGCGGGATCAAGGTCCGCCACCATCCGCGCCAGTCCGCCATCGCGGGCAAGGCGCGCATCGCCTTCGGTCCGGATGGACGCGGGAACCTGCGGGACATGGGCCAGGCCCTGCGTTAGCGCCGTCAGATACAGCCCCGTTCCCCCCACGACGATCAGCCGCTGGTCGAGAAGATTTGCCACCTCCCGCAGCCAGTCGCCAACCGAATAAGCCGTGCCCGGGGCCACGTGGCCATACAGCGCATGGGCGGCCGCAGCCTCCTCGGCCGGCGAAGGGCGCGCGGTCAGGACGCGCCAGCAGGACCAGACCTGCAAGGCATCGGCGTTCACGACCAGCCCGCCCTGTGTCCGCGCGATCCGCAGCGCAAGCGCGGATTTGCCGCTGGCGGTGGGACCCGCGATCAGGACATGGCGCCTGGGATCGATCTGGGCCGGATCCGTCACGAACGATACCTTTCGGCCGGTTGAACACGGCTGCCTTTTGCGACATTTTGCGCCGCGATGAAAGCGACCGGCGCGGACACGAAGGAACCAACATGATCAATCATCAAGGCGCGGCGCCCGCGCAATACGGCAGGGTGATGCTGAAGATTTCGGGCGAGGCGCTGATGGGCGATCAGGGCTATGGCCTGCATCCCCCGACCGTCGCCCGCATCGCCAACGAGGTCGAATCGGTCCAGAAGATGGGGGTCGAGGTCTGCATGGTGATCGGCGGCGGCAACATCTTCCGGGGCCTGCAAGGCAGCGCGCAGGGGATGGAGCGGACGACCGCCGACTACATGGGGATGCTGGCCACCGTCATGAACGCGCTGGCGATGCAGTCGGCGCTGGAAGCCAAGGGCCTGCACTGCCGTGTCATCAGCGCCATTCGCATGGACGAGGTTTGCGAACCCTATATCCGCCGCCGCGCCATCCGCCATCTGGAAAAGAAGCGCATCGTGATCTTTGCCGCAGGCACCGGCAACCCGTATTTCACCACCGACACCGCCGCGACGCTTCGCGCGAACGAGATGAACTGCGAGGCGATCTTCAAGGGCACCAAGGTCGATGGCGTTTATGATAAAGACCCGAAAAAGTTCAGCGACGCCAAGCGCTACGGCGAGGTCAGCTATGACGAGGTTCTGCAAAAGCACCTGGGCGTGATGGATGCTTCTGCCATTGCCCTGGCGCGCGACAACCGCCTGCCAATCATCGTCTTTTCCCTGGACGAGCCGGGCGGGTTCCGCACCATTCTCGAGGGTCGGGGAACCTATACCCGCGTCCACGCCTGACCGCGTTCTCCTATAAGCTGGCTTTCCCGTGGTGGTCCCGCGAGAGCGACAAAGGTCGTCGAGGAACCGGGGGCGGGGCCGAACTGCGACGCCTGTTAACACTTGACGTAAAGGCAGGCGAAGGGGCAGATTGGACCCGCGTCCTGATATGGGACTGCCGGCTGGTTCCCCTTGCCTGCGCAACGGGCTGGTGAACGTCGGCAGACGTAACGGGACGGGACATCGGGGTTCTTGCAGGCAGGATACAAAGATTTTTCGGCTTGTTTGTGATAGTTTGCACGGTGACACCCAGCCCGGAATACTGCCAAATCCTTAACCGACGCTTATTGTCTTTCTAGCGGTTCAGGGAGCGAGCCCATGTCTGACAGCCCTGCCTATACCCAGTTGCTGACCCTGATCGCGGCACGCAGCCAGAACTGGGTGCGCCAGCAGATCAATCTTCTGGACCCGACATCCGGTCTGGATGATGCTGCAGACGCCGCGGTGGCGGAAATCGCCCTGACGGCGCAGGTTTGCGGCGGCTTTCGGGGAACCGAGGCGCCGTTGCAGGTCTTTTTGCGCAATCGGCTGGGGGCTGGCCCAGGGCCTTCGCCGGAATGGCTCTTGGCCAGCCGGTCGTCCGGTCTGGAACCGGGCGGCCTGCCGGAACGGATGATGCGGTCCGGTCCGTCGGACCCCGCGCTTCTGGCCGAGGCCGAGGCGTTGCTGCGCCAGCCCGTTCCCGATGAAAGGCTGACGGACCAGTCGGTTGACACCTATGCGCGCGTCTTGGCGCTGTGTTACCGATTTGGCGCCGAACGGCCGCGCTTCGCCCGCGCCAGAACCTATGGCGATGCTTTTGCCAATTGCCTGCGCTTTGCCGACTGGGCCGAACGCAGAGGGCGGCTGATGCCGCTGGCGCAAATGGTGTTCTGTCTGTACCTTATCGACCCCGACCATGACGCGTCCGCCATGCTGGCCGATGTGATCGCCAGCCAGCGGCCGGACGGTTCCTTTCCCATGCGGATGGGGTTCGGAACGGCCGAGGGAACCGGGCTGGCCCTGCGGCCCACGCTTGCCGTCCTGCTGGCCCTGCATGCGGCGATTTATCGACGCTGGAGCAGTCCCCGGCCGGGGTTGTCGATGGCCGCCTAGAAAAGCCCTTCGATCTGGCCCATGTCGTTCAGGCCGATGGTTTCGGCGGCGGGATGGCGGGGCAGGCCCGGCATTGTCATGATCTCGCCGCAGATCGCGACAACGAACCCGGCGCCTGCATTCAGCCGCACTTCCCTGACCGGAATGACATGGCCTTCGGGCGCGCCGCGCAAGTCGGGATCGGTCGAAAAAGAATACTGCGTCTTTGCGATGCAGACGGGCAGATGGCCGTGGCCCCCTTCCTCCCACAGATCAAGCTGGGCGCGCACGCCGGACAGGGCCTCGACATGGGCGGCACGATAGATGCGGGTGCAGATCGTTTCGATCTTTTGCCACAGGGACATGGAATCCGGGTAAAGCGTGCGGAAATCGGCACCGCCGCCTTCCACCATGTCCACGACGCGACGGGCCAATTCTTCAGCCCCCGCTCCGCCCCTGGCCCAGTGCTGACAAAGGATCGCGGTGCTGCCATGACGGGCGCAGTAATCCTGCACGGCCGCGATTTCGGCCGCGCTGTCGCCCAAGAAATGGTTCAGGGCGACCGTCACGGGCAGACCGAAGCCGCGCAGGTTTTCCAGATGGCGGCCCAGATTGGCGCAGCCCCTGACGACAGCCGCCACATTCTCTGTCCCCAGATCCTCGCGCGCGACGCCGCCGTTCATCTTGAGCGCACGGACGGTGGCCACAAGGACGGCGGCGGCGGGTGCCAGCCCGGCCAGCCGGCATTTGATGTCGAGGAACTTTTCCGCCCCCAGATCGGCGCCGAAACCCGCTTCGGTCACGACATAGTCGGACAAGCGCAGCGCCGTATCCGTGGCGATCACGCTGTTGCAGCCATGGGCGATATTGGCGAAGGGACCGCCATGGACCAGGGCGGGGTTGTTTTCCAGCGTCTGCACCAGGTTCGGTTGCAGGGCGTCGCGCAGCAGCACCGTCATTGCCCCGTCGGCCCGCAGGTCGCGGGCCGTGACCGGGCGGCGGTCGCGGGTATAGGCCACGACGATCCGGCCCAAACGCGCGTGAAGGTCGTCCAGATCATGCGCAAGGCAGAGGATCGCCATGACCTCGGAGGCGACGGTGATATCGAACCCGGTCTGCCGCGAGAACCCGTTGGACACGCCGCCCAGCCCCACCACGATGTCACGCAGGGCGCGGTCGTTCATGTCCATAACGCGCCGCCATGTGATCCGGCGGGTGTCGATATCCAGATCGTTGCCCCAGTAAATATGGTTGTCGATCATGGCCGCCAGCAGGTTGTGGGCGGCGGTGATGGCGTGAAAGTCGCCGGTGAAGTGAAGGTTCATCTCCTCCATCGGAACGATCTGGGCATGGCCGCCCCCCGCCGCGCCGCCCTTCATTCCGAAATTCGGCCCCAGGCTGGCCTCGCGGATGCAGATGGTGGTGCGCTTGCCGATGCGGTTCAGCGCATCGCCAAGACCGACGGTGGTCGTGGTCTTTCCCTCGCCCGCGGGGGTGGGGTTGATGGCCGTGACCAGAACCAGATGGCCGCGCGGGCGGTCCGTCAGCCCGTTCAGCGCGTGATGAGCGATCTTGGCCTTGTCGGCCCCGTATCGCAGGATGTCGCCTTCGCCCAGTCCCAGGCGGGCCGCGATATCGACGATGGGCAACTTGCGGGCGGTGCGGGCGATCTGGATATCAGTGGTCATCGCGTTGGGATGGCCGGATTTGCGCAGTCTGTCAATCGGATCAAAGGTCAGATGGCATCGGCCAGGGCGGCCGCGATGGCGCTGCGCAGATCCGGCAGCAGGTCGGTTTCGAACCACGGATTGCGGCGCAGCCAAGCCGTATTCCGCCAGGACGGATGTGGCAGGGGAAAGACCGACGGCGCGTGATCGCGCCAGGATGCGACCGTCCTGGTCACATCGCGCAGGCCCAGATGCCAGCGGATCGCATGACCGCCAACAACCAGGGTCAGCCGGGGGCAGAGCGGTGCCATGACGCGTTCGCGCCAGGTGGCCGCGCAGACGGACGGCGGCGGCAGGTCCGATCCGTTCCGGTCATATCCGGGAAAGCAGAAGGCCATCGGAACGATGGACAGGCGATCGCGATCATAGAAGGTGGCCTTGTCCATGCCCATCCAGTCCCGCAGCCGGTCGCCCGACCGATCGGCAAAGGGGATGCCGCTGTGCTGCACTCTCATGCCCGGAGCCTGGCTGGCTACAAGGATGGGTGCGGCGGACCGGAACCAGACCATCGGGTGCGGTTCGTGGGCGGTGGCGGTGGCCGCAAAGCGCGGGGCGCAGATGCGGCATTGGCGGATGGCATCTTTCAGCGTCTGCATGAAGAACAGATAGTGAAAATGCAGCACTTTTGAAAGATGACACGGGGAAGAAGGCCGGGCATCAACCAAGACAACTGGACAGCGCGCAAAACGCATCCTAAGGTTGTAAATGCCTGTCAGCCCAGGCCGGGGGCCGCGCCGCGGCAGGGATCGCGATGCTGGAATTCGACAACGTCTCCAAGTCGTTCTGGACCGGGACCCGGCGCAAGGTGATCCTGGACCAGGCGTCCTTCCGGGTCGAGCCTGGCCATTCGCTGGGCATCCTGGCACCGAACGGCACCGGCAAGACGACGCTGGTCAACATGATGTGCGGGCTGGAGAAGCCGGACGAAGGAACGATCCGGCGCGGATGCCGCATATCGTTTCCATTGGGGTTTGTGGGCGGCATCGTTGCAAAGCATTCGGCCAACGAGAATGCCCGGTATATCGCGCGGATCTATGGCCTGGATGCCGATTATGTCTCGGCCTTCGCGCGGTGGCTGACCGATATTCACGAATATTTCGACATGCCCGTGGGGACCTATTCGGCGGGGATGCGACAGAGGTTTACCTTTTCGCTGCTACTGGCGCTGGAATTCGACATCTACCTGATCGACGAGGGAATGCCCCAGACGACCGATGTAGAATTCAACCGGCGGGCGGGGGCCGTGCTTTACGACCGGCTGCGAACGGCGACGGTCGTGATCGTGTCCCATCAGCCCGCCACGATCGAAAAATTCTGCCGCTCGGCCGCGATCCTGCGGGACGGGCGGCTGTATTCCTTCGAATCCCTTGCCGAGGCCAAGCAGTATTATGACTACACCGCCTAAGGTCCGCCGCTATCACGCTTCGGTCAGTGAATCGGTGCGCCCCGTCGCCGAGGCGGATGCCGCGTCAAGCAAGGGGCAGGCCGCCTTGGACCTGCAGGTCGGGCGTGCGGGGCGCCCGCAGACCGCCCCCCCGGACGATCGGCGCGAAAGACTGATGCGGACCGATCCCGTCGATGACGGCTTGCCCGATATCCGGCCGACGCAACGCGCGGATGTCGGCGACACCCTGGACGCGCAGCTTGACGCGATCCGCCGCGAGAATCTGTCCGACCGGCAGTTTCGCATCGCCCGCCGGATCGCGGCGCTGCACCAGATCGAGGCGGCCTCGGACGAGGAGGTGGTTCTGCGGCTGCGCCAGCGCGGCATCGACCCGTTGCAGCGCGCCGCGCTTGGTCAGGTCCTGTCCGGCGAAGGCGACCGCGCGCAGGTCCGCCCGGCGGCCAATGCCCCTGCCGTGATGCCGCGCAAGCAGGTCGTGCCGTCCGTTCCGAAAACCGCATCCCCTGCAGCGGCCCAGCCCCCTGCGCTGCCCTCGCGCGAGGCGTTGACCGAAGAAAAGCGCGCCGCCGAAATTTTCAGGGTCCAGCGCGACATCGCGCAGCGCCGCCGGCGGCGCATGGTGATGCTGGGCCTGCGGCTGCTGGCCTTTGTCGTCTTGCCCACGGCGCTGGCGGGGTGGTATTATTTCCGCATCGCCACGCCGCTTTATGCCACGGTGTCGCAGTTCCGCATCCAGTCGGCTGAAACCCAGGGGGGGGCGACGGCCAGCGGTCTGGGCGGTCTGCTGGGCGGGTCGCAACTGGCGACCAATACGGATTCCGTAGCCGTGCAAAGCTATCTGACATCGCGCGACGCCATGCTGCGGCTGGACGCGGACAAAGGATTCAGGGCGGCCTTTCAGGGGGAGAAGATCGATCCGATCCGGCGGCTGCCGCCCGAGGCAACGAACGAACGAACCTTTGCGCTCTACAAGGACTCGGTGAAGATCGGTTATGACCCGACCGAGGGGATGATCGACATGGAGGTGATCGCCCCCGATCCCCTGCAGAGCCAGGAATTTTCCCTGGCCCTGATCGCCTATGCCGAGGAACAGGTGGACCGCATGACCGCGCGTCTGCGCGACGACCAGATGGAGGGGGCCATCGCCATCTATCGCGACGCCGAGGCCAAGGTTCTGGCCGCGCAGCGCCGGGTGCAGGATTTGCAGCGGACCCTGGGTGTTCTGGACCCGGTGGCCGAAAGCACCGTTGTGATGAACCAGGTCGCCGCGCTGGAAACCCAGCTTGCGACCCGGCGGCTGGAACTCGGCCAGCTTTTGACCAATCCCCGGCCCTTGCAAAGCCGCGTGAACGTGGTGCGCGGCGATATCGCGCGGATCCAGGACATGATCGCGCAGACGCGGACCCAGTTGACCCAGGGCAGCGATTCGCGCAGTTCTCTGGCGCTGATCTCGGGCGAATTGCGCATCGCCGAAAGCGATCTGGCGACGCGGCAGGGGCTGATGGCGACGGCGGCGGCGCAGATGGAAGCCGCCCGGATCGAGGCCAACAAACAGGTCCGTTACCTGTCGCTGTCCGTGGCGCCCGTATCCCCGGACGAGGCAACCTATCCCAAGGCGTTCCAGAACACGCTGGTGGCCTTTTTGATCTTTTCTGGTATCTACCTGATGCTGTCGCTGACAGCCTCGATCCTTCGCGAACAGGTATCCACATGACCCCGCCCAAGCATGTCCCCATCGGCCCCCTGATCTGCGGCAACGACCTGCCGCTGACGGTGATCGCCGGGCCATGCCAGTTGCAGACCCTGGACCATGCCCTGATGATCGCCGAGAGGATGGCCGGATTTTGCGAAAATGCAGGGGCGGGCTTTATCTTCAAGGCCAGCTACGACAAGGCCAATCGCACCTCGTTGGCGGGCCGGCGCGGCGTCGGCATGGACGAGGGGTTGTCCATCTTGTCCGCGGTGCGCGACCGGCTGGGCTGTCCGGTGCTGACGGACGTTCATGATGCCCAGCAGGCGCAGACGGCCGCGCAGGCGGTGGACGTGATCCAGATCCCCGCGTTCCTGTCGCGCCAGACCGACCTGCTGCTGGCGGCAGGGCACACGGGCGCCGTGGTCAACATCAAGAAGGGCCAGTTCCTTGCGCCCTGGGACATGCCGAATGTCGCCGAAAAAGTCGTCTCGACCGGCAACGACCGGATCCTGCTGACCGAACGCGGGGCCAGCTTCGGCTATAACACGCTGGTTGCCGACATGCGGTCGCTGCCGATCATGGCGCGCACCGGCTGGCCGGTGATCATGGACGCCACCCATTCGGTGCAGCAGCCGGGCGGGCAGGGCGGATCATCGGGGGGGCAGCGTGAATTCGCGCCCGTGATGGCGCGCGCGGCGGTGGCGATCGGGGTTGCGGGGGTGTTTATCGAAACCCACGAAGACCCGGACAATGCCCCTTCGGACGGACCGAACATGGTGCCGCTGGACCGGATGGAGGCCCTGGTGTCGTCGCTGATGGCCTTTGACCGCCTGGCCAAGGCCGATCCCGTCATGGGTCAGGGCGCGCGGCCGGCCGCATCGGCGGACGCCCAGGCCCATTGGAAATTATAGCCCCCCAGCCAGCCGGTCACGTCCACGCATTCGCCGATGAAAGACAGGCCGGGCACCCGCCGGGCTTGCAGGGTACGGGCATCCAGGTCGCGAGTGTCCACCCCGCCCATCGTCACCTCGGCGGTGCGATAGCCTTCGGTGCCCACGGGCCGGACCTGCCAGCGGTTGATCCGTGCGCCCACCTGGTCCAGCCTCGCATTCGGCTGATCGGCCAGCCGCGCGTCGGCCAGCCCCATTTCCGCGCAGATGGCCGTGGCAAGGCGCGCGGGCAGGATGCGTCCCAGGGCCGAACCCGGCGTCATGCGACCCGCCTGCGCCCGCATGGCCTTGAGGTCCGCGGCCACGTCATGACCCGGAGCAAGGTCGATTTCCAGGCTTTCGCCCGGCTGCCAATAGCTTGAGATCTGCAGGATCACCGGTCCGCTGAGGCCGCGATGGGTGAACAGCAGGGCATCGCGAAAGCGCCCGCCATTGTGCCGGATCTCGGCCTCGACCGCCACGCCTGCCAAGGGACGGCACCGCGCCAGATCCTGTTCCGCGAATGTCAGCGGCACAAGGCCCGCGCGGGTATCCACGATCCGCAGCCCGAACTGCCGGGCGATGTCATAGGCAAAGCCCGTCGCGCCCATCTTGGGGATGGATTTGCCGCCCGTCGCCACCACAACCCGAGAGGTGGCGATATGGCCCTTGTCCGTTTCGATCACGAAGCCCGTACCGTCGTGGCTGACCCGGCACAGGGCGGTCTCCAGCCGCAGTTCGGCACCTTTCATCCGGTCCAGCAGCATCCCTGTCACCTGCGTCGCCTTGCCATCGCAAAAAAGCTGACCTTGCGTCTTTTCATGCCAGGCGATTCCGGCGCCCTCGATCAGGCGGACAAACTGTTCGGGGCGATAGCGCGACAGGGCACTGGCGGCAAAGCGCGGGTTCTGCGACAGAAACCGGTCCGGCGCAGTGGCAAGGTTGGTAAAGTTGCACCGTCCTCCGCCCGAGATGCGGATCTTCTCGGCCGGATTCCGGGCATGGTCCAG
Source organism: Paracoccus subflavus (assembly GCF_004310345.1). Lineage (GTDB taxonomy): Bacteria > Pseudomonadota > Alphaproteobacteria > Rhodobacterales > Rhodobacteraceae > Paracoccus > Paracoccus subflavus. The sequence continues at coordinate 391,237 of NZ_SISK01000001.1, read as the reverse complement.
CACCAGAATGCGCCGCCCTTGCCGACAGGCCGATCCGGCACAAAACAGCCCGGCCGCGCCCGCGCCCAATATGACAAGGTCCGCCTGTTCCATCGGACGGCCATAATCCGGGAACGGATCACCCGCAAGTTTCACGTATTTTCGGCTTGCACCCCATCACGCGCTTGGCTATTCACCCCCACACAGTTGGGGCGTGGCCAAGTGGTAAGGCATCGGTTTTTGGTACCGTGTACCGTAGGTTCGAATCCTACCGCCCCAGCCATTATTTGTGGCAAGACCTTGTAATTGCCGCTGATTTTCCCATAAGGCTCCAGTCAGACACGGGGTTTGAACCCGGTCATGTAAAATTGTCCGCAGCAGTCGTGCTGGGCCGGGTCACGCTTTGTCACCAAGGTCGTTGGGCAGGTGCCGCTGGTGATGGATGGGAACAGCCCGCCAAGCAGAATTCGAGCAGGTTCAACCATGTGCAAGAGAACCCGGAGGCGGGCCAGACTCTTCGGGACCGTCTATCTGCTCACGCAGAGAATGGCGCTTCATTTTCCGCCACCCCCCATCGCCGCCGACAGTTCCGCCGCTGCAGCCGCAACCACGGCGCCCAGCGTCTTGACGTGTTCATAGCCGATGCGATGGGACGGACCGCTGACGCTGACGCCGGCCACGGCGTCGCCCGTCATGTCAAAAACCGGGGCGGCGATGCAGCGCATTCCCCGTGTCCGTTCCTCATCGTCGAAGGCAAAGCCGCGGGCGCGGATCCGGGTCATGTCTTCGGAAATGGCCTCGATTGTGACAAGCGTCTTGTCAGTGAACCGGGTCAGGCCGGCACCGTCCAGAGAGCTGCGCAGAACCTCGGGCCGGCCAAAGGCCAGCAGCGCCTTGCCGATGCCCGAGGCGTGCAGCGGCGACCGCGTTCCGGGCGGGAAGAAGGCGCGGATCGTTTCATGCGTTTCGGCCTGGCTGACGAACAGCACCGCGTCGCCGTTCAGGATGCCCAGGTTCGCGGTTTCCCCGGTATGTTCCATCAGCGCGCGCAGGATCGGGCGGGCGCGTTCCACGATGCCCGACCGGCGCATGAATGCCGATCCCAGCCGAAAGGTCGCGGGTCCGATGTTCCAGGCCTGCGTGGCCGGATCGCTTTCCACCATGCCGCGCGATGCCAGAGAATGCAGCAGCCGATGCACGGTCGAAGGCGACTGCTCGATCCGCTCGGCCACTTCGCTGAGGGTAAGACCGGGATGGGCGGCCAGCAGGTCCAGCATGTCAAGCGCCCGGTCCAGAACCTGCACCGTGCCTGGTGATTCCTTGGCGCTGCGGGGACGGCCCCGGCGGCGGGTCGGTTCAGACATTTTTGCCCTTTTCTAAAGAATACATTTTCAAAACCGCGAAAATCGCAAGCGCGGCCTGAAAAATACCAAGTCCATGGCCACGTTGGTCGATTCTGCTTTTAGCGTCAAAATGGAAATCTTTTCCAGAAAAATTGTGACATCTGGTCGCAACCGCTATGCTGCGCGTATCAGAGGAGGAACCGCCATGACCAGCCAGAATCCCGTGTTCATTCCCGGACCCACCAATATCCCCGAGGTGCTGCGCAAGGCCGTGGACATGCCCACGATCGATCATCGCAGTCCGGTTTTCGGAAAGATCCTGCATCCGGCGCTGGACGGGGTGAAACAGGTGCTGAAGACCACGCAGGGGCAGGTCTTCGTGTTTCCCTCGACCGGGACGGGCGGCTGGGAAACGGCGATCACCAATACGCTCTCGCCCGGCGACAAGGTTCTGGCGACCCGCAACGGCATGTTCAGCCACCGCTGGATCGACATGTGCCAGCGCCACGGGCTGGACGTGCAGGTCGTCGATCAGGAATGGGGCGAGGGGGTTCCCGCCGACCGGCTCGAGGAGATCCTGACCGCCGACAAGGCGCACGAGATCAAGGTCGTCCTGGCCACGCACAACGAAACCGCCACCGGCGTGCGCAGCGACATCGCCGCCGTCCGCCGCGCGCTGGACAATGCCGGTCATCCGGCGCTGCTGTTCGTGGACGGGGTGTCGTCGATTGCCTGCTATGATTTCCGCATGGACGACTGGGGCGTCGATATCGCCGTGACCGGCAGCCAGAAGGGCTTCATGCTGCCCCCCGGCCTTGCCATCCTCGGCTTTTCGCCCAAGGCCATGGCGGCGGTGGAAACGGCCGGGCTGCCGCGCACCTTTTTCGATATCCGTGACCAGGCGCGCGGCTATGCCGCCAACGGCTATCCCTATACCCCGCCGGTCGGGCTGCTGAACGGGCTGAACGTCGCCTGCCAGATGCTGCTTGACGAGGGGCTGGAGAATGTCTTTGCCCGCCACCACCGCATCGCCGAAGGCGTCCGCCGCGCCGTCGCGGCCTGGGGGATGCAGCTTTGCGCCAAGCGGCCGGACCTGTATTCCGACAGCGTCAGCGCGATCCGCGTGCCCGAAGGGTTCGACGCCAACACGATCGTCAGCCACGCGCTGAACGCCTATGGTGTGGCCTTCGGCACGGGCCTGGGCGATGTCGCGGGCAAGGTGTTCCGCATCGGCCACCTGGGCAGCCTGACCGACGTGATGGCGCTGTCGGGCATCGCCACGGCGGAAATGGTCATGGCCGACCTGGGCCTGCCGGTGACGCTGGGCAGCGGCGTCGCCGCCGCGCAGGACCATTACCGCCGCAGCGCCACCGCCATGCAAAAGGCTGCGTGATGAGGGACGCCATGTACATCCCGACCTATCAGGACATGCTGGAGGCGCACGACCGCATCCAGCCCCATATCCGCCGCACCCCGGTCCGCATCTCGGACTATCTGAACGAGCTGACCGGGGCACGACTGTTCTTCAAGTGCGAGAACTTCCAGGAGCCGGGGGCCTTCAAGGTCCGCGGCGCTGCCAACGCGGTCTTCGGGCTGGACGACGCGCAGGCCGCCAAGGGGGTGGCGACCCATTCGTCGGGCAACCATGCGTCCTGTCTGTCCTATGCCGCGATGCGGCGGGGCATCCCCTGCAACGTGGTCATGCCGCGCACCGCGCCGCAGGCCAAAAAGGATACCGTGCGCCGCTATGGCGGGGTGATCACGGAATGCGAGCCCTCGACCAGTTCGCGCGAGGAAACATTCGCCCAGGTGCAGGCGGCGACGGGCGGCGATTTCGTCCATCCCTACAACGATCCGCGGGTGATCGCGGGGCAGGGCACCTGTTCGCGCGAATTCATGGAACAGACCGACGGGCTGGACATGGTCGTGGCCCCGATCGGCGGCGGCGGCATGATTTCCGGCACCTGCCTGACGCTGGCGACGCTGGCGCCGGAAACCAAGGTCATCGCGGCCGAGCCCGAGCAAGCCGACGACGCCTATCGCAGCTTCAAGGCCGGCCACATCATCGCCGACGACGCGCCCAAGACCATCGCCGATGGGTTGCTGGTTCCGCTGAAGGATCTGACCTGGCATTTCGTCAGCAACCACGTGTCCGAAATCTACACGGCCTCCGACGCCGAGATCATCGACGCGATGAAGCTGATCTGGAAGCACCTGCGCGTGGTGATGGAACCCAGCAGCGCGGTGCCGCTGGCCACCGTCCTGAAGAACCGCGACGCCTTCGCCGGCAAGCGCGTCGGCATCATCATCACCGGCGGCAATGTCGATCTTGACAGGCTGCCCTGGATCCAAGGAGCGCAATCATGAACGCACCCATCAAGTCGAATGGCGTGAACTTCGACAATCTGGAAGTCGGCTTCGACGTGCCCGCGCTGCCGGGCATGGATGAAAAGGACATCCAGACACCCTGCCTGATCCTGGATCTGGACGCCCTGGAGCGCAATATCAGGAAGATGGGTGATTACGCCAAGGCGCACGGGATGCGCCACCGCGCCCACGGCAAGATGCACAAATCCGTGGACGTGCTGAAATTGCAGGAAAGCCTCGGCGGTGCGGTCGGCGTCTGCTGCCAGAAGGTCAGCGAGGCCGAGGTGTTCGTGCGCGGCGGCATCAGGGATGTGCTGGTCAGCAATCAGGTGCGCGATCCGTTGAAGATCGACCGTCTGGCCCGCCTGCCCAAGCTGGGCAGCCGGATCATCGTGTGCGTCGATGATCTGGCCAATGTGGCGGACCTGTCGGCTGCGGCGCAAAAGCACGGCACCACCATCGAATGCTTTGTCGAGATCGACTGCGGCGCGGGCCGCTGCGGCGTCAAGACCACCGATGCGGTAGTCGAGATCGCCACGGCCATCGACGCGGCGCCGGGGCTGAAATTCACCGGGATCCAAGCCTATCAGGGCGCGATGCAGCACATCGACAGCTTTGAGGAACGCAAGGCCAGGCTGGACGCGGCCATCGCCCAGGTCAAGGATGCGGTCGAGGGTCTGAAGGCCGCCGGGCTGGAGCCGGAACTGGTATCGGGCGGCGGCACCGGCAGCTATTATTTCGAAAGCAACTCGGGCGTTTACAACGAATTGCAGTGCGGCAGCTATGCCTTCATGGATGCCGACTATGGCCGTATCCATGACAAGGACGGCAAGCGCATCGATCAGGGGGAATGGGAAAATGCCCTGTTCATCCTGACCAGCGTCATGTCCCACGCCAAGCCCGACAAGGCCATCGTGGACGCGGGCCTCAAGGCCCAGTCGGTCGATAGCGGCCTGCCCGTCATCTATGGTCGCGACGACGTCAAATACGTCAAGTGCAGCGACGAACACGGGGTTGTGGACGATCCGAACGGCGTGCTGAAGGTCAATGACAAGCTGCGGCTGGTGCCCGGCCACTGCGATCCGACCTGCAACGTCCATGACTGGTATGTGGGCGTCAGGAACGGCAAGGTCGAAACCCTGTGGCCGGTGTCGGCACGCGGGAAGGCCTACTGATGTGGGTCGTTCCCGAGAGTGAGATCGCCGGTCTGATGACCCCCGAGGCCGCGTTCGAGGCGGTCGAGGCGGTCTTTGCCGCCATGGCGCGCGGGGATGCCCGAAACTTCCCCGTGGTGCGCGAGGCGATCGGCCACGAGGACGCGCTTTATGGCTTCAAGGGGGGCTTCGACGGCGCGGGGATGACGCTTGGCCTGAAGGCCGGGGGCTATTGGCCCAACAACCAGAAACGCGGGCTGATCAACCACCAGTCCACCGTGTTCCTGTTCGACCCCGATACCGGCCGCGTGTCGGCAGCGGTTGGAGGCAACCTGTTGACCGCCCTGCGCACGGCTGCGGCCAGCGCCGTCAGCAGCAAGTATCTGGCCCCGCAAGGCGCCAGGGTGCTAGGCATGATCGGGGCCGGCCACCAGTCGGCGTTCCAGATGCGCGCCGCCGTGCGGTTCGGACAGTTCGAAAAGGTCATCGGCTGGAACCCGAATCCCGAGATGCTGTCCCGCCTGGCCGACACCGCCGCCGAACTGGGCCTGCCGTTCGAGGCGGTGGACCTGCCGCAACTGGGGACCGAGGCGGATGTCATCATCAGCATCACCTCGGCCTTTGAACCCTTGCTGCTGGACGAGCATGTCACGGGCCCGACCCATATCGCGGCGATGGGCACCGACACCAGGGGCAAACAGGAACTGGACCCGGCGCTGGTCGCCCGCGCGCGCCTGTTTACCGACGAGGTTGCCCAATCGGTCAGCATCGGCGAATTCCAGCATGTCGCGGCGCAGAAAACCGTATCCGCGAACGACATCACCGCGCTAGGCCATGTCATTCTTGGCAACCATCCGGGGCGCGGCGATGCAGAGGTCACGATCTTCGACGGGACGGGCGTGGGCTTGCAGGATCTGGCCGTCGCATCCGCCGTCGTCAAACTGGCAAAGCAGCAGGGGAAGGCGATCCAGATCGAGATCTGAACGAAGCAAGGCATCCGTGGAAGGGGAGGTCCGCCATGTCTGAAGCAACCTATGGGGAAGGGGTTCATCCGGTCGATGAAATCCTTCCCGCCCCCAGGCTTTTCACGCTTGGGTTCCAGCATGTGCTGGTCATGTATGCGGGCGCCATCGCGGTGCCCTTGATCGTGGGTCGCGCGCTGCAACTGCCGCCCGAGGAGGTGGCGTTCCTGATTTCCGCCGACCTGTTCGTCTGCGGCATCGTGTCGATGATCCAGAGCCTGGGTGCGACCCAGTATTTCGGCATCAAGCTGCCGGTGATGATGGGCGTGACCTTTGCCTCGGTCGGGCCGATGGTGGCGGTTGCCACATCGCTGCCCGGCCATGACGGCGCGCGCGCCCTGTTCGGGGCGATCATCGCGGCAGGGGTGATCGGCATCGCCATCGCGCCCTTCATCAGCCGGATGCTGCGGTTCTTTCCGCCGGTCGTGACCGGCACGCTGATCCTGACCATCGGCATCAGCCTGATGCCCATCGGGATCAACTGGATCTTCGGTCTTCAGGTCGGGCCGACCGCGCCCAGGATCGTGGACCCGGAAGCGGTGGCGTGGCTGGAAACCGCGCGTGCCGCAGGCAATGTCCCGGCCAGCGTGACCCTAGCGCCGACGGTGCAGAACCCCGCTTACGCATCCGGACGCAACATCATGATCGCGCTGCTGGTGCTGGGCACGATCCTGCTGGTTTCCCGCTATGCCAGGGGCTTCATGGCCAATATCGCGGTGCTGCTGGGCATCGTCGTGGGCGGGGTCGTCGCGGCCATGCTGGGGATGATGAATTTCGACAAGGTCGGTGCCGCCGACTGGTTCGCAGTCATAAAGCCGTTCCATTTCGGAATGCCGGCCTTTGATCCGGTCATGATCGCCACCATGGTGCTGGTCATGCTGGTCACGATGATCGAATCCACCGGCATGTTCCTGGCGCTGTCCGACATCTGCAAGAAGCCGATGGACCAGAAATCGCTGGCCGCCGGCCTGCGCGCGGACGGGCTGGGCACGGCCATCGGCGGCATCTTCAACACCTTCCCCTATACGTCCTTCAGCCAGAACGTCGGTCTGGTGGGCGTCACCGGCATCCGGTCGCGGTTCGTCTGCGTGGCGGGGGGCGCGATCATGATCGTGCTGGGCCTGATCCCCAAGATGGGCGCCTTGGTCGAAAGTCTGCCGACCACCGTTCTGGGCGGCGCGGGGTTGGTGATGTTCGGCATGGTGGCGTCGACCGGTGTGCGCATCCTGGCGCGCGTGGATTTCGCGACCAACCGCCACAATCTGTTCATCGTGGCCATCTCCATCGGCATGGGGATGATCCCGCTGGTGGCGCCGAACTTCAACCAGTGGATGCCGCACGCGATCCATCCGCTGATCCATTCCGGCATCCTCTTGGCGGCGATCTCAGCGGTGGCTCTGAACTGGTTCTACAACGGTGCCGCCCGCGCCAACGAGGACGACATCCGGGCCGCCGGCAGCGTCGCCGACCACTGAGGCCTCCGGTTGTTCCGCACCATCGGCGCGGCGGGTGAAAGCCCGCCGCGTCTGGCATTGCCGGTGCCGGGCAACCCGCCGGGGGATTTTATACCAGACTTATAGACTGCCTTGCTTTCGGCCCCACTCGCCGCCGGATGCCGGGATCGGTTATTCATGTTTCTGCAAGAATAGGGAAAGGGTGATGATGCCAGGATACCTGACGACGCATGTGCTGGACACCGCGCGCGGCCGTCCGGCCGAGGGAATGGAGATCGTGCTGTTCCGCCTGGACGGCCCCCGGCGGACCGAGCTTGCCCGGCTGCGCACCAACCATGACGGCCGCACCGACCGCCAGATCCTGCCGGCGGCGGATTTCGCGACCGGCACCTATGAACTGGAATTCCACGCGGGCGCCTGGATGGACGCCACGGGGGTGGATGCCGAAAGCCCGCGGTTCCTGGACGTGATCCCGATCCGTTTCGGCATGTCGCAGGACGACCATTATCACGTCCCGCTGCTGGTATCGCCCTTTGGCTATTCGACCTATCGGGGAAGCTGAATACCATGCTGCACCTTGTCCCCGACCAGATCGTTTTGTGGGAATGGCTGGCCTTTGCCGTCCGCTGGACCCATGTCATCACCGCCATAGCCTGGATCGGCAGCTCGTTCTATTTCGTGGCGCTGGACCTGGGGCTGACCAAGGCGCCTGGCCTGCCCAAGGGCGCGCATGGCGAGGAGTGGCAGGTCCATGGCGGCGGCTTCTATCACATCAACAAGTACCTGGTCGCCCCGGACAGGATGCCCGAGCATCTGACTTGGTTCAAATGGGAAAGCTATGCGACCTGGCTGTCGGGCGCCGCGCTTCTGATGGTCGTCTACTGGGCGGGCGCGAACCTGTATCTGATCGACACCGCCAAGGCCGATCTGGCGACCTGGCAGGCGATCCTGATCTCGGCCGGGTCGCTGGCGCTGGGATGGCTGATCTACGACACGCTGTGCAAGTCGCCGCTGGGGGAAACCCCGACTGTGCTGATGCTGCTGCTGTTCGTGGCGCTGGTGGCCATGGGCTGGGGCTATACGCAGGTCTTCACTGGCCGGGCCGCGCTGCTGCATCTGGGTGCCTTCACCGCCACGATCATGACGGCTAATGTGTTCTTCATCATCATGCCGAACCAGCGGATCGTGGTGGCGGATCTGAAAGCCGGGCGCGCGCCCGATCCGAAATTCGGCAAGATCGCCAAGCTGCGGTCTACGCATAACAACTATCTGACGCTGCCGGTCATCTTCCTGATGCTGTCCAACCACTATCCGCTGGCCTTCGCCAGCCAGTACAACTGGCTGATCGCGGCGCTGATCTTTCTGATGGGCGTGACCATCCGGCATTTCTTCAACACCATGCACGCCCGCAAGGGAATGCTTTGGTGGACCTGGGCCGTCACGGTGGTCCTGTTCATCATGGTGATGTGGCTGTCCTCGGCCGGCCTGAACCAGGACAGGTTGGACCAAGCCGAGGCCCGGCCCCTGACCCCGGTCGAGACCCGCTTTGCCGAGGCCGAGGGGTTCGGGCAGGTCAGCGACATCGTGATGGGCCGTTGTTCGATGTGTCATGCCCGCGAGCCGGGATATGAGGGAATTTACCACGCGCCCAAGGGCGTGTTTCTGGAAACCCCCGCCGATATCGCAAAATACGCGCGCGAGATTTACATCCAGTCCGGCCTGACCAACGCCATGCCCCCCGCCAACGTCACCTTTATGGAGCCGGAGGAACGCGCGCAGGTGATCCGCTGGTTCCGGCAGGCGGGTGGTGCGGATCTGGCGGAGCTGCAGCCGCCCCATTGACGGAAGGCGCGACAAGAACCTGGAACCCTTGGTCTGCGCAACCTTGCCTGGCCTGTACCATCCAAGCCCGCGTTATTCTGGGGCTTCTGCGTCGCAACAACCCAACGAGGAAAGGGTGAGAGGCTGGACAACGACCCAAGCGGGGCTCGTTACGGCTGCTTCCTTCCGGACCTGACCGGGTTGGCGAGGCGCCTGCCCGCGCCAACCTCTCACCCCGTCAGATAATGCGGGACCGGGGGCGATGCAACCCCGTTACAGATGCAGCCGCACCTGCGCAAAGCCATCCTCGGTCCGGCCTGCGTCCTCGATCCGGAGGCCGCTGTCGCCGGCAATGTCCGGCAGCAGGGAAAGACCGGCCGGGCTGGTCTGGAGGATGACGGTGGTGCCCGGCATCGGGACAAAGAGCCAGGACGGCGCCGCGTCGATGTCGATCCGTCGGCGGCGCCTCAGATAGTTTCGGATCACCTCGGGCGTCCTGGGACCGGGGGGCAGGACGCACTGCCGGGACGCGACAAGGGTTGAAAACAGGCCGTGGCTGGCCAGGCGGTACGAGTTTGTGGCCAGCACGAACAGGTCGTCATCCGCCAGCGGGCGGCCGCGCCACAGCGCGTTGCGGATCCGGCTGGCGCCTGTGGCCGTGCCATCCATGCGGAATGCAGCCGGCTGGGACAGGTCCACCTGCCAGCAAAGCCCCTGGATCACATCGAACTGATAGGCCGGAAAGCGCGGATCGGCCAGCATCTGATCCGCCTGTCCCGGCACGATCCGGTTGAAAAGACTGGCCGAACGTTCGAGCCAGGCCCGCAGTTCGGCACCCGACAGGGCCAAGGCGCAGATCCGGTTGGGAAAGGGATAGATGTCCGCCAGATTGGCCTGTGACAGGCGTCCGGGCCCCACATCGGTATAATGGAGCGGCCCGCTGCGCCCGCCTGCCCGAAACGGTGCCGCCGCAGACAGCACCGGCACCCCCTCGAACGTTGTTCCGCGCAGGCTTTTGCGCACATGCCAACGCTGCGCCATGTTGACCAGGGCAGACACGGGGTCCACCCCCGCCAGGGCGAAATGGCTGCTGATCCGTCGGCCGCTGCGGGCGATCGGCGTGTTCAGTCGCGACACTGTCTTGCGATGCGTGGGAGCGACGGCCTTCACGATGGCGGGCGCGACCGGGACATCCAAGCTTGTGACGACCTCGCAGCGTGCCAGGGCGCCTGCCACGCGCCATTCCTGCCAGGGGCCCCGTTCCAGCCACAGGTCGATGACCCCGAGATGAGAGCCGCCAAAGCCGGGCATGACGGCGGGTTTGCCTTCCAGGGTTCCGGCGATGGCATCGATCCCGGGGGCCGAGGCCATGCCGCTGCCGGGAAAGACCTCATGGGTATGACCGGCGACAATGGCGTCGATCCCGTCCACCAGGGCCAGTTCGACCGCGACATTCTCGGCCCCCGGAGTCCAGGGGCGGTGCGAGATGCCGCTATGGGCCAGGGCGATCACAAGATCCGCGCCCTGCGCCCGGATTTCCGGCACAAGCCGGCGCGCCGTCAGCAGGATGTCGTCGCAGGCCATGCGCCGGCCCAGATCGCTGTCCCAGGCCGTCGTCTGCGGCGGCAGGAACCCGATCACCCCGATTCGCAGATCGATCGGCTTTCCGCGATCAGAGCGAAGCCGGCGGTTCAGGATCACATATTTCAGGAAATCCGGCTTGCCCCTGACCTGCAGATTGGCCGCAAGCAAGGGGAAACGCGCCTGGCGGGCAACGGATTGCAGCAGGTCTATTCCGAAAGCGAAGTCATGGTTGCCGATCGCCGCCGCGTCGTATCCCATGAGATTCATGGCGGTAATGGCGGGATGGTCGTGGCGCGTGTTCAGCACGGCCTGTTCACCCAGAGGCGTGCCTTGCAGGAAATCCCCGTTATCGACCAGCAGGACATTCGGCGCCGACCGTCTGTGCCGTTCGATCAGCGAGGCGGCTTGCGCCAAGCTGCCGCGGTCGCAGGGGTTCCCCGACAGATAATCATGGGGCAGCAGCTTCATGTGAAGATCGGTCGTGGCCAGAATGCGCAATGCAACGCCGTCCTGCGTATCGGCGCTGGCCGGACCGAACCCCTGGAGATCGCCGTTCCCGTCTGGCATCCGCCCCTCGTCCGAAATCGCCGCGGTTTGTATTCGGGCCATTGGACCAGCGTAGCGACACAAGGTGATTCACTCAACCCTAGATTGCAAAATCCAAGGCGGTTTCCGGTTTGTTCACGAAAACCGGGTAGGGATGGGAATCACCGGACCCGACATTCACCAGATTTAATCCTTGGGCGTGACGATGACACCTGTTTTCACCCTTCAAACGAATAATGCCGGGCATTTGTCTGTGGATATTCCGGCGGCCATTCGCGCATGAAATTTTTCACCCGCGTCGATACGGATCTGCCCGCAGGCAGTCTGTTCGATCTCCTCGCCAATTTTTCGCGCAGTGAACGGGCCCTTGCGGCCTGCGGGGCTATGCTGCGCCGGATCGACCCTGCGGCCGAACCTGGCACCGGGGCGGGGTGGACCGTGACCTTCACCTGGCGGGGCCGGCCTCGGTTTTTGCGTCTCAGGGTGGCCCGGCTGGTGCGGCCGTCGCAACTGGTGCTGGCCGGCGGATCCGATCAGTTCGACCTGCGTGTCGCGATGACGGTTATGGCACTGGGCCGCGAACGGTCGCGCCTGCTGTGCGAAACCGTTGTCTGTCCGCTGACAATGCGCGCAAGGCTGCTGGTGCAGATGGCCCGGCTTGCCAGGGCCGACCTGGACCGGGGCCATGACCGTCGGATTGCCGACTATGTCGCGCATCTGCGCGCAGCCTATGCCCCCCGGTCCCCCTGCCGCTGCGCCTCGCGAAGGGGATCTGCCGGATACACGCCCAGCATATCCAGCGACGATGTGAAATAGCCCAGCTCTTCCAGGGCCATTTGCAGGGCCGGGTCTTCGGGATGACCTTCGACATCGGCATAGAACTGGGTGGCCGTGAAGACGCCATCGACCATGTAGCTTTCCAGCTTGGTCATGTTGACGCCGTTGGTCGCAAAGCCGCCCATCGCCTTGTAGAGGGCGGCGGGAATGTTGCGCACGCGAAAGACGAAACTGGTCAGCATCCGGTCCGACCGGCGGCTGTAATCGGGCTGGCGCGACATGATCAGAAAGCGCGTGGTGTTGTTCTGCCGGTCCTCGATCTGATCGGCCAGGCGGTCCAGGCCGTATATCTCGGCCGCCAGGGGGGCGGCCAGGGCGGCCACCGACGGATCGCCTCGCGATGCGACCTCCTTGGCTGACCCTGCGGTGTCGGCGCCCGTCACGGCGCGGATGTTGTGCCGGCGCAGAAAGCTGCGGCATTGGCCCAGCAGAACGGTATGGCTCATCGCCTCGCGCACCTGGGTTAAGGAGGTGCCGGGGACCGCAAGCAGACTGATATGGACGCGGACAAAGGCCTCGTCGATGATGTGCAGGCCGGATTCGGGCAGCAGGTGGTGGATGTCGGCGACCCGGCCATAGGTCGAATTTTCGACCGGCAGCATCGCCAGATCGGCCTGGTGGCTGCGGACCGCCTCGATCACGTCCTCGAAGGTGCGGCAGGGCAGCGCCTCCATGCCGGGGCGGGCCTTGCGGCAGGCCTCGTGGCTGTAGGCCCCGGGCTCGCCCTGAAAGGCGATGCGGTTGGTCGTGGTCGTCATGCCGCCATCCGAAATTTGAAACCTGGCGCGGTAACTATACCTTGAACCTTCAAAGCGAAAGCGGATACATACCCGACGAATTGACGAGCTTACCAAGCGGGGATCGCACGCGATGTTCAACACCATGACCGTGACTAAGGCCGCCGGCGCGCTGATCGGCGCGCTGCTGTTTCTGATGCTGGCCAACTGGATGGCAAGCTCGCTGTATCACGTGGGCTCTGCCGAACACGGTGAAGGGGAAGAGGTCGCCCAGGCCTATGCCATCCCGGTCGAGGAGGCCGGCGGCGAGGAGGAAGCGGTGGAGGAGGAGATCGACTTTGCCGCGCTGCTGGCCTCGGCCGATGCCGCCGCGGGGGAACAAGGGTTCGGCAAGTGCCGCGCCTGCCACAAGCTGGACGGAACCGATGGCGTGGGTCCGCATCTGAACGGCGTGGTGGGCCGCGCCGTGGCCGGGGTGGAGGGCTTCAACTATTCCGCCGGGATGGTGGAACACGCCGCAGTCGATCCGGCCTGGACGCCCGAGGCGCTGCAGGCGTTTCTGGCCGATCCCAAGGGATATGTGCCCGGCACCAAGATGTCCTTTGCCGGGATCGACGATCCCCAGGACCGGGCGGATATCGTTGCCTATCTGCAAGCCCAGCCCTGAGCCGGGGACGTTTCCTCTGACCGGGCGCATCGCAGGATGCGCCCTTTTTCGTTGTCCTCGGGGCGGGCGCTTCACGAAATCGCGGCTTGATCGTGTCCCCGGCGCTGGCCTAGCGTGCAGGGCAGTGTCCCGACCGGAGTTCGCCCGATGCGCCGCCTTGCCCTGATCGCCCTTCTTGCCCTTGCCCCGGCCACCGCCGTCTTGTCGCAGGAGAACGCCGCGCCAGAAGGGAACGAAACCGTTATCAAGACCCATGCCATCGCCTTGTTCGGCGAACCCGCATTGCCCGCCGACTTTCCGCACTATCCGTATGTGAACCCCGACGCGCCCAAGGGGGGCGAGATTTCCTTCGGCGCGGTCGGTGGATTCGACAGCTATAATCCCTTTACCCATCGGGGCCGGGCCATTGCCCTGTCGGTGATCCAGCTTGAACGGCTGATGGACAGCCCGGCGGACGAACTGGGCGTGGACTACTGTCTTTTGTGCGAAACGCTGGAATATCCCCAAAGCAAGGACTGGGTGATCTTCAACCTGCGCCCCGAGGCCAGGTTCAGCGATGGAACGCCTCTGACCGCGCATGACGTTCTGTTCAGCTTTGAAACCCTGCGCGACAAGGGCCTGTCGTCCTTCCGCATGGCGATGCAGCAGATGGTCGCCAAGGCCGAGGTGCTGGACGATCAGCGCATCAGGTTCACCTTTGCCGAGGGCTATCCCCGCCGTGACGTGATTTCCCAGATGGGCAGCCAGATCGTCTTTTCCAAGAAGGATTTCGAGGATAACGACCGCGATCTGGAGCAGAGCACGAACATCCCGTATGTCGGCTCGGGCCCCTATATGTTCGACCGCGCCGACATGGGCCGAACCCTGGTGGTCAAGCGCAACCCGGACTATTGGGGCAAGGATCTGCCCATCAACCGGGGCCGCTTCAACTTCGACCGGATTCGCTATGAAATGTTTGGCGATTTTGACGGCGCATTCGAAGCGTTCAAGGCCGGAGAATATACTTTCCGCAACGAAACATCATCGATGCACTGGTCCACGCGCTATGACTTTCCCGCGCTGTCGTCGGGGGCCGTGGTGCGCGAGACGCTGCCCGACGGGCAGATCGCCAGCGGCGACGCCTGGGTGTTCAACCTGCGGCGCGAAAAGTTCCAGGACATCCGCGTGCGCGAAGCGATCGGGCTGATGTTCAACTTTGAATGGACCAACCAGACGCTGCTTTATGGCCTTGAAACGCGGGTCAATTCCTTTTGGGACAACAGCGAATTCCGCGCCGACGGCCCGCCCTCGGCCGCGGAACTGGCATTGCTGGAACCGGTCGCGGCCGATCTGCCCGCGGGCATCCTGACCGACGATGCCGTGGTCCAGCCCACCGGGGGCGAACGCCAGCTTGACCGCCAGAACATGCGCCGTGCGATGGCGCTGCTGGACGAGGCGGGCTGGACCGTGGGCAGCGACGGCAAGCGTCGCAACGCCGATGGCGAGCCGCTGACGGTCGAGATCCTGAACGACGACGTGGGCAACGACCGGATCATCAATCCATTCGTCCAGAACCTGCAGGCCATCGGCATCGAGGCCGTAAATCGCCGCGTGGACAATGCCGAGATGCAGCAGCGCACCCGATCCAAGGATTTCGACATGGTCGAGGATTCGCTGGGCCAGTCCTATGCCATCGGCGGCTATGCCGGCCAGGTTTTCGGGTCCGAGGACGTGGATGACGTGTTCAACCCGATGGGTCTGGCGAATCCCGCGATCGACAGGCTGCTGGAACTGGGCCAGCAGGCCGAAACGCAGGAAGACAATGTCGTCGCCATCAAGGCGTTGGACCGCGCGCTGCGCAGCCTGCGGTTCTGGGTGCCCAAGTGGTACAAGGCGGAATACACGCTTGCCTATTACGACATGTATCGCCACCCCGACGCCATGCCGCCCTATGCGCTTGGCACGCTGGATTTCTGGTGGGCGGATGCGGCGCGAGAGGCGGAACTGAAGGCCAGCGGCGCGATCCGGTGACAGGGCAGGGTTGATTTTCCGGCGATCCCGCCCGACAAGGGCCGGACAAGGGAAACGGGGCCGCAAAGGCCCGGAAGGGACGGGGCAATCCCATGGGCGCCTATATCCTGCGGCGGCTTCTGCTGATCATCCCGACACTGATCGGGATCATGGTGGTGAACTTCACGCTGACGCAATTCGTGCCGGGCGGACCCATCGAACAGATCGCCGCCCAGGTCCAGGGGGCGGGCGACGCCTTCAGCAACATCTCGGGTGCGGGGACAGGCGGCGATACCGGCGTGGTCGAGGGGTATGAGGGCGCGCGGGGCCTGCCGCCGGAATTCATCGCGCAACTGGAAAAGGAATTCGGCTTCGACAAGCCACCCTTGCAGCGATTCCTGACGATGATGGGCAATTACCTGACCTTCGATTTCGGAACAAGCTGGTTCAGGTCCATCAGCGTGATCGACCTTGTGCTGGAAAAGATGCCGGTATCCATCACCTTGGGGTTGTGGTCCACGCTGCTGGCCTATCTCATCTCGATCCCGCTGGGCATCCGTAAGGCCACGCGCGACGGGACGCGCTTCGACACCTGGACCTCGGCCGTGATCATCATGGCCTATGCGATCCCGGCCTTCCTGTTCGCGGTGCTGCTGATGGTGCTGTTCGCGGGCGGCAGCTATTGGCAGATCTTCCCCCTGCGCGGGCTGACCAGCGACAATTTCGCCGACCTGACCCTGTGGGGCAAGATCAAGGACTATGCCTGGCACGCCACACTGCCGGTCATCGCCTCGACCATTTCCAGCTTTGCGACCCTGACCCTGCTGACCAAGAACAGTTTTCTGGACGAGATCAACAAGCAGTACGTGATGACCGCCCGCGCCAAGGGCCTGACCGAAAGCCGGGTTCTTTACGGCCATGTCTTTCGCAACGCCATGCTGATCGTGATCGCTGGCTTTCCGGCGATGTTCCTGGGCGTGTTCTTCGGGGCATCGATCCTGATCGAGACGATCTTTTCGCTGGACGGCCTGGGTCGCCTGGGGTTCGAGGCCGCGGTGCAGCGCGATTATCCGGTGATCTTCGGCACGCTCTATGTCTTTGGCCTGATGTCGCTGGTCGTGGGGATCCTGTCGGACATGATGTATGTCTTTGTCGATCCGCGCATCGACTTTGAATCAAGGGCCGGATGATGGCGCTGTCCGAACTCAATCGCCGCCGCTGGCGCAATTTCCGCAGGAATGGCCGGGCTTTCTGGTCTTTGGTGATCTTTTCGGTGCTGTTCGTTCTGGCCATGTGCGCCGAGATCGTGGCGAACGACAAACCCATCGTGGCCAGCTATCGCGGCGAACTGGTTTTCCCGGCCTATAATTTCTATCCCGAAACGGCCTTTGGCGGCGATTTCCAGACCGAAGCGATCTATACCGATCCCGCGGTGCAATGCCTGATCGTGACCGGCGGCAGCCCCGATTGCTGGGACACGCCCGAGGATCTGATCGCCGCCGTGGACGCGGGCAGTAGCAACATCCCCAAGGACGAGCAGGGCTGGATGATCTGGCCGCCGATCCCGTTCCATTATTCCACCATCAACAACGTGGGCAGCGCCCCGAGCCCCCCCGATGCCACGCATTGGCTTGGCACCGACGACACCGCGCGCGACGTGCTGGCCCGCGTGATCTATGGCTTCCGCATCTCGATCCTGTTCACGCTGATCGTGACGGTGGTGGCATCCGTCGTGGGCATCGCTGCGGGCGCGATCCAGGGATATTTCGGCGGCAGGACCGACCTGGTGTTCCAGCGCCTGTTAGAGATATGGGCATCCACCCCGTCGCTCTATGTCATCATCATCCTGTTCGCGATCCTGGGGCGCAGCTTCTGGCTGCTGGTGTTCGTGACGATCCTGTTCGGCTGGCCCGCCCTGGTGGGCGTGGTGCGCGCCGAATTCCTGCGGGCGCGGAACTTCGAATATGTCCGTGCCGCCCGCGCCCTGGGGGTGGGGGACCGCACCATCATGTTCCGCCACATCCTGCCCAATGCGATGGTCGCCACGCTGACCATGCTGCCCTTCGTGGTGACCGGCACGATCAGCGGGCTGGCGGCCCTGGACTATCTTGGCTACGGCCTGCCGGCATCCGCGCCCTCGCTGGGCGAACTGGCCTTGCAGGCCAAGCAGAACCTTCAGGCGCCCTGGCTGGCCTTCACCGCCTTTTTCACCTTCGCCATCATGCTGTCGCTGCTGGTCTTTATCTTCGAGGGCGTGCGCGACGCCTTTGACCCGCGAAAGACGTTCAAATGACCAACGACCTGACGCCCCTCATTCCCGCCCCCGGCGCCCCCGCCGCCGTGGCCGAGGGGCACGGCGTGCAAATGCCGGGTCAGGGACAGGGCCATGCCGCCCCGTCCCCCGACAGCGATGCGGTTCTGGCGGTGCGCGACCTGCGCATCGGTTTTCGCCAGGAAGGCCGCATCGTGCCCGCCGTCAAGGGCGTCAGCTTTCACATCGGCAGGGGCGAAACGGTTGCACTGGTCGGCGAATCCGGGTCGGGCAAGTCGGTGACCGCGCTGTCCACCGTGCGCCTGCTGGGCGATTCCGCCGTCGTCGACGGGTCGGTGAAATACGCGGGCCGAGAGATGGTCGGCGCCCCCGACCGCGTGCTGCGCGACATTCGCGGCGACGATATCAGCTTTGTCTTTCAGGAACCGATGACCTCGCTGAACCCGCTGCATACGCTGGAAAAGCAACTGGGGGAAAGCCTGGCGCTGCATCAGGGGCTGACGGGCGCCAGGGCGCGGGCGCGGATCGTGGACCTGCTGACCCGCGTGGGCATCCGCGACCCCGAAAGCCGTCTGGCCGATTACCCGCACCAACTGTCGGGCGGCCAACGCCAGCGGGTGATGATCGCCATGGCCCTGGCGAACGGTCCCGAACTGCTGATCGCGGACGAACCAACCACGGCGCTTGACGTGACGATCCAGGCGCAGATCCTTGATCTTCTGGCGGAACTCAAGGCCGACGAAGGATTGTCGATGCTGTTCATCAGCCACGATCTGGGTATCGTGCGCCGTATCGCCGACCGCGTCTGCGTGATGAAGGACGGCGAGATCGTCGAGCAGGGACCGGTCGAGGCGATCTTCACCGACCCCCGACACGATTATACCCGCAAGTTGCTGGCCGCCGAACCCACCGGCACCGCCGATCCCGTCCCCGCTGACGCGGAAACCATGGTCGAGACGCGCGACCTCAGGGTCTGGTTTCCGGTCCAGCGGGGACTGCTGCGCAAGACCGTGGGCCATGTGAAGGCCGTGAACAGCGCCACCCTGTCCGTGCGGGCGGGCGAAACCCTGGGCATCGTCGGCGAATCCGGGTCTGGCAAGACCACGCTTGCCCTGGCCATCATGCGCCTGATCCCCAGCGACGGCCCGATCCTGTTCATGGGCCAGGATATCGCCCGCTGGCAGTCCAGGCAGTTGCGCCGCCTGCGCCGCGACATGCAGATCGTGTTCCAGGACCCGTTCGGCAGCCTGTCGCCGCGCATGACCGTGGAACAGATCATCGCCGAGGGCCTGTGCGTGCACGGCGTCGAAAAGGGTCGCGACCGCCGCGCCATGGTGGCCGAGATCATGGCCGAGGTCGGGCTGAACCCCGACATGATGCACCGCTATCCGCACGAATTTTCCGGTGGCCAGCGTCAGCGGATCGCCATCGCCCGTGCGATGATCCTGCGCCCCAAGGTGGTGGTGCTGGACGAACCGACATCGGCCCTGGACATGACGGTGCAGGTCCAGATCGTCCAGTTGCTGCGCGGCTTGCAGCGGAAATACGGCCTGGCCTTCCTGTTCATCAGCCATGACCTGCGCGTGGTTCGGGCCATGTCGCACAAGATCATGGTGATGCGCGCGGGAGAGGTTGTGGAACAGGGCACGACCGCGCAGATTTTCGACGATCCGCAACACGACTATACGCGAACGCTGCTTGCGGCGGCGTTCCGCGACCATCATCGATGAAGATCCTGTTCGTCCACCAGAATTTCCCCGGCCAGTTTCCGCATCTTGCCCCCGCCCTGGCCGCGCGCGGCCATCAGGTCCTGGCCCTGACGGACGAGACGAACAGCCGGCCGAGCCCGGTCCCGACCGTCCGCTACAAGACCCCCGAGCCAGCACCGGCCGGCGGTCTGGGGCGCAGCTATGCAAACCATGCCGAACGCGGTTATCTGGCCGCGCGGGGCGCGCGAGTGCTGCGGGACCGGCACGGCTTTGTGCCCGACGTGATCCTGGGCCATTCCGGCTGGGGCGAGACGCTGTTCCTGCGCGAAATCTGGCCCGAGGCCCGGCTGCTGGTCTATGCCGAGCTTCTGTATCGCACCCGCGGGCACGATGTCGGCTTCGATCCCGCCATTCAGGACAACACCGACGAGATGCGGATAACGACCCTGGCCCGCAGCGCCCACCTGATCCAGGGCATCGTTCAGGCCGATGCGGCGATCGCGCCCACCAGGTATCAGGCCGACAGCTTTCCCCCCGAACTGCGGGGCAAGATCACCGTCATCCACGACGGCATCGACACCGCCCGCGTCTGCCCGAATCCGACCGCGTGCCTGACCCTGCCCGGCGGGCAGGGCCTGCGCGCGGGGGACGAGGTTCTGTCCTATGTCAGCCGGTCGCTGGAACCCTATCGCGGTTTCCACATCTTCATGCGTGCCTTGCCCGATGTCCTGGCCGCCCGCCCGCAGGCCCAAGTCGTCCTGATCGGCGCCGAAGGCATCAGCTATGGCAGCTCCCCCAGGGACGGCGGCACCTGGAAGGCGCGGATGCTGGCGGAACTGGGCGACCGGCTGGATCTGTCGCGGGTGCATTTCCTGGGCCGCGTGCCCTATGCGGACTATCTGTCGCTGATCCAGACGGCGCGTGTGCATTGCTACCTCACCTATCCCTTCGTGCTGTCCTGGTCCCTGGCCGAGGCGATGGCGGCGGGCAGCTATGTCGTGGCATCCGACACCGAACCCGTGCGCGAACTGATCCGGGACGGCGAAAACGGCCGTCTGGTGCCGTTCTTCGACCTGCCCGCGCTGTCCGCCGCGCTGATCCGGGGTCTTGCGGGCGATCCCGATGCCGGCCGTCTGCGGGCCGCCGCGCGCCAGACGATCCGGGACGGCTATGACCTGCACCGCCACAGCCTGCCGCGCCAGATCGCATGGGTGGAAAGCTTTGCGCCGATGGGCTAGATCCGGCCCACGATTTGCATGAGGCGCCCCATGGTCGAAATCCGGCTGACGAACACCCGCACCCGCAGGAAGGACCCGTTCCAGCCGCTGGACCCGCAAAACGTGCGCCTGTACCTGTGCGGCCCGACCGTCTATGACCGCGCGCATCTGGGCAATGCCCGGCCGGTGCTGGTGTTCGACGTGCTGGTGCGACTTCTACGCCATGTTTATGGTGAGGGTGCAGTGACTTACGTGCGCAACTTCACCGATGTGGACGACAAGATCAACGCCCGCGCCGCCGCCACGGGCCGCACCATCCGCGAGATCACCGACGAGACGATCGCCTGGTATCACGACGACATGGACGCCCTGGGCGCGCTGCGGCCGGACCATGAACCCCGCGCGACGGAATTCATCCCACAGATGGTGGCCATGATCGGGCACCTGATCGAACGCGGCCATGCCTATGCAGCCGAGGGCCATGTCCTGTTCGACGTGCGGTCATTCCCCGCCTATGGCCGGCTGTCGGGCCGGTCCGTCGACGACATGATCGCCGGCGCGCGGGTCGAGGTCGCGCCCTTCAAGCGCGATCCGATGGATTTCGTGCTATGGAAACCGTCCGGTGCCGACCAGCCCGGCTGGGACAGCCCCTGGGGCCGGGGCCGCCCCGGCTGGCACATCGAATGTTCCGCCATGTCCGAGGCGCTGCTGGGACCAAGCTTCGACATCCACGGCGGCGGCATCGACCTGCAATTCCCGCATCACGAGAACGAGGTTGCCCAAAGCTGCTGCGCCCGCCCCGAGGCGTCCTTTGCCAATGTCTGGCTGCACAACGAGATGCTGCAGGTCGAGGGCAAGAAGATGTCCAAGTCTCTGGGCAACTTCTTCACGGTGCGGGATTTGCTGGACCAGGGCGTGCCGGGCGAGGTGATCCGGTTCGTGATGCTGTCCACGCATTATCGCAAGCCGATGGACTGGACGGAAGCGAAGGCGCGCGAGGCTGAACGGCATATTGAAAAGTGGTTCTACGCACTGGTGCACGCGGGATACAGCCGCAGCATGGTAAGGGTTCTTAAAGAGGGCGGGGCTTGGAAGCCGTTAGACGCCGTCGTCGATGCGCTGGCAAACGATCTAAACACATCTGGCGCGCTGGCCGCATTGCATGAGTTTGACCTGAGCGGTCGTGCTGTCCAATTGGCGCCCTTTGCAGCATCGCTGGACTTGCTCGGTTTTGTTTCTGATTGGGACGAAATCGGCAGCATTGCAAGAATAGGTGTCAGCAGTGTGGGAGATCATCCTGCTAATGAGCGGGTTGCGATGTTACTACTGGCTCGGCAGGAAGCAAAGCGCATGAAGGATTTTGCAACTGCGGACCGGATTCGCAAGGCACTGCAAGACGTTGGCGTGGAGTTGCGTGACATGCCGGGCGGCGGTTACTCCTTTAGCCTTCCAGCGGATTTTGATGAACGCAAGCTGGATGAATTGATCCGTTGATGCGTGCAAAGGTCTTTTCATGACCCTTGCCGCTTGCACGGATCTGGTGCGGACCCACGACCCCGACCGCTTCGGCGCCACTCTGGTGGCCGATCCCCCCGATCGCCCCGGCCTGATAACCCTTTACGCCCTGAACCTCGAGATTGCCCGCGCGCCGTTCCAGTCGGCCGAGCCGATGCTGGCCGAGATGCGGTTGCAGTGGTGGATTGACCGGCTGGCCGGTATGGGAGAGGGCAAGCCGCCGCCGCTGCACGATGTGCTGACCCCCTTGTGGGATGCCTGGGGCCGGGATGCTGGCGGCCTTGTTCCCCTGGCCGAGGCGCGACGCCGCGACTGCGCCCGAGAGCCTTTGGCCGATCCGCAGGCGGTCGTGTCCTACGTGAACGATACGAACGGGCGGCTGATGTGGGCCGCGGTGCAGCGCCTGGGCGCCGCCGAGGATGCGCGGGCCGTGGTGGCCGATCAGGCGCTTGGGGCGGGGCTGACCGCCTGGCTGCGGGCGCTGCCGCGATTGCAGACCATGGGTCTGGGCCTGAAACACCCCGATCCCGGTGATGCCGCGATGCTGGCGACCATTGCACGGGACGCGCTGCGCCGCGCGGCCCGGTCGCGCCTTCTGCTGCCCAAACGGGCAGCCGCCGCGCTGTATCCCGGCCCGGGCGTGATGCCGTTCCTGGCCGGCATCATTAGGGGAAACATCAACTGCCTTGAGGAAGTCACTGAAATCACGCTGTTCCAACGCCGCGCCTCATTGGCGCTGCTGGCGCTGACCGGCCGGTGGTGGCGCTAGGACGGGGCCCCTGCTCGAACCATAAACCCTCTTTTCACCCTTTCGCCGATATGAAAGGAATTGAACCGAACGCTGCGGGACGGATCGGATGGCCAAGGGATGGGATGCACAGGCACGACAGGGCTATGCCCTGATCGCGCCGCCGTTCCTGTATGCGGCTCTGATCCTGGCCGCGCCTCTGCTGACCATCCTGGCCTACAGCTTCCTGACCGACGGTTATCTGACGGTCGTACGCGACTTCACCTGGGCCAACTATGTCCAGGTCTGGACCGATCCCATCGTGCGCACGGTGATGCTGCGGTCGCTGATGGTGTCGGCCCTGGTGACGCTGGTCACGGTCCTGCTGGCCTTTCCGGTCGCCTATTACGTCAGCTTCATGATCAGGCCCGAAAAGAAGGCCACATGGCTGTTCCTGATCACCATTCCCTTCTGGACCAGCTATCTGATCCGGGTGTTCCTGTGGAAGGTGATCCTGGGATACAACGGCGTCATCAATTCGGGCCTGACGGGCCTTGGCATCATCGACGAGCCGCTGACCTTCATCCTCTACAACGTGAACTCCATCGTGATCACGCTGGCCCATGCCTATGCGCCCTTTGCCATCCTGCCGATCTTCGTGGCCCTGGAAAAGATCGACCGTTCCCTGCTGGAGGCGGGGCGCGACCTGGGCGAAAGCCGGGTGATGACCTTTTTGCGGGTGACGCTGCCACTGGCGATGCCGGGGGTTCTGGCGGCGGTCCTGATCGTGTTCATCCCGACCATCGGCGATTATGTGACGCCCGAACTGATCGGCGGCGGCAAGATCCCGATGATCGCCAACCTGATCCAGGTGCAGATGCTGGCCCTGGACAACCGCCCGCTGGGATCGGCCCTGGCGGTGACGACCATGGCCATCGTGGCGATCGTCAGCATCGTGTTCCTGCTGATCAACCGTCGCTTTCTGAAGGTGCGGTCGTGAAGGGGCAGGGACGGGGCCTTCAGATCTATGCGCTGCTGTATCTGCTGTTTCTCTATGCGCCGATCATCCTGCTGCCCCTTTTCGCGTTCAATTCCGGCACCATCATCGCCTTTCCGTTGCAGGGATTCACCACCGACTGGTTTTCGCAGATGTGGGACAACGCCACGCTGCGCACCGCCCTGACCAATTCGCTGATCATCGCGGTTTCGGCGGCGATCCTGGCGACCTGCCTGGGCATCTTTGCCGCCCGCGCGTCCACCCGGTTCGAATTTCCGGGCAAGGGCGGCATGATGGGCTTCATCCTGCTGCCGATGGTGCTGCCGGAGATCATCGTGGCGATGTCGCTGCTGGTGGTGCTTTTGGGCGCGGGGGTGCAACTGTCGATCCTGACGGTGATCGTGGGCCATGTGCTGATCTGCATGCCCTATGCCATCGCCATCCTGTCCACGGCCTTTTCGTCCCTGGACAAGTCGCTCGAGGAAGCGGCCTATGACCTGGGCGAGACGAAGTGGAGCGCGTTCCGCCTGGTCACGCTGCCGCTGGTCATGCCGGGCATCATCAGTTCGCTGCTGATCTCGTTCACGATCAGCCTGGACGAATTCATCATCGCCTTCTTTCTGGCGGGCAACCAGCCGACGCTGCCCACCTATATCTTCAGCCAGTTGCGGTTCCCCAAGCAGATCCCGATGATCATGGCGCTTGGCACGGTGCTGGTGGCGCTGTCCATCGTCCTGCTGGCGTTGGGCGAATACTTCCGCCGCCGGGGCAATGCCCGGATGGGCGGCAATCCGACCGGAGGGTTCCTGTGACCGACGACCGCAAGCCGATGATCGAATGCCGCGGCGTCCACAAGCATTACGGCGATTACCACGCCCTGCGCGGCATCGACCTGACCATTCGCGCGGGCGAGTTCTTTTCGCTTCTGGGGCCGTCCGGCTGCGGCAAGACGACGCTGCTGCGCACCATCGCCGGGTTCGAGGATATTTCCGACGGCGCGATCCTGATCGACCAGAAGCACATGGGGGATGTGCCGGCCAACAAGCGGCCCACCAACATGGTGTTCCAGTCCTATGCGATCTTTCCCCATCTCACGGTGGCGCAGAACGTGGCCTTCGGGTTGCGCCGCGATCCGCGCGGCAGGGCCGAAAAGGCTGCACTGGTCGATGAGTCCCTGGCGATGGTCGGCCTGCGCGGTTTCGGCAACCGGGCCGCCCACGCCCTGTCGGGCGGGCAGCGGCAGCGGGTGGCGCTGGCCCGCGCCCTGATCCTGAAACCCAAGGTGCTGCTGCTGGACGAACCCCTGTCCGCGCTGGATCGCAAGATGCGCGAACAGATGCAGGTCGAACTGATCAAGCTGCAACGCCAGGTCGGCATCACCTTCGTGCTGGTCACCCACGACCAGGAGGAAGCCCTGGTTATGTCCGACCGCATCGCCGTCATGTTCGAGGGCGAGATCGCGCAACTGGATGGCCCCGAGGCGCTGTATGCCCGCCCGGCCAACCGCCGCGTCGCGGATTTCATCGGGGTGATGAATTTCCTGCCCGCGCGCATCCTGGGGGAACAGGGGGGCGGGGCCACGGTCGAGGTTCCGGGGCTGGGCGTCGTCGAATTGCCCGAACGCCAGATCAGCCGCGCGAATCCCGACGACGCTGGTCCGACCATCGGTTTCCGTCCCGAAACCATGACCCTGGTCGGCCCGAACCAGACCCACGGCCAGCCGCGCGAAACGAACGCCACCATCGACGAGGTCGTCTATTACGGCGACATGACCTATTACGACCTGCGGCTGGACGGGGCCGCGGCGATGGACGGCAAGGCGCGGCCGGTGCGAATCTCCATGCGCAACGTCTTTGGCCGCGACGTGCAAGAGGTGGGCACGCGCACCCGGCTGGCCTGGTCGCCGGGATCGCTGGTGCTGTTCCGCTGACGCTTGCGAAACCCGGACCTCTTGCCTAGAACGCGCCCTGACCTGGCAGGAAAGGGCGCGTCATGGGCTTTCGCATGGGAATTGTCGGCTTGCCGAACGTGGGCAAATCGACGCTGTTCAACGCGCTGACGAAAACCGCCGCCGCGCAGGCCGCCAACTTTCCCTTTTGCACCATCGAACCCAATGTGGGCGATGTCGCGGTTCCGGACCCGCGGCTGGAGACGCTGGCCAAGATTGCGAACAGCAAGCAGATCATCCCCACCCGCATCACCTTCGTGGACATCGCGGGCCTCGTGAAGGGCGCCAGCAAGGGCGAGGGTCTGGGAAACCAGTTCCTGGCCAACATCCGCGAGGTGGACGCCATCGCCCATGTCCTGCGCTGTTTCGAGGATGGCGACGTCACCCATGTCGAAGGCCGTGTCGATCCCATCGCTGACGCGGAAACCATCGAAACCGAGTTGATGATCGCGGATCTGGAATCGGTCGAGCGCCGCCTTGCCAATATCGCGCGCAAGCTAAAGGGCGGCGACAAGGAAGCCGTGGCCCAGGAACGCCTGCTCAGGGGGGCGCAGGCCGCACTGGAATCGGGCAAGCCCGCCCGAACGGTGCAGGTCGCGGACGAGGATCGCAAGGCCTGGGACATGCTGCAACTGTTGACCGCCAAGCCGGTTCTGTTCGTCTGCAATGTCGAGGAGGACAGGGCCGCCACCGGCAACGCCCAATCCGATCGCGTGGCCGAGATGGCGCGGGCGCAGGGCGCCGGCCATGTGGTGATTTCCGCCCGGATCGAGGAGGAGATCAGCCAGCTTCCCGCCGACGAAGCCGCCCTGTTTCTGGAGGAGATGGGCCTGCACGAAGCCGGCCTGGATCGTCTCATCCGCGAGGGCTACAAACTGCTGGGCTTGGACACCTATTTCACCGTCGGCCCCAAAGAGGCGCGGGCCTGGACCATCCACCGGGGCACGCTGGCCCCGCAGGCGGCGGGTGTCATCCATGGTGATTTCGAACGCGGCTTCATCCGCGCCGAAACCATTGCCTATGACGATTACGTTGCCCACAAGGGCGAGGCGGGGGCCCGCGAGGCAGGCAAGTTCCGGGTCGAAGGCAAGACCTATCCGGTCAAGGACGGCGACGTGCTGCATTTCCTGTTCAACGCCTGACGGCGCAGTTGACCCGCGCGTCCCCGTCGGGGCTGCGCGGGCCGTCGAGATTCAGCGGTGCCTTACATCGCGGGCATCATCACCGTGTCGATCACATGGACCACGCCGTTCGACTGATCCACGTCCGGGATGGTGACGGTGGCAACGGTGCCGTTCTCGTCGGTCAGTTGCAGCGCGTTGTTGTCGGGATTGATCGTCGCGGTCAGCTTGCAGCCGCCCAGCGTATCCACGACATGGCTGCCACCCTCGTCCATGATCATCTTGCCGATCGCAGGCGACATGGCGTCGGCTGCAACCACATGGCAGGTCAGGACCTTGGTCAGCATTTCCTTGTTCTCGGGCTTCAAGAGATCGGCGACAGCGGCCTCGGGCAGCTTGGCAAAGGCCGCGTTCGTCGGGGCAAAGACCGTGAAGGGACCGGGACCGGACAGCGTTTCGGCCAAGCCGGCCGCCGTCACCGCCGACACCAGCGTAGTGTGGTCGGCCGAGGCCGAAGCGTTTTCGACGATGGTCTTGTCGGGAAACATCTCGGCCCCGCCGACCATGGTGTTCTGGGCCAGGGCGGCACCGCCGAAGGCGGCAACGGCGATCAGCGGCGCGGCGGCCAGGGACATACGAAAGGTCATCGAGCTTTCTCCTGTTTGACGGGGCATCGGTTGCACCCCACCCCGCCAGACACGGAAGCGCGCCCGGAAAGTTGCGCAAAGAATGCATTCACAAAGAAGTGAACGGTGCGATCGCGACAATCGGCCCGGTCGCCTGGCCGGTCGGGCTGCCGCCCGCGGGTTCGTCAGACAGCGCGATGCGGATGTCGGCGCCGGGCTCGAGTTCGCCGGGCAGGCTCATGCGCATTCCGCCCGCTGCCGGCAGGAGGCCCAGCGAAACGGGCGCGGCCAGATCCGGGTCGATCCACCAGATTTCCAAATCCCGCCCCTGGGCTGCGGCCCCCGCCTGCAGCGTGACCTGCATCTCGCGCCCCGAAATCTGCGCATCGACGCGCAGCGCATTGTCGTCTGACACAAGCCGGGCGCGATAACCGGCGGTCTCGGTCTGCTGCCCGTCCCGGTCTTGGGGGCTGCGCAGCGCGGGCGAGAAGACGGCGACGGCCAGTGCGGCCGCCACGGCCAATCCGGTCAGCCACCCCGCTGAACCGCGCCACACGGGGACGCGGTCGGCCGGGTCAACGGATAGCGGGGCGACCGAGTGGCCCAGCCTTTCGCGCACGGCATGGCGGGCGCGAGCAGGGGCCATGACCGGCGTCAGGGCCAAGGCCAGTTCGGCCAACCGTTCCTGCCACATCCGCACCTCGGCGGCAAAGACGGCATCCACGGCCATGCGATCGCGCGCGATCTGCAGTTCGTCGCCTTCAAGAAGGCCAAGCGCGAATTCCGCGGCAAGGGCATGGTCTGCCTCGGGGCCGGTCAGCGATCCGTCGTCGATGGTCATTGGTCCACGCAGTCTTTCAGCCGCAACAGGCTGCGGCGCAGCCAACTGCGGACGGTGTTGATGGGCATCCCCTCGCGCGCGGCCAGATCGGCATAGGACCAGCCTTCAAGATAGACCGCCCGCACCGCCCCCGCCTGGGGATCGGACAACTGCGCCAGGCAGTCGGCCAACATCCGCCGCTGCTGGCTGGCGATCGCGGCGGCTTCGGGGCCGGGCTCGGCCGATGGCAGCGTTTCGGCCAGATCCGGGGCAAGCGGGTCGCGGCTGTTGACGACCGCAATGGGACGCGATCCGCGCGCGCGCAGCCGGTCGATGGCGCGATTGCGCGCAATCGTGATAAGCCATGTCATCGGCGACAGTCCGTTGACCGCATAGCGGGCGGCGCCCTGCCAGACGCGAAGATACACCTCCTGCAAGGTTTCCTCGGCCTCGGGCCGGTCCTTCAGGATCGACAGGCAAACGGCGTGCAGCTTGGCCGAAGTCGCGTCGTAAAGCGCGCCAAAGGCCGCCCGGTCGCCTGCGGCAATCCGCGCGATCATCGTTTCCAGTTCGGATCGGCAAAATTGTTGCAAGGGCCTGTCTTCTTTTCTTCCGGCGCGCTGGCACACCGTAGGCGGCGGCGGTTGAGGCGTCAACGCGGGGCAGAGCGCCTTGCACACACAGCATGAATGCGCGATCAAGACCAAGATGCGACGAAAGGGCCGGACGATGCTGGATATGAACGCCAAACCCACCGAAGAGATCGACCTGCGCGAGGTGTTCGGTCTGGACAGCGACATGAAGATCCGGGGCTTTGCCGAACGGACCGACCGCGTGCCCGAGATCGACAGCACCTACAAGTTCGACCCGGACACGACCCTGGCGATCCTGGCGGGATTTGCCTATAACCGCCGGGTGATGATCCAGGGCTATCACGGCACGGGGAAATCCACACATATCGAACAGGTTGCCGCGCGGCTGAACTGGCCCTGCGTGCGGGTGAACCTGGACAGCCATGTCAGCCGGATCGACCTGATCGGCAAGGACGCGATCAAGCTGGTCGACGGCAAGCAGGTCACGGTGTTCCACGAAGGCATCCTGCCCTGGGCGCTGCGCAACCCCACCGCCATCGTCTTTGACGAATACGATGCGGGCCGCGCCGACGTGATGTTCGTGATCCAGCGGGTGCTGGAGGCCGACGGCAAGCTGACGCTTCTGGACCAGAACGAGGTCATCACCCCGCATCCCTGTTTCCGGCTGTTCGCGACCGCGAACACCGTGGGCCTGGGGGACACGACGGGCCTGTACCACGGCACCCAGCAGATCAACCAGGGCCAGATGGACCGCTGGTCGCTGGTCAGCACGCTGAATTATCTGTCCCACGACGCCGAGGCGGCGATCGTGCTGGCCAAGAACCCGACCTACAACACCGAAAAGGGCCGCAAGATCATCGGCCAGATGGTGACGCTGGCGGATCTGACGCGCACGGCCTTCATGCAGGGGGATCTGTCCACCGTCATGTCGCCCCGCACGGTCATCGCCTGGGCGCAGAACGCCCGAATCTTCGGCAACAACGTCGGCTATGCCTTCCGGCTGACCTTCCTGAACAAATGCGACGAACTGGAACGCCAGACCGTCGCGGAATTCTATCAGCGCCTGTTCGACGAGGAACTGCCGGAAAGTGCGGCGGCGCGGGCCAAGTAAGGAAACGGCTGGCCACGGGGATGGCCAGCCGGATGAATCAGGCGACCTCTTCGGCCACCGGATAATCCACATACCCTTTGGGACCGCCGGCATAAAAGGTCGAGGGGTCTTGCTGGTTCAGCTCCAGCCCCTCGCGCAGGCGGCGCGGCAGGTCGGGCGTGGCGATGAAATCGCGCCCAAAGGCTGCGGCATCGGCCTGACCGCTGCGGACCAGATCGGCCGCGACCTCGCCTGTCAGCCCTTCGTTGGCAATGACCACGCCGCCGAAGGCCGCCTTGATGTCGCCCATCAGGCTATCGGGGCCGGGATGTTCGCGCAGGCAGATGAAGGCCAGGCCCCGGTCGCGCATCTGCCGGGCGACATGCGTGAACAGCGCACGAGGGTCGCTGTCGCCGATGTCGTGGCTGTCGCCGCGCGGCGCCAGATGCAGACCCACGCGATCCGCGCCCCAGACGCCGATCACCGCGTCCGCGATCTCGTTGAGGAAACGCACGCGGTTTTCGATCGGCCCGCCATACTGATCGGTCCGCCGGTTGGTGCTGTCTTGCAGGAACTGGTCGATCAGATAGCCATTGGCCCCATGCATCTCGACCCCGTCGAAGCCCGCGCGCTTGGCATTCTGGGCGCCCTTGCGATAGGCCTCGACGATGCCGGGGATTTCATCGGTTTCCAGGGCGCGTGGCGTGACGTATTCCTTTTTCGGGCGCACCAGGCTGACCATGCCGGCGGGCCGCACGGCACTGGGCGCGACCGGCAGTTCGCCGTCCAGGAAGATCGGGTCCGAAATGCGCCCGACATGCCACAATTGCAAGAAGATCAGCCCGCCCGCGTCATGGACGGCCTTTGTGACCAGCTTCCAGCCCTCGACCTGTTCATCGCTCCAGATGCCGGGCGTGTCGGCATAGCCCACGCCCATCGGCGTCACGCTGGTGGCTTCGGACAGGATCAGCCCGGCACCGGCGCGTTGCGCGTAATATTCCGCCATCAGGGCATTCGGGACGCGCTCGGCTCCGGCACGCGACCGGGTCAGGGGGGCCATGACGATGCGGTTTTCAAGGGTCAGGGGTCCAATGTGAAGGGGGTCGAACAGGGTCGGCATCAATCATCCTTTCGTTTTTGCATTCCCTGCACCTGTGCATGGCGGCAGGCCGTGTCAACATGCGGCGGACGCATGTCGGCCTTGGCCTGCGCGCCGTGGCCGGTTAGAACCAATGCCCCGACCCGGAGAACATCATGGACACCGCCGACCGCATCGCCCGCATCATCGCCGCCGAGATCAAGGCCAGTCCCGGCCAGGTCGCGGCGGCCGCAGGTCTGCTGGACGGCGGCGCCACTGTGCCCTTTGTCGCGCGCTACCGGAAAGAGGCGACGGGCGGTCTGGACGACACCCAGTTGCGGATGCTGGCCGACCGGCTGGCCTATCTGCGCGAGATGGAATCGCGGCGGGCGACGATCCTGGCGTCGATCGCCGGTCAGGGCAAGCTGACCGACGATCTGGCCGGCGCCATCGCCGGGGCCGAAACCAAGGCCGCGCTCGAGGATATCTATCTGCCCTTCAAGCCCAAGCGCCGCACCAAGGCGATGATTGCCCGCGAACAGGGGCTTGAACCGCTGCTGCGCGCCATTCAGGCCGACCGGACGGCCGATCCTGCCACCCTGGCGGCGACATACCTGACCGACGCGGTGCCGGACGCCAAGGCCGCCCTGGACGGCGCACGGGACATCCTGGTCGAGGAGCTTTCCGAAAACGCCGCGCTGCTGGGCAATCTGCGCGATTTCATGCGGACCGAGGCGTTCATCGCGGCCCGTCTGATCGCGGGCAAGGAAGCCGTCGGCGCCAAGTTCAGCGATTATTTCGACCATCGGGAAAAATGGTCGGCGATCCCCTCGCACCGGGCCCTGGCGATCCTGCGCGCCGCCAAGGAGGAAATCGTCACCATCGACATTTCGCCCGATTCCGACACCGGCACCCCGCGGGCCGAAGGGATCGTGGCCCGCGCCCTGGGTCCGTTGCGCAGCGGCCCCGGCGACCAATGGTTGCGGCAGGTGGCGGCCTGGACGTGGCGGGTGCGGCTGTCGAACACGATGTATGTCGATCTGCTGACCGAACTGCGCAAGCGCGCCCATGACGAGGCGATCCGCGTCTTTGGCCGCAACCTGCGCGACCTGCTGCTGGCCGCGCCCGCCGGGCCGCGTGTCACGATCGGCGTCGATCCGGGCATCCGCACCGGGTGCAAGATCGCCGTGGTCGATACGACCGGCAAGCTGCTGGACACCGCAACGATCTATCCATTCCAGCCGAGGAACGACCTGCGCGGGGCCGAGGCGACGTTGCTGGCGCTGATCGCGCGACACGGCGCCGACCTGATCGCCATCGGCAACGGCACCGCCAGCCGCGAAACCGAACGGCTGGTGGGCGACATTCTTAAGCGCCTGCCCGCGGGCGCCACGGTGCCGACCAGGGTGGTGGTCAGCGAGGCCGGCGCCTCGGTCTATTCGGCGTCCGAACTGGCGGCCCGAGAGTTTCCGCAGCTTGACGTGTCCCTGCGCGGCGCGGTGTCCATTGCCCGGCGCCTGCAGGATCCGCTGGCCGAACTGGTCAAGGTGCCGCCTGAATCCATCGGCGTCGGCCAATACCAGCACGACGTGGATCAACGGCAGCTTGCAAACACGCTGGAGGCCGTGGTCGAGGATGCCGTGAACGCCGTGGGCGTCGATCTGAACACCGCATCCGCGCCCTTGCTGGCCCATGTCGCGGGGCTGGGACCGTCGCTGGCCCAGAACATCGTTGCATGGCGCGACGAAAACGGGGCCTTCCCGTCCCGCGCCGCCCTGAAGAAGGTCGCGGGCCTGGGCCCCCGCGCGTTCGAGCAATGCGCGGGCTTCCTGCGCATCCCCGGCGGCAAAGAGCCCTTGGACGCCTCCGCCGTCCACCCCGAGGCTTACGGCATCGCCCGCAGGATCGTTGCCGCCTGCGGACGCGACATCCGCGCGATCATGGGCGACGGGACGGCGCTCAAGGGCATCCGGGCCGAACAGTTCGTGGACGACCGGTTCGGCCTGCCCACCCTGCGCGACATCCTGGCCGAACTGGAAAAGCCCAGTCGCGATCCGCGCCCCGGCTTTGTCACCGCCAGCTTTGCCGACGGGGTCGAACAGATCACCGACCTGAGGCCCGGCATGGTGCTGGAAGGTACAGTCACCAATGTCGCGGCTTTTGGCGCCTTTGTGGACATCGGGGTCCACCAGGACGGGCTGGTCCATGTCAGCCAGCTTGCCGATCGGTTCGTGAAAGACCCGAACGAGGTCGTCAGGGTCGGCGACGTGGTCCGCGTCCGCGTGACCGAGATCGACGTGGCCCGCAAGCGCATCGGCCTGAGCATGCGCAAGGGCGGACCCGAAGAAACACCCGCGCCGGCCGCGCGCGGCAAGCCCGGACCCCGCCCTGCCGCAAAACAGGGCGGTGAAGGCAGTTTGGGGGCAGCCCTGGCACAGGCCCTGCGCCGGGACTGAAGATCTTTGCGCGACCCATGGACCTTTCGCGCCATCCTGTCGTTTCGTGCCGTATCAACGCAGACGGGATCCCATGCGCATCAAGATCGAGGTTGACCTGCATTACACGCTGCTGACGCCGGGACCGGCCATCCTGGCGGTCGAGGCCGCAGGGGCCTTCGGGCAGGAAATCAGCAATGCCAGCATCGATTTCGGCCCGGTGGAACATCTGGCCCGCGTTCCGGGCGAGGAGGGGATCGGTGAAAAGATCATCATCCGCGCGGCCGAGGATTTGCGCTGCCGGTATTCGGCGGACGTGATCGTCACCCGCACCCGGCCGGTGTTCGAAAGGATGGCCGCGATGGAGGTGGACGAAATGCCCGGCGACGCGCTGCGCTATCTGCTGCCGTCGCGCTATTGCCAGGCCGAACGCTTTGGACCCTTTGTCAACCAGCGGTTCGGCGATCTGTCGGGCGGGAACAAGGTGGTGGCGATCCGCGACTGGATCGAACAGCGACTGGATTATGTTTCCGGGGTCAGCACCGCCAGCACGACGGCGGCGGACACGTTTCTGGAACGGCGCGGGGTGTGCCGCGACTATGCGCATCTGATGATCGCCCTGTGCCGAGCGGGCCAGATTCCGGCGCGCATCGCCAGCGTCTTTGCCCCACGGGTCGAACCGCCCGACTTTCATGCCGTGGCCGAGGTTTATCTGGACGGCACCTGGCACCTGATCGATCCGACCGGTATGGCCGAGGCGGACGAGATGGCCCTGGTCGCGGTTGGCCGCGATGCCGTTGACGTGGCCTTCCTGACCACCGTGACCGCGACCGAATTGCAGACCCAGACGGTTTCGGTCACGCAAACGGACTGACCGCCAGCAACGCCACCCCGGCCAGCAGGATTGCCCGCCGATAGATGGTCATGGCGCGCCTCAGATCTTTTGCGACGGGGTCAGGTGCCTGGCCGTTCAGCCAGGGCTCGTCGGCCACGCGGTCGGCATAGACGCGCGGTCCGGACAGCCGGATGCCAAGGGCACCGGCCATGGCCGCCTCGGGCCAGCCGGCATTGGGGGACCTGTGCCTGCGGGCGTCGCGCCCGGCGACCGTCCAGGCCAAGCGCGCCCTGCCCGAGGCCAGGGCGATCACGATGGCTGTGATCCGCGCGGGCAGCCAGTTCGCCAGATCGTCCAGCCGCGCCGCGAAGCAGCCGAACTGCCGATGCCGGGGGGTGCGGTGCCCGATCATCGAATCCAGCGTGTTGATCGCCTTGTAGGCCGCGATCCCCGGCAATCCCGCCACCGCCGCCCAGAACAAGGGCGCGATCACCCCGTCCGAGGCGTTCTCGGCCAGGCTTTCGATGCTGGCGCGGGCCAATGCCGCCTCGTCCGCCCGCGTCACGTCGCGGCCGACGATCATCGCCGTGGCCTGCCGCGCGCGGCGCAGATCGCCTGCGGCCAGGGGCCGGGCCACGGCGCGCAGATGTTCGTCCAGGGACCGCGCCGCCACCAGCGGCCAAGCCAACAGGCCAGATGCCACCGGGCCCAGCCAGTCCTGTAACAGGGCGGCAGGCAGCGCCGCCGCCGCAATCATAGCGATGCTGGCAGCCGCCCCTTTCAGGAAACGCGCCTTGCCCGCGTTCCAGCGGCGATCCAGCAGGGCGATCAGCGCGCCGATCCATGTGACCGGGTGTCCGATCCGGCGGAACCAGCGGTCGGGCCAGCCGATCGCGGCGTCCATCAGCAAGGCGATCAGGGGGATCGTCATGCGGTCACGTTCACGGATTCGACCGACCAGACCCCGGACAGCCGGTGCAGCACCGTCAGCGACAGGGGCGCGATCTGAAAGGACAGCGCCGCATGACCGACCAGCAGCGACAGCGCGGCGCGAACGGTGCCCGCATGACCCGCCACCAGTGTATCCCGGTCCAGTTCGTGCAACAGCGGGCGGACCCGAGATGCCATGTCCTCGAAACTTTCGCCGCCGGGTGGACGGTAAAGGGCCAGTTCGGCCGTGGACAAGGGCCCCAGGTCGGGCAGCGCGGCGTGGGGCAGACCTTCCCAGGCGCCAAAGTCCTGCTCCCACAGTTCGGGGCATTCGCGGTCGGGCCGCAGGCCAAGGGCCTGGACGGTTTGCAGGCAGCGCCGGGCAGGGCTGCTGACGATCTGCGGGACGGTGCCGATCCGGATGCGGATCCGGGCAAGGCCATCCTTTGCCGTGCAGTCGGCATCGACATCACGCCGTCCCGCCAGAATGCCCCCCGGCATCGCCGGCGCGTGGCGCAGGATCAGAATACGGACCATGGTTCCTTTCCACAAACCCCGGCGCAGCATGTCCCGCCCGCGACCGAGGGGCAAGTCATCGGCGATTGACCAGCGGGCGGTTGCGGCGCACCCTTGATCTTGACGGATGCCGCACGACTGGGCTATGTATTAAATGAACGGTCGTTCAATAAATCGGGGAGGGGTGCGGATGTTCACGCAGGGGATGGAATTCGATCTGGGCGATGACGTGAACGCCTTGCGCGACATGGTGCATCGCTGGGCGCAGGATCGCGTCAAGCCGATCGCGGCCGAGGTGGACCGCAGCAACGAATTCCCCAATGACCTGTGGACCGAGATGGGCGACCTGGGCCTGCTGGGCATCACCGTCCCCGAGGAATTCGGCGGGTCGGGCATGGGCTATCTGGCCCATGTCGTCGCGACCGAGGAAATCGCCCGCGCCAGTGCCAGCGTCAGCCTGTCCTATGGCGCGCATTCGAACCTGTGCGTGAACCAGATCAAGCTGAACGGCACCGACGAACAGCGCCGCAAGTATCTGCCCGACCTGTGTTCCGGCAAGGCCGTCGGCGCGCTTGCCATGTCGGAAGAAGGCGCGGGCAGCGATGTTGTCGGCATGAAGCTGCGGGCGGAAAAGCGCAATGACCGCTATGTCCTGAACGGCAACAAATACTGGATCACCAACGCGCCGGACGCACATACCCTGGTGGTTTATGCCAAGACCGATCCTGACGCG
The DNA here is from genome assembly GCF_004310345.1 of Paracoccus subflavus. GTDB lineage: Bacteria > Pseudomonadota > Alphaproteobacteria > Rhodobacterales > Rhodobacteraceae > Paracoccus > Paracoccus subflavus. The sequence continues at coordinate 354,575 of NZ_SISK01000001.1, read as the reverse complement.
GGGTCCAAGGGCATCACCGCTTTTATCATCGAACGTGGCATGGCCGGCTTTTCCACCAGCCCACATTTCGACAAGCTGGGAATGCGCGGATCGAACACGGGCGAGTTGATCTTCGAGAACTGCGAAGTGCCGTTCGAGAATGTCCTGGGCGAGGAAGGCCGGGGCGTCCGCGTGCTGATGTCGGGGCTGGATTACGAACGGCTGGTCCTGTCGGGCATCAGCACCGGCATCATGGCGGCCTGCCTGGACGAGGTGATGCCTTACGTGCGCGAGCGCAAGCAGTTCGGCCAGCCCATCGGCTCCTTTCAACTGATGCAGGCCAAGATCGCCGACATGTATGTCGGGCTGAACACCGCCCGCGCCTATGTCTATGAGGTCGCCAAGGCTTGCGACGCCGGCAAGGTCACGCGGCAGGACGCGGCGGGCGCGGTGCTCTATTCCAGCGAACAGGCCATGGTGCAGGCGCATCAGGCCGTGCAGGCGCTGGGCGGGGCGGGTTTCCTGAACGACAGCACCGTCAGCCGCCTGTTCCGCGACGCCAAGCTGATGGAGATCGGCGCCGGCACCAGCGAAATCCGCCGGATGCTGATCGGACGAGAGTTGATGGGGCTGGTCTGATGCGTGCGGCCCTGATGATCCTGCTGGTCATCGCGGCACCCGCCCTGGCGCAGGATGACAAACCCCTGTCCGTAGACGCGTCGATCGTCGAGGCCTGTGTGGCCGATACCCCCGCGGGCGATCTTGCGCCCGGCTGCATCGGCGCCGCGGCGAAGCAATGCCAGCAGGCGCCGGGCGGGGACACCACCATTGGCATCTCGCGATGCGTGATGGGCGAACATGCGGCCTGGGATGCGGCGCTGAACCGCGAATACCAGGCCGCACGGGCGCATTACGCAGAGGACCAGACCGCCGCCGACCGCCTGCGCGATGCGCAGCGCGCCTGGATCGCCTGGCGCGATGCCGAATGCGCGTTCCAGTATGCCCGCTATGGCGGCGGTTCGATGCGCACCATTGCCGCGGCCAATTGCCAGATGAGCATGACGGCCATGCGCGCCCTGGAATTGCGGAGCTTGCAGGGATGATAGTGCCGCGCAGCCAGGGTCCACGCCGTCGTCCCGCAATCGCCCTTGCAGCGGCATGGCCGATTCCGACCTGCCGTGCCTTTTTCCGGAAAGTCCATCCATGAAGCTGACATCATCGGCCCTGACCACATCGGACACGTTCCGCGCCAATCGCGCCGCGCATCTGGCGCTGCTGGAGGTCGCGCGGCAGGCCGCCCTGGCCGCAGCCGCCGGGGGCGGTCCCAAGGCGATGGAGCGTCATACCAGCCGGGGCAAGATGCCGCCGCGCGAACGGGTCGCGAACCTTCTGGATCCCGGCAGCCCGTTCCTGGAAATCGGCGCAACGGCGGCGCATGGCCTGTACGACGACGCGGCCCCCGGCGCGGGCGTGATCGCGGGCATCGGGCGGGTGCACGGCCAGGACGTGATGGTCGTGGCCAATGACGCCACCGTCAAGGGCGGCACCTATTACCCCCTGTCCGTCAAGAAGCACCTGCGCGCCCAGGAGATCGCCGAACAGTGCCATCTTCCCTGCGTCTATCTGGTCGATTCGGGCGGCGCCAACCTGCCCAACCAGGACGAGGTGTTTCCCGACCGCGATCATTTCGGGCGCATCTTCTTCAATCAGGCGCAGATGAGCGCCAGGGGCATTCCCCAGATCGCCGTGGTGATGGGGTCCTGCACGGCGGGCGGCGCCTATGTCCCCGCCATGTCGGATGTCGCCATCATCGTGCGCAACCAGGGCACGATCTTCCTGGCCGGTCCCCCCTTGGTCCGCGCCGCGACCGGAGAGGTCGTCACGGCCGAGGATCTGGGCGGCGGTGATGTCCACACCCGCCTGTCCGGCGTGGCCGACTATCTGGCCGAGGATGACGCCCACGCGCTGGCCATGGCCCGCCGCGCGATCGGCAACCTGAACCGCAGGATGCCCGACAGCGTGGTCTGGCAGTCGCCCGAACCCCCGGCCCACGACCCCGAGGACATACTGGGCGTCGTGCCTGCCGACCTGCGCACCCCCTATGACATCCGCGAAGTGATCGCGCGGGTCGTGGACGGCAGCCGCTTCGACGAATTCAAGACCCGGTTTGGCGAAACGCTGGTGACGGGGTTCGCCCATGTCGAGGGCTGCCCCGTCGGCATCGTCGCCAACAACGGCGTCCTGTTCAGCGAGGCCGCGCAGAAGGGGGCGCATTTCATCGAACTCTGTTCCCAACGCAACATCCCGCTGGTCTTTCTGCAAAACATCACCGGCTTCATGGTCGGACGCAAATACGAGAACGAGGGCATCGCGCGGCACGGCGCCAAGATGGTCACGGCCGTCGCCACCACTAATGTCCCCAAGATCACCATGCTGGTCGGCGGCAGCTTCGGCGCCGGAAACTATGGCATGTCGGGACGCGCCTACAGCCCGCGGTTCCTGTGGACCTGGCCCAACTCGCGCATTGGCGTCATGGGCGGCGAACAGGCGGCGGGGGTTCTGGCGACCGTCCGGCGCGAGGGGATCGAGCGCGCGGGCGGCCAGTGGTCGCCCGAGGACGAGGCCGAGTTCAAGCGCCCCACCATCGAGATGTTCGACCGCCAGTCCCACCCGCTTTACGCCTCGGCCCGGTTGTGGGACGACGGCATCATCGACCCGCGCAAGACCCGCGAGGTGCTGGCCCTGTCCCTGCGCGCCAGCCTGAACGCGCCCATCGAACCCACCCGCTTCGGCGTCTTCAGGATGTGAGGTTGCTGCCATGTTCCAGAAAATCCTGATCGCCAACCGGGGCGAGATCGCCTGCCGCGTCATCGACACCGCCCGCAGGCTGGGGGTGCGCACCGTGGCGGTCTTTTCCGACGCCGACCGCGCCGCGCGCCATGTCGCCATGGCGGACGAGGCCGTCCATATCGGTGGCCCGGCCCCCAAGGACAGCTACCTTCGCGGCGACGCGATCATCCGGGCGGCTTTGGACACGGGCGCGCAGGCGATCCATCCGGGATACGGCTTCCTGTCCGAAAACCCTGATTTCGTGGATGCCGTCACGGCGGCGGGGCTGGTCTTTATCGGCCCTTCGGCAAGCGCGATCCGCAAGATGGGTCTCAAGGACGCGGCCAAGGTGCTGATGGCCGAGGCGGGCGTGCCGGTCGTGCCGGGCTATCACGGCAGCGACCAGGATCCGGCGCATCTGGAAGCGGAGGCCACCCAGATCGGCTATCCGGTGCTGATCAAGGCCGTGGCAGGCGGCGGCGGCAAGGGAATGCGCCTTGTCGAACGGCCCGGCGATTTCGCCGCAGCCCTGCAATCGGCGCAGGGCGAGGCCGCGACCGCCTTCGGCAACCCCGCCGTGCTGATCGAGAAATACATCCAGCGGCCCCGCCATATCGAGGTGCAGGTGTTCGGCGACGGCACCGATGCCGTACACCTGTTCGAACGCGACTGTTCGTTGCAGCGCCGCCATCAGAAGGTGATCGAGGAGGCCCCGGCCCCCGGCATGACGCCCGAAATGCGGCAGGCCATGGGAGACGCCGCCGTCCGCGCGGCCGAGGCCATCGGTTACAGCGGGGCAGGGACCATCGAGTTCATCGTGGACGGCAGCCGGGGCCTGCGCCCCGACGGGTTCTGGTTCATGGAGATGAACACCCGGTTGCAAGTCGAACATCCCGTCACCGAAGCGATCACCGGCGTCGATCTGGTGGAATGGCAATTGCGCGTGGCCAGCGGCGAACCTCTGCCCGCCCGCCAGGAGGAACTGTCGATCCGGGGCCATGCCTTCGAGGCCCGGCTTTACGCCGAAGACGTGCCTGCGGGCTTTCTGCCCGCAACCGGGCGCCTGGCCCATCTGCATTTTCCTGAGGGCGCGCGGATCGAAACCGGCGTGCGGCAGGGTGACACGATCAGTCCCTGGTACGATCCCATGATCGCCAAGGTGGTGACATGTGGTCCGACCCGCGCCATCGCCCTGCGGGGTCTGGAGGCCGCCCTTGTCGATACAGAGGTCGCGGGATCCGTCACCAATCTCGATTTCCTGATCGCCCTGACGCGTCACGCGGGGTTCCAGGCGGGCGATGTGGATACGGGCCTGATCGGGCGCGATCTGGACGCGCTTGTCGCGGCGTCCGAGCCCCAGCCTGCCGCCCGCGCCCTTGCGGTGATCGGCCTGGCCGGGCTTGCCGACCCCTCGGTCAAGGGGGGCATGACCCTGTGGCAGCCCCTGCGCCGCACCATCCACTGGCAAGACGGTCATGCCGTGTTGGAGGTGCTTGGCCCCGGTGCGGCCCGCGTGACGCTGGACGACGGCCCGCACGAGGTCCGCTGGCAGGGCGACCGCTGGTGGGTCGATGGCAGCCTGTGCCGACACCGCATCGCCGCCCATGACGGCGGCATCAGCGTCTTTGGCGCCGGCAGCCTGCATCTGGCGCCGCTGGATCCGCTGGACCGTCGGGGCGATGCAGGGGCGGGGGCGGCGCTGACCCTGTCGCCGATGCCGGGCCTGGTGAAGTCGGTGGATGTCAGCGCGGGTCAGGCGGTCAAGGCCGGCGACCGGCTGGCCGTGCTGGAGGCGATGAAGATGGAACACAGCCTGACCGCCGCCCGCGACGGCGTGGTGGCCGAGGTTCTGGCGGCTGCCGGCGATCAGGTCGAGGCCGGCGCCCCCCTGATCCGGCTGGAGGAACAGGATGCCTGACACGCCCCCCGATCCCGTCCCGACCGAGGCCCCGCCGCCCGCCGCAGGGGGACCGGTCACCCATGACAACGGAAAGATCATCCTGTGGCACGTGCCCCTGTCGCGGTCGATGCGGATCCTGTGGTTGCTGAACGAACTGGAACTGCCCTTCGCCCTGCGGGTGATGGACCTGCGCAGCAAGGACATGCGCGGCGCGGAATACGAGGCCATCCATCCGGTCGGCCGCGCGCCTGCCTTGCAGATCGACGGCAACGTGATCCACGAATCCGGCGCCATGGTCGAATATCTGTGCGAAACCCGCGGGCCGCACCTGTGGCGCGCGCCGGGGGCCGAGGGACGCCTGGGCTGGCTCGACTGGCTGCATTTCGCGGAAACCCTTGGCCAGCACATCGCCAACCTGACGCAAAGTCATCTGGTCCTGCGCGATCCCTCGACGCGATCGCCCACGGTGATGAAACTGGAGACGGCGCGGCTAACCCGCGCCCTGTGCCTGGTCGAACAGACGGTCAAGGACCAGGACTGGCTGATGGCCAGCGGCTTTTCGGGCGTGGACTGCGCCGTGGGCTGGTCGGTCTGGACCGCCGGCCGTTTTGTCCGCCTGACCCCAGCGCTTCGGGCCTATGCCGATCGCTGCACCGCGCGCCCGGCCTTTCGGCGCGCGTTGCCGCAGCAGGGCGAGCCGCAGCTTTACGAACGCGATTTCTATGAGCTTCCCGATGCCTGAGACGGTCGAAATCTTCGAGATGGGGCCGCGCGACGGCCTGCAGAACGAAAAGCGGATGATTCCGGCGGCGGACAAGATCGCGCTTGTGGACATGCTGTCGCAGGCGGGCTTTCAGCGGATCGAAGCGACCAGCTTTGTCAGCCCGAAATGGGTGCCGCAGATGGCCGACGCAGCACAGGTGATGGCGGGCATCGCCCGCGCGCCCGGCGTCCGTTATGCCGTGCTGACGCCCAACATGCAGGGTTACGAAGCCGCCAGGGCCGCGCGGGCCAGCGAGGTCGCGGTCTTTGCCAGCGCGTCCCAGGGTTTCAGCCGCGCCAACCTGAACGCGACCATCGCCGAAAGCCTGGACCGGGCAGCTTCCGTCGCGCGGGCGGCGCAGGCGGACGGAATTCCGGTGCGCGGCTATGTCAGCGTGGTGACGGACTGTCCCTTCGACGGCCCGACGCCCCCCGGCCATGTCGCCCGCGTCGCGGCGGCGTTGCGGGATATGGGATGCTATGAAATCAGCCTGGGCGACACCATCGGCCAGGGGCGTCCCGAAACCATCGACTCCATGCTGGCTGCTGTTCTGGACGAACTGCCGGCGGCACGGCTGGCGGGGCATTACCACGACACGGCGGGCCGTGCGCTGGACAATATCGACACTAGCCTGGCGCGCGGGCTGCGCGTCTTTGACGCAGCCGTCGGGGGACTGGGCGGCTGCCCCTATGCGCCTGGCGCGGCGGGCAATGTCGCCACCGAAAAGGTCGCCGCGCATCTGACGGCGCGGGGGTTCGCCCATGGCCTGGACATGGCGGTCATCGAACAGGCCGCCGCCTTTGCGCACAGCCTGAGGGGGACGGCCCATGTTTGAGACGATCCGCATCGACACCGACGGACGCGGCGTGGCGACCCTGTGGCTGGCCCGCCCCGACAAGCATAACGCCCTGTCCCAGCGGATGATGGAGGAATTGACCGAGGCCGCAGCCCGCCTTGGCACAGACCCCGCCGTGCGCGTCGTCGTGCTGGCGGGCGATGGCGCCAGCTTCTGCGCGGGCGGCGACCTGGGCTGGATGCGCGCGCAGATGGAGGCCGATGCAGACACCCGGCGCACCGGCGCGCGGGTGCTGGCGGGGATGCTGTCGGCGCTGAACCTGCTGCCGAAGCCGCTGATCGCCCGGGTCCACGGCAATGCCTTTGGCGGCGGCGTCGGCATGATGGCCGTGGCCGACATCGCCATCGCCGCCAACACCGCGACATTCGGCCTGACCGAGGTAAAGCTGGGCCTGATCCCCGCCACCATCGGCCCCTATGTCCTGGCCCGCATGGGCGAGGACAAGGCCCGCCGCGTGTTCTTCTCGGCCCGGCTGTTCGGCGCGGATGAGGCGGTGGGGCTGAACCTTGCCGCCCGCAGCGTCGCCTTGGACGATCTGGATGCGGCGGTCGAATCCGAAGTGGCGCCGTTCCTGATGGCCGCCCCCGGCGCCGTGGCCGCCGCCAAGGCGCAATGCCGCGCCCTTGGCCCGCGCATCGACCAGGCCGTCATCGACGACAGCATCGACCGCCTGGTCGCCGTCTGGGAGGGCGGCGAGGCATCCGAGGGGATCGCCGCCTTCTTCGATAGGCGCAAGCCGCGCTGGCAGGTCTGATCCGCTTCCGCTATTGCAGGCCGGAACAGCGGGGGCGGCAGGCATGGATGTCAGGATACTTGATCCGCGTATTCTCGATTGGGGAATCCCGGACTATCAGACGCCGGGATCGGCGGCGGTCGATCTGTTCGCCTGCATCGACGCGCCCCTGGACATCGCGCCGCAGGCCCCGGCGGTCCTTATCGGCGCCGGGATCGCCCTGTCCTTTGACGATTTTTCCTGTGCCGGGCTGATCCTCCCCCGATCCGGGCAGGGCCACAGGCGCGGCTTGGTGCTGGGCAATTCCACCGGGCTGATCGACCCCGATTATACGGGCGAGATCCTGATCAGCACCTGGAACCGCAACCCCGCCGGATCGCCCCCCTTGACCATCCAGCCCGGCGAGCGGATTGCCCAGATGATCTTCGTTCCCGTCGTGCGGCCCCGTTTTGGCGTCGTTCAGGCATTCAGCCGTTCGACCGAACGGGCGGCGGGCGGTTTCGGCTCGACCGGGGCCTAGGGAATGGCCGGCGTCTTTCTTTTGCTGATGATCGCGGCGGGTGGCTGGGTATTCGGCCTGCGCCGCCGCCTGATTCTGGGGGCACTGACCGCGGCATGGGGGTTGATCGAACTTGCCCATCTGCTGTCGCCCCGGTTGGGCGCGGTCTTCGGCGGCTCGGCACAGGGGTGGCTGGTCGCAGGCGGGGCGGCGGCGGCGGTTCTCGTCTATCGCGCTGTCCTGGCACGGTTGCGGGCCCGTGCGGCACCCGATCAGCCCGCGGCCCCTGCTGACCGAGGTTTGGCCGACGCCGAACTGGACCGTTATGCCCGCCACCTGGTGCTGCGGGAAATCGGCGGCCCCGGACAGATGCGGCTGCGCGATGCGCAGGTGCTGGTCGTGGGTACAGGCGGCCTGGGCGCGCCGGTCTGCCTGTATCTGGCCGCCGCCGGGGTCGGACGGATCACGCTGGCCGACGACGACACGGTCAGCCTGTCGAACCTGCAGCGCCAGGTGATCTTTCGCAGCGACCAGCGGGGCGAGGCCAAGGCCGACGCCGCTGCCGCCGCCATGCGCGCCCTCAATCCCCATGTGCAGGTAACGCCCCTGCCGCGCCGGATCACCGATGCCGATGCGGACCTGATCGGGCAGCACGATCTGGTGCTGGACGGCACCGACAGCTTTGCCGCGCGGGATGCGATCAACCGGGCCTGTGTCGCGGCCGGCGTGCCGCTGATCGCGGGGGCCATCGCCCAGTGGGAAGGCCAGGTCGCGCTGTATGATCCGGCGCGGGGCGGGCCGTGCCTGACCTGCCTGTTTCCCGCCGCCCCGGCCCCCGGTCTGGCGCCCCCCTGCGCCGAGGCGGGGGTGATCGGACCGTTGCCCGGCGTTGTCGGCAGCCTGATGGCCTTGGAGGCGATCAAGCACCTGGCCGGCATTTCGGACTCGGGTGCGGGGCAGGGGCTGCGCGGCCGGATGCTGATCTTTGACGGGCTTTATGGCGAAAGCCGCATGATCGGCACGGCACGGCGCGGCGATTGCCCCGTTTGCGGATCGGGACTGGAAGGCGGCCCGCAGGCATCATAGGGTTGCGCCAACCAAGGAGGCGCCATGAATCCCGAACTCACCCGCTGGACCGGCCCCGAGGGGCTGCCGCGTTTCGACCGGATCGAGGATCACGACCTTGCCCCCGCCTTCGAACGCGAACTGGCCACCGCCGAAGCCGCGATGGAGGCGATTGCCGCCAATCCCGAACAGCCGACCTTCGCCAACACCGTCGCCACCCTGGAAACGGCCGAGGACGGGCTGAACCGCGTCCTGTCGATCTTCTATACCCTGGCCAGCGTCGATTCGAACCCCGCGAGAGAGGCGCTGCAACGCGACTTTGCCCCCCGGCTTGCCGCTTATAACAGCAAGACGGGCATGGACCCGCGTCTGTTCGCGCGCGTCAAGGCGGTCGCCGACACCGCCGACAGCCTGCCGCCCGACGATCGCCGCATCACCGAACTGGCCTTGCGCGGCCTGACCCGATCCGGGGCTGGGCTGGACGCCGCCGCCCGCGACCGCATGGCCGAGATCCGCGCCCGGATGGCCGTGCTGACCACGCAGTTTTCCCAGAATGTCCTGGCGGATGAACGCGATTACGTCCTGCCCGTCCCCGACGACCGGCTGGCGGGCCTGCCCGACTGGCTGCTGGGGTCCATGCGCGCGGCGGCGCGCGAGCGCGGGCTGACGGGCCAGATCGTCACGCTGTCGCGGTCGCTGATCGTGCCGTTCCTGGAACATGCAGGCGACCGCGCCCTGCGCGAGGTTGCCTTCCGGGCCTGGGCCGCGCGCGGATCGGGGCAGGGCGCGGGCGGGCAGGCCACGAACAACCTGCCCTTGGTCGCGGAAATCCTGGCGCTGCGCCACGAACGCGCGCGCCTGCTGGGATACGCCGATTTCGCCGCCTACAAGCTGGAGCCGGAAATGGCAGGCGATGCCGACCGCGTGGCCGGTCTGCTGGAACAGGTCTGGGAACCCGCCAGCCGGCGCGTGGCCGAGGACGAGGCGAAACTGACCGCCCTGCTGCGCGACGACGGCATCAACGATGTCCTGCAGCCGTGGGACTGGCGGCTCTATGCCGAGCGCCTGCGACGGCGCGAACACGATTTCGACGCCGATCAGGTCAAGCCCTATCTGACGCTGGACGCGATGCTGGGGGCCATGATGGACGTCGCGCACCGGCTGTTCGGGCTGGAGTTCCAGCCCTTCGACGCCCCCCTGTGGTCGCCCGATGCCCGTGCCTGGCGGATCACCCGGAACGGGCAGCTGATGGCGATTTTTGTGGGTGATTATTTCGCCCGGCCGTCGAAACGGTCGGGGGCCTGGTGTTCGTCCCTGCAGGTCCAGCACAAGATCGGCGCGGGCCAGAGGCCCATCGTCGTCAATGTCTGCAACTTCACCCCGCCCGAGGCACCCGGTGCGCCCGCCTTTCTGTCCTGGGACGATGCGCGGACGCTGTTTCACGAATTCGGCCATGCGACGCATCACATCCTATCGGACGTGACCTGGCCGTCGATTTCCGGCACGGCGGTGGCGCAGGATTTCGTAGAACTGCCCAGCCAGCTTTACGAACACTGGCTGGAACAGCCTGCCGTGCTGGACGCCCATGCCCGCCATCACCAGACGGGCGAACCGCTTCCCCCGGGTTTGCGCGACCGGCTGCTGGCGGCGGGCAAGGCGAATGCGGGGTTTTCCACGACCGAATACCTGGAAAGCGCGCTTGTCGATCTGGCCTTTCACCGAGGCGATCCGCCGGCCGATCCGATGGCCGCGCAGTCGCGCATCCTGGCATCCCTGGATGCCCCGCAGGCCGTCCCGATGCGCCATGCCACGCCGCATTTCAGCCACGTCTTCAGCGGCGACAGCTATGCCAGCGGCTATTACAGCTATCTGTGGTCCGAGGTGATGGACGCCGACGCCTTTGCGGCCTTCACCGAAACCGGCGACATCTTCGATCCGGTCACGGCGCGGCGGCTGGAGAACGCGATCCTGTCGCGCGGCGGGTCGGCCCCGGCGGACCAGCTCTGGCTGGCGTTCCGCGATCGGATGCCGGGGGTCGATGCGCTGTTGCGCGGGCGGGGACTGGCCTGAACGGTCAGTCCTTGACCTCATCCGGGTCCACCCCCCAGATCGCAGATTTGGGCACCCAGCCGCGCTGACCTCCGCCCGAAATGCGGCACCAGCCGGGATTGCATTCCCCCAGCCGCACGATCGCCCCCATTTCGGCCCGGGCGACGATATCGGCATCGGGGTGGGGACGGGTGCGCAGTTCCAGCATGTCCTGGGTCACCAGGGCGGTGCGGACGCCCGACAGAAGGGCGTAATGCACCCAGCCGCCCGCGCCGTCCTTGTCCTCGACCCGGCGCCAGTGACCGAACTCGGCCACGACCCGCAGGGGCATTCCGGGGTGGCGGAAAACCCAGTCGATGCGATGCGACAGGCTGGGACCGCGCCGGGCATTGCCCTCGGACCCCTTGAGGCTGACGTAACGCGGCAAGGGCAGGTTGGTGACGGCGCCGCGGACCATGCCATCGGCTGCGGCCTGCGTTCTGACGATCCGGGCGTCGGCAGACAGGGGCACTCCGGCCGTCTGCGCCATGGCCAGATGGGCCGTGGCAACCAGAACGGCTGCGGCGCCACCAGAAATTGTCGGTATTCTCATGTCCTGTCCGTTTCTGCCCGACCGTCGTTGCGGCGGTTCTCCTGCCCCCCGATCGGGGCCGAAAGCATCCCCGTTGGGTCTTGTGCCTGTGTCATGACGCGGGCAGTTTGCCAAAAGCGGCGGCCCATGAAAAGCCCGCCGCGACATGGCATCGAGAAAGTGAGGCCACCATGCACAGCCCGCGGCCCCATCGCCAGAAACTGCGTGTCGTCCTGACGCGCCGTCTGCCCCTGCCGGTCGAGGCGCGCATGGCCGAACAGTTCGACTTGGTAGCCCGCGACACGGACGAGCGACTGACCCAGGAAGAGCTTCTGGCCGCGATGCGGGGGGCGGACGTGCTGGTGCCGACGCTGACCGACCACATCAATGCCGCGATGCTGGCCGAGGCGGGCAACCGGCTGCAACTGATCGCGAATTACGGGGCGGGAATCGACCATATCGATATTCTGGCGGCGCGGCAGCGCGGCGTTCTGGTAACGAACACCCCGGGCGTCGTGACCGAAGATACCGCCGACATGACCCTGGCGCTGATCTTGGCCGTCACCCGCCGCATCCCCGAGGGTCTGGCCGAGATGCAGGCCGGGCGCTGGCGCGGCTGGTCGCCCACCGCCCATCTGGGCGGGCGCCTGGGCGGCCGGCACCTGGGCATCCTGGGGATGGGCCGGATCGGGCAGGCCGTGGCGCGCCGGGCCAATGCCTTCGGGATGCACGTCCATTATCACAATCGCCGCCGCCTGCCGTCCGAGATCGAATCCGCGCTGAATGCGACCTGGTGGGAAAACCTCGACCAGATGCTGCGCCGGGTGGACATCGTCAGCGTGAACGCCCCGCATACGCCATCCACCTATCACCTGCTGAACGCCCGCCGGCTGAAGATGCTCAGGCCCACGGCGGTGGTGGTGAACACATCGCGCGGCGAGGTGATCGACGAAAACGCCCTGACCCGAATGCTGCGGGCGGGCGAGATCGCCGGGGCAGGCCTTGACGTGTTCGAACACGGGCACGAGATCAACCCCCGCCTGCGCCAGTTGCCGAACGTGGTCCTGCTGCCACATATGGGCAGCGCCACCGTCGAAGGCCGGATCGAGATGGGCGAAAAGGTGATCTTCAACATCAGGACCTTTGCCGACGGCTATCCTCCCCCGGATCTGATCGTGCCCAGCATGTTGTGATCGCCGCGACATCGGAAAGGAAAACCCCTCTCATGAACGCACCCCCCGTCGGGATCGAGGCGCGTTGGGCCGTGTCCGCGCTGTTCTTTGCCAACGGTCTGGTTGTCGGCGGCTGGGCGCCCAAGCTGCCCGCGATGATGGCGCGGCTGGGCATCGGCGAATCGACCGCCGGGCTGCTGGTGCTGGCGCTTGGGGTGGGGTCCATCTGTCTGATGCCGGTCTTTGGCGCGCTGGTGGCGCGGCGCGGATCGGCCCACGCCGCCAGGCTGGCGGCGGTGCTGTTCGCGCCCAGCCTGATTTGGATATCCCTGGCCCCGTCGGTCTGGACCGTCGCGGCGGCCGTGCTGCTGTTCGGGGGCCTGATCGGGGGCATGGATGTGGCGATGAACGCCAATGCCGTGGCGGTCGAACGCGCCCGGCGCCGGGCCATCATGTCGTCCTGCCACGGGTTCTGGTCCCTTGGCGGGGTCGCCGGGGCCGGGGCCGGCGGAATGCTGATCCAGACCCTGGGCGAGACGGGCCATGCCGTGCTGGTCACGCTGGCCGTCGCGGCGATCCTAGCCTGGGCCTTGCCGCGCCTGCTGCGCGATCCGCCCGGCGCGGAACATGTTCATCAGCCGTTGCGCCTGCCGCGCAGGCCGCTGCCCTATCTGATCGGGCTGATGGCCCTTGCCTCGATGATCCCCGAGGGCGCCATCCTTGATTGGGCCGCCGTCTATCTTCAGCGCGAGATGGGCGCCCCCCTGTCGCTGGCGGGATGGGGCTTTGCGGCCTGCGCGGCAACGATGGCCGTGATGCGGTTTCTGGGCGACGGCCTCCGCCGCCGTCTGGGCGCGGTCAGGACGCTGCGCCTCAGCAGCGTCCTTGCCATGGCGGGTCTGGCGCTGGCGGGGCTTGCACCCTCGGCGGCGGTGGCGATCGCGGGGTTCGCCGTGGCCGGGATCGGCATCGCCAACATGGTGCCCATCGCCTTTTCCGCGGCGGGCAATCTGCCGGGCCTTGCGCAGGGGATCGGACTGTCGGTGGTGACGACGATGGGCTATTCCGGCATCCTGCTGGCCCCCGGAACCATCGGTTTCCTGGCCGAGGGGATGAGTTTCTCGACCATCTTCATTGGCCTGTCGCTGCTTCTTCTGATTCCGCTGCTGCTGTCACGGCTGGCAAGCAACGCCGATTTCGAGGGCGGCGGCTAGGGGCGCGCCACCGGCCGCTCAGCGGTACACGTGGTCGTCCCCCGGAAAGCTGCGGTCGCGGACCGCCGCCGCATAGTCGGCAATGGCCCGGTCGGCCTGCGCCCCCAGATCCGCGAAGCGGCGAACAAAGCGGGGCGCCCGTGCCGTCTGCCCCAGCATGTCGTCCAGCACCAGAATCTGCCCGTCGCAACGGGCCGAGGCGCCGATGCCGATGGTCGGGACCGAAACCGCGTCGGTCAGGCGGACCGCCAGGGGCTCGACGACGCCTTCGACCACGATGGAGAACGCCCCCGCCTCGGCCACATCGACGGCATCCTGCAGGTGCCGGGACCAGGTGTCCGTTTCGCGCCCCTGGGTCTTGAAGCCGCCAAGGGTGTGGGTGGCCTGCGGCAGCAGACCCACATGCCCCATCACGGGAATGCCGCGTTCGGTCAGGAACCGGATGGTGGGGGCCATGCGGCTGCCCCCTTCCAGCTTGACCGCGCCCGCACCGGTTTCGCCCATGATGCGGGCGGCGTTTCGGAAGGCCTGCTCGGGGCCTTCCTCGTAGCTGCCAAAGGGCATGTCCACCACCACCATCGCCCGCCGGCTGCCGCGCACGACGGCCTGGCCGTGCAGGATCATCATCTCGACCGTGACGCCGATGGTCGAAGGCAGGCCGTGAACCACCATGCCCAGGCTGTCGCCCACCAGGATCAGGTCGGCATGGGCATCGACCAGTTCCGCCATGGGCGCGGTATAGGCCGTCAGGGCCACGACCGGTGTATCGCCCTTGCGGGAGGCGATTTGGGGCGCGGTGACGCGCTTGATGCGGGTTTCAACGGACATTCATTTCTCCCTTCGGAACGGCAACACGCTGGTCGATCAGCAGCACATCCCCGAAACGGACGGCCAACAGGATCACCACCGGACGGCGAATGGCGCCGACGCGCGACAGGTCGGCGGCATCGCGGATGTCGATCGAGCGAATCTGGCCCAGAGGTTCGGTCCTGATGATGCGCCGCAGCTCGGCCCTGACGGCGGGCAGGTTCGCCCCATCGGCGATCATCTGCGCCGCGCGATCCAGGGCACGGTTCAACACCGGGGCGGCTGCACGCTCGGCGGGCGAGAGGCGGCGGTTGCGCGAGGACATCGCCAAACCATCGGGTTCCCTGACCGTGGGCACGGGCAGGATTTCGACCGGCATGTCCAGGTCCGCGACCATTTGCCGGATCACGGCAAGCTGCTGATAGTCCTTTTCGCCGAACGCGGCCGCATCGGGCTGAACGATGTTGAACAGCTTTGTCACCACGGTCGCCACCCCCCGGAAATGGCCGGGGCGCAAGCGTCCCATCAATATCCGCGACAGGCCCGTGACCTCGACCACCGTCTGTGCGCCGGGGCGATAGATGTCGGCGACGGTCGGTAGGAACACCGCGTCGCAGCCCGCCTGCCGCAAAAGAACAAGGTCGTTTTCCTCGTCCCGCGGATAGGTTGCCAGATCCTCGTTCGGGCCGAACTGCGTGGGGTTCACGAAGATCGACGCGACCACCCGCCCTCCGCCCCCTGCGTCCAGCCATGTGCGGGCATGGGCCACAAGCGACAGGTGTCCGGCATGCAGGGCGCCCATGGTGGGCACCAGGGCAATGCGGCCTGCCTGACCGCGCCAGTCGCGCATCGCCTGCTTGTCGCGGCAAATCTGCATCCGTCCCCCATTCCCCGGTGGCGCGACCCTAAGGTAACGGCACAGATTCGCACAAGTGCTGCGTCGCAGCATGTCGTTTTTGGCCATTTTAGGTCGGGCCCATCGACACGCCGTTTTCAGACCATGTCAGTAACAGGCAGCAACAGGCCAATGGAGTCGCGCGGAAATGAAGTCGCATGTGAAGGTTCTGGTCGTCGGGGGCGGCGCGGTCGGCTGCGGCATCGCGCTGCATCTGGCCCGCGCCGGATGGGAGACGATGCTGGTCGAGCGCGACGAGCTGACGGCGGGGTCCACCTGGCACGCGGCGGGGCTGTTGCCGCTGTTCAACATGAACTATGCGACAACCCATATCCACGACTATTCCGTCAGGCTCTATGCGGAACTCGAGGCGCAGACCGGGCTGAACGCGGGCTTTACCCGCTGCGGCAACCTGCGGATGGCCCAGACCGACGAACGGATGGACGAATACATGCTGTATTCCGCCACCGCCGAGACGGTAGGCATCGAGCATCAGTTCCTGACCCCCGCCCAGATCAGGGATCGCTGGCCGCTGGTCCGGACCGAGGATCTGCGGGGCGCGCTGTTCCATCCGACCGACGGCTATATCAACCCCGCCGACGTGACGCAGGCCATGGCCAAGGGTGCGCGCATGGCCGGCGCCACGATCGAGCGCAAGATCCAGGTCAACGGCTACCGATGGACCGGCGGCGAATGGATCGTTTCCTGCGAGAAGCTGGCCGAGAAAGGCGGCAATCTGGTGGGGTCGGGCGAAACGTTCGAAATCCGGGCAGAACATGTCGTGACCGCCACCGGCAACCACGCACAGCGCACCGCCCGCCTGTTGGGCATCAGGATCCCCGCGATCCCGGTCGAGCACCAGTACATCGTCACCGAACCCGACCCGGCCCTGGTGAAATGGCGGGCCGAGGGCAACCCGGAACACCCGGTCCTGCGCGATGCCGACGCCAAGTGGTATGTCCGCGAGGAGCGCGGCGGCTGGATCCTTGGCCCCTATGAACGGAACGCCCCGGCACGGTTCCTGTACGACGTGCCCGAAACCTTTCGCGCCGACCTGTTCCCGCTGGATCTGGAACGGATCGAGGAAGAATACATGTCGATGATCCATCGCCTTCCGACCTCGGAGACGGCGGGGCTCAAGGACGACTACAACGGCCCGATCTGCTATACGCCCGACGGGAACCCGCTGGTCGGCCCGGCACCCGGTCTGCGCAACATGTGGCTGGCCGAGGGCTTCAGTTTCGGCATCACGGCGGCGGGGGGCGTCGGCCATTACCTGACGCAGATAATGGTCGGGGGCGAGGCCGAGATCGACATGGCATCGCTGGACCCGCGCCGCTTCGGCGGCTGGATGACCACCGAATATGCCGCCCGCAAGAACGAGGAAGCCTACGAACACGTCTTCATCCTGCACCACCCCGATGAGGAACGGCCCGCCTGCCGGCCGCTGCGCACCTCTCCGGCCTATGACCGGCAGAAGGCGCGGGGGGCGCAGTTCGGGCAGGTGAACGGCTGGGAACGCCCGAACTACTATGGCCCCGAAGGTTTCGACGACCACGCCGCGCGCAGCTTTCGGCGCGGCGGCTGGTGGCAGTATGCCAGGGCCGAGGCCGAGGCTGTCCGCCATGCGGCGGGCCTGATCGACGCCACCGCCTTTGCCAAGCACATGGTCACGGGGCCGGGGGCGACGGCCTTCCTCGACTGGCTGACCACAAACAGGCTGCCCAAGGTCGGCCGCATCAACCTGACCTATGCCTTGACCGATGCGGGCACCACGCGGACCGAATACACCATCGTCCGTCTGGCCGAGAACGACTATTACCTTGTGTCCGCAGGCGCCTGGGCGGCCTATGACGGCGATCACCTGGTCAAGTCGGCCGAGGATTTCATGGCCTTGGCCGGCGAACACGTCGGCATCCAGGACGTGACGACCCAGTGGGGCGTCTTTGCCCTTGCAGGTCCGGCATCCCGCGACATCCTGGCCAGGATGATCCGTGACGCGCAGCCCGAAACGGCGCTGTCGAACAAGCGTTTTCCCTGGCTGTCGGCCAGGCGGATCGAACTGGGCATGGTGCCGGTGAACGCGATCCGCGTGGCCTATACCGGCGAACTGGGTTGGGAACTGCATCACCCGATCGAGATGCAGAACCATCTGTTCGACCGCCTGATGGAAGCCGGAGAGCCGCTGGGCATGAAGCTGGTGGGCGCGCGGGCGCAGAACTGGCTGCGGCAGGAAAAATCCTATCGCGCCTTCGGCACCGAACTGGGCCGCGACGCCACCCCGCTGGAGGCCGGGCTGGACCGCTTTGTCGATCTGTCCAAGGATTTCCGGGGCAAGGCGGCGATGCAGGACAAGGGCATCCGGTCGATCTGCGTGACGCTGCTGATCGACGGCCCGCAGGACGCCGATCCCTGGGGGCGCGAAGGGATCTTTCTGGAGGGGGAAAAGGTCGGGCGCCTCACCTCGGGCGGGTATTCGGCGGCCTTCGGCAAGCAAATCGGCATGGGCTATGTCCGCCCCGATCTGGCCGCGCCCGGCACCAAGCTGAAAGTCCGCATGTTCCGCGAGTTCTGGAATGCCGAGGTGACGGAAGACAGTCCCTACGATCCGCAGAACGCGCGCATTCGCGTCGATGGATAACCGCGGCGCCTGATCGTCAGTCGATAATCAGGCGCAAGGCATCCACCAAGGCCGAGGTGGCGACCTGCGTGTCTGACGGGCGCGGCCTGTCCAGGTTCAGGGCCGCATAGCCGTGGGTCAGCGACCAGACGGCGGTTTCGACCGCAACCGCGGGCCGGCCGTCCACGAAGGGCGCGCACAATTCCTTGATCAGAAGATAGCTGCCCAATGCCGTATGCAGCAGATCGGGATCGCTGGCAGCAAGCTGATCGAACATCAACTGGAACAAACCGGTGCGCATTCCTGCAAAGCGGACATAGGCATCGGCGACCGTGGACAGCCGCTGGAACGGCGGGGCGTCGGCAGGCACCGCATCGCGGGCGGCCATCAGATGCTGTTGAAATTGCTGAAAGCCACGGATCGCCATAGCCGTCTTAAGACCCGGCAATCCACCGAAGTGATGGGCAGGCGCCGCATGGGAAACCCCTGCCCGTGCCGCAATGCGCCGCAGCGACAACGCCTCGGTTCCATCCTCGTCCAGCAGGGCGATGCCGGCCTGGACCAGGGCCTCTGGTAAGTTGCCACGTGTGGGCATGGCCGCCTCATCTTATCTTGACATTGTAAACCCTCTGGGCGAACTCTGCGATGCCCAGCAGTGTCACGGTAGGCTGGTGAGAAAAACGCGCTTGTTGCGTTTTTCAGGGTTAATAAGTGTGGGTCCGTTCGCTCACGGCTCTGGCCTGGGTTCTTGATTTTTCTTTTTAACGAGGATCGGGCCAGGGTTGGAATTCAACGATAGCCCGATTTTGCATCGTGCGCAATATTTTGTCTGCACATTTTGCGATTGCGCAAAAAAAAGCCGGGCCGAAGCCCGGTTTTTTGATTGGAGCGGGCGATGAGATTCGAACTCACGACCCTAACCTTGGCAAGGTTATGCTCTACCCCTGAGCTACGCCCGCATCCGTTCCATTGGCCTGCCATGCAGCATGTCGCCTTTGGTAGGCGGTGATTTATGGGACCGGACCGGGGGGTGCAAGAGGAAAAGTTGCCTGCCCGCCACTTTTCGGCAAAGGCCCTTCGGGGCCGCTTTTCCGTCGTCCTGCCGCTTGGCCATTGAGGGTCCGGCGGCGCGCCGGGGAATGGGCCCCGGACTTCCGACGGCAGACCTTTCCAGACGGTTCACTCGGCCGCGCGCACCCGCGCGGGCCGCAGCATCGGCGCCAGATAGCGGCCGGTATGGCTTTCGCCGACCTTGGCCACGTCCTCGGGGGTGCCGACGGCCACGATGCGCCCGCCGCCATCGCCGCCTTCGGGACCGATATCGATGATCCAGTCGGCGGTCTTGATGACATCCAGGTTGTGTTCGATGACCACGACCGTGTTGCCCTGATCGACCAGCCGGTGCAGCACCTCCAGCAGCTTGCGCACGTCCTCGAAATGCAGGCCCGTCGTCGGTTCGTCCAGGATGTACAGCGTCTTGCCGGTGGACTGGCGCGACAGTTCCTTGGCCAGCTTGACCCGCTGCGCCTCGCCGCCCGACAGGGTGGTGGCCTGCTGGCCGACCTTGACGTAACCCAGCCCCACCTCCATCAGCGCGTCCATCTTGTTGCGGATGGCGGGCACGGCGGAAAAGAAGCCCTGCGCATCCTCGACCGTCATGTCCAGAACGTCGGCGATGGACTTGCCCTTGAACTGGACCTCCAGCGTTTCGCGGTTGTAGCGCTTGCCCTTGCAGGTCTCGCAGGTGACGTAGACGTCAGGCAGGAAGTGCATTTCGATCTTGATGACGCCGTCGCCCTGGCAGGCCTCGCAGCGCCCGCCCTTGACGTTGAAGCTGAAGCGGCCCGGCTTGTAGCCGCGCGCCTTGGATTCGGGCAGACCCGCATACCAGTCGCGGATCGGCGTATAGGCACCGGTATAGGTGGCCGGGTTGCTGCGTGGCGTGCGGCCGATGGGCCGCTGGTCGATGTCGATCACCTTGTCCAGATGTTCCAGCCCCTTGATCGTCTCGCAGGGCGCGGGGGTCTGGCGGGCGCCGTTCAGGCGCAGGCTGGCGGTCTTGAACAGGGTTTCAATGGTCAGGGTGGACTTGCCGCCGCCCGACACGCCGGTCACGCAGACGAACTTGCCCAGCGGGAATTCCGCCGTCACCTCCTTGAGGTTGTTGCCGGTGGCCTTGACCACCTTGACCGCCTTGCCGTTGCCCTTGCGGCGTTCGTCGTTCACCGCGATTTCGCGCGCCCCGGACAGGTATTGCCCGGTCAGACTGGCCGGATCGGCGGCGATCTGGTCGGGCGTGCCCTGGCTGACGACCGTGCCGCCATGCACGCCCGCCCCCGGTCCCATGTCGAAGACATAATCGGCATGGCGGATCGCATCTTCGTCATGTTCGACCACGATCACCGAATTGCCCTGGTCGCGCAGGCCCTTGAGCGTGTCCAGCAACCGGTCGTTGTCGCGCTGGTGCAGGCCGATAGAGGGTTCGTCCAGCACATACAGCACGCCGGTCAGCCCGCTGCCGATCTGGGACGCCAGCCGAATACGCTGGCTTTCGCCGCCTGACAGCGTGCCTGCCGCGCGGCTCAGCGTCAGGTAATCCAGCCCGACATTGACCAGGAAACCCAGCCGTTCGCGGATTTCCTTGAGGATCGCCTGGGCGATCTCGTTCTTTTGCCTGGACAGATGCTGCGGCGCGGCCTGGACCCAGGCCAGGGCCTCCTTGATCGACAGTTCCACCACCTCGCCGATGTGGTTGCCGGCGATCTTGACCGCCAGGGCCTCGGGCTTGAGACGATAGCCGTGGCAGGTGCCGCAGGGGCGGTTGTTCTGGTAACGCTCGAACTCCTCGCGGACCCACTGGCTGTCGGATTCGCGCAGGCGGCGTTCCATGTTCGGGATCACGCCCTCGAACACCCGGGTGACGTTATAGACCCGGCCCGCATCGTCGAACCGGAACGCGATCTCCTCGGCGCCCGATCCGTGCAGGAACATGCGCTGCACGTCGTCGGGCAGGTCTTTCCACGGCGTCTTCTTGTCGAACCCATAATGCTTGGCCAAGGCATTGACCGTCTGGGTCAGATAGGCCGACTTCGACTTGGCCCAGGGGGCGATGGCGCCCTTGTCCACGGACAGCGCCGCATCGGGCACGACCAGCCGTTCGTCAAAGAACAGTTCAACCCCCAGCCCGTCGCAGGCGGGGCAGGCGCCAAAGGGCGCGTTGAAGGAAAACAGCCGGGGTTCGATTTCCGGGATGGTGAATCCGCTGACGGGACAGGCAAATTTTTCGCTGAACGTGGTCCGTTCCGGGTCATCGGCCGCCGTTTCGACGATGGCGATGCCGTCGGCCAGATCCAGGGCGGTGCGCAGCGAATCGGCCAGCCGGGTTTCCAGTCCCTCGCGCACGACGATGCGGTCCACCACCACGTCGATGTCGTGGCGGAACTTCTTGTCGAGGGTCGGCGGCTCGTCCAGTTCGTGGAACTGGCCGTTCACCTTGACCCGCTGGAAGCCCTGCTTGCGAAGCTCCAGGAACTCTTTCCTGTATTCGCCCTTGCGGTCCCGCACGATGGGAGCCAGCAGATAGGCGCGCGTGCCCTCGGGCATCTCCATGATGCGGTCCACCATGTCCTGGACCTGCTGCGCCTCGATCGGCAGGCCGGTGGCGGGGGAATAGGGCGTCCCCGCGCGGGCGAACAGCAGCCGCAGATAGTCATAGATTTCCGTGACCGTGCCAACGGTTGACCGGGGGTTCTTGGAGGTGGTCTTTTGCTCGATGCTGATGGCGGGCGACAGGCCGGTGATGTGGTCCACATCGGGCTTGCCCATCATGTCCAGGAACTGCCGCGCATAGGCCGACAGGCTTTCGACATAGCGGCGCTGTCCCTCGGCATAGATCGTGTCGAAGGCAAGCGAGGACTTGCCGCTGCCCGACAGCCCGGTGATGACCACCAGCTTGTCGCGCGGGATGTCCATGTCCACGCCCTTGAGGTTATGCTCGCGCGCGCCGCGAACCTCGATGAACTTCTGTTCCATGATCTGTCCCTGGCCGACCAAGCGCATCAGATAGTGGCATCGGGTCAAAAAGCAACCGCTGAATGGGAACATTAACCGAACAAGACCCTGCGTAAACCTTTTGTTGCAGTCGGACCACCGTGGCGCTTGCGCTGCGCTGCGGCATCGCTAGTCTCTCGCGCAATTGCGAAAAGGGGACCGCGATGTTTCAGAAGATCCTTGTTGCCAACCGTGGCGAGATTGCGATCCGTGTGATGCGGGCGGCGAACGAGTTGGGCAAGCAGACCGTCGCGGTCTATGCCGAGGAGGACAAGCTGGGCCTGCACCGCTTCAAGGCGGACGAGGCCTACCGGATCGGCGAGGGGCTGGGGCCGGTCGCGGCCTATCTGTCGATCCCGGAAATCATCCGGGTCGCCCGCGAAAGCGGCGCGGACGCGATCCATCCCGGCTATGGCCTTCTGTCGGAAAACCCCGATTTCGTGGATGCCTGCAAGGCCGCGGGGATCACATTCATCGGCCCGCGCGCCGACACGATGCGCGCGCTTGGCGACAAGGCGTCGGCGCGGCGCGTGGCGATCGAGGCGGGCGTGCCGGTGATCCCCGCGACCGAGGTTCTGGGCGAGGATTTCGAGGCGATCAAGGCCGAGGCTGCCGAAATCGGCTATCCGCTGATGCTCAAGGCATCCTGGGGCGGCGGAGGGCGCGGGATGCGCCCGATCAACGGGCCGGACGAGCTGATCGACAAGGTGCGCGAAGGCCGCCGCGAGGCCGAGGCGGCGTTCGGCAATGGCGAGGGCTATCTGGAAAAGATGATCCTGCGCGCCCGCCACGTCGAGGTGCAGCTGCTGGGCGACACGCAGGGGGGCCTGTATCACCTTTACGAACGCGACTGCACCGTGCAGCGCCGCAACCAGAAGGTCGTCGAACGCGCGCCCGCGCCCTATCTGTCTGATGCGCAGCGCGCCGAGGTCTGCGAACTGGCGCTGAGGATCGGCCGCGCGGTGGGCTATCAGAACGCCGGCACCGTCGAGTTCCTGATGGATATGGACAACCAGCAGTTCTATTTCATCGAGGTGAACCCGCGCGTCCAGGTCGAACACACCGTGACCGAGGAAGTCACCGGCATCGACATCGTCCAGTCGCAGATCCGCATCGCCGAGGGCGCAACCCTGGCCGAGGCGACGGGCGTGCCCAGCCAGGACCAGATCACGCTGTCGGGCCACGCGCTGCAATGCCGCGTGACGACCGAGGATCCGCTGAACAACTTCATCCCCGACTATGGCCGGATCACCGCCTATCGCAGCGCCACCGGCAACGGCATCCGGCTGGACGGCGGCACGGCCTATTCGGGGGGGGTCATCACCCGCTATTACGATTCACTGCTGGTCAAGGTCACCGCCTGGGCGCAGACGCCCGAAGGGGCGATCCGGCGGATGGACCGCGCGCTGCGCGAATTCCGGGTGCGCGGGGTCAGCACGAATATCGACTTCGTGATCAACCTGCTCAAGCACCCGACCTTTCTGGACGACACCTATACGACAAAGTTCATCGACACGACGCCGGACCTGTTCGTTTTCGACAAGAAACAGGACCGGGCCACCAAGATCCTGACCTATCTGGCCGATATCAGCGTGAACGGGCACCCCGAGACGGCGGGTCGCCCCATGCCGCCCGCCCAGGCCCGCCCGCCGGTCCCGCCCGCGCCGAAGGGTGAGCCGGCGCCGGGCACGCGGCAACTGCTGGAGGAGAAGGGCGCGCAGGCGGTGGCCGACTGGATGGCCGCCCAGACACGATTGCTGATCACCGACACCACCATGCGCGACGGGCACCAGTCGCTGCTGGCGACCCGGATGCGGTCGATCGACATGATCCGCGTGGCGCCGAGCTATGCCGCGAACCTGCCCGGTCTGTTCAGCGTCGAATGCTGGGGGGGCGCGACCTTCGACGTGGCCTATCGATTCCTGCAGGAATGCCCCTGGCAGCGGCTGCGCGACATCCGCGCGCGGATGCCCAACCTGATGACGCAGATGCTGCTGCGCGCCTCGAACGGGGTGGGTTATACCAACTATCCCGACAACGTGGTCCAGTCCTTCGTGCACCAGGCGGCCCGGACCGGCGTGGACGTCTTTCGTGTCTTCGACAGTCTGAACTGGGTCGAGAACATGCGCGTCGCCATGGATGCGGTCATCGAGACCGGCAAGATCTGCGAAGGCACCGTCTGCTATACCGGCGACATGCTGAACCCCGACCGGGCGAAATACGACCTGGCCTATTACCTGCGCACCGCCAGGGAACTGCGGGATGCGGGCGCGCATGTGCTGGGCGTCAAGGACATGGCCGGTCTGTTGAAACCGGCCGCCGCGCGTATCCTGATCCGGGCGCTGAAAGAGGACGTCGGCCTGCCGATCCATTTCCACACCCATGACACCAGCGGCATGGGAGGAGCCACCATCCTGGCCGCGGCCGAGGCCGGGGTGGACGCGGTCGATTGCGCCATGGACGCCCTGTCGGGCAATACCAGCCAGCCGACCCTGGGTTCCATTGTCGAGGCCCTGTCGGGGACCGATCGCGACACCGGTCTCGACATCGCGGCGATCCGGTCGATCAGCAACTATTGGGAACGCGTCCGCGAAAATTACGCGGCCTTCGAATCGGGGCTTCAGGCCCCCGCGTCCGAGGTTTACCTCCACGAGATGCCGGGCGGGCAGTTTACCAACCTCAAGGCGCAGGCGCGCAGCATGGGGCTGGAGGATCGCTGGCACGAGGTGGCGCAGGCCTATGCCGATGTGAACCGGATGTTCGGCGACATCGTCAAGGTCACGCCCAGTTCCAAGGTGGTGGGCGACATGGCGCTGATGATGGTGGCGCAGGGACTGACGCCCGAGCAGGTGATGGATCCGGCGACCGAGGTCAGCTTCCCCGACAGCGTCGTGGACATGATGAAGGGCAACCTGGGCCAGCCCCCCGGCGGCTGGCCCGAGGCGATCCAGAGAAAGGTCCTGAAGGGCGAGGCGCCCATCACCGACCGTCCCGGCGCGCATCTGCCCCCCGTGGATCTGGAGGCCGCGCGCCAGAAGCTGTCGGCCGATCTGGGCGTCGCCATCGACGACGAGGATCTGAACGGCTGGCTGATGTATCCCAAGGTCTTTTCCGACTACATGGCCCGGCACGACATCTATGGCCCGGTGCGCACCTTGCCCACGAGGAACTTCTTCTACGGGATGGAGCCGGGCGACGAGATCAGCGTCGAGATCGATCCCGGCAAGACGCTGGAGGTCCGCTTTCTGACCATCGGCGAAACCAATGACAAGGGCGAGGTCAAGGCGTTCTTCGAACTGAACGGCCAGCCCCGCCAGGTCCGGGTGCCGAACCGCAAGGCCGGTGGGGGCGCGGCGGCCCGGCCCAAGGCGGACCCGTCGAATGCGGGCCATGTCGGCGCGCCGATGCCGGGCGTGGTGGCCTCGGTCGCGGCCACGGCAGGCGCCAAGGTCCACCAGGGCGACCTGCTCTTGACCATCGAGGCGATGAAGATGGAAACCGGCCTGCACGCCGACCGCGACGGCACCATCAAGGCCATCCACGTCCGCCCCGGCGAACAGATCGACGCCAAGGATCTGCTGGTCGAAATCGAATGACGCCGAGCCGCGATCCTAAAGAAGGGTCGCGGCGACCAGCACCCAAAGGGTCAGTGCCGCGCCGGTAAAAAGCGCATAGAGCCCGTTCCACACCGTTCCGGCATGGCGCGCCCCGACCCCGCCCAGCGAGGCCACCAGCAGCACCGATGCCGTAAAGGGCGAGGTGTTGCCGCTGATCGCCCAGCCGCTGGTGATGGCCACCACCATGGCGGCGGGATGGAGGCCGAGGACCTCGGGCGTGGGCAGCAGGGGCACCAGCAGCGACACCGCCAGGATCGGGTTCATGCCGATCTGCCCGGTCAGCGGAATGATCCAGACCATCGCCGCCAGGATCAGCAGGGGCGGGACGGCGGTCAGATCCGGTCCATGCGCCTGCATGATCGGAACCAGCAGCCACGACCCCAGGCTGCCGATGAAACCCGCCATGAACAGCAGGATGATCTCGCCGCGATAGCCGGCCAGGTCGCGGGTGGCGAACTGGGCCGCGCGGAATCCCAGGGCTTGCAGACGCCCGTGGCCACCGGACGGCAGGATGGCCGACCAGGCCGCGGCGATCAGCGGCACAACGGTCATCACCGCCCCGGTGACGGCGACCCCGGTCGCCAGATGCAGCAGCAGGACGCCCCCCACCACGATCCCCAGCAGAACCAGCAGCGGCCGCAGCCGCCGCAGCCAGCCGTCCGTCTCGACCGGCCGGGCAGGGGGAGGCGTGGCCAGCACCGGCTTGAAGATCGAATCCTGTGCCCAGCCTATTCCCATCAGCAGGCCGGTGCTGACCAGACACAGGCCGGCCGCCGCAGGCCAGGACGCGCCCTTGACCACCGACAGGGTCACGGCCATGGACAGCGCCATCGGCGACCAGCACAAGGTCGCGGCGAAACCGCGCTGGATCGCCACCAGCATCCGCCGCAGCCGGTGCCGCCGCAGATCCGGGTCCGTTTCGCGGGCCGTGCTTTCGGCGGCCAGCGTTCCCAAAAGGGAAATCGCCCCATAAAGCAGGATCAGTCCGAACAGATGTCCCCCGGCCGTCAGGGCCAGATAGCGCCGCCCCGGAGGCTGGCGGGCCAGAAAGCGGCCGCAGTCCAGGATGTCCCGGGACCGGATGGCGACACTTCGCAGAGCGGACAACGCCGTGAACAGCGCAATGATGAAACCGCCGCGCGACAGGGCCGTCAGCGCCGCCGCCGCCCAGTCGTCGCGTGTTGCGGCCGCCCACAGGGTCAGGGCGATTCCCACCGCGACAAAGGCCAGCCGCGACAACGGCGCAGACAGCGAAAACAGCGCCAAGGCTGGCAGCAGCAATCCGGCAGCCGCCAGCGCCAGCCTTGGATCGGCATCGTACTGATGTAGGATCGTCACCAGCAGGGCAAGGCCGGTCAGGATGCCGCCGATGCGGGCGCTGAGGGGGGGCATGTCGCGAATCCCGTGTCAGGATGGACTTGCCATAACGCCGGACTGCACGATGCGCAATTCGTCAGCCGCCCGCGACAAAGGGCAGGCGATAGCTGATCGCCTCGGCCAGATGCGGCGCCCGGACGGCGGCGGATCCCGCCAGATCGGCAATAGTGCGCGCGGTGCGAAGGATGCGGTGATAGCCCCGCGCGGTCAGGCCCAGCCGTTCGGACGCCTTCAGGATCAGCGCTCGGCCTTCGTCATCAGGCGTGGCGATCCGGTCCAGAAGTCCGCCCGAGGCCTCGGCATTGACGCGTACCTGCGGATGGTCGCGGAACCGCGCCGCCTGCACATCCCGCGCCGCCGCGACCCGAACCGCCACCTGGGCCGAAGTTTCACCGCCCGAGGGCAGTTCCAGGTCCATGAAGCTCACCGCCGGAACCTCGAGCCGCAGATCGAAGCGGTCCATCAGCGGGCCCGAGATCTTGCCCATGTAATCGCCTCCGCAGCTCGGCGCGCGCGAACAGGCGCGGGCGGCGTCCGCCAGATAGCCGCAGCGGCAGGGATTGGCGGCGGCCACCAGCAGGAACCGGCAAGGATAGCGGATATGGGCATTGGCGCGGGCCACCACGACCTCGCCCGTCTCGATGGGCTGGCGCAGGGTTTCCAGAACCTGCCGGGGGAATTCGGGGAATTCATCCATGAACAGGATACCGTTATGGGCCAGGCTGATTTCGCCCGGTCTGGCGCCGCGCCCGCCGCCGACGATGGCCGCCATGGACGCGGTGTGGTGCGGTTCGCGGAACGGCGCACGGCGGGAAATGCCGCCATCGTCCAGGGTGCCCGCAAGCGAATGGATCATCGAGGTTTCCAGCGCCTCGGCCGGGGCCAGCGGCGGCATCAGGCCGGGCAGGCGGGCGGCCAGCATGGACTTGCCCGCGCCGGGCGGGCCGACCATCAGCAGGTGATGGCGTCCCGCAGCGGCGATTTCCAGCGCGCGCTTGGCGCGTTCCTGGCCCTTGACCTCGGACAGGCAGCCGCCGGTGATCGCGCCGTCGATCATGCCGGGTCGCGCGCGGGCGATGGGGGTGCGGTCGGTCAGATGGTCGATCACCTCGCGCAGCGTGGCGGGGGCCAGCACCGGGACGGCATCGACCCAGGCAGCCTCGGGGCCGCAGGGACGGGGGCAGATCAGCGCCCTGTCATCCTCGGCCGCCGCCATCGCGGCCGGCAGGGCGCCCGCCACCGACACCAGCCGCCCGTCGAGTGCAAGTTCGCCAAGCGCCACGCAGCGCGACAGTTCATCGGCAGGAATGATTTCAATCGCGGCCAGGATTGCCAATGCGATGGGCAGGTCGAAATGCGACCCTTCCTTGGGCATGTCGGCGGGTGACAGGTTCACGGTCAGGCGGCGGTTCGGCATGGCAATGGCCAGCGCGCCGAAGGCCGCCTTGACGCGTTCGCGCGCCTCGCTCACGGCCTTGTCGGGCAGGCCCACGATGGCGAAACCGGGCAAGCCGGCTGCCACGGAACACTGAACCTCGACCAGCCGCGCCTCGATGCCCTCGAACGCGACCGAATAGGCGATCGCGACCATGCTGCCTCCTTCGTCTGGAAAATGGTTAACGCCACCGGCTTAAGGAATGATTAACGCGGACGCTTGCTTGCGGCAAAAGGGGGCGGGGGCTATGTGGGGGCCATGAACCGTCACCGGCAGGAAAGGGTCAAGATGAACGGCAAGCGCATCCTTCTGATCGTCGGAGGCGGCATTGCGGCCTTCAAGGTGCCGCATCTGATCCGTCTGCTGCGGGCCGAGGGCGCGGCCGTCACGCCGGTTCTGACACGGGCGGGCGCCCAGTTCACCACGCCCATGACCCTGTCGGTGCTGGCCGGAGAGGCCGTGCATGACGATCTGTGGAATATCGCGGCCGAGGCCGAGATCGGCCATATCCAACTGTCGCGCAGGGCGGATCTGGTGGTCGTGGCGCCGGCCACGGGGGATCTGCTGGCGAAGATGGCGCAGGGACTGGCGGACGATCTGGCATCCACGCTGCTGCTGGCGACGGACAAGCGCGTGCTTGTCGCCCCGGCCATGAACGTGCGCATGTGGCACCATCCGGCGACGCAGCGCAACCTGCGCCTGCTCCGCGACGATGGCATCCTGTTCGTGGGTCCCGAGGATGGCGACATGGCCTGCGGCGAATACGGCACGGGCCGGATGTCGGAACCCGAGGCGATCCTGGCCGCGATCCGCGAGGAACTGTCCCCGACCGCGCCGCTGAAGTTGCTGCCCGAGGCTCAGGTTCGGTCGGGCCTGCTGGCCGACAGGCACATCATCGTGACCTCGGGGCCGACGCACGAACCCATTGATCCTGTCCGCTATATCGCCAACCGGTCGTCGGGCGCGCAGGGAACCGCCCTGGCGGCGGCATTGCGCGATCTGGGTGCGCGGGTCAGTTTCATCACCGGCCCTGCCGAGGTGCCCCCGCCCGACGGTGTCGCGGTGATCCGCGTCCAGACGGCCCGGCAGATGCGCGACGCGGTCGAAGCCGCCCTGCCTGCCGATGCGGCGGTGATGGCCGCAGCGGTGGCGGACTGGCGGGTCAGGAACGCGTCCGCCCGCAAGATGAAGAAAGACGGCTCTGGCAAGCCGCCGTTGCTGGAGATGACGGAGAATCCCGACATCCTGGCCTGGATCAGCCAACTCGAGGCGCATCGCCCGCGCCTGGTGGTCGGCTTTGCTGCCGAAACCGACGACGTTCTTGGCCACGCCACGGCCAAGCGGCTGCGCAAGGGCTGCGACTGGATCGTCGCCAATGACGTGAGCGAAGGCACAGGGATCATGGGAGGGCCTGAAAACGCCGTGACGGTCATTACCCCCGATGGCGCCGAGGAATGGCCGCGCATGGCCAAGGAAGCCGTGGCCCGCAGACTGGCCCAGAAGATGGCGGACGCGCTGGCATGAGAACCTATCTGGACTGGAACGCCACCACCCCCCTGCGCGCCGAGGCCAAGGCCGCGATGCATGATGCCATGGACCTTGTCGGCAACCCGTCCTCGGTCCATGCCGAGGGACGCGCGGCCAAGATGGCGATGGAGCAGGCGCGCGAACAGATCGCCACGGCCCTGGGGGCGGATGGCGCCGAGGTGATCTTCACCTCGGGCACGACCGAGGCGGCAGCCATGGTTCTGGCGGGGCGCAACGTTCAGTGCGCGCCGGTCGAACACAGCGCGATCAAGGCATGGTGCACGGCCGACCTGCCCGTGGACGGCGACGGTATCGTGACGGTGCCCGACCCCGCGCGCGCCAGTCTGCAACTGGCCAACAACGAAACAGGCGTTGTGCAGGCCCTGCCGCAGGGCCTGGGGTCCAGCGACCTGACGCAGGCATTCGGCAAGATCCCCCTGGCGTTCAACTGGCTGGGCATCACGGCGGGGTTCGTCAGCGCGCACAAGCTGGGCGGGCCCAAGGGGGTCGGTGCGCTGATCCTGCGCCAGGGCTCCGAGGTCGAGGCCATGATCCGGGGCGGCGGACAGGAAAGGGGCCGTCGCGGCGGGACCGAGAACCTGATCGGCATCCTGGGATTTGCCGCCGCGGCCGTGGCGGCGCAACGCGATCTGGACTCTGGCCTGTGGGACGAGGTTGCCGCCCGGCGCGATGCCTTGGAGGACCGCCTGCTGGCCGCGGCGCCCGGCGCAATGATTGCCGGAAAGGGCGCAAGACGCTTGCCGAACACCACCTGCCTTCTTACATCGGGCTGGAAGGGTGAAACCCAGGTCATGCAGATGGATCTGGCCGGCTTTGCGATTTCGGCGGGCTCGGCCTGTTCTTCGGGCAAGGTCCGTGCCAGCGGCGTGCTGCAAGCCATGGGGTTCGACGATAAGGCCGCGCAATCGGCAATCCGGATTTCGATAAGCCCGTCTATGGGCGACGATCAGGTGAACCGATTTGCGGATGCATGGGAAAGCGCGTATTCACGCTGGCGCGAACGGAATGGCTAGGTGCCGACCCGGCCAATGGAAGGACAAAGGATGAACGCAACCATCGATCTTGACGTGCGCGAGGGTGTCGACCGCGAAACGGTTGAAACCGTGCAGAACATGGGCAGCTATAAATACGGCTGGGATACCGAGATCGAGATGGACTATGCCCCCAAGGGGCTGAACGAAGACATTGTCCGCCTGATTTCGCAAAAGAACGACGAACCGGAATGGATGCTGGACTGGCGGCTAGAGGCGTTCCGCCGCTGGCAGACCATGACCGAGCCGCGCTGGGCGATGCTGAACTATCCGGTCATCGACTATCAGGACCAGTATTACTATGCCCGCCCGAAAAGCATGGAGATCAAGCCCAGGTCCCTGGACGAGGTCGATCCCAAGCTGCTGGCAACCTATGAAAAGCTGGGCATCCCGCTGAAGGAGCAGATGATCCTGGCGGGCGTCGAGGGCGCCGAGGATGCCCCCGCCGAGGGCCGCCGGGTGGCCGTCGATGCCGTGT
This sequence comes from Paracoccus subflavus, assembly GCF_004310345.1. GTDB lineage: Bacteria > Pseudomonadota > Alphaproteobacteria > Rhodobacterales > Rhodobacteraceae > Paracoccus > Paracoccus subflavus. The sequence continues at coordinate 323,087 of NZ_SISK01000001.1, read as the reverse complement.
TCGATTCCGTGTCCGTGGGCACGACGTTCAAGGACGAGCTGGCCAAGGCGGGGGTGATCTTCTGTTCGATCTCCGAGGCGATCCGAGAGCATCCGGACCTGGTGAAGAAATATCTGGGCAGCGTCGTGCCGCAGTCCGACAATTTCTTTGCCACGCTGAACAGCGCGGTGTTTTCGGACGGGTCGTTCGTCTATGTCCCCAAGGGCGTGAAATGCCCGATGGAGCTGTCCACCTATTTCCGCATCAACGCGGAAAACACCGGCCAGTTCGAACGCACGCTTATCATTGCCGATCAAGGATCTTACGTCAGCTATCTCGAAGGCTGCACGGCGCCCAAGCGCGACACGAACCAGCTTCATGCCGCGGTCGTGGAAATCGTGATCCTGCAAGACGCCGAGGTAAAGTACTCGACCGTCCAGAACTGGTTCCCCGGCGACGAGAACGGCAAGGGCGGCATCTACAACTTTGTCACCAAGCGCGCCGACTGCCGCGAGGCGCGGGCCAAGGTGATGTGGACGCAGGTGGAAACCGGATCGGCGATCACCTGGAAATACCCGTCCTGCATCCTGCGCGGCGACGAATCCCAGGGCGAGTTCTATTCGATCGCCATCGCCAACAACTGGCAGCAGGCCGATACCGGCACCAAGATGATCCATCTTGGCAAGAACACCCGGTCGCGCATTGTTTCAAAAGGGATTTCGGCGGGCCATGCGCAGAACACCTATCGCGGGCTGGTATCGATGCATCCGCGCGCCACGAACAGCCGCAACTATACCCAGTGCGACAGCCTGCTGATCGGCGACAAGTGCGGGGCGCATACCGTGCCCTATATCGAGGTCAAGAACACCAGTAGCCGCGTCGAACACGAGGCCACGACCAGCAAGGTCGATGACGACCAGTTGTTCTATTGCCGCAGCCGCGGCATGGACGAGGAGGAGGCCGTGGCCCTGGTCGTCAACGGCTTCTGCCGCGAGGTCTTGCAGGCGCTGCCGATGGAATTCGCCATGGAGGCACAGTCGCTGGTCGCCATTTCGCTGGAAGGCTCGGTAGGGTAAAATGAGTATCAATAGGAATGCGGCACAAGCCTCGCAATTCGTCGTTGTTAGTGAACAGCGTAAGCTCCCACAGTCCGAACAAGATGTTGGGACAGTGGAAATCAAAACATATATTTTTGAGCCATCAACAACGATAGCTGATGTGTTTAAGAAGCTCTTTGAGAATGCAAAAGGCTTTCACTGGAGCAATACGCTTGATCGCATTTCAATCTATCCAGATGAAAACACAGTGCCAGAAGATGAAATGATTACATCAGTTCGCGATCGTCGTACGGATAATAAAGATCCTTTTGGATTCGACGGAATATCTGGTGTGCAAGACAAGGGAAAATAAGATGCTGAAAATCGACAACTTGCACGTCAAGCTTGAGGAAGAAGACAAGCAGATCCTGAAGGGTCTGTCGCTGGAGGTTCCGGCCGGTCAGGTCCATGCCATCATGGGGCCGAACGGGTCGGGCAAATCCACCCTGTCCTATGTCCTGTCGGGCCGCGACGGATATGTCGTCACCGAGGGCACGGCCACGCTGGACGGCGACAGCCTGCTGGACATGGAGCCCGAGGAACGCGCCGCCGCCGGCCTGTTCCTGGCCTTTCAGTATCCGGTCGAAATTCCCGGCGTGGGCAACATGACCTTTCTGCGCACCGCCCTGAATGCGCAGCGCAAGGCGCGCGGGCAGGACGAACTGTCATCGGGCGATTTCCTGAAACTGGTGCGCGCCAAGGCCGCCGACCTGCAGATCAGCCCGGACATGCTGAAGCGCCCGGTCAATGTGGGCTTTTCGGGCGGCGAGAAAAAGCGCAACGAGATCCTGCAGATGGCCATGCTGGAACCGCGCATGTGCATCATGGACGAAACGGATTCGGGACTGGACGTGGATGCGATGCGGCTGGTGTCCGATGGCGTGAACGCCCTGCGTTCGCCCGACCGCAGCTTTCTGGTCATCACCCACTATCAGCGGCTGCTGAATCACATCCAGCCCGATGTCGTGCACATCATGGCCGATGGCCGGATCGTCACATCCGGCGGGCCGGAACTGGCCCTGCAGGTCGAGCAAGAAGGCTATGGCGACCTGCTGGCGGAGGCCCGCTGATGGCGGACACGGCAATCAGGACCAAGGACCAGACCCCGACGATCGAGGGGATGGCCGAGGGGATGGCAAAACCTGCCGGGGCGCTCGACGCCCGCCTGGCGGCGCTGAACCTGCCGCAGCAGGGCGGGTTTTCGGCGCGGGCGCGTCAGGATGCCCTGGGACGGCTGCGCGCCATGGGACTGCCTGGTCCGCGCGACGAATACTGGCGCTATACCGACCCGCGCGGCTTCAACGCTCCGGTGCCCCAGGCGCTGCCGATCCCCCATGCCGATGAAACACCGCTGTTCGATGGTCTGGACAAGCTGACGCTGGTGTTCGTGGACGGGGCGTTCGACGAGGCGGCGTCGGACGATCTTGCCCTGGACGGGGTCGAGATCGCGACACTGGCGCAGGCCGATACGGTCGGAAGCTGGGCGGCGGACCTGTATGGCGTGCTGGAATCCGCAGGCCAGACCCCGGTCAAGCGGCCCTTTGCGGCCCTGAACACGGCGGCGGCGCGTGACGGTGTGCTGATCCGCGTCACCCGGACCCCTTCCAGGCCGATCCATGTGGTGCATCGGCGCGGCGCGACCGATGCCGACGCGATGTGGCACCACGTGATCCGGGTCGAACAGGGCGCCGAACTGACCCTGCTGGAAACCGGCATGTCGGGTGCCCGGTCGAACGGCGTGATCGAGGTGGACGTGGCCAGGGGCGGCAAGTTCCATCATGTCGCGTCCAAGCGCGCGGTGGACCCCAAGGTCGGCATCAGCCATGTTTTCGCCCGTATCGCGTCGCAGGCGCAGTTCAAGTCCTTTACCCTGTCGGTCAACGGCACGGTGATGCGCAACGAGGCGGTGATCGACATCGCCGGTGACGATGCCGTGGCCCATATCGCGGCGGCGGTTCTGGGCGATGGCGAACAGGCGCCGTTCCATCACGACGATACCGTATTCATCACCCATGGGGCCGAACGCTGCGAAAGCCGCCAGGTGTTCAAGAAGGTTTTGAAGAACGGCGCGACCGGCGTGTTCCAGGGCAAGATCCTGGTCAAGCCCGGCGCGCAAAAGACCGATGGCTATCAGATCAGCCAGGCGCTGCTGCTTGACGAACGCAGCCAGTTTCTGGCAAAGCCGGAGCTGGAGATCTATGCCGACGACGTGAAATGCTCTCACGGTTCGACCACCGGCGCGATCGACGACGAGGCGCTGTTCTATCTGCGTTCGCGCGGGGTTCCGCGTGAAAGGGCCATCGTGTTTCTGGTCCTGTCCTTTCTGGCCGACGCCTTGGCCGAGGTCGAGGACGAGGGGCTTCGCGACCGAATCTATGAACGGCTTGACGTGTGGCTGACGCTGAACGCGGTGCATTAAGGGCAGCGCCGGGGGGCATCGTTCCCCGCGTGCTGCAAAGCTGGTGGGCCCCGCGCCGGGTGGTGCGGGGTCTTTCCGCCATGCCGGAAGGGGCCAAGCTGGCTGTTCTCATGGCGGCCATGCTCATCCTTCTGCTTGCGCAGGCTCCGGCCAATATGCGCATGGCGCAACTGGACCCGTCCGTCCCGTTCGAGGCCCGCATGGGCGGCGCCCTGCTGGCGGTCATGTTCATGCTGCCGATTCTTGCCTATGCCTTTGCCGGTCTGGTATCGCTTCTGTCGCGCCTGACCCCCTGGCGCCTGAGCCCGGAAGATTCGCGGCTTGCGCTGTTTTGGGCACTGCTGGCGGTTGCGCCGGCGATGCTGCTGGCCGGACTGGTCGCGGGTCTGATCGGTCCCGGACCGGCCCTGACCGTGGTGCAGGTTGTGTGCGGAGCCGGCTTTCTGGCGATTTGGGGGGCCGGTCTTGCGGCTCTGTCGAGGCAAAGATGACGTTTGACGCATTCAAGGGCCTGATCGGTCTGTCCTTCCGTGATCCCGCGCAGGCGGCACGGACCCTGATCGGTCAGAACTGGCCAATCCAGGCCCGCTGGATGGCGCTTCTGGCGTCGGTGTCGGTTTCCGCGATCCTGACTTGGATCGCAGCCTCGCTCTTCTCGACCCCGCCCGCGACAGGAACCGATGGCGTCATGCTGGTTCAGCAGCCGATCGCCCTGGCGGTGACGCAGATGGGCGCCATCGTGCTGGCCGCCGGGCTGATGTCCGGCGCGGGCCGTCTGTTCGGTGGCACCGGCACGTTCATGGATGCGCTGCTGCTGACCGTCTGGATCGAGATCCTGCTGCTGCTGGTCCAGATTCTGCAGCTTGGGGTTGCCCTGATCCTGCCCGGAATGGCGGGCTTGCTGGGCATTGCCGCCATTGTCCTGTTCCTGTGGTTGACCGTGCAGTTCACCAAGGCGTTGCACGGTTTCCAGAACGGGCTGAAAGTTGCCCTGGGGCTGATAGCAACCGTGTTTGTCGCAGGCTTTGTCTTGTCGCTGTTCGCAGCCTCGTTGGGAATCCTGCCGGAGATGCCGCAATGAGCTTTGATGTCACCGCTGTCCGCGCCGATTTCCCGATCCTGTCGCGGCAGGTCAACAATCGCCCGCTGGTCTATCTGGACAGCGGCGCCAGCGCGCAAAAGCCGCGCCAGGTGATCGAGGCCGTCACCCGCGCCTATGAAGCCGAATACGCCAATGTCCACCGGGGCCTGCACTTTCTGTCGAACCTGGCGACCGACAATTACGAACGCGTCCGCGCTACCATCGCCCGCTTCCTGAACGCCCCGCACGAGGACGAGGTGATCTTCACCAGCGGCTCGACCGAGGGGATCAACCTGGTCAGCTATGGCTGGGCCGCACCGCGTTTGCAGGCGGGGGATGAAATCGTGCTGTCGGTGCTGGAACATCATGCCAACATTGTGCCCTGGCATTTCCTGCGCGAACGGCAGGGGGTGGTGCTGAAATGGGTCGAGCCGGAACCGGACGGATCGCTGCCGCCGGAAAAGGTGCTGGCGGCTGTCGGGCCAAAGACCAGGCTGATCGCCGTGACCCATATGTCGAACGTGACCGGCACCATCGTCGATGTCGGCGCCATCGCGCGGGGCACCGACGTGCCGGTGCTGGCCGATGGGTCGCAGGCGGCGGTCCACATGCCGGTCGATCTGGCGGCGCTTGGGGTCGATTTCTATTGCATCACCGGACACAAGCTTTACGGCCCCTCGGGGTCGGGCGCGATGTGGATCCGCCGCGAACGGCAGGCCGAGATGCGCCCCTTCCTGGGTGGCGGCGACATGATCCGCACGGTAACGCGCGACGCCGTCGACTATACCGATCCCCCCCTGCGGTTCGAGGCAGGGACACCCGGCATCGTCAACCAGATCGGCCTGGGCGCGGCCCTGGAATACCTGATGGCCCTGGGGATGGACAACATTGCCGTTCACGAACGGGCCTTGCGCGATTATGCCCGCGACCGGCTGCGCAGCCTCAACTGGCTGCAGGTCCAGGGCGATGCGCCGGACAAGGGCGCGATCTTTTCGATGACCATGCAGGGCGCCCATGCCCACGACCTGTCCACCATTCTGGACAAGCGCGGCATCGCCGTGCGTGCGGGTAGCCATTGCGCCATGCCGCTGATGGAGTTCTTTGGGGTTACCGCCAGCGCGCGGGCATCCTTTGCGATGTACAATACAACGGCAGAAGTGGACGCATTGGTCGAAGGATTGACCTTCTGCCGCGACCTTTTCGCCTGAATCTTGCAAAGATCAGCACCTCCGCCGAAGATCGTGCGATAATCCTTGAAGGGCTTTCGGAATGTCTGCATCCCTGACCCGACAGCGGTCAGGGCAAGGCTATGGCAGAGATTCTGGTTCTGGGTGCGGGCATGGTCGGCGTCACGACCGGGCTAGCCTTGCAGGCGCGGGGCCATCAGGTCGTGATCGTCGAACGCGGCGTGCCGGGGCGCGAAACCAGCTATGGCAACGCCGGCCTGATCCAGACCGAGGCCGTGGAACCCTATGCCATGCCGTTGGCGCCCGGTGCGCTGATCCAGATCGCGCTTGGCCGGGGATACGATGTGAAGTGGAACGTCCCGGGCCTGTTGTCGCAGGTGAGCGCGGTCTGGACTTATGCCCTCAACTCCCTGCCGGCAGGGCACAGGCGTGCGACGCTGACCTGGGGCAGGCTGATCCGCCAGTCCACGGACCGGCACGCGCCGCTGATCGCGGCGGCAGGTGCCGACACCCTCATCCGCCGCGATGGCTATATAGAGCTGCATCGCACCCCCGCCGGGATGGAAAGGGCCCGCATCACCGCCCGGCGTTTCCGGGATGACTTCGGGGTCGAGGCAAGGCTGCTGGATGGCCGGGCCCTGCGCGCCCTGGAACCCGCCATCAGGATCGAGGTCGAGGGCGCGACCCATTGGTCTGATACCTGGGCCTGTTCCGATCCCGGCGGGCTGGTGGCCGCCTATGCCAGCCTGTTCGAACGCCGGGGCGGGCGGATCGTCAACGGCGATGCGGGCGACCTGCACCGCGCGGGCAGCGGCTGGCGCGTGGATGAGACGACGGGCGAACATGCCGTGGTGGCGCTTGGCCCCTGGTCGCCGATGCTGCTGCAACGCTTCGGTCTGACCGTGCCCATGGTCTTCAAGCGCGGCTATCACCGCCATTACCGCATCCAGAGGCCGCCCCATCATCCGATCGCGGACTTCGACAACTCGGTGGTGCTGTCGCCGATGCGGCGGGGCCTGCGCATCGCCACGGCCGCCGAACTGACCCGCCACCCCCGGCTGACCCCGCCGCAGTTGAAACACGGCGAAAAGGCCGCGCGCGAGCTGTTCGACATCGGTGCCCCGGTCGAGGCCGAGCCCTGGACCGGCCGCCGCCCCTGCATCCCCGACATGCTGCCGGCGGTCGGCCGCGTTCCCGACCAGCCGAACCTGTGGGCGCATTTCGGCCATGGCCATCAGGGCTTTACGCTTGGCCCTGTGACGGCGGAGATCCTGGCCGACGAAATGGATGGCGGGCAGGGCTGGGCGGAAATGAATCCCGCCCGCTTCAAGCGGTAAGGCGCTGCGTTCCGCCGGCTGGCGGTTGACTTTCGCGCGGCAGGACACACCTTCAGGGTTCTGCCGACAGAAGGTGCCTGATGGGTCACAACAACACGAACGCGCCGGTCGCGCGCCCTCTCGAAGTCACCCGTCCCAAGCTGGAGGGCGGGCGGCGGTTTGTGCTGAAAACCGACTTCGAACCCGCAGGCGACCAGCCCACCGCGATTGCCGAGTTGACCCAGGGCGTTCAGGCAGGCGAACGCGATCAGGTTCTGCTGGGGGCAACCGGCACCGGCAAGACCTTTACCATGGCCAAGGTGATCGAGGCGACGCAGCGCCCCGCCATCATCCTGGCGCCCAACAAGACGCTGGCAGCCCAGCTTTACGGCGAGTTCAAGGGTTTCTTTCCCGACAACGCGGTCGAATACTTCGTCAGCTACTACGACTATTACCAGCCCGAAGCCTATGTGCCGCGGAGCGATACCTATATCGAGAAGGAATCGCAGATCAACGAGGCCATCGACCGGATGCGCCATTCGGCCACCCGCGCGCTGCTGGAACGCGACGACGTGATCATCGTAGCCTCGGTCAGTTGCATCTATGGCATCGGGTCGGTCGAAACCTATTCGGCCATGACGCAGGACATGGTGGTGGGCGACAGCTATGACCAGCGAGAATTCCTGTCCCAGCTTGTCGCCCAGCAATATCGCCGTCTGGACGCTGCGTTTCAGCGCGGCGGGTTCCGGGTGCGCGGCGACGTGGTCGAGGTCTGGCCCGCCCACCTCGAGGATCGCGCCTGGCGGTTCGACTTCTTCGGCAACGAACTGGAGGCGATCACCGAATTCGATCCCCTGACCGGCGCCAAGACCGACAACTTCCGCCAGATCCGCATTTATGCCAACAGCCACTACGTCACGCCGCGACCCACGCTCCAGCAGGCCGTCAAGGGCATCAAGGCGGAATTGCAGGGGCGGCTGAAGCAACTGGTGGACGAAGGCAAGCTGCTGGAGGCACAGCGGCTGGAACAGCGCACCAATTTCGACATCGAGATGCTGGAGGCCACCGGCGTGTGCAATGGCATCGAGAACTACAGCCGCTACCTGACCGGGCGCGCACCGGGCGAGCCGCCCCCCACGCTGTTCGAATTCATCCCCGACAACGCCATCGTCTTTGCCGACGAAAGCCACGTCAGCGTGCCGCAGATCGGCGGCATGTATCGCGGCGACTTCCGGCGCAAGTTCACGCTGGCCGAACACGGCTTCCGCCTGCCAAGCTGCATGGACAACCGGCCCCTGAAGTTCGAGGAATGGGACGCCATGCGGCCCCAATCGGTCTTTGTCAGCGCCACCCCCGCGCAATGGGAGATGGACCAGACCGGCGGGGTGTTCACCGAACAGATCATCCGCCCCACTGGCCTGCTGGACCCGCAGATCGAGATCCGCCCGGTCGAGATGCAGGTGGACGACTTGCTGGACGAGATCCGCAAGGTCAGCAAGGCAGGCCTGCGGACGCTGGTCACGACGCTGACCAAGCGCATGGCCGAGGATCTGACCGAGTATTTTCACGAACAGGGCATCCGCATCCGCTATATGCACAGCGACATCGACACGATCGAGCGGATCGAGATCCTGCGCGACCTGCGGCTGGGGGCCTTCGACGTGCTGGTCGGCATCAACCTCCTGCGCGAGGGGCTGGACATTCCCGAATGCGGTCTGGTGGCCATTCTGGACGCCGACAAGGAAGGCTTCCTGCGCTCTGAGACCAGTCTCATCCAGACCATCGGCCGGGCGGCGCGGAACGTGGAAGGGCGGGTGATCCTGTATGCCGACAGCATCACCGGCAGCATGGAACGCGCCATGGCGGAAACCGAACGCCGCCGCCAGAAACAGATGGCCTATAACCTGGAACATGGCATCACCCCCCAGACCGTCCGCAAGAATGTCGAGGACGTGCTGGCGGGCCTGTGGCAGGGCGACACCGATCAGGCGCGCGTCACCGCCAGGCTGGACCGCCCGATGGTCGGCGCGAATCTTCAGGCGCATCTGGATGCGTTGCGCAATCAGATGCGCAAGGCCGCCGAGAATCTGGAATTCGAGGAGGCCGCCCGCATCCGCGACGAGGTGAAACGCCTTGAGGCCGTGGAGCTTGCGGTGGCCGACGATCCGCTGGCCCGGCAGTCGGTGATCGAGGAGGCCGCCGACGAGGCGGTCAAGGCTTCGGGCCGGTCCACCGCGGGGCGGGCCGGTCAGCGCGGCGGGAACAAGCGGTCCAAGCGGCGGCGGTAACTGGTGCTTGATGCGCGGCGGGCTAAAGCGTAACCAGCCCTGCATGAGAGTTCTGTTTCTTGGTGACGTGATGGGGCGTGCCGGCCGGCGCGCGATCGTGGAACGGCTGGCGCCCCTGCGGGGACGCCTCAGGGCGGATCTGGTGGTGGTGAATGCCGAAAATGCCAGCGGCGGCCGGGGCTGCACGGCGGGACATGCACAGCTTTTGCTGGAATCGGGCGCCGACTGCCTGACGCTGGGTGACCATGCCTTTGACCAAAAGGACATGCTGGCCTTTGCGGACCGCGAACCGCGCGTCATCCGGCCCCTAAACTATGCCAGGGAGGCACCCGGCAGGGGCAGCGCCATCATCAGCGACGCGCGCGGGCGCAAGCTGCTGGTGACGCAGGCACTGGGCCAGGTGTTCATGTCCCGGCCCTATGACGACCCCTTCTCGGCCCTGGATGGCGTCCTGCGCGCCCATCCGCCCGGTGGCATGGTGCAGGCCGCGCTTGTCGATATCCATGCCGAGGCCACCAGCGAAAAGATGGCCGTCGGGCATTTCTGCGACGGGCGGGCCAGCGGTGTCGTGGGCACCCATACCCATGTCCCGACCGCCGACGCGCAGATTTTGCCGCGCGGGACAGCCTATCAGTCCGATGCCGGCATGTGTGGCGACTATGACAGCGTCATCGGCATGGACAAGGCCGAGCCCTTGCGCCGCTTCATCACCGGAATGCCCCGCGACCGCTTTTCCCCGGCCGAGGGCGAGGCCACCCTGTCGGGCGCCGTGATCGTCACCGACGACCGGACCGGACGCGCCACCGCCATCGAACCCGTCCGCGACGGGGGCAGGCTGGCCCAGACCCATCCCGCGCCCGTCTGACGGCGGCTTTCGCTTGCGGCACGCCGGAGAACAATTCTACATCCGCCCTGAACGGCCGGGAATCGGCGGATCGACAGGAACATCATGCTGGGAATCGAGCTGACCGGAACGAACGCGGCCGTTGCGATGCTGGTGGTGGTCACGATCACCTTTGTCCAGTTCATCCGCGAAAAACAGCCCCCCGAGGTCGTGGCCATCGGTGCGGTGGCTGTCCTGCTGGTGCTGGGATTGCTGCCCTTCGAGAGCGCGGCAGGCGTTCTGTCGAACGCGGCGCCCTGGACCATCGCCTTCATGTTTCTGATCACCGGGGGGTTGGTCAGAACAGGCGCACTGGACATGATGTCCCGCCTGATCATGGCGCGCGCCACCGGCAGTCCCCTGGTCACGCTATGCGCCCTGTTCGGCTTCGTGATCGTCGCGTCGGCCGTGATGAACAACACGCCGGTTGTCGCGGTCATGATCCCCATCTTCATCCAGCTTGCCGCGCAACTGAAGATGCCTGCATCCAAGATGCTGATTCCGCTTAGCTATTTTACCATCCTGGGGGGGATGATAACGCTTATCGGAACGTCGACCAACCTGCTGGTGGACGGGGTGGCCCGCGAACACGGAATGGAGCCCTTTGGCATTTTCGAGATCGCCCCGGTCGGTATCGCCGTCACTCTGGCGGGGATCGCCTATTTTGCGCTGCTGGGCAGGCATCTGTTGCCGGACCGGACCTCTCTGGCCGGGTTTCTGGGCGCGCGGCGGGGAATGAAGTATTTTACGGAACTGGCGGTTCCGCAGGATTCCAGCCTTGTCGGGCAAAAGGCGGTCGAGGTTTCGTTGTTCAAGCGCGAGGCGGTCCGCCTGATCGACGTGCTGCGCGGCGATCTGTCGTTGCGGCGAGAACTGACCGATGTCGTGCTGGAGCCCGGCGACCGCGTGGTGCTGCGATCCGAGATGGCCGATCTGCTGGAACTGCTGGGAAACAAGAACCTTCAGGTGGTGGACAAGCTCAGCTCGGTCGCCACCCAGACGGTCGAGGTGCTGATTTCGCCGGGCGCGCAGTTGATCGGGCGTCGGCTGGGCGACATGCGCCTGCGCCGCCGCTATGGCATCTATGTGCTGGCAGCCCACCGCCGCGACCAGAACCTGGGGCGGCAGCTTGACGATCTGGTGGTTCGCGTGGGCGATACGCTGCTGCTGGAAGGCGCGCCCGAGGATATCGCCCGGCTGGCGGCCGACATGGGCCTGGTGGATGTCAGCCGGCCCTCGATCCGTGCCTATCGCCGGGAAAAGGCGCCCATTGCCATCATTGCCTTGCTGGCGGTGGTGACGCTGGCCTCGCTGGACGTGGCGCCGATCATGGTTCTGGCCTTTCTGGCCTCCGCCGTCATCCTCATCTCGCGCTGCATAGATGCGGATGAGGCGTTTTCCTTTGTCGATGCCCGCCTGCTGGCGATGATCTTTGCCATGCTGGCCTTTGGCCAAGCGCTGGAACATACCGGCACGGTGGGACTGATCGTGGATGTTATCTCGCCCTGGCTGCTGGGTCTGCCGCCCTTCGTGACGCTGATCGCGATCTATTTTCTGGGGCTGGTGCTGACGGAAATCCTGTCGAACAACGCCGTGGCCGTTCTGCTGACGCCCATTGCCATCGCGCTGGCGGAATCGCTGGGCCACGATCCGCGGGCCTATGTGGTGGCGGTGATGTTTTCGGCGACCGTCGCCTTTGCCACCCCCATCGGCTATCAGACGCACATGATGGTCTATGGGCCGGGGGGGTATCGCTTCAGCGACTTTGTTCGCGTCGGGGTACCGTTGGACATCATCTGCGGTATCGTCGCCTGCCTGACCATTCCCCTGGTCTGGACGCTCTGACTGCAATCCTCACGTCCCATGCCGCCGAGGGTTGCCCGCAGGAGGGAACAGCTTTGTGCCATGCGCAGCAGTTTCCGCATGGCCGATACGTTTGCCCCGGGCGCTGCCTGCATCCTGATCTGGAACCTGATCGAGGTCGAGCGGCTGAACGGGCGCCCCTTTTTCCAGGGCCGCCCCCGTCTTGCGACCGGCAGCGGGCTTGGACTAAAAGCGCCCATCCGGTTGTGAACTGCGAAGGACAAGAACCATGGCAGGCCATTCCAAATGGGCCAATATCCAGCATCGCAAGGGCCGCCAGGACGCAGCCCGGTCGAAGCTGTTCTCGAAGCTGGCAAAAGAGATCACCGTTGCCGCCAAGATGGGCGACCCTGACCCCGACAAGAACCCGCGTCTGCGGCTGGCGGTCAAGGAAGCCAAATCGAATTCCGTCCCCAAGGACGTGATCGACCGCGCCATCAAGAAGTCGCAAGGGGGCGACGCCGAGAATTACGAGGAAATCCGCTACGAAGGCTATGGTCCGAACGGCATCGCCCTGGTGGTCGAGGCGATGACCGACAACCGCAACCGCACGGCCTCGAACGTGCGGAGCTATTTCACCAAGGCCGGCGGCGATCTGGGCCAGAGCGGATCGGTCAGCTTCATGTTCGACCGTGTGGGCGAGATCATGTATCCCCTGTCGGTCGGAGACGCCGATACCGTCATGCTGGCGGCCATCGAGGCGGGCGCCGACGATGTGCAGACCGACGAGGAAGGCCACTGGATCTATTGCGCCGATACCGCGCTGAACGAGGTGTCGCAGGCGCTCGAAGCCGCATTGGGCGAATCGGCCAGTGCCAGGCTGATCTGGAAGCCTCAGGCGCCGACCGAGATCACCGACCTGGAAACGGCGCAAAAGCTGATGAAGCTGATCGACACCCTGGAAGACGACGACGATGTCCAGAACGTCACCGGCAATTTCGACCTGTCGGAACCAGTGGCTGCGCAACTCTAGCGACGCCAACGGCCAGCCCCCAAACGTCTTGGCCAGAATCGAACGGGCCGTCAGGGCAGCAGGTTTGCCGTGGCGGCCTTTTTCATGGCCTGGGTCAGCGGGGCGATGGCCTGGGCGGTGATGCGGCTGAACTGCCAGAACAGCGGCACATCCAAGGCATGGTCGGGGGCCAGGTCGATCAGTCGGCCCTGGGCCACATCGCCACCGATCAGCGTTTCGGGATTCATGCCCCATCCAAGGCCAAGCCGCGTCGCATCGGCAAAGGCGTGCGGATCGGGAAGGCGGTGCATGGGCAGGATAGGCCGCTGTCCGGTCAGGGCATGAACCCAGCGGGCCTGAAGGGCGTCCTTGCCGTTGAAACAAAGCGACGGCGCGCCGGCCAGGGTTTCTGCCGTCACGCCATCGAAAAAATATCGCGCCACAAAATCCGGGCTGGCCGTCGCGCGATAGCGCATGGCGCCCAGCCGCAGGCTGTCGCATCCGGGGACGGGGCGGCTGTCGCTGGTGATCGCTGCCACGACCAGACCGGCGCGCAGCCAGTCCAGGGCGTGATCCTGATCGTCGATGACAAGATCCACCAGCCCCGGAGCGGAGGCGAGCGCCGGCATGGCCCAGACCGCCAGGCTGTCGGCGTTCACGGCCATGCGCAGCACGGGCAGGCCCGGCGCAGGGTCGGACAATCCGGCTTCCAGCAGTCGGACCTGATCCAGATGCGCTGCAAGGCGCAAGCCCTGCGCGGTCGCGCGGACCGGCGGACCCCGGTCGATCAGCACTGCGCCCATTCGTTCTTCAAGGGTGCGGATACGCTGCGATATCGCCGAGGGGGTGACATGCAGCGCGGCCGCCGCCCCGTCAAAGGAACTGCGGCGGATCACCTCGGCCAAGGCAGCAAGGGCGGGATAGTCCAGCATAAGCAGCACTTCATCAGGTTCAGCGGAATTCAGTTTAGCTGATGGCGGGCTTGTGCGACAGACGCGACAGAGGTGCAGTCATGATGTCCTATGCCGCCGGGTTCGGAACCGGATTGTCGCTGATCGTCGCCATAGGGGCGCAGAACGCCTTTGTTCTGCGACAAGGGCTCATGCGGCGTCATGTCCTGTGGGTCTGCCTATTCTGCGCCCTGTCCGATGCCCTGCTGATCCTTCTGGGCGTGACGGGCATGGCACGGATCACCCGATCCATGCCCATGCTGGCCGAGGGGATGCGGTGGGCGGGGGCGGCGTTCCTGATCTGGTACGGGGCGCGGTCGTTCCGTTCCGCCTGGAAGGGGGGCGATGCCTTGCGCCCCGAGGGCGCAAGCCGGGGTCTGGCAGGCACGCTTGCAATCATCGCGGCGCTCACATGGCTCAATCCGCATGTCTGGCTGGATACGGTTATCCTGCTGGGCGCCGTGTCGGCGCAATGGCCCGACCCGCTGGTCTTTGGCCTGGGCGCGATGACCGGATCGTTCGCGTTCTTCTTTGCGCTGGGCTATGGCGCGCGGCTGCTGGCCCCGGTCCTGTCCCGGCCGGGCGCCTGGCGGATTCTGGACGCGGCCATCGGCGTCGTCATGGGGTCCATCGCCCTGGGTCTGATCCTGGAATAGCCCTTGCACGGGGCGGAAAAAGCAGCGCAGATGCACATCATGCAAGTTGACGGGCAAACACGGCGCGATCTGGCGGGCATCGGCTGGATGCTGGTCACGGGGCTTTGCTTCGTTGCGGTGAACGGTATCGTGCGCTGGCTGGACGGGGCGCTGCCGGCCCCCCAGGCGGCGTTCATCCGGTTCGTGTTCGGGCTGATCTTTCTGGCGCCGCTGCTGATCGGTGCCCTGCAACGCGGCTTTCCAGCGCCGGTCTGGCGCCTGCTGACGTGGCGCGCCGCGCTGCATGTGCTGGCCGTCTGCACCTGGTTTTACGCCATGTCGCGGATCACCGTGGCCGAGGCTACGGCCATCGGATTTCTCAACCCCATCTTCGTCACGGTGGGCGCTGCGCTCTTCATGAACGAACGGCTGGCCACCCGTCGCATCGCGGCCGTCGGCGTGGCGCTGCTGGGGGCGCTGATCGTGCTGCGTCCCGGTCTGCGCCCGCTGGATCCCGGCCACCTGTCGCAGATCGTGGCCGCCCTGGCCTTTGGGGCATCCTATCTGGTGGCCAAGCGGATCACCGAGCATGTGCCGGCTGCCATCGTGGTGGCCATGATGTCGCTGACGGTCGCTGTCGGGCTGGCGCCGTTGGCCTGGGCGGTCTGGGTGCCGCCGACCTGGGGGCAGATCGGCTGGCTGGGGCTTGTCGCGGTCTTTGCAACGGCGGGCCATTATACCATGACCCGCGCCTTTGCCGTGGCGCCGATGACGGTGACGCAGCCCGTCACCTTTCTGCAACTGATCTGGGCCAGCCTGTTGGGGGTGCTGGTATTCGGCGAGCCGCTGGACAAATGGGTGATCCTGGGCGGCGGCATGATGATCGGGGCGATTTCCTATATCACCTGGCGCGAGGCGCGCCTGCGCCACGCCGCCGTTTCGATCCCGGCGCAATAGGGAAACCCCGCCGCGGCGTCCGGGCGGGGTTCGGCGGGCTGTCGCGACCGACAGCTACATCCCGGCATACAGGGGAAAACGCCCGCAAAGCTCCGCGACTTCTGCCCTGACCTTTGCTTCGACGTCGGCATTGCCATCCTCGCCGTTGGCGGCAAGACCATCGACGACCTGGACGATCCAGCGCGCGATCTGGCGGAACTCTGCCTCGTTGAAGCCGCGCGTCGTGCCCGCCGGGGCGCCCAGGCGGATGCCCGAGGTGACGAACGGCTTTTCAGGATCAAAGGGCACGCCGTTCTTGTTGCAGGTGATATGGGCGCGTCCCAGCGCGGCCTCGGTCGCCTTGCCGGTCACGCCCTTGGGACGCAGGTCGGCCAGGCACAGGTGGTTGTCGGTGCCGCCCGACACGATGTCGATGCCGCCGCGCATCAGCTCGTCCGCCATGGCCTGCGCGTTTGACACGACCTGTGCGGCATAAGCCTTGAACGACGGCTGCAATGCCTCGCCGAAGGCCACGGCCTTGGCGGCGATCACATGCATCAGCGGCCCCCCCTGAAGGCCGGGAAACACGGCCGAATTGATCTTCTTGGCAAGATCGGCGTCGTTGGTCAGGATCATCCCGCCACGGGGGCCCCGCAGGGATTTGTGCGTCGTCGTGGTCACGACATGGGCATGGGGCAGGGGAGAGGGATGGGCGCCGCCCGCCACCAGGCCCGCGATATGGGCCATGTCCACCATCAGGTATGCGCCCACTTCGTCCGCGATCTGGCGGAAGGCAGCCCAGTCCCAGACGCGGCTATAGGCCGTGCCCCCTGCAACGATCAGCTTGGGCTTGTTTTCCAGCGCCTTCTGCCGGACTTCCTCCATGTCCAGCAACTGATCCTGCTGGCGCACGCCATAGCTGACCACATTGAACCACTTGCCCGACATGTTGACGGGCGATCCATGGGTCAGGTGTCCCCCCGAATTCAGATCCAGCCCCATGAAGGTGTCGCCCGGTTGCAGCAGCGCCAGGAACACGGCCTGGTTCATCTGGCTGCCGCTGTTGGGCTGGACATTGGCGAATTCGCAATCGAACAGGTGCTTGGCCCGTTCGATGGCCAGGGTTTCGGCCACATCGACATACTGGCAGCCGCCGTAATAGCGTTTGCCCGGATAGCCCTCGGCATATTTGTTGGTCAGGACCGATCCCTGCGCCTCGAGCACCGCCCGGGACACGATGTTCTCGGACGCGATCAGTTCGATCTCGTCGCGCTGGCGGCCCAGTTCCTGACCGATCGCCTTGGCAATCTCGGGGTCGGTATGGGCCAGCGTTTCGGTGAAAAAGCCGGTTTCTCGGGTGGGGGCGTTCATGGGCGCGCGTCCTTTCCTGCCAAGGGGCGGTTTCGGGGCCGTCTTATCCCAGGGCAGGCCATGCGAAAAGCCACAAAAGCGACGCATCCCCTGGCAGCACGACACCGAGGGCAACGGGGGTTGCATTGCGCCGGGGGGCGGCCGATGCTGCCCGTCCCGGGGGCAGGATGCAGTCATGGCGCCACGAATCCACTTCACCGCCAGCGAGGCCGAACTTGCGCAGGCTGCGCTGACATCGCTGTCGGACCGGTACGGCAGCGTAGGGCTGGAGGCGGCCGATGTGGTGGTCGCACTGGGCGGCGACGGGTTCATGCTGCAAACCCTGCATTCGCTGACCGGCCGTGACCTGCCGGTCTATGGCATGAACCGGGGCACCGTCGGCTTCCTGATGAACGGCTATGCCGAGAATGGCCTGGCGGAACGGCTGTCCGCGGCCGAGGAAACGGTCATCAACCCGCTGCGCATGTGCGCGACCCGGTCGGATGGAACGGTGCAGGAAGCCCTGGCCATCAACGAGGTCAGTTTGCTGCGCGAGGGTCCGCAGGCCGCCAAGCTGCGCATCCACGTGGACGGCCGGATGCGGATGGAGGAACTGGTCTGCGACGGCGCCCTGATCGCCACGCCCGCGGGTTCGACCGCCTACAACTACTCTGCGCATGGTCCCATCCTGCCGATCAACTCTGATGTGCTGGCCCTGACCGCCATTGCCCCGTTCCGCCCGCGCCGGTGGCGGGGGGCGCTGCTGCCCAAGGCGGCGGCGGTCGAAATCGAGGTGCTGCATCCCGAACGCCGTCCGGTCATGGCCGACGCCGATTCCCGATCGGCCCGCCATGTCGTGCGCGTCCAGATCCGCAGCGCCCAGGACGTGCGCCACCGCCTGCTGTTCGACAGGGGCCACGGCCTCGAGGAACGGCTGCTGCGCGAACAGTTCGTCTGACGGGCTGGAAGCGCGGGGCGATTTCTGGTTGAAGATGCCCAATCCTAACGGGACGCCCGCCATGACCCTGCATATCGACCTGCAAGCCATCGTCGCCAACTGGAAGGCCCTGGCGGCAAAGTCCCCCGGCGCCCGCGCCGCCGCCGTGGTCAAGGCCGATGCCTATGGCCTGGGGGCCGACCGTGTGGCGTCGGCGCTCTATGCGGCAGGGGCACGGGATTTCTTCGTGGCCCTTGCCGGCGAAGGGCACACATTACGCCCCCACCTGCCCGACGACGCGCGCATCCATGTTCTGTCGGGCCATATGGCAGGTGCCGACCTGAGCGGCCTGATCCCGGTCCTGAACAGCGCCGAGCAGTTCTTTCGCGACCGTGCCCTGCGCCCCGGCAGGCCCTTTGCGATCCAGCTTGACACCGGCATGAACCGCCTGGGGCTTGAGCCCGGCGAATGGGCGGCGATCCGGGCCGAGGCCCTGGCGGCAGGCCCCGATTTCATCATGTCGCACCTGGCCTGCGCGGATGAGCCCGGCCACCCCGCCAATGCCATGCAACTGTCGGCCTTTCGCGCCATGACGGATGGCTGCAATGTGCCCCGGTCGCTGTCGGCCACGGGCGGCACGCTGCTGGGTCCGGATTATCATTTCGACCTGATCCGTCCCGGCATCGGCCTTTACGGGGCGCTGCCTTTTGCCGAGGCCCTGCCCGTCGTCCGGCTGTCGCTGCCGGTGATCCAGACCCGGATGGTGCGGCCCGGCGAATTCGTGGGCTACAGCGCGACATGGACGGCGGACAGGCCGCGCCGCATCGCCACGGTGGCCGCAGGCTATGCCGACGGCATCCTGCGCGCGCTGTCCTCCAGCGGTGCCAGCCTGTATTCCGGGGACCGGGCCTGCCCCATCGTGGGCCGGGTTTCGATGGATCTGATCACCGCCGATGTGACGGATCTGCCGGATATCCCCGCGCAGCTTGACCTTGTCTGTCCCGCGCAACCCGTCGACCGGCTGGCCGATTTCGCCGGCACCATCGGATATGAAATCCTGACCGCGCTGGGTTCGCGCTATGACCGGGTTTATCGGTGACTCCAATCCGTCTCGTCGGCCGCATCGTTCTGCGCATCATCGGCGCTGTCGGCGCCGTGACCCTGTTCGTGGGGCGGGGGCTGTTCCGGCTGCATCCCTTCCACGGACGCGCCCTTGCCGGCCAACTGGTCCAGATCGGCTGGCTGTCCTTGCCCGTCGTGGGCCTGACGGCGCTGTTCACGGGGGCGGCGCTTGCCCTGCAGATCCATTCCGGCGGTGCGCGTTTCCAGGCCAGCGACGTGGTGCCCGCCATTGTCGCCATCGGCATGGTGCGCGAGCTTGGCCCTGTGCTGGGGGGGCTGATGGTGGCCGCCCGGGTGGCAAGCTCCATCGCGGCGGAAATCGGCACCATGAAGGTGACCGAGCAGATCGACGCGCTTGTCACCCTGTCCACCGATCCGATGCGCTGGCTGGTCACGCCGCGCCTGTGGGCGGCGGTCCTGACGGTGCCCGTTCTGGTCGCGGCGGGCGACATCATCGGCATCATGGGCGGCTGGCTGGTGGGCACAAGGTCGCTGGGCTTCGGCTCGGCCGCCTATCTGGCGAACTCGGCCGCCTATCTGGAAAGCTGGGACGTGCTGTCCGGCCTGATCAAGGGCGCGGCCTTCGGGCTGATCGTGGCGGCCAGCGGCTGCTGGTGGGGGATGCGGTCCGGCCGCGGGGCCGAGGGGGTGGGCCGGGCCACCAAATCCGCCGTTGTCGCCGCGGCGGTGGGTATCCTGGCCGCGAACTTCGTGCTGACGGGGCTGTTCTTCGAATGATCCGCACGGTGGGACTGCACAAGGCCTTTGGTCCCAAGACCGTTCTGGCGGGCGTCGATCTGGCGGTCGGACAGGGCGAAAGCCTGTGCGTGATCGGCCAGTCGGGCACCGGCAAGTCGATCCTGCTGAAATGCATCCTGGGCCTGGTCGCGCCCGACGGCGGTCAGGTGTTCTGGCAGGACCGGCCGCTGGATGCCGCGACGCGCCCGGATTTCTTTCGCCGCTTCGGGATGCTGTTTCAGGGGGGCGCGCTGTTCGACAGCCTGACGGTCTGGCAGAACGTGGGGTTTCGCCTGCGCCAGCGGATGCCGGATGCCCGCGCCCGCGCCCTTGCCATCGAAAAGCTGGCCCGTGTCGGGCTTGGCCCGGAAACGGCGGATCTGATGCCCGCCGAACTGTCGGGCGGCATGGCCAAGCGCGTCGGGCTTGCCCGGGCGATCGCCGACGACCCCGAGGTGATCTTCTTCGATGAGCCGACCACCGGCCTTGACCCGATCCGCGCGCGGCGCATCAACGACCTGATCCGCGGCATCGTCACGGAAACCGGCGCCACCGCGATCACCATCACGCATGACATGGACTCGGTCCGGGCCATCGGCGACCGGGTGGCGCTGTTGCAGGACGGACACATCGCCTGGGACGGTCCGGTTGCCGGGATGGATCGCGCGGCCCCCCTTGCGGGTTTCCTGGGGCGATCCTAGCCGATGGCCTGAACGGCACGGGGCGGGATCGCAACATGACCTTGTGCGAATCCCCTTGGCCCGTCACCATGAAAGCCAAGACCCCTTTGCAGGAGAGAGATTTGGGCCTTACGCCTTCGCCCCCCGTCGCCCCCCCAATGACCGAAACCCTGCTGGAATTCCCGGACAACCGGCTGCTGATCGACCTGTGCGGGGCCAATGACCGGCACCTTGCCCGGATCGAGGAGGCGCTTGGCGTCCATATCCTGCGACGCGGCAATCAGTTGGCGGTGGTCGGCGGTCCCGAGGCGCAGGCCGAGGCGGCGTTGCTGCTGCGCGGGCTTTATGCCCGCCTGGAACAGGGCCGCCCGGTTTCGCTGGCCGAGGTCGAGGCGGCGCTGCGCATGGGCGTGGACGATGCCGCACCGGCCACCCCCGCCGAGCAGATCGAGATGTTCGCGGCGGGCGACTATGAGCTTCGCACCCGCAAGAAATCCGTCGAACCGCGCACCGACGCGCAAAAGGCCTATGTCCGGTCGCTGTTCCAGAACGAACTGGCCTTCGGCATCGGACCCGCGGGCACCGGCAAGACCTATCTGGCGGTCGCGGTCGGCGTGACCATGCTGATCGGGGGCCATGTGGACAAGATCATCCTGTCCCGCCCTGCCGTCGAGGCGGGCGAGCGTCTGGGCTTTCTGCCCGGCGACATGAAGGAAAAGGTCGATCCCTACATGCAGCCGCTCTATGACGCGCTGAACGATTTCCTGCCGGCCAAGCAGATGCAGAAGCTGATGGAGGAAAAGCGCATCGAGATCGCGCCCCTGGCCTTTATGCGCGGTCGCACGCTGTCCAACGCCTTCGTCGTTCTGGACGAGGCGCAGAATGCCACCACCATGCAGATGAAGATGTTCCTGACCCGGCTGGGCGAAGGATCGCGCATGGTCATCACCGGCGACCGCACCCAGATCGACCTGCCGCGCGGGATGCAGTCGGGCCTGGTTGATGCCGAACGGATCCTGGACGGGGTCAGGGGGATCAGCTTCAGCTATTTCACGGCCAAGGATGTCGTGCGGCACCCGCTTGTCGCGCGCATCATCACGGCGTATGACGCCGAGGATGCCGCCGCCCTTGCGCGCGGCGAATCAGAGGGACCGCGCGGACAATACGCACCCCGCCGGGCAATGCGAGGCGATGCCTGACGACATATCCACCGATTGCGTCATCGAGGATGACCGATGGGCGACGCTGGGGCTTGAATCCCTGGCCGAACGCGCGGTCGAGGCGGTGCTGTCCCGGCACGGCCTCGGCGGCGAAGTTGTCGTGATGGGCTGCGACGATGCCCGCATCGCAGCGCTGAATGCCGATTTCCGGGGAAAGCCGCGGGCAACAAATGTGCTGTCCTGGCCTTCGGTCGACCATATCCCCCATGAACCCGGTGCGATCCCCGAACTGCCGGTTGCGGAGGAACTGGGCGATATCGCCATCGCCTATGACACCTGCCTTGCCGAAGCGCAGGCCCAGGGCAAGCCCGTGGCCCACCATGTCACGCATCTGCTGGTCCATGCGACCCTGCATCTGCTGGGCTACGATCACGACAATGACGCCGATGCGGAAACCATGGAAGCAGCCGAGCGTTCGATCCTGTTGCGCCTGAATATCCCCGACCCTTATCAAGAGAAGGTCCGATGAACTCCGAGTCTCGATTACCCGCCCCCCCCCTGGGTGCCGATGCCGCCTCCGAGGCGGATGGCACCGGAGGCGAGGGCCGGGATCTTCCCGCATCGCGCGGCTTTCTGGGACGGTTTCTGAATGCCCTGACGGGTTCCGACGAGGATGCGCAGGACCGCGCGGAAAAGCCGACGTTTTCTGTTCCGGGGATGGTCAACCTGCGCAACATGCGGGTCGACGACGTGGCCGTTCCCAAGGCGGAAATGGTCGCGGCGCCCGAAACCAGCAGCATCGACGACCTTGTGACGCTGTTTCGCGAGCACGGATTTTCGCGCCTGCCGATTTATGACGAGACACTGGACAGTCCCCTGGGCATGATCCACCTCAAGGATCTGGCCTTGAAGCATGGCTTCGGTCAGGGGGGCGAATTCAACCTGCGTCCCATGCTGAGGCCGCTGCTTTATGTTCCACCCTCCATGCCGATCGGGGTGCTGTTGCAGCAGATGCAGCAAAAGCGCATCCACATGGCACTGGTGATCGACGAATATGGCGGGGTCGATGGCCTGGTCACCATCGAGGATCTGATCGAGCAGGTGATTGGCGAGATCGAGGACGAACACGACGAGGCAGAGGGCAGTCTGTGGGTTCTGGAAAAGCCGGGCCAGTGGCTGATCCAGGCGCGGGCCCCCCTGAGCGATGTCGAGGCGGAAACCGGGCTGACGCTGAGCGATACGAACAATGACGAGGGGATCGACACCCTTGGCGGGCTTGTCTTCATGCTGGTGGGTCATCTGCCCCTGAAGGGCGAGGTGATTTCCCATTCCTCGGGCGCTGAATTCGAGGTGGTGGACGCTGATCCGCGCCGCGTCAAGCGCGTGCGCCTGCGCCTGCCTGCCGCGGTGATGGCCGAGAAATCGGAACCCGCGGCTCTCCCTCGGGCCGTGCCCGACCGCTAGGGCAATGCCCCGAACAGGGCCAGTGCCGCCTCCAGAAAGGCAGCCCGCCGTTCGGGTTTGCACATCATGATCTCGTGCCGGGCGTCGGGAAAGTCCAGCATCGACGCCTCAGGCCAGCGGGCCAGCCGGTCGCGGATGGCGGCGGCCGACACGATACGTTCCTGACCCCCCAGGCCCACAATGGCGGGCAAGGGGGGCGACGGCAGGCGCGACAGGCGGGAACATTCGTTCAGGGCCTTGCCGACCCAGCCGAAACTGGCCCCGCCAATCGTCAGGTCCGGCCATGCCGCCGCCTCGCGCACCATGCGGCACCAGGCATCGGCATCCGCCGTCAGCAGATTGGCGCCGAAGCTTTCATCCAGGACATAGGTTCCCATGGCGCCGCCGCTGCCCGGCGCGGGGCTGCCCCCACGACCCAGCCGGCCGGCCAGATAGGCCATGCCGACGGCCATGCCATGCGGCATCTGTCGTAGGTTGATGCCCCACATCGGGGCCGAAAACGCCGCCGATGAAACGGGCAAGTCGCGATGCAGCGCGGCCAGACCGATGCATCCCCCCATGGAATGCGCCAGCAGATGCCAGGGTCGCGGCAAATCCATCCGGGTTGCGGCGGCCACCATCCCGGCCACGTCGCGCTGATAATGGGAAAAGTCGCCGACATGCCCGATACGCGCATCGGCCAGCAGCCGATCGGAAAGCCCCTGTCCGCGCCAGTCAATGCCCAGCACGTCAAAGCCGGCCGTCGTCAGGTCACCGGCCACTTGGGCATATTTCTCGACATATTCGGTGCGGCCCGGAAACAGCAGAATGCTGCCCCGGCGGTCCGCCGCGCCATGCCAATGCGCCAGCCGCAGCGTGATGCCGTCCCCGGCGGTGATCCAAAAGGCCCGCGCCGGGCGTGCCGTGTCGCCCGGCAACTGACGGAAGGGGGCGTCCCGTCCGGTCATCGGCAATCAGGACAGCGCCTGGCCCAGTTGCATGGCAACACCCATCGAGCCGTCGATCTTGAGCTTGCCCATCATGAAGGCGGTCGCGGGATTGACGCTGCCGTTCATGATCCCTTCAAAGGTTTCGCGCGATGCAAACAGGGTCACCTCGGCCTCGTCGTCGCCTGCGCGAACGCCGTTTTCGTCGATCATGATCGCGCCCTCGTTCTCGATCACGAATTTCGCGGTCGAACCGAAGCTTTCGATCCGTTCGCTCAGTTTCTCGACGGCGGCGTTCACAACATTGCTCATTTCTGGTTTTCCCCTTTCGATGGGACTGGCGCCCGGATGCCGGGCTGGCTAACATCCCTCATATGCGCCCGGACCGCCATGTTTTCCATAACGTCGTCGCGGCACTATGCCACCGGATCGCGACGATTTGCATGATTTTCGGAATGCTTGGCCTTGGCCCGGCCCTGGCGCAGGATCGGCCCGACATGGACGACCTGTTCCGCCGCCTTGCCGAACCCTCGGGCGAGGCATGGCGCATCGCCGAATCGGACATTCTGCGTGAATGGTCGAAATCGGGTTCCGCCGCCCTGGATCTCCTGCTGCAACGGGGCGAAACCGCCCTGGACGAGGGGAACCTGCCCGAGGCCATCGGCCACCTGACGGCCCTGACCGACCATGCCCCGGATTTCGCGGCAGGCTTTCATGCCCGTGCGGTGGCCTATGCCGCTTCGGGACAGTTCGGTCCCGCCTTGCAGGATCTTGCCCGTGTCTTGCAACTGGAACCCCGTTATTTTCCGGCGCTGACGCAATTGGGGACGATGCTCGAGGAAACCGGCGATACCGAACGCGCGTTGCAGGCCTATCGCGAGAGCCTGGCCATCCATCCCCATCAGCAAGAGGCCATTGACGGCACCGCGCGGCTGGAACGGCAACGCGACGGGACCGGTATCTGAGGCATGACAATCCACGAGCGCGGTCGGGTGACGGCCATCCTTGGCCCGACGAATACCGGAAAGACGCATTATGCCATCGAGCGGATGCTGGCCCACCGCACCGGGGTCATCGGCCTGCCGCTGCGCCTTCTGGCGCGCGAGGTCTATGACCGGATCGTGCGCGCGCGCGGCCCCTCCGTGGTGGCCCTGGTCACGGGCGAGGAACGGATCGTCCCCGACCGCGTGCAATACTGGGTCGCCACGACCGAGGCCATGCCCGACATCGCCGCAGATTTCGTGGCCATCGACGAAATCCAGTTATGCGCCGATCCCGAACGCGGCCATGTGTTCACCGACCGGCTGCTGAAGATGCGCGGCCTGCACGAGACCCTGTTCCTGGGCAGCGACACGATGCGTCCGGCCATCGCCCAACTGATTCCCGGGGTCCAGTTCCAGCGCCGCGAACGGCTGTCCACGCTGTCGTGGTCAGGATCGAAAAAGCTGTCGCGGATGCCCGCCCGGTCGGCCATCGTCGGGTTCAGCGTGGATGACGTCTATGCCATGGCCGAACTGATCCGCCGGCAAAAGGGCGGCTGCGCGGTGGTCATGGGCGCGCTGTCGCCGCGCACGCGCAACGCCCAGGTTGCCATGTACCAGGCCGGCGAGGTCGATTACCTGGTTGCCACCGATGCCATCGGCATGGGCCTGAACCTCGACATTCGCCACGTCGCCTTTTCCGCCACCCACAAGTTCGACGGCCGCCGGGTCCGTCCGCTGTTTCCGCACGAAATGGGCCAGATCGCGGGACGTGCCGGCCGCCATACCGAATCCGGCACCTTTGGCGTGACCGGAGAGGCCGAAATCCTGGACGAAGGCCTGATCGACGCGATTCAGAACCATCGCTTTGCCCCCATCCAGCGGTTGACCTGGCGGAACACGGATCTGCAATTCGGCACCATGGATCGTCTGGTCGAAAGCCTGGAATCTCCGTCCGGCCATGCGCTGCTGGGCCGGGGCCGGGACGCGGATGATGTGCAGGCGCTCAAGACCCTGCGCGAGTTGCCCGAAATCCGCGACCGCGTGCAGGGGGGCAAGGATGTGCGGCTGCTGTGGGATGTGTGCCGCGTCCCGGATTTCCGCGGCATCTCGCCCGCAGAACACACCACGCTTCTGGCGCGAATCTTCGGCTTTCTTCAGGATGGGGCAATCCCGTCCGATTGGCTGGCCACGGCCGTCAAGCGGATCGACCTGACCCAGGGCGATATCGACGCGCTGTCCAAGCGGCTGGCATATATCCGCACCTGGACCTATGTCGCGCAGAGATCCGGCTGGGTGCAGGACGAAACCCATTGGCGCGGCGAGACGCGCGCGGTAGAAGACCGCTTGTCGGATGCCCTGCACGCGGCCCTGACCCAACGATTTGTGGACCGGCGCACCTCGGTGCTGCTGCGCCGGCTCAAGCAGAAGGAGAGCCTGGTGGCCGAAGTGAACGACAAGGGCGAAGTGACGGTCGAGGGCGAGTTCGCAGGCCGTCTGGAAGGTTTCCGTTTCCGTCCCGATCAGACCGGATCGGCGGACGAGGCACGGATGCTGAACCGCGCCAGCTACGAGGCGCTGCGCCCCGAATTTCACCTGCGCGCCGACCGCTTCTATAACGCCCCCGATACCGAACTGGACTATACCGAACAGGGCGGGCTGATGTGGGGTGGCTCGGCCGTGGGCAAGCTGGTGCGCGGGTCCGACGTGCTGCATCCCGGTGTCGAGGTCTTCGTGGACGAGGAGGCGGGGACCGAGATCGCCGACAAGGTCAAGCGGCGCCTGCAGCACTTCATCGACCGCAAGATCGCCGCGCTGTTCGAGCCGCTTCTGGCCCTGCAAAAGGACGAGGCTCTGACTGGCCTTGCGCGCGGGTTTGCCTTTCGCCTGGTCGAGGCGCTTGGCATCCTGCCGCGCGATGCGATCGCCGGAGAGGTCAAGGAACTGGATCAGGACGCGCGGGGCGCCCTTCGCCGTCACGGCGTGCGCTTCGGCCAGTTCACGATCTTCATGCCGGCGCTTTTGAAGCCCGCGCCGACGCGGCTGCGGCTGGTGCTGTGGTCGCTGGCCGAGGGGCTGGACACCTTTCCCGAAAGCCCGCCGCCGGGTCTGGTGACGATCCCGCATATCACGGACGTTCCCGACAACCATTATACGCTGTCGGGCTATCGTCCCGCCGGCGACCGGGCGATCCGCATCGACATGCTGGAACGTCTGGCCGACCTGTTGCGCACCCAGGACACCCGCAGCGGCTTCGAGGCCAATCCGGACATGCTGTCGATCACCGGCATGACGCTGGAACAGTTCTCGCGTCTCATGGAGGGCCTGGGCTATGCCGCCGAGAAGGGCGAGCGGGCCAAGATCAAGACCGCCGAGGTACCTGTGGTCGCGGCCCTGCCAGACTCCGAAGCCTCGGATGCGCCGATGACCGAGGAAGAAAGCGTTCTTGCCGCCGAAACCCGCGCCCGGTGGGAGGCCGAGCAGGCCGAGAAACGCCGTCTCGAGGCCGAAGCCGCCGGCGAGACGGTCGAGGAAGCGGCTCCCGAGATGGAGGTGTTCTATACCTTCCGCTGGGCACCCAAGCCTCGTCAAAACCGTCGCCCCCAGGGCGAGGGACAAGGGCGCCGTGGCGGCGGCGGACCGCGCCGGGATGCGGCGCAGGACGCTGTGCAAGAGCCGCGCGGCGAACGCCGGAATATCCCCGAAGGCGGTCATCCGAACCGAGAGCGCCGCGACAAGCGCGATGGCGGCGAGGGCGGCGGTAAGCCGCGGGGCAAGGACGGCTTCAAGAAGGGGGGCAAGCCCCGGCACGATGCGCCCAAGACCTTTACGGCGCGGCCTGAAAAGAAGGCCGACCCCGACAGTCCCTTCGCCGTTCTGGCCGCCCTCAAGGATCGCAAGTGACCGAAGCCCCCGGGGGCGTCCGTCTGGACAAGTGGCTGTTCTTTGCCCGGGTCTTCAAGTCGCGGTCGATGGCCTGCGAACGGATCGAGGCAGGGGGCATCCGCGTCAACGATCAGCCCTGCGCCAAGCCCGGCCGGCTGGTCCGCCCCGGCGACCGGGTGGTGGTGTCGGCCCAGGGCCGGGTCCGCGTGCTGGAGGTGGCGGCAGTTGGCCACCGGCGCGGGCCTTCGACCGAGGCGCAGGCATTGTACCATGACCTTGCCGAAGGCGGATAAAGATCCCGTTCGCGGTCGGGTCCGATCCGCCGAACAAGACCGGCGCGTCCTGCGCGATATTCCGAACATCGGTCTTTTCCCCCGGTCCAGCCTTGAATGATCGGGAGGGCGGGCGTAACTAGCCAAAAGACGGACAGGAGCGTGGAATGACATATGTCGTGACCGATAATTGCATCATGTGCAAATATACCGACTGTGTCGAAGTGTGTCCGGTTGACTGTTTCTACGAGGGGGAAAACACCCTTGTGATTCACCCCGACGAATGCATCGACTGCGGCGTGTGCGAGCCTGAATGCCCGGCCGACGCCATTCGCCCCGACACCGAGCCGGCGATGGAACAGTGGGTCGAATTCAACCGCAAATATTCCGAGATCTGGCCGGTCATCACCCAGAAAAAAGAGCCTTTGCCGACGGCAGCCGACATGGATGGGGTGCCCGGAAAGCTTGAGAAGTATTTTTCAGAAGCGCCGGGTGAAGGCGACTGAACCGGGCGTCAGAATTCCGGGTCCAGTGCGGCATTCCCAAGGTGTGACAAAGCCGTCACGCCTGGCCTGAATCGGGCGCAAGCCCTTGCGGTTGCCGTAAAGGTCAATCGTTATACTTTTTTTATCGGCTTTTTTGTGTTATGGTGCTGTTGCATTCGCATCCAGAAGGAATTGAGAGGCCTTTTGGAAGCGCACCCGTGCTGCCGTTATTCCTGCCCGTCATTGCCGGGCAAGACACCATGAACGAAAACAGGCCGAAGGCAGGCATGGCTGCTTTCGGTTCTTTTTGTGTCCTTCCCGCGAAGGCACTTTAGAGGAAGCCAGATGTCGAAAACCAAGAAAAACGAGTTCCGACCCGACGATTTCGTTGTTTACCCGGCCCATGGCGTCGGCCGCATCGTGTCCATCGAGGAGCAAGAGGTCGCCGGCCTGCGGCTGGAGATGTTCGTCATTTCCTTTGAAAAGGACAAGATGACCCTGCGCGTCCCCACGGCGCGCGCGACCGAGATTGGCATGCGCAGCCTGTCCAGCCCCGATCTGATCGACCGTGCGCTGGAAACCCTGAAGGGCAAGGCCCGCGTCAAGCGCGCCATGTGGTCGCGCCGCGCTCAGGAATACGACCAGAAGATCAATTCGGGCGACCTGATGTCGATTGCCGAGGTCGTGCGCGACCTGCACCGCAATGACGACCAGCGCGAACAGTCCTATTCCGAACGCCAGCTTTACGAAGCCGCGCTTGACCGTCTGACCCGCGAGGTGGCTGCCGTCAACGGGCTTGACGAAAACACCGCCCAGAAGCGCGTCGAGGAAGTCTTGCTGTCGCGCGCGGCCTGACCTTTGGCCTTGACCCAAGGCGGCCTCTGCGGGCCGCCTTTCCGCGTTCCCGACCGACAGGAGATGACGTGACCGACGGTCTTTCCTTTTCCGTCGAGTCGCCTTTGGGCGACGACCTTGCCACCTTGTTTCAGCGTCACACCGCCGAGATGCATGCGGAAACGCCCCCCGAGTCTATCCACATGATGCCGCGCGGCGCACTGGTGTCGCCCGCCATAGATTTCTTCGTGCTTCGTCAGGCTGGCCGGCCGGTCGGCATGGCAGCCTTGAAGCGGCTTGATCCTTGTCGGGGCGAAATCAAATCCATGCATGTCCTCTCGGAATCACGAGGAGGCGGATTGTCGCGGCTGATGCTGGATCGCCTTATCGCCCATGCGCAGGCTGCGGGATTGACCCGGCTGTTTCTGGAAACAGGGGCGCAAGCGGGATTTGCGGCAGCCCGTGGCCTTTACCGGCGGATGGGGTTCGCCGAATGCCCGCCATTCGGCGATTATCGCCCGGACCCGAACAGCGTCTTCATGACCAGGGTGATCTGATACGATGACCTTGCCGGCTGACATGACTGAGCTGACATCCATGACACGGGTGTTTGCGGCCGCCGTCACCGCAACAGCGGCTTGAACATCGCGAAGCGATTCTTCACAAGGACGGTCACGGTCCCGTAGCTCAACTGGATAGAGCAGCCGACTTCTAATCGGCAGGTTGAGGGTTCGAGCCCTTCCGGGATCGCCATCAATCCAGACTCATGAAAAAGGGCAGGCTGGCCACGACGGCCAGCCTGCCCCTTGATGTCGAACCAGAGCTTATTCGATGATGTGGATCACCTTGCGGGTTTCCGGTTCGACCAGAACAGGCCGGTCGTTCACATAGACATAACGGTATTCGGAATCCGGGATGGTCTGCACTTCGACGGTCTCGGGCAAAACGGTTCCGACAGTGGCGTCGCCGTCGATGACAACCGACTCGGTGCGGTTTTCCATGATGTAGGTGCGCGTCGCCGGCGTCAGGGCGTCCTCGGAAATGTCGCCCATCACCGCACCGGCAAGGCCGCCAACCGCGGCCCCGACCGGGCCGCCTACAACGGCGCCGGCGATGGCGCCCGATGTGGCCCCCCCGGCGGCACCGCCGCCTGTGGTCGCGGGATCGCTTTCGACGGTTTCAACGGTCGTGGACGGCGTCGTCACCACCACGGGGGCGCCTTCGGTGACAACCGTCTGGGCAAGGGCCGCACTGGCTGCAAAGGTGGCAGCGGCGGTCAGGGTCAGCATGGTCTTCATGACATGTCTCCTGCATGATGTGGCGATACAAGAGATGACAGGCGGGTCGGGTTCCCGTTCCAGGCCCGCGTTAACCATCAATAATTCCGGCAGTCCTCCAGAAAACCGTTACCATTTTCAGGGTCCGCCGATCCCTATGCCCTCTCCCCTTCCGCTCCTTCACATCGGAGAAAGCCGGGGAAAAATTGCGCTCTTTATGCCTTTCTCAACGGATCGGTTAAGGGCATCCTGTCATGCGCCGGATTGGTCGGGCGCAAGGAACATGCATGGAACGCTATGATTATGTCATCATCGGCGCGGGCAGCGCGGGTTGCGTTCTGGCCAACCGCCTGTCTGCCGATCCGCGAACCCGTGTCCTGCTGATCGAGGCGGGCGGGCGCGACAATTATCACTGGATTCACATTCCGGTGGGCTATCTTTACTGCATCGGCAACCCCCGCACGGATTGGGGTTTCCGCACCGAGGCCGAGCCGGGCTTGGGCGGGCGATCCCTGTTGTACCCGCGCGGGCGGGTGCTGGGGGGATGTTCGTCGATCAACGGCATGATCTACATGCGCGGCCAGGCCGCCGATTACGACCAATGGCGGCAGATGGGCTGCACCGGCTGGGGATGGGACGATGTTCTGCCGGTCTTCAGGGCGCACGAAGATCACTATCGCGGAGCCGATGACCATCACGGGGCAGGGGGCGAGTTGCGGGTGGAAACGGCCCGCGTCCGGTGGGCCGTTCTGGACGCCTTTCTGGACGCGGCCGAACAGGCCGGTGTGCCGCGCACGGAGGACTTCAATAGGGGCGACAACGAGGGCGGGGGCTATTTCGATGTCACCCAGCGGCGCGGCTGGCGGTGGAGCGCGGCGCGCGCATTCCTGCGCCCGGTTTTGGGAAGGCCGAACCTGCGCGTGCTGACCGAGGCCCCCGTCGAACGCCTTGTGATCGAACACGGCGAGGTGGCCGGCGTGGTGTTCCATCACAAGGGCCAGCGGCAAGAGGTGCGGGCGATCCGCGAAACCGTGCTGGCGGCCGGGGCCATCGGGTCGGTGCAGGTTCTGGAACAATCCGGCATCGGCCGGGGCGAGGTGTTGCAGGCCGCGGGGATCGCGCCGCTGGTGGACGTTCCCTCGCTGGGCGAGAACCTTCAGGACCATCTGCAACTGCGACTGGTCTACAAGGTCCGGGGCGTGCCGACGCTGAACGAAAAGGCGTCGCGGTTCTGGGGCAGGGCCTTGATCGGGCTGGAATATGCGCTGAAGCGGTCGGGGCCGATGTCGATGGCGCCCAGCCAGTTGGGCATCTTTGCCCGGTCGGGCCCGGACAAGGCCACGGCCGATCTGGAATTCCATGTCCAGCCGGTCAGCCTCGACAGGTTCGGCGATCCGGTTCACCCTTTTCCGGCCATGACCGCCAGCGTCTGCAACCTGCGCCCCGAAAGCCGGGGTTCGGTGCATGTGACCGGCCCCGATTTCAGGGCGCATCCGGCGATCCGCCCGAACTATCTGTCCACCCCCGGCGACCGGGATGTCGCCGTCCGCGCCATCCGCCTGGCCCGCAGGATCGCGGCGCAGCCCGCCTTTGCCCGGTTCGACCCCGAGGAGCATGTTCCGGGCATCGCCTTTCAGACCGAGGACGATCTGGTCAAGGCCGCAGGCGCCATCGGCACCACGATCTTTCATCCCGTGGGCACCTGCCGGATGGGCGCGGACGAGGCATCCGTCGTCGATCCCCGGTTGCGGATACGGGCGGTCGGTCGGCTGCGGATCGCGGACGCCTCGGTCATGCCGACGATCGTCAGCGGCAACACCAACGCGCCGGTGATGATGATCGCCGAAAAGGCCGCGCGGATGATGCTGGAGGATGCGCGCGTGTGACCGGCCCCGGCCTGCCTTTCCGCTGTGAAAAACGCCCGGCCTCGGGGTCGCGGGGGGTGGTGGTCACGAATGCCCCCCTGGGGTCCATGGCGGGGGCCGAGATGCTGGCTGTCGGCGGCAATGCGGTGGATGCGGCGGTGGCCGCGCTGCTGACCCTGACGGTGGTGGAACCGATGATGGTCGGTATTGCGGGTGGGGGCATCGCCCATGTCAGGCTGCCCGATGGGCGGCATGTCATCGTCGATGCCCTGTCCTGGGCCGGGCAAGACGCGCGCGCCGATATGTTCCGCCCGGCGCCCGGCATGGCCGATGCCTGGATGGAGTCCGAGGGGCGGCGCAATACCGTCGGGCCGTCGGCGGTGGCCGTGCCGGGCAACCTGCGCGGCTGGTTCGCGATGCAGCGGCGCCATGGCCGGCTGCCCTGGGCGGACGTGATCGAACCGGCCATCCGCGCCGCCGCGCGCGGTTTTGCCGTCAGCCCCTATCTCCACGGCGCGATTTGCGAGCATCAGGACGATCTTCGGGCCGACCCGGTCATCGCACGCCTGCTGCTGCCGGGTGGGGAACCCCTGCAGTCCGGATCGCGGCTGGTGATGGGGGACTATGCCGACAGCCTGCGATTGATCCAGTCCCAGGGCGACAGGGCGCTGCACGGCGGCGATCTGGGACGGGCCTTGGCCGACCGGCTGGCCACCGGTGGTGATGACGCGGGCCATGTGACGCTGGCCGACCTTGCCGCCAGCCGGGCCATCGAACGTCCGGCGATCACGGGCGATTACCGGGGTCATGTGGTGGTCGGTCCACCGCCCCCCGCATCGTCGGGGGTGCATGTCGTCCAGATGCTGAACATGCTGGAAACTTTCGACCTGGGCGGCATGGGGTTCGGCAATCCCGACGCCATGGAGCTGATGGCCCGCGCCATGGCCCTGGCGTTCCAGGATCGCAATGCGGCCTCGGGCGATCCGGATTTCGTCCGGGTGCCCGTGGCGCTGTATACCGACAAGGACTATGCCCGCCGGCGCATGGCCGACCCCCGCGCGCTGCGGTGGGTGGGCGCCATCCCGGAAAGCCGCGATACCACCCATGTCACCGTGGCGGACGGCGACGGCACCGTGGTCAGCGCCACCCATACGGTCAACGGGCTGTGGGGCGCGCGGTTCATGGTGCCGGGGACAGGGATCATCCCCAACAACTATATGGTGAACTTCGACCCCCGACCGGGGCGCGCCCTGTCCGTGGCGCCGGGCAAGCGGGTGCCGACATCCATGGCCCCCATGATGGTGCTGCAAGACGGCTGGCCCCTTTATGCGCTTGGCCTGCCCGGAGGCGTGCGCATCTTTCCCTCGGCCATGCAGGCCATCGTCAACCTGATCGACCACCGGATGAGCCTGCAGCAGGCGGTCGAGGCGCCTCGGTTGTGGACCGACGGACAACATCTGGAACTGGAACCGGCCTATGCGGCCTCGGCCGATGCCCTGCGCGCGCGGGGCCATGACGTGCGGATGGTCAAGGCCATCGGCGGCGGCATGAATGCGATCCACCTGGCACGCGACGGCATGGCCACCGGCGCGGCCTGCTGGCGGGCGGATGGAACGGTCGTGGCACAGGGAGGCGGCCTGGCGCGCCCGGGCATCCGCTTTGTCGTCTAGGGATGGTCAGGTCCGGGCGCGCCCCTCGACCAAGGTTTTCACCACCAACACGATCAGGGCGATCACCGTCAGGGTCGAGGCCGCCGCAAAGGCGCCCACGGTGTTCAGGTCGTTGAACAGCAGTTCGACCTGCAGGGGCAGGGTGTTGGTCTGGCCCCGGATGGCGCCCGACACCACCGACACCGCGCCGAATTCGCCCACCGCTCGCGCCGTCGCCAGCACCGCGCCATACAGCAACGCCCAGCGGATATTGGGCAGCGTGACCCGGCGGAACACCTGCCAGCCGGTCGCACCCAGCGTCAGGGCCGCCTGTTCCTGTTCCGACCCCTGGGCCTGCATCAGCGGCAGCACCTCGCGCGTGACAAAGGGACTGGTCACGAACAGCGTGACCATGACGATGCCCGGCAGGGCGAACAGCACCGTCACATCGGCCTCTGCCAGCGCCGGCCCCAGCAGCCCCTGCCGCCCATACAGCAGCAGATAGCAGACCCCCGCGATGATGGGCGAGATCGAGAAGGGCAGTTCGATCAGCGTCAGCAACGCCTTGCGTCCCGGAAAGGTAAACCGGGCAATCAGCCAGGCCGCCGCGATGCCCACTGCCAGGTTCACCGGCAGGGTGATGACGGCGACCAGCGTGGTCAGCCAGATCGCGTGCAGCGTGTCGGGCGCCAGGATGTTCTGGGCAAAGACCGCGAACCCCTCGGACAGGGCGCGCCACAGGATATAGACCAGCGGCACCGCCACGACGACTGCGGTCAGGGTGATCGCCAGGGCGATCAGCAGGAGTGGGACGTGACGGCCCGGTCGGGCCGATCCGGAAGTCATGGCGTTCATGCCGGAACCCTCCGCCGGGTCAGGCGGGCCTGCATCCAGTTCGACGCGACCAGCAGCACCATGGCGATGGCGACCAGCGTCAGCGCAATGGCAGCGGCGCCGTTATAGTCGTATTCCTCGAGCCGGATCACAGCCAGAAGCGAAGCGATCTCGGTCTTCATGGGCAGGTTGCCGGCGATGAAGATGACCGCCCCAAATTCGCCCAGCGACCGTGCAAAGGCGATGGTGATACCGACGAGGTAGGCGGGCAGGATGGCCGGAAAGATCACACGGGTGAAAACCTGGAATGGCGACGCCCCCAGGGTCAGGGCGGCCTCTTCCTGTCCGCGGTCCAGATCCTCGAGAATGGGCTGCACCGTGCGGATCACGAAGGGGATCGACGTAAAGGACATCGCGACCGCCACCCCCCAGATGGTATAAACGACCGAGATCCCGGCGGGCGCCAGAACCTGCCCGTACCAGCCGTTCTGGGAAAACAGGGCCGTCAGCGCCAGTCCCGCCACCGCAGTGGGCAGCGCAAAGGGAATGTCCACCATCGCATCCAGCAGCCGCCGGCCCGGAAAGCGATAGCGGACCAGAACCCAGGCCATCAGCAGGCCATAAGCCGCATTGAACACCGTCGCCAGCGCCGCGGCCAGGATCGTCAGCCGCAGGGCGGCCAGGGTGCGGGGGGCGGACACGATGTCCCAGAACCGGGCTGGCCCGATCTCGGCCCCCTTCAGCGCCAGGGCGATCACGGGCAGAAGAACGATGATCCCGACATAGGTCAGGGTCACGCCCAGGGTCAGCCCGAAACCGGGCAGGACGCGTTTCCGGCGCCCGGCCGGGATTGTCGCGACCGCCGCCACGCTCATTGGTTGACGAACACGGAATCGAGGATGCCGCCCTCGGCGAAATGTTCCTCCTGCACCTTGTCCCAGCCGCCGAACACCTCCTCGACCGTGACCAGACGGACCTCGGGGAAATTCCCGGCAAACTCGGCCGTGATCGCCTCGTCCGGGACACGGTTGAAGTTCTGCGCTAGAATGCGCTGCGCTTCGGGCGAATACAGGAAATCCAGATAGGCCTTGGCGACCTCGGCCGTGCCCTTGCTCTCGGCATTTTCTGTCACGATTGCCACGGGAAATTCGGCCAGGATCGACATGGACGGGGTCACTCGTTCCAGATCGGCATCGGCATATTGCCGGGCGATGCCGCCGGTTTCGGCCTCGAAGGTGATCAGCACGTCGCCGATGCCGCGTTCGGCGAATGTCGCGGTGGCCGCGCGTCCGCCTTGGTCGAAGACCGGCACGTTGTCAAAGATGGACTTGACGAAAGCCTGCGCGGCGGCCTGGTCGCCGTTGTTCTTGTCCAGGGCATAGGCATAGGCCGCCAGATAGGTATAGCGCGCATTGCCGCTGGTCTTGGGATTGGGAAAGATCACCTGCACGCCATCCTGTGCCAGGTCGTCCCAGTCGTCGATGTTCTTGGGATTGCCCTCGCGCACCAGAAACGCCGGCAGCGAGTAATAGGGCGAGGCGCCATTCGGAAAAGCCTCGCGCCAGTTCTCGTCCACCATCCCGCCCTCGGCCAGAACGTCGATATCGGTGACCTGGTTGAACGTCACGACATCGGCCGGCAGACCTTCCAGAATGGCGCGAGCCTGTTTCGACGACCCGGCATGGGACTGGTCGATGGTCACGCTGCGCCCGGTGTCGGCCTGCCATTTCTGGGCAAAGACGGGGTTCAGTTCGGCGAAAAGCTCTCGCGCGATGTCATAGGACACGTTCAGGATCGCATCCTGCGCCGCCGCAGGCGAGGACAGGCCCAGCCCGAGGGCAAGGGTGGCGGCAAGGGCGGTGGTCAAACGGGGTTTCACGCAAAGGCCTCCTTCAAGGTCACGGGGGTCGCGGGCGCGCGGGCTGCAAGGGTGCCGCCGGCGGGAAAGATCTGTCCTGTCACGGGGCGCAGGGCGACAGGCTGGCCCTCGCGCAGGTCGCGGCCGTCGCGGCGCGGGATTTCTGCCTCGATCCGGCATCCTGCATCGTCGCGGGCCATGATCCGCAGCAGCGCGCCGGTCGAGACGATTTCGGTCACCCGAAAGGGGGCGGCTGGATCGGGCAGCGGCTGGATATCGGCAGGGCGCAGGAACAGCGTCGCCGGTCCGTCCGGAATGGCCCGGCGGGGCAGGGCGGTCAGGTCAAGGCCCGCCGCCTCGGCCCGTCCGGCGCGCATCGCAACCGGAACCTCGACCGTCAGGCCCAGAAAACGCGCCACGAAGGGCGTCGCCGGATGATCGTAAATCTCGTCCGGGCGGCCCGCCTGCTCGATCATGCCTGCGTTCATCACCACCACGCGATCGGCCAGTTCAAAGGCCTCCTCCTGGTCGTGGGTCACGAAGATCGTCGTGGTGCCGGTACTGTCATGCACGCCCCGCAGCCAGCGGCGCAGATCGCGCCGGACCTGGGCATCGAGGGCGCCGAAGGGTTCGTCCAAGAGCAGAACCCGCGGTTCGATCGCCATGGCGCGACCCAGGGCCACCCGCTGCCGCTGCCCCCCCGAGAGTTCGGCGGGATAGCGGTCGGCCAGACCCTCGATCTGAAGAAAGCGCAACAGCCGGCCCACCCGGTCGGCGATCCCGGCCCTGTCCGGGCGGTTGCCGCGCGGCCGCACGCTGAGGCCAAAGGCGATGTTGTCGCGCACCGTCATGTGCGGAAACAGCGCATAGTGCTGAAACACCAGACCGATGCGGCGTTCGCCCGCGGACCGTGCCAGCCAGTCGTCCCCGTCAAAGGACAGGCCGCCCGCATCGGGCCAGTCCAGCCCCGCGATGATGCGCAGCAAGGTCGTCTTGCCCGATCCCGAAGGCCCCAGAAGGGCGATCAGTTCGCGTTGTTCGACGGCAAGGTCGATCCCCCTCAGGACCGGGGTGGGCCCAAAGCGCCGGGCAAGATGCGAAATGACAAGCGACATGAGGCAGCCTTTCGGTTTCCGACTGCCAGTTAACGACGGCCCCGATGCTTGCCAAGAAAGGCAGGGTCGCCCCCAGCCGGCAATGGCCGGGACGTTTTTCCACGGCATCCCCTGGGGCCAAAGGCATCCGTCCTGAGACAGCCGTCGCTTGCGACCATCCGTCCGGGTGCGCAACCCGGCCGCCGATTTCATTCTTTTTTGCGGCCCGAATGTCCTGGCGGGTGGCCTCACCGTCGCCACAGCCAGGCATGGCCGGCCAAGGCCCCCTGCATCTTGGACAGCAACCGCAGGGCAGGAGAGGTCGGGCTGCGGCCATCGCGCAGGCGGTCGATCGCGACCTCGACCGGGCAGGGCAGGCCCGACAGCGGATCGACATAGCGGGGATAGGCGATCAGGCAGGCATGAACCAGCGCGGGAAGGTCGGGCCGCGCCCGGCGCCGGGCCGGGATCGGCCCCATGTCGCGCGTCAGTCCCCAGCCGGCATAAAACGGCGCCCCCAGGACGGTCACGGGAATGCCGCGCAGCATCGCCTCGAATCCCAGGGTCGAGCTGATCGTCCAGACCTCGTCTACCTGCGACAGAAGGGCCACGGGATCGGCCCGGACCGCAATATCGTCGGCAAGGCCCTGCAGGCTATGGGCGGGAACCGCCCCCGGACGCAAGCCTGCCTCGACATCGGGATGGGGCTTGAAGATGATCCAGGCATCCGGGTTGTCGCGCCGCACCCGGACCAGCAGGTCCAGGCTGGTCCTTTCGGTCCCCGCCCCCAGCATGACCGAGGCGTCATCCGCCACCTGGCCGGGAACCAGGATGCGTCTGCGTCCTTGCAGTGCGGTCCCATGGGCACGCGCAGGAAGATTGTATTTGCTCAGCCCCGCCGCCGTGATGGCCGCCATCAGGCGCGCGGCCCGTTCGCGTCCGCCCGGCGGGGGTCCGGCGGAAATCAGACGCTCCAACCGGCTTTCGCGGGTGGGATCGTAGTAGATGCCCAGGTCGTCCGCCACCAGCGACAGGG
Source organism: Paracoccus subflavus (assembly GCF_004310345.1). Taxonomy (GTDB): domain Bacteria; phylum Pseudomonadota; class Alphaproteobacteria; order Rhodobacterales; family Rhodobacteraceae; genus Paracoccus; species Paracoccus subflavus. The sequence continues at coordinate 284,054 of NZ_SISK01000001.1, read as the reverse complement.
GCGGCGTCAGTTCGGCACCCAGGCCGCGCGACCGCAGGAAACCATCCTCGACCCGGATCGCCCGAGGGGCCTGTTCCGCCCGGTTCGCCCAGGCCAGGGTAACGCCCGGGCCGGGGCGATCCGTGAACCGCACGCCCTTGCCCTCGCCAAAGGCGCGAACCAGAGTGCGCCGTTTCCACAGCCGCATTCCATAGGCCAGATGCCCGTCGCGATCCTGGCGGAACGCCTTGACCTCGGCCTCGATCTGATCGACGGCGCCCTCGAAATCGGTGAGCCGGTCGCGGCAGGGATCGTACCAGACGGGCGCGATCAGATGGCTGGCGGCAAACAGGGCATCTGCCGGGGCGGGACCGCGGCGCCCGTGGGGCAGGGGGTATTCGTCCAGCGACAGGCCCCATCCGGCATAAAAGGGCTGTCCGAACAGGCGGGGCCGGTGCCCTGCCAGAATGGCTTCGTATCCCATCTGAGAGCTGACGGCATAGACCGCATGGGCGTTTTCCAGCATCGTCCAGGGCGAAACGTCGGTGTCGCACAGCACCTCGTCCATGCGCAGGTCGGCGGCGCACAGATGGCCGGGACGCAGCCCTTGGCGCGTTTCCGGATGACTGCGCAGCACGATCCGGCGGCCGGGATGTTCGGCCCGCGCGGCGGCCAGCATGGCCAGAAAGCGGTTGCGCCCGGCCCCCATCAGCGATGCATCGCCGCGCGTCTGGTCGATCACAAGAACGTAGCCGGGATCGGGCGGAACTAGGTCGGGAGGATGACCGCTGTATTTCGACAGGTGCAGGGCGCGCAGCCGTGCGATACCTTGCCGGGCACGACCCTGGTGCCCCGCGGTGGCTTCGTCCCGGATCAGTCTCTCGATCATCGAAGGCCGGGCCGGGTCGAAATGCAGGCCCCATGGGTCGATCAGCAGGCCGATGGGGCCGCGCCGTGCGATCCGGCCCCTGGCCCGGCCCGGCAGCACCGACCTCAGAAAGGCATCCTCGACGGTGACGATGGCGGCGCCGGTGCGATCCGCCACGGCCCGACCCCGCCATGCCGTGGGGCTTGCACCCCAGATGCCGACCCGCCCCCCCGGCCCGGGCAGGCCCGCGCAGACGTCCCATCCTGCAAGGGCGAGGATGCGGCGGATGCGCGGGGCGCGCCAGAACCCGAGGCTGTAGGCATGAAGCCGCTGGCGATGGCCAGCGGCATCGGGTGCGTCGGCCACGATCGGGTCAGCGCGCGGCGATGGCCGACACCGTGTTGGCCGAATTGATCGGCCCGGTCAGGGCGGTCAGCCGTTTCTGCCATTGGACATAGGGGGCCTCGGTCACATAAACCGTATCCTCGTCGCGGATCAGAAAATCGCGGGCCAGAAACAGCCCGTTCGGCCGGGTCAGGTCCAGAACATAGGCCATGCGCTGAGTCCCGTACACCGTCTTGCCCAGCACCCGCGAGGCGACCGCCTCGGGTTCGTCGCGCAGGACGAAGACGCCGGTCGGATCGGCCAGATTGGAGCTGAGGCCGCCCACCATCGCCACCGCCTCGACCGCGTTGATCATCTCGTTGCCCAGGGGAACGCGGGTCTGGCCGCCAAGGGCGCCCAGGGCGGTGAAGCTGCGCTGATCCTCCTCGACCAAGATCACGTCGCCGGGACGCAGGGCGATGTCGTTGCTGGCATTCATGTAAAGATCGGTCAGCCAGACCTTGCCGGTATCGTTGCCGCGCTTGACCGTGACGACGGCGATTTCCGGCTCGATCGACACCCCGCCCGCGCGGGCCAGCATCGATGACAGGGTCCGTGTCGGGCGTTCGATCGGATAGACGCCCTGCGCCGTGACCTTGCCCATGACCGACACGGTTGCGCCGTCCCCCGCGACGCGGGCCACCGTCACCTGCGGGTCGGGCGTCTGGGTCGCCAGCCGGTCGGTGATGATCTGGCGCAGTTGATCGGGGGTCGTGCCTGCGGCCCGGACGCGTCCCGCATAAGGCACGAAGATATAGCCGCTGCTGTCCACCTGGATTTCCTGCAACGCCGTCGAACTGGTTCCCAGAGAGGTCAGCAGGCCGTCATCGACGTTTTCCCAGATCGACAATCCCAGCACGTCGCCCGCGCGGATTTCATCGGCACCGACCGGACCTGCCTGCAGGAAGCTGCCGGAAAATCCGTAGGCCGGGGTGAAATTCGTGGCGCGCGCGACATGTTCGTTCACATAAAGGACATGTGTGTTTCCGCCCTTTTCGACGGCACCCGAATAAATCTCGTTCTTGCTGGGGCCAGAGCGGGGCAGGCTGCAGGCCGCCGCAAGCATGACGGCCGCAATGGCCACAAGCCGCAAAATCTGTCCCGCCGCGGAATGGGCAGGGAAGGGCTTCACTGTCACCGTCTGAAAACTCCTGTTCGTCAGCCCGGACTTGCCGCCCGGTTGCGGCGCAATCTAGCGGCTGACGCGGCAGGACGCCATATCTTCATGCAGCGCGTTCCAGATCTCCGCTGATCTGATGACGGCGCGGAACGCGCCCGCGAGCCAAGGCCTGATAGGGGTCGTCGGCAGCCAGGATCAGGTCCGCGACAAGCCGCAGCGCATGAGCGCGCGAGCGTCGCGAATAAAATCCCCCCGGCACCTGGCTGGTTTGCAGAAGATAGGCGCGAAAGACGCGGCAGGCGGCCAGATCCGGATGCTGCGGATCGCGGCAGAAATCGGCAAGCGACTGGTCCGACACCAGTCCCGGCTTGTTGTAGACCGCACGGCCCAAGGCCTTGACCGGCAGCCCGCGCCACAGCGCCTGCTGCGCGGCGGTGGAATTCACCGTGATGACCGCGCGGGCGTGATCCAGCATCGCCGCCAGCCTGCCACCCCGAAGATAATGGACCCTGTCGGACAGGCCGTGACGCGCGGCGGCTGCCCTGATCGACTGGCGGTTGCGAGCGCGCCCATCCTCAAGCGGGTGGGCCTTGAACAGCAGGTGGTGATGGGCCGGCGCCGCGCGCGCGAATTCTGCGATCACTTCCTCGACGAACTGCCGGTTCCGGGTATAGGGCGAATGACCCTGAAGGCTCGAGTCATGTTCAAGCTGCATCGGCACCAGAACATAGGGTCTGCCCGAAAGCCGAAAACGCCGCCACTGGCAGGACCGGATGACCCAATGAAGGGGCATGAGTACGAGACGGCAGAAATTCAGCCAGAATTCCTGCCAGACCGACAGGGTGCGGTGACTGACAAACCGACGATAGCGCGCATTCGCCACAAGCAGCAGGAAATGATAAAAAGCCCCATAGAACTTGTGCTGGCGCATGTCGCCCCAGTGGGCGGGCGGTCTGCGAACCTCGATCATGCTGTCGCGCAGGACGGCGCGCATTTCACCCACGGGGATGTCCAGAAGCGCGGAATGCCCGTTCGAGCCGCCCCGTTCGTAGGTGATCCAGTAGGGGCGCAGATACCCTTCCTCGAATACGTGGAGGCGCAGCCCGTGCGTATCGGCGGCCGATCGCGCGGCGGCATGGATCGGGCGAACATCGCCGTAAAGCACGATGTCGGTCACCCCCCGTTCGGCAATGATCCGTGCCAGATGTGCGGGCCATTCCCCGCTGCTGCCGGTGTATCGCAGCAGATGCGCCTTGTCGGACCAGAAGAATTCGTCCCCGGCATTGAAGGCGCATCGCCAGACCTGAGCCCCTGACGCCCGCAGCATCTGTCCCAGCCGGTCGAAGAACGGACCATGAGGCCCTTGCAGCAGCAAAAAGACCCGCCGACCGGGAAGGCCGTTCGGGGGGCAGAGGGGAAAGTCGATCGTCTTGTGAAACATCCGCGTTCCGCACCAGGCCATGCACGTCAGGGCAACAAAGCACGATAGCGTTAACAACCCCTTAAGCCGGATATCCTTGAGTGCAGGCAAGCTGTGGTCTAGAACAGCGGCTGAAAAAAGGAGACGCTGTGTTTACAGGCATCATCACCGATATCGGCACCGTGCGGTCGGTCGAACTGCGCGGCGACATGCATGCCCGGATCGGCTGCGGCTATGACATGGGGTCGGTCGATATCGGCGCCTCGATCGCCTGCGATGGCGTCTGTCTGACGGTCGTGGACAAGGGCGCGGATTGTTTCGCGGTCGATATCTCGGCCGAAACCCTGTCCAAGACGAATATCGGCGCTCAGGGCTGGCCCTTGGGCAAACGGCTGAACTTGGAACGGGCGTTACGGGTGGGCGACGAACTGGGCGGCCATATCGTCAGCGGCCATGTCGATGGCGTGGCGCGGGTGGTGGGCGTCCAGAACGACGGGGACAGCCTGCGCCTGACATTCGAGGCGCCTTCGGCGCTGACGCGCTTTATCGCTCCAAAGGGTTCGGTCGCCCTGAACGGCACCTCGTTGACGGTGAACGAGGTTGATGGAAATTGGTTTGGGATCAACCTGATCCCGCATACCCGGCACGTCACGACCTGGGGGGACGTTGCCGCAGGCGACCGGGTGAACCTGGAAATCGATACCCTGGCCCGCTATGTCGCGCGCCTGGCCGAAACCCGGCCGCACGGGACTTGACGCCCGCCTTCTTTCGGTCCATTGCAGCCGGTCTTTGCGCGGGGTCCGATCTCATGAATGCGAACAACGACAAGCCCGGTGACAAGCAGGCCGACCGGCGGGCGCTGAGCAGCGGCGCGCGGTTCTATGCCATCCAAGCGTTGTATCAAATGGAGGCCGCGGGCCAGTCTGCCGACCGCGTCCTGCGCGAGTTCGAGAACCACCGTCTGGGTGCCGAAGACGAAGACGGGGCGTTCGTGCCCGCAGACGAGACCCTGTTTGCCCAGATCGTCGATGGGGCCGTGAACTGGCAGTCGCGTATCGATCAGGCGACCGACAGGGGTCTGGTCGCCAAATGGCCGATCAACCGGATCGATCCGGTGCTGCGCGCCCTGTTCCGCGCGGCCGGGTCCGAACTGGTCGGCCTGCAAACCCCCCCAAGGGTCGTGATCGTTGAATATGTTCGCTTGGCCGAGGCGTTTTATCCCGGGGGCCGCGAGCCGAAATTCGTGAATGCCGTTCTTGATCATGTCGCGCGTGAAACAAGGCCCGACGCCTTCTGACGAATCTTATGCATTTCCGGCCCGGATACCGTATGGTGTCCTGCAAGGAGGGGCGCCATGCCGACCATGATCCGGGAATATATCCGCAGTGCAGTGGCAGGCGCGGTCCTGGCTGGATGCTTTGTCGCGGCGCTGCTTGCCCTGGATGTTGCGCATCTTCGTCACTTGGTCCTGACAGACGAGGCGGGCGGTCTGGCTGTTTTGATGCTGGTCGCCTTCAACACCCTTCTTTTCGGCGGGGTACAGTTTGCCATCAGGATCATGGGACAAGCCCATACACCCTCACCACCGGAAGAAGGAGGAGGGCTGGCAGGGACATTGCATCCTGCGGCCCTGACTGTCGCGGCAGAAGCGCCCCCACCTACCCGAAGGATTTGAGAACGGTGCCAAAGAAGTCTCGACAAGTGACTTTTGTGCAACAACAAGGAGTCTTTCGTGTCCCAGACGGGCTGCATAATTTTTATGCAATCACGAAAGAATTTCACTTTTGCGATTCAGGAAGCAGCAGGCATAAGTCTTTTCCTGGCTTTTAATTGTTAACAATCATGATGTTGCTTCAACGGCATCATTGATTCCTTATCTGCTGTCACGATCATGTTTCGGCGACTTTCTGCGCACCGTGCAATTGTCACACGTGCGGCATGTATCAGACTGGTGGCAAGGATCGCGCCGGACGTTTGAACCCATCGGCCCGCTTCCTAATTCATGTTCAGCAGAGATGCTCTGGTGTCCGACACGGCCCCAGAACAACAACAACTCAGCTTGTGAGGACAAAAATGAAAAAAGTGACGCTGCTGACCGGCACCGCTGCGCTGTTGACCGCCCTTTCCGCTCCGGCCTTTGCGCAGACCGAAATCGCCCCCGGCGCCGATGCAACCGGTGTTTCGGCAATCGATGACCGCATTACCGATATCGAAGACGATGTGACCGACGATTTCGACCGTTCGGCGGATTCCGACCGGTTCGGCCCTGCGGACCGTCGTCAGGGGCTGTTCGGCTCGATGTCGCTGCAATACAGCGGTTCGACCGGCAACTCCGACGCGCAAGATTTGGCGATCGCCGGTCGCGTGGCCTATAATCAGGCCCCGTTTGCCCAAAGCGTCGGCCTGGCCATCGAGTTCGGCGAAAACGAGAACGGCGACAAGGATCAGGAAGAAGTCAGCGCGATCTATGACGCGCAGTACTACTTCAACGATCAGTTCTATGCCTTTGCCCTGGGCCGGTTCGAGATCGACAGCCTGGTCGATGGCGAAGCCGATTATGCCGGCGACGACGTGTCCGAGGAACTGACCGACCTGCGTCGCGATGGCTTCCTGGGCTTCGGTCCCGGTTATCGGGTCATCAACAGCGACACGACCACCTGGCGCGTCCAGGCCGGTGTCGGTGTTCGCTATACCCAGACCGGTCAACAGTATATCGACGATGAATCGGATACGGAAACCGGTTACATCGTGTCGTCGCGTCTGTATCACCGCTTCAACGACATGGTGTTCATCACCAACGATACCGACTATCTGACCTCGGATGCCAATGATGTCGCGACCAACGAATTCGGCGTGAACTTCCGCATGTCCGAACAACTGGCGACCCGCGTCAGCTACCTGACCGAGTATCAGTCGGACCGCGAGATCCGCACCGACAACACGCTGGGCGTTGCAATCGTTTACGGGTTCTGATCCCGGAAATGACAGGATGGGAAAAGGGCGGTCGAAAGACCGCCCTTTTTTTATCGGAAGCCCGCATTGTCGGGGCAGGGGTATCGGGTGGCGGGAACCGCAGCAACCGCGGCAGCGCAAGATTTCCCGAAAGCCTGGATTACCAGGTGGGCGCCGGGTAACGAGACCAAGGTCACGCCAGAGCCAGCCCCCTCGGAAAAGTTATAGGCCAGTGGAAAAATGGCCGCACGCGAGAAGAGCAGAAACCCGCCACCATGCCAGATAGTCCGGCCCGCGTTCCGGTTCAAGCGGGTTGAGCATGTTTCCTCTTCGTTCTATAGACGAGGGCATGGACATGCCGGAACATCCTCTCCCCCTGATGCCTGGACAGCGGCTTGCCCGTGGAGTGGCCCGGATGCTGCGCAGCATGGATCATGTCGTTCTGCCCGAATTCGTTCCCAGCCGCGGCCTGCGGGTCGATCTGATCAGCATGGGGCCCAAGGGGGAATTCTGGATCGTGGAATGCAAGAGCTGCCGTGCCGACTTTATGGGCGACCGAAAATGGCAGGGCTATCTGGAATGGTGCGACCGCTATTTCTGGGCGGTCGATTGCGACTTTCCCGTCGATCTCCTGCCCGCTGATACGGGCCTGATCCGTGCCGACGCCTATGGCGCGGACATTCGGAGAATGTCTCCGGAAACCCGGCTGCCGGCAGCACGAAGATCCAGGATCATGCGGGATTTTGCCCGCGTGTCAGCCTTGCGGCTGCACGGCCTGACCGATCCGGGCGCCGTCAGCGCCGGGGTTTTCTAGGCTTTCCGCCCTCTGCCATTTGCCGCGCGGCCTCGGCTGCGGCAAGCAGTTCCTCGGCAATCTCGGTCGCTTCCTCGGGATCGAAATCCAAGGGAAGGTCGATCCCGTCGGCCTCCAGATAGATGCGCACCATGCCCTGGTCGGTCGGGCCGACCTGCAGATTGGCCGCAATGGTACTCTGGCTGTTGATACCCATGGCGATTGCCCCGTGCTGTGATCGCTTTCTGTAGCCCGGGGCCGTTTTCGGTTCAAGACAGGCTTGCAACGGACCCTGACCGGCGTTACAGAACGCATCCGTGCCGCCTTAGCTCAGCCGGTTAGAGCGCTAGATTGTGGATCTAGAGGTCCCCCGTTCGAGCCGGGGAGGCGGTACCATCCCCAAGCATCGATTGAAATTATTCCGTCAGGTTCGCGGAACCGCGCTGTTTTCGGGGGGTTTAACCCCTGATGGTGACAATCACACCGGAGGACATAAACCATGGCTCATTCGAACAACCCTACCGCCGACGACTTCAAGAAAGACGTCAACCAAGCCGGTCAGCAGGCCAAGAACGACCTGCAGCAGGGCGCAAAGAAGATCGGTGACAACGTGCGCGACACCGCCGACAAGCTGTCGGACAACCAGGGGCTCAAGGATCTCAAGGACCGTGGTGCCGATGCGGTGCAGGCGGCCAAAGAGACCGCCCATGACTATGTGGAGCGCGCACGCGAAGTAGGCGGAGAATATGCCGGCCGCGCCAAGATGGAGGCCGAGCGGCTGTATCATCAAGGTCAGCAGCGGGCGTCGGAATTGACCCATTACGCAGAAGAGCGTTACGACGAAGTATCCGAAATGGTGCGCCGCAATCCGGCTCAGGCCCTTGGGATCGCAGCGGGCGTTGGTTTTCTGATCGGCCTTATTCTGGCCCGCCGCTGAGGTATGAACGATGTTCGACTACGCGCAGCGTCTGCAACTCGCGCTCAAAGACACGGCGCGCCGGTCGGTAATGAAGCTGGTGGCGGGGATCGTTCTCGCCATCGCTTTCGGATTCCTGCTTGCCGCCCTTTGGTCGTTTCTTGCCAACAACCTTGACTGGGGACCGGCCCTTGCGTCGCTTGCCATAGGCGTGCTGTTCGTGGTCATCGCCTTCGTCTTGCTGGCAATGTCCAAGAAGGCCAAGCATTCCATGCCGACCAAAGAGGATCTTCGAAAAGAGATCGAGGCAAGAGCCAGCCTGGCCGCCGAGGCCGCAGCCGACAGGGCACGAGCCGAGGCCGCCCGTCTCATGGACATGGCCGGAAACAAGGTCGCGTCCCTGATGGACGATGCCGCCTACAAGGCCAACAAGCTTGCGGATGACACCGAACGACGTGTTTACGGGGCGGTGCGCAATGTAGCCCAATCCACAGGGCTGACGGCCTCCAACCTCCAGATGGCCAGATCAAAGGTCGAGGATGCGACGCATACCCTGTCGCGGGCAAGCAACAGCAATGCCGCAAGCGTGGCCAAGCTGCTGGGAGCTTTTGCGATCGGTGTGACCCTGGCCGCCAAACTCAGGGGCGGGGACCCTGATTACGACGATTATCAGGACGACATCCTGTAAAAGAAAAGGGCCGCTTGATGCGGCCCTTTTCTTTAAGATTGTTTGTCAGGCATTGGCTTCGCGGATCTTGTCAGCAGCGGCCTTGTCATAGGAAATTCCTTTCTGATCCAGCAACTGATCCAGTTCGCCAGACAGCGTCATTTCCGTGATGATATCGCAACCGCCGACAAACTCTCCCTTGATGTAAAGCTGCGGAATCGTTGGCCAGTCTGAAAAGTCCTTGATGCCCTGACGAATGGCGTCATCGGCCAATACATTGATATCCTTGAAATCAATACCCATATAATTCAGAACCCCGGCCACACGGCTGGAAAAGCCGCACTGGGGCATTTCCTTCGAGCCCTTCATGAACAGAACTACGTCTGCCCCATCGACGAGGCCTTGGATGGTATCGGTCACTTCGGTCATTTTTGTTATCCTGTCTGCTTGAGGGGGGGCAGGGCCTAGTCCGGAGCCTTGGTGGTCAGCGCCAAGGCGTGCAGAGCGCCCGCCTTGCCCGCCATGCTGTCTTTCAAGGCCGCGTAAACGGCCCGCTGCTGCTGCACCCGGTTCTGGCCGCGAAAGCTTTCGTCGATCACCTCGGCGGCATAGTGATTCCCGTCGCCGGCCAGGTCAGTTATGGTGATCTGCGCGTGGGGGAACGCAGCGCGGATCATATGTTCGATGTCATGGGCTTCCATGGGCATATGGGATGTCCTTCGGGCTCTTTGCCAAGATGTAGGCAAACGACCCGCAACCCGCAAGGCCGGCAAGACATGGATCAAGGGCAGGGCACCTGGACGCTATGGAGCAGACACCGCGAAAAATACTTGAATGAAACTGGCAAACCCCATGGGCTGGTTTTTGCTGCCTTGGCTCTGTGACCAGACTTAAAACATTTGAGCAGCCGGAAGCCGGACTGAACCGGCTACCAAGCTGCGATGACGCTGAGATTATTCGGCCGTCGCCGCGCCGACCGTGCCGCCAACAATCGCGCCGGCAGGACCCGCGACCACGGCTCCGCCCAGACCGCCAGTGGCGGCGCGTTCGGTGGCGGAATTGCCGCAAGCAGCGATCCCGAACAAGGCCAGGCCCAGAACACCTGCTGTGAATACCTTCATTTTACGTCCTTTCTGTGTTTGGTTTTTAGCTTATGGTAAAGCCATCGCCGACCGCAAAAGTTCCAGGAAAATATCGGGTCGTTCCCGCGCTTCAGAGGACGCCCAAGCGTTTGTGGTTGAAGCGGGAATCGCTGACTTCGCCTCTTTACAACCAACGTACCCTTCTTGCTGTGTTTGCCGGTGAATGTCTTTGCGCCTTGCGGTAATCGTCGTTGCCCATATCGCTTTCATGTTCTCTCTCCATCAAAACCACCATTCAAAAATTTCGTTCCAGACGGCCTATTTTCATAAAGTAAATAACAACCGGATTATATAATGAAGAGTTTTTATAAATTATGAAATTTCCTCCTTAAATATAAGTGCCTAACTGTTTAGTCCCGGCATCTGGTGGATCGGATTGACGATGAATCTGTCGGACTCTGAAGTCCAGAGCTGGCAGATGTATTAGTAGGGGGTGAGGATCTTGAGCCTTCGGGCGAAGTTGTAGGTCGCGAGGATGTCGGCGAGATGGTTGATCGTGGTGAGCCTGTGCTCGATCTTTCTTATCCTTGTCGCCTTGATGATGCTATCGGGGCCCGACATGTCCGAGACGGCATCCGAGGCGGCGGTGTAAGCCAACAACACCGTGCCCCAGTCTGTCGAGGGTGCGGCTCCGGCAGTCGCGGGACACCGCCCCCCGCCAACTGACGCGATGGCGGCCGGAGGCGCCAAGGCCGCTTGACGCGCGCCCCGGCATCGGCCATCCCCCGCCCATGCTGCGCATCGACGACATCTCCTATTCCATCCAGGGCCGCCCCTTGTTCGAGGGCGCGACCGCGACCATTCCCGAAGGCCACAAGGTCGGACTGGTCGGTCCCAACGGCGCGGGCAAGACCACGCTGTTCCGGCTGATCCGGGGCGAACTGGCCCTTGACGGGGGCGACATTACCCTGCCCAACCGCGCCCGCATCGGCGGGGTCGCGCAGGAATCGGCGGCGACCGCGACCTCGGTCCTGGACACCGTGCTGGCCGCCGACACGGAACGTGCGGCCCTGCTGGCGGAAAGCCATACCGCCACCGACGCGCATCGCATCGCCGAAATCCAGACCCGCCTGACCGACATCGACGCCTGGTCGGCCGAGGCGCGGGCGGCATCCATCCTGGACGGCCTGGGCTTTTCCACCGCCGATCAGGTGCGGCCGACCGCCGATTTCTCGGGCGGCTGGCGAATGCGCGTGGCTCTGGCGGGGGTGCTGTTCGCGCAGCCCGACCTGCTGCTGCTGGACGAGCCGACCAACTATCTGGATCTGGAAGGCGCGCTGTGGCTGGAAACCTATCTGGCGCGCTATCCGCATACGGTCATCATCATCAGCCACGACCGCGACCTGCTGAACCGCGCCGTGGGCCATATCCTGCACCTCGAGGCGCGCAAGCTGACGCTGTACACCGGCGGATACGACGATTTCGCCCGGATGCGCGCCGAACGCCGCGCCTTGCAGGCCGCCGAGGCGAAGAAGCAGCAGGCCCGGCGCGACCACCTGCAAGGCTTCGTGGACCGTTTCGGCGCCAAGGCCAGCAAGGCCCGCCAGGCCCAGGCCCGTGTCAAGATGCTGGCGAAAATGGAGCCGATCACCGCGCCCGAGGAAGCGAAACTGTTCCGCTTCGGCTTTCCCCAGCCCGAGGAACTGTCGCCCCCCATCGTCGCCATGGAGGGGGTCAGCGTCGGCTATGACGGGCGCGCGGTGTTGCGCAAGCTGGCGCTGCGCATCGACCAGGACGACCGCATCGCGCTGCTGGGCCGCAACGGGCAGGGCAAATCGACGCTGTCCAAGCTGCTGGCCGAACGCTTGCCGCCGATGGAGGGCAAGCTGAGCCGGTCGTCGAAACTGCGCATCGGATACTTTGCGCAGCATCAGGTGGACGAACTGCATCTGGACGAAACGCCGCTGGACCACATCCGCAGCCTGCGCCCGAACGAGGGGCAGGCCAAACAGCGCGCCCGTCTGGCCGGCTTCGGGCTGATGGAGGCGCAGGCGGAAACGAAGGTCGGGCAACTGTCGGGCGGGCAGAAGGCGCGGCTGTCGCTGCTGATCGCCACTATCGACGCGCCGCATCTGCTGATCCTGGACGAGCCGACCAACCACCTGGACATCGAATCGCGCGAGGCGCTGACCGAGGCGCTCAACGACTATACCGGCGCGGTGGTTCTGGTTTCCCACGACATGCACCTGCTGGGTCTGGTGGCCGACCGGCTGTGGCTGGTGCGTGACGGCGCGGTGGCCCCCTATGACGGCGATCTGGACGATTACCGCCGCTTTCTGTTGGGCGGAGACGAGCCGAAGCGGGTGGACGAAACCCCGAAAACGGCCCCGAAACGCGCCCCCCGCGACGAGGTTCTGGCCCTGCGCGCCGAGGTTCGCCGGGCCGAGGAACGCGTGCAGAAGCTGACCGAGATGCTGGGCAAGCTGGACGTGAAGCTGGCCGATCCCGCGCTGTATAACGACCCGCACGAGGCGAAACGCTGGTCCGCCAAGCGGGCCGAGGCGGTGCAGGCCATGGCGCGGGCCGAGGATCTGTGGATGGCCGCGCTGGAAAGCCTGGACGGGGCGGAACGGGGTGCACAGCGGGCCTAGCTGTTGCGCAAATGCGCCGCAGAGCCCGCCGATCACGCCGGGTTGCTGTGTCGCCGCTTGTGCCGGGCCGCGATTCGCCCCTAGCAAGGGGGCAATCCCGCCGACCCCCCCATTTGCAAGGATCGACCATGAAGATCACGCTGGCCCTTGCCGTTCTTGCCGCAACTGCTGCCACAGGTGCGCGCGCCCAGGATTTCGGTTTCGCAGGCCGCGACTTTTCGGTCGATCTGGGGGTCGGCGTGGATATCGGCCCCGATTATCCCGGTTCCGACGATGCCGAGGCCGGGCCGTGGCTGATCTGGCGCAATGCCGGTTTCGGCCAGCCGGGAACCAACGAGAGCGAAGGGTTTGCGATCTCGCCGTCCTTTGGCACGGTGGGCGAACGCAAGGCGTCCGACAACCCCGACCTGACGGGGATGGAGGATCTGGACCGCGCCTATGAACTGGGGTTCCGGGTCAGCTATGGCATGGGGCCTGTAACGACATCAGCCTCGCTGCGCCGCGGTTTCGACGGTCACGAAGGGCTGACCGGAGAGGTGGGTGCCAAGTATCGCACCGACCTGTCGGACCGCGTGTCGCTGTGGTCGGGCCTGGCCCTGGGCTATGGGAATGGCGATTACAACGACGCCTATTTCGGCGTGGACCCGGCCGAGTCTGCCCCCGGCCGCCCCGCCTATGACATCGGCGGCGGCATCAACAAGGCCGCAATCACCTTCGAGGCACGCTATGCCCTGACCGAGAGCACCGCCCTGCTGGGCGAGGTCGAATACGGCAAGCTGATCGGGGACGCCGCGGATTCGCCGGTGGTCCAGGACGAATACCAGCCGTCGCTGCGTCTGGGGATCGTGCGGAAGTTCTCGTTCGGGTTCTGATCGGGCAGAGGCAGGCGGTACGGCGGTTTCTGCGACTTTTATTGCTAAGCCATCGGCAGTGGATCAAGAATCGCGCCTGCGCGAAAAATGGCTATGACGAAAGCCTGACCAAAAAGCAGATACAGGGTGCTGTGCCAAAGATGCCTCGTCGCTTTGACAGGACAAAGATCGGTTGGACAGCATGATTGCGACAACGGTCCTCAATTCAGGAGGATATTGACGCGGCTATCAAGCGGCTTGAAGCAGTGAATAGCAAGAACGCAGAGAAAATATCGTTAAAACGGAAGCGGATGATCTGATGGCCGAGATGCGCAAGCAGCAGGCAAAAGACCTGCTTCGGCAGCACATGAAAGCAGCATGTCAAATGATTGCCGACACCTCGTCTGGCGTTTTTCGCGATCTCGATCACCGTGCTGATAGTCGAATCTTTACAAGTCGGCCCTGCGCAGGGGAATAGAGCCTGACCGCCGAAAGCACCGGAAACCGTGGAGCGGGTGAAGGGAATCGAACCCTCGTATTCAGCTTGGGAAGCTGCTGCTCTACCATTGAGCTACACCCGCGTGGCGTCTTGGCTAAACGATGGCCCGGGCGGCGTCAAGCGGTCAGACCAGCCCCATTTCGGCCAGAGCGGCGGCCATCTGCGGGGGCAGGGCGGCATCGCCCAGGCGGCCGCGCGGCATGTCGGCGGGGGCGTCCTTGGCCGCCAGATAGCGCCAGCCCTGGAACGGACGGCGCGGCACGGCGACGACCGGGATCAGGTCGCGATCCAGAATCAGGGCACAGCGGCGGATGCCGTCGTCGCGGACATGTTCATCCAGCCGCACGATCCCCTGGCGGGCCAGCATGACGCCCTTGAACACCCAGAAGATCGACCCGCCTGTCAGCAGTTCGTCCTGACGCTTGGGCCACATGCGGGTGACATGGACGGCATGGCCGTCGCCAAAGCGGCGCTGCCAATGGGCCAGATCCTCGGGGCTCTCGGCGCCGACGCAAAGCTTCATCAGGTGGAGTTGTGCTGACATGACCGCAAGATAGGGGGCGCCCCCGCCGGTCACAAGATCGCCTGCCAAACGAAAAGGCCGCGCGGGATGGCGCGGCCTTCGGGTTTTGCGGGCAAGAAATCTTACAGCTCGTCCAGGGCCTCGACGGCCTTTTCCAGCTCTTCCTTGGTCACGGTCTTTTCCGTCACCTGGGCCTGTTCGACGATGTGATCGACGACCTTGTCCTCGAAGATCGGGGCGCGCAACTGCTGCTGCACGGCCTGGTTCTGCTGCACGAATTCAAAGAAGGCACGTTCCTGGCCCGGATACTGGCGCGCGGCGCGCAGTACGGCCTGGGTCATTTCCTGATCGGTGACGGTCACTTCGGCCTTTTGGCCGATCTCGGCCAGCAGCAGTCCCAGGCGCACGCGGCGTTCGGCCAGCTTCCTGTGTTCCTCGGTCGGCTCGATGCTGCCGTGGTTGTGGTCGTGAACCTTGGGGTTTTCCTCGTGCCACAACTGATGTGCGATCTGGTTCGCCTCGGCCTCGACCAGCGATTCCGGCAGGTCGAACTGGACCCGCTCGTCCAACTGGTCCAGCAGCGCGCGCTTCAGCACGGCGCGGGCGGCCCCGGCATATTCCTGTTCCAAACGGCCGGCGATCTGCTTTTTCAGGCCGTCCAGATCCTCGGCGCCGAATTTCTTGGCCAGTTCGTCGTCGATCTCGGCCATCTTGGGCGCCTTGACGGCCTTGACCGTGCATTCAAACGTCGCTTCCTTGCCCGCCAGTTGCGGGGCGCCGTATTCGGCGGGAAAGGTCACGGTCACCGTCACGGCGTCACCATCCTTCGCGCCGACCAACTGATCCTCGAACCCGGGAATGAAGCTGTTGGACCCCAGCACCAGCGGATAATCCTCTCCGGCGCCGCCTTCGAAGGCCTCGCCATCGACAAAGCCCTTGAAGTCGATCACGACCTGGTCGCCGTCCTTGGCCTTGCTGCCCTTCTTGCGATCCTCGAAGGACTGGGCGGATTTGGCCAGGTTCTCCAGAGCCTCGGTGATCGCGGCATCCTCGGCCGGAACGGTCAGCTTTTCCAGCGTCAGCGTGGACAGGTCCACCTCGGGGATGGGGGGCAGGGCCTCGTACGAGACATTGACGACCACATCGTCGCCTTCCTTCCAGCCGTCGCCATTCTCCATCTCGACCTTGGGCTGGGCCGCGGGGCGGTCGCCGGATTCGTCCAGGTGCTTTTTCAGCGCGCCGTCGATGGCGTCCTGCATGGCGTCGCCCAGGATGCGCGGGCCGAACTGTTTTTTCAGCATGGCCATGGGCACCTTGCCCTTGCGAAAGCCCTTCATCTCGACCTCGGGCTGGGCTTCCTTCAGTTTCGCATCGACCGTCGCGGCCAGATCGGCTGCGGGCAGAGTGAACTGGTAGCCCCGCTTGAGACCGTCGTTCCGGGTTTCCTTGACCTGCATCATCGTCCTCGTGCCATAAGAGCCGCCGCAAGCGAGGCGGCCTGAAAAATTCCCGCCCTTCTAGTCGGGGGGGCTGCCTACTGCAAGCGGATTAGGGGGACAGGGCCGGAACTGTGCCCGCCGCCGCCGCGTTCGATTGCATCCCGTTTCCTTGTCACAGGCCAATGCCATGACCCGTTTCCGCCTTGCCCTTGCCGTCAGCCTTCTGACCACCGGAGCTGCTCTGGCCCAGATGGCACCCACGACGCAGACCGCCCCGGCCACCGGGGCGGACCAGCCCCGTGCCGCCCAGACCCAGGCGCAGGGTCAATCGGGCGAAGGCGACTGCCCGGCCCCCGACACGGTGGCGCAGCCTGCCACCCAGCCCCAGCCGGGGGCCGAGGGAACCGATCCTGCCAATGCCGGCACCAGCGGCTGGACCGGGGGGCTTGGCGGGTCGCAACTGGGCACCAACGCCCAGGGCGCGCTGCCGGATTCGCCCACCTGGCAGCCACCAACCGCGCGCGGCCTTGACCTGGCAGGCCGGGCCGAGCCGGTGTCGATGCAGGAACCCGGCTGCTGATCAGTTGAACATCGGGATCTGCGGCTCGGCATCGTCCAGCCGCAGGCGCAGCCCGTCGCGGTTGAAGAACTCGCCGTCCCGGATGAGGGTGCGGTCGCCGTTCAGCGCCCGGACAAGCTGATCCAGCCGGTCCCGCGCCACGTCGTCAGCGACCAGCCCCTCGCGCCCGGCGCGGAACAGCACAACCGCATCCCAGGCCGTGCCCGAGCCGTCCAGATAGGCCGCCATGTCCGGCCAGCGGATATCGTCGCCGATCACGTGCAGATGGGCGGATCGCAGCAGGTCCACACGACCCTCGCCGATGCTGACCAGCACGATCAGCACGGTGAAGCCGTCGGTTTCCGCGAATGTCGCCCGCAGCCAGTCGTCGAAGTCGGTCATTCCTGCCCCTGGGATTCCGGCGGAAGGGAATGGGAGTCGAACCCACCCGGGACAGGCTCGCTGCCCCAACCGGTTTTGAAGACCGGCCGCCCCACCGGGGACGATTCCCTTCCAAGGTCGCCGAACAGGTCGGCACGATGAGGATTGATGCGCCGTAAATCCCCCCGGCGCAAGGTCAGGCCGTGGCGGTCGAAAAAGTCCAGGATCTCGATGGCGACCTTGCGGCCGTTCTGCACCCGGTCGCGAAAGGCGGGGGCGGTGAACCAGCCATTCTCGGCCTGCGCCGCGACATCGTGGATGATCGCCACCATTTCCGCCGTCACAGCGCGCGCAAAGAAATGGTCGTGGGCGATCTGGTCGGTGCGGCCCAGCCTTTGCGTCAGCTTCAGCACCCTGCGGACGTCGCGTTCGTCGATGCCGAAGTCGGTGGCAAGGTCGCGCACGCGGGGGGGGCGAAAGCGCATTTCACCCAGAAGGGCGGGGCCAATGCGCTGCCACAGGGCCTCGTCCTCGGGCGTCAGGCGGACCTCGTGACCGGGCAGGCGGACAAAGGCGCCATCCGGCAGCGCGCGGCCTGCATCGGCCTCGGTACGCAGAAACGCCAGGAAGGCGTCCTTCGGCATGCGCGGTTGCAGCATCAGCCGCAGGCGCTCGCGGCCCATGCCGGGCAGGTCGGGATTGTCCTCGTGGAAGTGGGCCAAGGCGGTGGTCAGCCCGTCGCGCAGACGGGCCAGGGCATCGCGGCCGATCGCCAGATCGCCGATGGTGACGGCATCGGCGGCCGCGACCGTTGCGGCAATGGCCGGGACTGACAGGCTGCGGTCGCGGGCGAAACCCGGCAAGTCCACGCTTGTCACCGTCAGCATCGCCGCAAGCGCCTTTGCGGGGTCATCCGCCTGCGCGGCCCCGATCAGCGCCAGCCGTTCCGGGCTGCGCCGCTTGCGGGCAGGGGGGCGCAGGTCCAGAAAGCGTCCGCCGCCAATGGTGCGGCTGGCGGACACGTCGCGCAGGATGAAGCGGTCGTGTACGGCGGCGGCAATGGGCCGGTCCAGCACGATCTGCACCGGGCCGCCGCGTCCGGGCCGGATCGGATCGGCCAGCGGAACGATGCGGGCGCCTGCCTCGACCGCGTGGCTGTGCAGGCGGGCGGGGAACCAGGTGCCGATGGGTTTCGGTTCGCCCGGCAGCACCGTCAACCAGGCATCGATACGGTCGGTGGGGGCGTGCAGGGCAGGCGACAGCACGACATGGCCGCGATGGATTGCGCCCTTGCTGATCGCCTCTCCGGCCAGGTTCAGGGCGCAGCGTTGACCCGCAACACCCTCCGCCGCGGGGCGGTTCTGGGCGTGGATGGCACGGACCCGGGCGGGCAGGCCGGTGGGACTGACGACCACCTGATCGCCCAGGGCCACGCGCCCCGTCAGCATCGTGCCCGTGACCACCGTGCCCGCGCCCGACAGGGTAAAGCTGCGGTCCACCGCCAGCCGCATCGGGCCATCGGCACGGCGGGCCACGGTCTGCGTCTCGGCGTCGATCAGCGCCGCGCGCAGGGCGTCGAGGCCTTCGCCGGTCAGGGACGACACCGGCAGGATCGGCGCATCGGCCAAAACGGTGTCTGCCAGCGTTTCGCGGATTTCGGCGGCGACTGCCTGGCGCCGGGCATCGTCCGCCAGATCGGCCTTGGTCAGCGCCACGATGCCGCGCCCGATACCCAAAAGATCAAGGATTGCCATGTGCTCGCGCGTCTGCGGCATCACGCCATCGTCTGCGGCCACCACCAGCAACGCCATGTCGATGCCGCCCGCGCCCGCCAGCATGGTGTGGATCAGCCGTTCGTGCCCCGGCACATCGACAAAGCCTGTGACGGACCCTCCGCCCAGATCGGCATAGGCAAAGCCAAGGTCGATGGTGATGCCGCGGGCCTTTTCCTCGGCCAGGCGGTCGGCATCGGTGCCGGTCAGCGCCTTGACCAGGGCCGTCTTGCCGTGGTCGATATGCCCCGCCGTGCCGACGATCATGACGGGGACAGCGCCTCGAGCAGATCCTCGTCCCGATCCAGGCAGCGCAGATCCAGGATCATCGCGCCGTCGCGGATGCGTCCCACGATGGGCCGGGGCAGGGCGCGCAACCGGGCCGCCAGACGGTCGGGGGCATCGCTCCCCGCGCCCGTGATCCGCAGGCCGGCGGACGGAATGGTATCGGTGGGCAGCGACCCCGATCCGATCTGGCTGGCGCAGTCGGTCGGGGCGACGGCATGATCCGGCAGCAGCGCCGCCACCGGCGGGGCCAGACGCGCGGCCTGCACGGCGATGTCGGATTGCGGACGCGACAGGTATCGCAGCGTGGGCAGGCGTTCGGCCAGCCGGTCGGGGTCGCGATAAAGCCGCAGCGTGGCTTCCAGTGCCGCGATACGGATCTTGTCCAGACGCAGGGCGCGCTTCAGAGGGTTCTTGTTGATCCGGGCGATCAGGTCGCGGCGACCCACGACAAATCCCGCCTGAGGCCCGCCCAGCAGCTTGTCGCCGGAAAAGGTAACAAGATCGGCGCCCTCGGCCACCGCCTCGGCCACGGTGGGTTCGCGGCGCAGCCCCCAAGCGGCCAGATCGACCAGCGACCCGGCACCAAGGTCGTTCAGCAGCACCACGCCCGCCTTTTGCGCGATCTGCGCAAGCTGCGGGGCGGGGACTTCGGCGGTGAACCCCTCGATCCGGTAGTTCGAGGTATGGACCTTGAGGATCAGCCCCGTATCGGCCGTGATCGCATCCTGATAGTCGCGGGGATGGGTGCGGTTGGTGGTGCCGACCTCGACCAGATGGGCGCCGGCGCGGGCCATGATGTCGGGCATCCGAAAGGCGCCGCCGATCTCGATCAACTCGCCGCGCGACACGATCGCCTGCCGTCCCTGGCCGAATGTGTTCAGCGCGATCAGCACGGCGGCGGCGTTGTTGTTGACGACGGTGGCATCCTCGGCCCCGGTCAACTCGCACAGCAGGCCGCGCAGATGATCGTCGCGCTGCCCGCGCCCGCCGGTTTCCAGGTCGAATTCCAGGGCCAGCGGCGCGGCCATGGCGTTGGATGCCGCCCGGATCGCCTCGTCGGCAAGGATCGCCCGGCCCAGGTTCGTGTGCAGCACCGTGCCCGTCAGGTTCAGCATCGGTCGCAGGGGCGTCTGCGCGGCGGCGGCCAGATCGGCGGCCAGCAGATGCGGCAGGCGCGCGGCCTCGACATCTCCGTCGGCGCCGTCCCTGATGGCCGCGCGGGCGGCGTTCAGCCGGGCCCGCAGGGCGGCCGTGACCGCCGTGCGGCCGTGGCTGTCGATCAGCGACCGGCCCATGTCGGACAGCAGCACCTGATCGACCGAGGGCAGGGCGCGGAACCCCGCCATCAGTATCCCGCGATGAACGGATCGAATCCGCCGCGGCGGAACGGGGTGTCCTTCATCAGCATGTCCAAGCCCAGGCTGGCCACGTCGTCGGCAATCGGGTCCAGACTGGCATTCTTGACCTGATACAGGATCTTGACCCAGGAATTGCAGTCGCCGCAGACCTCGGCCTTGACGGTCGCCTCGTCGGTCTCGGCGCTGCGATAGCTGATGGCGGCATTCGATCCGCAGCACAGGCAGACCACCCGAACCTCGTTCCATTGCGTCGCGCAACAGCCGCAGGTGGCATATCGGGTGCTTTCGATGCCCGCCGCGCCCATGACCGAGGAGGTCGCCGGACGCCCTCCGCAGGCGGGGCAGGTGCCGGTTCTGATGCGCACCAGCTTGCCCGCGTCCAGCGTGGCGGCCAGCCGCGCCAGATGCAGTTGGACGGCCGCCGCCACGAACAGATGCGGCGCCACGCTGTCATCGGGAATGGTGTCGGACAGGATGTTTTCCAAAAGCCAGTGCCGGTCGGCGATGCCCACTGCCGTCACGGCCGACAGGGCCAGGCGCGCCGGTTCCGGCATCTCGATCCCCGCAACCTCTGCAAGGAACCGATCCAGCGTCGCGTGCATGTCGGGGTCGTGAGCCAGGACCGAACGGTCGATCGGGGGCATCCGGCTGGACCGGGCAAGGTCGATCCGATCCGGCGGCGGCGCCGGCAGGGCCGGCAGATCACGAGCCAGCCGCGCCTGCACGCCGGTCAAGTCGGCCAGAAACCGCAGATAGGGGGCCAGATTGCCGCCATGGCCGGCCAGCCAGGCGAAACGCCCGGCCCGTTTGTCCAGCACGGCAGCGGGATCGGGCAGAAAAGCCAGCGGCGCCTTGGGGACGCCGCCGATGACCGAGGGGTCGGGTTGGATTGTGGTGTTCATCGCGTCTCCGGGCCGGACCGGCCACCTGGGATTTCAGGTTATTCTGCCGGGCCGTTCTGGCGCCGTCCAGCCACGTCGCGCAGCCATTTGCGGTGATGCCGCCAGGCCCAGCCGCCGGTGACGGTACCCTGTGTCATCGCCCGCAAGGTTCCGCGGGTCCAGAAGGCCGCATAGACATGCAGGATGAACACCAGGATGATCGCCACCGCCGCGATGGAATGGGTCAGCACCGCCCAACGTCGCGTCGGGATCGAAACATATCCGGCAAAGAATTCCTCCCAGATCATGACGCCCGACACGATTAGCACCACGATCAGAACGCTCATGGCCCAGAAGATGAACTTCTGCCCGGCATTGTACTTGCCCAGTTCGGGCAGCTTTTCCTCGTTCCCGGCAACCACGTCGCCGATCTGGCTGACCCAGGCCTTGTCCTCGGGCTGAGGCAGGTTCAGGCGCCAAAGCTGGATGAACATGCCAAGAAAGCTGAAGAACAGCACCACCCCGAGGATCGGATGCAGCCAGCGTGCGGTCTGCCCGCCGCCGAACAGCCCCGTCAGCCAGTAGAGCGAAGGATCGAAGAACGCCAGACCCGACAGCAGCAGCACGATCAGCGAGATCGCCGTGACCCAGTGGTTTAGCCGGGTGATCCCCCGGTAACGGCTGACCGTTACCGGGCGGGTGCTTTCGATCCGGTCGCCCGGCTCGGAATAGGGGATTCGCACCATCAGGCAGACCCCCTGTCGGTCGGACCCGCATCGCCCTGGTCATCGGACCGCACCAGACGCGCCGCTTCTTGTTCCTCGTGCTCGTCCACGCGGTTGGCGCGGGCAAAGATGCCGTGCAGGGCCGCGCCAAGGGCCGTCACCCCCATCAGCGCCAGACCGGCGGTCTTGGTAACGCCCTTCCAGCCCTCGACCACGGGAGAAATGCGCGGATCTTCGGGTAATCCCTCATAGATGGCGGGCTTGTCGGCATGGTGCAGCACATAGATCACATGCGTTCCGCCGACGCCCTGCGGATCGTAGATTCCCGCATTGGCATAGCCGCGCGACTTCAGATCCTCGATCCGGGTGTTGGCATGGGCGATCATGTCGTCCTTGGTGCCGAACACGATGGCCTGGGTCGGGCAGGCCTTGGCGCAGGCCGGACCCTGACCCACCGCCACACGGTCGGAACACAGCGTGCATTTATAGCTTTTGTGATCGACCTTGCTGATGCGCGGAATGTCGAAGGGGCAGCCCTTCACGCAGTATCCGCAGCCGATGCAGTTTTCCTTCACGAAATCGACGATGCCGTTGGAATACTGCACGATCGCACCTGGCGCGGGGCAGGCCTTGAGGCAGCCCGGATCTTCGCAATGCATGCAGCCGTCCTTGCGGATCAGCCATTCCAGGTTGTCGGTTTCCGGGTTCACCCATTCGGTGAACCGCATCAGGGTGAACATGTTGGGCGTCAGGTCGTGGGGGTTTTCGTAAACCCCCACGTTGGTTTCCACCTCGGGCTTGGTGTCGTTCCATTCGATGCAGGCCGACTGGCAGGCCTTGCAGCCGATGCATTTGCTGACGTCGATCAGCTTGGCGACCTTGGTCAACTGCCGCTCGGGCTGCGGCACGTCGCGCGTGGCCGAAATTCGGACCACGTCGGACGGCAGCATATTCAATCCGATCGGCTGCACCGGCGGGTTGGCCGCTGCGGTGGTGGGTTGGGGCGCGGTTTCGCTCATGCCACCGGCTCCTCTGCTGCGGGTTCGATGTTGACCATGAAGGCCTTGAATTCAGGCGTTTCGACGTTGGCGTCACCCACGGCGGGCGACAGGCTGTTCGGCCCGAACCCGTTGCGCGCGGCGCCCATAAAGCCCCAATGCAGCGGGATGCCGACCACATGGACGATCTTGCCGTCACAGGTCATCGGCCTGATCCGCTTGGTCACCACAGCCTTGGCCCAGACCTGGCCCCGCTTGCTCCAGACACGGACCCGTCCGCCGCGTTCGATGCCGCGCTCGGCCGCCAGTTCCTCGCTGATCTCCACGAAGAACTCGGGCTGCAACGCGGCGTTCACCGGGTTGTGCTTGGTCCAGTAGTGGAAATGCTCGGTCAGGCGATAGGAGGTGGCAACGAACGGAAAGTCGGGATCACCGACCGCCGCAAAGGTTTCCGCGTCGGATTCGAACACCCGCGCCACCGGATTGCCCCGCATCCGCGGATTGAACACGTTGGCGATGGGGGCCTCGAACGGCTCCATATGGGTGGGGAAAGGGCCGTCGCGCATCATGCCCCGGCTGAACAGGCGGGATACGCCTTCGGGGTTCATGATGAAGGGGCCGACCTCGGTGGGCTTGGCGGTGGGTGCGATGTCGGGCACGTCATAGCCCTCCCACTTTTCGCCGGTCCATTCGATCAGCTTGCGTGACGGATCCCACGGTTTGCCCTGCACGTCGCAGGACGCGCGGTTGTACAGGATTCGCCGGTTCGCAGGCCAGGCAAAGGCCCAGTTCAGATAGGCGCCGGTTTCGTCGGGATCGGAATTGTCCCGCCGGGCCATCATGTTGCCCTTTTCCGTCCAGCTTCCGGCATAGATCCAGCAGCCGCCCATGGTCGAGCCATCGTCGCGATACTGCGCGAACCCGGCCAGTTGCTGCCCGGCCTCGGCCAGAACCTTGGTCGGGTCGGCGGGGTCATAGACCGTCGCCAGTGCCTTGCCGTTCATTTCCTTGGCCAGTTCGTCCGGCATCGGATTGCCCGGATCGGCATAGTCCCAAGTCAGGTTCAGGATGGGATCGGGGAACACGCCCCCTTCGTCCTGATACAGCTTGCGCACCCGCGTCCAGATCTGCGCCATGATCCAGGTGTCGTGCTTGGCCTGCCCCGGAGGCGTCGCCCCCGCCCAGTGCCATTGCAGCCACCGACCCGAATTGACCAGGGCACCCTCGTCCTCGGCAAAGCAGGTCGTGGGCAGTTCCAGAACCTCGGTCTGGATCGCCGCGGTGTCCACATCGTTGTAGATGCCGTGGTTCTGCCAGAAATGCGAGGTTTCGGTGGTCAGCGGATCCATGATCACCAGCATTTTCAGCTTGGAAAACGCCTCGGTCATCTTGCCCCGGTTGGGGAAGGACAGGAGCGGGTTGAAGCCCTGGCAGAAATACAGGTTCACCTTGCCGTGGGTCATCAGTTCGAACATGCGCATCGCGTCATAGGCGGGCACGTCGAGTTTCGGCAGATAGTGATAGGCCCAGTCGTTTTCCGCCGTGGCAGTATCACCCCACATGGCCTTCATGAAGCTGACCATGAACTTGGGATAGTTCTGCCAGTAGCTCATCTGGTTGGGACGCAGCGGCTTGAAGCTGCGGGTGGACAGATAGGTCTGCCAGTCCGCCTCTTTCTCGGTCGGGATGTTCAGGTATCCGGGGATCAGGTTCGACATCAGGCCAATGTCGGTCAGGCCCTGGATGTTGGAATGCCCGCGCAGCGCGTTCATGCCCCCGCCCCGGACGCCGATATTGCCCAGGATCAGTTGCAGCATCGCCATGCCGCGAATGTTCTGCGCACCCTTTGAATGCTGTGTCCAGCCCAGCGCATACATCGAGGTCATGGTCTTGGTCGGCGTCGAGCATTCGCCGATCATCTGGCAGATCGTCAGGAACTTGTCCTGCGGTGTGCCACAGACGCGTTCCACCATTTCCGGCGTATAGACATCCACATGGTCACGCAGCAGGTTCCAGACGCAGCGCGGATCCTGCAGAGTCGGGTCGGTCAGCACATAGCCGTCCTCGCCGATCTTGTAGTCCCAGCTTGCCTTGTCGTAGTCGCGCTTTTCCTCGTCATAGCCGGTGAACAGGCCGTCTGACCAGCCGAACTCGTCCTTCACCAGAAACGCGGCATTGGTATAGTTCAGGACATATTCCCACTGCACCTTGTCGTTTTCCATGCACCAGCGGATCACCCCCATCAGGAAGGCGATGTCGCTGCCCGGACGGATCGGGGCATAGAAATCCGACACGGAGGCCGTGCGGGTATAGCGCGGATCGACCACGATCAGCTTGGCGCCACGCTTGGCCTTGGCCTCGGTGACCCATTTGAAGCCGCAGGGATGCGCTTCGGCGGCATTGCCGCCCATCACGACCACAAGGTCGGTGTTCTTGATGTCGGTCCAGGAGTTGGTCATCGCTCCACGGCCAAATGTCGGGCCCAAACTGGACACCGTGGGGCCGTGTCAGACGCGCGCCTGGTTATCGAATCCGACGATTCCCATGGACCGGACCGTCTTGTAGGTCAGCCATGCGGTTTCGTTTGTCGTAGCCGATGCCGCCAGAAAGCCGGTCGTCGTCCAGCGGTTGACGGGCACGCCCGCCTCGTTCGCCTGGATGAAGTTGGCGTCGCGGTCGTCCTTGAGCGCGCGGGCGATCTTGTCGAGCGCCTCCTCCCAGGTGATTTCCTGGAACTCGCTGGCACCCGCGGCGCGATAGCGCGGCGTGGTCAGGCGCGTCGGCGCATGGACGAAATCCTTGAGCGCGGCGCCCTTGGGGCACAGCGTGCCGCGGTTGGTCGGATGGTCCGCATCGCCCTCGATGTGGATCAGTTCCGCCGTTTCGCCCGCCTTCACGTCGCCCTTGGAATACATGATGATCCCGCAGGCGACCGAGCAGTAGGGGCAGGTGTTGCGCGTTTCCGTGGTCGTGGCCAGCTTGAAGGCGCGCACATGCGCCTGTTCAGCCGCCTCGGCCCCGCCGAAGCCCATGGCCCCCAGCGATGTCGCCGCAACCCCCGCTCCCGCCAGCCTCAGAAAGCCGCGGCGCGAAAGGTCGATATTCATAAGACCCCTCCTGCTGCCTGTCACAAAATAGATAGGTACGTGGTCAACTTTGCTGACCGGCCAGGGGAAAGTCAAGGTGTCGCGTTGCAACACATCAAAGGTCAGGCATTGTTCTGGAACCTGAAATCATTCAGGAATCTTTTGTTCGTGATGGCGCTGTCGCACAAATGGCGTGAAGGAAATGGCATCACTCCCGCGTGAAAGCTGGTCGGCGGGATCAGACCGGCCCTTTGCCACCGGAACGTCAGGTCCGCGGAAGGCCGGCGGCGCCCCGTGGCAGCGGGATAAACTTCCCGAGCCTGTGGTCCATGGAATCCCCCAGGATGAAATTCCCCCCTGCTAGATCGGTGCCTGACCGTCCAGACGCTGCGGCCATCTGTCCTGGCGCCGCGCAGATCGGTTTGGCCTTTGCTAGAGCTGCGCAACACCTGCGCGGGCGCCTTACGTTCCCCCTCGGAATGCAGGGATGCGTCGGGTGCATGAACTCGCCTAGAGGCAGGAACCGTTGCGTCAGAAGGATGCCGGGGGGGTCAGCACCCGGCATCCGTGCCTTATCTCAGCGTTTGATCTCGCTGTAATCCCCACCGATTTTCAACGTGACGGTTACTGGGGCATCGCCCCGGTTGCGCCAGAACCAGCCATGATTGCCCGTAAAGGCTGCCGTCATTTCACCCGACTGCCCCTCGACCGCCCGGCCCTTTTCATAGCTGATCTCGTTGCCCGATCCGTCGGCGTGCTGATCGTAGTTCACCACCCCGTCCGCAACGGTCCATTCAAAGGGGACGACTGCGCCTTCGTCCATGACCAGTTTCAGTTCGGTCCCCTCGCCGGGTTCCAGATCAAAGGTCACGGTCTCTGTCCATGCCTGTGTCTCTTGGGCATGGGCAGAGCCTACGATCAGTCCCAGCAGGGCCGAACCGATCGAGGTCTGGGGTCCGACAACCGGCATCTCTTGCGTTTGGCGGTCCATTTCCGCCTCCTCGGCCAATTGCTGCTTGATCTCGCCCATTTCGGCCAGACCCAGCACCTCGCCGATGCCGGTGGGGTCAAGATTGTATTCCGAAGGCAGCACCACGGTGACCAGGATCGCGACCGCGACCCCTGCGGCGATGGCCGTCGATTTCAGCAGTTGCGCCGAGGTCGGCAGGTCATCGAGGGTCGGTTTCTGTGCGTTGTGCATGGTGTTTTTCCTTTGATTTAAGCAAGAAGAAGGCCGGCCAGTTGATAGCCGGCCAGCATGAAGCCAAGGCTCATCATCACGACATTGGCGGTATAGGCGTGGCGCCAGAAACCGGCGGTGCGGCGCCAGTATCCCATCGCGATCAGGATCGCCGACAGGGCCAGAAGCTGACCGATCTCGACGCCGACATTGAAGGCCAGCAGGTTCGCCAGCAGCCCGTTCGGCGCAATGTTGTAATCCAGCAGCTTGGTCGCCAGCCCAAGCCCGTGGAAGAAGCCGAATATCAGGGTCGCCGCCCTGGTGTCGGGCTGAAAGCCGAACCACCGCTGAAAGGCGCCCAGATTGTCCAGCGCCTTGTAGACCACGCTGAGGCCGATGATCATGTCGATGAAATAGGCGTTCACCTTCCAGTCGAACATGACCCCCAGCAGCATGGTGGTCGAATGGCCGATGGCGAAAAGGCTGACATAGATACCAATGTCGCGCCGCCGATAGAGAAAGAAGATCACCCCCGCCAGGAACAGGATGTGGTCGTATCCCGTCACCATGTGCTTGGCTCCCAGGTACAGGAACGGGATGAGGTTGGGTCCGCTGATTTCCTGGATATAGCCCTTGTCCCCTTCGGTGACGTTGTGGGCCAGGGCGAAATCGGGCGTGAGGATCAGGGTCAGGCTGGTCAGCGCCAGCAGCAGGGCCAGACGGCCTTTGCCGCATGGCAGTCCGACCCTGCTCCCCGAAAGAAGCTGTGTCATTGAGATGTCCATATGTCCGAGAGTGGTCAGGGCCGCGTCGGCCCGGCGGCATCCTCAGATGCGCGGGGGACGGCGGGGCCTGTCCTCGGTCCGCCCATAGGCGGCACGGGCATTCAACACATGCAGGAACCGGGCAGGGGCGTCATGCCCATGGGTTCGGCCGGTCAGGACGGCCGTGTGCTGATGGTCATGGTCGGTGGCGTCGTGACCTTGCCAGGGAATCCCGTCATCATCGTGCGCATGTCCATGCGCCTTGGTCTGCGCCGCCTCGGCCAGGGTTGCTGGGTCCAGGGTTGCTGGACCCAGGGTTGCGGGACCATGCGTTGCCACGATGATCGCCGGGGCCAGCGCAAGCGCAAGCGCCGTCACCATCGTCATCAACCGGGCCAGGACCCCGTGAATGCGCATCCGCTCTGCCCTCGGTTCGCCTGCGACCTTCTGGTGGGTCGGCATGGCCTTGCCTCATCCCCCGCGGGGGGATACCAGACGTTTATGCCACATTCCCATGTCCATGCAACCCATCCTGACCTGATCAAGCGGTTGAAACGTGCCGAAGGCCATCTGCGCCATGTCATCGGCATGATCGAGGGCGGGCAGCCCTGCCTGGACATAGCCCGACAGCTTGCCGCCGTGGAAAGCGCCGTGACGGGCGCCAAGCGCGTGTTGATTCACGATCATATCGACCATTGCCTGGTCCACGGCAACGGCGGCACCCTGGCCGAGATGAAGGCTCTGACAAAACTGTTGTAAGGATTTTACGATGCTGGCCATTTTGCGGAACCGAACCTATCGCCATTTGTTCGCCGCCCAGGTGATCGCGCTGCTGGGCACCGGTCTGATGACCGTCGCCCTGGGGCTTTTGGCCTATGATCTGGCGGGGGCGGACGCGGGGGCAGTGCTGGGCACGGCGCTGGCCATCAAGATGGTCGCCTATGTCGGCCTGGCCCCGGTGGCGCAGGCCTTTACCGATCGGCTGCCGCGCCGGCCGCTGCTGGTCGGGTTGGACCTGATCCGCGGCGCTGTCGCCCTGGGCCTGCCCTTCGTCTCCGAGATCTGGCAGATTTACCTGCTGATCTTCGTGCTTCAGGCCGCCTCGGCCGCTTTCACGCCGACCTTCCAGGCCACCATCCCGGACATCCTGCCGGACGAAAACGACTACACCCGCGCGCTGTCCCTGTCGCGTCTGGCCTATGATCTGGAAAGCCTCGTCTCGCCCATGCTGGCGGCGGCGCTTCTCAGCATCATCAGCTTTCACAGCCTGTTCGCGGGCACGGTGGTGGGATTTCTGGTGTCGGCGGCGCTGGTTCTCAGCGTGCGCCTGCCGGGGCCGCAGGTGGGGCCGCAGTCGGGACCGCGCCGGGGTGTCTGGGACCGCACCACGCGAGGGATGCGCATCTATCTGGCGACCCCGCGGCTGCGGGGATTGCTGGCGATCAACCTGGCCGTGGCGGCGGCGGGATCGATGGTGATCGTCAACACGGTCGTGCTGGTCAAGGCCGGGTTCGGGCTGGCGGAACCGCAGGTCGCCCTGGCCCTGGCCGCTTTCGGCGCGGGCTCGATGATCGCTGCCCTGGCGCTGCCCTCGGTGCTGGATCGTCTCTCTGACCGGCCGGTGATGCTGGCGGGTGCGGCGGTGCTGGTCATCGGCACGGCGGCGGGGGTTGCGGCGATGGGCAGCTATGCCGCCCTCTTGGCCTTGTGGCTGGTTCTGGGCCTTGGCTATTCGACGGCACAGACGCCTTCGGGCAGGCTGCTGCGCCGGTCGGCCCACGCCCCCGACCGCCCGGCCGTCTTTGCCGCGCAGTTCGCGCTGTCCCATGCCTGCTGGCTGATCTGCTATCCCCTGGCGGGATATCTGGGGGCGACCGCCGGGATGGGGCCGGCGTTCATGGCCATGTCCCTGATCGGTGCTGCCGGTCTGGGCCTGGCATGGCGGCTGTGGCCCCAGGGCGATCCGGACGATATCGGTCATGATCATGCGGGCCTGCCGGCCGGTCATCCGCATCTGGTCGCCCACGGAGCCAATGGACGCCACCACCACCCCCTTGTCATCGACGATCTGCACAGGCAGTGGCCGGTCTGGCGTGCCTCGTGAACGGCGTTTCCCGTGCTGTCCCCTGTCAAAGGCCCTGGCGTCGTCAGGACGGATAACGTTCCCGACAGCGAAAGCAGAAACCGGTTGATGCCGGGGCATCGCTGATTTATCAAAGAGCCATGTCGAGCCTGCTGCGCCAGCTTCTCGCCGTGCTTGTCGTGACGATCGTCTCGACCGGACTGGTCGTATTGGCGACCAAGGCGGCGATGGCCCTGGACTGCGAAATGACGTCGATCGAGGCGGTTTCCGATGTTCACGGGAAACAGGCTGCTTCGGAAAATCAAGATTATTCCGGTCATCTTGTGGGCGTGTCAGACCCTGCGTCGGGACACATGGCGCATAGCGACCCGGCACAAGACCGCAATGATACGGCCGCCGATGCCGTGCATTGCAAGACCCATGCCTGTCCATCGACGGCAATCGCTGCTTTTGACATGGTCATGCCGTCTGTCGAAATCGGCCGGAACCTGCGCGTGATGCGCGCCGGATCGCTGGTCGAACCGACCGTCCCGGAAGGGCTTCGCCGTCCCCCGCGCGGCTAGGTTGACCGATGCCTGTCGCGGCTGACGGGTCCGAGGCTTTGACCCGAAAACTCCACGTGGACTTCAACCTTCGGGAAATCATTCGTCCCCGCGGCTGACCTAACGGTGCACTCACCAGGTGCAATGCCATTCGCCTGAACAGGACGGCAATCGACGACAGGGCCGGGACTGGCCGCAGCCAGCGCACCGCCCCGAAGGCCAGCCTGTTCAAGGAAACCGAATGACAAGAATCCGGGTTTGTCGGTATCGGCCGCGAATGCGCATGACAACGGGATCATCCATCCTGGCGCAACCGTGCGGACGGTCGGCAAGCAGGCGTCGACATCGCAGGACGACCTGAAAACGAACCAAACCTCAATCCAGGAGATACAAGATGACTTCCTCAAAAACGCTCTTTATCGCAGCAGTTGCCGTTTCCCTGCTGTCATCGCCGCTTCTTGCGCAGGACACACAGTTCCAGCTGCCCGAGCAATGCGGCGCAAGCCCCGCTGCCGGTGGGATGGCGGCCTCTGGAAACATGCCTTCCGGCGGGATGCAGGGCTCTGACATGGGCAGCGGCAATCAGTCGGGTAGCATGTCCGGTGGCATGGGGTCCGGCATGATGGGCATGATGGGCATGGGCGACATGAAGATGGAAAACATGCCCGAACATGTTCAGGAAAACATGCGCCGCATGATGGCCACGATGCCGGCCATGCATCAGGGCATGATGAACGAGAATGCCGACGTGGCCTTTGCCTGCGGGATGATTGCCCATCATCAGGGGGCCATCGACATGGCCCAGGTCGCGCTCGAATACGGTCAGGACGAGACGATGCGTGCGCTGGCCGAAGAGATCATCGCGGCGCAAACCACCGAGATCGAGGAAATGACCACCTGGCTGGCAGAAAACGCCAAGTAATGCGAACCGGCCGTGCGGTCTGACCGCACGGCCGCCCTTATGACCGCTCAGGATGCCTGCATCCGCCAAGCCGGTCCAAGACACCTCCTCTGACCGACGCTTGTTGCGCCGGTCGGACCTGAGGGCCAAAGACAAGGAATGACATGGAACATCAGCACCATCGTCCAGATGTCGTTTCAGATGGTGGGCAGACCGCCACAGACCCTGTTTGCGGCATGACGGTTGCCGCCGGCCCTGACGCCCGCAGGGCCGAGTTCAGCGGCAAGACATTCTATTTTTGCTCGACGAAATGCGAAACGGCTTTCAACGATGACCCCTGGTTCTATGCCAGCGGGCGGGCCAGGGATCGCAAGGCCGTACAGCCGGCGGGAACCCAATGGACCTGTCCGATGCATCCGCAGATCGTTCGCGATGCGCCCGGAACCTGTCCGATCTGCGGCATGGCGCTGGAACCGATGCTGCCCACGGGCGGTCCCAGCCCTGAACTGGCGGATTTCACGCACCGGATGTGGATCAGCGCCGCAGTGGCCGTTCCCCTGATCGTTCTCACCATGGGGGAATTGATCAATTTTCCGGTCAGGGCCTGGATCGGGCATCGGCTGGCGTCATACATCGAATTCTTTCTGGCCACGCCGATCATCCTTTGGGCAGCCGCGCCCTTCTTTCGCCGGGGCTGGGATTCCCTTCAGAACCGCTCGCCCAACATGTGGACCCTGATTTCGCTGGGGGTCGGCGCGGCCTATCTCTACTCCATCGTCGCCACCTTCCTGCCCGGACTTTTCCCCCAGGAATACCGCATGGGTCATGGCGTCGGTACCTATTTCGAGGCGGCGGTGGTGATCGTGGCGCTGGTCTTTGTGGGTCAGGTGCTGGAATTGCGGGCGCGCGAACGCACGGGTGATGCGATCCGGGCGCTTCTGGATCTTGCGCCCAAGACCGCCCGCCGGGTGCTTGCGGATGGCACCGAATACGACGCCCCCCTGGAAAATATCGTTGAGGGCGACTGGCTGCGCGTGCGGCCCGGCGACAGCGTGCCGGTGGACGCGGTGGTCATCGACGGGCGGTCGTCGGTGGACGAAAGCATGATCACGGGCGAGCCGGTTCCGGTCGAGAAAGGGCCGGGCGATCCCGTGACTGGCGGCACGATCAACAAGAACGGCAGTCTTGTGATCGAGGCGCGGCGCGTGGGCGCGGATACGGTTCTGGCGCAGATCGTCGAGATGGTGGCGAACGCGCGGCGGTCCCGCGCTCCGATCCAGGGACTGGCCGATCGGGTGTCGTCCGTCTTTGTCCCGACAGTCGTGGCGATCGCCATCCTTGCTTTCGCGGCCTGGATGGTCTGGGGACCCGATCCGGCCCTGGTCTTTGCGGTTGCCGCCGCCGTGTCCGTGCTGATCATCGCCTGTCCCTGCGCATTGGGTCTGGCCACGCCGATCTCGATCACCACGGCGGCGGGACGGGGCGCACAGGCCGGCGTCCTGATCAAGGACGCCGAGGCGCTGGAACGCATGGCGGCGGTCGATACGCTGATCGTGGACAAGACCGGCACCCTGACCGAGGGACGACCCAAGCTGACCGATGTCATCAGCCTGGGAGACATCGAGCAGCAGGATCTGCTTGCCGTGGCCGCGGCGCTGGAGCGGGGATCCGAACATCCGCTGGCCGAGGCCATTGTCGAAGGCGCGGCGACCCGTGGGGCCGAGGTCCGGCCCGCTTCGGATTTCCAGGCCATCACCGGCAAGGGCGTGTCCGGAACGGTTCAGGGGCGAAAGGCAGCGCTGGGCAACGCCGCCATGATGACGGCCCTCGGGCTGGACGCTTCCCTGGCCGAATCGCAGGCCGATGCGCTGCGCAGCGACGGCAAGACCGCCATGTTCGTGGCCATTGACGGCCGGCTTGCCGGCATCGTCGCCGTTGCCGATCCCGTCAAGGCCTCGGCGGTCGAGGCGATCCGCGCCCTTCACCAGCTTGGGCTGCGCGTCATCATGGCCACCGGCGACAACCAGCGGACCGCCGAGGCGGTCGCCGCCCGATTGGGCATCGACGATGTGCGTGCAGGCGTTCTGCCGGAAGACAAGAAGAACCTCATTGATGCCCTGCGCAGGGATGGCGCCGTGGTGGCCATGGCGGGCGACGGGGTGAACGACGCCCCGGCCCTTGCCGCCGCCGATGTCGGCATCGCCATGGGCACCGGGGCGGATGTCGCGGTGGAAAGCGCCGGTCTGACGCTGTTGGGGGGCGATCTGATGGGCGTGGTCCGTGCCCGGCGGCTGGCCAGGGCCACGCTGCGCAACATCCGGCAGAACCTGTTCTTCGCCTTTGTCTATAACGCTGCCGGCGTGCCGGTCGCGGCGGGACTGTTGTATCCGCTGACCGGGATGCTGCTGTCGCCGATGATCGCGGCGGCTGCGATGAGCCTGTCATCGGTGTCGGTCATCGCGAATGCTCTCCGGCTCAGGCGGGTGGCGCTTTGAGCCTTTTTCAAACTTCGGAAGGACAAGTCATGACAACAGAGATTCTTTCCCGCCGGACGATCCTGGCCGCAGGCATGGGCCTGTTCGCGCTGTCCGCATTCCCGGCAAGGGGTCGCAGCAGCGCCGATCAGATCCATGTCATGAAAGACCCCGACTGCGGGTGCTGCTCTGCCTGGATCGAGATCGTCGAAGCGGCCGGGTTCGCGGTGACCACTGAACTCCGCGCGGGAACCGCGCTGATGCGCTATAAGGCAGAGAATGGTATTCCCCAGAAGATGGCCTCGTGCCATACGGCGCGCATCCAAGGCTACATGCTGGAAGGCCATGTCCCGGTGGCTGACATTCGTCGGCTTCTGGACGAACGACCCGACGCCATCGGTCTTGCCGTGCCCGGTATGCCCTATGGTTCGCCAGGCATGGGCCCCGAGAGCGAGCGCGAGGCTTATGACGTCGTTCTGATCCGCAAGGATGGCACGACCGAGGTTTTCACCCGTTATCCCGCCGCCTAGCAGGCGATCATCCTTTCGGCGGCGTCGGCGTCATCTCTCTGGGCGCCGACTGGCCGACCGCTTCACAAGCCCGTCTCGGCCAGCACCGCGCCGATCACCGGCGCCAGCCGCGCCGCCCATTCCGACTGGCCCGCCTTGTCGGCGATCAGGTCGTTGCGGACCTCGATCAGGACGTTCGGACGGCCATGTTTCAGGGCATGGCGGTCGATGGAATCGCCTTCCAGATGGCCATCATAGGGCTGGTTCTCGCCCGTGACCCAGCCATGCGCCCGGCAGGCGCGCACCAGGGGCGGACCCAGCCGGACATCCTGCCAGGAATACAGGATTCCGACCTGCCAAGGCCGCGCCGGGCGGCCCCGCAATTGCGGGGTAAAGCTGTGGATCGCGCAAAGGCAGCGGTCGGGACGCGCCTCGGCCAGGCGTGCCAAGGCGGTGTGATAGGGTCTGTGCAACCGTTCCAGCCGTTGCTGGCGATCATGAGGACCGGCATTCTTGTTCGCGGGAATCACCGTGCCGTCATAAAGCCGCATCAGCAGCGTCGGGTCGTCCTCGCCCCGGTTCGGGTCGATCACCAGCCGCGAGAAATCCGAAAAAACCGCAGGCGCATCCAGAAGCGTTGCCAGTCGCGATGCCAGACCGGCCGCGCCGACGTCATAGGCGATGTGGCGGGCCATGTCCTCGGCGGCAATGCCCAGATCGCCGCCGTTGATCCAGCGCGGCACCCGGTTCGTCGCGTGGTCGCAGGTCACCAGCCAGCGCGACGGGCGGTCGGCGCCCTCGATCCAGAAGGCACGCTCTGTCATGGGTCGGTCATCCTTCATCTTGCAGGATGTCTATGCCAAGCTGCCCAGGGACGCCAGTTGCGGCCGCCGCCGATCTGACCCATAGTTAGCGCAAACGGAAAAAGGGCGACAAGGATGAGACGACACCGCAATGTCAAGATCGTGGCAACGCTTGGGCCTGCTTCATCGACCCATCAGATGATCCGCGCGCTGTTCGATGCCGGTGCCGATGTATTCCGCCTGAACATGAGCCATGGCAGCCATGACGATCACCGGGCCCGCTATGACGCCATCCGCGCCGTCGAGGCCGAGACGGGGCGTCCCATCGCCATTCTGGCGGATCTGCAAGGTCCGAAGCTGCGCGTGGGACAGTTCACCGCCGGGGCGCACGAGCTGGAAGAGGGCGACCGGTTCCGGTTCGATCTGGACCCGGCATCGGGCGATTCCCGCCGCGTGCAATTGCCCCATCCCGAAATCTTTGCGGCTCTTGTTCCCGGCAGCGACCTGTTGGTGAACGATGGGAAAATCCGCCTGCGGGTCGAGGAATGCGGCCCAGACTTTGCAAACTGCGTGGTCACGGTCGCCGGCACGATCAGCGACCGCAAGGGCGTCAACGTGCCCGACGTGGTGCTGCCGTTGGCGGCGCTTTCCGACAAGGACCGGGCCGATCTGGAATTC
Source organism: Paracoccus subflavus (assembly GCF_004310345.1). Taxonomy (GTDB): domain Bacteria; phylum Pseudomonadota; class Alphaproteobacteria; order Rhodobacterales; family Rhodobacteraceae; genus Paracoccus; species Paracoccus subflavus. Next base: position 247,928 of record NZ_SISK01000001.1, on the reverse strand, counting down.
GCCTGTCAATTGGGTGTGGATTGGCTGGCCCTGTCCTTTGTGCAGCGCGCCGCCGATGTCGAGGAGGCGCGCAGCCTGGCCCGGGGCCGCGCGGCGATCCTGTCCAAGATCGAGAAACCGGCGGCGGTGGATGCCTTTGACGACATCCTGGCCGTGTCGGACGGGATCATGGTGGCACGCGGCGATCTGGGCGTGGAACTGCCCGTTTACTCGGTTCCCCCCATCCAGAAGCGCCTGGTCCGCAAATGCCGGTCGGCCGCCAAGCCGGTGATCGTGGCGACGCAGATGCTGGAATCGATGATCGAAAGCCCCATGCCGACACGGGCCGAGGTCAGCGACGTGGCCAATGCCATCTACGAGGGCACCGACGCGGTGATGCTGTCTGCCGAAAGCGCGGCGGGCGCCTATCCGGTCGAGGCCGTGCGCACGATGGACAGCGTCGCCCGTTCGGTCGAGGCCGACAGCAACTATCGCGCGATCATCGAGGCCTCGCGCCAGAACAAGCTGCACACCGTCGCAGACGCCATCGTGACCGCCGCGCGCGAGATCGCGGAAACGACCGACATCGCCGCGATCTGCGCCTTCAGCCAGTCGGGCCGGACCGCCAGCCTGGTTGCCCGTGAACGGCCGCGCGTCCCGATCATCGCCTTGACGCATGTGGAATCGGTGCTGCGCCGCATGTGCCTGACCTGGGGCACCCATTGCGTCATCACCCCGCAACTGTCCCGCTTCAAGGAAGCGGTCGTCAATGCCACCCGTGCGGCGCGAGAGTTCAATTTTGCCGACGAGTCCCGGCAGATCGTGGTGATCGCGGGGGTGCCCTTCAACGTACCGGGCAGCACCAACATCCTGCGCATTGCGCCCTGCGACGAGCGCTTGATCTTCGCCTCCGATCCGGAATAAGCGCGGAACGGCATAACATCACCACGGGAACAACCATGTCTGATCTCTTGCTGCTTGGCGGCGTCTTGCTGTGTCTGATGTCGATCATCGTCGCCGTGGTGCAACTGTTGCGGACCCAGCCTCCGAGGGCGGGGGCGATCCTGCTGGTTCTGGGGATTGCCGCGATCTTTGCCGGGGCATACCTGAACCCGCAGCCCTTTTCGCTGAACCAGCTTCCGTTGGCCTGGGACCGGGTGACAGACGGTATTGCGACCGCGCCCTGACGTCTTGCCAAAATCCCCCGGGACGCCTATACGGCGCCCTTCCTATCCGTGCGGCCGGCCACCATGGCATTGCCGAGTCGCACGTTCACGTCCATCAAGGAGATGAAAATGCCGAAGATGAAGACCAAGTCGGCCGCCAAGAAGCGGTTCTCGTTCACGGCTTCGGGCAAGGTGAAATCCGCCCAGGCCGGCAAGCGCCACGGCATGATCAAGCGCACGATCAAGTTCATTCGCGACGCGCGCGGCACCACGGTCCTTTCGGACGCGGATGCCAAGATCGTCAAGAAATACATGCCCTACAACCGCTGATCGCGAGGACTGAACAATGGCACGAGTTAAATCCGGCAAGGTGACCCACGCCCGCCACAAAAAGGTTCTCGAGGCAGCGAAAGGCTATTACGGCAACCGTTCGCGCAACTTCCGCACGGCCACTCAGGCCGTCGACAAGGCGAACCAGTACGCCACCCGCGACCGCAAGGTTCGCAAACGCAATTTCCGGGCGCTGTGGATTCAGCGGATCAACGCGGCCGTTCGCCTGGTTGATGCCGAGATGACCTATTCGCGCTTCATCAATCTGCTGGCAAAGGCCGGGATCGAGGTCGACCGCAAGGTTCTGGCCGATCTGGCCGTGAACGAGCCCGAAGCGTTCGGCGCAATCGTGGAGAAAGCCAAGGCCGCAGCCTGATCGCTGTGTCCACGGCATCGAAGGCCTGTCCATGAGACGGGCCTTTTGCATCTAAAGTCACCATATTGCCCGCGTAACGATCATCAGTTTCCTAAAGACATCCAAAGGTTGTATCGGGTTAACTAAAATTGCGCGGCTTGGGTCTTTTTTGGGGTTACCCACAGGTTTGTTATGAACCAAAACCCCTTTCGATCATTATGCTGTCGACTAGACAGGTCATAGTTAAGAGGTAGGGCTGTAATGAATGTTTTGAAAAGCGCCGTGGCAGGGTGCACCATGTTGATGGTTGGCGGTACCGCCCATGCCGCGACCTATACGGCAAGCTCGATCATCGAAGATGAGACCAGCTATGGCGTCTGCACGAGTTCTGCCGCGAGTTGTGCAGCCGATGACCGTCGGACCATCACCAACGTGCTTGGCTCAACCGACGGGGCGTTCTACTCGCTTGGCAAGGGCGGTGAACTGACGGTCGGCTTCGACATGGCGGTCTTTACGCGGGGCGCAACCGTGGTGCTGGAAGAGGTGACGTTCAAGGATCCCCTTTCCAGCCGTCATTTCGAGGCTGTGGACCTGTATTCCATCATGGGCGGTGTCATGAAGCTGGTGACAACCGTTTACAACACCAGCAAGACCGCAACCGTGAACATCTCGCATAGCTTCGAATACCTGAAGCTTGTCGATGTCACCTCGCGGGAATACGCGTCGACCACAAGCTTTGACGGTTACGACATCGATTCGATTACTCTGACCCCGCAACCGGTGCCGGTCCCCGCCGCAGGCCTGCTGCTGCTTGGCGGTATCGCCGGGTTTGCCGTGTTGCGCCGCCGCAAGGCCGCAGCCTGATCGAGACGATCTGACGCAGGTCCGCCCCTTGGCAGCAGTCGTTGCCAGGGGGTAGGCTTTTTTCATGTCGCGTCCACCTCCCTCCGAACCTGTGAAGGTCGCCTTGGCCCGTCGCCCGCTGGGCGTGGTTGGCACGGTTATGACCGCACGCCGCAATCTTCTGGAACTGATTCCTGAAATCGCCACCCGGCAGCCCATCGTTTCCGGCAAGACGGGCATCCGTTTCCATATGGTCATGGACCCGGCCACATTGCGGCACATCCTTAAGGATCGGGTCGGCGATTATCCCAAATCCAATGTCACGAAGCTGATCCTGGAACCGGCGATCGGGGACAGCCTGTTCGTTGCCGAAGGCGCGAACTGGCGATGGCAGCGACATGCGGTGGCCCCTGCCTTTGCCCTGCGCCATGTCCAGGGCTTGGGTCCCATCATGACCGCCGCCGCCGAGGCATCCAGCCGCCGCCTGCAAGCGGCGTTTGGCCCCGTCGATCTGTTCGCGGAAACGGTCGCCGCGACCTTCGAGGTGATCTCGGACGTGACCCTGTCGGGCGACCGGACCTTTGACCGCGATGCGGTGCATCATGCCATCGACGGCTATATCGCGCAGACGGCCAAGGTATCGCTGCTGGACGTGATGGGCTTGCCGGGCTGGCTGCCCCGGCCAGGACGGCTGTTTTCCCGCCCGGGATTGAACCGGATGAAACAGATCGCCGACCGGGCCATCGACGCCCGCGCGGCCTCGCCCCGGTCCCGAGGCGTTCCGGATCTTCTGGATTTGTTGCTGGATGCTTCCGATTCCGAAACCGGGCGCACCATGACGCGTGACGAACTGCGCGACAACCTGCTGACCTTTATCGTGGCCGGGCACGAAACGACCGCGCTGACCCTGGCCTGGGCGCTGTATCTGTGTGCCTTCGATCCTGCGATCCAGGATCGCGCGGCAGCCGAGGCGCGGGGGGTGCTGGGTGATCGTGCGGCGACGGCCGGTGACATGTCCCGGCTGCCCCTGATCCAGCGCATCGTCAACGAAACGCTGCGCCTATATCCGCCCGCGGCGTTCCTGTCGCGCACCGCACAGGTCGCGGACCGTCTGTGCGGGCGCAAGGTTCTGCCGGGCGACACGGTCATGCTGCCGATCTATGCGCTGCATCGCCATCACCTGCTGTGGGACCGGCCCGATGCCTTTGATCCCGACCGTTTCCTGACCACCCCCGACCGCTATGCCTTTCTGCCCTTCGGGGCGGGGCCGCGCATCTGCATCGGCGCCAGTTTCGCCCTGCACGAGGCGGTGATCATCCTGGCGACGCTGCTGGCCCGGTTCAGGTTTCAGGCCATTGCGGGCCGTCGGCCGGACCCGCGCATGATCCTGACCCTGCGGCCCCATGGCGGGGTCTGGCTGCGGGTCACGCCGCGCTGAAGGCTTTTCCCGGCCCGTCACAAATGCTAACGCAAGGCCCAACAAGCACGGCCGAAGGCATGACGATGGACGACCTGAACCCCCTGCGCCAGCAATGGCTTGACCGCATCAACGCCGCCGCCGACCCGCAGGCCATCGAGGAGGTGCGCCTTGCCGCCCTTGGCAAGAAGGGTGAGATCAGCCTGAAGATGCGCGAACTGGGCCGCATGTCTCCCGAGGAACGCCAGACCACCGGCCGCGCCCTGAACGAGCTGCGCGACGAACTGGACGCCGCCCTGCGCGCCCGCAAGCTGTCGCTTGAGGATGCCGCGCTGGAATCCCGGCTGGCCGGCGAATGGCTGGACGTGACGCTGCCCGGCCGTCCGCGCCCGCAGGGCACCATCCATCCGATCAGCCAGGTGACGGATGAAGTGACCGCGATCTTTGCCGATATGGGATTCGCGGTCGCCGAAGGGCCGCAGGTGGAATCGGACTGGTACAACTTCGATGCGTTGAACATCGCGCCCGAACACCCCGCGCGCCAGGAACACGACACCTTTTTCATGCACCGCGCGCCGGGCGACACCCGCCCGCCGCATGTGCTGCGCACCCATACCAGCCCGGTCCAGATCCGCGCGATGCAGGACCAGGGCGCGCCGATCCGGGTGATCTGCCCCGGCCGCGTCTATCGCATGGACATGGACCAGACCCACACGCCGATGTTCCACCAGGTCGAGGGCCTGGCCATCGACCGCGACATTTCCATGGCGCAACTGAAATGGACGCTCGAGGAATTCTGCCGCGCCTTCTTCGAGGTGGATCAGGTCGAACTGCGGTTCCGCGCCAGCCATTTCCCCTTTACCGAACCGTCGGCCGAGGTCGATATCCGCTGCGACTGGTCCGGCGGCCAGTTGAAGATCGGCGAGGGTGAGTCGTGGCTGGAGATCCTGGGGTCGGGGATGGTGCATCCGAACGTCCTGCGCGCGGGCGGGATCGATCCCGACCAGTGGCAGGGCTTTGCCTTCGGCATGGGCATCGACCGGATCGCGATGCTGAAATACGGGATCCCGGATTTACGGGCGTTCTTCGAGAGCGACCTGCGGTGGCTGCGGCACTATGGGTTCGCGGCGGGGGATGTGCCGAGCGTGAGCGGGGGGTTGAGTAGGTGAAGTTGACCTATGGCAACCAAGCAATATTAGGCGCAGTTACTCTTATTTCATTTGCATTTGGCATTGCCTTTTCATTTATTGCTTCACCCGCTCTGAACGGTGTTTCAGAAGCATTAGCGGCCATTCTGGCGGCTATCATCGTACCTTCTCTCGGCATTATAGCCTATGTTGCTCAGAAGAATGTTGATCGCGAGGAGTCAAGGATAGCACAGCACTTTGCTGTAAACGTTGAGGCTATGGACGCGATAGGGAAGTTGGCCGCTGCGAAGATGGGTTATTTTGACGAGAAAGAAGCTCAAGCGGCGTTTGTGCAAGCAAAAATGAAGTTGTCGGTAGTCGGTAGCGACCAAGTTGTTGCCGCATATGGAGAGCTGAGCGACCACTTTTCCGGACAGCGCCAGGAGAGCGTAAATAATGCAATCTTGAAAGCCATGCGAGCCATCAGACTTGAAAATCTTGGCCAGACAAATCTGACCAATGATCAGCTTCTGTCTTCATCTCCTTTTATGAAATAACTATAGCACTTCAAAGGATAGGTGCTTGCACGCACCATTTCACTGCCAACAAAGATGCGTGAAATCACGCACCCTACGTTTCCGTAGTCTGCGTAATTGCGCCGGCTTACCGCCCCAACCTCACCACATTCCCGGCACTCATGATCTCCACCGCCGCGATCCGCGCCAGTTGGACCGACGAGATCGCCATCGCCGTTCTGATCTCGTCCGCGCCGGGGCGGGCGGGCAGGGCGGCGGGGCTGCCCGGCGCCGGGGGCACGCCCACCAGCCGCAGGCGCAGCACGCCGTCGGCATCCGGCGCAAGACGGCCCCCGGGCTGGGGCTGGGCCGTCACCAGCGCGACCGAGGAATAGCCGCGCACCGGGGCAAACCCCTCGACCACCAGCAGGCGGCCTTCGTTCAGCGGCTCCCACCGGGCGGCGGCGATTTGGGGGATCAGGGGGCGGGTGTCGGACACCTGGGCATAGCCCCCCTCGGGTTCCAGCGTCCGGGGGGGCGCGGCGCCCCAGGACAGCGGGTTCCAGCCGCTGTCGCCCAGCCGCCCGCAGCCGACAAGGGCGATGGTGGCGATCAGCAGGGGCGCGGTCAGTTTGCTCATGTCACCATCCCTTCGGCGTTTCGGCCCCTGTTAGGCGAAATCGGCGCGCGGATAAAGGCACTTTGACCTTGCCGCCCCGGCGCGTTAACCACGGATCAAAAGGAATGCGCCATGGCCACCCAAGCCTTCGAGGATATCGCCGACACCTTCGACTTTCTGGATGACTGGGAGGAGCGGTATCGCCATGTCATCGAACTGGGCCGCGCCATGCCCCCCATGGACCCGGCCCTGCAGGTGCCCGCGACCAAGGTCGAGGGCTGCGCCAGCCAGGTCTGGATCATGCCCATGATCCAGGACGGTCGCTTCGATTTTCAGGGCGACAGCGACGCGATGATCGTGCGCGGGCTGATCGCGGTGCTGCACGCGCTGTATTCCGGGGTGCCGGTCGCGCAGGTGGGCCAGATCGACGCGCAGGCAGAACTGGCACGGCTGGGCCTGGACGAACACCTGTCGTCGCAGCGGTCGAACGGGCTGAGGGCGATGATCCAGCGGATCAGACAGATTTCCGCCGACGCAGCGTGATCCAGCCGCCGCCCAGCACGCGGGTGCTTTCGGGTTCATAGAACACGCAGGCCTGTCCGGGGCTGACGCCTTCCTCGGGGTCCAGCAGTTCGACCTCGGCGCGGGTGGCGTCGAGGGGGCGCAGGATCGCCGGGCGGGGCGGCCGGGTAGAGCGGATACGCACCATGACCGGAATTTCGCCCGCAAACGGTCCATCGCCCAGCCAGTTCACCTCGCTGACCGGAACGATGGTGGTGGCAAGCGCCTCTTTCGGCCCCACGACCACGTGCCGAAGGTCCGGGTCCAGCCGCACCACATACAACGGATCGCCCAGACCGCCGATTCCCAGCCCGCGACGCTGGCCGATGGTGTAATGAATCACGCCGCGATGCTGCCCCAGGACGGTTCCGTCCCTGTCCACGATGTCGCCCGGATCGGCCGCGCCGGGACGCAGCTTCTCGATCACCGCGGCATAGTTGCTGTCCGGGACGAAGCAGATGTCCTGGCTGTCGGGCTTGTCCGCCACCGCCAGACCGTATTCGGCGGCCAGGGCGCGCGTTTCCGACTTGCTTGCCAGATGGCCAAGGGGGAAGCGCAGAAAGTCGAGCTGTTCCTGGGTGGTCGAGAACAGGAAATAGCTCTGGTCACGATGGGGATCGGCCGCCATGTGCAGTTCAGCCCGATGCGGACCTTCCTTGCGCTGGATGTAATGGCCCGTCGCCATGCAGTCGGCATCCAGATCGCGCGCGGTCTGCAACAGGTCGCGGAACTTGACCCGTTCATTGCAGCGGATGCAGGGCACTGGCGTCGCCCCGGCCAGATAGGCATCGGCGAATTCCTCGATGACCGATTCCCGGAACCTGTTCTCGTAATCCAGCACATAATGGGGAAACCCCATCCGTTCTGCCACGCGGCGGGCGTCCTGAATGTCCTGGCCGGCACAACACGCACCCTTCTTTGCCAGGGCTGCACCGTGATCGTAAAGCTGCAGGGTTACCCCGACGACGTCATACCCCTCGGCCATCAGCTTTGCCGCAACCACGGAACTGTCCACCCCTCCCGACATGGCGACCACCACACGCGTTTGCGCGGGCGGCTTGGCAAAGCCAAGACTGTTCAGCAGGGTCGGGCGCACCGGGGTGCGGTGATGCAGCGTCATGGCAGGGTCTCGGGTGATGATTGCATCGAAATATAGGCAAATGCTGGATATTCTCAACCCGCAAAGGGCATGAAATCCCGTCATCCTCAATCCGGCTTTAAAAGCTTTGGGGCAATGTCGTCCCGTGCCACATAGGACGGGTGGGATGTTCTTGAAGAAAACCGATGCTCCGCGAACCGCGATGCTGCCTGATGGCAGGGTCCTGACCGTGGCCGACCTGCCGCCGGACAACACCCGATGGGTCGCCAGCCGCAAGGAAACCGTGGTCAATGCCGTTCTTTACGGCCTGATCCACAGAGAGGAAGCCCTGCGCCGCTATGGTCTGTCTGACGAAGAGTTCGAAGGTTGGACAAAAGCCGTGCAAAAACACGGGCGGGCCGCGCTTAAGGTGACGGCAATCCAGCGATTCAGACAACCACAGGTTGCGCAACCCCGGTCATAGCCTGTAGGTAACGACATATTAACCTTATGATCCGATGGTGGGTCAGGGAAATACGAATCGGGGCTGACTTTCATGCGAATTCTGTTGGTTGAGGACGATCCGAGCACGGCGCGCGCCATCGAATTGATGCTGACCGCCGCCAGCTACAACGTCTTTCGGACGGACATGGGCGAAGAGGGGATCGACCTTGCAAAGCTCTATGACTATGACCTGATCCTTCTGGATCTGGATCTGCCCGACATGCACGGGATGGAGGTTCTGCGGCATCTGCGTCTCGCGCGCGTCGATACCCCGATCCTGATTCTGACCGGATCGGACGACACCGAAAGCAAGCTGCGCGGTTTCGGCTTCGGTGCCGACGATTACATGACCAAACCCTTCAACCGCGAGGAATTGCAGGCCCGCATCCAGGCGATCATCCGCCGCTCCAAGGGCCATAGCCAAGCCATTATCAAGACGGGCGAAATCGTCGTGAACCTCGACGCCCGCTCGGTCGAGGTCAAGGGCAAGGCCGTCAACCTTACCGGCAAGGAATACCAGATCCTTGAACTGCTCAGCCTGCGCAAGGGCACGACGCTGACCAAGGAAATGTTCCTCAACCATCTTTACGGCGGCATGGACGAGCCGGAACTCAAGATTATCGACGTCTTCATCTGCAAGTTGCGCAAAAAGCTGTCCGAGGCGATCGGCGGTGACAGCCACATCGAAACCGTCTGGGGGCGCGGCTATGTCCTGCGCGAGCCAACGCCGAACGCCGAACGGCTGGCTATCGGCGCCTGATCGGCCCGGTTGCGGCGGCCTGATGCCGCCGTGGCTCTTGGGCTCCTCTGCCTTGGGTCGTATAGAATACGGCGACCGATGGCAGGGGTGGACATGACGAACCGGCAGCAGGACAAGGCGCAGACCGTTACGGCGCCAGCCGACCTGAACGATCATCAGGCGGGCGAAGAAATTGCCAGGCTTTCGGCGGTGATCGCCCAAGCGAACGTCGATTATCATGTGCGTGATGCGCCGGTTCTGCCGGATGCCGAATACGATGTGATGAAGCGGCGCTTGCTGGCTCTGGAACAGGCTTTTCCCCATCTGGCTGCGTCCGACAGCCCCACGACCCGCGTCGGTGCCGCCCCAGCCGAGGGCTTTGGTAAGGTCACCCATGCCCAGCGGATGATGTCGCTGGAAAACGGCTTCGACGAATCCGACGTTGCCGATTTCGTGGCCCGGGTTCGCAGCTTTCTAGGTCTTTCTGACCAACCCCTGGCGTTCACGGCAGAACCCAAGATTGACGGCCTCTCCTTGTCGCTGCGTTACGAGGAGGGTCGCCTGGTGCAGGCCGCCACGCGAGGCGACGGTACGGTCGGCGAAAATGTCACCGCCAACGCCCGGACGATTCCCGACATTCCGAACCGGTTGTCTGGCAATGCTCCCCGCATCATCGAGGTGCGGGGCGAGGTCTATATGGGCCATGCCGATTTCCAGCGTCTCAATGCCACCGACGGAGGCCGGGTGTTCGCCAATCCGCGCAATGCGGCGGCGGGATCGCTCCGCCAGATCGACCCGGCCGTGACCGCGTCCCGGCCGCTGCGGTTTCTGGCCTATGGCTGGGGCGAAATCAGCGAACCACTGGCAGAAACCCAGATCGGCGCCGTCACGCGGCTTGCATCGCTGGGGTTCCAGACGAACCCCCTGACGCGGCTGTGCCATGACGTCCCGCAGATGATGGCTGCCTGGGCCGATCTGGAACAGCAGCGCGCCACGCTGGGCTATGACATCGACGGGGTCGTCTACAAGGTCAACGACCTTGCCCTGCAAATGCGGCTGGGCTTTCGGTCCACCACTCCGCGATGGGCCCTGGCGCACAAGTTTCCCGCCGAGATCGCCTGGACCCGTCTGGATCGGATCGAGATTCAGGTGGGCCGGACCGGCGCGCTGTCGCCCGTGGCGCGGCTGGAGCCTGTCACATTCGGTGGGGTGGTCGTCTCGAATGCCACTCTGCACAACGAGGATTACATCGCCGGGCGCGACAGTGCCGGCCACCCCATCCGCGAAGGGCGCGACGTGCGCGAAGGCGACTGGGTCAAGGTCTATCGCGCGGGTGACGTCATTCCCAAGATCGCCGATGTCGACCTGTCGCGGCGGCCCGCCAACAGCCAGCCATACCGTTTTCCCGAAACCTGCCCGCAATGCGGATCGGCCGCCATCCGAGAGCCCGGCGATTCCGTGCGCCGCTGCACCGGCGGCATGGTCTGTCCCGCGCAGGCGGTTGAGAAGCTCAAGCATTTCGTCAGCCGTGCGGCCTTCGACATCGACGGTCTGGGTGCAAAGCAGATCGAAATGTTCTTTGCCGACGACATCCTGCCCATCCGAGAGCCTGCCGACATCTTCACCCTGGCCGAACGCGACGCCCGCAATATCGGCAAGCTGAAGAATCGCGAGGGGTTCGGTACCCGTTCGGTGGAAAAACTGTTCTCTGCCATCGAGGACAGGCGCCGTATCCCGTTGGAACGGCTGATCTTTGCCCTGGGCATTCATCATGTTGGCGAAGTCGCGGCGGGGCTTCTGGCGCGCCACTTCGGAACCTGGGACGCGCTGATCGCCGCGGTCGATGCCGCAGCGGCCGAACCCGCCTTCGCCGCAGGGGAACGCGTGTCGCGGCAGGCTTTGGCCGACAGCCCTCATTGGGCCGAAATGACGGCAATCAACGGGATCGGGGCGGTCCTTGTCCGCTCTCTCGTCACGACCCTGACCCAGCCTGCCGAACGCGCGGTGGTGGATCGTCTGGTCCAGCAGATCGAGGTTGTTGCCGCCGCCCGCCGCCACGTCCGGGACACCGAGATCAGCGGCAAGACCCTTGTGTTCACCGGCACGCTGGAGCGGATGACCCGCGCCGAGGCCAAGGCCCGGGCCGAAGCGATGGGGGCCAAGGTGGCCGGTTCGGTATCCGCCAGGACGGACCTGCTGATCGCCGGACCCGGGGCCGGGTCCAAGGCCAGAAAGGCCACTGAACTGGGCGTCACCGTCATCGACGAGGATGAGTGGATGCGCATTGCGGGCGCTTTATGACGGAACCAAAGGGCCGCCCCCCGGCGCTGTTTCCCTTGTTCTCGGATGTGGACACGCTGCCGGGGATCGGGGCCAGGGGCCGGGCCGCGCTGTCCCAACTGGGCATCGAAAGGCCGCGCGACCTGATCCTGACCCTGCCCACCGGCGGGGTGGTGCGGCGCCGGATCGACCGCATCGCCGATGCCCGCCCGCCCGAAATCGCGACGATCGCGGTCACGGTGGGACAGCATGTCCCGCCCGCCACGCGCGGCCGGCCCTGGCGCGTCCATTGCAGCGATGGCGCAAACGACCTGATGTTGGTCTTTTTCCATCCGCGCAAGGAGTGGATCGAAAGCCACCTGCCGACGGGCGCGCGCCGAGTCGTCAGCGGCAAGGTCGAGATATTCGACGGCCTTGCCCAGATGGTCCACCCCGACCATGTCCTGCGCGAAACCGATCCGCCCCTGCCGGAATTCGAGCCGGTCTATCCGTTGGCCGCAGGGCTGACCCGCAAGGCGATGGCCAAGGCAGTCGCAGCGGCCCTGACCCGTCTGCCCCCGATGGCAGAGTGGATCGATCCTCAGGTGATCGCTCAGCGCGGCTGGCCCGACATGGCGACCGCCCTGCACCGCGCGCATGATCCGCAATCCCTGCGCGATCTGTCGCCCGATGCGCCGGCGCGGGCGCGGCTGGCCTATGACGAACTGTTGGCCCATCAGATGACAACGGCCCTGGTGCGTCGGGAAAAGCGGCGCCTGCGGGGCAGGCCCAGCCGGGGCGACGGGCGCCTGCGGCGTACGGTTCTGGGCAGCCTTCCCTGGCCCCCCACAGCCGCGCAGCGCCGTGCGGTCGAGGAGATCGCCGCCGATCTGGCCAGCGACCGGCGCATGAACCGCCTGCTGCAGGGCGATGTGGGGTCCGGCAAGACACTGGTGGCGATGCTGTCGGCGCTGATTGCGGTCGAGGCCGGGGGCCAAGCGGTCTTGATGGCCCCGACCGAGATTCTGGCCCGGCAGCACGCCCGCGCGCTGGAACCGCTGGCGCGTGCGGCCGGGATCAGGCTGGCTGCCCTGACCGGGCGGGACAAGGGCGAATTGCGCGCGCAATTGCTGGAGGATCTGGCGGCGGGGCGGATCGACATTCTGGTGGGCACCCATGCGGTGTTCCAGAAAGGGGTCGAATTTCATGACCTGCGGCTGGCGATCATCGATGAACAGCATCGGTTCGGCGTGGCGCAGCGGCTGGAACTGTCGGCCAAGGGCGATGTGCCGCCCGACATGCTGATCATGACCGCGACCCCTATCCCGCGATCCCTGGCAATGACGCAATACGGCGATCTTGATATTTCCATCCTGGACGAAAAACCGCCGGGGCGACAGCCGATCACCACGGTGATGATCAGCGACCAGCGTTTCGACGAGGTGACTGCACGGCTGCAGCGCGCGCTGGATCAGGGCGCGCGTGCCTATTGGGTCTGCCCCCTGGTCGAGGAAAGCGAGGTGACCGACCTGACCGCCGCCGAGGCGCGGTTCCAGTCGCTGCGCGCGCGTTTCGGCGACACGGTGCGCCTTGTCCACGGCCAGATGCCCGCCGATCAGCGCGACGCCGCGATGGCCGATTTCGCCGGCGGCCGGGCGCAGTTGCTGGTCGCGACCACCGTGATCGAGGTCGGTGTTGACGTGCCCCAGGCCACCATCATGGTGATCGAACGCGCCGAAAGTTTTGGTTTGGCCCAGTTGCACCAGTTGCGTGGCCGGGTCGGACGGGGGCAGGGGGCCTCTACCTGCCTGCTTATGTATCACCCGCCCCTGAATGAAGGCGGCGCCCGGCGCCTGACCACCCTGCGCGACACCGATGACGGGTTCCGCATTGCCGAGGTCGATCTGCAAATGCGGGGGGCGGGTGACGTGATCGGAACGGCGCAATCCGGGCTGCCGCGCTTTCGGATCGCCGATCTGGAAAACCAGTCGGGACTGATGGCCGTCGCCCGCCAGGACGCCCGCGCCTTGCTGGAACGCGATCCGACACTGGAAAGCCCGCGGGGACAAGCGATTCGGCTGTTGATGTGGTTGATGAGTCAGGACGAAGCAATACGTCTGGTCACGGTGGGATAGGGGGTTCTTAATTTGTTCTTTACGAATCGATTCAAAAATGAGAACAAAGAGGCAACATAAAGGAGTTGCCGATGACCCGCGAATTTCTTGCCGATGTGATGGGTGTTGCCTCCCTGGCGGTCACGACGGTGATCGTGTTGTGGCTGCCTGCGATCCTGCAAGCCTGACCTCTGCCCCGCGTTGCGATGACGGCGCTGCCGCCTGTGCGCCGTCTGCCCCCTGCACGCGCACCTGCCGGCCCGTCTGGGCCGGCCTTTTTCATGCGGCGGCGTTCCTGATCGCCTCCAGCGTGGCATCCCAGGCCAGCATGATCGACGCATGGCGATTGGGATAATCGCGCGCGGGCAGCAGCGCCTCGAGTTCGGCAAAGGGTGCGGGCGGCGGGTCGCCCGCCTGGGTCAGCATGGCGTACAGGGCCTGCCGTGCACTGGCAATCTCGTCCCCCGTGCGTCCGATGACCGCTTGCCCGAGAACCGAGGCCGACGCCTGGCCCAGGGCGCAGGCCCGCACCTCTTGCCCGAAATCGGCCACCTTGCCCTCTTTCATCACGACATAGGCCGTGATCGACGATCCGCATTGCGGCGAACGGCGCATGGCCTTGCCATCATGGACCGGCAGGCTGCCCAGATGGGGGATCGTGGTGGTCAGGCCCAATATCCTGCGGGAATAAAGCTGCATCAGATCGCTGTCGGCCATCGCTCTTTCCCGCATTGGTTCCTGCCTCTAGATAGGAAGGCCATCACGGAAAGGAAACCCGATGTTCGATCCCGCCAGTCTGCGTTTCGACGGCCACGGCCTGATACCTGCCATTGCGCAGGATGCCGACAACGGCGAGGTTCTGATGCTGGCCTGGATGAATGAGGAAAGCATCGTCCGAACCCTGCGCAGTGGCCGTGCGACCTATTGGTCCCGATCCCGCCAGGCGTTCTGGACCAAGGGCGAAAGTTCGGGCCATGTGCAGGAGCTGGTGGAGTTGCGTCTGGATTGCGACCGCGACTGTCTGTTGCTGCTGGTGCGCCAGACCGGGCCGGCCTGTCACACCAATCGGCGAAGCTGTTTCTATACGGCGGTGCGCGACGGAACCGAAACCGAGATCATGGCCCCGGCCCTTTAAAGTCCGACCATCGCCCGGATGTCCTGCGGGCCGGCGCCTGTTTCGCGGTAATGACGGAGCGCGCGGGCATTGTCCCGCTTGGCCAGGCGCATCCCGGCGGTGTCGCGGATCAGGCGGTGATGGTGATAAAGGGGGGTGGGCAGGTTCAGAAGTTTCTGGAGCAGAACGTGGATAGGGGTCGAATCGAACAGGTCCTTTCCCCGGCTGACCAGCGTCACGCCTTGGGCCGCGTCGTCCACCACCACCGCCAGATGATAGGACGTTCCCATGCCGCGCCGCGACAGGATCACATCGCCAATGCCCGCCAGGAACTGGTCCCGCGTCAGGACATGATCATGGCCGGGAAGGATGGCAGCATCGCGAAACGCCACCTGATCGATGCCAAGCGCATCGAACGCCCCGGCCACGTCCAGCCGAATCACGTCATCGGCGCCCGCATCCGACAGGGGGCGGCCCCGGCAGGTGCCGGGATAGATCAGCCCGTCGGGTCCGGCGGGCAGGGCGCCCTCTTGCGGGGCCGACAGCGCGGCCCGGATATCGCCGCGCCGGCAGCGGCAGGGATAGGTCAGGGGCGCCAGCCGGGCCAAGGCCGCGCGATAGGCCGCCATGCGCCCGGATTGCCGCAGGATCGGTCGCTGCCAGTCCAGCCCCAGCCAGGCCAGGTCTTCCTGAATGGCCTCTTCGTATTCGGTGCGGCAGCGGTCGCGGTCGATATCCTCGATCCGCAACAGGAATTGCCCGGGGCTGGCAAGATCGTGCGCCAGAATGGCGGAATAGGCATGGCCCAGATGCAGCAATCCCGTGGGCGAGGGCGCAAAGCGGGTCCGGGTTATTGCGCAGCCAGCCATGCGGAAAAGTCGTCCTTGGCGCGCTGCGTATAGGCAGGATAGCGGTCCTTGCGGCCCTTGCGCCCTCCGCGTGCCTCGTCCAGCGGGGGGAACAGGCCAAAGTTCACGTTCATCGGCTGAAAGGTCCTGGCCTCGGCCCCGCCGGTGATGTGGTTGACCAGCGCGCCCATGGCCGTTGTAGGCGGCGGGGACGGCACATCGGCGCCCTTTGCCTGGGCCGCCGCCATCCGGCCCGCCAGAAGGCCCATCGCGGCGCTTTCGACATAGCCTTCGACCCCCGTGACCTGGCCCGCAAAGCGCAGATTTGGACGCTGGCGCAGCCGCATCCGGTTGTCCAGCAGCGTGGGAGAATTCAGGAATGAATTCCTGTGGATGCCCCCAAGACGCGCGAAACTGGCGTTTTCAAGGCCGGGTATCGTGCGAAACACCTGGGTCTGGGCGCCGTATTTCATCTTGGTCTGGAAGCCCACGATATTGTACAGCGTGCCCAAAGCGTTATCACGACGCAGTTGAACCACGGCATAGGATTTTTCATCGGGCTTGTGGGCATTCGTCAGCCCGACCGGCTTCATCGGCCCATGGCGCAGCGTTTCGCGCCCCCGTTCCGCCATGACTTCGATTGGCAGGCATCCGTCGAAATAGCCTGCTGTCTCGCCCTCGTGGAATTCGGTCTTGTCAGCAGCCAGAAGCGCGTCGATGAAGGCCTCGTATTGCGCGCGGTTCATCGGGCAGTTGATATAGGCGCGCTGTTCTGCCTCGGTCTCGCCTTTGTCATAGCGGCTTTGTTCCCAGGCCACCGACATGTCGATGGTTTCTGCATGCACGATGGGGGCTATGGCGTCGAAAAAGGCCAGCGCCTCGGTTCCTGTCACCCTGCGGATTGCCTGGGCCAGCATGTCCGAGGTCAGCGGCCCGGTCGCGATGATCCAATTCCCCGTCGTGGGCAGTTCGGTGATCTCTTCCGGAACGATCCGGATCAGGGGTTCAGCCTGCAGTGCCTGGGTCACAGCGGCGGAAAAGGCATCGCGGTCCACCGCCAGGGCCCCGCCGGCGGGCAGCTTGTGACGGTCGGCCATGGCCATGATCAGACCGCTGGCGGCGCGCATTTCCCAATGCAGTTGGCCCACGGCGTTCATCACGTCGTCGTCAGACCGGAAGCTGTTGGAACAGACCATTTCCGCGCAGTCGCCAGTCTTGTGGGCAAAGGTGCCCTTGGCCGGCCGCATCTCGTGCAGCACCACCGGGACCCCTGCGCGGGCGATCTGCCATGCGGCCTCGGACCCGGCAAGGCCTGCGCCGACGATATGGACTGGTTCCATGGGACCTCCTGCAACGGGGCTAGCAAAGCGGCCAGGAAATGAAAAGGGCGGCGCCAGCGGCACCGCCCGTGTTCAGGCCAGAGTGTTCAGGCCAGATCCGTCGGATCACTCCTCGGCTGCGGCCTCGGCAGGTTCATCGTCCCCACCCGAACGCAGGGCGGACGGCGCGGCGATGTTGGCGATCACGAAGTTCCGGTCGATGGTCGGCTTGGCGCCTTCGGGCAGCACGACATCGTTGATGTGGATCGTATCGCCCACGTTCAGACCTTCCAGATCGACGGTGATGTGATCGGGAATGTCACCCGCCGTCACCATCAACTCGACCTCGGGGCGCACCGTCACCAGCGTGCCGCCGCGCTTGAGGCCGGGACACTGCTCGTGGTTGATGAAGTCCACGTGGATGAACAGGTTCACCTTGGACGTGCGGCGCAGGCGCATGAAGTCGATGTGGATCGGCAGATCCTTGACCACGTCCTTTTGCACGCCGCGACAGATGACGCGCACGTCTTCCTGTCCTTCGACCTTGAGGTTGAACAGCGTGGACATGAACCGGCCAGCGCGCAATTGGGTCAGCAGCTTGTTGAAGTCGAACTGGACGTTCACCGGATCCTTGTGGTCTCCGTAAACGACACCCGGCACCTTGCCGTCGCGGCGAGCTTGGCGGGCGGCCCCCTTGCCTGACCCCGCGCGCGGCTCGGCCACCAGATCAGGGATCTCTTTGGCCATGATATGTTTTCCTAACCTTGTTGATTTCGCCATCCTCCAAGGGTGCATGGCGACAGGTCGCGGCCTATACGGCAACAGGCGCGGCTTGTGAAGCCCCCATCGGGGCCGCTATCTCGTATTCATCCAGAAAGCCGCGCGGGATCATCACGTTCTGCGGGCCGATGGCCTTGATGTCGCGTTCGCCGCACAATGCCATGCTGATGTCCAGCTCCTTGCGGATAATCTCCAATGCCTTGGTCACGCCAGCCTCGCCCATGGCGCCCAGACCGTGAAGCCACGCGCGTCCGATCCAGGTCGAATGGGCGCCAAGCGCCAGAGCCTTCAGAACGTCCTGACCCGACCGGATGCCGCCGTCCATGTGAACCTCGACCCTGTCGCCGATGGCCTTGACGATATGCGGCAACATGCGGATCGACGACAGCGCGCCGTCAAGCTGCCGTCCGCCGTGGTTCGACACGATGATTGCATCGGCGCCAAAATCCGCCGCGATCCGCGCGTCGTCGGGATCCAGGATTCCCTTGAGGATCAGCTTACCGCCCCACATGTCCCGAATGCGGGCGATCTTGTCCCAGTCCAGCCGTTCGTCGAACTGCTCGGCCGTCCAGCTCATCAGCGACGATGTGTCTCCGACACCCTTGGCATGGCCGACGATGTTGCCAAAGAAACGCCGCTTGGTCCGCAGCATCCCCATGCCCCACCGCCAGCGGGTCGCCAGATCCAGCATGGTCGGCAGCGTCATCTTGGGCGGAGCCGACAGGCCGTTCTTCAGATCCTTGTGCCTCTGGCCCAGAATTTGCAGATCCAGCGTCAGCACCAAGGCGCTGCATCGGGCCTTTTTCGCCCGCTCGATGATGGCGGCCAGGAAATCCTGATCCTTCATCACATAAAGCTGAAACATGAAGGGTTTGGTCACATGCTGGGCCACATCTTCGATCGAACATATCGACATGGTGGACAGACAGAACGGGACGCCGAATTTCTCGGCGGCGCGGGCGGCATGGATTTCCCCGTCGGCGTGCTGCATCCCCGTCAGACCGACCGGCGCAAGGGCCACGGGCATGGCTGTGGGCAGTCCCACCATGTCCGAAGCAAGGCTGCGGTTTGACATGTCCACCGCCACCTTTTGCCGCAGCTTCAGCCGGGCGAAGTCGGTGGTGTTCTCGCGAAAGGTCTGTTCGGTATAGCTGCCCGACTCGGCATAATCATAGAACATTCTTGGCGTGCGGGCGCGGTGCATCCGCTTGAGATCGTCGATGGAGGTAATGACGGGCATGGGACTCACTGCGGGTTGGTCAAAATTTTTTACCAAGATTGGCTGGCCGGGGCAATCTGTTCCGTCACTGCATCCGGGCCAGGGTTTCGGGTTCGATCACGGGACCGCGGAGGGCGTCGGCCCTTTGCCGCAACGCATCGGCACGCGCGGCGGTATCCGCCCTGACGGCACCCGGCGCGGTGGCGGCCGGCGCGTGATCGGGAAGAACAGGCTCTGCCAGGATCACGTCGGTCGGCAGCAATCGCGGATAATCGTCCCCCTCGGACTGGCAACCGGGCGGCACCAGAAGGCAAAGGATCAGGATCGGACCGGGTTTCATGGGCCGACACTAGGGACGTGCATGGCCCGAGGCAACGGGCTTTCCGGGAACCGGCCGGCGCAGTAAGAAGGCCGCATGGCCCGCACCCAAGGTTCCCGCGCCGACATCACCGGCCCCCTGATCCGCGACGAAGCCCTGCGGCTGTTTGCGCGCCAGGGCTATGCCGCCGTGTCCATGCGACAGATCGCTTCGGCCGTGGGGGTGCAGGCGGGCGCGCTTTATGCCTATACGCCTGACAAGCAGGCCCTGCTGCTGGATCTGCTGGAAAGCCACATGCAGGAACTGCTGGCGGCGTGGAAGGACATCCCCGGCGACCCGCTGGCGCGGCTGGAACGTTTCGTGCGCTTTCACATCGACACCAGCCTGGACCATCCGGATGCGGTGTTCCTGTCCTATATGGAGCTGCGCAACCTGACGCCCGAGAATTTCGCCCGCATCGCCGACCTGCGCAACCGCTATGAGGCCAGGCTGTCGGCGATCCTGCGGGATGGGGTGGCGGCGGGCATGATGCAGATCGACGACGTCAAGCTGACCACCCTGGCGCTGATCGCGATGCTGACCGGCGTGACCAACTGGTATCGAGAGGGCGGGCGGCTGGACCGGCGCCGGATCGGCGAGATCTACTGGGGTCTGGTGCGGGGCGCCGTCAGGGCCGTGTGACGGATCGCTTGCCGCCGGATGGCCCAGCCCCGATAATCCCCGCCATGAGTCTTCCCCCCGGCTTTCTTGACGAGATTCGCAACCGTGTCCCGATCAGCCGCGTGATCGGGCGCAAGGTCGTATGGGATCTGCGCAAGTCGAACCAGGCGCGGGGCGACTGGTGGGCGCCATGCCCGTTTCATCAGGAAAAATCGGCCAGCTTTCACTGCGACGACCAGAAGGGATTCTATTACTGTTTCGGCTGCCACGCCAAGGGCGACGCCATCGGCTTTCTGCGCGAGGCCGAGGGGATGGAATTCATCGACGCGGTCAAGCTGCTGGCGGCCGAGGCCGGGCTTCAGATGCCCGAACCGGACCCTCGGGTCAGGGAACGGACCGACCGGCGCACCCGGCTGCTGGAGGTGACCGAGGCGGCCTGCCGCTGGTTTCGCTTGCAGTTGCAGACCGCGCCTGCCGCCGAGGCCCGCGATTACCTGAAACGGCGCGGTCTGGACCGCGAGGCCGAGGATCGGTTCGAACTGGGCTTTGCGCCCGACAGCCGCACCGCGCTGATGCAGGCATTGCGCGACAAGGGTTTCGACGATGCGCTGATCGTCGAATCGGGGATGGCGGCGCGGCCCGATGGCGGCGGGACGCCCTATGACCGGTTCCGGGGGCGCATCATGTTCCCGATCCGGGACGGGCAGGGCCGCTGCATCGGCTTCGGCGGCCGGGCGATGGACCCCGATGCGCGGGCCAAATACCTCAACAGCCCGGAAACGCCGCTGTTCGACAAGGGCCGGAATCTCTACAACCTCGGGCCGGCGCGGGCGGCGGTGGCCAGGGGTCAGCCGCTGATCGTGGCCGAGGGATACATGGATGTGATCGCCCTCGATCGCGCGGGCTTCACCGGCGCGGTGGCCCCGCTGGGCACGGCAATCACGCCCGAGCAGTTGGGGCTGATGTGGCGCGTCTCGCCCGAGCCGGTGATCGCCCTGGATGGCGATGCGGCCGGACAGCGCGCGGCGCAGCGTTTGATCGATCTGGCGCTGCCCATGACGGGTCCGGTGCAGGCCCTGCGTTTCGTCATGCTGCCAGCCGGGCAGGATCCCGACGATCTGATACGGGCGGCCGGACCCGGGGCCATGCGTGCCCTTCTGGACGCGGCGCGCCCCTTGGTCGATCTGCTCTGGCTGCGGGAAACCGAAGGGCATGTTTTTGACAGTCCCGAACGCCGTGCGGCCTTGGACAAGCGTCTTCGCGATGCCATTGGCCGCATTCCCGACGAATCGACCCGTGCCCATTATGCCCAGGAACTGCGCCGCAAGCGGCAGGATCTGTTCGGCGGATCATCGGGACGCGATCTGCGCCAAGGACGGATGGGAGGCGGCCGCACCAGGACGGTCCGTGAACGTCGGCTGGCGCCCCCGGTGGCCCCGGTTCCGGCAAATGCACAGGCTGCCGATTCGCTCCTGGAAGGGGCGATCCTGCTGATCTGCGCCCTTCATCCCGCCCTGGTGTCCGAGGCCGAGACCAGGCTGGAACGCCTTGGCCCCCGTGACCCCGACCGCGCAGCCCTGTTGTTCGATCTGTTGACCAATCGCGACAGCGCGGCAGGCCGACGCGGTCTTGAAACCTTGCGCGCCGATCCCAATCTGGTCCCGATGCAGGTGGAACAAAAAACGGTCGGAGAGGCGGGGGCGTATCTGCGCGAGGTGCTGGATCGCCTGGAAGCCAAAAGAATCTTCGACCGCGAGGTTCCCCGCGCCGAGACGGATCTGGACGGCGAGGCGGACGAAGGATTGACCTGGCGGTTCCGTCAGCTTGGCCAGGCGCGTCATCGGATCGAGCGTTTCGACGACAACGACACCAAGGATCTCGGAGAGGATCAGACCGAATTGTCCCGACAGTTGTCCGAGTTCCTTTCCAACCATATCTGGCGCAAGCCGCCGCGACGCTGAGGTTTTGGGACCCGATTTCACGACAAAGCGAATCGGTCGCCCCGCCTCCTCTTTGATTCGCGCGATCGGCGCGATAAAGCTGAAGTTCCATTCACTGATTCGGCCGTGCCCGCGAATCACCGTTGAATAAAGGAAGCCCTGGATGGCCGCCAAGGACGACGATCACGACAAGTCCGACAAGGACGACAACGCCCATTCCCTGGACATGAGCCAGGCGGCCGTCAAGCGCATGATCGCCGAGGCGCGCGAGCGGGGCTATATCACCTATGACCAGTTGAACGCGGCCTTGCCGCCCGAACATGCCTCGTCCGAACAGATCGAGGATGTCATGTCCATGCTGTCCGAAATGGGCATCAATGTGATCGAGGACGAGGACGGGGCCGAGGAAACCGAGGGCGGCGCCGTCGCGGTGGTGGGATCGGGTTCGCGCGAGGTGGCGGTTTCGACCTCGGAAACCGAAAAGCTGGACCGCACCGACGATCCTGTCCGCATGTATCTGCGCGAGATGGGCAGCGTCGAGCTGTTGTCGCGCGAGGGCGAGATCGCCATCGCCAAGCGGATCGAGGCCGGGCGCAACACCATGATCGCCGGGCTTTGCGAAAGCCCGCTGACCTTCAAGGCCATCACCATGTGGCGCGAGGAGCTTCTGGCCGAAGACATTCTGTTGCGGGATGTGATCGACCTGGAAACGACCTTCGGTCAGTCGCTGGACGACGAGGAGGAGGGCGAGGACGTCCTGTCCGACGACACCGTCCAGTCGGACGCATCCCAGACGCGCGAGGAACTGGACGCTGACGGCAATCCGATGCGTGCCGACGATGAAGAGGACGATGACGACGGAACCAACCTTTCGCTGGCCGCGATGGAAGCCAGCCTCAAGCCCAAGGTTCTGGAAACGCTGGAACTGATCGCCCACGACTACGAATCGCTGGCGGCCATGCAGGACCAGCGCATGTCGGCCACCCTGAACGAGGACAACAGCTTTTCCGCCAAGGCGGAAACCGACTATCAAGTTCTGCGCAGTCGCATCGTGGGCCTGGTGAACGAGCTGCACTTGAACAGCAGCCGGATCGAGGCCCTGGTCGATCAGCTTTACGGCATCAACCGCCGGATCGTGACCATCGACAGCGGCATGGTGAAACTGGCCGACGCGGCCCGGATCAATCGCCGCGAATTCATCGACGCCTATCGCGGGACGGAACTGGACCCGACCTGGGTGGATCGCATGGCCCAACAGTCGGGTCGCGGCTGGCAGGCGCTGTTCGAACGGTCCCGCGACAAGGTCGAGGAGCTGCGCAACGACATGGCCAAGCTGGGCCAGTATGTCGGCGTGGACATCGAGGAATTCCGCCGCATCGTCGCCCAGGTCCAGCGCGGCGAGAAAGAGGCGCGTCAGGCCAAGAAGGAGATGGTCGAGGCCAACCTGCGCCTGGTCATCTCGATCGCCAAGAAATATACCAACCGGGGCCTGCAATTCCTTGATCTGATCCAGGAAGGCAACATCGGCCTGATGAAGGCCGTGGACAAGTTCGAATACCGCCGCGGCTACAAGTTCTCGACCTATGCGACCTGGTGGATCCGACAGGCGATCACGCGATCCATCGCCGATCAGGCCCGCACGATCCGCATCCCGGTGCACATGATCGAGACGATCAACAAGCTGGTTCGCACCGGCCGCCAGATGCTGCACGAGATCGGCCGCGAACCGACCCCCGAGGAACTGGCCGAAAAGCTGCAGATGCCGCTGGAAAAGGTCCGCAAGGTGATGAAGATCGCCAAGGAGCCGATTTCCCTGGAAACCCCGATCGGGGACGAGGAGGACAGCCAGCTTGGCGATTTCATCGAGGACAAGAATGCCGTCCTGCCGCTGGACAGCGCCATTCAGGAAAACCTCAAGGAAACCACGACCCGTGTTCTGGCCAGCCTGACCCCGCGCGAGGAACGGGTGCTGCGGATGCGGTTCGGCATCGGCATGAATACCGACCACACCCTTGAGGAGGTGGGCCAGCAGTTCAGCGTGACCCGCGAACGCATCCGCCAGATCGAGGCCAAGGCCCTGCGAAAGCTGAAGCACCCCTCGCGCAGCCGCAAGCTGCGGTCCTTCCTGGATCAATGATGAAGGGGCCGCCAGGGGGCGGCCTTTTCGTTGCGGGGGCGGCCCGGTGTCGTTGCGTCTTGCAATCCAGGGGTAAATCGTGAACGCTGGACGTGTATCGCCAAAGGTGCCTTCATGTCCGCCGACATCCTCTTGATCGCCGCCTGCGTTTTTCTGGCAGCCCTGGTTCTGCTGCTTCTGATGCAGCGCAAGGGCGAAGGATCGGGGCGTGACAATGCCCGGACGGCCGAACTGGAACAAAGGCTGGCGGAACAGGCCGCGGCCCTTGACACTCACCGCCTGAACGCAGGCCGGCTTGATGCGCGGGTGGAACACCTCTCGGCCCGGTTGGCCGAGGTGGTGGACGAGCGGGACGCGCTGTCGGATGCCTTGCAGGCCGAGCGTCGGAATGCCGCGCGGATCGAAGGCGATCTGGCGCAGGCTCGTCTGGCGGCCGACAAGGATCTGGCAGCCGAGCGCCGCGAGATCGCCCGCCTGAACGCGGTGCAGGACGACCTGCATCAGGCGATGTCCCGGCTGACCGCCGACCGTCAGGCCCTGGACGAGGCGCTGCAGGCCGAACGACAGACCATCGCGGGCCTGGAACGGGACCTGGCTGAGACCCGCCTGACGGCGCAGAAGGATCTGGAATCCGCGCGGCGCGACATTGCCATGCTCAAGGAACTGCGCGAGGAGATGACGGGTCAGTTCAAATTGCTGGCCAATGAGACGCTGAAGACCCAGGGCGCCGAGATGCAGCGGGCGCATGGCGATCAGTTGAACGCCATGCTGACCCCCTTTCGCGATCAGGTCCATCGGTTTCAGAGCGAATTGCAGGCCCGCAACAAGGCCACCGACGAGGAACGCGCCCGCCTGCGCGAACAGATCGAAGGGCTCTACCGCCGGTCCGAGGCCATTTCCAGGGAAGCGGTGAACCTGACCCGCGCCCTGAAGGGCGACAGCCAGAAGCGTGGCGCCTGGGGCGAGATGATCCTGGAACGCATCCTCGAGGATTCGGGTTTGCTGGCCGGGACGCATTACGTCACGCAGGCCAGCCATCGCGACCAGGAAGGCAGGATCTGGCGACCCGATGTCATCATCAAGATGCCGCAGAAAAAGGTGCTGGTGGTGGACAGCAAGGTTTCCCTGGTCGCCTACGAAGAGGCCGTGTGCGCCGAAGATCCGGCACTCTGCGATCTGGCCCTGCGTCGTCATGTGGCGTCGATCCGCACCCATATCGCCCAGCTTGCCGGCAAGGGCTATCATATCCTGGACGAAGGGTCGGTCGATTACGTCCTGATGTTCATCCCGGTCGAGGGCGCCTTTTCCGAGGCGCTGCGGGTCGATCCCGACCTGACCCGCCATGCCATCGAAAATCGTGTGGGCATTGCAACGCCCACCACGTTGATGCTGACCCTGCGCACCGTGGATCATATCTGGACGGTCGAGCGCCGGGAATCGAATGCCGCCGCCATCGCCAGTCGCGCCGGTCATCTTTACGACAAGCTGCACGGCTTCGTTGCTGCGATGGACGAGGTGGGCCTCGCTCTGGACAAGGCGCAGCAAAGCCATGCGACCGCCCTTGACCGACTGAAACGGGGACCGGGCAACGTGATCCGCCAGGCCGAGATGCTGCGCCAGCTTGGCGCGCGCAACCAGAAACGGCTGTCCGTCGATCACGACGGGGGGGACGACCTTCCCCTGCTGGACAGTGCCGAGCCTGCCGAATGATTGCCAGCCTGACGATCGACACCCATGGCCCCGCCTGCCACGACATCACCGGGCGGGTGGCCGACTGGCTGCGCAAGGTTGGCGCGGGCGATGGGGTGGTGACACTGATGGTGCGCCATACCTCGTGTTCGCTGCTGATTCAGGAAAATGCCGATCCCGATGTGCAGACCGATCTGCTGGGCTGGCTGGACCGTATCGCTCCGCCGGCAGACGACCCCGCGATGGCCTGGCTGCGCCATCGTGACGAAGGGCCGGACGACATGCCCGCGCATCTCAAGGCGGCGATCCTGCCGGTAAGCCTGCACGTTCCGGTGGCATCTGGACGCATGATGCTGGGAACCTGGCAAGGAATTTTTCTGGTGGAACATCGCCGCGCGCCGCACAGCCGGCAGGTGGTCCTGGCCTTTCAGCCCGTTTGGCAGACACCCGGATAATCCGACCCGCGCAAACATCTTGTGGCTTCACGATTACGCTACCCAAGACGTGCCCGGTTTCCTATAGTTGCGGTATCCCGGCGGACAAAGGGGACAACCGGATGCGCTGCCCGTTTTGTGGAAACATCGATACGCAGGTCAAGGATTCCCGTCCAGCCGAGGATAACGTCGCCATTCGGCGCCGCCGGTTCTGTGCCGCTTGCGGGGGACGATTTACCACCTATGAACGGGTGCAACTGCGCGACCTGGTGGTCGTCAAGTCCAGCGGCCGGCGCGAGGATTTCGACCGCGACAAGCTGGCCCGCTCGATCCGCATCGCCATGCAGAAACGCCCGGTCGAACCCGAGCGGATCGAACAGATGATCAGCGGCATCGTGCGCCGCCTGGAAAGCACGGGCGAAACCGATATTCCGTCCAAGATGATCGGCGAGATCGTCATGGAATCCCTGTCGCGCATCGACAACGTGGCCTATGTCCGCTTTGCCAGCGTTTACAAGAACTTTCAGGACGCCAACGATTTCGACAAGTTCGTGTCCGAGCTGCGTCCCGGTGCGACCGCGGACTGACGTGACCCAGGACGACGATCTGCGCCACATGAACCACGCGCTGCGTCTGGCGCGCCGGGGCCTGGGAAATGCCTGGCCCAATCCAGCCGTAGGCTGCGTGATCCTGCGGGACGAGCGGATCGTGGGGCGCGGCTGGACCCAGCCCGGGGGCAGGCCCCATGCAGAACGCATGGCCCTGGATCAGGCGGGGATGCTTGCCCGGGGGGCAACGGCCTATGTCACGCTCGAGCCCTGCGCCCATCACGGCCGCACGTCCCCTTGCGCCGAGGCTCTGGTAAAGGCCGGTATTGCCAGGGTCGTGTCCGCGATGACCGACCCGGACCCCCGCGTCGCCGGACGAGGGCATCAAATCCTGCGCGATGCCGGGATCGCCGTGACTGAGGATGTGGGTCAGGATCAGGCGCGCCAGATGCAGGCCGGGTTCCTGTCGCGGATCCGGCGCGGGCGCCCCTTCCTGACGCTGAAGCTGGCCGGCAGCTTCGATGGCCGGATCGCCACCGCCCAGGGAGAAAGCCAGTGGATCACCGGTCCCGCCGCACGTCTGCATGTCCATGCCATGCGTCTGGCCCATGATGCCGTCATGGTGGGGGGGCGGACGGCGCGGGCCGACCGGCCTTCGCTGAACGTCAGGGGGTTCGCCACGCCGCGCCAGCCGGTGCGGATCATCCTCACCTCGGGGCCCGTGCCGGACCTGCCGCCCGAGGGGCCGTCGCATGGCCCGTTGTGGGTCGTCGATGCCCCTGTGGCCGAGGCCATGGATCAGCTTGCGGAACGGGGTATCACGCGGGTCTTTTGCGAAGGGGGCGGGGTTCTGGCTGCATCGCTGCTGCAAGCCGGGCTTGTGGATCAGGTCATCGGCTATACGGCGGGGGTGGTGCTGGGCGCCGACGGACTGCCTTCGGTCGGGGGGATGTCCTTTCCCCGCCTGGCCGATGCGCCGCGTTTCAGACTGCTGGAAACCCGCCGGGTCGGCCCCGACCTGTTTCACCGCTGGGGCAGGCTATCGGCGACATAGACGTTTATTCCACGGGTTGCAGAACCGTCACCCCGGTTGCCGCTGCGCGCGCAAGCTGCGGGTCCAGCGACATGCCGATGTACTCGCCCCGGCGCCACAATTCGGCCAGATCGTCGTAATGACGCGACAGCGGATGTCCCGACTGTCCGGTTGACAGGATAAAGACCGAACTGTCTGGATCGGCCAGATCATAGACGCCGCGATAGCCGGGGCCGGTCCGCGCCTGGAAGGGTTCGGCCCCCGCCGCCATCATCCCCGTGTGGGAAACCGAGAAAGCCCCCCCAGACAAGGGCTGCGACAGGTTCACGATCCAGCCAAGCACCGCCATCCGGCCCAGCCCCGGATGGACCTGATAGGCCTGATGGGCGTCGCCCCACCGCCAACTGGCGACATCGGCGCCAAATCGCTGCGTCAGGTCCAGGATGGCCCGGTCCAGCGCCTGCCGGGCGATGGTGGTGCAATCCTCGACCGGGGCGCTTTGCACGATGTCGCACCAGACCCCCGCGCTGTTCCGGTTGCGAAAGACCGCATCGACAAAGCCGGGCTGGAGGGTGCGGATGTCATCGGCCAAGGGGCCGAGTTCGTCGCGGATCAGCCGATCCTGAAGCGCCGCCATCCAGGCGGAATGGATCAGCGGCTCGGGCAGATGCTCGCTCATGGCGCCGTCCCATTCGGCCAGCAGGTTCAGCACGTCCTGGCGCTGGCGTTCGGGCGTGCCAGAGGCGGCGGGTTCGCCCGTGAACCACAGGTCGGCCCCGACAAGCGGCAAAAGACTGCGCGCGGCAGGGCTGACGATATCCAGTTGCGCGGCGACAAAGCTGTCCCGGGAATGAACCTCGCGGTCGCCCAGCAGCCAGCCCAGGCGGCTGCGGCGCAACCCCAGGGGGCTTCGCTCTTCGGTGGCGAACGCGATTCCGTCGGGGGTGGGATTGTCGATGACCGCCGACAACTGGCCGCTCCATTCGCCTTGGGGCAGCCAGCCGGGAACGGGCATGGCCCCGCCCGTCGGATGATCGGATGCCCGTTGAGGGGCCGCGCCCACGGTGATCTGCCGGATGCCGTCCTCATCGGCCAAGGCAACCGCCATCGGCGGGGCAACGACGCGGCCAAGGGCGGTCGCCGCGCTGCCCGTATCGGCCGCCCGCATCATGCCGATCAGGGCCGACATTGTCGTATCGCTGGTGGACAGGCCCGTCCAGCGAAGCGCCGGCACATGTCCCCTGGGCGTGGCGTCGGCCAGTCCTGGGTCCAGCAAGGGCACGATGGGACCGTTGCGGCTGCCGCGCAGGGTCACGGTGCGGGCGGGTTCGTCCAGGATGCGGATGGTTTCGCGCCGGGTGGCGAAATCCGTCCAGCCATCGGGGCCGCGATACCGGTCTACCCGGCCCGGCTCGATCTCCTCGATGGCGATGTCGGCATCATCCATCGGCGCCGGGGCGATCCCCCATGCCAACTGCGGATTGCGGCCCGAAAAGATCACCGGCATCCCCGGAATGGTGGCACCGATCACCCCGCCTGATGTCAGTTCCAGCCGGGCGAGATAGTAAAGCGAGGGCGCCACAAGCGGCGCCTGCGGGTCGCTGGCAAGCAAGGCCCCGCCCGCCGCCGTGCGGCCGGCCTCGGCAGCGAAGACATTGCCGCCAAGTCCGCCATTCGGGCGCAGCATCTGGGTGACGTCGCGGTCCGGCGTTGGGTCCAGGCGGGCTTCCACAGGGGCAAACCGCGCGCCGGGAAACAGGTCGGCATAGCGGGGCAGGGCAGCGGCGGGGGCCGTTTCCGCCAGCAGGTCGGTCCCCCGTTCGGGCCATGTCAGCGACAGGCGGGCGCGCAGCACCTCGTCCGCCACCGCATTGCTGGTGGACGCCGCGAGCAGCTTGAGAATGGCCAGCGAATCGGCGGGCTGCCAATAAGCGATATCCTGGGGCAGGACAAAGAATTCCGGCGCCCCGCGGCCCATGGCCCTGGCGTTGACCTGGCCGATCCATTCGTTGACCCCCCGGGCATAGGCGGTCAGCGCCGCCTGGGTCGCCTGGTCCTGTGCCTCGACCGATGCGGCGGCGGTCCTGTACAGTTCCAGCCGCCGGGCCAGATCGTCGGCGGCCAGGGCACCTGCGCCATACACCTCGGACAGGCGGCCTTGCGCCGCACGGCGCAGCAGCGTCATCTGGAACAGCCGGTCCTGTGCGTGGACCAGGCCCAGGGCAAAAAACACGTCTTCGTCCGTCTGGCCAAACACATGGGGGACATTTTCGGTGCTGCGGACGATTTCCACCGGCGCCGAGATGCCCGGCACGCGCAGTGTGGCGTTGTAATCGGGCAGCGACCGGACCGCGAAATACCAGGCCAGGATCAGGGCCGCCACCAGCATCAGGATCAGCCCGATGGTCAGCCGCAGCAGCCAGCGGAACAGGATCAGCATGTCGGGCGATTTTCCATGAACAAGTCCGCTGGCCTTGGGCTTCTGGGATGAACGGGCGCTTGACCATGGTGCGCCGGGATGCTGGGGT
Organism: Paracoccus subflavus; assembly: GCF_004310345.1. Classification (GTDB taxonomy): domain Bacteria; phylum Pseudomonadota; class Alphaproteobacteria; order Rhodobacterales; family Rhodobacteraceae; genus Paracoccus; species Paracoccus subflavus. The sequence continues at coordinate 217,754 of NZ_SISK01000001.1, read as the reverse complement.
GCTGCATAATTCAGGCGCGCCGGCAGTTCAACGCAGGCCGCACAATGCGGGACGGGAACAGTGCAGGGGGGTGACTATGGCCAAGGTGGCATTTCTGGGAATGGGCGTCATGGGTGCCCCGATGGCGGGCCATCTGGCCGCGGCCGGTCACAAGGTGACCGTGTTCAACCGCACAGTGGAAAAGGCCGTGGCCTGGTCTGAAAGGCATGGGGGTTCCTGGGCCGATACCCCGCGCAAGGCAGCCGAGGATGCGGATTTCGTGATGGTCTGCGTGGGCAATGACGACGATCTTCGCCAGGTCTGCCTGGGTGCCGACGGCGCCTTTGCAGGAATGAAACCGGGTGCGATTTTGGTCGATCATACCACCGTGTCGGCCGCCGTGACGCGTGAACTGGCCGAGTCGGCACGGTCCGCCGGATTGGGCTATGTGGACGCGCCGGTGTCGGGCGGGCAGGTGGGCGCCCAGAACGGACAGTTGTCCGTGATGTGTGGCGGGCCCATCGGGGATTACGATCGCGCCGCACCCATCATCGCCGCCTATGCCCGGATCTGCCGCCGCATGGGCGATACGGGGGCCGGCCAGATCACCAAGATGTGCAACCAGATCGCCATTGCCGGCCTGGTGCAGGGTCTTTCCGAATCGCTGGCCTTTGCGCGCAAGTCGGGCCTGGATATCGAGGAGGTGGTCGAGGTCATCAGTCAGGGCGCCGCGGCAAGCTGGCAGATGGTCAACCGCCACAAGACCATGAAGCAGGGCCATTTCGACCATGGTTTCGCGGTGGACTGGATGCGCAAGGATCTGGCCATCTGTCTGGCGGCCGCAGACGAGGTGGGGGCATCCTTGCCGGTCACGGCTCTTGTGGACCAATTCTACAAGGACGTGCAGCGGATGGGCGGCGGGCGCTGGGATACGTCATCGCTGATCGCGCGGCTGGGCTGACTTTCGTGCCTGCCGGATCTCGGCGCGTCTCAGCGCCGGTTCGGCACGGGACAGGGCTGCCTCCATCAAACCGGGAAAGCTGCCCGGCGGGATGTCCAGGATATCGGAATGCGCGGCGCAGACGGTGCGGACAGCATGCCAGGTGCGTGCGGTCCTGCGCGCCCAGTCCCGGAAATCACGCGCGGCACCCGGACGATCCTGCAACGCCTGCCCCAGCATGGGATGAAAGGTCAGCCGGGGCATGCGCAGCAGACGGCGCAAAAAACCGGGGATCGGCAGCACATTCAGGGTATCGTCCACATGCAGGCTGCCGCTGGCCGGGTGATAGGCCAGCAGCGATCCCGCGTGAACCCGCTCGTTCCGGCAGATATAGTCGATGCCGTCAGGCAAGGCGAAGGACAGGTCGGGAAAGCGCAGGGCCACGGCAGCCGATTCGACGTGATCGGGCTGCCACGGCAGGTCGGGCCATTTGCGGCGGTGGCGTTCTGACCCGAACAGCAGCGCATCGGGAAACCGGTCGTGCATCCATCGGCAGGACAGGGTGTGGAACGGGTGCAGGTTCAGAATTGCCTGGACCGCCCGCCCATTGTCTGTCAGCGCCATGACTTGCCGCGCGATGGGGTCGTCGAAGGCATAGGAATCGAGGAACACGAAGGCTCCGTTTGCCAGCCGGACCAGCGAACAATGCGTGCCGACATTCAGGACGCCTGCCATGCGCAGGTTGCCGCGAATGTTCCAGAATCCGTGGCCCAGGTCGATCATCTGTTCGGTCATCATGCCCCCGGCGGATTACCGTCGTTCCGGATAGCCAGACTTGCCTGCCTGCAAATCTCGCGCAAGGCGGGTTTCAGCCCTTCCTCGAGCGTGGGGTGATAGAAAGGCATGTTCAGCAGGTCGGCCGCGCTGGCGCCGTTCATGATGGCCAGAACCAGCAGATGCCCCAGGTGATCGGCGCCCGGAACGGCCAGGTCGGCGCCGATCAGGCGTCCGCGGGCATCGGCGCCCAGTCGCGCCATGCCCCCGGCCCGCGCCTCGACCTGGGCACGCCCTTGTCGCGAATAGTCCCGAAAGGCATTGATCGCACAGTCCTGGGGGGATGCGCCCACCGTCGCCACGGGCGGATCGGTAAAGGCGATGGCGAACATCGGGGGCCGGTCGATGGGCGACAGGTCCGGCCAGGTCGCGGCATTGGTTCCTGCGGTCGCGCCGTCCAGCGATGCCTCGTGCAGAACGGGGGCGTCAGCATCGGCATCACCGGCAATGAAAATGCAGGAATCGCCGCATTGCATGGTGGACCGGTCAAAGCGCGGAACGCCCTTGTCATTCAGATCCAGCCCGGTTTCGCTAAGGTTCAGGTCGTCCAGCGCGGGCCTGCGCCCGGTGGCGACCAGCACATGGCTGAAATCCTCCTGCCCGCCGTCCCAGGTCAGGCGGATGCCGTCAGGTAGCGGCGAGGGTTCGGGCGAACATCCCAGATGCAGGGTCACGTCGCCCGCGAACAGCGGCCCGAAGGCGTCGTGAACCTTGTCGCAGCGGATGCCGACCAGCCGGTCGCCCTTGTCGAACAGCGCCACCCTGACGCCCAGCCGCGCCATGGCCTGCGCCAGTTCCGCGCCAAGCGGGCCTGACCCGATGACCGCAAGATGGTCCGGCAGATCGTCCAAGGCGAAAATGGTATCGCTTGTCAGCACCCGGGGGCCGAGATCCCGGAACGCCTTTGGAACAACCGGGATCGAGCCGGTGGCGATCACGACGGATCGTGCCCCGACGGTTCGGCCATCGTCCAGTTCCAGACGGGTTCGTTCAAGGAACCGCGCGCGGGCGTCGATGCAGGTCTCGCCGGGCAGGGCCGTGTAGCTTTCCTTGGTCGCTGCGACAAATCGGTCGCGCTCTGCCCTGACCCGCGCCATGACGCGCCTGCCGTCGATCCGCGCAGGCCCGGCTTCGATCCCCATCACGCCTGCGCGGGCGATGTCGGCGGCTGCCTGGGCGGCGGCGATCAGCAGCTTGGACGGCATGCAGCCGGTCGTCGCGCACAGGGTTCCCTTGAACCCGTCGTCGATCAGCAGGGTCCGTGCCCCGGCCTTCCGGGCGGCCCGTTCGGCGGCAAGGCCGGCAGTGCCCGCGCCGATGATGGCCACATCGCAGGACAGGTCGGGGCGGGTGTCGGTCATGGCCATGCTCCTGTGGGACTGGCAACCCAACCGCAGGGACGGGTCAGGGTTCCGGTTCCGTCAGAACCATTGGCCCGGTTCCATCAGGCCCAGATCCATCAGTTGCTGGGAACGCCATTCAAAGCGATGCGAATTGGCCCAGCGAAAGCTGCTGATGGCGTCGCGCGAACCGGGATTGGTCGCCAAGGCCTTGGCCGCGCGAAAGGACGCGATCGCCGCCGTCAGGTTGTGATGCCAGGGGCAGGAATGGGTGTTGTATTCCTGAACGGAAAAGCGGTGATCGGCATCCATCCGCAATCCGCGGGCGGCGCGGAACAGTGCGATGCGGTTGATCCTGCGCCGTGCCGCTGGGACATGCTCCTCGAAACGCCAACGCAGGCCCCCGTGGAAGTCCAGTTCCCGTTCCAGCGGGATGCCGTCATCGCCCTTGCGACCCAGGGCGAAATATCCCGTGCAGTCGAACATCGCATCGGACAGGCTGACGCCATCGGGCGCGATGGTCAGATCGGGCGCATAGAGGTCCATGGCATAGCACAGCATGGCATCCCGGCGCTCTTCGGCATGAAAGGCCAGCAGCTCGCCCACACTGCGGGTTTCCGAAAAGGGGAAGAACAGGAATTCCGCGTTGAAGCAGACATACAGCCATGTGCCTGCGGGCACCGCCCGGATGATGGCGTTGACGCCGTCCTGACAGGCGCCCGGCTGGCGGCTGTGCCAAGCCACATTCGTGACATGCGCCGTCAGATCGCCGGGGATCTCCATCGGCTGGGCCGACAGGGCCAGCACATGGCGAAACCCCAGCCGGACATGGTGGCGCAGGGTTTCCGGTACGACGGCCCCGTCCTCGATCAGGATGATCGCAATCGGACCGCGCATCAGGACGGCAGGACGATTGCGCAGAAAGTCTTGCAAAGGCAAAAACGCCCTCACGGCATCACGGCCCTGACCTGATCCAGGGCCTGACGTAGCAGGTCGGGATCGTTTCCAGCGGTTTCGATCAGCCGTCGCAGGGTGGCCTTTTGCTGGTCGCTGATGGCCGCGGTGTCGATGATGCGACCGACCCTGTCGGCGTCGAATCCTTCGGGCGTCAAAAGGGCCTGGATCTGCGTCGCCGCGATGGCCGCGCCGGCGGCCTCGGTCGTGGCTGCCGCGGCATCCTGGGCAGCCGAGGCCGCGTCCCGTGCCGCCGCATCGGTCGTTCCGGTCTCTGCGGCTGCGGCGGCCTCGGCGGCGCGATCGGCGGCTTGCAGGGCGGCCTCGGCAGCGGCTTCGGCCTCGGCGGCGGCATCGCTGGCGGGGGCGACGCTGGCCTCTTGCGACGCCTGTGCAGCCTCGGCCGCCACATCGGCCGCAATCGCCGCCGCATCGGCGGCAGCGTCGGCGGCGGCCTCGGTCGCGACCGCGTTGGCCTGCGCGGTTTCGGCTGGGGGCTGTTCCGGAATCGGCCCGGCGGGCTGGCGTTGCCCGATCCACCAGACGCCAAGGCCCACGGCAAGGATCGCAACAAAAGCCAAGAGAATGCGCATGGCGGGATTATCCTTTCAGATCGCTCAGGACGGTATGACACAGCTCGGACACGTGGAAAAGTCAGCCATCAGGCAGGTCAACCATGCGTTTCCGGGGCACGCTGCTGCAAATCCGGTTGAATCACGCCGTCTTGAGGCTTATTTTCCGTCCATTCCGATTTGGCCATCAAGGAGCATCGCCATAGCCCGTCGACCCCATAACGCACCGCCCACCCGCGACACCGGCCCCCGCGTCAACGAACGCATCCGTGTGTCGGAAATCCGTCTGATCGGCCCTGATGGCGAAAATGTCGGCGTCGTGCCGCCGTCGGTCGGGCTGCAGATGGCGCAGGACGCCGGGTTGGATCTGGTGGAGATTTCCCCGAACGCCGCTCCGCCCGTCTGCAAGGTCATGGATCTGGGCAAGTTCAAATACGAACAGCAGAAACGCGAAGCCGAAGCGCGCAAGAAACAGAAGATCATCGAGATCAAGGAGATCAAGTTCCGTCCCGGAACCGACACCCACGATTACGATGTCAAGATGCGCTCGGTGATGAAGTTTCTGGGCGAAGGCGACAAGGTCAAGGTCACGCTGCGGTTTCGCGGGCGCGAGATGGCCCATCAGGATCTGGGGCTTGAGCTGTTGAACCGGGTCAGGGACGACGTGGGCGAGGCCGGCAAGATCGAAGCCATGCCCAAGCTGGAAGGCCGGCAGATGGTCATGATGATTGCCCCCAGATAGGGGCTTTTGCAAGAAGACCGCGTCGGCAGGGGCCGCGCGGTCTTTTATCCTACAGGCGTCCTGCCATCAGTCGCTGACGGATCACGGCCTGATCGTTTCGAATCATTCCGGGAATCAGGAACAGGTCGACAAATGCCCACAGGCAAACGGCGGCAATAGGCACCCAGCCGATCAGGATCGGCGCCGTCAGCCAGCCCATCCCCCACATCGCCAGCATCAGCAGCCCGCTCATCCAGCGACCCAGATACATGCGATGCACGCCAAAGCCCCAAAGCAGGATCGCCAGCAGATAGGCAACAATCTGGGACTTCGATTCGTTTGCGATCCGCTGTTCGATCAGCAGTTGCTGCTGGACTCGGTCGGACAAGAACATCTCCTTCGCGTTTGACGGATCATCGCGCCGTCGCGACGATAGATAGGATCGCCGAGGCCCGGAACAAGGGTATCGGTCCTTCTTGGCGCTTGACCATTCCCCCGGGGATCGGTTCAAGGCGGAAACCGCCCCGATGCGATACGGAAACACCGCGCCATGAAATTCACCCTGTCCTGGCTCAAAGAGCATCTCGAAACCTCTGCTACCGTGGACCAGATTGCCGAGGCGCTGACGGATATCGGCCTCGAGGTCGAGGAGGTTCGCGATCCCGCAGCCGGATTGGGCGCCTTTACCCTGGCCCGCGTGATGTCAGCCGAACAGCATCCCGATGCCGACCGCCTGCGCGTATGCCGTGTCCTGACGGACGAGGGCGAAAAGCAGATCGTCTGTGGGGCGCCCAACGCGCGGGCGGGTATCACCGTGGTGCTGGCCAAGCCCGGAGATTACGTCCCAGGCATCGACGTGACCCTGGGCATCGGCAGGATCCGCGGTGTCGAAAGCCACGGCATGATGGCGTCCGAACGGGAACTGGACCTGTCCGAGGAGCATGACGGCATCATCGAACTGCCCTCGGGCGAGGTGGGCGAGCGGTTCGTGGACTGGCTGGCTGCCAATGACCCCGCCAAGGTCGATCCGATGATCCACATCAAGATCACCCCCAACCGCCCTGATGCCCTGGGGGTTCGGGGCATTGCCCGCGACCTTGCGGCTCGTGGGCTCGGCACGCTGAGGCCGCTGGAGGATGTCGTGGTGCCCGGACAGTTTGCCTGTCCCCTGGCAGTATCGATCGACCCGGCCATCGCGGACAAGGCACCGTATTTCGCCGGCCGGGTCATCCGGGGCGTCGTGAACGGTCCGTCGCCCGACTGGCTGAGGTCGCGCCTCAGGTCCATCGGCCTTCGCCCGATCAACACGCTTGTCGATATCACCAACCTGTTCACCCATGACTTGAACAGGCCGCTGCATGTCTTTGACATGGCAAAGGTATCCGGTGATCTTAAGGTGCGTCCCGCCCGCGCGGGCGAGGAAATTCTTGCGCTCGACGGCAAGACCCATTCCCTGTCCGAAGGCACGATGGTGATCTCCGACGACCATGGCCCGGAAAGCATCGCCGGCATCATGGGAGGCGAGCATTCCGGCTGCTCGGACGCAACCACCGATGTTTTCCTGGAAAGCGCTTTCTGGAACCCCATCGCCATCGCGTCCGCCGGCCGCGCGCTGAGGATCAACAGCGATGCGCGCTATCGCTTTGAACGAGGCGTCGATCCGGCCTTTGCACGACCCGGACTGGAACACGCGACCCGGATGATCCTTGATCTCTGCGGGGGGGAGGCCTCGGATGTCGTCGAGGCGGGCGCTGTGCCCGATACCGCGCGAGCCTATCGCTTGGATACCGCCCGCACCGCGCGTCTCGTAGGGTTGGACATTCCTGCGGAAACCCAGCGCAAGACCCTGACCGATCTGGGGTTTCGCCTGGATGGCGATATGGCCCATGTGCCATCCTGGCGCCCCGATATCCTGGGCGAGGCCGATCTGGTCGAGGAAATCGCCCGCATCGCCAGCCTGTCCCGATTGCAGGGCCAGCCGCTGCCGCGGCCCAGGCCCGGCGTGCCGCGGCCCGTGCTGACTGCCGTGCAGGTCCGCGAAAGATCTGCGCGCCGCCAGGCCGCGGCCCTGGGCTATAACGAATGCGTCACCTACAGCTTTATCGACCACGCATCGGCTGCCCTGTTCGGCGGCGGTTCCGAAAAGGTTCTGATCGAAAATCCCATCAGCAGCGAGATGACGCATCTTCGTCCCGATCTGCTGCCCGGCCTTCTGTCGGCTGCTGCACGCAATCAGGCACGGGGTTTTGCCGACCTTGCGTTGTTCGAATTGGGCCCTGTTTTCGCAGGCGGAGAGCCAGGCGATCAGGCAACGCAGATCGCAGGCCTGATGGTCGGGCATACTGCCCCGCGCGATCCCTTTGGCAGCCGTCGCAGGGTCGATCTTTATGATGCCAAAGCCGATGCGGAAAGCATCCTGGCCGCCATCGGCGCGCCGGCCAAGGCCCAGATCACCCGCAGGCTGGACCCGTGGTGGCATCCCGGGCGGGCAGGGACCATCGCGCTGGGTGCGAACGCGCTTGCGACCTTTGGCGAGTTGCATCCCCGCGTGCTGCGCGCATTCGATGTAAAGGGGCCCGCCGTGGCCTTTACGGTCAGGATTGCGAACGTTCCGCTTGCCAAGGTCCGCAGTACAACACGTCCCGCCCTCGGGGCATCCGAATTGCAGCCGGTCGAGCGTGATTTCGCCTTTGTGGTCGATGCCCATGTCGAGGCGCTGACCCTTGTCAACGCCGCGGCCGTAGCCGACAAGGCCCTGATCGACAGGGTTTCGGTCTTTGACGAGTTCACCGGTCTTGAAGACGGCCGAAAATCCATTGCCATCACCGCGCGCCTGCAACCGCGCGACAAGACCCTGACGGATGCTGAAATCGAGGCGGTCGGTCAGAAGATCATCGACAAGGTCGGAAAGGCCACCGGAGGCACCCTGCGCGCCTGATCTTCGTTCGGCGCCCCCGGATGGCGGCCGAAACCCCGGACATGCCGGGCGCAGAGTCACTCCTGTTGCCGCAGCTCGGCAATCACGAACAGGCGCAGGGCCGTTGCCAGGCCGACTTCAGGCGGGCGGGCATGGTCGATCTGGCCGATCAATTGCGCCCGTGTGATGCCCCGTGCCTGCGCCGCCTCTGCCATGCCGCGCCAGAACGCATCCTCGAGCGAAACCGAAGTCCGGTGCCCGTCGATCATCACCGACCGCTTGATCGGCGGCGTCATGGACGGCAGGTCAATCATCGGCAGGAGGATCGTCGCGGCGATGGGCATCCAGGGCACGGGCGGCGCGGTCGGCCTCGGCCTGGCGGGCGTCGCGCGCGGGTTTCGCTTCGCCGAATTTCGCGGCATTGGCATCGCCCGCCGCGCGTTTTGCATCGCGATGGTGTTGCTTGCGGGCTTGTCGCAGGTTTATGATCTTGGTCATGCGGGTCCAGGACAAGAAGGGCGCGTTCATCATACCGCGCGCCCGCCGGATCCGGTCAAGCCACGTTCAATCCCTGGGACCGATCATGTCCTCGGGGCGCACGACACGATCAAAGGTTTCGGCATCGACAAGGCCAAGGTTGATCGCCTCCTCGCGCAGGGTGGTGCCGTTCTTGTGGGCCGTCTTGGCCACCTTGGTCGCATTGTCGTAACCGATGGTCGGCGCCAGGGCCGTCACCAGCATCAGCGATTCCTTCATCAGCCTGTCGATCCGGGCGACGTTCGCCTGGGTGCCCACAACCATGTTGTCCGTGAACGATCCCGCCGCGTCGCCCAGAAGCTGCATGGATTGCAGGACGTTATAGGACATCATCGGGTTATAGACGTTCAGTTCGAAATGGCCCTGCGACCCGGCAAAGCCGACTGCCGCGTCGTTGCCCATCACATGCGCGCAGACCATGGTCAGCGCCTCGGCCTGCGTGGGGTTGACCTTGCCCGGCATGATCGACGATCCCGGCTCGTTTTCCGGCAGGATCAGTTCGCCCAGGCCCGAACGCGGCCCCGATCCCAGCAGGCGCATGTCGTTGGCGATCTTGAACAGCGAGGCCGCGACGGTCTTCAAGGCACCCGAGAACATGACCATCGCATCATGCGCGGCCAGGGCCTCGAACTTGTTGGGTGCTGTCACGAAAGGCAGGCCGGTAATCTCGGCGATCTCGGCCGCGATGGCGGTGTCCCAGCCCTTTTTCGTGTTCAGCCCGGTGCCGACCGCGGTGCCGCCCTGCGCCAGTTCGTAGATGTCGCCCAGGCAGGCCTTGACCCGTTCGATTCCCTTGGCGACCTGATGGGCATAGCCGCCGAATTCCTGACCCAGCGTCAGCGGCGTCGCGTCCTGCGTGTGGGTGCGGCCGATCTTGATGATGTTCTTGAATTCCTGGGCCTTGGCGTCCAGGGCCGCATGCAGCTTTTCCAGTCCGGGGATCAGCGTGTCGCGCGCCATCATGCCGATCGCGACATGCATCGCGGTGGGAAAGGTATCGTTCGACGATTGGCCCATGTTCACATGGTCGTTTGGATGGACAGGCTTCTTGCTGCCCAGTTCGCCGCCCAAGATCTCGATCGCGCGGTTCGAGATGACCTCGTTGGCGTTCATGTTCGACTGCGTGCCGGAGCCCGTCTGCCAGACGACAAGGGGAAAATGGTCGTCAAGCCTGCCCTCGAACACTTCGGTCGCGGCCTGTTCCATGGCCTTGCCGATGGCGGGGTCCAGATCGCCGTTGATCTGGTTCACCCGCGCCGCTGCCAGCTTGATCGCGCCAAGCGCGCGGATGATCGCCACCGGCTGGCGTTCCCAGCCGATGGGAAAGTTCCGGATCGACCGCTGCGTCTGCGCCCCCCAATACTTGAGGGCATCAACCTCCAGCGGGCCGAAGCTGTCGGTTTCGGTGCGGGTCTTGGTCATGGAATGGCTCCCTCACGGTCGTGCGGGGGTTCTAGCCACCATGCGGCTCGCGTGCAATCGGTATGCGACGGTATTCTGACCATGACCCGCAAGTGGACAGGTCTATTGCCCCGTTTCCCAACCGTATTGCGAAAAGATTCGCTGTCCCTCGGTCGATGTCAGAAAGGCGATGAAGGCGTCGGCATCGTCGTCCGAATGGATCGTCGTGACCACGGAAACCGGACGGTAGATGCGATATTCGGGTTCGATCTCGACAAGGTCGGCAACATCGGGGTTGGCGATCTGCCAGATGTTCCAGATCAGCCACGCGTCGATACTCTGGTCGCTGGCCCAAACGTCCTTTGCTGCGGCGCTGTTCGGGGGTTCGGGAAAGATCAGGTTCGTGCGCAGCGCCTGCACGTCAGCGATGCGTCCCGCCCGTCCCGCGATGTCTTCCCACAAGCCGGTCTGGCCGGCGCCGCCCACCGTCATCACTTTCATGTCCGGCTTCAGCAGATCGGCAAACCCGGTAATGCCCTCGGGATTGCCCTTGCGCACAAGAATGGCCGAAGGACGCAGATAGATCGGTCGGGCCTCGGCCATGTCGAAAAGGCCCGGCATGGCCGTGGCATAGCCCGGCAGCATGTTTTCTGCACCGCTGAAGATGATGTCGGCATCCTTTGCGGCATCCTCGGCCCACTTGCCGGTGGGACCGGCCACAACTTCGACCTTGATGCCGTTGGCCTCGGAATAGGCTTTGGCCGCAGCGGTCATCGCAGGGGCGGGACCGCCGGGTCCATAGAGTTTGACAAGATCGTCGGCCGAGGCGCCTGTTGCCGCCAGGGCAAGCGATGCGATCGCTGCAGCCAGATGGGTAAAATGCATGAGGTTTCCTTTTCACGAAGGAACCGCCGACGGACGTCTGTCGTCGATGCCGGTCGGAACATGAGGTGAATGTCTGGTCTGGGCGATGGTTCCCGACGGGTCTGACGCCAGATCACCGCATTCGCGCGACCAATCGTCGCAGGCCGATTGTCCCGTCGTTGTAGACCCTGGCGGCGTCGGCTGGCCCTCGGTCAGTTTCAGCCGGATCGGACGGCCCTCGGCATCGACACGCGCAGGAATCTTGGTGGTCAGGCCGGCGCGCGAGCGACCCATGCAACAGGATCGCTGGTCTTTTTTTGGCCGTTGGCGGCGTGCTGGTGAACCCCGATCGAGGACGGGTCGATCATCTGCACGTCGCCGTCGCAAGCGGCTGATACCGCTTCGAGAATGCGCACCCAGTGGCCAGCCCTGCGCCACCGGTTGAAGCGGTTTACGCAGGTCGTGTGCGGACCGTAGCGCGCCGGACTGTCGGCCCATGGCGCACCCGTTCAAAGCCCCAGAAGATGCCGTTCGGGACCTTTCGGTCATCGCGCGCGGCACCCCGCGCACCTTCGTGGGAAGCCGCGGCTGGATCACAGACCACTCGAAATCCGTCAGATCGAAACGCGCCATGATCGCCTCCTGCCGACTGCAGGGAAGGAATCACAATAGGTTTCGATTGGGAAGCCCGTCTATGGGTATGTAACATAGGGCAGGCCCCTTGCGAGCCCTCCGAAACCCAGGAAGCTTGCTCAGGGTCGCGACGCTGGAAAACCGTCCCTGCATAGGCCAGGCAGCGAACTTGCTGAAGCGTCGGCGACAGCATTTCACCTCTCCTTGAGTCTTGCCTCAGCCCGCCTCCTTGGCGATGACGCTTTCCATTTCTGGCGCAACGACGAACCTCCAGGCCCTTCGCGGACCGGCCATGACGTTGAGATAGTACAATTCAAAGCCGTGGGGCGCGGCGCAGGGGTGGTGGCCGCGCGGGACCAGCACCACCTCGCCATCCCTGACGACGATCACCTCGTCCAGCGACCCGTCGTCGGTATAGACCCTCTGGACGCCCCATCCGTTCGGAGGGTTCAGGCGGTGGTAATAGGTTTCCTCCAGATAGGTGATGCGAGGAAAGTCGTCCTCGTCATGGCGGTGGCTTGGGTAACTGGACCAGTTGCCCGCAGGCGTGAAGACCTCGGTCACCAGCAGGCTGTCGCACCAGTCCTCGGCCTCCATGGCGATGTTGTTGATCCAGCGGGTGTTCGACCCTGTGCCCCTTTGCATCAGGGCGATGCCGTCGGGTCCGATCCGCCGCGCGCCATGCCCGCCCCGTCCGGGCGCGGTGCAGACGGCGAGGGTGCAGTCGGTCGTGGCCTCGGCCCGCCAGTCCTGGCCGTCGGGGACATAAAGGCAATGCGGCGGGGTCTTTTCGAAGACGTCCATGCGGTCGCCCAATTCGCCCCAGTCCCGGTCGGCAGCGTGGATGCGCGCGCGGCCCTCGACCATCACCAGGATCGCCTCGTTGTCGCCCGTGGCCTCGGCCGCCGTTTCGCCCGGCCGCAGGCGATAGAGCGAGAAGCCCACATAACGCCACCCCGCCGATTGCGGCGTGATCCGATGCACCTCGCCATGGGTGCCGAAGGGCTTGCGAAGAAGATGGCTCATCGGGCCTGCTCCTGCTTTGGACGTTAGGTTAGATATCGCGGGGTCCGGGGCAGCGCCCCGGCCTTCGCCGCCGTCAGGCCGCCGCTGCGCGGTCCAGCCCCGCCTCGGCTGCCGCAGCCTTCAGCGACTTCAGCCCCAGGGCCTGGTATTCCAGCGGGTTGCGCAAGTCGGGATCCTGTTCGGCTTCGATCACAAGCCAGCCGTCGTATCCGGCCTCGGCCAGGATGCGCAACAGGGGCACGAAGTCGATGGCGCCCTCCGGGTCGCCCGGCACGGTAAAGGCGCCGGCGAGGACGCCCTGCAGGAAGGACAGGTTCTCGGCCCGCACCCGCTGCGTTACCGCGCGCCGAATATTCTTGGCGTGGAAATGCGCTACACGTCCCGCGTGCCGGCGCAGCACGGCCTCGGGGTCGCCGCCGCCAAAGGTGCAGTGGCCCGCGTCGAACAAAAGATGCGTGGCAGGTCCGGTCGCCGCCATGAAGGCGTCGATCTCCTCGGGCGATTCGACCACCGTGCCCATGTGGTGATGATAGGCCAATGTGATGCCTTGGGACGCCATGTAGGCCGCGAATTCCTCGACTTTGGCGCCGAACCCGGCCATCTCGGCGGGCGTCAGGCGGGGGCGGTCGTTCACGGCCACGTCGGGGCTGCCATGCACGGTATTGGAACACTCGCAGGCGATGCAGACGGTGCAGTCGTTTGCTTTCAGCTTGGCCAGATGCGGCTGGACCGCCGCGATCTCGTCCTCGACCGATCCGGCCAGCAGGTTCGTCGAATACCAGCCCGAGATGTACTGGAGGCCATAGCGGCCGAGCAGGTCTTTCAATGCCTGGGGGTCGTCGGGCCAGCGGTGGCCGTTCTCGATGCCGTCGAAACCGATCACCTCGCCCGCCTCGCGCAGGATCTGTTCGGTCGGAATATGGGCGCCGATCGTCTGGTCGTCGTCATTGGCCCAGGCGATGGGGTTGGTGCCATAGCGGATCATGGGTGCTTTCCTCAGTTCACCAGCCGCGCACGGGCGGCGTTTTCCAGATAGGTCGTGTAGGCCTCGCGCAGGCGGGGGGTGTCGCCCACTTCGGGGACGGCCACGTCCCACCAGTGCCCGGCCTCATGTGTCAGCCCGTGGGCCGGTCCGTCCTTGGCGGTGGTGTCGATCACGATCACCGTGGGGATGTCGCGCCCCCGCGCGGCGGCGATCTGCCCCTCCAGCTCGGCGATGCTGCCCGCCTTGACCGCGTGTGCGCCCATGGACCCCGCATGGGCCACATAGTCGATGCGGGGCTGGTCGGCGACGTTGCAGTCCACATACATGTTGTTGAACGGAACGCCGCCCGATACCTGCTGAAGGCGGTTGATGCAGCCATAGCCCCGGTTGTCGGTCAGCACGACCGTGAAGGGGATGCGCCGCATCACCGCCGTCGCCAGTTCGCTGTTGGCCATCATGTAGCTGCCGTCGCCCACAAAGCAGATCACCTCGCGGTCGGGGGTGGCCAGCTTGATGCCCATGGCGCCCGCGACCTCGTAGCCCATGCAGGAATAGCCGTATTCCATGTGATATCCGCCTTGGGCGGGCTGCCACAACAGCTTCAGCGCACCGGGCATGGTGCCTGCGGCGCACATGGCGATGGCGTCGGGGGCGGCGCGCTGCACGGCGCCGATCACCTGCGCGTCGCTGGGCAGGTCATTCCCCGGCGCGGGCGCGGCGCAATGGGCATCGACGGCATCCAGCCAGTCGGCGCGCGGTGCGGGGTCGAAGGCCGCCTTGTGATCGCCCAGCAAGGTCGTCAGCTTCTCAAGCGCCACGCGCGCATCGGCCACCAGCGATACCCCACCATGCTTGGCCGCGTCATAGGGCTGCACGTTGATCGCCACCAGCTTCGCATTGGGCGCGAACATCGTCCGCGACCCGGTGGTAAAGTCCTGCAAGCGCGTGCCGACGCCGATCACCAGATCCGCGTCCCGCAGCACCGCATTGGCTGCCGCCGACCCATCCACGCCGGATGCGCCAAAGTTCATCGGGTCGGACTGCGCCAGCGCCGACTTGCCCGCCTGCGTCTCGGCCACCGGGATGCCGTGGCGTGCGGCAAAGGCGGACAGCGCGGCTTCGGCGCCTGAATAGATCACGCCCCCGCCCGCGATGATGGCGGGCCGTTTCGCGGCGCGCATCATGCCCGCCACCTGGGCCAGTTCCTGCGCGTCGGGTTCAGGGCGGCGGATGCGCCAGACGCGGGGTTTGAAGAAGGCCTCGGGCCAGTCCCAGGCTTCCGCCTGGGTGTCCTGGCAGAAGGCCAGGCAGACCGGGCCGCAGTTGGCCGGATCGGTCATCACCCGCAGCGCGCGGGGCAGGGCGGTCAGCAATTGCTCGGGCCGCTGGATGCGGTCGAAATAGCGTACCACCGGACGGAAGCAGTCGTTGGCCGAAACCGTGCCGTCGTCGAAATCCTCGACCTGCTGCAAGACCGGGTCCGGGCGGCGGCTGGCAAAGACATCGCCCGCGATGAACAGGACCGGCAAGCGGTTCACATGGGCAAGCGCGGCGGCCGTCACCATGTTGGTCGATCCCGGCCCGATTGAGGCGGTCACGGCATGGGCGCGGCGGCGCGCGCTTGCCTTGGCATAGGCAATCGCCGCATGTGCCATGGTCTGTTCGTTCTGGCCCCGCCAGGTCGGGAAGGCGTTGCCGATGCCGTGCAGCGCCTCGCCGATGCCCGCGACGTTGCCGTGGCCGAAGATGGCCCAGCAGCCCTCGATAAAGCGTTCGCCGTCCTCGGTCATCTGGACCGACAGCCAGCGGATCATGGCCTGCGCGGCCGTCAATCGGATCGTTGCGCTCATCTTTGTTCCTCTTGTGTGATCTGCCAGATGCAACGCCCGTCGCCCATGCCCAGGGGACGGTTCATGCCGCCACCCGTGCCCCGGCCCGCGCCTTGTCCCACAGGCCGCACAACCGGCCGTATCGCCGGGCCATCTCGGCCACCGCCTCGTCGTCGGTCAGATCGCCGTCCAGCCAGGCCCGCGCCACCGCGCCGAAGATCGTGCGCCCCACCGCGAAACCCTTGACCAGCGGAAAGCCCGCCGCGACGGCGAAGCTGTCCTTCAGTTCCGCCTCGGGCGCATCCAGGCCCAGCACCACGATGCCGCGGGTATGAGGGTCATTCTCCTCGATGGCGGCGATGGCCTTGCGCCAGGCCACCGGCGAGACCATCGGCTCCAGCTTCCACCAGTCGGGATAAATCCCTGCCGCATAGAACTGCCGGATCAGGGTGGCGGTGGTCTCGTTGTCGACGGGTCCGACCTTGGAGGGGATGATCTCCAGCAGGAACTCCAGGTCGTTGCGGCGTGCGGCCTGGAACAGGCGCTTGACCGTCTCCTCCTGCCCCGCCCGCATAGCTGCGTCGTCGGCGGGGTGGCAGAAGCACAAGACCTTCACGACGTTCTCGCGCGCCCATCCTTCCAGGCCCCCGCAATCGTCGCCCAGTTCCGGTTCCAATTCCAGGGGCCGCGATCCGGGCCATTCCGCGGGCCGGCCAATCCACAGGCCGGTGCCGGATGCCGCGTGCAGCGCGTCGCGCCCGATCCGGTTGTCGCACAGGATGCCATGGCCGGGCTGGCCCGCCTGGACCTGCAAGGCGGCCTTCAGGCACAGGTTCTTGAAGGCTCCGCCCCGTTCGGGGGTGTATCCCGCCATGTCCTCGAGCTGCATCCGGTGATCGAAGGCGAAGACCCGCATCGTCGACCAGTCGCCGCCGGTGCGCCGGTGGCGGTTGGTGGCCCAGTGGACCTGCTCCAGTTCGGGGTCGTTGCGCAGATCGGGCCGCACCACGCCGCGTTTCAGGAAGAATTCCAGTTCCGCGAGGCTGGGATAGGCGGGCGTGCAGCCGTGGCGGGAAACCGCCAGGGCACCGCAGGCATTGGCGTATTCGAGCGTCTTGGGCCATGGCTCGTCGTCCAGCCAGCCCTTCATCAGCCCGGAAAAGAAACCGTCGCCCGCCCCCAGCACGTTGAAGACCTCGATGGGAAAGCCTGGTCCCGCCTCTCCTTCGTCAAGCATGTCGGGGATGGCGCCGGTAAAGGCCACCGCGCCCGCAGCACCGCGCTTGCAGACCAGCGTGGCATCCGTCACCCCCCGCACCACGCGCAGGGCGGCGACCGTGTCGGTCGACCCGCCGGCAATGTGGAATTCCTCCTCGGTTCCCACGATCAGGTCGAAGAAATGCAGCGTCCCTTGCAGCTTGGCCGTCACGGCCGCGCTTTCGACAAAGCGGCTTTCGCCCGCGCCATGTCCCGCCAGACCCCACAGGTTCGGGCGATAGTCGATGTCCAGCGCCGTCCGCGCCCCGTGCTTGCGGGCCAGATCAAGCGCCTTGATGACGGCGGCCTCGGTGCGGGGATGGGACAGATGCGTGCCGGTGGCCAGGACCGCGCGGGCATCGGCGATCAGGGCTTCGTCGATGTCGTCCTCGCACAGCGCCATGTCGGCGCAGTCGCTGCGATAGAAGATCAGCGGGAACTGTTCCTGATCGCGGATCCCCAGGATCACCAGGGCGGTCAGCCGGTCTGGATCGGTCTTGACACCCCGCACGTCCACGCCTTCGCGCGCCAGTTGTTCGCGGATGAAGCGGCCCATGTGCTCGTCGCCGACGCGCGTGATCAGCCCCGAGCGCAGCCCCAGCCGCGCCGTCCCGCAGGCGATGTTGGTCGGGCTTCCGCCGATATACTTGCGGAACGACCCCATGTCTTCCAGCCGTCCGCCAACCTGCGCGCCGTAAAGATCGATGCTGGAACGGCCGATGGTGATCAGGTCAAGGGATTTGGTCATCGGATCGGTCCTTGTCTTTGGGATCAAAGCTGCGCGGAAACAAAGGCCATGCTGGTCTTCAGCGCGCCCTTGGGATCGGCGGCCTCATGCACCTCGGGGGCGAAGGGTTCGAAGCTGAACGGGCCGTCATAGCCCGCGTCCAGCAGCGCCCGGATCTGCGGCAGGTTTTCCAGCCGGTCCGCACCGTCCACCAGCACCCGGTGCGCGTCCAGCATGTCCGCCACCGCCACGTCCGGGTCGGTCACGCCCGAAATGTGGACAAGCCCGGTCCAGTCCGGGAAGAACTCGGTCTCGCCCGCCAGATGATGATGGAAGGTGTCGTGCATCAGCTTGTAGGTGCCGGTGGCCCCCGCCGCCTCGATGGCGCGGATCGCCTCGGGCTTGGTTCGCAGGGACGAGATCGGGAAGCCCAGCGGTTCGACCAGACCGATCAGCCCGCGCGTGTCCAGGATCGTCTTCATGGCCGTCAGCGCGCCGACCAGGCTGTCGAAGGCGACCGGCGTGCCGTCGTTCAGCGGGCACATGACCAGGGCCTTGGCCCCGCAGGCGGCGGCGTAATCGGCCATCGCCTCGGCCCGCGCGGGCAGGGCGCCCTCCCAGACGTTGAAGGGATACAGCGCGTTGATCGACGCGATGGTGACGCCTGCCTTCTCGGCCTCGGCCTTCACGTCCTCGGGGCGCCACGCGGACAGCACGTCGGGCAGGTCGTTGCGGATCTCGACCTCGGTCACGCCCAGGTCGCGGGCCGCGGCGAAGAAGTCGGGCAGCGACAGGGTGGGCGCGGCGATGTGGTTCAGGGCAAAGCGCATGGGGTCAGCCTTGAGTGTAAAGGTCGGGACGGTCGGGATAGGTGATGGCGATGGCCTCGCCCTCGGCTTCCTGCGCCCGGACGCAGGCGTCGGACGCGACGGCCGCCATGTAGCCGTCCCAGGCGGTCGGGCCGGATGCGGTGCCCTGCGCGGCAGCCTTCAGGAAATCCTGCAATTCCACATCGTAGGAGGCGACGAAGCGGTCCTTCCAGTCGGTCAGGATCGGATTTTGCAGGCTGGCATTCAGCCGCATCCGGATCGCCATGGGTTCGGGCAGGGACGCCACGCCATCCTCGCCCACGACCTGACACTGGATGTCGTAGCCATAATGGCAGTTCACGAAAATTTCCGTGTTGATGACCACGCCCTTGGCGGTCGTCAGCGTGACGATCTGCGGGTCGCGCAGTTTCGCATGTGTGCGGGCGCAGGACCGGGGAAAGGTCACGCGGGCCGACACATAGTCGTCCTCCAGCAGCCAGCGGAACACGTCGATCTCGTGGATCAGCGTGTCGTGGATCGCCATCGGCGTGGTGTATGCTTCCGGCACGGTGGGGTTGCGATGCGCGGCATGGACCATGATCGGGGCGCCGGTCTGGGATAGCGCCGCCTTCAGCGCGACATAGCCTTCGTCATAGCGGCGCATGAAGCCGACCTGCACCAGGCGCCTGCCGTGCGCCACCTCGGCATCGACGATGCGCTTGGCGCCTTCGGCGGTCGTGGCCAGCGGCTTTTCACAGAAGCAGGGCTTGCCGGCGGCGATGGCGGCCAGGACGTATTGTTCATGCGTGGCGCCCCAGGACGTGACCAGGACGGCGTCCACATCGGTGCTGGCGATCAGGTCTTCGCCCGTGTCGAACACCGTGGCCTCGGGGGCGATGTCGGCGCGGACGGCCTCGGCGGATGCGCGGTTCACGTCGGACAGCGCGGTGATGGTGCCGCCGGACAGCACCTGCTGGATGCGCCGCGCGTGGTCGCGGCCGATGGCTCCGGTGCCGATGACACCAATTCTGACGGTCATTTCAGGATCTCACTTCCAGTATTTTTCGACGTATCGTTTGGTTTCCGACAGCATGAAGCGGGCGCTGTCCTCGGCCCGGTCTTCCCAGGCAAAGACGCAGTTCGACAGCACGCCGTCGAACTTCATGTCGGCCAGGGTGGCGAAGAAGCTGTCCCAGTCGATCTCGCCCTGGCCAAAGTCGGTGTGCTGGTGGACGCGCACCTTGGAACCCGGCGGGTTGACGATGTAGCGCAGTTGCGACGACTTGGTGTGGTCATAGGTGTCGGCCAGCCGGACGTGTTCCAGATACCCTTCGGTCGCACGCAGGTTCGCCACCATGTCCGGCCCGTAAAAGAACGTATGCGGCGCGATGAAGGATGCGCGCACCCTGGGCGAGTTGATGGTGCGGATGATGTCGACGGCGGGGGCGATCTCCTCCAGCCAGTCCTCGGGGTGGGCTTCCAGCGACAGGGTGATGCCCTCGCGTTCCAGGATCGGCACCAGCACGTCCATGGACCGGAAGAACGCGCCCTCGCAGGTTTCAGGGCGGTGGAGGCCGGATCGGTCGTTCAGGCTGCGGTCGGGGCTGCCGCCGCGGCCGAACTCGCTGACGAACAGCGGGCATTCCAGTTCCACCGCGAACTCGATGGCGCGCTTCCAGTTGTCGATCGCCACCTCCCATTCGTCGGGATAGGGGCTGGCCCAGCGATACATCGGCTGGATCGAGGCCAGGCCCACCTTGTTGTCGCGCAGCGCCTGCTTGAAGGACTTGATCCGTTCCGGGTAAAGCTTCGGCCGCGTCCACCAGGAAAAGAAGTCCGGGCGGGGCGACATTTCCACATGGTCATAGCCAAGCTCGGCCACCTTGCGGACGGTATCCTCCAGCGACAGGTGGCGGATCATGTGCGGGTCGAGGGTGTGTTTCATCGGGCGTCTCTGGGAAGGGGGGCAGGGGCCGGGCGGGGTGGGGAGGAGAAGACGCCCCGCCCGGCAAAGGCCGGTTACATCTGGTAATCGGCCATGCTGGCGGGCGTGACCGGCTCGAACGGGATCCCGTGTTCGGCCTCGACCTGTCTGCCTTGGCCGGTGGTGGCGGCCAGGGCCTGCGCGGCGCCGATGGTCATTTCGTCGTTGTTGGCGACGATGGCGTCGAATTCCAGGCCCGCCGTCATCCAGGACGTGACCCGATCCTGCGCCTGCACGCGGTTCCAGTTGGCGACCTGCTTTTCGATGATCTGGATCGGGCAGTCCGGCTGGGCAAAGGCATCCTCGACCGACAGGGTGACGCCTTGGGTTTTTCCGGCTTCGGACCGGATGCCGTCCAGCAGGATCGTCAGGAACGGGCTGTCGAACGAGGTCATGGTGACGCCGATCTGCGTGTCGGCCAGGGCCGGGACGGCCAGCGACAGGCACAGGGCGGTGGTGGCGGTCAGTCGGATCATCGCGGTTTCCTTGTCGGACAGGGGGAAGGGGGCGGCCCGCAGCAGGGGCCGCGCCGATGGATCAGCTTGTCTTGCGGCGCTTGTTCTGACGATGGACATCGGCCACCACGGCGGCAACGACGATCGCGCCCTTGATCATTTCCTGGTAATAGGCGTCGAGCCGCAGGAACGTGAAACCCGAGATGATGACCCCGAAGATGACCATCCCGATGGCTGTACCCAGGATCGATCCGCGCCCGCCGTTCAGCGACACGCCCCCGATCACCGCCATGGCGATGGCGTCCAGTTCGTAGGCCAGGCCCATGCCTGCCTGTGCGGTCTGGCCGCGGGCGGCGACCACCATCCCGGCCAGGGCGGCCAGCATCGCGGCGATCACATAGACCTTGACCAGATGGCGTTCCACGTCGATGCCCGACACGCGGGCGGCCTGGGCGTTGGCGCCGATGGCATAGGTGAACTTGCCATAGCGGGTGTATTTCATCGCGACGTGGAAGATCGCGGCGACCAGGATGAAGATGACGACCGGCATCATCCCGCTGCCGATCCAGGCGAAGCCTTCGGTCGGAAAGCTGACCGGCTGGCCCTTGGTGTACCACTTGGCGAACCCGCGCACCGTGACCATCGTGCCCAGCGTGGCGATGAAGGGCGGGATCTTGGTATAGGCGATCAGCCAGCCGTTGATCAGCCCCACGATGGCCCCGCAGCCAAGCCCGATCAGCAGCGGCACGATCATCGGCAGGTCGGTCAGCCCCGGATAGACCGCGCGGGCATAGGTGGAAACCTGGGCGAACGACATGGCGACCATCGCCACCGCGCCCACGACGGACCCCGAGGACAGGTCGATCCCGCCCGAGATGATGACCTGCGTCACCCCCACGGCGATGATGCCGATGACCGAGACCTGCAGGATCATGATCTTGAGGCGGTTCCAGGAAAACAGGAAGGACTGTCCCTGGAAGATCCAGCCCAGGATCTCGAACACGACGGCGATGCCGATCAGGACCAGAAGGATGTTCACTTCCGAAGGCAGCTTGCGCTGCGTGCGCGGGGCGCGGGCGGTGATGTCTTGGCTGCTCATGCGAATGGTTCCCTTACTTCGCCGCAAGCGACATGATCTTGACCTGATCCGCCTCATCGCGGTTCAGAAAGCCCGACACATGGCCCTCGTGCATGACCATGATGCGGTCGGACATGCCCAGCACCTCGGGCAGTTCCGAGGAGATCATCAGGACCGCCACGCCCTGCGCGGCCAGTTCGGTGATCAGGCGGTGGATTTCGGATTTCGCGCCCACGTCGATGCCGCGCGTGGGTTCGTCCAGGATCAGGATCCGCGGCTTGGTCAGCAGCCAGCGGGCGATCAGCAGCTTCTGCTGGTTGCCGCCCGACAGGTTTTCCACGGTCTCCTGAAGGTTCGGGGTCTTGATGCGCAGGGTGCGGGCCATGTCCTCGGCCAGGCGGTTGACCTCGGCCTGCTGGACGAAGCCGTTCCTGACATGGCTGCGGGTGATCAGCGCAGACTGGATATTTTCAAGGCAGTCCAGCGTCAGGAAGCAGCCGGTTTCCTTGCGGTCCTCGGTCAGGAACGCCATGCCATGCGCCATCGCCTGCGCAGGATTGGCGACGGTGACGGGCTTGCCGTCGATCAGGATCTCTCCGCTTTCCGCAGGATGGACGCCGAACAGCGCCTCGGCCACGTTAGACCGCTTGGACCCGACCAGACCCGCCAGGCCCAAAATCTCGCCCCGCCGCAGGGAAAAGGACACGTCGTGGTAGACGCCGGGCAGGGTCAGGTTCCGCACCTCCAGAATCGTGTCGCCGATGGGGCAATCGACCTTTGGAAACATGTTGGTGATCTCGCGCCCGACCATCATGCGGATGATGTCGTCGCGGGTCACGTCGGATGCGTTGTGGGTGCCCACGTACTTGCCGTCGCGGAAGACGGTGAATTCGTCGGCGATCTCGAACAGTTCGTTCATCTTGTGGGTGATGTAGACGATGCCGATGCCGCGTTCGCGCAGGTCGCGGATGATGGCGAACAGGTGGTCGACCTCTCGTTCGGTCAGGGCGCTTGTCGGCTCGTCCATGATCAGCACGTCGGAATTGTGGCTCACCGCCTTGGCGATCTCGACCATCTGCTTTTGCGCGACGGTCAGTTCGCTGACCTGTACGGTCGGGTCGAGCCCGATGTTCAACCGGGCGAACAGGTCGGCGGTCATCTGCGCCATCTTCGCGTGGTCGATCAGGCCCAGGCGGTTCTTGGGTTCGCGGCGAATCCAGATGTTTTCCGCCACCGTCATCCAGTTCATCAGCGCCAGTTCCTGGTGGATCATCGAGATCCCCTGCTCCAGCGCGTCCAGCGGCGATCTCAGGGCGACGACCTGGCCCCGCAGCCGGATTTCGCCCGCGTCGGGCTGATAGACCCCGGCGATGATCTTCATCAGCGTGGACTTGCCTGCGCCGTTCTCGCCCATCAGGGCGTGGACCGTGCCGGGGCGAATGCGCAGTTGCACGTCGTCAAGCGCCAGCACGCCGGGGAATTCCTTGCGGATGCCGCTGATCGACAGAACGCCTTCGCGGTCGATTATGGCCTTCACGCGGTCGATCGCCGCGGCCGTCCTGGCACTGACCATCGCTTGTCCTCCGGTCGGGGAAAGGGTGCCGGGGCAGGCCGCCCCGGCGCGAGGGCATCAGTTCTTGGCCTGATAGTCGGCCAGGTTCGCGGGTGTCACCAGTTCGAAGGGCACGTAGACCTTGGTGTCCACGGTTTCGCCCCGCGCCAGGCTGAGCGCCGCGTCCACCGCGCCCTGACCCTGGCCCGCCGCGTTCTGGAACACCGACACGTCCAGATCGCCCGCTTCCATCGCCGCAAGCGCGTCCTGCGTCGCGTCGATGCCGCCGATGATCAGGTCGTCCATCGACATGCCCGCCGATTTCAGCGCCTGGATCGCGCCGATGGCCATTTCATCGTTGTTGGAGATCACCGCGTCGAATTCCAGCCCCGAGGTGATCCAGTTGGTCATCAGGTCGGCGGCCTGGGTGCGCGACCAGTTGGCGGTCTGCTCCTCGACGATGGTGATGAAGCTGCATTCCGGCGTGGCGATCACATCCTTGATGTCCTGGGTGCGCATCCGCGCGGCCTGGTTCGACAATTCGCCCATCAGCACCAGGGCCTTGGCCTCGGTCTTGCCGGCGTCCTTCAGCAGGCGGCAGATTTCCTGGGTTTGCAGCGTGCCGGATTCCCTTTCATCCGAAGCCACGAAGGCCTGCTTTTCGGGCAGGGTGTCCACGTTCACGGGTTCGCGGTTCACGTAGACCAGCGGGATGCCGGCGTCGGCGGCGGCCTGCGACATGGCGACGGTGGCGTCGGTGTCGACCGGATTGACGATGATCGCGTCCACGCCCGAGGCCACGAAGTTCTGGATCTGGTTCAGTTGCTTGCCGACATCGTTCTGCGCATCCTCGATCTGCAAGGTCACGCCCTCCATGCTGGCGGCGTGATCCTGCATCCCGTTGCGCAGCACGGTCAGGAAGTTGTCGTCAAACAGCGCCATCGAGACACCGATGTTTTCGGCCTGGGCCGCCGTTCCCATCACCGCGCAGATTGCGGTCGCCGTCAGCAGTCGCTTCATTGTCAGTCCTCCACTGGTGGTGCGTGGGCACCTTGTTCCTTGACTTGTGCCAGACATCGGGGTGCACGCAGAGACCCCGGCGAATGCAGGGTTTCGGTTACGTCCGGTCTTGGCAGGCGGCGACGCGTCTCCTCAGCGTGTCGCAGGGGCAAGATCACCGATGCGCGCCATCCGGTCAATCATCCCGTCGCCTGCGAAACCATCATTCATGACGCAAAATGATGCGTTCAATGATGGTTTTACGTCATGGTCAAAGGCTTTCCGGCGTCCAGATCTGGAACGGCAGGAACCGCTGGCCGGGGTTGTCGGTCATGCCCTGGTCGCAGGCCTGGATCATCAGCGCAACGGTTTCCTGGCAGACCTGGCGCAGCGGCGTGCTGATGACGACGGCCAAGGTGCGATCCTGCAAGGCCTCGCGCGTGTCGGGGGTCAGTTCGTTGACCACCAGCGTCACGTCGCCGGGCTTGCGCGATTCGCGCAAGGCGGCGATCGCCCCCTCCATCCCGCCACCCGCGCAATAGATGCCCACGATGTCGGGATGGCGTTCCAGCAGTTCGGTCACGGCCTCGTAGGTCAGTTGCCGGGTTTCCAGGTTGACCTGCGGGCTTAGCAGGTCGAATTCCGGCGCGTATTCGCGGAAATAGCTACGAAAGCCGGTTTCGCGCAGTTCGTGCCCATGGAACCGGTGCCCGCCGATGAACACCGCGACCTTGCCGGGGCGGAGCGCGATCTTGGAAATCAGCCAGCCGACGGACCGCCCGACCTTGATGTTGTTGGTTCCGACATAGCTTTCGCGCACGCCTTGGGCAAAATCGGACAGGAGGGAAAACGTCGGGATGCCCCGCGCGCGCAGGTCGCTGACCGCCGCCGTGACCTTGTGGTGATCCAGCCCGGTGGCCGCCACGGCATCAACCTTGCCCGCCAGGGACATCAGCATCTGTTCCAGTTCGCCCGGCAGGGTGGACTGGGCGAAACGCACCGTCACCCGGATCCGGTGCGACGCGACCTGCGCGGCGTGATCCTGGAATTCACGGGCAAAGTCCTGATAGAACGGGTGGCGTTCCTTTTGCAGGATCAGCGCGAAATGCCGTTCGGGCAGGTCCGCCATCAGCCGTGCGCGGATTGCGTTGGCGCCGTGGTATCCGATGCGCTGCGCGGCGTCCTGAACGCGGCGGGCGGTTTCCTCGCGCACCTTCAGGCGGCCGTTCAGCACGCGGTCGGCGGTGGCCAGGCTGACGCCAGCTTCCTTTGCCAGGTCGGCGATGGTGGGGCGGCGCATCGGTTTCCCCGTGCATGATGTAATCCGTCAGGATCGTGACGGTTTCACATCATGCGGGGCCGCGTCAAGGCCGCCAGCCGCTGGTCGTATCCCAGGGGCCGCGGCGGTTGTTGGTCATCGGGACCATCCGGCCGGATTCCGTCAGCATCGTCACCACCAGCGTGTCGATGTCGCCTGCCGCCCGGATGGCCGGGTCGATCCGGCAATTGCCGACGGCATAGACGGACGCGATCTCCTCGGCGCACATATATCGCGCCCGGTCGGAACCGTGGATCGCTTGGTCGCACTGGCCCAGGCCTGGGCATCGCAAGAGGCCAGCACCGCCTCCACCGCGGCGATTCATGAACGGGCGAGACCTGCGACAGGGCGATGGCATGGGCCTTGCCCATGTAGCCCGCGCCGATGACACCCAAGCCGATATATCCGCCATGTGTCCCCGTTGCCCCTGCCCGACGCCAGGGGGACGCCCTCAGACGCTTTCGGGCATGACGATCTGGATCTCGGTGGCGATGGACCCGGCCTCGCCCTCCAGCCGTCCGACCAGGCGGGCCACCGCTTCGACGGCCAGCCGGGCCTCCAGCATGGGTCTCTGGTCGATGATCGCCTGAACCTTGCGGTCCCGCAGCATGATCCGGCGTTCAGGTGTCAGTTCGTGGGTAACGATGGCAATGGGGCGCGACTTGCGCAGGGATGCAAGCGCCGTCACCAGGTCCGAACAGCCGGTGGTGCACAGGTATATGCCGCGCAAATCCGGATTTGTCCGCGCGGCGCGCAGGGCCATGGCGGCGGCGGTGGCCTTGTCCTCGTGCGTTTCCAGAACCTCGGTCACGCGGATGGCGGGGTGGCGTTCGGCCAGCACGTCGATGAATCCGCCGCTGCGCGCGCCGTGGCCCGGCATGTCGAAACGGCCGATCAGGACCAAGGCCTCGCCCCCCGCCTGACCGATCAGGTATCCCATCAGGTCGCCCGCGACGCGGCCCGACTGGCGGTCGTCGGGACCGACGAAGGCGGCCCGGCGCGTTGTGGGTACATCGTCGGCCATGGTCACGACCGGAATGCGCAGGGGCAGGGCCTCGATCGCTGTTACAACCTGGGGGGATGCGGGGACGGTCAGGATCATCCCGTCGGCCCATGTCCCGGCGCGGGCGATCTGGGCGGCGATGCGGTCGGGCCGGGCCGGGTCGATCTGTTCAATCTGGAACAGCAGGTTCAGGTCGCGGTGGATGGCGCGGGCCTGGTCGATGCCGCGCCGCAACTGATCGTGAAACGGATTGGACGGCGGCTGGATCAGGATCGCGATGCGCTTGGTCAGCGTCGGCTTGACGGTCAGGGTACGGTCCAGGCCCAGGCGGCGCGCGGCCTGCAGGATCGCGGCCTCCTTGTCGGCAGACACGCCCCCGCGCCGGTTCACCACCCGGTCCACGGTCGCGACCGACACGCCCGCCGCCTGGGCCACATCCTCCAGCGTCACCTTGGCCATCGGTTCCTCTTTTTCTGTGCCACAGTGGCGGATTGATGGTTTCCCCTCAAGTCTTCCTTTGCGTGGTGCGGCCTGCCGAACGATCCTGCATGGAGCCGGAGGAACCCCATGACCATCACCATCACGACCGCGCCCTGCTGCTGGGGCGTTGACGACATTCGCAATCCCCACTTGCCCGATTGGCGGCTGGTCCTGAGGGAGGCCGCGGCGGCAGGCTATGGCGGGCTGGAGCTGGGGCCGTACGGCTATATGCCGCTGGTTGGTGATGCGGTATCCGCCGAACTGCGACAGAACGGGCTGTATGTCGTGGCTGGCACCATCTTCGACAATCTGGTCGATCCGGCCAATCGCAAGAACCTGGAATGCCAGGCCCGCCGGATCTGCGCGGTGATCTCTGCCCTGCCCAAGCCCCCCATGGCCCCCGGCCAGCGGTTCGCCGCGCCCTATCTGACGGTGATGGACTGGGGCCACGACGCGCGCGACTATGCGGCGGGCCATTCCAACCGCGCGACCCGGCTGGACGACGCCGCCTGGGCAGGGATGATCGCCAACATCCGCGCCATCGCCCGCATCGCGCGCGACGAATGGGGCGTCCGCGCGGTGATCCACCCCCATGCCGGCGGCCATGTCGAATTCGCCGACGAGATCGAACGCATCGCCCGCAGCATTCCTGCCGATGAGGCTGGGTTGTGCCTGGACACGGGCCATACCCTCTATGCCGGAATGGATCCGGTTACCATGCTGGACCGATACTGGGACCGGCTGGACTACATCCACTTCAAGGACATCGACGCGGCCAAATTCGCCCAGGTGATGACCCGCCGGATCCGGTTCTTCGATGCCTGCGCGATGGGCGTGATGTGCCCCCTCGGCGACGGCTGCATCGATTATCGGGCGATCCTGGCCCTGCTGGAACGGCGCGGCTATGCGGGCTTTATCACCGTCGAACAGGAACGCGACCCGCGCAACGCAGGCGGCTCGCTGGCCGACGTGACGAAATCCCGCCGCTATCTGGAAACCGTGGGCTTTGCCCGCCCCGCCCTGGAGGCCATAGGATGATCGACAGCAACCGCCTGACGAAATCCGCGATCCGTTGGGGCATGGCGGGCGGCGGCAAGGGCAGCCAGATCGGCTATGTCCACCGATCGGCCGCGATGCGCGACGGATACTTCGACCTGATCGCGGGGGCATTCGACCTGGACCCCGGCCGAGGCCGCGCCTTCGGCGTCGAACTGGGGCTGGACCCCGACCGCTGCTATCCCGATTACGCGGCGATGTTCGCGACCGAGGCCGCGCGCCCGGACGGCATCCGCTGCGTGACCATCGCCACGCCCAACAACACGCACTATCCAATTACTAAGGCCGCGTTGCAGGCGGGCATCCATGTTATCTGCGAAAAGCCCCTGACCTTCACCACCGCCGAGGCCCTGGACTTGCAAGCCATCGCTGCCGAACGCGGCCTGGTCGTGGGCGTTGCCTATGGCTATTCCGGCCACCAGATGATCGAGGAAGCCGCCCGGCTTGTCGCAGACGGCACCCTGGGCGAGATCCGCATCGTCAACCTGCAATTCGCCCACGGCTTTCACAGCGCCGCGGTGGAACTGGACAGCCCCGCCGCCCGCTGGCGCGTCGATCCGGCATCCGCCGGTCCCAGCTATGTGCTGGGCGATCTGGCCACCCATCCGCTGTATATCGCGCAGGTGATCTGCCCTGATCTGAAGATCAGGCGGCTGCTGTGCAGCCGGCAGAGCTTCGTCGCATCGCGCGCGCCGTTGGAGGATAACGCCACCGTGCTGATGGAATACGACAGCGGCGCGGTGGGCACCTGCTGGACCTCGGCCGTGAACGCGGGCGCGATGCACAGCCAAAAGGTGCGGATCGTGGGATCCAGGGGATCGATCGAATGGTGGGACGAACATCCGAACCAGTTGCGCCTGGAAATCCAGGGCGAACCTGCGCGCCTGCTGGACCGGGGGATGCCCTATCTGCACCCGCAGTCCTTGGCGGACGACCGCATCGGCGCAGGCCATCCCGAAGGACTGTTCGAGGCCTGGGCCAACCTGCATTACCGTTTTGCCCTGGCCATCGAGGCGCATGAGGACGGCGATCCCGCCCGCGTGGCCGATCTGCGCTATCCCGGCATCGCGGCGGGAGTCGAGGGGGTTCGCTGGGTGGAAACCTGCGTGCGGTCCGCCGATGCCGGTGGGATCTGGGTGGATTACGTCTGATTGTTGCCGCCTGCGCGACGCCTGGTAGCGACAAACATTCAGCCGCAGTCCAGCCGATCCAGCGAGCATCCCTTCGTTGGAAGCAATGCTCAACGGGATATAGAGTACGCTTCCGCCCACGCCGCAACTCTCCAGGCATTTGCCTGGAGAGTCGGGCGCCGCGATTGTCATGCGTTGGATAGCTCGGATGCGCCATGAAGGAAGAAGCGCACCATTGCCGCCGAGGCATCGGGTCCGCGCGGATCGGTATAGGAGCCGCTTGGGTGTCCGCCGGCCCAGGCGTGTTGCGCGCCCTCGATGATCCAGCTCTCGACCCCATGCGTGCCGTCCTCGCGCCGGGCGACAAGGCGCGTGTATCCGCGGGTTCCCTCCGAGGCTCCGGGTTCGACCCGAGAGGTCGTCCCCGCACCGGCGCCTTTGCCGGCAATGATCCGTTCGGCATTGGAAGGATGGACCGTGGTGTCGGCGCTGCCCTGAAACACGATCATCCGCGGCCCCGTCTCCAGTCCCGCACCGGGTTTCCTCAAGGGCACTGCGCCAAGGCTTGCCTGCCCCCGCATCACCGCAAAGGCCGACATGACGTCATTGGCAGAGCCGTAGGCAAGGCCTGAGTGAACCCCCACAGCAGCATAAAGCTCTGGGTAGGTTTCCCCCATGATCACCGCCATCGCGCCACCTGCGGAAAGACCGGCCACGAAGATCCGGTCCGCGGGAACGGCGTACTGGTCGCGAAGACCTTCGGTCAGCCCGGCAATGATCGCAGGCTCACCCGCATCCCGCATCTGGTCGCTGGGGCGGAACCAGTTCCAGCAGGACATGGAATTGTCGCCGCCGGTTTGCGCGGGATAGACGATAAGCAGCCGGTGCTCTTCGGCCAGGGCGTTCATCCCGGTGCCGGCAGCGAAGTCTTCCGGGTTCTGCGTGCAGCCGTGCAGCATCACGATCATACCCTGCAGGCCTTTTTTCGCAGGTGAGGGAACATAAAGCCGGTAGCGGCGCGCGCCAGCCGCGCAGGAATACCGCTCGTCCAGGAACCTTGCGCCCTCTGGCAACGGCAGTTCTGGAGCCTGCACGGGACGGCCCATTCCCGGCAATCCTTCAAGCTTCAGCCCCTTTCCGCCTTCTCGCAAGGCCCGGATGACCTCGCCCAGGGGTTTGCGCAGCCGGCCGGCCCCGAAGGAGTGATGGTCAGTATGCACTGGGCCCGGCAACAGCGGCTGCGGCATTGGCGTGGTCCTGGCCGAGGCACCGGCAGCGATCCCGGCACCTGGGTCTTTCAGACCTGCGAGTGCCAAGGCGTTTTGAACGATTGCCGTCACGCCGGCCGGATCACCGGACCGCAGGGTGCCGGTCGCGCGGAGGATCTCCGCGACGTAATCAGTGGTCATTTTGTCTACCTTTCCTGCCGCTCGCGCGGCTATTTGATCCGTGAGGCCAATGCGGCCTTGATCTCGCGGCTTGCCTGCAGTGCGCCGAGCACCGTCAGCGAGCCGATCGTCTGCAGAGCAAGCTCCGGTGTGACATCGGGGGCAATGCGGATAAGGCCCACGACCCTGACATGAAGGGTTTCGCCGGCAGCCTTTGCGGCCTCCAGTTCAACCGTCCCAAGTTCCAGAAGGCCGACCTCCAGCCTGTGCCGCTCGATCGAACGCGACACCTCTGTGGCCTGACTGCCCAGCTGGTTGCGGATCGCCGTCCTGATGAAGTCGGTCCGGTTCGAGAAGAAGCCTTCCTGGACCAGCAGATCAATCCGACCAAGATCGACGTAGCCCAGATTGATGGTGATCTTCTCGGTTTCGGGAACAGGAGGCCGCAACGGCACCACTTTATCTGACATCCTCTGCCTTTCCATCCGTATGGATGGTATATGGATGTAATATTCAGGTCTGCAAGGGGCAGCTAAGCGATATCTTGATCATCAGGCCAGCGGGGAGGGGGCGCGCCGTGGTGCAGCGGATATCTGGCTTTCCTGCATGAACGGCTGCCCGTTTTGTGGGCATGAAGACAGGATCCCGACCACGGGACTAGAGAGTGGATATGACGAGACGGAAGTTCAGCCGCGAATTCGGGATCGAGGCCGTAAGATTTGTGGCGGAGAGCGGGTCGCGCCGCTGAATGCGGGAACTGACCGCGACCCCTCCTGCGGCCTTTCCCGGGAACTGGCAGACGCGGGCCGATCTGGCCCAGCTCGCAGCGCTGAGGAAAGAGGCCGTGCATCTTCGTGCGGAGCGTAACATCCTCGGGAAGGCAGCCACTTTTTCGCGCGGGAGGTTCACTTTCATCTCCAAACATCGCCACGGCTAGCCGGAGCTGCCTTGTTGCCGGCCTTCTGGAGCACTGCTGTAGCATCAGGCGATGCCGCCAGCGCCGTGGCAGCGGATAACGCCTTACCAAGCGGCTTCAAGACGAGACGGGGCAGGGTGGCCTTGACCCTGCTTCGCTTGGTGGCGATTGCTTCCACCTTCTGGGCAAGCTCCACAATCTTGCTGGTGGCAAAGATACGCTCGCCGCGCGTTGCACGCAGGTCTTGTCGTGGAAATCAGGTCCTGGCAAGCGTCGGCGCTGGGCGGGGGAATGATGAGCTTGCTACCCCTCGATGAGGGACGACGGCGGCACGACAGTTACAGCTCTGATCCGAAACTGACAATCTTTATATTCCATAATACAGATTATCACGGAACTGACAGCATCAGCTCTCACCCTCTCGACAACTTCTCTGGAACCTTATCCAAGACGATAGTTCGGGCTTTCGCGCGTGATCTGCACGTCATGGACATGGCTTTCCTTCAGTCCGGCCCCCGTGATGCGCACGAATTGGCAATTCTTGCGCATGTCCTCGACCGTGGCGCAGCCGGTGTATCCCATGGCGGCGCGCAGCCCCCCCACAAGCTGATGGATCACCGCGCTGGCGGACCCTTTGTAGGGCACCTGTCCCTCGATCCCCTCGGGGACCAGCTTGTCGCTGGCCGCGTCCTTCTGGAAATAGCGATCGGCCGATCCGCGCGCCATGGCGCCCAGGCTGCCCATGCCGCGATAGGATTTGAAGGACCGGCCCTGGTAAAGGATCACCTCGCCCGGGGATTCGTCGGTGCCGGCGATGGCGCTGCCTACCATGGCGCAGCTTGCGCCTGCCGCGATGGCCTTGGCGAAATCGCCCGAAAACTTGATGCCGCCATCGGCGATGATGGGCACGTCGCCGGCCGCCGATGCCGCATCCATGATGGCGGTCAGTTGCGGCACGCCCACACCCGCGACGATCCGCGTGGTGCAGATCGACCCCGGCCCGATGCCTACCTTGACCGCGTCGGCGCCCGCATCGATCAGGGCACGCGTCGCTTCGGCCGTGGCGACGTTGCCTGCGACCACCTGCACCTGGTTCGAAAACAGCTTGACCCGTTCGACCGCGCGGGCCACGCCAGCCGAATGCCCATGGGCGGTGTCGATCACGACCATGTCCACGCCCGCGTCGATCAGCGCCTGGCTGCGCTCAAAACCCTCATCCCCCACGGTCGATGCGGCCGCGACGCGCAGCCGGCCCAGGTCGTCCTTGCACGCCAGCGGGTTCAGGACGGATTTTTCGGTATCCTTGAGGGTCAGCAATCCCGTTAGCTTGCCCTGCCCGTCCGTCACCAGCAGTTTTTCGATCCGGCGGGCCTTCATCAGGCTGATCGCCTCGGCCCGGTCGGCGGGCTCGCGCAGAACGGCAAGGTTTTCGGATGTCATCATGGCCCGGACCGGGGTGCGGTCGTCGCTGGCAAAGCGCATGTCGCGATTGGTGACGATGCCGACTACCCTGCCCCGTTCGTCCACAACCGGAAAACCCGTGACGTTGTAACGGTCCTGAAGGGCCTTGGCGTCCGCCAGGGTCTGGCCGGGGCGCAGGGTGATCGGATTATAGACGATCCCCGATTCGAACCGCTTGACCCGGCGCACCTCGTCGGCCTGCTGATCCGTGGTCAGGTTGCGATGGATAACCCCCATGCCGCCTGCCTGCGCCATGGCGATGGCCATACGGCTTTCGGTGACGGTATCCATGGCCGATGACAACAGCGGAATGTTCATGGCGATGTCGCGCGTCACGCGCGTGGTCACGTCCGCGGTCGATGGCAGAACCGTCGATGCGGCAGGAACCAGAAGAACGTCGTCAAAGGTCAGGGCCTCACGAATCTGCATGGCGGGTGTCCTTGCGGCAACATCGTTTGGCAGTTTCCCCTTTCACGAGCAGCGCAGTTTGTCCAGCCTGGCCGGGCGGAATTGTTCAATGTCCGGGCAGGCCTTCTGCAATTTCCAGTTGCTCTAATGCAACTGGCACACCTTATCGCGCCTGGGGACGCCGCGTCACATGAATGCTTCATTGATCCAAGGGATATGCGCATTAAAGCTGACCCGAGGGGCGGAGAAATTTCAGAAGGGGGAACCTCATGCACAAGATCCTGTCGGGCGGCGCGGTGATGCTGATGACGACCGCGCCGGTCATGGCCGGCGGCATCGAACGCGCGCCGCAATCGCTGGCCGTGCTGTTCGAGCAAGGGAATTATGCCGAGCTGAGCTTCGGGGCCGTCGATCCGACGGTCGAGGGGACCGATATCGCCGGATTCCCGACCGGCGACGTGGCGCAGGGCTATGGCTTTTTCGGCCTGTCCTACAAGCATCAGTTCAACGACAACCTGTCGGCTGCCGTTATCGCCGAGCAGCCGTTCGGGGCGGACATCCTCTATCCGACGGCGCCGGCCGGCTCTCCTGTCTTGGGCGGAACGCGGGTCGAGGTCAATTCGACGACCCTGACGGCACTGGCCCGCTACAAGTTCCAGAACAACTTTTCGATCCATGGGGGGATCCGCGCCTCGAAGGCCGATGGCGGCGTGACCCTGGACGGAGCGGGGTACAGCCGGATCGCACCGCCCTATGACCTGGAAATCGAGGATGAATGGGGCACGGGCTATGTCATCGGCGCGGCCTATGAGATACCCGAAATCGCCGGACGCGTGTCGCTGACCTACAACTCTCCTATCGAGCATGACTTCGACATGACCGAAACGGGGCGGGTCATCCTGGGTGCTACCGGTGGCCTGACGGATACGATTTCGGGACGCTACACGGTCAAGACGCCGCGTAGCTGGACCCTGGAAGGTCAGACAGGCATCGCCGAGGGCACGCTGGTGTTCGGTTCGATCCGGTGGGTCAAATGGTCCGAATTCATCGTGGACAACGCCGTGTTTCCGATCGCGACCCCGACAGGCGGCACGGTTCCGCTGGTCGAGGTCGAGGATACGACGACCTACACGATCGGCGTCGGCCGCAAGTTCACGGAGAACTGGTCCGGCTCGCTGTCGTTCCTGTACGAGTCCAGCGAAGGGGACACGGTTTCGCCGCTTGCGCCCAGCAACGGGCGCAAGGGCGTGACGCTGGCGGCCATCTATACGATGGACAATGTCAAGGTCACGACGGGCATCAACTATACCAGGCTGGGCGGCTCGGACCTGGGGATCGGGGAAACCGGCAACAAGACGCGGGTTGCCACGATGGATGACAACCATGCCTGGGGCGTCGGCGTCCGCGTCGGCTACAGCTTCTGACAGACGCTCATCCTGGCACCAGCAAGGCCCCGCCCCGGCGGGGCCTTTGCTTTTCCGGGGGGCGGGATTACCTATGCGCCTGCAGCGAAGGGGCATCCGATGATCTATGGCAGCGGCGGCGAATGGTTGAAAGCGGGTGCCAAGCGCGTGGTGCTGTTCGGCATGTCGGGGCTGGGCAAGACCTATCTGGCCAACATGCTGCGCGAGGCGGGCGAGTGGTTCCACTACAGCGTCGATTACCGCATCGGCACCCGCTATATGGGGGAATTCATCGCCGACAACTTCAAGCGCGAGGCGATGAGGGTTCCGTTCCTGCGCGACCTGCTGCTGTCGGACAGCGTCTATATCGCCAGCAACATCACCTTCGACAACCTTGCCCCCCTGTCCACCTATCTGGGCAAGCCCGGCAGTCCCAGCCGCGGCGGCCTGCCCTTCGACGAATATTGCCTGCGCCAGAACCAGCACCGCCGGGCCGAAATCGCGGCCCTGCTGGACACGCGGCATTTCATGGACCGCGCCCGTGACATCTATGCCATCCCGCATTTCGTCTGCGACAGCGGCGGGTCCATCTGCGAGGTGGTGGACCCCGACGATGCCGCCGATCCGGTTCTGTCCGCGCTGGAACGCGACCTGCTGATGGTCTGGATCAAGGGGTCGGACGCCCATACCGCCGAACTGGTGCGCCGTTTTGACCGTGCCCCCAAGCCCATGTATTACCAGCCTGAATTTCTGGAAAAGGCGTGGGTTTCCTATCGTGTCGAAAAGGGCCTGGAGGGCGATCAGGTGAACCCCGACGATTTCATCCGCTGGACCTATGCCCGCGCCCTGGCCCATCGCCAGCCGCGATACGAAGCCATGGCCCGGCGCGGCGTCACCATCCTGGCCGAGGAGGTGGCCGAGGTCAAAACCCCCGCCGACTTCGACCGCCTGATTGCCCGTGCCATTGACCGCAAGGAATCCTGACATGCCCATCACCCTGAACGAGAACCTGCCCGCCTATCGCATCCTGTCGGACGAAGGCGTGATGGTCATGTCTCCGGGCCGGGCGGCAACCCAGGACATCAGGCCCCTGCGGATCGGGCTTCTGAACCTGATGCCCAAGAAGATCCAGACCGAAAACCAGTTCGCCCGGCTGGTCGGCGCGACGCCCCTGCAGATCGACTTCCAACTGATCCGCATGTCGGACCACGAAAGCCGCAACACGGCGGCCGACCATATGGAAAGCTTCTATCGGACCTTCCGCGAGGTCGAGGCGACGGGCGAGAAATTCGACGGCCTGATCATCACCGGCGCCCCGGTCGAGCAGTTGCCGTTCGAGGAGGTGACCTACTGGAACGAACTGACCCGGCTCTTTGACTGGACCCAGGGGCATGTCCATTCGACTTTCGGCGTCTGCTGGGGCGGCATGGCGATGGCCTGGCATTTTCATCGGCTGGAAAAACGTCCCCTGGACCGCAAGGCCTTTGGCTGTTTCTGCCATCGCAACCTCGCGCCGGCCTCGCCCTATCTGCGGGGCTTTTCTGACGATGTGCTGGTTCCCGTCAGCCGCTGGACCGAGGTCCGGCAGGACGACGTCGATGCCCGTCCCGCGCTGCGGACGCTGCTGGCCAGCGATCAGGTCGGCCCTTGCCTGCTGGAAGATCCGGCCAATCGCGCGTTGTATGTGTTCAACCATTTCGAATACGACAGCACCACGCTCAAGGATGAATACGACCGCGACATTGCCGCAGGAAAGCCGATCAACGTGCCGTCGAACTATTATCCCGGCGATGACCCGTCCCGCGCGCCGGCGAACCGCTGGCGCAGCCATGCGCATCTGCTCTACGGAAACTGGATCAACGAGATCTACCAGACCACCCATTACGACCTGTCACGCATCGGCAAAGGATAGACCCGTGCCCTCCAACCCCGACCTGCCGCTTGTCGGCAAGATCACCGAGGCGCTGACGGCCGCGCCCAGGGATATCCGCAAGGTGCTGGACGGCCCGGACAAGGACGACATCCTCGACCCGGCCTATCCCTATCGCACCGTGCTGGACAAGGACCTGTACAAGACCCGCATGAAAGGGCTGCAATTGCAGCTTGTGCGGCTGATGCATGATGTCGTGGCGACCGGCAAGCGGCTGGTGGTCCTGTTCGAAGGCCGCGACGCCGCCGGCAAGGGCGGCACCATCGAGCGGATGCGCCAGAATTTGAACCCCCGTTCGGCCTATATCGTCGCCCTGCCCCGGCCCACCGAGCGCGAGGCGGGACAATGGTATTTCCAGCGCTATGCGGACTGGTTGCCGGCCCGGGGCGAAATCGCCCTGTTCGACCGAAGCTGGTACAACAGGGGCGTGGTCGAGCGCGTCTTCGGGTTTTCGACGGAACAACAGCGGCAAGTGTTCTTTCGCCAGCTTCCCCTGTTCGAACAGATGCTGGTCGATGACGGCATCATCCTGATCAAGCTGTGGCTCAATGTGGGACGCGCCGAACAGATGCGCCGGTTCCTCGACCGGGAACGCGATCCCTTGAAGCAATGGAAACTGTCGTCCATCGACGTGGACGGCGTATTGCGGTGGGACGACTATACCGCGGCGATCCGGGACACGCTTACATGGTCGCACACCCCGGTCGCGCCATGGCATGTGATCCGGTCCGACGACAAGCGGCGGGCACATCTGGCCGCCATCCAGACCGTGCTGAACGGCGTGGATTTCGCGGGCAAGGACACAGAGGCAATCGGCACGCCTGACATGGCGATTGCAGGCGGGCCGGAATTGCTGGACCGATAATCCGGGCGCCCATGCCGGCGGCCTCGGCACTGTGGACGTGCCCCTGCCGATCCCCCCTGCCGATCACCGTCCTGCGATACCCTTGCGCGCCCGTGGCCGCCCCGTTAGCGTTCAAGGCAAATCCGCCCAACAGGAAGGTCCGATTTCATGCGCTTGCTGACTACCACCGCCCTCGCCTCTGCCATTGCCGTGCCTGTTCTTGCGGCCGATCCGGAACTGACCGTCTTTGACTGGGCGGGGTTCGAGGAGCCGTCGATTTTCCAGTCCTATGTCGACAAGCATGGCGACAGCCCGACCTATGCCTTTTACGGCGACGACGACGAGGCGTTCCAGAAGATCGCCTCGGGGTTCAAGGCCGACGTGGTCCATCCGTGCAGCCAGATGGTCGGCAAATATCGCGATGCCGGATTGATCGAACCCTGGGATACGTCGAAGATACCCAACTTCGACAAGATCGCGCCGGAATTCCTGGCATCCGAAACCATCCGCGATGACGAGGGCGTCTGGTTCATCCCGACCGACTGGGGCGCCACGGCCATTGCCTATAACACGGAAACCGTGCCAGCCGAGGATGTCTCGACATTGCAGGTCTTTGTCGATCCGAAATACCAGGGCCGCACCTCTCTGCCGGATTCGTCCGACGATGTGTGGGCGCTTGCCTATCTGGCAACGGGAACGACCGACTGGACCGACGTGACCGACGAACAGTTCGCCGCCGCCGCCGACTGGCTGCGCCAGGCGCACCAGAACGTCGCGGCCTATTGGGCGGATCCGTCCGAACAGGCGCAACTGATGGCGTCGGGCGCGGTGGACATCGCCTGGTCCTGGAACGACGGCGTGGTCTATCTGCAGGCCGACAACTATCCGGTGGGCTTCCAGCGGGCGCCCAAGGAAGGATCGTCCACCTTCTTCTGCGGATACATCAACATGAAAGACGGGCCGGGCAGCGAGGACAAGGCCTATGACTTCATCAATGCCTGGCTGGAGCCGTCCGCAGGCAAGGCGCTGCTGGACACGATCGGCTATGGCCACACCTCGACCGAGGCGATGGCGACCATCGCAGACGAACCGGCCGTGAAGGACGGTCTGAGCGAGGTCGATGCCCCGATCCTGGCCCAGACCCCCAACGACCCCGCGCAGCGCGAGAAGCAATTGGCCGAATTCGAAAAGATCAAGGCCGGGTTCTGACCGGACACCGGGGGGCGTCACGTCCCCCGGACCCCCCTGCGGGATATTCAAACGAAAACCTACAGCCTACGCGGCTTCGTGCCTTTTCCGTGGGATATAGTTCAGGATCGGGGCCAGCCAGCGTTCGGCCTCGGCCAGATCCATGCCCTTGCGGGCGGCATAATCGCGGGCCTGGTCTTCCTCGATCTTCGCCACGCCGAAATAGTAGGCGTCGGGATGGCCGATATAAAGTCCTGACACGGACGATCCCGGCCACATCGCCATGCTTTCCGTCAGTCGCACGCCGGTGGCGGCTTCCGCGTCCAGCAACCGGAACAGGGTCAGCTTTTCGGTATGATCGGGCTGCGCGGGATAGCCGGGCGCGGGGCGGATGCCCTTGTAGGGTTCGCCGACCAGATCCTGCGGGTCGAACCCCTCGTCAGGCGCATAGCCCCAGAACTCCTTGCGGACGCGTTCGTGCAGCATCTCGGCCATGGCCTCGGCAATGCGGTCCGCCAGGGCCTTGACCATGATCGCGCCGTAATCGTCATTGGCGCGTTCGTATCGCGCGGCAATCTCGGATTCTTCCGGTCCTGCTGTGACGACAAAAGCGCCGACGTAATCGGGTCGGCCTTCCGGCGCCACGAAATCGGACAGCGCCACATTCGGGCGACCGCCGCGTTTCGTCACCTGCTGGCGCAGGGTGTGCAGGGTCGCCAAGGGCTGTTTCCGATCATCGTCCGCAAACAGGCGGATGTCGTCGCCGACCGCGTTGGCCGGCCAGAAGCCCACCACGGCGCGCGGGTTGAACCACTGGCCCTCGATGATCCGGGCCAGCATCTCCTGCGCCTCGGCGAACAGCGCCCGCGCCGCCTCACCCTGCTTTTCGTCGTCAAGGATGCGGGGATAGACACCCTTCAGCTCCCATGTCTGGAAGAACGGCGTCCAGTCGATATAGCGGGCGATTTCCCCAAGATCCCAGTCCTCAATGACGCGGGTGCCGATGAATTGCGGGGGCGTGGCGCAATAATCGGACCAGTCCACCTTCAGCGCATTGGCCCGCGCGGCAGCCAGCGGCAGGCGCTGCTTGGCGGCCTCGGCCCGTTCGTGGCGTTCGGCCACATCCAGGTATTCGGCACGGATCGCGTCCACGTAATCCGCCTGCTGCGACGGCGACAGCAGCGCCGACACCACCCCCACCGCCCGGCTGGCATCGGTGACATAGACCGCCGCGCCCTTGCTGTAACGCGGCGCGATCTTGACCGCCGTATGGATCTTGGACGTCGTGGCCCCACCGATCAGCAGCGGCACCCGGAAACCCTCGCGCTCCATTTCGCTGGCGACATGCACCATTTCGTCCAGCGACGGGGTAATCAGGCCCGACAGTCCGATCACATCGACGTTCTGTTCCCGCGCGACCTGCAGGATTTTCTGCGCGGGGACCATCACGCCCAGGTCGATGACCTCGTAATTGTTGCAGGCCAGAACCACGCCGACGATGTTCTTGCCGATGTCATGGACATCGCCCTTGACCGTCGCCATCAGGATCCTGCCCGCCGTTTCCCGGTCGGATCCGCCGGTCAGGCGCTTTTCCTCCTCCATGTAGGGCAACAGGACGGCCACGGCCTGCTTCATCACGCGGGCCGATTTCACCACCTGCGGCAGGAACATCTTGCCGGCGCCGAACAGGTCGCCCACCACGTTCATCCCCGCCATCAGCGGACCCTCGATGACATGCAGGGGGCGTTCGGCCGATTGCCGGGCCTCCTCGGTATCGGCCTCGATATATTCGGTGATGCCGTTGACCAGCGCATGTTCCAGGCGCTTTTCCACCGTCCATTCGCGCCAGGACAGATCCTTTTCGCGCTTTTGTGCGCCCCCGTCGCCCTTGAAGCGTTCGGCGATGTCCAGCAGCCGTTCGGTGGCGTCAGGACGGCGGTTCAGGACCACATCCTCGCAGGCTTCTCGCAGGTCGGGGTCGATCTGGTCATAGACCGCCAACTGGCCCGCGTTGACTATGCCCATGTCCATGCCCGCCTGGATGGCGTGATACAGGAATACCGCGTGCATGGCCTCGCGCACGGGTTCGTTGCCGCGAAAGCTGAAGGACAGGTTCGACACGCCTCCCGACACATGGGCATGAGGCAGGTTCGCCCGGACCCAGCGCGTGGCCTCGATGAAATCGACGCCGTAATTGTTGTGCTCCTCGATCCCCGTCGCCACGGCAAAGATGTTGGGATCGAAGATGATGTCCTCGGGCGGGAACCCCACCTCCTCGGTCAGGATGCGATAGGCGCGGGCGCAGATTTCGGTCTTGCGGGCAAAACTGTCGGCCTGGCCCTGTTCGTCGAAGGCCATGACCACCACCGCCGCGCCATAGGCCAGGCACAGCCCGGCCTGGTGGCGGAACTGCTCCTCGCCTTCCTTCATGCTGATGGAATTGACGACCGGCTTGCCTTGGACGCATTGCAGGCCCGCCTCGATCACCTCCCATTTCGAACTGTCAATCATCACCGGCACGCGGGCGATGTCGGGTTCGGCCGCCAGCAGGTTCAGGAATTCGACCATGGCGGCCTTGGAATCGATCAGACCCTCGTCCATGTTGATGTCGATGATCTGGGCGCCGTTTTCCACCTGGTCGCGCGCGACCTCCAGCGCCGCGGCATAGTCGCGGTTGGTGATCAGTTTGCGGAATCTGGCCGACCCGGTGACGTTCGTGCGTTCGCCGATGTTGACGAAGGGAATGTCGGGGGTCAGGACAAAGGGTTCCAGCCCCGACAGGCGCAGCAGGCGATCAGACATATTCGGGCACCTTTCGCGGGCTGTACTGGGCGACCGCCTCGGCGATGGCGCGAATATGGTCGGGCGTCGTGCCGCAGCAGCCGCCGACCACGTTCACCAGACCTTCACGCGCGAATTCCGCGACCTGAACGGCGGTGTCGTCCGGCCCTTCGTCGTATTGGCCGAATGCATTGGGCAGCCCGGCATTGGGATAGGCGCAGATCTTGGTATCGACGACACCCGCCAGTTCCGCCAGATGCGGGCGCATCGCGGCGGCGCCAAGCGCGCAGTTCAGCCCCACCGACCAGGGCCGGGCATGGCGCACCGAATGCCAGAAGGCCGTCGGCGTCTGCCCCGAGAGCGTGCGCCCCGACGCATCCGTGATCGTCCCCGAGATCATCAGCGGCAGCGCCTGTCCGTGCCCCTGCATCGCTTGGATGCAGGCAAAGATCGCGGCCTTGGCGTTCAGCGTGTCGAAGATCGTCTCGATCAGCAGGATGTCGGCCCCGCCCTCGATCAGACCCTGCGCCTGTTGCAGATAGGCGGCGCGCAGGTCGTCAAAGCTCACCGCGCGGTATCCGGGGTTGTTCACGTCCGGGCTGATCGACGCGGTGCGGTTCGTCGGCCCGATCGCGCCCGCCACGAAACGCGGCCGCCCGTCCTGAGCGGTGGCACGATCCAGGGCGCGGCGCACGATCCGCGCGCCCTCGACGTTCAGGTCATGGACGGCAGCCCCCATCCCGTAATCGGCCTGGGCAATGGTGGTTGCGGAAAAAGTGTTGGTTTCCACGATATCGGCGCCCGCCACGGCATAGCGGTAATGAATCTCCTCGACCGCCCGGGGCTGGGTCAGGATCAGCAGGTCGTTGTTGCCCTGCTGCGGATGGTCGGAATGGTGGCGGCAGGCATGGCCCGATCCGTGCCCCGTATAATCATCCTCGCCCAGCCCAAGCTGCTGGATCTGCGTGCCCATCGCTCCGTCCAGGATCAGAATCCGGTCGGCGGCCGCGCGGTCAAGCGCGGCAAATGCGGGGGATGGGGAAAGTCTGCCGGTCATCGTCTCGCCTTCGTCAGGAAGGCGCAGATATAGCGGCCTATGCCGGTATCGGCAAATTCATAATCCTACAGAAGATTATGAGGCATCGCGATAAACCCGTCTTGTGGCGGCATCAATGTCCAAGGGGGTGCCGGGGTCGGCCCCCGCCTCAGTCCGCGCTGCTGCGGGCATAGACATCCTCGTATCGGATGATGTCGTCCTCGCCCAGATAGCTGCCGGTCTGCACCTCGATCAGGACCATCGGCACCTTGCCGGGGTTTTCCATCCGATGCACGGCACCCAGCGGGACATAGATCGACTGGTTTTCGGTGACCAGCGTCACCTTGTCATCGACCGTGACCCTGGCGGTGCCGCTGACCACGATCCAGTGTTCGGACCGGTGGACATGGCTTTGCAGCGACAGCGCCGCGCCGGGCTTGACGACAATGCGCTTGACCTGGAACCGGTCCGCCAGGGCCAGCGTCTCGAACCAGCCCCAGGGGCGGTGATCGCGCGGAAAGGCGGTGGCCTGTTTGCGGCCCCTGGCCTTCAGCGCGCTGACGGCATGGCGCACGTCCTGCGCGCGGCTCTTGTCGGCCACCAGCACCGCATCGGCGGTGGCGACCACCATCACATCCGTCAGCCCGATGCCCACCACCTGCAGGTCGTCGCTGTCGGACCGCAGCAGCACGTCGTGGCAGTCGATGGCAGTCGAATTGTCGTCAGCGACCACGCCGCTGTCGGACGGGCGTTCCAACAGCGCCTCGCGCCAGACGGCATCCCAGCCGCCCAGGTCGGACCAGCGTTCGGAAAACCGCACGACGGTCAGGTTGTCTGCCTT
This sequence comes from Paracoccus subflavus, assembly GCF_004310345.1. GTDB lineage: Bacteria > Pseudomonadota > Alphaproteobacteria > Rhodobacterales > Rhodobacteraceae > Paracoccus > Paracoccus subflavus. The sequence goes on along the minus strand of NZ_SISK01000001.1, from coordinate 174,178 downwards.
TTCCATCACCGCATAGTCGATGGACTGGTCGGGCAGGCTGTTCCACGGCGCCTTGGCCAGCCGCAGAAAGCCGATGTCGTCCTTGGCCTCGTCCAGGGCCGCCAGAACAGGCGACAGGTATTCGGACGCATGGGCGCGAAACGCCTGGATCATGGCATCCGCGCGGAACAGGAAAATCCCCGCGTTCCACAGGAAGTTGCCCTGAGCCAGCATCTGCGCCGCCGTCGCCGCATCGGGTTTTTCGACAAAGCGCGCCAGCGGCTGGGGTCCGTCGCCCTGCCCCGCCAGTTCCAGATAGCCGTAGCCGGTTTCAGGGCGGTCGGGGGTGATGCCGAAGGTGACGATCCGGCCTTCGCGGGCCGGGCCGGCACCGTGGCGCACGGCGCGGGCAAAGGCCGCGTCGTCGGGAATGACATGATCGGATGGCGCGACCAGCAGCAGCCCTTCGGGGTCCTTGGCCGCGATCATCAGCGCCGCGACCAGAATCGCCGGCGCGGTGTTGCGGCCCGACGGCTCGATCACGATGGCGCCGGGTCGGATGCCCGCCTGTTCCAGTTGTTCGGCCACGATGAAGCGGAAATCGGCATTGGTCATCACCACCGGATCGGCAAAATCCGGTCCCGACAGCCTGCGGGCGGATGCCTGAAACAGCGTCTGATCCCCCACCAGGGGCGCGAACTGCTTGGGAAAGCTTTTGCGGGACACGGGCCACAGCCGCGTTCCCGATCCGCCGGCCATCAGAACGGGGGTGATCTTGGTCATGGAACTGTCCCTTGTGGTCCGCATCGGCACAGGGATAGCGCGACAGGCCGCGGCGGGGAAGGCCGCGCGTCGTTCAACCTGTAGGTTTCATCGGCCGGCCAGCCACATAGGTCTGGCGAATGCTGCGGTCGTCGCCCATGATTTGCAGAATGAACAGTTCCTGTTCCAGCGTCTCGGCCCTTGCCATGCGCAGGGCCATCGCCGGGGTGGCGCGGCTGTCTAGCACCACCAGGTCCGCCATGCTTCCGGGGTCCAGCGTGCCGATCTGGTCGGCCATTCCCAGGGCGAGGGCATTGCCGCGCGTGATCCAGTGAAAGGCCGACAAGGGCGTCAGCTTCTGGCCGCGCAATTGCAGGATCTTGTATCCCTCGTTCAGCGTCTGCAGCATGGAATAGCTGGTGCCGCCGCCGACATCGGTGGCGATGCCGCTGGTGATGCCTGCCGCCCGCAGTCCCGCCTCGTCGAACAGACCAGACCCCAGAAACAGGTTCGAGGTCGGGCAGAACACCGCCCGGCTGCCGGTTTCGGCCATGCGGGCGATTTCACGCGGGCGCAGGTGGATGGAATGGCCCAGCAGCAGCCTGTCGGACAGCAAGCCGTAGGTTTCGTAGATGTCCAGATAGTCGCGCGCCTGCGGATAGAGGCCGAGGGTGAACTCGATCTCGTCGAGGTTCTCGGACAGGTGGGTCTGGACATGGCAATCGGGATGCTCGCGCGCCAACTGCCCGGTCATCTCCATCTGGTCGGGCGTCGAGGTGATGGCGAAGCGCGGCGTGATCGCATATCGCTGGCGGCCCGTGCCGTGCCAGCGGTCGATCAGCGCCTTGCTGTCGTCGTATCCCTGCCGGGGCGTGTCCAGAACCTCGGGGGGGGCGTTGCGATCCATCATCACCTTGCCCGCGATCATCGCCATGTTGCGCGCATGGGCCGCGGAAAACAGCGCCTCGGCCGATTCCGGGTGGACCGAACAGAAGGCGACGGCGGTGGTGGTGCCGTGGTCGGTCAGCAGGTTCAGGAAGGCGTCGGCCATGGCAGGTGCATGACCCTGCTGGCCAAAGCGCGATTCCTCGGGGAAGGTATAGGTGTTGAGCCAGTCCAGAAGCTGCGCGCCCCAACTGGCGATCACCTGCACCTGCGGGAAATGAATATGCGTGTCGATGAACCCCGGCAGGATCAGGTGCGGGCGGTGATCGATCTCGGCCAGGTCGGGGCGGGCGAGCTTTGCGTAATCGTCCACGGCCTGGATGCGGCCGTCCCCGATCAGGACCGCGCCGTTTTCGAAATAGCGGTGGTTGTCCTGGGTATCGTGCGGGTCGGCGTAAAAGGACAGGACGCGGCCCCGGATCAACTGTTGCATGGGTATTTTTTCAACGAAGACGTGGCAGATAGCCGCCCGATCAGTTCGGCGGCGGTGAAGGCGGCGATGACCGCCGGACGCTTGTCGCAGGAAAATCCCGCGCCTATCGGGCAGATCAGCGGCGTCGGATCAAGTCCGCGTTCACGGGCAAGGCGGGTGAACTGCGCGCGCTTGGTGGCGCTGCCGATCATGCCGACATAGGACAGGTCGGTCCGCGACAGCGCCTCGGCCGCCAGCAGGAAATCCAGGGCATGATCGTGGGTCAGGATCACGGCGGCGCTGCCTGGGCGCGCGGCGCGGATCTCGGCCTCGGGCAAGGGGGTCAGGCGGGTATCGACGCCGGGTGCGGCAAGGGCCAGTTCCTCGGGTCGCTGGTCGATCAGCACCGCATTGACCGGCAGGGGCTGCAGGGCCCGCGCCAGCGCCCGCCCGACATGGCCGGCGCCAAAGACCAGCACATCGGGATGATCCTCGGGCGTGGGGCCATGGCGATCCAGGTGCAGGACCACCCTGCCCCCGCAGCACTGGCCGATTTCTGGGCCCAGCGGAACATCCATCCGGGCCTCGGCTTCGCCGGATGCCAGCATCTGCCGCGCCCGGTCGATGGCCATGTATTCCAACTGGCCGCCGCCGATGCTGCCGGTCACGCGGTTGGGGCCGACGAACATCTCGGCCCCCGCGTCGCGGGGCGTGGAACCCAGGGCCGACATGATCCGGACGCGGATCATCCCCGCCCCGATCCGTGACGCAGCCTCTCGATCGCCATCAGCACGCGCTCGGGCGTGGCCGGCGCGTCCAGCCGCGCGGGCTCGCGGTAATCGCCAAAGGAGGCGACGGCCATGTTGATCGCCTCGAACACGCTGATGCCCAGCATGAAGGGCGGCTCGCCCACGGCCTTGGACCGCTTGATGCTGCGTTCGCTGTTCTCGGACCAGTCGGCCAGGCGCACGTTGAACACGCGCGGCCGGTCCGACGCCAGAGGCACCTTGTAGGTGGAGGGCGCGTGCGTGCGCAGTCGGCCCTTGTCGTCCCACCACAGTTCCTCGATCGTCAGCCAGCCCGCCCCCTGGACAAAGGCGCCCTCGATCTGGCCCCTGTCGATGGCGGGGTTCAGGCTGCGCCCCACATCGTGCAGCACGTCCGAACGGTCGATGACATATTCGCCCGTCAGCGTGTCCACAGACACCTCGGACACGGCCGCGCCATAGGCATAGTAATAGAACGGCCGCCCCCGTCCGGTCGCCCGGTCCCAATGGATCTGGGGCGTCTTATAGAAACCCGCCGCTGACAGGTGGATGCGCGCCCTATAGGCCGCCGCGATCACGTCGCGGAACGGGATCAGATGGTCGCCCGCGCGGACATGGCCGGGAACGAAGTGCACATCCTCGCGCGGCTGCTGCCAGCGTTCGGCGACGAATTCGACCAGCCGCGCCTTGATCTGTTCCGCCGCGTCCAGCGCCGCCATGCCGTTCAGGTCCGTCCCCGACGAGGCGGCGGTGGCCGAGGTGTTGGGCACCTTTTCCGTGGTCGTCCGGGTGATCTTGATGTTGCCGATGTCGCACTGGAACGCCTCGGCCACGACCTGCGCGACCTTGGTGTTCAGCCCCTGCCCCATCTCGGTCCCGCCATGGTTCAGCGCGATGGACCCATCGTTATAGACATGGATCAGCGCGCCCGCCTGGTTGAACCAGGTCGCGGTGAAGCTGATGCCGAACTTGACCGGCGTCAGGGCGATGCCCTTGCGGATCACGCCCCCTTTCGCGTTCCAGTCCAGCACCGCCTGGCGGCGCGCGTGATAGTCGCTGGAGGCTTCCAGCTCCTCGAAGATGCGCGGCAGGATCTGGTCGGTGACCTCCTGATGATAGGGGGTCAGTTGGCCGTTGCGGTAAAGGTTCCGCTTGCGGATCTCCAGCGGGTCGCGGCCCAGGGCATAGGCGATCTCCTCGATCATGCGTTCGGCGACGATCACGCCCTGCGGGCCGCCGAAGCCGCGAAAGGCGGTGTTGCTGACGGTATTGGTCCGCATCGGATGGCTGCTGACGCGCACATCCGGATAGTAATAGGCATTGTCGCAGTGAAACAGCGCACGGTCCGTCACCGGGCCGGACAGATCTGCCGAAAAGCCGCAGCGGGCATACCAGTCGCCCCGGACGGCGCGGATCGTGCCGTCGTCGTCAAAGCCGACCTCGTAATCCACGACGAAATCGTGCCGCTTGCCGGTGGCGGTCATGTCGTCGTCGCGGTCGGGGCGGATCTTGACGGCCCGGTTCCAGCGTTTCGCGGCGATGGCCGCGACGCAGGCGAACAGGTTCATCTGCGTTTCCTTGCCGCCAAAACCGCCGCCCATGCGGCGCACGTTCACCACCACCGCGTTGCTCCGGCATCCCAGGACATGCGCCACCATGTGCTGGACCTCGGACGGGTGCTGGGTCGAGACATTGACCGTGACATCTTCGTCTTCGCCGGGGATGGCCATGGCGATCTGGCCTTCCAGATAGAAATGATCCTGCCCGCCGATGGCGAAACGGCCCTTGATGCGCCGGGGCGCGGCGGCCATGCCCGCATCCGCGTCGCCCCGGCGCAGGGTCAGGGGGTCGGTGACATAGCCCATGCCCGCGTCGCGCGCGGCGATGGGGTCCAGCGCGTGGGGCAGAATGTCATAGCTGATGCGCGCCTTGTGCGCCGCGCGCCGGGCCTGATCGCGGGTTTCCGCGATCACGGCAAAGACCGGCTGGCCCCAGAACAGGACCTTCTTCTCGGCAAAGATCGGGTCGTCGTTCTTGCCGTTGGGCGACACGTCGTTGACGCCGGGAATGTCCTGGGCCGTCAGCACGCCGATCACGCCCGGCGCGGCCAGCGTTTCGGTGAAATCCATCCCGGTGATCGTGCCATGCGCGCATTGCGACAGGCCCAGATAGGCATGCAGCAGCCCGTAAGGCTCGGCCAGGTCGTCGGTATAGTCGGCGCGGCCCGTGACGTGCTTGATGGCGCTGTCGTGGACGGTGTCCTGATGCGCCTGCCCGCCGAGGGTGGTGTCGTCTTTCATCTCACGCTCCTACGGCTTGGGTCAGGCGGACGGGCAGGCCGGGTTCGGACTGTTCCAGCCAGAATCGGCGGAACAGGTTGGCGGCCACCGCGCTGCGGTATTCGGCGCTGGCGCGCATGTCGGTCAGGGGCCGGAAGTCGTCGGCGACGGCGCGCGCCGCGGCCTCGAAGGTATCGCGGGCAAAGGGCTGGCCGGTCAGCGCGGCCTCGGCCCCCGTGGCGCGTTTCGGAACGCCCGCCGTGCCGCCAAAGCAGACGCGCGCCTCGGCGATGGTGCCGCTTTCGACCGTCAGGCAGAACCCGGCGGCGACGGCGGTGATGTCGCTGTCGCGGCGCTTGCTGACCTTGTAGGCGGCGACGCGGGCATCGGGGCGGGTGGGGATGATGACCTCCTCGACGAATTCGCCCGACGCGCGGTCCTGGCGGCCATATTCGATAAAGAACGCATCGAGCGGCACCTCGCGGCGCGCGGTCCCCCTGCGCAGCACGATCCGCGCGCCCAGGGCGATCAGCAAGGGCGGCGTGTCGCCGATGGGCGATCCGTTGGCGATATTGGCCCCGATGGTGCCCATGTTGCGCACCTGCCAGCCGCCGATGCGCAGCCAATAGTCATAGGCGGCAGGGATATGGTCGCGGATCAGCGGCGCGGCCTCGGAATAGGTCACGCCCGCGCCCAGACGGATTTCCCCGCCTTCGACCCGGCGCGATTTCATCAGATGCCCGATGAAGACCGCCGGAGAAATGTCGCGCATGAATTTCGTCACCCACAGGCCCACGTCGGTCGCCCCCGCGATGATGGTGGCCTTGGGTTCCGCCTCCAGCAGGGCGGCCAGATCGTCCACGTCGGCGGGGATGATGGCGCGTTCGCCGCCCCTGCACAGTTCGACCCGTTCACCCCGCATGGCGCGCAGCTTTGCGGCCACCAGTTCGCGTTCCACCGCCAGCGCATCGGCGGCCTGACCGCCCGCCCGGCCCGCCGCAAGCGCCGCCTTGACGATCGGCTCGTAACCCGTGCAGCGGCAGATGTTGCCCTGCAGGGCGATCTCGATGTCGGTGACGGATGCGTCGGGATTGGCCATCCACAGGGCGTACAGCGCCATCACGATGCCCGGCGTGCAGAACCCGCACTGGCTGCCGTGGTGTTCTACCATCGCCGCCTGGATGGGGTGCAGCCCGCCGCCCGGGCCGCGCAGGTGTTCCACCGTCACCACATGGCAGCCGTGGCAGGACGCCAGAAAGCGGATGCAGGCGTTCACCGGCTCATAGACCAGCCCGTCATCGGCCAGACGCCCCACCAGCACCGTGCAGGCGCCGCAATCGCCCTCGGCACAGCCTTCCTTGGTGCCGGTCAGGCGGCGGTCGATGCGCAGGAAATCCAGCAGCGTGTCGGATGCCCCGACCTCGGCCAGGGTGATCGGCTGACCGTTCAGCAGAAAGCGCAGCGCGGGTGTCATGGCATTCCTTTGTGGCTGTGACCCGATGAGAATCCTAGGCGGAAAAAAACGGTTGCGAAATCGGCGCCGACCCGGAAGACTTTACACGAATCCTTGAAAACGGCCTATCACCCATGTCCTATCTTGAAAGCCTGCGCGTCTTTGTCAGGGTGGTGGAACTGGGGTCGATCACCGCCGGGGGCCGCGATCTGCGGCTTTCGCCGGCAGTTGCCTCGAATCGCATCAAGGATCTGGAAAACCGCTTTGGCGTCAGGCTGCTGAACCGGACCACCCGCAAGCTGACCCCCACCGAGATCGGCCGCGCCTTTTACGACAACGCCCGCCGCGTGATCGAGACCCTGGACGAGGCCGAGGCACTGGTGTCCAGCTTTTCCGGACGCCCGCAGGGGGTGATCCGGCTGACGGCGCCGCTGGGCCTGGGGCGGCGGCTGATCGCGCCGCTGATCCCGCCATTCTGTGCGGAAAATCCCGGCGTGGATTTCCGGCTGCGGCTGTCGGACCGCAACGTCAATATCGTCGAGGACGCCATCGACCTGGCCTTCTTTCTGGGCGAGCCTGCCGATTCCGCCCTGAAATGGCGCAAGATCGCGGATTGCCCACGGGTGCTGGTCGCGTCGCCCGGCTATCTGGCGCGTCATGGCACACCCGATGTCCCCGAGGATCTGGTGGACCATAACTGCCTGCTGCTGCGCTATCCTCGCAGCCCCGAATATTACTGGGTGCTGCAGTCGGATGACGGGCCGCAAAAGATGATGGTCGGCGGGCGGTTCGATACGGATGACGGCGATGTGCTGACCACCTGGGCGCTTGGCGGCGAAGGGATCGCCAATCGGCCCCTGTACGAGGTTGCGGACGACATCAGGACCGGACGCCTGATCGAGGTTCTGCCCCGGAACCGCCCCCTGCCCGCGCAATTCGGATGCCTGACCCCGCACCGGCGGCTGCAGGATCCCAAGGTGCGGATGTTCGCCGATTTTGCCGTGCGGGAACTGAAAAAGGTGTTCTGACCCCGCAAGCCCCGGACAGCGCCCGTCGCACGAGGCCACTGGACGATGCCGCGCCTGTCGGGTCTTGTCGGACAAAACCGCAGGGGATGTCATGGACGATCTGGAACGGCGTATCGCTCAGGCCCGCGGGGACGAACCCGCGGATCTGGTTTTGCGGGGGGGACAGGTTTTCGACCTGATCACCGGGGCCATGATCGCGGGCGATGTCGCCATCTGCGGGGACCGTATCGTCGGGGTGGGCGAGCCCTGCCAGGGCACGCGGGTCATCGACGTTTCCGGCCTGACGCTGGTGCCGGGCTTTATCGACACGCATCTGCATGTCGAAAGCAGCCTGGTCACGCCGCTGGAGTTCGACCGCTGCGTCACCCCGCGCGGCATCACCACGGCGATCTGCGACCCGCATGAAATCGCCAATGTCATCGGCCTCGACGGCATCCGCTGGTTTCAGCAGGCCAGCGAACGGACGCTGATGGATTTGCGGGTGCAACTGTCGTCCTGCGTGCCCTCGACCGACATGGAAACCTCGGGCGCGCGGATCGAGGCGGGGGATCTGCGCGCCGTCATGGGCCACCCGTCGGCTATCGGGCTGGCCGAATTCATGAACTATCCCGCCGTGATTCACCGCGACCCCCAGGCCATGGCCAAGCTGCGGCTGTTCCAGGGCAGCCATATCGACGGCCATTGCCCGCAACTGTCGGGCCGCGACCTGTCCGCCTATGTCGCCGCCGGCATCCGCACCGAACACGAGGCGACGACCGCCGCCGAGGCCCTGGAAAAGCTGCGCAAGGGGATGCGCGTGCTGATCCGCGAAGGGTCGGTCAGCAAGGATCTGGCCGCCCTGCAGCCGGTGCTGACCGACATCACCGCACCCTATATGTGCCTGTGCACCGATGACCGGAACCCGCTGGACATCGCGGAACACGGGCATCTGGACCACATGATCCGCGAGCTGATCCGGCGCGGCACCCCGCTGCTGGCCGTGTATCGCGCGGCCTCGCTGTCGGCGGCCGAGGCCTTCGGGATGAAGGATCGCGGTCTGATCGCTCCGGGGCTGCGGGCCGATATCGTCGCAGTGGACAGTCTGGCGGGCTGCCATGCCCGGCTGGTTCTGTGCGGGGGGCGTGTGGCGGATGACGCGGCATTCGCAGGGCGGGACGCCCTGCCCCCGATCGGCCGACAGTCGGTCAAGGCGCCCCCGCTGAAGCCGCAGGATTTCCGTAGCGGCGGAAACCGGGCGGAAACGCCCGTGATCGGCATCGTCGAGGGCCGGATCATCACCGAACACCTGACCTGCGACATCCCGCCCCGCGATGGCGACAAGCGTCCCGATCCGGCCCGCGACCTTGCACGGATCGCCGTGATCGAACGGCACGGGAAAAACGGCAACATCGCGACAGGCTTTGTAAAAGGGTTCGGCCTCCGGCGCGGGGCCATCGCCTCGACCGTCTGCCACGATCATCACAACATCGCCGTGGTGGGGATGGACTATGACGCCATGGCCCTGGCCGCGAACCGGCTGACCCGGATCGAGGGGGGCTTTGTCGTCGCGGCCGAGGGGCGTGTCGTGGCCGAACTGGCCTTGCCCGTCGCCGGCCTGATGAGCCTGGAGCCCTTCGAGGCCGTGCGCGACGCGCTGATGGTTCTGCGCCACGCCGCGCGCGATCTGGGGGTCGTGCTGGACGAGCCGTTCCTGCAACTGGCCTTTCTGGCCCTGCCCGTCATCCCGGCCCTGAAGATCACCGACCGCGGCATGGTGGACGTCGCGCGGTTCGAAATCATCGGCGACTGACCGCAAGGGCTTGCCGGATGGCCCCTCAGCGCGAAGCATCGCCTGCCCGAGGGGGGTGTTCACAGCCGACGCCTGAAAAATCCCATCGCCCCATCCGGTGATCCGCGCAGGGACAAGCTGCTCAATCGTGGTCGAAAGCCGATCAGGATTTCCGGAAGCGAACAGCATAGGGGCATGGCGATCCCGCATGAAACGCCATGCACGACCTGATCCGTCAATGCCCGCCGAAGAACGCGAACTTGATGACGAACAGCGCCGCCACGATCCAGGTCGCGGCATGGACCTGTGACGCCTTGCCGGTCAGCAGCTTGATCGCCGCATAACTGATGAACCCGAATGCCAGGCCGTTGGCGATGGAATAGGTGAAGGGCATCACCAGGGCGGTCAGCACGGCGGGGGCAGCCTCGGTCACGTCGTCCCAGGCGATCTCGGACAGTTCGCGCACCATCAGGGTCGCCACATACAGCAGCGCGGGCGCGGTGGCATAGGCGGGCACCGACCCGGCCAGGGGGGCAAAGAACATCGCCAGCAGGAACAGAACGGCCACCACCAGCGCGGTCAGGCCGGTGCGCCCGCCCGCCTGCACGCCCGATGCGCTTTCGACATAGGCGGTTGTCGATGAGGTTCCCAGCATCGACCCCACGGTGATCGCGGTCGAATCCGCCATCAGCGCGCGCGACAGACCGGGATTGGTGTGGGCCGGTCCTTCGTTCAGCAGGCCCGCGCGTTTCGCGACCCCGATCAGGGTGCCGGTGGCGTCGAACACCTCGACCAGGACCATCACCAGGATAACCTGGGCGATGCCGAACCCCAGCGCGCCCCAGACGTCCAGTTGCAGCAGCGTGGGCGCGATGGAGGGCGGCATCGACACCACGCCGCCGAACTGGCTGACGCCCAGCCCGATGGCGGCGACGGTGATGACCAGGATGCCGATCAGGATCGCGCCCGTGACCCGCAGCGCATCCAGCGCCACGATGATGAAAAAGCCCGCGATGGTCAGCAGCGTGCCGGGCGCGGTCAGGTCGCCCAGCGTCACCAGCGTGGCCGGGCTGTCCACCACGATGCCCGACGATTGCAGCGCGATGATGCCCAGGAACATCCCGATCCCGGCCGCGACGCCGCTGCGCATCGACACCGGAATGCCCGCCACCAGCCAGCGGCGGATGCCCGTGGCCGACAGGAACAGAAAGATCAGCCCGCTGATAAAGACCGCGCCCAGCGCCTGTTGCCAGGTAAAGCCCATGGCGCCCACGACGGTAAAGGCGAAGAACGCGTTCAGCCCCATGCCGGGCGCCATGCCGATGGGCCAGTTGGCCCACAGCCCCATCACCGCCGATCCGATGGCGGCGGCCAGGCAGGTCGCGACGAACACGGCGTTGCGGTCCATGCCGGTGGTGGACAGGATGTCGGGGTTGACGAAGATGATATAGGCCATCGTCAGGAAGGTGGTGATCCCGGCGATCACCTCGGTCCTGACGGTCGTGCCATGCCGGGCCAGCTTGAAGTAGCGTTCCATGGGTTCCCTCCCGCGGCTCCTCTGGCCGCACTCCGCGCAGCTTATGGGGACCGCGATCGCCTCAACAATCGGTGCCAGCCCGCAAGTCTTTCAATGGCCGCTTGAAACCGCAGGCGATCTTTTCCGATTCCTTGATACAGAATTCTGCCTCTGCCCGCTTGCCGCGCAGGTCCGCACGCGCTTTCCTGTGCCCGCACTGCCACGGAAAGGATGCCCGATGCGCTACAGCCGCGACCTGCGAGGATATGGAGAGCACACCCCCGACCCGCAATGGCCCGGCGGCGCAAGGATCGCGGTCCAGTTCGTCGTCAACTATGAGGAAGGCGGCGAGAACAGCATCGAACACGGCGACGCGGCCAGCGAGGCGTTCCTGTCCGAGATCATCGGCGCCCAGCCCTGGCCGGGCAAGCGGCACTGGAACATGGAATCGATCTATGACTATGGCGCGCGGCCGGGCTTCTGGCGCCTGCACCGGATGCTGAGGGGCATTCCCGTGACCGTCTATGGCGTGGCGACCGCCCTGGAACGCAGCCCTGAACAGGTGGCGGCGATGAAGGCCGCGGGGTGGGAGATCGCGACCCATGGCCTGAAATGGATCGACTATCGCGACATTCCGCGAGAAATCGAGGCCGACCACATCGCCCAGGCCGTCGAGTTGCACAGCCGCGTCACCGGGGAACGCCCGCGCGGATTTTATCAGGGCCGCTGTTCGATGAACACGGTGGCGCTTGGCTGCGAGGAAGGCGGGTTCGAGTATCTGTCCGACACGATCGCGGACGAGTTGCCTTATTGGCATGTCCACGACGGCAAGCCGCAACTGATGGTGCCCTATACGATGGATGCCAACGACATGCGCTTTTCCAGCGGACAGGGCTTTGGCACGGGCACGGATTTCCTGGACTACCTGCGCGACAGCTTCGACGTTTTGTATGCCGAGGGCGCGGCGGGCGCGCCCAAGATGATGTCCATCGGCCTGCATTGCCGTCTGGCCGGACGGCCGGGCCGGGCCATGGCGATCCAGCGGTTCCTGGATCACTGCCGCCAGCATGAGGGCGTCTGGTTCGCCTCGCGCCTGGATATCGCGCGCCATTGGGCCAGGGTCCATCCCTATCGGTCCCGCTTGCGACCCTCGCAGATGAACCGCGACGACTTTGTGCACAGGTTCGGCGGCATCTATGAACATTCCCCCTTCATCGCCGAGCGCGTCTGGGACGGGGAAATGGGCGCGGTTCATGACAGCCCTGCGGGCCTTGCCGCGCGCATGGCGCAGGTGTTCCGCGCTGCCAGCGACGAAGAACGGCTGGGCGTGCTGGTGGCCCATCCCGACCTGGCGGGCAAGCTGGCGCAGGCGAAACGGCTGACGGCGGAGAGCACCGCCGAACAGGCCAGCGCGGGTCTGGACAGCCTGACCGACGACGAACGCGCGACCTTCACCCGGCTCAACGATGCCTATGTCGCCAAGCACGGCTTTCCCTTCATCATCGCCGTGCGCGACCACGACAAGCCGGGCATCATGGCCGCCATGCAGGCCCGCGCCCAGAACGACACTCTGACCGAGCGCGCCGAGGCCGAACGCCAGGTGATGCGCATCGCGGAACTTCGCCTGAACGAGGCCCTGACATGACCGACCTGTCCCCCGACCAACCGCCCGCCGGCGCCCCCACCGGCGACATCGCCCCCGTTCCGCAGCCGGAAACCCGGCGCATCCCCTATGCCAGTCCCGTCGCGGGCCTGCCGCCGCAGACCGGCATGACCACCGACACGGCGGTCTTTACCCAAGCCTATGCGGTCATTCCGCGAACGGTGATGCGCGACATCGTGACCAGCTATCTGCCGGGCTGGACGGGAATGCGGATGTGGATGATCGCCCGGCCCCTGTCGGGCTTTGCCGAGACCTTCAGCCAGTACATCGTCGAACTGGCCGAAGGAGGCGGCGCGGACAACCCCGACGACGACCCGGAAATCCAGCACGCCCTGTTCGTCACCGGGGGCGAAATGTCCGTCACCATCGACGGCACCGAACACCTGCTGCGGCCCGGCGGGTTCGCCTATGTCCCCCCCGGCACCCCCTGGTCGGTGCGCAATACCACGCCGGGCAATACCGGTTTTCATTGGTGGCGCAAGCGGTGGCAGCCCTGCAACGGGGTGGACCGGCCCGATCCGATCATCGCTCAGGAACAGGACATCGCGCCCTCGATGATGCCCGACACCGACGGCGCCTGGGGCACCACCCGCTTCATGGACCCGGCCGATCTGCGCCACGACATGCACATCACGGTCGTAACCTTCAAACCCGGCGGCTCGATCCCCTTTGCCGAAACGCATGTGATGGAGCACGGCCTGTTCGTGCTGGAGGGCAAGGCCGTCTATCGCCTGAACCGGGATTGGGTCGAGGTGGGGCCGGGCGATTACATGTGGCTGCGCGCCTTTTGTCCGCAAGCGTGTTACGCGGGCGGGCCGGGGCCGTTCCGATACCTGCTCTACAAGGATGTGAACCGCCACGCGCCCTTGTGGCCGAACCGGTAGGCGCCGAACCGGTAGGCAATGGCCGGGCAACGCGCCCGGCCATTGCCCTTACAGATCGTAGATCCGGCCGAACTTGTCCTCCAGATAGGCCAGCAGCGGCTCGGGCGACACGTCGCCGCCGCTCGCCTCCTCGATCAGGGCGCGGGGGCGCTTGAGGCCGCCGTGGCGCTGCACGTTCTCGCGCAGCCATTCGACGGCGGGCGCGGCGTCGCCCGCAGTCAGGGCGCTATCCAGGTCCGGCACGGCGTCGCGCATGGCCCGGTCCAGGCAGCCCGCGAAGACGTTGCCCAGGGCATAGGTCGGGAAATAGCCGAACAGCCCCACCGCCCAATGCACGTCCTGCAAGACGCCGTTGGCCGGGCGGTCCACCGCCACGCCGAAGTCGCGTTGGAAACGGGCATTCCACGCCTCGACCAGATCGTCCGTGTCCAGGCGTCCGGCAACCAGATCCCGTTCCAGATCGAAGCGCATCATGATGTGCAGGTTGTACTGGATCTCGTCCGCCTCGGTGCGGATGAATCCGGGGGTGACGCGGTTCACGGTGGCATAGAAGGCATCGGGATCGGCGATGTTCAGCCCGTCAAAGGCATCCGACATGCGGTGAAACAGCCAGTCCGTGAACGCCCGGCCCCGGCCCATCTGGTTTTCATAGATGCGGCTCTGGCTTTCGTGGACGCCCATCGACACGCCCCGGCCCAGCGGCGTGAAGGCGTAATCCGGGTCGATGCCCAGTTCGTAACTGGAATGGCCGACCTCGTGGATGGTGGAATAGATGCAGTTGAACGGATCGGTTTCCACCACCCGCGTGGTGATGCGGCTGTCCTGCCAACGGCCGCTGCTGAAGGGATGGACGGCGATGTCCAGACGCCCCCGCGTCCAGTCGTAACCGAAGGCCGTGGCACAGGTGCGCGCCAGCCGGATCTGGGTTTCCTGCGGGAAATGGCCGGTCAGCGGCTGCGGCTGACGATCCGCGTCCAGCACCTGTTCGCGCAGGGCCACCAGGCGCGGCCGCATGGCGTCGAACAGCGCGGCGATCTCGGTTCCCGTCATGCCCTGTTCGTAATCGTCCAGCAGGGCGTCATACAGATCGCCGCCGTCCGCGATGGCCGCCCCTTCCTCGCGCTTCAGCATCAGCACCTGGTCCAGCGTCGGCAGGAAATCGTCGGGCGCGTCATTGGCCCGCGCCTCGGCCCAGATGCCCTGGGACAGCGACGTGACGCGCGCCAGTTCCTGCGCCAGCCGGGCCGGAACGCGGCTGGCCCGGCCGAAATCGCGGGCGATCAGTTCGACGGACCGGGCCTCGGCCTCGGACCGGGGTTCGGCGACCTCCAGCCATTCGCCGATGCGCGGATCGGTGCGGCGTTCGTGCAGCACGGATTCGATCGCGGCCATTTCTTCAGAGCGTTGTTCGACGGCGCCGCGCGGCATGACGGTTTCCTGGTCCCAACCCAGGCGCTCCGCAACGGATGACAGCGCCTCGGTCTGGCGCTGAAAGGCAAGCAGGTCGTTGATGGCCGTCATCGGATGGTCCCCCTGACCGAAGTTTCATGCGGATAGCGTGCATGATGCCGCCCCCGGATGATCAGCGCGAACAGCGCGACCGCGCCGATCTGGTGGGCCAATGCCAACGGCAAGGGCGAGGCGTGGATGACGTTCATGATACCCAACGCCACCTGGACCGCCACCGCCACCAGCATGACCGTGAACGCCCCCCGCGTCACCGGATGGGGCGACCGGCGCGCTCGGATCCAGACCACCACGGCAAAGATCGCAAGAAGATAGCCCACCATGCGGTGCACGAACTGCACGAGCGCGGGGTTTTCGAACAGGTTGCGCCAGCCCAGGGCCGCGTCCCAGATCAGCGACGGGATCCATTCGCCGCCCATGGTCGGCCAGCCGGTATAGGTGCGCCCCGCGTCGATGCCCGCCACAAGGGCGCCGATCAGGATCTGGACAAAGGCCAGGTGCATCAGACCGGTGGACATGGAAAACAGCTTGGCTTCACCCGCGCGACGGGCGCGCAGCAGATCGGCCTCGCTGCGCCCCAGCAGCAGGACATACCAGGCGATCAGGCCCAGGATCACGAAAGCCAGCCCCAGATGCGTCGCCAGCCGATAGGACGCAACGCGGGTCATCCCCTCGACCAGGCCGGAACTGACCATCCACCAGCCGATGGCGCCTTGCAGCCCGCCCAGAGCGCCGAGGCCCAGCAGGCGCGGCGTCCAGCCGGTCGGAATGCGCCGGGTCGCCATGAAAAAGACAAAGCCCGCCGCCCAGACCAGACCGATCAGACGGCCCAGCAATCGATGCGCCCATTCCCACAGATAGATCTGCTTGAACCCCGCCATGTCTATGTCAGGGTTCACCTCGGCATATTGCGGGATCTGCTTGTAGGCGTCGAATTCCGCTTGCCAATCCGCCTCTGACAGCGGCGGGATCGTGCCCGTGACCGGCGCCCATTCGGTGATGGACAGGCCCGATCCGGTCAGGCGCGTGGCCCCGCCCAGCGCGATCATCGACACGACCATGGCGAACAGGATCATCAGCCAGATGCGGATCGCCCGTCGCGCGCCGCGCGAGGCACCATTGCGGGCGGCGTCGATCATGCCGGTTCTGGTGACGGGGCGGCTGGGGGCGGTGGGGTCCGAGACTTCCTCGAAAACGGGGCGCTTGGCCATCGCATGCTCCTTCAGGCGGACAGTAGGTGGGGGTCAGCGGCGGGTCAACTGGCGCAGCATCCCGTGCAGGATGCGCACGTCGCCACGGGTCAGGTCCAGCCGCGCCCACATGTTGCGCAGGTTCAGCCGCATGGACGCGGCCTTGGTTTCGGGAAAGAAGAAGCCTGCCTGGGTCAGCCGCTCTTCGAAATGATCGCCCAGTTTTTCGATTTCCACGCGGTCGGCGGGCTGGATCGCCTCGGGGCGGCCGTGGTGCGGGGACGGTTCGGCGGGCAGCAGGTCGCGCCCGTATTCGTAGCCCATCAGCAGCACCGCCTGCGCCAGGTTCAGGGACGGAAAGCCGGGGTTGACCGGCACCGTCACGATGGCATTGGCACGGGCCACGTCGTCGTTTTCCAGCCCCGTGCGTTCGGGGCCGAAGATGATCGCGCAGCGTCCCGGATGGGCGCGGGCCATCTCCATCGCGGTGGCGGGGGTGTGGACGGGCTTGGACAGTTCGCGGCCCCGTGCGGTGGTGGCGAAGGCAAAGTCGATGCCCTCCATCGCCTCGGCCAGCGTGGCAAAGACACGCGCGCGGTCCAGCACCTGCCCCGCCGCGCCCGATGCCATCGCGATGGCGCGGGAATTGGGCCAGCCGTCGCGCGGTTCGACCAGACGCATCTCGGTCAGGCCGAAATTCAGCATGGCGCGGGCGCTTGCGCCGATATTTTCGCCCATCTGCGGGCGGACCAGGATGATGACGGGCTGGCGGTGGCTTTCCATGGGGGGCCAGATAGTGCGTCTGGCGGCGGGCGGCAAGCTGCGCTATCTGCGGCATAAAGGAGTTCCGCCATGCCTGATGCCGCCCCCGATGCCCCGCAGCTTTACCTGATGACGCCCGCCGGGGTGCAGGCTTCGGTCCTGGGGCCGCGGCTGGCGGCGGTGATGGATGCCTTTCCGGTGGCCTGCCTGCGCATCCGTGCCGGCGCCGAGGAGGACGAGCTGGGCCGCATCGCCGATCTGGCGCGGGAAATAGCGCACGCCCGCGACGTGGCGGTGGTGATCGACGATCACGTCGCGCTGGCGCTGCGGCACGGGCTGGACGGGGTGCATCTGACCGACGGCGCGCGCACCGTGCGCTATGCCCGCAAGGAACTGGGCCCTGACGCCATCGTCGGCAGCTTTTGCGGCAACTCGCGCCACGACGGCATGAACGCGGGCGAGGCGGGCGCGGATTACGTCAGCTTTGGCCCGGTCGGCGCATCCACCCTGTATCGTGGAGAGCCTGTGGACCTGGACCTGTTCCAGTGGTGGTCCGAAACGGTCGAGGTGCCGGTCGTCGCGGAAGGGGCGATCACGCGCGAACTGCTGAAGCAACTTTCCCCGATCAGCGACTTTGTTGCCATCGGGCCGGAAATCTGGTCGCAGGACGATCCGGCAACGGCCCTGTCCGCCCTGTGGAGCTAGAGATCGACGCGGTCGCGGATCCCCGCCGCGAACCGGCGCAGGATCAGGGGATAAAGCCGGTGTTCGCGTTCCAGTACACGGGCGGCCAGCCTGTCCGGTGTGTCGCCCGCTTTGATGGGAACACGGATCTGGCCCAGGATCGGGCCTGAATCCAGTTCAGTCGTGACCTCATGGACCGTGGCGCCGGCTTCGGCATCACCCGCCGTGATGGCGCGGGCGTGGGTGTGCAGGCCGGGGTATTTGGGCAACAGAGAAGGATGGATGTTGATCATCCGGCTGTCGAAGCGGTTGATGAAGCCGGGCGTCAGGATGCGCATGAACCCCGCAAGGCACAGGATGTCGGGCCGCGCGTCCAGCAAGGGTTCCAGCAGGGCTGCCTCGAACGCGGCGCGGTCGCCGCGATAGGCGCGGTGGTCGACCGCGGCCGTCGGCACCCCCAGGGCCGCGGCCTTCGCAAGCCCCGCCGCCGCCGGATCGTTCGACGCGACCAGCACCGGACGCGCGGGATGATCGCCCGACTGCATGTCCTGGACCAGCCGCACCATGTTCGATCCGCCCCCCGAAATCAGGATGGCGACGCGTTTCATGCAAGCGTCCCGCTGTAACGGACGCCCGGCCCAGCGGTGACGCGGCCAAGACGGTGGACCGTCTCGCCCTGCCCGCTCAGCAGGTCGGTCAGGGGATCGGCGCGGTCGGCTGCGACCGCCAGGATCATGCCGATGCCGCTGTTGAAGGTCTTCAACATCTCGGCCTGATCGATCCCGCCCGCCTGGGCCAGCCAGCGAAACACCGGCGGCAGCGGCCAGGACGACAGGTCGATGTCCGCGCCCAGGCCTTCGGGCAGCACGCGCGGCAGGTTTTCCGTGATGCCGCCGCCGGTGATATGGGCCAGCGCGTGAACCCCGCCCGCCCGGATCGCCGCCAGGACGGGCTTGACGTAAAGCCGGGTGGGCGTCAGCAGAGCCCCCCCCAGATTGCCGTCGCCAAAGGGCGAAGCCGCGTCCCAGCCAAGCCCCGCATGTTCCGCGACCTTGCGGACCAGCGAATAGCCGTTGGAATGGACGCCATCGGAGGCCAGGCCCAGCAGGATGTCGCCTTCGACCACGCCCCGAGGCAGCGCCGTGCCGCGTTGCAGGGCGCCCACTGCGAAACCGGCCAGATCGAAGTCGCCGTCGTGATACATGCCCGGCATTTCCGCCGTCTCTCCGCCGATCAGGGCGCAGCCAGAGGCTTTGCAGCCCCGCGCGATGCTTTCGACGACGCGCGCGCCCTGATCGACCGACAGCTTGCCGGTCGCGAAATAATCCAGGAAGAACAGGGGTTCCGCGCCCTGGCAGACCAGATCGTTCACGCACATGGCCACCAGATCCTGGCCGATGCCGTCCAGATGGCCGGTGTCGATGGCAATGCGCAGCTTGGTGCCCACGCCATCGGTCGCCGCCACCAGGACCGGGTCGTCGTATCCCGCCGCGCGCGGGTCGAACAGCGCGCCGAAGCCCCCCAGGGCATCCATCACACCGGGCCGTGCGGTCGCTGCGGCGGCGGGCTTAATGCGGTCCACAAGGGCATTGCCCGCGTCGATATCGACACCCGCATCGCGATAGCTGATCCCGTTCCGTGTCATGTCGACCCCCCGGCTGAATGCTGCGCCCCCGATAGCGGAAGCCGTCATCCTGGGCAACGCCGATCGGCGCTTGACCCAATGGCCGTGGACGATTAACCCGAAGGCGCTGTGTGGGCCTGTAGCTCAATGGTCAGAGCAGGGCGCTCATAACGCCTTGGTTGGGGGTTCGAGTCCCTCCGGGCCTACCATTCACATGAGAAATGCCCGCCGGAATCCGACGGGCATGTGCGTCATGAACGGCGCGGAAAGGCGGCTTACGAGGCCAGCTTTTCCACCTTGTTTCCGGCCTTCTTTTCGACCTGAGGCGCGGTCTTGGCGATGTCGATCCGGCGGGGCTTCAAAGCCTCGGGGATTTCACGGACCAGGTCGATATGCAGCATCCCGTCCACATGGCTGGCGCCATCGACGCGGACATGGTCGGCAAGGGTGAACTTGCGTTCGAACGCGCGGGTGGCGATGCCGCGGTGCAGATAGGTGCGTCCGTCGTCTTCCTCGGCCTTGCGGGCGGACACGATCACGGCCCCGTCGCGAACCTCGACATTCAGGTCTTCGGGGGCGAAACCGGCCACGGCGATCGAGATGCGATAGGCATCCTCGCCCGTCTTTTCGATATTGTAGGGCGGATAGGTCGGCGCAGAGACATCGGCGGTCAGCGCGCGGTCCATCATGTCGGCCAGACGGTCGAATCCGACCGAGGCACGATAAAGCGGGGTCAGGTCAAAGTTGCGCATTGGTCACATCCTTCACAAGCGATGCACAGGTGCCCCCCGAAATCCGGGCGGGCGGTCGAACCGGCGCCATGGCGGCCGCCGGTGACGAAAATCTAGGATGGACCGGAGTGCCTTCAAGAGGATTTCAAACATTTTTGACAGCATCTGCCGATGATCCCCCCTGACCGACAACAGGGCTTTCATGGCGGGTCTGCGCGATCTAAACCCATGGCATGGACCTGCATCTTGCCCTTCCCGCCCGTATCCCGCTGGCCGATCTGGCAGCCGTGGCGCTGCTGTTCGCGGTCTGGTTCGGCATCGGCTGGCTGATCGAGCGGCCTCCGCCCGGCAAGCCGTCGGTGTCGGTCCTGATGAAGCGGTTCCGGCGCGAGTGGATGACCCGCTTCATCTCTCGCGATCCGCGGATTTTCGACGGCAACATCCTGACCAGCCTGCGCGAGGGAACGGCGTTCTTCGCCTCGGCCTGCATGATCGCGACGGGCGGCATCCTGGCGCTGATCGGCAATGGCGACCGGTTGCAGGGACTGGTGCAGGAACTGTCGCTGGAGGTCACGGCAGACGTTCTGTGGGAACTGAAGCTGCTGGTGACGATGTTCTTTGTCGTCAATGCCTTTCTGAAATTCGTCTGGGCGCACCGGCTGTTCGGCTACTGCGCGATCATGATGGCAGCGGTTCCCAATGAACCGGACGATCCCGTGGCACCCGAACGGGCGATGCAGGCAGCGGATCTGAACATCACCGCCGCGCGCAGCTTCAACGCGGGGCTGCGCAGCGTCTATTTCGCGCTCGGATCGTTGGGATGGCTGGCCGGACCCTGGATGCTGGTGGCGGGCACGGGTGTGGTGTTGTTCGTGACCTGGCGGCGCGAATTCGCTTCGACCTCGCGGCAGGTGATCATGCGCAGTCTGCCACCGCCCCGCTGGCCCGATCATGCCAGACTGCCAGAGTCAGAGCGACGGCCCCCGCCGCCGTAAGCGCCATGCCGACCAGCCCGCTGGAGGCCCATCCCCAGCCGGCCGCCAGCGCCAGCCCCGCCAGGAACGGACCCAGCGCATTGGCGGCGTTGAAGGCCGCGTGGTTCATGGCCGCTGCCATGTTCTGCGCCCGGCCCGCGACATCCATCAGCCGCGTCTGCAGGGGGATCACCAGCCCCGCCCCCGCCGCGATCATGAACGACGACAGCGCCATCATCGGCCAGTTGCCCACGGACAGCGCCGCAAAGCCCTGGGTCGCGGCCATTGCGGCAAGGCTGACATAGGCCGCGCGGATCTGGCCCAGCCGTTCCGTCAGCCGGCCTGCGGCCCAGGTGCCCAGAGTGCCCCCTACCCCGAACAATCCCAGCGTCAGGGGAATGGCATAGTCGGGCGCGTCGGTGGTGGCCATCATGGCGGCGGTCAGAAAGGCATAGACGGCGAACAGGCCGCCAAAACCGATCGCCCCCACCGCCAGCAGCCACAGAACGCGGGGGTTGCGCAGGGCCTGCACCTCGTCCCAGGGGCGCGCATCGCGATTGCCGCCGACGCGGGGGGCCAATGTCAGGATCAGCCAGGCCGACAGCAGCGCGATGACGCCCGGCAGGGCAAAGCCCCAGCGCCAGCCGATCCCCTGCCCCAGCCATCCGGCCAGCGGAACACCAACGATATTGGCGATGGTCAGTCCCATGATGATCTGGGCCGCACCGCGCGCACGATGTTCACGCGGCAGGGCATCAGCCGCATAAAGCATCGCCACCCCCAGAAAGCCGCCATGCGGCAGGCCGGCCAGAAAGCGCATCCCCGTCAGCGCCGCCAGCCCCGGCAGGACTGCGGCAGCCAGGTTCATGACGCCGTAAAAGGCCATCAGGGCCGCCAGATAGCGTCGCCGGGGCAACCGGGCGCCCAGAATGGCCGTCACAGGGGCACCGATCACCACCCCCAGGGCATAGGCGCTGATCACATGGCCCGCCTGTGGCTCGGATATGCCCAGGTCGCCCGCGAAAAAGGGCAGCAGCCCCATGGCTGCGAATTCCGACGTGCCGATGGCAAAGGCCCCGAGGGCCAGAGCCAGAATGGCATGACGAAGATTGCCCGATTCGGTCATGGATGCATTCCTGTGGCTGATGGCGCCAACATCACGACCCCCTGCGGCAATGACAAGGCGCAAGCCGGCAGAACTGCCTTGCAGCCCGTGCAAGTGTCACAAATAGCCGCGGCGGATCATGATCCAGACGCCAACCGCCGCCAGAACCAGCAGGCCCAGCGCCACCGAGGCGCCGAAGCCGATGGCACGGTTCCGCCAGCGGGACAGTTCCCCCAGTGGCTGCAGATGGGCCGTCAGGGCACCATGGGCGCGGGACAGTCCTGCCAGGTCCAGTTGCCGGGCGATCTTGGGCTGCGCGGACATCTGGTCGGCGCGGGCCAGGGCCAAAGCCTGTCGCCGCAACCGGCGTGGCAGGGCGCCGCCCCGGCGCCGCAGCATGACGGCCAGCGGCGGCTGTTCGCCGCGCCGCGCGCCCCCAAAACGGCTGGCCATCAGGCGCGACACCTCGTCCGCCATGTCGCGTATGTCATCGGGGCCGGTTGCATGCCGTGTCATGTCCCGCTGTCTAGCGGCTCTGGTCCGGCCATGCCAGAGCGTCTAGAATGGCCGGCATGAGACTGAGTCACCAGACCCACGGCCCCGAGGGAGGGGTGCCCATCCTGATGGCGCATGGCCTTTTCGGGCAGGCCCGCAACCTGGGGGCGCTGGCACGCAGGCTGTCCGAAAGCCGGCGCGTTGTCGTGGTGGACATGCGCAACCACGGTGACAGCTTTCACGATCCCGACCACGGCTATCCGGCCCTGGCTGGGGATCTGGCCGATGCCATCGCCGGGCTTGGGGGGCGCGCCGATGTGGTCGGCCATTCGATGGGCGGCAAGGCGGCCATGGCCCTGGCGCTGACCCATCCCCGGATGGTGCGAAAGCTGGCCGTCATGGACATCGCGCCCCTGTCCTATAAGCATTCCCAGATCGGCCTGATTGTCGCCATGGAATCGCTGGACCTGTCGGCGATCGACCGCCGCAGCGCGGCCGATGCGGCCCTGGCGCGGCATGTCGACGACCCCGGCATCCGCGCCTTTCTGCTGCAATCGCTGGATCTGAAATCCGATCCGGCGGCGTGGCGGATGAACCTCTGTGCCTTGCGCGACCAGATGGACCGGCTGGTCGGCTGGCCGGACGATCTGCCGAAAGGCAGCTTCGATGGCCCGATGCTCGAGATCGCGGGCGAACGATCCGATTACGTGTCCGAGGCAGGACAGGCGGCGCTGCGCGAGCATTTTCCGCAGGCGCGGGTCGTGCGCGTCAAGGGGGCCGGACACTGGCTGCACGCCGATGCCCCCCAGGCGGTGGCCCAGATCCTTGTCGGCTTTCTGGGAGAGGGCTGAGCATCCCCGGCTTACCCGATCGCAGCGGGCGGTGCCGGTGAGGCCATGACGCAAGGCGCCGGCATCCCGGGCGCCGGGCTGACGGCAGGCCCGCGCATGGCGCCCCTATCGCGCCCGGCCGTGGAAGACCCGGTCAGCGCCCGTTCTGTTCCTGCAACCGGTCGGCCAGCGATTCGGCGCGGGCGGCCAGTTCGGCCATGGCTTCCTTGAGGTCGGACGGGATCACCGGAACCTCGACCCTGGTGGGATTGGCCTGGAGCCGGTTCAGGTGGCGTTCGGCCTTTTCGGCCCGTTCCTCCAGCGTCGCTACCCGGTCGGCCAGCATCAGCCCGGCCAGCAGCAGCAGGCGCGGTTCAGGGACGCGGCCTGCCTGCGACAGGATCTGCTGCGCCTCGGAATCCAGAAGGGCGGCGGCCCGTTGCAGCAGGCGCTCCTCTCCATCCTGGGCGGCGACGCGGTATTCCTTGTGCCCGACCGTGAAATCGACTTCGGCCATTCAGATGCCCCCTTTTTCCGTATCGCTGCTGTCCCGGTCCGGATCGTCCGTGGCCCGTGCGTCCGAATGATCCCTGTCATCGCCCAGAAGCTGCTCGACCTCGGCCAAAAGGGCGGCCAGTTGCGCGGCCTCGGCAGCGCGGGCGGCGCGCAGGGACTCGATCTCGGCCTCAAGCGCAAGGCTGACCGCCTCGATCCGGTCGTCCTCTCCGGCCATCGCGGCGATCAGCGCCCGGTTCGCCGCCGACAGGCTGTCGTTGGCGGCAGCCAGCCGCGCCGCATGTTCGGCCATGTCACCCACACCGGCCCCGTCCGCTGCGGGATGCGGCATCCGGTCAGTCAATTCCGCGATCCGCGCATGTGCGGCGTCCAGTTCGGCACGCAGGTCCGACCCGGCCGGGCCATGCCCCACGCCCCCCCGGTCAAGATACTGGCCGATGCGATCCAGCGCCGCGCTGAGCCGCCGTTCGCTGATCGAGATATCGCTCATCCACAGTCCTTTCGTGGCCTTTGGCCGGTTGTGGCATCGCCACCGCCTCATGACAAGCCTGCCGGCTTGGCGTTGCGGGCGCCGCGCCCTATAAGGCAGGCGACGAAAGGACCTGTCATGCGTGAAGCCACCATCACCCGAACCACCGCCGAAACCCAGATCGAGGTCGCGCTGAACCTTGACGGGACGGGGGTTTACGACAACCAGACGGGCGTTGGCTTTTTCGATCACATGCTGGACCAGTTGGCGCGCCATTCGCTGATCGACCTGACCATCCGCGCCAAGGGCGACCGGCATGTGGACGACCACCATACGGTCGAGGATACGGGCATCGCCATCGGACAGGCCCTGACCCGCGCCCTTGGCGACAAAAAGGGCATCCGCCGCTATGGCAGCTTTCTGCTGGCGATGGACGATGCGCTGCTGCGCGCCGCCCTGGACCTGTCCGCCAGACCGTTCCTGGTCTGGAACGTCGATTTTCCGACCGAAAAAATCGGCGCCTTCGACACGCAACTGGTGCGCGAATTCTTTCAGGCGCTGTCCACGCATGGCGGCATCACACTGCATGTGGACCGCCTCCATGGCCTCAACAGCCACCACATCGCCGAGGCGGCCTTCAAGGCCGTAGCTCGCGCGCTGCGCGAGGCGGTCGAGCCCGACCCCCGGATGGCCGGCGTCCTGCCCTCGACCAAGGGTGCGCTGTGATGCGGGTCGCGCTGATTGATTACGACAGCGGCAACCTGCATTCGGCGGAAAAGGCGTTCCAGTTGATGGGCCGGGATGCGGGGGCCGAGGTGATCGTTACGTCGGACCCGTCCCTGGCCGCCCGGGCCGACCGAATCGTGCTGCCGGGTGACGGGGCCTTTCCCGCCTGCCGCCACGCCCTGGGCGAGGTGGACGGCATGGCCGAGGCCCTTCGCGAGGCCGTGCTGCTGCGCGGCGTGCCGTTCCTGGGGATCTGCGTGGGAATGCAGATGCTGGCGACGACGGGGCATGAATACCGCGAAACGCCGGGCCTCGACTGGATCGGCGGAGCGGTGACCGCGATTGCTGCACCGGGGCTGAAGGTGCCGCACATGGGGTGGAACGATCTGGTGATCGACCGGCCGCATCCGGTGCTGGACGGGATTTCAACGGGCAATCATGCCTATTTCGTTCATGGCTGGCAGTTTCAGGTCCGTGATCCGGCCCACCTGCTGGCCCATGTCGATTACGGCGGGCCGGTGACAGCCGTTATCGGACGCGACAACATCGTCGGCACCCAGTTTCACCCGGAAAAGTCGCAGGAAACCGGCCTGCGGCTGATCCGGAACTTTCTTGGCTGGAGCCCGTGAGCCGTCAAAATCATGACTGAGGCTTCTGGCCCCTTAATCGGATATTAGACCTTTTCCGCCTAGCCTGCTGTGCGGGCTTTGCATTTCGTCCGTGGCCTGCCGGCTCAACTGTTGCGACGGACCGCAGAAATGAATGACCACCGGTTCACTCTCCTGACTGTCACCCAGCGGATCACGACCGGAACGTCCGGGGCTGCTGTACAGGCGCCGTGGGCGGATCAAAAGACGTATGCAACCCTCGCCCTGCCCGGCGCCACGCTGTCGTCAGTCACCCTCCGCGACGACGATCAAGCCTTTGAGTCGGGACGCTACAACCCTCTGGAAACGGGCCAGACCCTGACCGCAGCCGTCACTTTCGGCAACGATCCTGCCCCCACCCCCGCCGGCACGGCCCTGTCCTTTCACACCAGCAGCGTCATCCGAACCCCGAACCCTGACGGCAGCTTTGACCAGTTCCTGGCGTTGTTTCCCCGACACTTTCAGGCCGGTATCATCGGGGTCGAGCTTGGGGGGCGATTCGCTGTTCTTCTGATGCCTGTCGCCCGACCGGACGGGTCATATCCGACCTTCGACCTTTCACGGCCCTATTCCTTCGCCAGCGTGCAGACCATCGGCCTGCTGGACAACGCCACGCCCTATGTGCCCGCGGCGGTGCCGTGCTTTGCGGCGGGCACCCTGATCCAGACGGCCCGCGGGGCCTGCGGGGTGGAAACCCTGCGGCCCGGGGATCTGGTTCTGACGCGCGATCACGGGGTACAGACGGTTCGGTGGGCAGGGGGCGCGCATGTGTCGGCATCCGGGTTGGAGGAACGCCCGAACCTCAGGCCGATCCTGATCCGTGCAGGTGCGCTTGGTGCCAATGTCCCGGCCCGTGACCTGCTGGTTTCGCCGCAGCATCGGGTTCTTGTCCGGTCGCGCATTTCGCACCGCCTGTTTCGGGATGCCGAAGTGATGGTAGCGGCCAAGCATCTGGTCGGCCTGCCGGGCATCGCCGCTGCCGACCCGCCGGGTGGTGTCACCTATCACCACCTGCTGTTCGACCGGCATGAGATCATCCTGTCGGAAGGCTGCTGGACCGAAAGCCTTTACACCGGCCCGCAAGCACTGCTGTCGCTGACCCCGGCGGCACGTCGCGAAATCCTGGGCCTGTTTCCCGAACTGGCCTCAGGCGGGCCGCCAGCCCCTGCCCGCCGCCTGCTGACGGGGCGCGAGGCCCGTCAGTTGGCGCAGCGCCAGCAGCACAATGGGGGCGCCCGTCGTCTGGTCGAGGCCATATAGGCCCCACAGCCGCACCGGGGGATCGCCTACTGCCTGACCGTGATGCGTCCATCCAGAAGGGGTCGATAGCTTTCGTCCAGACCGGCCAGATATTCCGCGACGACTTCGGCCAGGTCGGGTCCGAAGTCATAGGCGTTTTCGGCCCTCGTCTCGAAAACCTCGTAGCCGTCGCCGCCGCCGCGCATATAGTTGTTGGACACGACCCCATAGGTTGCGTCAGGATCGATGGGTTTCCATTCGCCCTCGTCCATGACCATGACGTCGCTGATGCGGCTGCCGGTCCCGGCCGCCGGATCAACGGTGTATTTCAGCCCGGCCACCTGAGCAAATCGACCCCCCGCATCCTCATACTGGCTGGCGCCGTTCTCGAGCGCGGCAATCACGTCCGCTCCCCTGAGATGAAAGGTTGCCAGCGTGTTCTGGAACGGCAGAACGGTATAAATCTCGCCCATCGACACCGGCCCCTGGTCGATCGAGGCGCGCAAACCCCCGCCATTGGCAATGGCGATGGTGATGCCCTGATCCTTGACCCGGTCCAGCATCGCATCGGCAACCAGGTTGCCCATCTGGCATTCGCGCGCCCGGCAATTCGTCCGGTCTCCGTCAATGGGGGCTGCGGCCTGGGCCACGACCGTCTGGCGCAATTCTTCGATGGGGGCCGCCATTTCAGTCACACGCGCGGCAATCGCTTCGTCCTCGGGGATCGAACTGTCAAGAAGGATCGGCTGGCCCTCGGCCTTGACCAGATTGCCCCCGTCATCAAAGGTCAGCGTCAGGTGACCCAGGTATTTTGAATAGGCATAGGCGGTTGCCACCGGAACCTCGACCCCGCCCGGTCCGCCCACCAGGGTAGGATAGGGTCCTTCCGCCCCTTCCATGTCGCCCAGAAGCGTATGGGAATGCCCGCCGATGATCGCATCCAGCCCCGGCACCTCGCGGGCGAAATACTGGTCGCGACGATACCCCACATGGGTCAACGCGATGATCTTGTCGATGCCCTGGTCGGTCAGTTCCTGAACGTCGGCCCTCAGGCTCTCGACATCGTCCTGAAAGATCACGCCCGGCCCCGGCGAGGCAATTTCAGGGGTGTCCATGGACAGGGCCGAAACGATACCGATCCGTTCGCCGCCGACATCAAGAATTGCGATATCGCCCACTTTGCCGTTCAGGACATTGGATCGGGACAGATCGAGATTGCCCGAAACGACCGGAAAATCCGCTCCGTCCGCCAGTACGGCCAGCCCCTCGGGCCCATCGTCGAATTCGTGATTGCCGACCGCCATCGCATCATAGCCGATAGAGGTCATGAATTCCACGACCTCTGCGCCTTTGTAGGTGGTGTAAAACAGCGATCCCTGATATTGGTCGCCTGCGTCCAGCACGATCACGTTCCCGCCCTCGGCTTGGATCTGGTCGCGAATTTCGCGCACTTTTGCGGCAAGCCGCGCAACCCCGCCAAAGCATTCGCCGGCATCGCGCGCCTCTTGTTCGCACGTGCTGTCGTATTCGTTGATCGCCTCGATCCGGCTGTGCAGATCGTTCGTATGAAGAATGTGCAGCACCGTCTCGGCCTGAGCAGAACCCGCAAAAAGCGCCGCGATGGACACAACGGTCAAAAGGCGAAGAGGCATGGTTGATTCCTTTCCGGGATGCCGATCGCCAAAAGGATGGCGCAGGCAATTCCGCGGGTCAAATGACGCAATCCGAAACTGGGGCGCCTTGACCGGCCGCACAGGGCAAAGGCAAATGCGGTCATGATGATCTACAAGATTCTGCGCCACCCGGAATGGTCACAATTCCAGTCTGACGGACAAACGCACGGTGCGCCTGTCGACCGGGTGGACGGCTTCGTGCATTTCTCCACCGCGCTGCAGCTTGGGGAAACGCTACGCCGGCATTTTTCCAAGGAGGGGGATCTGGTCCTGCTGGCCTGCCGCGATGCGGACCTTGGCGAGGCCCTCCGCTGGGAGCGGTCCCGTGGCGGGGATCTGTTTCCCCACCTCTACAGGGCCCTGACGATGGACGATATCGCTTGGTCGCGCGATGTTGCACGAACCCCCAGGGGTCATGAAACAGGACCGCTGGAATGAATGTTCTTGAAAAAATCGGTTTGGCGGCTTTGCACCGGATCGACCCTGAGCGGGCGCATGACCTGTCCATCAAGGCGCTGTCCTGGGGTCTGGTCCCCCTTCAGGGAGGACCCGTCACTTCCGAGCGGCTGAGATCCACGCTCGCAGGTCTCAATCTTCCCAACCCGGTGGGACTGGCCGCAGGCTATGACAAGAACGCCAAGGCAGTCGCGTCACTGATGAAGGCGGGCTTCGGCTTTGTCGAGGTGGGGGCCGCCACGCCATATCCCCAGGCGGGCAACCCCAAGCCAAGACTGTTCCGCCTGGCCAAGGATCGGGCCGTCATCAATCGGTTCGGCTTCAACAATGACGGCGCGCGTATCATCGCATCCCGTCTGGCAGATAGACCCGCGGGGATACCGGTCGGGCTCAATATCGGCGCGAACAAGGACAGCCGGGACCGGGCGGCGGACTTTGCCAGCGTCGTCGCTACGGCGGGACCGGTAGCAGATTTCCTGACGGTGAACGTCTCGTCTCCGAACACGGAAAGATTGAGGGATCTGCAAGGGGCAGAGGCTCTTGCTGCCTTGCTTGAGGGGGTAATCGCCACGCGCGACAGTCTTGAACAGCGCCCGCCGATCTTTCTGAAGATCGCGCCCGATCTGGATGACATGGCGATTCAAGAAATTGCGGCGGTTGCCAGAGATTGCCGCGTCGATGCGATAATCGCCACCAACACCACCTTGTCGAGGGAAGGCCTGCTCGATCCGCAGGCGGCTGAAACGGGCGGCCTGTCAGGGCAACCGCTGCGTATGCGGTCAACCGTGGTTCTGGCAAAGTTATGGCGGGCAACTGGCGGCGCCATTCCCCTGATCGGGGTGGGCGGCATCAGTTCTGCAGAGGATGCCTGGGAAAAGATCCGCGCCGGCGCCTCAGCCGTTCAGATTTATTCCGCCCTCGTTTACCACGGCTTGTCTCTTGCAGCACATATTGCGCACGGACTGGACGGCAGGCTGAGGGCCGAGGGAATGACGCTGAATGACCTGCGCGGAAGCGGGGCGGCAGACTGGGCTCAGAAATAATTCTCGCCCAGACCCAGCAACTGGTTCATGCTATGCGACGGCTCCGCGCAACCGGCATCGCCAACGACCCGAGCCGGAACCCCCGCAACGGTCTTGCACGAAGGAACATCGTGCAGAACCACCGATCCTGCGGCAATACGCGAATGGTGGCCGATGCGGATGTTGCCCAATACTTTGGCTCCGGCCCCGATCATGACACCATCGCCGATCTTGGGATGGCGATCGCCATCTTCCTTGCCGGTGCCGCCCAGCGTGACGGAATGCAGCATCGACACGTCATTGCCGACGGTCGCCGTTTCCCCGATCACGATGGAATGCGCGTGGTCGATCATCACGCCTGTTCCAATCGTGGCCGCAGGATGGATATCGACTCCAAAGCATTCCGAGCACCGCATCTGAACGAAATACGCCATATCGCGGCGTTCCTGCTGCCACAGCCAATGAGCCATGCGATAGGCCTGCAACGCCTGAAAGCCCTTGAAGAACAAGACAGGCTGCAACAGACGATGCGTTGCCGGATCGCGGTCATAGACAGCCAGAAGATCGGCACGCGCGGCATCCCCAAGCGCGGGCGAAGTGCGATAGGCCTGATCCGCGATCTCGCGCAGGATCTGCTCGCTCATCTCGCCGCTGGCCAGTTTCAAGGAAAACCGATAAGCCAGCGCCGATTCCAGATCGGAATGATGCAGAAGCCCGGCATGGATCAAGGCCCCCAGCAGGGGTTCGTCGCGAACGGCTGCCCGTGCCTCGTCGCGCAATTGCGACCAGATCGCATCGCGATCCAGTCCCAGGGCTTTCTTGCTGCCTTGAATAGTCATGGCGGGCTCCGCGTGAGTCATGGCTCGTTGTAACGCGAAGTTCCGGCCAATGAAAGAAGGCCTGTCAGTCGGGCAGGCGAAGCTCCATCCAATGCACGGCCAGCTTGACATTGCCGCCGTCAAACATGCCCCCTTCAGCCGTCATGATCAGGGTTGAATCCGAATAATAGGTCATTGGTGTTCCCAGCATTCCTCTTGCCCAAGACCCGGCGGCCTTGCCCAAACCCTGCCCGAAGCGATTGTCCGATCCGGGGCTGCCCAGCCGCCAGCTTTGCAGGCTGCCGGTCAGCGTCTGGGTCACACGGGCCACGGCCCCGATAACCATGGCATTGGCGGGGATCGCGATCCTTGTGTCAAAGACCGTGCCCGTTCCCACCGTCACCTCGTCATCGGCCATCCCGTGCGCCAGCCCCGCGCCGGTGGCGCCCAGGGTGGAACCGCCATGAAACCAGCCTTGGCCGGTATGGATGGCCTGCAAACCGGTATCGGCAACGAAGGCCCGCAACCCGCGCGTGGGGTCAACAAAGATCCAGCCTCCGTTGGCCCCGATGGCAATCTTTCCGGATCGTCTAGCCCAGGCGCCCGATGCGTCCAAAGGAACACCCCAGCATTGACCCTCGATCACGGCTTCTGGAGGGTTCAGCGTGGAAGTGCTTTCCAGAACGATGTTCGCCATCCCGTCCAGGCGCATCAGCGCCTCGTTGACGGTCACATGCTTCTGGGCCTGCGCTGACTGGAGAAGCGGCAGTTGCAGACGTGCGGTTTCAGTCGACATGAATTGTCCTCTTGGCAAAGGGCCCGGGGCCGAACTGGTCGGAAAGCTGGCATACGGCCAGCGTAAAGGCTCCGGCCTGCCTGGCGGCATTCCAGATATCGTCCGGAATGACATATCGGGGGGATTCGATATCCGCCGCGTGCAGAATCGCCCCGCTTTGTATGATCCGAAGTCGATAGCTTTCCCGAACCTCTCCCAACGGTATGTCCAGGCCGTCCCAGCCGTCGCCGTCGATCCGGCTGCGGCGAATCCATGTCGCCGTCCGGTTTTCGACGCGCAGATGGCAAGGGGCATAGGGGCGAAGCCCCACCCCGCGCGCCTGCGTGATTTGTGTACGGTAACTTGGATCGTCGAAGGCCCGCTTCGCCGGCCCGATCCGCCAGAACCGTTCCTGGCCACGGGCGGACGGCGGAAGGCTGACCTGCCGGGGCGCACCATCCATTATCACGACAATGCTGCCCTCTGGCCAGACATCCGGCATGATTGCATCCGTGCCGGCCTGACCGCGCAGCCTGTCGCTGATCTCCCACAGGTCCCTTTCGACGGGAACCGCTTTTGAAAACTGGATCACTTCCCAGTTCTCCATCGACCCGTCGCCAACAGCCATGACGTTCGCGCCAGCCAGCAAAGCCTTTTGTCCAACCGAGCGCAAGGTTGCATCCTTGATCCGAAGCCGCAGCGGTGCCCCACGGTCCAGAACGGCAGGGCGCGCGCGACGCAGCGGGGATTCGGTCCGCCCGATGAATGCTCGACGTGTCAGAACGGTATTCAGATCAAACCCGCCTTCGGCTTCGATCGACGCATAGGCCGCGACCGAACCCGGCCACGGCTTGGCCGTTGACGCAAGATAGGGTGCATGAGGCTGCTCATCCCCTTTCAGCAGCGGCAGATCCAGAAAGACCGACCAGACCGGCAGCAAAGGCGTATAGCGATTGGTGATACCATCATCTGGGTTCGACATGGCAGGTCGATAAACTCTTGGCTCGATCCGCACAGCGTCCACGGTGATGGCACCTGCGCGCTCGACCCGGTCGATACGCCATCTCTTGGGTTCTGCGTTTCCGATGTTCATGCGGATCACGTCCCCTGGGCCAAGATCCGCGGCAGAAGGCGGCAAGGAAAACCGTGTGGAATCTGCGGAAACACGTGCCTCTGACAGCCAGCGCTCGGCGATGGCTCGGCCCTCGGCACGGGTAAGGGACATCGAAAATTCGCTGTTGCTGACCGTATCGCCGCCTGTATCGGATAAGCTGACCTCGACCGTCGCCACACCATAGTCGGCGCCCGACTCTATATGCGTCAGCCGGACCCGCTGGGAAAGTTCGGCCTGCGGCTGGCGAATCGTTTCGAAACCCGAAATATCTTCTCCGATCGCCAGATCATCGGGACCAAGGTCGCGCGCAATCCGGCCATCGCGATGAACAAAGCGCAGTTGCCCTTCACGTTCTACAACATCCAGTCCATGGGCCAGAAGCAAGGGCTGCAAGGCAGCGCGTGCAGTTTCGCCGCCATGAACCTGATAACCACGAACCAGGCCGGTCACTGCGCTGACATCGGCATCCCTGACACCCGCCTCGCGGCAGATATCGGCAATGACCGATGCCAGCATAACGGCCCCCGCCCGACCGTTCAGCCAGTGCCCACGCTGCCAGGCGGGACCATCCGACCACAGATCGGTTCTTCCGGGGAATGCAGGGAACGGTCGTGCATCCCAGCACCAGACATGCGCCCGGCCCAGATCGACCATGCGCCGACCGTCGGCCATCGCAGGATTGTGGGCGGCCTGTGACCAATATGCGTTAACTGCCGAAATG
This sequence comes from Paracoccus subflavus, assembly GCF_004310345.1. Lineage (GTDB taxonomy): Bacteria > Pseudomonadota > Alphaproteobacteria > Rhodobacterales > Rhodobacteraceae > Paracoccus > Paracoccus subflavus. The sequence goes on along the minus strand of NZ_SISK01000001.1, from coordinate 140,684 downwards.
TAAGCGGCCTGGATGGCATCGTCGCGCTGACCATTTGAATAATGCGGCAGCGTGCTTTCCGAACTCATCGCATCCAGAAACTTGTTTGGCTGGTTCGTCGCCTTGTCCAGTGCAGCGCAGCCGTATTCAGTGAACCAGATTGGCTTGGATCCCGGCAGCCAAGCCGTCTCCTTGCTGCTCCGGACTCCGTTGGGCCGGTCGAAATGCTGGTTTTTCCACCAGCTTTTCAAATCCTTGTATTTCCAAACCCAGGCCTCGTCATAGGTACCGTCGGTGATCGGCGTCCGAACCTGCGCATCCCGATCGGCCTCGCTGGCGTAATACCAGTCGAATCCCTCTCCGCCGCAAACATTGGCCTGTAAATAGTCTGGATTGCCGATGCGCCCCCAGTGGGCGTCCAGATGATCCTCGGAATCGCGCCAGTCCGATAGCGGCATATAGTTGTCGATGCCGACAAAATCGATGTCGGGATGGGCCCACAGCGGATCGAGATGAAAGAAAAGCTCGCCCTTGCCCGGATGATGACCGAAATATTCCGACCAGTCGGCAGCATATCCGATCTTGACCGATGGACCCAGGATTTGCCGCACATCGGCTGCCAGACGGCATAATTGCTGGACTGCGGGATAGCTGTTTCCGGCACCACGGATCTGCGTCATGCAGACCATCTCTGACCCAATCAGAAAGGAATCGATCCCCCCTGCGACGGCACAAAGATGCGCATAGTGCAGGATGAACCGGCGATAGGACCATTCCTCTGGCCCGGTATAGCGCACGTCGTCGCCATCGCGGACAAAATCCGTTACGGCAGCGGCGCCGAAAAAGGCCGCAACCTCCTCTGTTGCGGCAACAGTCCCGTCGGGCGAACCGCCGCCGCCCGGCGCAACCGATGTGATGATGCGGCCCCGCCACGGCATGACCGGCTGTTCGGTCGCGCCATAGGGGTCGGGCAGACGATTTCCCGACAACTGCTCCATCAGGATGAACGGATAGAAAACAGCCTTGCGCCCCGACTGGGCGATTGCCTTGAGTCCCTCGATCACCGACCGATCCGACGGCGTGCCGCCATAGATCGGGCGGCCATCCACGCGCGCGACCTGGGCGGCATCCGCGCGCTGGATGCCGGTCACCGACCAGGGCATTTCGGCCCCGTCCACCTCGCGCTGCTCGACCTTGGGACGCAGGGCGCAATGGTTGATGCGCAAGTCGCTTCCGAACCACGACACGACAACGGAAACCGACCCGACATTGGGCAGTTCCCGCCCCAGAATATTCAGGGAGGCAGTGACATCCGTGCCGCCCATCGGCGTGTTGACGTTCGTGGAACGCAACTCGCCCAGCCCCAGATCCTGATTGACCGGCGTCGTCGCCAGCGAATACTCGCCCGTGCCCGGTATCAGCGCAACCGCCCGAATGTCGCGGCAAAGACCGCTGCCGTCCTGCGCGGGCGCCGTCACCTCGAAGCTTAGCTGGGGCATCCGGTTGCCCCAGGGTTCAAGATTCAGATCCTCCAGCACCACATAGGCCAGGCCGCGATAGGCCGGTGCCATCTGGCCCTCGTGCGCGGCAATGGCCGGATCGGGGTATTGATTTTCATCGCCTTTATAGACCCGCATGTTCAGATCGTCGGCCGAGATTTCCTCGCCATCGGCCCAGACTCGGCCCACCCCCAGGATGCGCCCCTCGCACAAGGCCAGCGCAGCCGACAGACGATAGCTGATCTGCATAACCGTGGATCTGGGCGATCCCTTACCGCCCCCTGCGTCTTCGGAGCGCGCAATTTCCTCGAGGGGCGAGGCCCAGATGACATGACCCGGCACCCGCATCTGTCCCCAGATGCGCGGAATGGGCATGCCCTCGCCTCCGGTCTGGAGACGCAGCCGGTCGATGCGCCCCGTCTCGACCGCCCGCGACCCGTTGCCCAGCAGTTTCTGGTCGATCGCCCGGCCCACCGTCGCGCCGACGGCGCGGCCAATCACCGCGCCAGACAGGCCCAGAACCGCGCCGCCAAAGCTTCCGCCAAGCGACGCCCCGACAGCGGACAGGACGATGGTTGCCATCACGGTCTCCTAAAGGTCTTGAATTCAGGGAAAGCGGAACCGGGCCACGATCCGGTTCTGCCAAGGCATCGTCAGGGGGCTGTCGATGACGCCATGGGCGTTGTAGGCGTGAATGAAGCGCGGGGCCTCGCCGACGGCGGACATGACGCCCAGATGCTTGGCAATGGCGCCCGCCCGCATCCTGAACAGCAATACATCCCCTGGACGCGTCGGTTCCACCTGTGCGACCGGCACCAGATGGCGCAGCGCGGCCGAAAACAGAACCTCGTGGCCGCCTCCCTCGCCCCAATCGGGCGTATAAGGGGGCAAAACCTCGGGCTCGGACCCATAGCGTTCGCGCCAGATGCCCCGCACCAGCCCAAGACAATCGCAAGCGACTCCCTTCACGCTGGCCTGGTGATGATAAGGTGTTCCGATCCAGGCCTGCGCCAGATGCACAACATCAACCACGTCGTCCCCCCGTCTGCGGCGCCATGATCCAGTCTTCGGAAGGTATGTGAGGAAACCCGCGGAAATTCAGGAAATTATCAAACTTTTTGCGACACGTTTCCGCACGCTTGTCGCAGCCCGCCACGATGCGCACCCGATCGCCGATGTCGGGCAAGATGCCCAAAGCCTGCCACAGTGCGATCTCGCGGCGTCCACCCGGGCTGGCAACGTCGTCCTTGATTGAGGCATGAAGCCCCTCGGCCTTACCACTCAGAACCAGAATATTGCCCCGCTCGAACCAGCCGGGGCCGTAGGCGGGAAAAGCCGTAAAACCCAAAACGCTGCCATCGCTGACTTTTGCAATGCTTGCCTCGGTCATGAACGTCGCGCCAGTCAGGATACGCTTGCAATTGCTGTCACCCAGCCGTGCTGAACAGCGCGGATGAAACACCAGACCGCGGGCTGCATTGAGAGGCTCGGAAAGCCCCCTTAGTTCGGCCCGGAAGGCGCCACGGGAACGAGCAATCTCTCCCAGGCTGCCGGCAAAGATCAGGCGGCGTGATGCGACACGGGTCCAATCTACCTCCCACATACGGACCTCGGCACCGTCCCACCGACCCGCAAGGACATCCTTTTCGGTGATTGCATCATCCGATAGCGCACCTTCGGCTTCAGAGTTGTCAACCGAAAGACCGGTTGCCTGAACCAGCGCGCGGGCCGACATGCCATGGTCCGGAAGAAATCGGATACCCTCAAAGGTCAGGCTGGCGTCATGATCAGTAAAGCCCAGCACCATCCCATCGGCGCGGCGCACCATCCAGGCCCGCGCAATCGTCGTCGCAGTCATACCCGCACCTCGATAACGGGAATGTCGGGGATCTCGCCTGCCTGAAAAGAGGCAACGGAAACAGCGATGCGGTCGGTGTCGAAGCGCACGGGTACGTCAAACTCATAACCTGCCGTTATCTCCGCTCCAGCCTCGGGGGCATCGGCAAAACTGACAACTCCTGTTGCGTGATCTACCGAATAATGCCTACCGGCAAACACTTCGCTTCCGCCGACCCCGGCCCGGACGCTGTCGCGCACAGGCTTCGTGATCGGCCGGACATAGCTGCCCGGACCCGAGGAATAGATTTTGGTCAACGCAAAGACCTTCTGCACGCCGTCCCCCCGGGCGATGACCTGATCGTCAAAGGCCGGCGCGCGCGATGGCAAACAACTCTTGTAATCGGACCAATCCTTCCAGCGAAACCCGTGCAACTGACCCGCACGGGCTTCGAAAAAGGCGATCAGGGCCGCCAGATCGTCCAGCGACCGCAGCCCCATTCCGGCGTCATAACGCCGCCGGGCATGGGCCCAGGGGGTATTGCGCTCCTCGAACCCGCTGGCCAGCGCAACGATCTCGGTCCGCCGCTCTGGCCCGCCCAGCGATCCGAAGGACAGATTGGCCGGAAATCTTACATCGTGAAAAGCCATGAGCCGATCCTGTGTTCAGCCGTTACGTTCGCCACGGGCCATGACACGACCAAGTTGCGCCGCGATCTGGGCCTGGCTGCGCTGAAAGCCCGCAACATCGGGCGTAGAGACGTTCACCGTGACGTTCACCGGCCGCGAACCACCCCCGGCCGACGCAACCCCCAGCCTTCCGTCCGCCCCCCGGCGCAGTGGCATGATGGCTTCGGGACCTGCCTCGCCCATCAGGCCGGTCGCCCCGCGCATGGGAAAGTGCGTCGGCTGGCTGACGACACCGCCCTTGGCAAAGGGCATCACACGCCCTTGGACAAAAGCCCCGCCATTGGCAAATGGCATTGCTCCTGACAGCATGCCGCCGATCCCTTGGGCCAACGATCCGGCCAGGGCATTTTCCACGGGCTTCATTGCCATCGAAAACACGGTGTCCGCAATCGAACGACCTATGCCCTTCAGCGCCTCGGACAGCTTTTCGCCGTCAAAAACCAGCCCGTCAAAGGCCCGTCGCAAGCCGCCCTCGATACCCGAACTCAGCGATCCGACCTCGCGCGCCGTCACGGTTACCGATTGGCGCAGCCGCTCCAGTTCGGCCTCAAAGGCAGCCGTCATGCGCCCGGTATTGCCGAGTCCCTCGTCCAAGTCGTCCAGCGCAGAGCCGAACCCGTTCTTGTTGGCCATCGCCCTCGCCTCTTATCCAGATGTTTCCGTCGGCCGGTCGGGATAGCGCGCCGCCAGTTCCGCCAGCCGGTTGCGCGTCATGGCAGGCGGCCCCGCCTCGACACCCAGCATCAGCGCCAATTCCGCGGGCGTCAGCGCCCAGAACTGATCCGGGCGCAAACCAAGCCCCCGCATCCCGGCCCGCATCAACCCCGGCCAGTCCAGACCGCCAGTCATGCCGGGATCCGAAATGCCCGTGCCAAAAGTTCGGCAGCGGCACGGCCCGCCGCCACCGGCCCGCCGCCGATGTCCACTGTCAGAAGTTCCGCGGCCGAGCCGCTCCAGCCCCCGCCCCGCAGGCCTGCGACAAGCACAGCCAGCACATCGCGGCTGCTGAACCGGCCCTGTTCGAACCGTTCTGCAATGGCCATCAGGCTGTCGGCACCCAGGTCATGCTCTAACTCTGCCAGGGCGCCCAGCGTCAAACGGGCGACGTGGAGGGTGCCGTCCAATACTACTTCGACCTCTCCGCGCATCGGGTTTGCCATCACATGGCCACAAAACTCAGGGCCCCAGCCGAGGCTAACGTCACCTCATAGGTCGCCTCGCCATCGTAGCTCCCGGCATATTCCAGCGCGGTGATCTGGAATGGTCCTTCGACCGTGCCAAAATCCGGGATAACGACCTGGAACCGAGGCACTTCTCCGTCAAAGAAAATCTGCCGTGCACGGCCATCGGTACTAGCGTCGCGAAAAACCCCCGACCCGGAAATCGAGGCGCTGCGCACCCCCGCGCCACCCAGCAGCTCGCGCCAACCACCTTGGCTTTCCAGGCTGGTCACATCGATGGTTTCAGCATTGAACGACAATCGCGAGGCGCGAAGCCCTGCAACCGTCTCGAACGCTCCGCTCCCGGTCATGTCCATCTTGATCAGCAGATCGCGTCCATTCTGTACCGCCATTGGCCCTACTCCTCAGCCAGATCAATCCGTGCGCGAAAGGTCAGATCGACCCGACGCGCAGCCCCGTTTTCAACCCGCCGCGCGCGGGCGCGCAGGAACCACAAAGCGGTAAGTCGCCCTCGGCTTAGCGCCAATTGCGCCTGATCCAGTGCATCGGCAACAGCGGCAGCCGCAGCCTTGACGGCTGCAAAACCTACCCCCTGATCCGCGCCAGACAGAACCGACACGATGAAATCATGTCTCGATCCTGCCGCCGTCACGTCACCCGCATTCCTAACCTCTTCGGGACCAAGCGAAACAAAAACTCCATTCGGCGTTTCTACCGGCATCGCATCAAAGATCGCATCTCCCACAAGGTCTTGCAGGGCGGGATCGGTACGCAACTGCTGATAGACCGCCCCTTGCAGGGCGACGCTTGCGGCAAAGCTCATGTTTGTTCCTCTTCTCGGGCAAAGCAGGTCAGCCACAGACCGGTCGGATCACGTTCGGCCACAGCTTCGATGACAAACCGGCGTGGTCCCATCCGCAGCCTCTGGCCGGCAGCAGGACGCCGTGGATCGCCGTATCGTGCGCCGCGCGTTGTGATGCGCCAGAACACCACACTCTCCGGTCCGACCTCGGCTCCGCGTTCCGTTCCGGTGGTCGCTTTCATCTCGACCCACAACGATCCTATCCTCTGCCAGACGATGCGATAGCCGCCCATCTCGTCGGACTGGCGAACGGGAGTTTCCAGATCCAGTTGAACATTCAGCCGGGGTGTATTCATCGGCTTGCCTCGCGGCTGCCGCGTCCAGCCAGCGTGCGCACCTGACGCCATCGCTCGATCAGTGTGCTGACGCCAAACGGCATTGCACCCCTGTTTCCGTCCATGCCGCGATCTTCATAGTAGCGGGCAGCCAATATGAGGACCGCCTGTCCCAGATCAGCAGGCACCTGATCCCAGCGATCGCCGAATCCTGCAGTAAAGGTCACATTGACCAAACCCCGGCGGGGTACATGCGGCAGGATCACGCCAGCGGGCAGGATCATGGGCCTCTGTCCATGCGGCAGCAGCCGCCAGTTGTCCGGCGGCACTTCTGTCACGGTGCCCATTCCATCGTCGATCTCGATCTTCTCGACGGCAATCACCGGCGCCAGGGGCAAGGTCTGGCCCAGCCTGTCGCGCCAGTCGTCCAATTGCATCCGAAAGCGGCGCGTCAGCAATACCTTGCCGGTACGGGCTTCGATCGTGGCGATGGCGGCCCGCAAAAAACCGGCCAACGCGACGTCCTCGGCGTTGTCTTGGGCGATCTCGAACCCCGTTCCAAGCCGCAAATGCTCGCGCAGCGCCGCAACAGGCAGCGCCTCGGCTGCCGGCGCCGTTTCCTCGATCAGCAACATTTCGCGAACCTCCCGTCTTGCTGTCCGCCTGTCATTCACCGAAACAAGGCCCCCGGCCGGGGCCTTGACCTTGTGTCAGGACGGGAAAGACCGCGCCCGCGCGCCAGCCATCAGCACGCGCGGACAGTTGCAAAGCCGGGATGGCCGGCCACCCGCGCGCGGTCTTTCCCTTCACCCGAACCCGTCGTTTGGGGTCAGGCGAACTTCAACAGCTTGACAGCACGGAAATCGGTCACCCCGCCGCCCACGCGCTTGGTGGCATAGAACAAGACATGCGGCTTGGCGCTGAAGGGATCCCGCAGGACGCGCAGGTCGGGGCGCTCGACGATGGTATAGGCGGCGCGGAAATCGCCAAATGCGACGGCCAGGGAATCGGGACCGATGTCGGGCATGTCTTCGCTGATCATGACCGGATAGCCCAGCAGTTGCGGAGTCTGCCCGGCAGCCAGCGCATCGGTCCACAGGAACCGGCCATCGGCATCCTTCATCTTGCGGATCGCAGCCGCTGTCTTCGAATTCATGACAAAGCTGGCGTTGACCCGATATTCGGCGCCCAGCGCATAGATCAGATCGATCAATGCATCGGCAGGAGCCGCTGCATCAAAGCCGCCAAGCGAAGCCGTTTCGATCACCCCGATGGTATTGGCCCCGGCTGTCGAATTCGACGCAGTCGGATAGGAAAGAATGCCTCGCGGCTTGGACTGGCCATCACCCACGACGAATGCGGCCGACTCGGACCGGGCAAACTTGTCGGCGATGCGCTCGGCCAGCCAGGCTTCGACATCAAAGGCCGCGTCGTCCAGCAGACGCTGGCTAGCCTTGGGCATGGCCGACAGTTCATGCAGCGGGATCGAGATACGCTCGACATTGCCTGGTGCCGTGTCGGCGGCGGAATCCTCGTCCGCCCAGCCCGCACCCATCTCGTTCTTCTCGACCAGCACCTCATAGGTGGCGGACTCGATGGTCACGACATTGGCCAGCTTGCGCAGCGAAGCACCGGACCGCAGCACGTTCTGGACCGTTTCCGCAACCTGCGGCGCTGCCAGGAAACCGCCGTCGCCAGCGACCGTCAGCCCTTTTTCCTCGATGACCAAGCCGCGCAGGCCGTCATCGTCGCCGCTGCGCAGATAGGCGCTGAAGGCTTTCTGATGCGGCGCCTCGACCTCGGCCACGGTGGACAAGGGCGCGCGGCCGCGGATGGTCTTGCGTTCAAGCATGGTCATGCGTTCTTCCTGTGCAGCAAGTTTCGTCTGGATGTCATTGCGGAAACCTTTGAGCTCGCCGACGAACCCCCGCATGGCTTCCTTCAGGTCGACGGCCGTGCCGCCACCCTCCGCGGCTTTCACCTCGGTCATGATCTTCTCCTCATCGCGATGATCGGGGCCGACCCGCCCCTTGTTTTCGGACCACCATGGCGATCCAAAACCCACAGACCGGGGGGGCTTCATCCCCCCGAAACCATCAAACCCGCAGCGCCTCGGTCGCGGCAGAAAACAATGCCGCAAATTCGCGCAGATCGTCCGAATCCTTGCGACCCACCTTGGCCTCGGGCAGCATCGGGAACGTGACCAGCGACACTTCCCACAACTCGACCTCGGCCAGCACGCGGCGGCCCTTTTGGTCGCGCTCGGCGCGGATCGTGCGATAGCCGATCGACAAGCCGTCGATCGCGCCCGCCTGGATGAGCGCGGCAGCCTCCCGCGCCAGGGCGACCTCTGGCAGAAGCCGTCCCTTGACCCACAGGCCCTTCTCGTCCTCGCTGATCTCGTCCCAGACGCCGATGGGCTTTTGCGGATCATGCTGCCACAGCATCCGCACCTTGTCGCCCTTGGCCGCCAGCCTTGCCAGCGATGCGCCAAACGCCCCTGGCGCCACGGCATCCCCTCCCTGATCGGTAAGGCCGAACAGGCTGGCATAGCCCTCGATCATCTGTCCATCCGTCAGGACCGGCGCCCCGCCTGCGAATTTCACCTCAAGTCCCGGAACCATGCCTCAGCCTCCTTTGGGCGCGAATTCAAGAATGCCCTGCACTGCCTGCGTCAGGATCACGGCCACGACGCCATAGACGGTCATCCACAGGCGCCTCTCCAGCCCTTCGATCAGGGCCTCGATCCGCTCCAGCCGCTTTTCCACGGTGCCGAATTGCAGCGCCATGATCCGTTCCTGAGCCTCGAATCGCTGGTCGTGCCAACCGAAGCTGTCCTTCACAAAACGCGACCCCTCCATGGGATCACGCCTCGGCCAGCGGCGGCAGGCCCAGCAGCGCCCGCTTTTCCGCATCCGTCAGGAATGTCGCCGCGCCGATCCGCGCCCATTGCTGGTCTCGCTCCTCGGCCAAGGCCGGAATGCGGTCGGGGTCGGGGCGCAGCTCGAATTCGGCACCCAGATGCTCGGACAGCCACCAGGCGACTGACGCCGCCACCCGCGTGGCCAGCGGCAGCACGGTCAGGCGATAGAACGCCCGGTGCGCCTCGGCATAATTGGCATAAGTCGCGTCACCGGGAATGCCCAGCAGCATCGGCGGCACGCCGAAGGCCAGTGCGACTTCGCGTGCCGCCGACAGCTTCGTTTCATGAAATTCCATGTCGCTGGGCGAAAACCCCATTGGTTTCCAATCCAGCCCGCCTTCCAGCAGCATCGGGCGCCCCGCGTTGCGCGCGCCCTGGTGGTTCATCTCGATCTCGCCCACCAGCCGGTCGTACTGCTCGGGCGACAGAACCCCCTGCCCGTCCACGCCCTTATAGACGATGGCGCCGCTGGGCCGGGCCGCATTGTCCAGCAGGGCCTTGGACCAGGCGCTTGCGCTGTTGTGCACGTCCAGCGCCACCGCTGCCGCCTGCATGGGGGACAGGCCGTAATGGTCGTCCTGCGGATGAAAGGATTTGACGTGGCAGATCGGGTCGGGACTGCCGGTCATATCGAACCGGTGCTTGCGCCCGCCCACCGAATAATCATAGGCGATGGGCCATCCATCCGCGCCCGGCACGATGCTCATCCGGTCGGAACGCAGGATGTGCAGTTCCTCGGGCAGACCCTGCGCGCCCAGTCCCGCGGCCTCGACATAACCGTTGCCCGACAGCAGCATCTGGCCGAACAGCGCCTCGAACAGTTCGGCCCGCCCCTGCCCCGGATTGGGCCGCCGCAGCAGATCCAGCACCGGATGAATGTCATAACGCCGGTCGCGATCCTCGCAGATCAGGGGCACCGCGGCCCCCGCCTCGGCAATCAGCTTGACGCAGCGAAAACCGACCGGGTTGCCCACGAAACCGCCCCGCGTCAGGCTGGCGGTATCGCGCGACGACCAGACCGCGCGGCCCGCGCCGCTGGCCAGCGCCACAACACGGCCCGTCGCACTGGCCTTTCTTTCTGGCGGGGAAGCCTGCTTCTCCTCCCGCGAAAACAACCGAAACGCCATAGCTCGCCTCCATGCCAACGAAAAAGGGCCGCCAAACGGCAGCCCTTTCATCTTGGTCCAAATATCCCGGGGTCCGGGGCAGCGCCCCGGCTTTCTTACAGCCGCCGCATCTGCGGCCGCCGCCAGCTTGCCCCCGGCTCGATCACCAGTTCATGGATCGCCCAGACCAGCGCATCCAGCCGGTCGGGACTGCCACGGCCCTCGAACCCGCGCACCGTCATCTGGCACATCTGGTCCTCCAGCGCGCCCAGGCCCCGCAGGTGCTTGACGCGTCCCTGCTCGTACAACGCCGCAACAGGCTCGGCCCGCAGTCCCTTGCCGCGGCCTGCCCGCAGCGCCCGGAACGGGACCAGCGGGTCCACCTGCCTGATCACGCTCTCGACCAGATCGCCGCCCTGGTTCACCTCGGCAACCAGACGCTCGGCGCCATGGCGATCCATTGCCGCGATGGCGGCACGCGCCCAGTCCAGCGGCCCGCCCTTGATCGTGGCGTCCTCAAGGACATAGGCCGTCCAGGCGCCCGGCTCACCATTGGTGACAACGCCTGCCACGACGATCCCGCATTCGTCGCTGGCCTTGCCCGCCGTCACGGCAGGATCGACCGCCACGACAACGCGGGACAGCTTGGGCGCCCGCTCGATCCGCGCACCTTCCAGCATCGCTGTGGTCCACAACGCGCCTTCGACATCGTCCAGCAGCACGCCGTCCAGTTCCTGCCGCCCCAGCCGCGTGCCGCCGTAACGCGATGCCACCTCGGCCAGGAAACTTTCCGCCAGATAGGCGCGGTTCGCATCGGTCGGCGCGTGCGTCGTCACGGTCGAGGCGTTGCCCAGGATGCGCTTCAGCACGCCCACATTGCGCGGCGTCGTCGTGACGACCTGCTGCGGATGATCCCCCAGCCGCAGCGCGAATTGCAGCATGTCCCAGACATCCTCTGACTTCTTCCACTTGGCCAGCTCGTCGGCCCAGGCCGCGTCGAACTGGGGCCCGCGCAAGGCCTCTGGCTCATGCGCGGAATAGACGGTGGCAGTCGCACCATTGGCCCAGACCAACCGCCGCCGACCGGCCTCCCAGACCGGGCGCCGGTCGGGGGGCGAACAGGCCAGGATGCCCGATTCACCGAACACCATCACCTCGCGCACCTGGTCGAAGGTTTCCCCCACCAGCGCCAGACGATGGCATTTCCCCGGTGCGGCGGCGGTCGGTCCCTCGACCATCCGCCGCACCCATTCGGACCCGGCACGGGTCTTGCCCGCGCCGCGTCCGCCCATGATGACCCAGGTCTTCCAGCAGCCCTCGGGGGGCAACTGGTGGGGCAAGGCCCAGAACTCGAACAGCCAGGGCAGTGCCATCAGTGCATTCTCGGACAGACCGCCCAGGAATGCGTCAACCTCATCCGGCGCGGCGGAGGCAAGCCAGGCGGCGCCCGATTTCATCTCTTGCCCCGTCAAGGTCGAGGCTGCCGCCTCCGACCCCTCCGGCGATATCCTTGCGTAGCTTGTCAACCCTGTTCCTTTCCGCCATCAAAAGGCCCACCGCCTCGCGGACGACCTTTGCGGTTTGCATGGCTTCCTTCAGCTCGGCAGGGTCGACGGCCCCGCTTTGCTTGGCCTCCAACGCGGCCTCGTGACGCTTCAGATCCTTGACATAGGACCAGAACAACCCCTCGGCGACGGCGATGGCCTCGCTTGGGTCCATCTCCGCCGCCGCACTGGCAATCGGCACTGTATCCGCCCGAACCCGGTCGTGCCCGGCCACGAACGGTCCCTCGGGATCACCGACCCCGCGCCATTCCATATCGTTCATGCAAACTGTCCCGCCTCGTGTCCTGTCCGCACGAGCCGAAAATCGAAAAAGCGGCCTTGGGGTCGCCCCCGGCCGCTCGTTCAACTTTCCCAGCATAGGTATGTTCTACCTGAGGGCGTTCGGTTAGTCAATCACTAAACCATGGCGCGCACAGGTTGCAGTATATTCACCTTTCAGAACAAAGCCCTAAATGGCGCAACACCCGCGCAACACCAAGGGTCGGACGGATGCGTCAGCCCTGTTTCCCGACCGTCCGCGCCCCATGGGAAGGGGGAATCATCCGGTCTTGTTGTTGTTGTCCTTGGGCTTGCTGTGGGCCTCGGTGGCGGTCGCGATCGCGTTTGCCGCCTCGTCCTGCATCTTCTGGGCAAAGCCGACCATCTGGGCCGCATAGGCTTCGGCCCATTCGGGGAAATGCCCCGATTTCATCGCCGCCGCCCGCATTTCCTCGCCCTTCTCGCGCATCTTCTGGAACTGATCCTCCCAGGCGGACTGCATGGTCTGCCACTGGTTGCGGACATTTTCCCCGGCTTCCTCGAAATAGCTGCGGATCTGACGGTTCATCTCGTCCTGGCGTTGCATGGTGGTTTCCTGCCACTTGCGGGCGCCGGCCATCATTTCCTCGTTGCGGGCGTTCATCTGGTCCTGCCACTCGGCCATGCGCTGCTCATAGGTGCGCGCGTTTTCGGCCAGCGTGGAAAACATGTCCGACAGTTTCATGGCTCATCCTCCTGCAATGGTCGCCGGGCCGGATCGCAAAAGCCCGCCCTCTGCCGCAAGCCTGCGACCGGGGGCGGGCTTTGTCAAACCCTTTGAACGGCTTGCGGTTCAGCCGTCGCCCTGCACGGGACTGGACGGATCGCCGCCCTGCTGACGCTCGATCTCGCGCCAGCGGGCAACGGCGGCGTTGTGTTCCTCCAGCGTGCGCGAGAACGCGTGCCCGCCGGTCCCGTCCGCCACGAAAAAGATATAGTCCGTGGTATCCGGGTTCAGCGCCGCCTGGATCGCCGCCCGCCCCGGATTGGCGATCGGCGTGGGCGGCAGGCCGTCGATGCGATAGGTGTTATAGGGCGTCGTGGCCGCCAGTTCGGATCGCCGCAGCCCGCGATCCAGGATGCCCTGCCCGTTCGTGATGCCATAGATCACCGTGGGGTCCGTTTCCAGCCGCATCCCCCGCTCCAGCCGGTTGACAAAGACGCTGGCGACCTGCGGGCGTTCCTCGGGGACGCCGGTTTCCTTTTCCACGATGGACGCCATGATCAGCGCCTCCTCGGGCGACTCGTAGGGCAGGCCAAAGGGGCGCGCCTCCCATTCCTCGGCCAGAATCGTCGCCTGCCGCTGCGCCATCTCGGCCAGCAACGCGTTGCGGTCGCTGCCCTTCTCGACCTCATAGGTGTCGGGCGCCAGGCTGCCTTCGGCAGGGATGTCATCGACCTCGCCCGTCAGGAACGACGCGGCCTTCAGCGCCTCGACCACCTGCCAGCTTGTCACGCCCTCGGCCATGGCGACGCGCAGCCGGGCACCGGGGCGGTCCACCGCCGCCAGGATCGCCTCGGGCGCGGTTTCGGTCGCCGGGTCATAGCGCGCCATTTCCTCGAACGCGCCGGTGTCGGGATTCAGGTCGCGCAGCAGCACGGTGTTCTCGCGCACGCCCACGCGGACCAGAACCTCGGTCCCGCAGGTCGAAGGCCCGCCCGCCGTGATCGCCTCGACAATCTGCGCCATGCTGGCGGCGGGCGGCACCAGATAGCTGCCGAACTTCAGGTCCCGCGCCTTGTCCAGATAGTCGGTTCCGGCCCGAAAGACATAGGCATTGCTGATCGCCCCCTGTTCCACCAGTTGCTGGCTGACGGCGTTCAGGCTGGCGCCGCGCGACACCTGCACACACTGGGCAACCGCGCTTGGCCCCGGCCCGCTGAACTGATGCTTGCCCCAGGCCACCGCCGCCGCGGCGGCGATCAGCAGCACGATCAGCAGCGTCAGGAAATTCGAGGCGATGTTGCGCCACATCATCCGCGGACCGCCCCCAGAACCAGCGACGCATTCGTGCCGCCGAAACCAAAGCTGTTGGACAGCGCCACATCGACCCGCCGCCGGACGGCGGCATTGGCGGCCAGATCCAGCCTGGGCTCCACCGCCGGGTTGTCCAGGTTGATCGTGGGCGGGCAAATCTGGTCGCGGATCGCCAGCACGCAGAAGATCGCCTCGACCGCGCCGGCCGCGCCCAGCAGGTGGCCGATGCTGGATTTGGTGGATGACATCACCACGTTACCCGCATGATCGCCCAGCAGGCGTTCCACCGCGCCCAGTTCGATGGTGTCGGCCATGGTGCTGGTGCCATGTGCGTTGATGTAATCCACCGCCGACGGCTCCAGTCCCGCAGACCGCAGCGCGTTTTTCATCGCCCGGAACCCGCCATCGCCATCCTCGCTGGGCGCGGTGATGTGATAGGCGTCGCCCGACAGGCCATAGCCCAGGATCTCGGCATAGATCCGCGCCCCGCGCGCCTTGGCGTGCTCGTATTCCTCCAGCACCACGCAGCCCGCGCCCTCGCCCATGACGAACCCGTCGCGGTCCGCGTCATAGGGCCGCGAGGCCGCCTGCGGATCGTTGTCGCGTTTGGTGGACAAGGCCTTGCAGGCATTGAAGCCCGCGATGCCGATCTCGCTGATCGGGCTTTCCGCGCCGCCCGCGACCATCACGTCGGCATCGCCCAGCGCGATCAGCCGCGCCGCATCGCCGATCGCGTGCGCGCCGGTCGAACAGGCCGTGACGACCGCATGGTTCGGACCCTTGAACCCGAAGCGGATCGACACCTGCCCCGACACCAGGTTGATCAGCGCGCCGGGAATGAAGAACGGCGACACCCGCTTGGGGCCGCGCTCCTTGATCAGCACCGCCGTTTCCGCGATCGAGGTCAGCCCGCCGATCCCCGACCCGATCATCACGCCCGTCCGCTCGCGGTCCTCCTCGGTCTGCGGCTCCCAGCCGGAATCCTTCACGGCCTGCTCGGCCGCGGCCATCCCGTACAGGATGAAATCATCGACCTTGCGCCGGTCTTTCGGCTCCATCCAGTCGTCGGGATTGAAGGTGCCGTCGCTGCCGTCGCCCAGGGGAATTTCGCAGGCGTATTTTGTCACCACGTCCTTGGAATCGAACCGCGTGATCGGCCCGGCGCCGGATTGCCCCGCCAGCAGCCGTTCCCACGTCGCCTCGACGCCGCAGGCCAGCGGCGTGACCATCCCCAACCCGGTGACAACAACCCTGCGCATCCACGATGTCCTTTTCGCTGCCCGTTCGTTCCGGCCCTGATACACGCGGCGGCAGAACGGCGCAACGCCGGGGGCATGGCCCGCTTGGGGCCTTGTGCGGCGTCGCGCCTCAGGTCAGCCCTTCGGCCCGGAAATCGGCCCGCAGATCCCGTTCGGGCCGCGGCCCCACATGCCCGATCACCTCGGCCGCCGCGATGCAGCCCATCCGCCCTGCCACCGCCAGCGGCAGGTTCAGGGCCAGGCCATAGATCAGCCCCGCCGCGAACTGGTCCCCCGCCCCGGTCGCATCCACCGGCACGATCCGGTGAACCGGCGCGGTCACCCGTTCCCCATCCCGGATCAGGATCGCGTCATTCCCGGACCGCGTGCAGATCACCGTTCCGCAATCGGCGGATGCCAGCCGCAGCGCCTTCTCCAGATCCGTGACCTGATAGAGCGATTCCCATTCGTGGACATTGCCGATCACGTAATCCATCGGTCCGGCGACCAGACGGCGGAAATCCTCGCGATGACGGTCCACGCAGAACGGGTCCGACAGGGCGATCCCCGCCTGCCCGCCCGCCTGATGGCAGGACCGCGCGGCCTTCAGGAACGCTTCTTTTCCCTTCGGCTTGTCGAACAGATAACCTTCCAGGAAAAGCCACCCAGCCCCTTGAAAGACCGACGGATTCACGTCCTCCGGCCCGAGTTCGGCGGAAATCCCCAGATAGGTGTTCATCGACCGCTCGCCGTCCGGCGTCACAAAGATGATGCTGCGCGAGGTCGGCAACTGATCCCCGCCGACCGGCGGGTTGACGAACACCGTGCCCGCCGCCTCGGTCTGTTCGGCATAGGACAGGCCCAGGGCGTCATCGGCCACCCGCCCAATAAAGGCCGTGCGCAGCCCCAGCATCCCGATGCCCGCCAGGGTGTTGGCGACCGACCCGCCCGGCACCAGGCGCGATTGCGCACGGCCCGGCCCATGGTCATCGGCCTGCGCGGCCATCAGGTATTCCGACCGCTCGCGCTCGATCAACTGCATGATGCCCTTCCGCACGCCCAGGGCCGCCAGCCGTGCATCATCGGTGGGAGAGATCACATCCATCACCGCATTGCCGATGCCGATCACATAGGGGGTGGTCATGGGGTCTTCTCCTCGAAGGGGCACAGGTCGTGGACAGGGCACACCGCGCAGCGCGGCCGGCGGGCCTGGCAGATGTATCGGCCATGCAGGATCAGCCAGTGGTGGGCATGGTCCTGAAACCGGACCGGCACATTGTCCTCGATGGCGCGCTCCACCTCGTCCACGTCGCGGCCGGGGGCGATGCGGGTGCGGTTGCCGACGCGAAAGATATGCGTATCGACGGCCTGCGCGGGATGGCCGAAGGCGCTGTTCAGCACCACGTTCGCGGTCTTGCGACCCACCCCCGGCAGGCGCATCAGCGCGGCTCGGCTGTCGGGAACCTCGCCGCCGAATTCCTCGTCCAGGATGCGCGACAGGGCGATGACATTTCTGGCCTTCTGGCGGAACAGGCCGATGGTCCGGATATGCTCGGTCACGCCGTCCAGCCCCAGCGCCAGCATCTTCTGCGGCGTGTCGGCCACCGCGAACAACCCCCTGGTGGCCTTGTTCACGCCCACGTCCGTCGCCTGCGCGGACAGGGCGACCGCAACGACCAGGGTAAAGGGAGTGGTGAATTCCAGTTCGGTCACGGGCACCGGATTCGCCGCGGCCAGACGCGAGAAGATCGCGACCTGCTGGGCAAAGGGCAAGGGCTGATTCACGCGGCGGGTCCGGACCATGGCGCCCCGCTTTTGACCGGCCCCGCCCGGCATTGCAAGCCCGGCCGGGCGCAGGGGGATTTTTACGCCAATCCAGCGGCTTCCACGCAGCCGTGACTTTTCTTTCCCCCGGAACTGCGCCAGCATCGGGACGTTGAGCGGTAGCCGGGAATACCGCAGTCGAGGAAAGGAAAATTCCATGAACCTCCGTGTCATCACCCTTTTGGCCGCATCGGGCCTGGTCGCCCTTGGCGCCTGCGCGCCCACCGACGGCACCGGCACGGCCGGGATGAGCCGCACCCAGCAGGGCGCGCTTGCCGGGGCTGCGGTCGGCGCCGTTCTGGGCGCCACCCGCGACAGCGACAGCAACAACGAAGGCCGCGATGCGGCGCGGGGTGCGATCCTGGGGGCTGCGGCGGGGGCCGTTGCGGGCAACGTCCTCGACCGCCAGGCGCAGGCGTTGCAGCAGTCGCTGTCCAACCCGAACATCCAGGTGATCAACCGCGGCTCCTATCTCCAGGTCGTCATGCCCGAGGGGATCCTGTTCGCCACCGGATCGGCGGCCGTATCCGGCGCCGCGCAGAACGATCTGTATGCCGTGGCGCAGAACCTGAACCAGTATCCCAACAGCCTGGTCGAGGTGGTGGGCCATACCGACAACACCGGCAGCGCCGCGCTGAACGCCGACCTGTCCCAGCGCCGCGCCCAGTCGGTCGCGGGCATCCTGTCGGCGGCAGGGGTGTCGTCATCGCGCCTGGTGGCGCGGGGCGCGGGCTTCAGCCAGCCGGTCGCCTCGAACGACACGGCCGCCGGCCGCGCCCAGAACCGCCGGGTCGAGATCCTGATCCGTCCGACCAACTGACGCCGGCCGAACCTCGGGTCCGCCAACACGAAACCCCCGCCGCTTTGACGCGGCGGGGGTTTTGCATTGTTCCTGGAAATATCGTCCCTGGAAATCCGGCTTGCGCCCGTCAGTTCAGGCGTCTGGCCACATCGTCGATAGCGTCGTCGATGCCCGCCGAACGCTGGCCCGATCCGACCTGCGCCATCAACATTTCCGAGGCGACGGCGACCGCCGCTTGCACCGCCCGGTCGCGCACGGCGCGCACCGCATCGGCTTCGGCACTGGCGATCTGGTCCTCGGCCGCCTTCAGGCGACGTTCGATCGAGGTTTTCAGGTCGGCCTGGGCCTTGGCGGCCTGCGCCTGGGCCTCGCGCTTGGCATTGGCGACGATCTGGTCGGCCTGGGTCGCCACCTCGCGCTGACGGCGTTCATAGCTGGCATAGATCTCCTGCGCTTCTTCGCGCAGGCGCTTGGCCTCGTCCAGGTCGCGGCGGATGCCCTCGGCCCGCTTGTCCAGCAGGTTGCCCACGATCGCGGGCACCTTGAAGTACAGCAGCACCCCGACGAACACCAGAAAGGCGATCAGGACGATGAAATCGGTGTTCCGCAGCGACACAAAGGACCCCGTCGCGGCCAGCGCGGGACCAGCGCCGACGGCCAGGGCGGCAATCGCGGCAATCATCCTCATTGCAGAACCCCTTTCATGCGGCGGTCAACCGCCTGGTCGATGGCGGCCTGATCGGTGGTGCCGCCAAAGGCACGCACCAGTTCGGCCGCCACGTCGCGGGCGACGTCGCGCGCATCGCTGTCGGCAGAATCGCGAATTTGGCGGATACGCCCCTCCGATTCCGAGGCGCGCGCCGCGATTTCGGCATCGGCATGGGCGATGGCCGCATCCAGGTCCTTCTGGATCTCGGCACGGTTCGCCGCAACGATCTTGCCGGCCTCGGCCCGGGCGTCGGCCAGGGCCTTGTCATAGGCGGCCTCGGCCTCCTTGGCCTTCAGCTTGAACTCCTCGGCCGCCATCAGGTCGCCGGTGATGGCGCCCTGGCGGTCCGACAGGACCGCGCCGATGCGCGGCAGGGCGATCTTGGCAACCACCCAGTACAGAACCAGCAGGCTGATGATCAGCCAGAAGATCTGGTTTCCGAAGGTCGAGAGATCCAACTGGGGCAGGCCCGTTGCCGTCTCGCTCTCGCCATAGGCGACGGAACTCGCCACGCTTTCGGTATATTCGTCGGCCGCGACGGTGGCGGCCACTTCCAACAGGCTGATCATGTCCAAACCCCCAGGCCCTGCAAGTCACGAAGGGGCGGGGGCGAACCCCCACCCCGCCGCAAGGAATGGCGTGGGATCAGACCGCGAACATCAGCAGAAGCGCGACGAGGAACGAAAAGATCCCCAGGGCTTCGGCAAAGGCCATGCCGATGAACAGCGTGGCGGTCTGGCCGGCGGCGGCCGACGGATTGCGCAGGGCGCCCGCCAGGAAGTTGCCGGCGACGTTGCCCACCCCGATGGCGGCCCCGCCCATGCCGATGGCGGTCAGGCCGACGCCGATGTACTGGCCCAGATCTCCGATATTGCCTTCCATGATGATGCTCCTTGCGGTTGGAAGTTGTGGATTGGTGTGACGGCGGCGCGGATCGGCGCCGCCCTAGGGCTGCCGCGTCAGTGCGACGGGTGCAGCGCGTCCTTGAGGTAAACGCAGGTCAGGATGGTGAACACATAGGCCTGGATGAAGGCCACCAGGATTTCAAAGGCATACATGCCGACCACCGCGACGATCGCGACGGGGGCTACGGCGGCGATGGCCGCGAAGCCCGCGAACACCTTGATGACCGCGTGACCGGCGATCATGTTGCCGGCAAGTCGGATGGAGTGGCTGACCGGACGCACGAAATAGCTGATGACCTCGATCACCGCCAGCACCGGCCGGATCGCCAGGGGCGCCGACCGGACCCAGAACAGGTCCAGGAAATGCGCGCCGTTCTTGATAAAGCCGATGGCGGTGACCGTCAGGAACACCGACAGCGCCAAGACGCCCGTCACCGCGATATGCGACGTGACGGTGAAGGCCATGGGCAGCAGGCCCAGGAAGTTTGCGAACACGATGAACATGAACAGCGTCATGACATAGGGGAAATACTTCAGCCCGTCCTTGCCCGCGATGTCGGATACCATCTTGTGGACCAGGCCATAGGCCATTTCGGCGATGGACTGGCCGCGGGTCGGCACGATGGCGCGGCCCCGGGTGCCCAGCACCAGCAGGCCCAGCGTGGCCAGAACGATCAGGAACAGCCACAGGGTCACATTGGTCGGCGTGTACCAGTGGACCGGGCCGTCGCTGAACAGCGGGCGCACGATGAACTGGTCCATCGGGTGGAAAGACAGGTCGGTTGCCTCGCCTTGCGCTTCTGTCGCCACGATCAATCCCTCTTGTCGGTGCCCGGCGCGGGGCCGGAGGTTCTGCCAAGTTCGGCCGCCGTGCGCATCATCACCTTGATGCCGGCCACGAAGCCGATCATTATGAACAGGATCAGCATCACCGGCAGCGTGCCGAACAGCCAATCCAACCCGTATCCGATCCCGGCACCCATCAGGATGCCCGTCACGATCTCTGTCACCATGCGCCAGGCGACATGCGCCTTGTCATAGCCCGCCATCGGCATGTTCGCCTCTGGCTTTTCGGTCAGCCTGGACAGCCGGTTCTCCAGTTCGCGCAACCGGGCTGCATCCGCATCCCTGCTGTCGTCCCGAGGCCCTTCGGCCATCTGTCACGCCCCCGTCATTCGGTTGGCGCGGTGTCTAGGGTGGATCGGGCGCCAAGTCAAGCAACTGGAATATCCAGACAAGCCGCTGAAAACGCGGTCTATTCCGGATTGTGTGACCTCGCCCTGCGGCCTGCGTCCCCCGGCCCTCTTTTCAGATCATTCAACCGCGTGGTTGACCATTGCCGCGATTTGGCGGCATGGAGCCCTATGACCGCCCCATCGCCCGACCGGCTGGACCTGATCTTTGCGGCCCTGGCCGACCCCACGCGGCGGCGGGTGCTGTCGATGCTGCTCGAGGACGACATGGCCGTGACCGACGTGGCGGCGCCCTTTGACATGAGCCTTGCGGCGATTTCCAAGCACCTGTCCGTGCTTGCGGCGGCGGGGCTGATCCGGCAGGAACGGCGGGGCCGGATCACCTGGTGCAAGCTGGACCCCGACGGGATGCGCGCGGCCTCGGTCTGGATGGGGGGGTTCGGGCAGTTCGATCCGGTCGATCTGGACGATTTCGAACGCTTTCTGATGGCCGAGATGCAGGACTGGACCCGCGAATGACCGACCCCGCGGATACGGGCCGTCCCGACATCCTGTGCATCGGCGCGATGCTGTGGGACGTGATCGGCCGCGCGCCGCGCCGCATGGCGCCCGGCGCCGACGTGCCGGGCCGGATCCGCCACATCCCCGGCGGCGTGGCGCTGAACGTGGCGGTCGCACTTGCCCGCCGGGGACTGCGCCCCGCCGTCCTGTCCGCCGTGGGCCGCGACCCCGAGGGCGAGGCCCTGGTGGCCGAGGCAGAACGGCTGGGCGTCATCACCGCGCATCTGGCCCGCGACACCGGCCTGCCCACCGACACCTATATGGGGATCGAGGACAGCGAGGGTCTGATCGCCGCCGTCGCCGATGTCCACAGCCTGGAAGACGCGGGCACCGCGATTCTGGCAGCCCTGGACGCCGCCCTGGCCGACTGGACCGCCCCCGTGGTGCTGGACGGCAACCTGACCGAGGATCTGCTGGCCACGGTATCCCGCGATCCGCGCCTGTCGCGCGCCGACCTGCGCGTCGTGCCCGCCAGCCCCGGCAAGGCCGAACGGCTGGAACCGCTGATCGCCGCCCGCCGGGGCTGCTTCTACCTCAACCGGCTCGAGGCCGAGATCCTGGCCGGACGCGCCTGTCCCGACGCCGCCACCGCCGCGCAGGCCGTGGTGGCGCGCGGCGCGGCCCGCGTCCTTGTGACCGACGGACCCCGCCCCGTGGCCGAGGCCATATCGGGCGGCCCCACCCTGACCGTCGCCCCGCCCGCCGTCACCGTGGCCCGCGTGACCGGCGCCGGCGATTGCTTCCTGGCCGCCCATCTGGCCGCCGAACTGGCGGGCCAGCCGCGCGATGCGGCCCTGCGCCGCGCGGTGGATGCCGCCGCCGCCCATGTTTCCGGAAAGGATGTCCCATGACCCTGGCCATGACCGCCCCCCTGACCCATTCCCCCGAAGTCGCGGATGCCCTGGCCGCAGGGCGCCCGGTCGTGGCGCTGGAATCGACCATCATCACCCACGGGATGCCCTGGCCGCAGAACCTCGACATGGCGCGCCGGGTCGAGGGCACGGTCCGCGACAACGGCGCCGTGCCCGCCACCATCGCCGTGATGGGCGGGCAGATTCATGTCGGACTGACCGATGAGGCCTTGGAAACGCTGGCGCAGACCCCGCCCGGTCAGGCGATGAAGCTGTCGCGCGCCGATCTGGCCGTCTGCCTGGCCAACGGGCGCACCGGGGCCACGACCGTCGCCGCCACCATGATCTGCGCCCATCTGGCGGGGATTCGCGTCTTTGCGACCGGCGGCATCGGCGGCGTGCATCGGGGGGCCGAGTCCAGCTTCGACATTTCCGCCGACCTTCAGGAACTGGCGCAGACCCCGGTGACGGTGGTGGCGGCGGGCGCCAAGGCGATCCTGGACCTGCCCAAGACCTGGGAGGTGCTGGAAACGCTGGGCGTGCCGGTCATCGCCTATGGCCAGGACGACCTGCCCGCCTTCTGGTCGCGCAGCAGCGGCATCCGGGCGCCCCTGCGCATGGACAGTGCCGCCGAAATCGCCGCCGCCGCCGGCATGCGCGCGCGCCTGGGACTGAAGGGCGGCCAGCTTGTCGCCAACCCGATCCCGCCCGATGCCGAAATCCCGCGCGACCAGATCATGCCGGTCATCGAACAGGCCCTGTCCGAGGCCGAGGCCCAGGGCATCGCCGCCAAGGAGGTGACGCCGTTCCTGCTGCAACGAATCTTCGAACTGACCGATGGCCGCTCATTGCGATCCAACATCGACCTGGTGCTGAACAATGCCCGCCTTGCCGCGCGGATCGCCATCGCGATGACCCGTTGACCCCCCTGCCCGTCCTGCCGTAAGGCTGGGCGCGTGCGCGGCTGGCGGAACTGGTAGACGCAGTTGGTTTAGGTCCAACCGCTTCGGCGTGGGGGTTCGAGTCCCTCGCCGCGCACCACATTCCCCCGCAGTCGCCGGCAGGTTCCGATGGACCAGGTGCAAGGCAAAGTCCATCGGACCGCGTTGGGGCGCCCGTCGCAGCGGCGCCGCTTTACCCCTTCACCGGAATGTCGCTGTCGCCGATGATCGTGGCGGCAGCGATGAATCCGGCGTCCGCCCCGGCGATCAGCCCCGCGCTGCGCCTGCGGTGGATCAGGATGTAAAAGGATGGTGCCATGGAAGCGGATCTTTGGGAGGGTATCCACCGAAGCAAGGAGGAGGCCGAGGCCAGTTGGTTCGAGGCACGACCGCAGGTGTCGCTCGACCTGATCGCCGCGACGGGCATAGGCCCTGATGCAGCCATCGTCGATGTGGGCGGAGGAGCGTCGCGGCTGGTGGATTGCCTGCTGGGTCAGGGCTTTCGCCGGATCACCGTGCTGGACCTGTCGGAAGCGGCTCTTGCAAAGGCGCGCGCGCGATTGCCTGGGGATGCGCCGGTCGAATGGGTGGTCGCGAACGTCCTGCGCTGGCAACCCTCCGGCGGTTTCGATGTCTGGCATGATCGGGCCACGTTCCACTTCCTGACCGAAGCCGCCGATCAGGACACCTATCTGAAGGTTATGGATCGCGCCCTGCTTGCCGGCGGCCATGCCGTCATCGGAACCTTCGCGCCCGGCGGGCCGGCCTCGTGCAGCGGCCTGCCGGTCGTGCGCTACGATGCCGCCGTTCTGGCGCAACGGCTTGGCCCCGGTTACCTGCTGCGCCGGTCCCTGATGCACGATCACCGCACGCCCCGGGGCCGCGTGCAGCGGTTCCATTTCGGGCTCTTCCAGAAGATCTGACAAGCGTCAGGGCGCCGTCACTCGGCCCCGGCGGCCGATCTCTGCGCCTGCAGGGCCTGGATGCGTTCGGGCCAGGTCGACTTGATATAGTCCAGAACGGCCTTGATTTCACGCGCGTCCAGCACGGACCCAAAGCCCGGCATCCCCGAGTCGAAGGTCACGCCCATGTCGTCCAGAACGGCCTGACCGCCGCGGGCGATATAGTCGGTCAGCATCGCATCGTCGTGGTGCCAGGTGTGACCGGTCTCGTCATGGGGGGGCGCGGGATAAAGGCCGTTGGCATCGGGGCTGCGCCAGTCCGGTTGCCCCTCAAGCTCGGCGCCGTGGCAGGCCGCGCAATATTCGACGTAAAGCGCGCGACCCGATCCCGCAGCCGCCGTGGCGGCGTGCAGGAACGCCGCCGCAGGCTGCGGCAACAGCCCCATCAGCAGGGCGGCCGACGCGAACAGCCGCAGGGGCCGCGGTCCCGGCCCGGTCATCGGGGTGCCGTCATCGGATGACGCCCGACCGCTCTGGCGCCCTGCCCCGGCTGTGACAAAAGCCCGACCTGCACCCCGGCGGCATCGGCCGATTTTCCGATCATGAGCATCAGATGCCTCTTGAACCTCTAGCTGCTAGAGAGATTAGGCTGCCGATTCAGCGGAAACAAGCCTGCGTCGCGAGGAGGGACTTTCGGTGAGGCTGTGCACATTGGCGAACCGGCGCGAATGCCCCGAACCCGAGGGGTGACAACTGCGTGAGAGCGCGGTTCCAGGCTTCAACCCCGGGCAATTCGCGTCCTATTGCCCCCGAGAGAGACAAGAAGAGACGGAAAGAATGTCGCTGAGGAAAGTGCAAATCGTTTTGTGGGCCGCGGTGGCCGTGGCCCTGCTGGGCTATCTGGGGCTGACGATCAAGGCGCGAGACGGCGAGCCTGTCACCGACGCGACCTTTCAGCCCGTCTTTGCCCTTGCCGATGCCGAGGGACGCACCCGCACGGTCGAGGAATTCCGAGGGCAATACCTTCTTGTGTTTTTCGGGTTCACAAACTGTCCGGACGTCTGCCCGACCACCTTGTCAGAAGTCGCGCAGGTCATGGATGACCTTGGCGGGGACGCGGCCCGCGTGCAGCCGCTGTTCATTTCCATCGACCCCGAACGCGACCGCCGGTTGGGGCTTGCCGAATTCACCACGGCGTTTCATCCCTCGATCCTTGGCCTTGCGGGCACGGTTCAGGAAACGCGGGCCGCTGCCGAAAGCTTCAAGATCTTCTTCGAGCGCAACGACGATGCCGCGGCCCCCGATGGCTACAGCATGTCGCACAGCCCGGCCTTGTATCTGATCGGACCCGAAGGCAATTGGATCAAGCAGTTCACCTACGGCACGCCAGCCGCCGAAATACTGGCGGATCTCGAATCGCGATTGTGAGAAAACCATGAAAACCCTGATCCTAGCCTTCGTTCTTCTTGGGGCCGCGCCGGCCGCCTTTGCGTGCGAATCCGTCTCGGTGGGCGGAATAACCGTGCAGCAGCCCTGGTCGCGCGTGTCGATCGGCACGCAGCGGCCGGGCGTTCTTTATCTGACGATCCGCAACGACGGGCCCGCCGATGACGCCCTGACAGCGGTTTCGACCCCGGCGGCCGAGACTCCCATGCTGCACGAAACGGTGGTTTCGGACGGTATCGCCTCGATGCCCCATGTGATGCAGGTTCCGGTGCCGGCCGGTGAGACGGTGGAACTTCGCCCCGGCGGCTATCACGGAATGCTCATGGGTCTGACCGGACCGCTTGAGGAAGGCGCGACATTCCCCGTCACGCTGACATTCGCCACTGCGGGCGAAATCACGATCCCCGTCCAAGTCCTGTCGATGAGGGCCGAGGGACCGGAATGCGACGACGGTCAGTGATCCTTCTGGGACTGGGGGGCGCCGCCAGCGCGGCGGCGTTCACGCTGGGTCTTGGCGCCTGGCGCTCGCGAGAGGGTGTCTTGGCCCGACAGGACCCGCGCCTGCCGTTGCCGCTTTCGCTGATGGACTGGCGCCTGACCGACCATCGCGGCAACGCGGTTTCCCCCGACGACTGGATCGGGCGTCCGGCGATGGTGTTTTTCGGCTTCACCTGGTGCCCGGATGTCTGCCCGACGACGCTTCTGGATATTTCGGACTGGCTCGAAGAGCTCGGTTCCGATGCCGACGACCTGACCGTCGCGCTCATCACCGTGGACCCGGAGCGTGACAGGCCCGAGGTGCTGGCCGACTATCTCGCGAACTTCGACCCGCGGATCACCGGGCTTACCGGAACGTCCGATCAGGTCGGGTCCGCAGCCGAAGGCTTTCGTGTGACCTATCAAAAGGTCCCGCGCGAGGGTGAGGACTATACGATGAACCACACTGCCGGCGTGTTCCTGTTCCATCGGGACGGGCGTTTCGGCGGCATCGTCGATTTCCACGAGGATCGGCGCTATACCATCCCAAAGATACGCCGGATGCTGGGCTGACCTGCCGGTCTGCGATTGGCTTGGTCCGTCGATGCTCTGCTGACCGTCTTGCCGCTGGTGCGGTCGCTGCACCGCGCGGGCCCGATCCCGCCGCGACAAGGGCTTCGATCTGACCGAAAGGGACCGCCTTGGCCTGTTGCTGGTCCCCCGCCGGCAATGCCGCGCCGCCGGGTTCATCAGGCCCGCGACCGGGGCTCGTCACTGACGCCGGTCCGTGGGGGGTGGATCATCCTTTTGGAAAGAGCCCGCGATTCCGACCCCTTTGGCCCCAGGGACCGGGAAACGGACCTCGACCCGCAGACCAGGATGGTTGTCCCGCAGAATCAACCGCGCGTCGTGGAGGTCTGCGACGGCCTGGACCAGCGACAGGCCAAGCCCGTTTCCCGGCGTCGTGCGCGAATGTTCAAGACGGTACAGACGCCGCAGCACGTTCGCACGTTCGGGCGCGGGAATTCCCGGCCCGTCGTCGCTGACGGTCAACACCACGTCCTGGGAATCGCGCGCGATCCCCAGCACGATCCGCGACCCGGTCGGAGTGTGCCGGAGCGCGTTCTCGATCAGATTGGCGATCAACTGGCCCAGAAGCACCTTGTCCCCTCGCACCGGCACCGGCCCCCCGGGCAATGGCTCCAATGTCAGGTGATACCCGCTGTCCTCGGCGGCGGGCGTATAGATCTCGGCAAAGGTTGCCGCGACCTGGGCCAGGTCGACGCACACAAAGCGCGACTTCGCGCTCCCTCCCTCGATCTGGGCGATCATCAAGAGGGACTGAAACACGGATGCCGCATGATCGGCCTCGGCGACCGCCTGATCGGCAATCCCGGCCTCGGCAGAACCCTCGGCAAGCCTTGCCCGAAGGTCGGAAAGAAGGACGGACATCCGCTGGATCGGCGTTTTCAGATCATGCGCAATGTCGGTGGACACCTGCCGCAGCGCCGACATGGCCGCGCCTTGCGCCTCGGCCATGCGATCGATCCCGGCTCCGATCCGGGACAGGTCATCGTCGCGGCCATCGTCAGCGACCCGCGCAAAAAGGTTTCCTCGCGCCAGTTGCTCCAGCGTAGCCTCGACATGCCCCACCCGCCGTGCAGAGGCGAGCGCCATCCAGACACCCGCCCCAAGCGAGATGAGCAGGGTCGGGATGATGCTGAGGACAAGAAGCCCCAGAAACGTTTCCTCCATGTCCCTGATCGGGGCCAGGCTCTCTCCGACCACCAGAAGGCCCTGCGCCATGGCCACGCTGCGCAGCCTGTAGCCGTCGTCCCCCAGGTCGCGGCCCCCCTCGCGTTCCTCCAGGTCGATCTCGCGGCCGCGCATCTGGACCCGAGCATTGCCAAAGCTCTCGCCGCCCGGCGCGACAAAGACCAGGATGCGTGTTTCGGGATCGACGGCCATCGCTTCGGTGTCAACCCGTGCGGCAAGCGTTCCGGGATCGTCGGCCATCCGGAATCCGGCAATCTGCTGGTCGAGGTTGGTGGCGATCTGCTTTTCGACATTGCTGCGAAGTTGCAGCCATGCGAACCCGAGGCTGAGGATGTTGACGGTGGCGAAAACGGCGATCAGCCCGACCGCCAGCCTGATAGGGGTGGAGCCGAGCAGACGGGACAGGGGCGTCAAGCGCCCCGGCTTACCCATCGACCCGGTATCCCGCACCCCGGACGGTCTGGATCAGTTCCTTGTCGAAGGGCTTGTCGATCTTGGCCCGCAGGCGGCTGATATGGGTTTCGACGACATTGGTCTGGGGATCGAAGCTGATGTCCCAGACCGCCTCGAGCAGCATGGTGCGGGTTTGCACGCGCCCTTTCCGACGCAGAAGATGTTCCAGCAGCGCGAATTCACGGGGCAGAAGGTCGATCTCCTGTCCGGCGCGCGTGACCTTGCGTCGAAGCAGGTCCATCGACAGGTTTCCAGCCGTCAGGACGCTTTCCTGGATGGCGGCGGCCGGGCGTCGGGCCAAGGCCTGTATTCGGGCCGACAACTCGCCAAAGGCAAAGGGCTTCACGAGATAGTCGTCTCCTCCGGCCTGCAACCCCTCGATCCGGTCGTCCACCCCCCCGACGGTGGTCAGGAAAATCACGGGCGTCGTCACCTTTGCCGCCCGCAGCGCCTTGACCAGCGACAGCCCGTCCAGACCGGGCAGCATTCGGTCGACGACAAGCGCATCATAGCCCCCGCTCATGGCCTGCCCCAGCGCCTCGCGCCCGTCGACGACATGATCGACGACATGCCCTTCCTGCCGAAGTCCGTTCGCGACATAATCGGCCGTGGCACGGTCGTCCTCGATGACCAAGAGTTTCATGCGTGGAATGCCTTCCTGAAAGCCGGACGCGCACAGCTTAGGGTTCTGCGCGCGATCCGGAAAGCCTGCGGACCGGATGACAAGGATCGAGGCTGCCGGTCAGGCCGAGATTGCCCCCTGGTCCCCGGCGGCACCGGCCGCTGCTGCGGCTTGATCGGGCGTGTTGGGCATGACCGGCGCGTCTTGCACCTGCGCAAGCCGGACACCGACAAGCAGAAGGCCGCCGATGACTGCCCCCATCGCGGCAGCGATGAGGCCGAAGCCAAGCCCGACAACCATCACAACCAGCAGCACGCTGCGGGCGGCGAACGATCTGAGTTTGCGGATCATGGTATTTTTCCCTTTGATAGCGTTTCCATCACATCATCTGGGCAGGAATGGATGCAGCCGCCTGTCCGCCGCATTAAATTCCTGTAATCGTGCCGAGCCGGAGCCTTTTGGCGCAGGAACGGTCGGCGTCCCGCCGCTGGCGTCAGATGACGCCTGAGAGCACGTTGATGGTCATCGCCAGCACGCCCAGATTGAAAAAGAACGCCAGAACCCCGTGCCCGGTCACCACCCGCCGGATCGCCCGCGCGGAAATGTCGAGGTCTGCGGTCTGGCAGGTCATGCCGATGACAAAGGCGAAGTAGACGAAATCGGCAAAGACAGGCTCGCCGCCCTCGGGAAAGATGATGCCGCCCGCATCGCCTGTCCGGTGCTGGTCATAATAGAGATGCGCGTAATGGAAGGCGTAGATCAGATTGAAGAACAGCCAGGCCAGGACCAGTGTTCCCGCCACGGCTGCGAAATCGACCCCTGTCAGGGTGTTTCTCCCCCCTACCAGCCGGCCAAGCGCCAGCAGGATCGCTGCGATCACCGCGACCGCCGAGACGAGCAGGAAAAACCGCCCGCCATCGTCGCGCGCGGCGCGGGCGCGGGCCGCATCGACCCTGTCCCCGTGCCAGAGCGGCAGGCAGGTCAGGATGAAGGCGGCGGCCGCCAGATCGAAGCCGAGGATCGTGGCTTCCTCGATCGACAGCAGACGAGACGACGCCAGCGTGCAGACGGCGAAGACCGCAAAGAACCCCACATAACGCGGATGCGGAAGCCTCATCCGGTTATCGTGCCGAAGACCCGGCCCACCCCTGCGGTGATCGCCATGGCCAGCACGCCCCAGAACACGACCCGGACCATTCCCCGAAAGCGGGAAGCGCCACCGGCCGCGGCCCCCAGGGCGCCCAAGGCGGCCAGGGCAACGATGGTCCCCGCCATGACCCAGACAATGATCGTTGCGGCGGGCGCCAGGGCCGCGATGGCGACCGGTGCGGCGGCTCCGGCCGCGAAGGTCGCCGCCGAAACCAGGGCCGCCTGCACCGGGGCGGCATTCGCGATCTCGGAAAGGCCCAATTCGTCCCGCAAATGGCTGCCAAGCGCGTCTTTGGCCGTCATCTGTTCGGCGACCGCCTGTGCCAGATCGGGATGGACGCCCCTTTTGATATAGATCGCGGTCAGTTCGGACAGTTCCGATGCCGGTTCATCGGCAAGCTCCCGCCTTTCGCGGGCGATGTCGGCGGCTTCGGTATCGGCTTGCGAGCTGACCGACACATATTCTCCGGCTGCCATGGACATGGCCCCGGCGACCAGCCCCGCAAGCCCGGCGACCAGCACCGCGGGCTTTGCAGAACCGGCGGCGGCCACGCCCACGATCAGGCTCGCGCTGGACAAGAGCCCGTCGTTCGCACCCAGCACGGCGGCCCGCAGCCAGCCGATGCGGTGAACGAGATGGCGCTCGTCATGGCGCGGCACTGACATGATCTGAACCTTCCCGACACATTTTGGCTCACATAACAAAGTTTCAATGTTCATGACAGCAGTCCGGCAGGGACGACCGCCAGATTGGTGTCATGGCAGCGATGGTCGTTGCCGACAGCAAGGATGACACAGATGGAAACGAAACCGAAATCCCGCTTTTCGCGCGTGATGATGGCGGCGCTGGCGGGCTCCGTGGCGCTGGGCGGCATGGGTGCGACGCTTGCCTATGCCGGAAACCATGACGCTTCGGCCAAGGTTCAGGCCCTGTCCACCGCCAAGGTGACGCTTGCCGACGCGATCCGCACGGCCGAGGCGGCTGGTCAAGGCATCGTCACCGGCGCCGAATTCGATGCAACAAAGGATGGCACCTATTTCGACGTCACCACCCAGAACGGAACGACCGAGATCGACCACCGCATCGACCCGATGACCGGCGCGATCCTTGCCAGCACGCCCAACGTGGAAAAGGACGACGGCGACAGTAATGCGGACGAGGCGCAGGAACTGGCGGCAATCCAGGGCGCAAAGGTGTCGCTGTTGCAGGCGATCTCGACGGCCGAGGGACAGGGCGCAAAGGTAATGGGGATCGAATACGAAACCGAGGACGGCACGCTCGGCATCGAACTCCAGACCGCCGACACTTCGGGCGCCGTCTCGGAAAGCATGGTCAACGCCGCAACCGGGGCTGCTATCCAGGGGGACCAGGATTCGGCCGATGACAAGGGCGACGAGGCAGGCGAGCAGCAGGAAGCCGACGAGGGCAACGAAGCCGGCGAGCAGCAGGAGGCCGGCGAGGAAAACGAAGGCTGAGCGCCCCCTTGATCCACTCTATCGCCGCCCCGGTTCCCGGGGCGGCCTTCATTTGCAGGCGGCAAACTCGACCCTAAAGACCGCCCCGGGATTGTTTCCCTGAACCGAAACCGTCCCGTGGTGTATTTGGGCGATGGCCTTGACCAAGGCCAACCCCAGGCCATTCCCGGGCGTATGCCGGCTGCGTTCGGTTCGGAAGAAACGCTGGAACACCCGTTCGCGGTCCGTGGCCGAGATTCCCGGACCATTGTCGGCAATCCGCACAACGATCGTCCGGTCGTCGGACAGCCCGTCAACGGCAACCGTCGTGCCTGATGGACAATGCTTGATTGCATTTTCGACCACGTTCGAGAACATCTGGGTCAGCAGTCCCTGATCGCCCCGCACCATCAGCGCCTGCGGGGGATCAGACAGACGCAGGTCAATGCCGCGATCCTCGGCCACCGGACGAAAGGCGTCGATGACGGTGGACAGGATCGGCGCCAGATCCACCAGACCAAAGCGGGCTTGCCGGTCCCCGCCTTCAAGCTGGGCGATCCGCAAAAGCGCATTGAAGGTCGAGATGATGTCCCGGGTCTGGCCAAGACATGCGTCTATTTCATCAGCCGCGACGCCGGGCGTTGCGCGCAGCCGTTCCAGCCGCTGGTGCAGTCTTTGCAGCGGTGTGCGCATGTCGTGGGCTATGTCGTTGGCGATCTGCCGCTGGCTTTCGGCAAGCTGTG
This sequence comes from Paracoccus subflavus, assembly GCF_004310345.1. Taxonomy (GTDB): domain Bacteria; phylum Pseudomonadota; class Alphaproteobacteria; order Rhodobacterales; family Rhodobacteraceae; genus Paracoccus; species Paracoccus subflavus. The sequence continues at coordinate 108,446 of NZ_SISK01000001.1, read as the reverse complement.
CTATTTCGTCCAGCATGTCGTTGACCTTGACCGAGACCCGCGACAGGTCATCCCCGCCCCCTGCGGGAACGGGAAGCCGGACGGCAAGCTGGCCGTCCGACAGCCGCGTCAGGGCATTCAGGATCGCGGCGATGCGTTTTTCGGTGATACGGCCAACCCGGATCCCTGCGACCAGTCCCAGCACGATGACCGTCAGATAGCCCAGCACCAGCGCGGTGCCCAGGGCCTCCAGGACTTCCCTGACGATGTGATCGCCCGACCCCTGGATCAGCCGGTAAGGACCGATCGGGGTTTCCTGCATCCAGTAACCGTTCACTTCGTGAATGATCGAGCCAGCAGCGGCGATTTGGTCCGCCGGGATCATGGCAGGAAGCGGACGGCCTATCGGGAGGTCGATATTGCCCGCCAAGACCGCGCCGCTGGCATCCTGCAGTTGGTAAACCCGCGCATCCTCGAAGCTGACGGCGGCCAGGGCATTCAGGTGATCGACCAGTATCGCCGCCCCGCCGGTCTGGTAGATCGCCTGCAATGTCCCTGCGTCACCACGCATCTGGTCGATCACCCAGTCATGGACTTCGTACTGGGTGAACCAATAGGCCATCGCAAAGACAACGGCCGACAAGACCGCATACAAAAAGGAAAATTGCAGCGAAAGGCGGACCGATGTCGGCAAACCGCCCGCTTTCGGGGCTGAAGGCCTAGCCATGCAGGCTGTATCCCGCACCGCGCACCGTGTGGATCAGCGGACGATCAAAGGGCTTGTCGATCTTGTTGCGCAACCGGCTGATATGCGTCTCGACGATGTTGGTGCCGGGGTCGAAGTTGAACTCCCAGACCGATTCCAGAAGCATCGTGCGGGTCACGACCCGGTCGGCGTGGCGCATCAGATAGGCCAGCAGGCGAAACTCACGGGGTTGCACGGCAATGGCCTGTCCTGCGCGGCAAACGGTATGGCGAAGCAGGTCCAGGTCAAGATCGGCAACCCGCAGATGCGTTTCTTCGGTCTTTATGGGCGGCCGCCTGGCAAGGGCCGACAACCGCGCGGACAATTCGGAAAAGGCAAACGGCTTGACCAGGTAATCGTCGGCTCCGGCCTCCAGTCCGTCCACCCGGTCCTTCAGCCCGTCCATTGCGCTGAGAAGCATGATCGGCGTGGTCACCCCCGCCCCGCGCAGGGATCTGAGAAGCGTCAGCCCATCGAGGCCGGGCAGCATTCGGTCGATCACCATCACGTCGAAGTCATTATCCAGCGCCTGAAGAAAACCGTGTTTTCCGTCAGCCGCATGGTCGACCAGATGGCCAAGCGCAAGCAGGCTGGAGCAAACATAGTCCGCCGTCTCGCGGTCATCCTCGATCACCAGAACGCGCATGGTTTCCTCCTGCTCCGCACGCGCGTGGCGGGATGCGGCCGACTGCCCGCCCATTGCGGCAAGATTACCGATCTGTATAGTGCCCGCGATGCTGCGGACAAGGTTGATGGCTTAATTCGCCCGTGAAAGGTGGGCCCGAATGACCGCAACCGACGTTCCAAGTCTTTTCTCCGGCAGCGCAGCGCCACAGGCCAGGCCTGCCGGTTTGTTCCTGAGCCGCGCGGATCGACGCTGGCTGTTCGTTGTGCTGTCGGGCCTGCTGGCGGCACGGCTGCTGGCGGTGGCGTGGCTGCCTTTCGTCGATACGACCGAGGCACGTTACGCCGAGATCGCCCGCAAGATGGTGGAAACAGGGGACTGGATCACCCCGCAATTCGATTACGGCGTGCCGTTCTGGGGCAAGCCGCCCCTGCACACCTGGCTGTCAGCGTTGGGAATGAAGATCTTCGGGGTCAACCCTTTCGGCGCGCGAATCCTGATCCTGGCTTCGGCGGTTGCGGTGCTGGGGCTGCTGTTTGGCTGGGTGCACCGCAACCGCGGCATCGACCAGGCGCTGCTGGCGACGGCGGTGCTGGCGTCATCGGCGCTGTTCTATGGTGCGTCTGCCTTTGTGATGACCGACATGGCGATGGTGCTGGGGACCACCCTGAGCATGGTGGCATTCCACACCTGCGCGACCGACCCCCGGACCCGGCGGCTGTGGGGGCATCTGTTTTTCGTCGGCGTGGCGATAGGACTGCTGGCCAAGGGGCCGGTCGCCCTGGTCGTCACCGCAATTCCGATCCTGGGCTGGCTGGCGCTGGAGGGCCGCTGGCGCCGTGGCCTGGTCCTGCCCTGGCGCAGCGGGCTGTTGGTGGCGGCGCTGCTGACGCTTCCCTGGTATGTCGCGGCCGAGATCAAAACGCCCGGCTTTCTGCGCTATTTCCTGATCGGTGAACATTTCGACCGTTTCGTGGTTCCGGGCTGGCAAGGGGATCTTTACGGGTCCGGCCACGCCCGTCCCAAGGGAATGATCTGGCTGTACGGTCTGGCGACCTTTCTGCCTTGGACCCTGTTCGCTCTGGCCCTGATCGCGCGGCCCCGCGCCCTGGCGGACAGCCTGCGGTCCGCCCCGCAAGGCTGGTCCAGCTATCTGGCGCTGTGGACGCTGTCGCCTTTGCTGCTGTTCACCCCGGCGGCCAATATCCTGGCGGCCTATGCCCTGCCCGCCCTGCCGCCCGCAGCGGTTCTTCTGGTTTCGCTCTGGGCCGGGGCGCGCGGCGCGCCGGGACGATGGGAACGCCGGGCCGCTGTGGCCGCGATGACGGCCGCCGCCGGGCTGTTGCTGGCGGTCTCGATTCTGTCCGGCGTCATGCCCCAGACCCTGCGCCTGAAAACCGAACGAGAGCTGGTGGCCGCCGCCCAGGGGGTCGATCCTGCAATCCACCTGACATACTGGGGTTCCCGCAGCTATTCGGCAGAATTCTATACCGCCGGCAAAGTCGACTTCATCGCGGACGCCGCGCAGATTTCCTTGCTTGCCGCCAATCAGCGCCGTGATGGCGTGGCGATCCCGCAGGCGGATGCCCAGACGCTGGCCGCCGCCCTGGCCCCGGGCTTTACCCGGGTCGGATCGTTCGGACGACGCATCCTGTTCGTCGAAACCCCCAATACGGAAATCGGACGATGAAGCATTACCCCGCCAAGCTGCAGCCATCCGGGATTACGGCACAGCTTCACCAGATCCCGGATCTGTCGTTCGTCGTTCCGGCATTCAACGAACAGGACAATATCGCCGAAACCATCGACCGCATCGCGACCGAGGCGCTGCGTCTGGGTTGTTTGTTCGAGATCATCGTGGTCGATGACGGCAGCACCGATGCGACCTTTCCCGTCGCCAAGGCGCAGGCGGACCGCCTTCCCGTCAGGATCCTGCGGCTGTCGCGGAATTTCGGCAAGGAACATGCCATCATGGCAGGGCTGGAAAAGGCCGCCGGCGCCGCCGTGGTGATTCTGGACGCCGATCTGCAAGAGCCGCTGGCCCATCTGGAAACCATGCTGGCGCATCGTGCAGAAGGTTTTGACGTGGTCTATGCAACCCGTGCCCGACGCGACGACGAAAGCTGGCGGAAACGGGCCTTTACCAGGCTGTTCTATGCCCTGCTGAATCTGGGCGGCGATGTCGAGATTCCGCCCGATGCCCGGGACTTCCGGCTGATGGACCGGCGGGTCGTGGATGCGCTGTGCGCGCTGCCCGAACGCAATCGCTTCATGAAGGGTCTTTATGGCTGGGTCGGTTTTCGGTCCAAGGCCATCCCGATCCATCTGGAGCCGCGCCGCGCGGGCACGTCGAAATTCGGCTTTCACAAGCTCTTCAGGCTCGGCGTGACGGGATTGACCTCTTTCACCGCCTGGCCGCTGCGGGTCTGGACAAGCATCGGAATGCTGGTTGCAGCAGGCTCGATTCTTTACGGATTGTGGATAATCGCCAGAACCATTCTGTTCGGGACCGAGGTGCCCGGCTGGTCCACGCTGGTCGTGGCGATTTCCCTGTTGGGCGGCGTCCAGTTGATTTCGATCGGCGTTCTGGGAGAGTATCTTGCCCGGGTATTCACCGAGGTCAAAGGACGGCCCGGTTTTATCATCGCCGAAGATTATTCAGCGAATCCCCGGCAGACATGATGCCGAAGCAGCTTTTGCGGTTTGGCATGGTCGGCGTGCTGGCAACGCTGGTTCACCTGCTGATCGGGACCATCCTGATCGGGTCCGGTCGGCATCCGCTGATCGCCAATGCCATCGCCTTCGGCTTTGCCTTCCTTGTCAGCTTTGTCGGGCATCTGGGATATTCCTTTGCCGATCAGGAACCGGATTTCAGGGCATCGTTCTGGCGGTTCGGGCTGGTGTCCCTGTCCAGCTTTGCCTGCAACGAGATCCTGCTGGCGATCCTGCTGTCCAATACCTCGATCCCCGAGGTTCCGGCGTTGATCGCAACCACGACATGCGTGGTATTCCTCACATTCCTGATGGGCAAGTATTGGGCATTCAGCACCAGAAGCATCCGGTCCTGATTGCGGCAGTCACCGCCCGGACTCGACAGGGGCATCCTTCCACGGGGGTGCGCCGCGGCCCGGCCCGCCCGGTCTGGGAACACGGGCGGCTGTCCTGCCGCCTCAGGCCAGGCGCCGTGCGGCCAGCCAGCTTGCCAGCGCCATGCCTCCTGCGGTGGCCAGGCACAGGGGCAGGCCGCCGATCTGATAGGTCAGGCCCGACAAGAGCGTGCCGATCAGACGGCCCGCCGCGTTGGCCATGTAATAAAAGCCCACGTCCCGGGTGATACGCCGGGCGGATCCGAAGGCAAGGATCAGGTAGGAATGGACCGAGGAATTGACGGCAAAGACAAAGCCGAACACCAGCAGCCCGCCGATCAGCGTCGCGGTCAGCCAGGCTGACGGCCCGTCCGCGGCCCAGGCCGCCGCGGCCAGCACCCAGGGCACCGGCACCAGCAGTCCCGACCAGAAGATCGCCTTGCGGGTCGTTTCGGCCTCGGGCTGACCCTTGCGGCCCAGCAGGCGCGGCGCAAGGGCCTGCACCGCGCCATAGGCGATGATCCAGAGGGCGAGGAAACCGCCGATTAGAAAGAACGCCTCGCGCCGTCCCTCGGCCGTGCCGTCGGACAGGACCGACTGGAAATACACCGGGATGCCGACGACGAACCACACGTCCCGCGCGCCGAACAGGAACATGCGGGCCAGGCTCAGGCGGTTCACCCGCGCGTCCTTCGACCGCCAGCCGCTCCATCCCTCGTCCGACTTCATGCGGCCCGGCAGCCCGGCGGGCAGGAACAGGACGACCGCGATCAGGATCAGGGCCAGCACACCGGCCATGCCCCAGACCGCCGCCTGAAATCCCGCCAGCGCCAGCAGCGCCGCGCCCAGGAAGAAGCCCAGTCCCTTGACCGCGTTCTTCGATCCGGTCAGCACCGCCACCCAGCGGAACAGCCCGCCGTTCTCGGACGGTGCCAGCAGCTTGACGGCCGATTTCGACGACATCTTGGCCAGATCCTTGGCCACGCCCGACACGCCCTGCACCGCCATCACGAAGGCGACCGAGGCCGCGACGCCCCAGCCGGGATCAAGCTGCGCCAGTGCGGCCAGGGCACCGATCTGCAACGCAAGACCGCCATACAGCGTCGCCGCCAGCCCGAACCGCGCGGCCAGCCATCCGGCGGCAAGGTTGGTGACGATCCCCGCGACCTCATACAGCAGGAACAGCCAGGCAAGCTGGACGGGGGTAAAGCCCAGCGTGTTGAAATGCAGCAGCACCAGCATCCGCAACGCGCCATCCGACAGCATGAAGGCCCAGTAAGCCGCCGTGACGGCCGCATAGGCGCGAAGCGGATCGGCACGGGTGGCAACGCGGCTCACAACGACCCCGCGACCATGCGGACGATGTCGGCCAGCCGGCAGGCATAGCCCCATTCGTTGTCGTACCAGGCATAGATCTTGACCTGCGTGCCGTTGACCACCATGGTCGACGGCCCGTCGATGATCGACGAGCGCGGATCGTTGGTGAAATCACAGGACACCAGCGGCCTGGTCTCGAACCCGAGGATGCCCTTCAGCGGGCCGCTTGCGGCGGCGGCGAACAGGGCGTTCACCTCCTCGGCCGTCGTCGCGCGCTCGACCTCGAACACGCAATCGGTAAGGGAGGCATTGAGCAGCGGCACCCGCACGGCATGGCCGTTCAGGCGGCCCTTGAGTTCGGGATAGATCAGCGTGATGGCCGTGGCCGATCCGGTGGTGGTGGGGATCAGGTTCATCAGCGCCGACCGCGCGCGGCGCATGTCCTTGGCGGGGCGGTCCACGATCGTCTGGGTGTTGGTCACATCGTGGATGGTCGTGATCGAGCCGTGGCGGATGCCGATCGCCTCGTGGATCACCTTGACCACCGGGGCAAGGCAGTTCGTGGTGCAGGAGGCCGCCGTGACCAGGGCTTGCGAGCCGTCGTAAAGATGATGGTTCACGCCATAGACCAGGTTCAGCGCCCCGCCGTCCTTGACCGGCGCGCTGACCACGACCCTTTTCACGCACGCGGCATAATAGGGCGCCACCCTGGCAGCGGTCTTGAAGACACCCGTGCAATCGATCACCAGATCGACGCCCAGTTCGGCCAGCGGCATGGCCTCGATGGTCCTTTCATGCGTCAGGCGGATGGATCGGCCATCCAGCACCAATGCGCCGTCCCGGTGGCCGACGGGCGTGCGCCAGCGGCCATGGACCGAATCGAATTCCATCAGCAGGGCGTGCTGTTCGGCATCGCCCCCGGCGTCGTTGAGAAGCACGATCTCGCCCCCCGCACCGCTGTCGATCAGGTCGCGCAGGACAAGCTTTCCGATCCGGCCAAGACCGTTCAGGGCAATGCGGGGCATGGGGATCAGCCTTTCGCGGCGTGGTCGGTGCCGATGGCATCGACATGGGATTGCAGGGACATCCGGCTGAGACTGGCGAACGGCAGTTCCACAAAGGCCGTGATCCGGTGACGCAGGGCCGCATAGGTCTGCGCAAAGGCCAGGGCCTTTTCCGCGTCCGTTCCCGTGGCCTTGACCGGGTCGGGCAGCCCCCAGTGGCCGGTGATCGGCTGGCCCGGCCAGGGCGGGCATTCCTCGGCCGCCGCCGTGTCGCAGACGGTAAAGACGAAATCCATGACGACCGATCCGGGCTGCTGGAATTCCGACACATGCTTGGACCGCAGGCCGGATATGTCATGGCCGTTGCGCGTCAGGACATCCAGCGCAAAGGGATTGAGTTCCGTATTGGGGCGCGTTCCGGCCGAAAAGGCCTGGAACCGTCCCTTGCCGAGATCGCGCAGCAGCGCCTCGGCAAAGATCGAGCGGGCGGAATTGCCCGAGCAGATGAAAAGGACATCGAAGCCGGTGTCACGGGATGTGGGGGACATGGGGGACATGGGGGACATGGGGGCTGCATCTTTCTGGGGGGAAAGCACGGGGGCCAGCAGGTCGGGCCGCGCCCGGCCGACATCAAGGGCAAGATAGCCGATCAGATCCTCGGCGGTGTCCAGATCGGCCGAGTAGAACAGCGATCGCCCCTGGCGTGTCGCCTGGACCAGGCCCGCGACGGTCAGGTCGGCAAGGTGATGGGACAGCGTGTTCTGTTTCAGACCAAGCGCCTGGGCGATCTCGGTCGGGCGCACGCCCTGAGGGGCAAAGCGCATCAGCAGGCGAAACACCGCCAACCGTCCGGGATGGCCGAGCATGGTGAAGGCTTGGGCGGCGCGAGTCTGTTCCATGATTCAGGAATAATGGAATTGATCTTCGCGGTCGAATGAAGTTTTCATGACAGCCGGAGCTGTGCAGCCTGCGCGGCAGAATGACGCCGGCGGGGATGCGGGCGGTCTTTGGTTATTAAAAGACAAAGTTAGGTTAACACATGAACTGGGATGCATAGTTGCTTGGGCAAGGCGCGTCTCACTGCTCTTTAGGTGAAACTTGCTATGGAGGGCCGACCGTCAAACTGGAGGGAAAGGCGCTTTTTTCGGACGTGGACGCACTGCACACTCCGTTGGGTGATACGCCCGAGCCGAAGTTTCATTATTAAATGCCGAGAGATCGCCAGCCACGAAGTCCTACTGGCACCTCCGATCAAACGCACGACATTACTGACTCGAATGACGATCAAGCACGAAGTCCACGAAGGTGCTGGCCGCACCTATTGCCAGCCGGGCATGCCGTGGCTGAAGTCCCCTGAACCCCCTTCCACGGCCATGCCCTTTTCCGTAGGCGTTTCTGAGCGGTGCCAGAGAGTGGGCGATTCTGCCCAAGCTGGTGAGGATGTCACGGATTTCCGAGGCGCCCTTAGTGGTATCTTCGATCCCTTCAGGCATGATTTTTAGCTCCTTGCGCAGGAGCTTCAACAGATCTGGGATTTCAGCCTTGCTGGAATACTCAACCTTGCGGTCGTCCAGAATCAGCTTGCAACAGCTTTCCACAATCTCCTTGGCTAGGGCAATTGCCTCCCCCGGCTCGCTGTCGCCTATGCGCTCCAGCCTGCGAAGATCCTCATACAGCGTTTCCGAGTTCAGGGTAGCGGCGACCGCCTTGATGCGCTGCAAAGGCATTCCGAGGGCATGAACCTTCCGCTGGGCTTCGAAGACGGGCCGACCAGCAAGCACCGTGTCTTCGACGAGTTCCCATCCGTCCGCCGCCAGGTGTCCGTTGAACGCTTGAACGAGCGTGGCCTGTTCGTCCGCATCGGTTCGCACGATTGGGTGAACGACCTCGCAGATGAACTTCAGCAATGTTTCCTGATCCGTTGCGTAAAGCCTAAAGCGGGGATCGCTGTAGACCCAGTCCAGCGGCCAGTCATCGTTGTTGATACAATGCTGCCAGATGTCCCCTTCAGCCGTTCCGTAACGGCTGTCGCTGGAGGACATTGAGGACAGGTCATAGATCCGACTGAGGAACGCGATCTCGTCCAGCGCCCCGTACCAGATCGTGCCGCGAGCCCGCATCTCGTCCAGCAAGGCGGCCCGGGTTCGCGGACCAATTTTTCCGTCAGCAACCTTCGAACCGTTCTGAGCAGTTCGGAGCAGGGCTATTTCCGCATGGACCCAGAACCCTTCGTCTTTTCGGAACACAAGTTGGATGTTTGCGTTGATGACGTCCGCTATCTCTTGCCGGAGCGCATCGACTGAAACAAAGACGGATACGGGGAGCCTTATGTAAATGGTCCATAGCTCCGTTCCACCGTTCCAGTTGTCCATGCCGGTTTGTTGGAGATCGATTTCGGCCTGCGTAATTACACGCAGAGCATCATTTTCACCTTTCGCCCTGAGTAGCTCGACAACCGTTGGAAGTGCGCCTTCGATTTGTCGTCTGATGCTGAGATAGCGCATTCTTCGCCTTGCCTGTGGGATTCCCCCGCACGTCCTTCGTGTGCTGGCTCAATCATGGTGACGGAACGGTGTAAAGCAAGCTGTTGCAACCCAAACGTTGAAAACCGGCTGCCAGATGGTCATGCCAGCCATAACTTTTTCTCTCTTCGCGCGGAGGAAAACTTTTGCCTTGCGAAAGGAATAATTATGGGAGGCAAAAGGAAAATTTTTGGCTGGCAGGACACAAGAACTATCTCCTCCAATCCTATCCGCATTTCGAATGTCCGCAACTTGGGCAAATCATGCATCCTTCGTTCATGCGCATTCCGTATTGGCCGCAATTCGGGCAGGCAGGACCCAGGGGACGTTCTGTGTCGTCCGCCAAATCCGCGCGAGGGTCGGATTTCAGGCCCAGCCCCTCGGCCGCCAGAAATCCGATGGCGATCATGTGGCGTTCGATCACGCCCCCGATGGCGGCCAGGATCGAGGGGACATAGCGACCCTCCATCCAGGCGCCGCCGCGGGGGTCGAACACGGCCTTCAGTTCCTCGACCACGAAGCTGACATCGCCGCCACGCCGGAACACGGCGGAAATCATCCGGGTCAGGGCCACCGTCCAGGCGAAATGCTCCATGTTCTTCGAATTGATGAAGATCTCGAACGGGCGGCGGCGTCCGTCCTGCACGACATCGTTGATGGTGATGTAGATGGCGTGTTCGCTGACCGGCCAGCGCAGCTTGTAGGTCGCCCCTTCGAGCGTGGCGGGACGGCCGAGCGGCTCGGCCATGGAAAGGCCGGTTCCGCTGGCCGGTGGCTCGGGCCGCGATGCCTCGCCGACCGACAGCACGCTGCCGGTGACATCGTTCGGGCGATAGGTCGTGCAGCCCTTGCAGCCCAGATCCCAGGCCAGCAGATAGACATCCTTGAAGGCGTCGAAGGAAATGTCCGGGGGACAGTTGATGGTCTTGGAAATGCTGCTGTCCACCCATTCCTGCGCCGCCGCCTGCATGGCCACGTGGTCCTGGGGCGCCAGGGTCTGGGCATTCACGAAATGGTCGGGAAAGGGCGCCTCGCCATGCAGGTCGCGCCACAGGCGGACGGCGTAATCGACCACCTCCTCGTGCGTCACCGAGCCGTCCTTCTGCAGGACCCTGCGCGTATAGGCAGGGGCAAAGACCGGTTCGATCCCCGAACTGACATTGCCGGCATAAAGGCTGATGGTGCCGGTGGGGGCGATGCTGGTCAGCAGGGCATTGCGGATGCCATGCCGTGCCACCGCCTCGCGCACGTCGGCATCCATGCGCCCCATGAAGGCCGATGCGAGAAAGGCGTCGCGGTCGAACAGGGGAAAGGCGCCTTTCTCGCGCGCCAGATCGGCTGATGCCAGATAGGCCGACCGGGCGATGGCCCTGGTCACGGCCCGTGTCCAGTCCACGGCATCGGGCGACCCATAGCGCAGGCCCAGCATCAGCAGCGCGTCCGCCAGCCCGGTCACGCCCAGGCCGATGCGCCGCTTGGCCTGCGCCTCGGCCGCCTGTTCGGGCAGCGGAAACCGGGACACATCGACCACATTGTCCATCATCCGCACCGCCACGCGGACCAGATCATCCAGTTCGGCCATGTCCAGCCGGGCCTGCGGCGTGAACGGATCGCCGACCAGCCGCGCCAGGTTCACCGACCCCAGCAGGCAGGCGCCATAGGGCGGCAGGGGCTGTTCGCCGCAGGGATTGGTGGCCGAGATGGTTTCGGCATAGTGCAGATTGTTCTGCTGGTTGATCCGGTCGATGAAGATCACGCCGGGTTCGGCATAATCATAGGTCGCCCGCATGATCTGGTCCCACAGATCCCCGGCGCGGACCGTCCGGAACACCTGCCCGCCAAAGACCAGATCCCAGGATGCGTCCTCTCTGACCGCTTGCATGAAGGCGTCGGTCACCAGAACCGACAGGTTGAACATGCGCAGCCGGGTGCTGTCCTGTTTCGCGGCAATGAAGTCCGCGATGTCGGGGTGGTCGCAGCGCATGGTGGCCATCATTGCGCCCCGGCGCGACCCGGCCGACATGATGGTACGGCACATCGAATCCCAGACATCCATGAAGGACAGCGGACCCGAGGCATCGGCAGCCACCCCCTGCACCGCCGCCCCCCTGGGGCGCAGGGTGCTGAAGTCATAGCCGATGCCGCCGCCCTGCTGCATGGTCAGGGCCGCTTCCTTCAGGGCGTCGAAGATGCCGGCCATGCTGTCGCGGATCGTGCCCATGACAAAGCAGTTGAACAGCGTCACCGATCGGCCCGTCCCCGCGCCTGCAAGGATGCGACCGGCCGGCAGGAAGCGGAAATCCCGCAACGCGGCCTGGAAGCGGTCCTCCCACATCGCGGGATCGGCCTCGACCCGCGCCAGATCGCGCGCCACACGGCGCCAGGTGTCCTCGACCGTGGCATCGACCGGCTGCCCGGTCGGGTCCTTCAGGCGGTATTTCATATCCCAGATCTGTTCGGCGATGGGGGCTGCAAAAAGGGCCATGTCAGACCTCTTGGGGCATGGAATAAATCTTCCACAAGATATGGTTTGTTCCGATGGTCCGATCAAGCGTCCAGACGGTCCAGCCCCCCGCGCACGGCCTGTTCGCAGGCGGCGGCCAGCGTCTTGCGCGTGTGCCCGGCCACCCGGACGGGATCGTGCAGGATCACCGTGATCCGCCCCTGCCGCCGCGCCGCCAGAACCGCCAGCAGATGCGGGCCCAGTTCCATGTCGCCCCACCAGCCATAGAATCGCGGATCGGCATCCAGGGGCGCGCGATAGACTGCGGTGACCGGCTGGATTGCAAGACCGGCAGGCAGTTCCGGGTCCAGAAACCCCTGGAACAGGGTCGGCTTGAACGGCAGCAGCCGGCGACCGTCGCTGGAGGTTCCCTCGGGAAAGAACAACAGCCGGTGCCCTGCCCCGACGCGAAGCGCGAATTCACGGGCCTGCGCCCGCGCCAGCCTGGGGTCGCGGACCACGAAATGCGTGTCCGTCACGCGGGTCAGGATATTGACGCCAGGCCAACCCGCCACCTCGGCCTTGCTGACAAAGAACACGGGCATTGCGGCGTTCAGTGCCAGGATGTCCAGCCAGCTTGAATGGTTGGACACCACGGCGCCCGGCCCCTGCATCGGGGTGCCCCGCCTTTCCCAGCCGATGCCCATGACGGCCAGCGTCAGGCGGCAGACAAGCTGCACATGCGGTCCCGTCCACGGGCGCCGCCGGCCATGGAACGCCCGTTCCACCAGCCGCAGGGGCAGGATCAGCACCACGCCCAGCAGCAGGATGGCGACGGCGGCGGCGCCCCGGCGCGCGACGCGCAGCCAGTCGCGCAATCCCCTCGGGCCTTTCAGCGGGGGGGGAACACCGTCGCGCCATGTCACCCCGGCCGGCCGGGGGTCGGCGCAACCGGTATCGGTCATCGCGGCTGCCACCGGCTTTCGTAGAACTGCCGGTGCTTGTCCGACATGGCTGCCGTGTCCATCAGCAGGAACACGTCGGTTGTGTTGAAAGCGCGGTCCACGAAGGCGCCGTCGCCCACCATGCCGCCCAGCCGCAGATAGGCCTTGATCAGCGCCGGCATTCCCAGCATCGCCTCGCGGCGGTCAAGACGATCGGGCGCGATCAGGTCCATCCGGTGATAGCCCGGCGGCAAGGCGCGGGGGCGCAGGTCGCCCGGCGCAAGATGGTGGTGGTGCAGCCACGACAGCGAAGGCGCCAGCATCGTCGGGTCGGTGCCATGGAAACTGGCCACCCCGAACAGGATCTCGACTCCGTGATCCAGGACATAGTCGGCCAGGGCGTTCCACAACAGGAACATCCCCGTGCCGCCGCGCTGCGCCGGATCGACGCATGACCGGCCCAGCTCCAGAACCGGTCGGCCGCAGCGTCTCAGCGGAGTCAGGTCGTATTCCCCGTCGCAATAGAACCGGCCGAACGCCTCGGCACGGTCGCCCCTCAGCAGGCGATAGACGCCCACGACATGATCCAGGTCATCGGCGGACCGGCGGTTGTCGATCAGGCACAGGTGATCGACCACAGGGTCGAAATCGTCGCGTTCCAACCGGGCAGCGTGATCGACATGGGGACCGTCGCCGCCCAGTTCCTCGATAAAGACCCGATAGCGCAGCCGCTGCGCCGCCAGCAGATCCCGTTCCGACACCGCCAGACGGATATCGAACAGGGGCGGATCGGATCCGAGCCGGCTGACGGGCACTGACATGGACATCGCTTTCTCCTTAGGCAGCCATGCGGCGCATTGCAACGGTGCGCAATCTGCGCAAATCCGAAAGGTTACGGTGCGTCAAGGGTTGCGCAAAACAATCAAAGGTTGCAATCGTGACGGCTGCACCAGTCATCAGCCCGGTTGCGACCAAACGATGTCCAACGAAATCCGCCTGCCGTCGATCACCTGCTTTCCCGCTTCGGAAAAGTTGACCGTGATGCGGTCGCCGATGCGCGACTGGACCTGTCCCACCCCCCATTCGGGGGCGCCGGGATGGCGCACGATCATGCCGGGTTCCAGAATATCGTTCACGGCCTTGTCCCCTGCCTGTCATCCGAAAGGTAATGCCCGATGAACCCGGATACAACGCGCATCTCACCCGGCGAACTGGCCCAATTGCTGGGATCGCGGCTTTGCCACGACCTGGTGTCCCCCCTGGGCGCCATCGGCAACGGGGTGGAACTGCTGGAAATGTCGCCCGAATTTCCCGGCATCAATGCCAGTCCCGAACTGAAACTGATCGCAGAGAGCGTGTCCTCGGCCCGCGACCGCATCCAGATCTTTCGCGTGGCCTTCGGACAGGCGCAGGGGGAACAGCGCATATCCCGCGCGGCCTTGACACAACTGCTGGACGGGTTTTCCGGGCATGGCAAGATGACCGTGATGCTGGATGCCGAGGGGGATTTTTCCCGGGCGGAAATCCGGATGCTGATCCTGGCGATGATGTGCCTGGAAACCGCGATGCCCTGGGGCGGCAAGGTGACGGTGCTGCACGGCCCCTTTGGGTGGCGGCTTGTGGCCGAGGCGTCGCGGACCAAGGCAGACCCCGCGCTGTGGGCATGGCTTGGCGGCGATGCCCCGCGCAGCCCCCAGCCGTCAGAGGTGCATTTCCCCCTGCTGGCCGAAGCCATCGGCCAGGCCGGCCGCGCGGCCCGGTGGGAGGTGGACGAGGCCGGGGCCGAGATCGTTTTCTGAAAACCCGTCAGGCGCGCACCGTTCCGTCGCCGCGCACCAGATACTTGAAGCTTGTCAACTGTTCCGCCCCCACCGGGCCGCGGGCGTGCATCTTGCCGGTGGCGATGCCGATTTCGGCCCCCATCCCGAATTCTCCGCCATCCGCGAACTGGGTCGAGGCGTTGTGCATCACGATCGCGCTGTCCAGGGCCCCCAGGAAACGGTCGGCTGCGGCGGCATCTTCGGTGATGATCGATTCGGTATGCTGGCTGCCGAACCGCCTGATGTGGTCGATGGCGCCTTCCACGCCGTCGACCAGTCTGGCGGCGATGATCATGTCCAGAAACTCGCGCCCGAAATCGTCGGCCTGCGCCGGAACCGTTCCCGCGATGGTCGCCAACTCGCCTTCGGCCCTGACCTCGACCCCGGCGTCCAGCAACGCCCCGATCAGCGCGGCACGGTGGCGTTCGTCATAGCGGCGGTCGATCAACAGGCACTCGGCAGCGCCGCAGATGCCGGTGCGGCGGGTCTTGGCGTTCAGGACCACCCGAAGCGCCTTGTCCGGATCGGCCCGCCGGTCCACGTAAACGTGGCAAATCCCCTCGAGATGGGCAAAGACGGGCACCCTCGCCTGTTGCTGGACAAGGCCAACCAACCCCTTGCCGCCGCGCGGGATGATGACGTCGATCAGCCCCTGGGCCTGAAGCATGGCGGACACGGCCGCCCGATCCCGCGTCGGCACAAGCTGGATCGCCGCCGCGGGCAGGCCCGCCTGGCGCAGCCCTTCGACCATGCAGGCGTGGATCGCCTGGCTGGAATGCAGGCTTTCCGACCCCCCGCGCAGGATCACCGCATTTCCCGACTTCAGCGCCAGGGCCCCTGCATCGGCGGTGACATTGGGACGGCTTTCGTAAATCACGCCGATCACGCCGATGGGTGTGCGCACGCGCTGGATATGCAGCCCGGTCGGCCGATCCCATTCGGCCATGACCTGGCCGACCGGATCGGGCTGGGCGGCGACCGCGCGCAGGCCCTGTTCGATCCCGCCCAGGCGGTCCGCGTCCAGCCGCAGCCGATCCAGCATCGAATCGGCCAGGCCCTTGTTGCGGGCAAACTCCATGTCCTGATTGTTCGCCGCCAGGATATCGGCCTGGCGGCGATGCAGCGCATCTGCGGCGGCGGTCAGGGCCGCCTGCTTGCGTTCGGACGATGCCTGCGCCAGCTCAACCGCTGCCTGCCGCGCCGCCTCGCCCATCCGCGCGATCAGCGCCGCTGCATCCTTGTGCTCGATCATGACAACCACCCCGCGGTTCTTGCTGATGACATGACCCATCCCGGCCAGGGCTTCAACCCGCCCCTTCGACCCGGAACGAAGATCAGGGGCAGGCCCCGGCGGCCGGAGCAAGTGCCCGGAGCGGCATAGCATATCGTGATAAAGGAGTGGCGCGGTTGACGGGGCTCGAACCCGCGACCCCCGGCGTGACAGGCCGGTACTCTAACCGACTGAGCTACAACCGCGCTGCATCATGGGCGAAGGGTGGTGGCGCGGTTGACGGGGCTCGAACCCGCGACCCCCGGCGTGACAGGCCGGTACTCTAACCAACTGAGCTACAACCGCACACTCACCTTCCCCGACCGTATCGCCCGCCGGGGTGAGGGGCGGTTTACGCAGGCCGTGCGCCCCCGTCAAGGGCGCGTCACAAAAAATCGGCGGCGCGGATGGCTGATCCGCCCGCCGCAGCAGGGCGCCGGAACCCCGGTCGTCGTCGGCCCCGAGGTCGGCAGGCCCCGCATGACCCGCGCGGCCAGCCAGCCAAAGGCCTGCGCCTCCAGCATGTCGCCGTCAAGGCCCGCGGCCTCGACCGGGCGAATCTCGCATGGCAGCACCTCGGCCAGCCGCGCCATGATGACCGGGTTGCGCCGGCCGCCGCCGCAGACCAGCAGGACAGAGGGGACATCGGGCAGCCAGCGGAACCCCGCCGCGACCGCGCCTGCCAGGGCCGCGACCAGGGTGGCGGCGGCATCGGCATCGGACAGCGGCGTGATGGCGGCGGCGAGATCGGCGAACTGGTCGCGGTCAAGCGACTTGGGCGGCGGGCGGTCGAAATACGGATGGCGCAGGAAATCTGCGACGATGCCAGCCTCGGCCCGGCCCCTTGCCGCAAGGGCCCCGCCCTCGTCATGGCTCCGGCGCAGCCGGCGCCGCATCAGGTCGTTGATCGGTGCATTCGCGGGTCCGGTATCGAAGGCAAGGCAAGCGCCCGGCGATTCAGGCGCGGCGGCGGTGGGATCGACCCAGGTGATGTTGCCGACCCCGCCCAGGTTCAGAAAGGCGACCGGTTGCGCGGGCAGATGCCCCTGCCCGACCGCCCAATCCGCGCAGGCCCAGTGGAAGAATGGCGCCAGCGGGGCGCCTTCGCCCCCCTGCCGCACATCCTCGCTGCGGAAATCCCAGACCACGGGGCGGTCGGTTTCGCAGGCCAGGGCAAAACCGTCGCCCGCCTGATGCGTCCCCCTGCCCTGCGGATCATGGGCCAGCGTCTGCCCATGATAGCCGATCAACTCGGCCTCGGGGAAATCGGCGGCCATCGCGGCATGGCCTGCGACCGACAGGGCCGCCGCGTCGGCCACCCCGTCCTCGCCCGGCCAGCGGCCGAGGCTGGCGTGCAGGGCGGCGGCTTCGTTGTCGGAATAGGCCCTGAACGCGCTGCGTCCGAACCGGCCGATCCGCACCCCGTCGGTATCGATCATCGCCGCGTCCACCCCGTCCATCGAGGTGCCCGACATCATTCCCAGAACCCGGATCATCGCGCTTTCCCTTGCCTGACCCAGCCGGTATATCCGCGCCGATCAGAAGGAAAAAGCCGATGACCCCTTTCAGCCCCAGATCCGACTTCCTGCGCGTGATGATCGAACGCGGCTATGTCGCCGACTGCACGGATTACACGGGGCTGGACCAGGCACTGCTGGACGGCCCGGTCACGGCCTATATCGGCTATGACGCGACCGCGGCGTCGCTGCATGTGGGGCATCTGCTGAACATCATGATGCTGCGCTGGTTCCAGAAGACCGGCAACCGGCCGATCACGCTGATGGGCGGTGGCACGACCAAGGTGGGCGATCCGTCATTCCGGTCCGAGGAACGGCCCCTGCTGGACGATGCGGCGATCCGGTCCAATATCGACGGGATGGCGCAGGTCTTTGCGCGCTACCTGTCCTATGGCGATGGCGCGGCCACCATGCTGGACAACGCCGAATGGCTGGACGGGCTGAACTATCTGGAATTCCTGCGCGACATCGGCCGGCATTTCAGCGTCAACCGGATGCTGTCCTTCGAATCGGTGAAATCCCGCCTGGACCGCGAACAGTCGCTGTCCTTTCTGGAATTCAACTACATGATCCTGCAAGCCTATGATTTCCTGGAACTGCATCGCCGCCACGGCTGCCGGTTGCAGATGGGCGGGTCGGACCAGTGGGGGAACATCGTCAACGGCATCGACCTGACGCGGCGGGTCGACGATGCCGTGGTCTGGGGCCTGACCTCTCCGTTGCTGACGACCAGCGACGGGCGCAAGATGGGCAAGTCGGCGGGCGGCGCGGTGTGGCTGAACGGGGCGATGCTGTCGCCCTATGACTTCTGGCAGTTCTGGCGCAACACCACCGACGCCGATGTGGGCCGGTTCCTCAAGCTTTATACCGAACTGCCGGTCGAGGAGTGCAACCGCCTGGGGGGCCTCCGGGGCTCGGAGATCAACGAGGCCAAGGTGCGGCTTGCCAACGAGGTGACAGCCCTGCTGCATGGCGAGGACGCCGCCGCCCGCGCCGAGGCCACGGCGCGCGAGGTGTTCGAGCAGGGCGGTGCTGGCGGTGATCTGGAGGTCACGACCATCGGCGCAGAGGCCCTGTCGGGCGGGCTGACGGTGATGCAGTTGCTGGTCCAGGCCGGTATCCTGTCCTCGGGCAAGGAGGCCAAGCGCCTGATTGCCGAGGGCGGCTTGCGGCTGAACAACCAGGCGGTTCTGGACCCGCAGATGCCGGTCGATGCCGCGCTGATCGGTGACGGTCTGAAGGTGTCGATCGGCAAAAAGCGTCACCGCATGGTCACGCTGGCCTGATGCAGGGGCTGCATGGCAGCCTTGCGCGGCCCCATGACGCCGCGTCGCGCGGGTGGACGGAACGGGGGCGCGACCCTATCTGTGTGGTCGGGAGGATCAACTTGATCCGAAAGACTGAAAAGATGGCACAGACCGAAAACCGACCCCTTGGCCTCGTCGCCCGCACCTTGCAGGCCGAAGCCGATGCCGTGCTGGAGCAGATGTTCGGCTATTTCACCCGTGAGGATGCGCCGCGCCTGGCCGAGGCCCCCCGCCGCGCCGCCTGATCCGCATCGACAGCACAGAAGTGTCCGGGGGCGTTCGCGCCCCCTTTTGTATGGGTCTGTCGATGCCCTGGGCCTATCTGGCCGAGGCGCGCGGATACCCGCTGGACCGCAGAAGGGTCAGAGCCCTGACCAGGGCCTGCCGGTCGGTGAACGGTCCCGCCAGGATGGCCTTTGCGATCCCATCGCCGATCCGCTCGCTCCGTTGGGCGGTGCGATATCCCATGACCGACAATCCCCGCAAGGCGGCCAGGGCATTCCCTTCGTCCGCGTAAACGCCGATCTGGACATAGCGGGCATGGGCCGGGATCATCTCGACCGCGCCGGGCGATGCCGTCCGGTTTGGCCCCGTCCTGCCGGGCGCGTCGCGACGCGCCACCACCGAACTGGGCCGGGATGGCACCGCCGGGGCCTGCGGCTTGGCCGATCGGGTCGGCGCAGGCTGAACGGCGGACTTCGGCGGGGTTGCGTCCTGGGGAACGGGGGCAGTGTCCGGCTGCGGCGCCCTATCCGCATCCGCAGCCGGCTGGACCGTGGATTGCGCAAGCACGGGCTTGGGATCGGCCACCATGCCGGGACACAGCCCCTGGGTGACATCGTTTCCGGGTTGCTGGTCGGCCGCCGTTGCGGGGCGATAGCCCAGCCGCGCGCAAAGACCGACGGGCGCAGAAGGCGCCGTGATGTCGCGCAGACGTCGGTCAAGGGCCGCCTCTCGGGCAAGCGTTTCGACCAGGGCCGCCTGCGCGGGATCGGGCGCGACCTCGCGCAGCGGCTCGGCAGGCTTGTCTGTCAGCAGATCGCCGGGCTTCAACCCTTCGGCCAGTGCATCGGTCAGGACCTCCTCCACCGAGGGCGGAGGGGCGGCTGCAAGATCCGGTTCGGCGGGCTTGCTGGGGGGGAAACCGCAGACCGGCTGGCCCTGCCCGTCAAGACGGGGCATCCATTCCGTTCCCTCGCGCAGGAAAACGCAGCCGGTGCGGTCGATATATTGCGCGCCTGGATAATCACCAGGCGGGGGCGGTTCCGGCGCGGCCAAAATCCGTCCCGGCAGCCACATCACCAGCACCACCCAACCCCAGACCCGCATTGGCCACCCGCGATTCGATTCCATGAACCCCGAATAAGGCCAAAGCCTGAAGGTCCGGTTAATCGGTCACTTGGTTCCGAACATCCGGTCGCCCGCATCGCCCAGGCCGGGCACGATATAGCCGTGGTCGTCCAGCCGGTCGTCCAGCGCGGCGGTAAAGATCGGCACGTCGGGATGGGCCTGCCGCATCCGTTCGACACCCTCGGGTGCGGCCAGCAGGCACAGGAAACGCAGGTTGGTGGCCCCCCGCGCCTTGAGCATGTCGATGGCCGCGACGGACGAATTGCCGGTGGCCAGCATCGGATCCACGACGATGGTCAGCCGTGCGTCCAGTTCCTTGGGAACCTTGCAGTAATATTCCACCGGCCGCAGCGTTTCGGGATCGCGATACAGGCCCACGAAACCCACCCGGGCGCCGGGAATCATCTCCAGGATCCCGTCCAGCAGCCCGTTGCCCGCCCGCAGGATCGAGATCAGGGCAAGCTTCTTTCCCTCCAGCGTCGGGGCATCCATTTCGCACAGGGGGGTTTCGATGCGGGTCGTGGTCAGTTCCAGTTCGCGCGTGACCTCGTAGGCCAGCAGCAGGCTGATCTCGCGCAGCAGGCGGCGGAAACCGGCGGTGGATACATCCTTCTGGCGCATGATCGTCAGCTTGTGCTGGACCAGCGGGTGGTCGATGACGGTCAGGTGCTGGCTCACGAGAACTCCTTCAAAAGCCGGTCGCGGGTCGTCTCGTCGCAAAAGGCGGCGTCGGCGGCCCAGCGGTTGATCTGCCCGAATTCCGTATCGCCCCAAGCAAAGGTTTCGGCAAGCCGGTCGTATTCCCGACGCATCGTCGTATGGAAGAACGGCGGATCGTCGGTCGATACGGTGACGCGCACCCCGGCCTCGGCCAGCCGGGTGATGGGATGGGCGCGCCAGGACGGATAGACGCCAAGCGCGACGTTGGATCCGGGACAGACCTCCAGCGTGATGTCCTTGTCGATCAGATCGCGGACCAGCGCGGGGTCCTCGATGGCGCGCACCCCGTGGCCGATGCGGGTGCAGCCAAGCACGAGGGCGTCGCGGATGCTGTCGGGACCGCCCCATTCCCCGGCATGGCAGGTCAGGCCCAGCCCGGCCTCGCGCGCGCAATCGAAGCTCCAGTCATAATCGGTGGCGCGGCCCACGGCCTCGGCCCCGCCCATGCCGAACCCCGTGACCCAGGTGCCCGCTGTCTCGGCGGCACAGATTGCGGTTTTCCGGGCGCGATCCGCCCCGAAATGGCGGATGATCGTCAGGATGGCCCGGCTGTCGATGCCCTGCCTGCGCGCCTTGTCGGCAACCTCGGTCATGGCGGCCAGATAATCGCGCCAGGCCGACAGATCGCCGCCGCCGCAGAATTCGGGCGATACGAACAGTTCCGTATAGGCGACGCCCTGTTCGGCCGACCGTTCCAGAACCTCCTCCAGCAGGCGGGCATAGTCGCGCGGGGTTCGCAGCACGCTGGTCGCGGCCTCGTAGCAGCGCAGGAAACCGTCGAAGCCGTCATAGGCATAGGCGCCGCGTTCGTCGAAAACGCCCGAAAGATCGGCGCCCTTTTCCGCCGCAAGGCCGCGGATGAAATCGGGCGGGGCCGCGCCTTCCAGGTGCAGGTGCAGTTCGATCTTCTTCACAGGAACGACCTTCCATGATCGGGCGGCGGCAGATCCAGATGCGCCAGGATCGAGGCGCCGATATCGCTGAACCCCACCAGCCCGACCGCGCGCATTCCGACGCCGTGGCCCAGCACCGGCACCCGTTCCCGGGTGTGGTCGGTGCCGTGCCAGGTCGGGTCGTTGCCGTGGTCGGCGGTGAAGATCGCCAGATCGCCAGGGCGCAGTCCGGCCAGGAACCGGCCCGCGATGCCGTCGAACCATTCCAGTTGCGCGGCATAGCCGGAACTGTCGCGGCGGTGGCCGAAATTCGTGTCGAATTCCACGAAATTGGCAAAGGTCAGGCTGCCCGGTTCGGCATTCCGTCCCGACGCGATCAGGTGATCGGCCAGATCCGCGTCGGATTTGCCCTTGTGCAGGTGGGTGATGCCGCGGTGGCTGAAGATGTCGCCGATCTTGCCGATGGCATGGGTCACGCGCCCGGCCCCCTGAGCGATGTCCAGGATCGTGCGGCCCGGCGGGGCAATGGCGAAATCGCGCCGGTTGCCGGTCCGCCGGAAATCGCCGGGCGTTTCGCCCACGAAAGGTCGCGCGATCACCCGGCCGACGCGCATCGCGTGCAGGGTGGGGGCAAGCGCCTTGCACAGCGCGATCAGGCGGTCCAGACCGAAATGGACCTCGTGCGCGGCGATCTGCAACACGCTGTCCACCGAGGTATAGCAGATCGGCCATCCGGTCCGCAGATGCTCGGCGCCGAAATCCTCGATCACCTGCGTGCCCGAGGCGTGGCAGTTGCCAAGGATTCCGCCGGTTTCTGACAGTTCGCAAATCCGCGCCGTGATCTCGGGCGGAAAGGCGGGACGGCTGTCCGGAAAATAATGCCAGTCCCAGGGCACCGGGACGCACGCGATTTCCCAATGGCCGGACGGGGTGTCCTTGCCGCGCGAGATCTGGGTCGCCGCGCCCCACAGACCCTGCGGCGGGATCATCAGGCCGGGCGCATCCTGCCCCGAGGCAAGGCGCACCGCCGCGCCCAGCCCAAGCTGCGCCAGATGGGGCATATGCAGGGCGCGCGCCTGCGCGATGTGGCCCAGGGTATTGGCGCCGGTGTCGGGCAAGCCGGTGTTGAAGAAGGCGTGGGCATCCGGCGCGCCGCCGACGCCGACGCTGTCCATGACGATGAGAAAGGCGCGTCTTGCCGCAGCGGGTCTGATCACGGTGCGATCCTGCCACGGACCAGGGGGCCTGCCACGCCGTCCTGACCCAGGTGATAGGCGGCCTTCACGGCGGCGACGGCGATGTCCGCGGCGCTGTCATCGGCGGCATGGACCAAGGCCAGCGGGCGGCCCGGTCCCGTGGCGTCGCCCAGCTTTGCCAGCATGGACAGGCCGACGCGATGGTCGATCGCCTCGCCCGCGCGCACCCGCCCGCCGCCCAGCGCCACGACCGCATGGCCCAGCGCGGCCACGTCGATGCGAGACACGCGTCCCTCTGGGGCGGGAACGGGACGGATCACGGGGGCCGCCCGCAGATAGGCATCGGGGCGGTCCAGCAGATCGGCGGGTCCGCCCTGGGCCGCGACCATGCGGCCGAAGATCTCGGCCGCGGCGCCGGAATCCAGCAGCCGGGCCAGATCGTCGTCCCCCTGCCCGACCAGGTCCAGAACCTCGGACGCCAGGGCCAGGGTCAGATCCCGCAGGGCGCCCGCCTCGCCGTGCAGGACCCGGATCGCCTCGGCCACCTCCAGCGCGTTGCCCGCGCTGCTGGCCAGAGGCTGGTCCATGTCGGTGATCAGGGCGGTGGTCGGGCATCCGGCGCCATTGGCGGTTTCAACAAGGGCCTGGGCCAGGCGATGGGCGGCTTCGGGCGTGCGCAGGAACGCCCCCGATCCCGCCTTCACGTCGAGGACCAGGGCCGCCAACCCTGCGGCCAGCTTCTTGGACAGGATCGAGGCGGTGATGAGGTCGATGGATTCCACCGTCGCCGATTCGTCGCGGATCGCATAAAGTCGGCGGTCGGCGGGGGCGAATTCGCCGCTGGCGGCCACGATGGCACAGCCGACGCCGCGCACGATGCGGCGAAAGTCGCCCTCGGACTGGTCGCAGCGATAGCCGGGGATGGATTCGAGCTTGTCCAGCGTTCCCCCGGTATGGCCAAGACCCCGGCCCGAGATCATGGGAACGAACAATCCCCGCGCCGCCAGAAGGGGCGCCAGCACCAGGCTGACGGTATCGCCAATGCCGCCGGTCGAATGCTTGTCCACCACCGGGCCAGGCAGATCCCATTGCATGACATGGCCCGAATCGCACATGGCCCGCGTCAGCGCGACCCGCCCCGGCACGCCGATGCCGCGGGTCAGCACCGCCATCGCGAAGGCCCCCGCCTGCGCGTCGCTGACCGATCCATCGACCAGGCCCTGTGCGATCAGGGCCGCGCCGGGACCGTCAAGCCCTCGGCCATCGCGAATCGCCGCAATGACCGGGCGGGGATCGGTCATACCGTCCGGGCCATGTGACCGGCATCGAAGCGGCCCGGCAGCAGTTCCCCCACCGTGGTGGCCAGCGTCACGCCATCGGTCGTGGCCAGCAGCACCGGCGTGTCGTGGCGGCCGAACTCGGCCAGCTTCTGGCGGCAACCCCCGCAGGGCGGCACCGGCGACGGGCTGTCGGCGATCACCGCCACCTCGACCAGTTCGGTCTCGCCCGCCGCGACCATGGCGGCGATCGCCCCGGCCTCGGCGCAGGTGCCCTCGGGATAGGCGACGTTTTCGACGTTGCAGCCGCGATAGACATTGCCTGACACGCCCCTGACGGCAGCCCCGACCTTGAAGCGCGAATACGGAACATAGGCCATCTCGCGCACCTCGCGGGCAGCATCCACAAGCGACATTCCGTAACTCTCCCTGAATTCTCGCAACAGTTTCGCGCAGGCCGGCGGGCAACGCAAGGCAAAGGCTTCTGTTCGCCGGATCGGAATTGGTTTAACGGTCAACCAGTTTGTGACCATGGGGGCTGGAATGGACGACCGCAGGCAGGACAACGCCCGGCAAGAGGCGCTGGATTATCACGAATTTCCCCGTCCGGGCAAATTGGAGATCCGCGCCACCAAACCCCTGGCCAACGGCCGCGACCTGTCCCGCGCCTATTCCCCCGGCGTGGCCGAGGCTTGTCTGGAAATCAGGGCCGATCCGGCGAATGCCAGCCGCTATACATCGCGCGGGAACCTGGTTGCGGTGGTGTCGAACGGCACGGCCGTGCTGGGCCTGGGCAATATCGGGGCGGCGGCGTCCAAGCCGGTGATGGAAGGCAAGGCGGTCCTGTTCAAGAAGTTCGCCAACATCGACTGCTTCGATATCGAGGTGAACGAATCCGACCCTGAAAGACTTGCCGACATCGTCTGTGCGCTGGAGCCGACCTTTGGCGCGATAAACCTCGAGGATATCAAGGCGCCCGACTGCTTCATCGTCGAAAAGCTGTGCCGGGAACGGATGAACATTCCCGTCTTTCACGACGACCAGCATGGCACCGCCATCGTCGTGGGCGCCGCCGCCACCAATGCGCTGCATGTCGCCGGCAAGCGGTTCGAGGACATCAAGGTCGTCTCGACCGGCGGTGGCGCGGCGGGGATCGCCTGCCTGAACATGCTGCTGAAGCTGGGCGTCAGGCGCGAGAACGTCTGGCTGTGCGATATCCAGGGCGTCGTTTATCGTGGACGGGTCGAGGACATGACCGTCCAGAAGGCCGCCTTTGCGCAGGACACTCCGGCCAGAACGCTGGCCGAGGTGATCGGGGGCGCCGACCTGTTCCTGGGCCTGTCCGGTCCCGGCGTGCTGAAACCCGAAATGGTGGCAAGGATGGCGCCGCGCCCGATCATCTTTGCCCTGGCGAACCCCACGCCCGAGATTCTGCCCGACGATGCCCGCGCCGTGGCACCCGACGCCATCATCGCAACCGGTCGCAGCGACTATCCGAACCAGGTGAACAACGTCCTGTGTTTCCCCTTCATCTTCCGCGGCGCGCTGGATGTGGGGGCCACGACGATCAACGCGGAAATGGAACTGGCCTGCATCGAAGGCATCGCCGCCCTGGCCCGCGCCACCACCGCGGCCGAGGCCGCCGCCGCCTATCGCGGCGAAACGCTGACCTTCGGTCCCGACTATCTGATTCCGAAACCCTTCGATCCCCGCCTGGTGGGCGTGGTCAGCACCGCCGTCGCGCGCGCGGCGATGGACACCGGGGTGGCCGCGCGTCCCCTGGCCGACCTGGACGCCTACAAGCGCAAGCTGGACAGTTCCGTCTTCCGCTCGGCGCTGATCATGCGGCCGGTCTTCGAGGCCGCCGCCACCGCGACACGGCGCATCGTCTTTGCCGAGGGCGAGGACGAACGCGTGCTGCGCGCCGCCAATGCCATGCTGGAGGAGACCACCGACGCGCCCATCCTGATCGGCCGTCCCGAGGTCATCGCCATGCGCGCGGAACGGGCAGGCCTGCCCATCCGTCCCGAGCGCGACTTCGAAATCGTGAACCCCGAGAACGACCCCCGCTATCGGGATTACTGGGAAACCTATCACCAGCTCATGGCCCGGCGCGGCGTGACGCCCGACATTGCCCGTGCGATCATGCGCACCAACACCACCGCCATCGCCGCCGTCATGGTCCACCGGGCCGAGGCCGACAGCCTGATCTGCGGAACCTTCGGCCAATACAGTTGGCATCTGCGCTATATCCGCGAGGTGCTGGCCCGCGACGGGCTGTCGCCGGTGGGTGCCCTGTCCATGATCATCCTGGAGGACGGGCCGCTGTTCGTCGCCGATACGCAATGCCACGACGACCCCACCCCGCATCAGGTCATGGACACCGTGATGGGCGCGGCCCGCCATGTCCGCCGCTTCGGCCTGACACCCAAGATCGCGCTGTGCTGCCATTCGCAGTTCGGCAACCTCGACACCTATACCGGCCGCAAGATGCGCGAGGCGCTGGCCCTGCTGGATGCGAAGAAGCCGGATTTCATGTACGACGGAGAAATGCATGTCGATGCGGCGCTGGATCCTGCCCTGCGGGAACGGATCTTTCCGGGTTCGCGGCTGGAAGGGATCGCCAATGTGCTGGTGTTCCCCGGAACCGATGCGGCATCGGGCGTGCGCAATGCGCTGAAGATGCGGGCCAACGGACTGGAGGTCGGGCCGATCCTGATGGGCATGGGAAACCGGGCGCATATCATTACCCCCTCGATCACCGCGCGCGGCCTGCTGAACATGAGCGTGCTGGCCGGCACTCCCGTCGCCCATTACGGCTAACCTTGGCAGGTGATTCCCCTGCGACAACTGCGTTCGGCCGATGCGGAATCGGCCGGTTCGAGTGTCACCGCGCCCGCTAACAGCATTGCGCGCGGCCCCCGCGCCTGCATAACACAGGACCAGGGAGCGAGGAGAAACACACATGTCTTACCGCGACGTTTATGCCGCATGGCAGGCCGACCCCGAAGGGTTCTGGATGGATGCCGCCCGCGCGATCGACTGGGACCGGATGCCCAGCCGCGCGTTTTTCCAGCAGGGCCCTGCGGGCGAATGGTTCGCGGACGGCATGGTGAATGCCTGCTGGAATGCAGTCGATCGCCAGGTCGAGGCCGGACGGGGCGACCAGGTGGCGATCATCCATGAAAGCCCCATCACCGATTCGACGCGCAGCCTCACCTATCGCGAGCTGCGCGACCGCGTGGCCACCCTGGCAGGCGCCTTGCGAGCCAAGGGCGTGGGAAAGGGCGACCGGGTCATCATCTACATGCCCATGGTTCCCGAGGCGCTTGAGGCGATGCTGGCCTGCGCCCGGCTGGGGGCGATCCATTCGGTCGTCTTCGGCGGCTTTGCGGCGCATGAACTGGCTGTCCGCATCGACGACGCCACGCCCAAGGCGATCATCACCGCCTCATGCGGGGTGGAGCCTGGCCGTATCGTGGCCTACAAGCCGCTGCTGGACCGTGCCATCGACGAAGCCTCGCACAAGCCGGATTTCTGCGTGATCCTCCAGCGCGAACAAGAGACCGCGCCCCTGATCCCCGGCCGCGACGTGGAGTGGCACAGTTTTCAGCACGGTGCCGAACCTGCCGAATGCGTCCCGGTCGAGGGAAACCACCCCGCCTATATCCTTTATACCTCGGGCACGACCGGACAGCCCAAGGGCGTCGTGCGCCACACCGGCGGGCATCTGGTGGCCCTGGCCTGGTCGATCAAGAATATCTACGACATCGATGCGGGCGACGTTTTCTGGACCGCTTCGGACGTGGGCTGGGTCGTGGGTCACAGCTATATCTGCTATGGACCGCTGACGGTCGGCGCCACCACCATCGTGTTCGAAGGCAAGCCGGTGGGTACGCCTGATGCCGCCGCCTATTGGCGGGCGATCCGGAACCATCGCGTGAAATGCCTGCTCAGCGCCCCCACCGCCATTCGCGCCATCCGACGCGAAGACCCGGAGGGCGACCTGATTTCGCAATACGACCTGGGTCATTTCAAGACCTTGTATCTGGCGGGCGAACGCGCCGACCCCGACACGGTCCGCTGGGCCGAGGACAAGCTGGGCGTGCCCGTGATCGACCACTGGTGGCAGACCGAAAGCGGCTGGCCCATCGCCGCCAACCCGATGGGCCTGGAACGCCTGCCCGTCAAGCGCGGCAGCCCGTCCGTCGCGATGCCGGGATACGATGTGCGGGTTCTGGACGACGAGGGTCATCCGGTCCCGCCCGCCACTCTGGGCAGCGTCGCCATCCGCCTGCCCCTGCCGCCCGGAACCCTGCCGACCCTGTGGAACGCCGAGGATCGGTTCATCCGGTCCTATCTGTCCCATTTTCCCGGATATTACGAGACCGGCGACGCGGGCTACATCGACGAGGACGGCTATCTCTATATCATGGCGCGCACCGATGACGTCATCAACGTCGCGGGCCACCGGCTGTCCACCGGCGCGATCGAGGAGGTTCTGGCCACGCATCCCGCGGTGGCCGAATGTGCCGTGATCGGCGTGTCGGACAGCCTCAAGGGGCAGATGCCGCTGGGCCTGCTGTGCCTGAAAAAGGGCACCACCACCCCGGAAACCCAGATCCTGTCCGAAGTCGTGGGCCTTGTGCGCGACCGGATCGGCCCCGTTGCGGCGTTCAAGACGGCGTGCGTGGTGGATCGCCTGCCCAAGACCCGGTCGGGCAAGATCCTGCGGGCCACGATGGTCAAGATCGCCGACGGTCAGCCCTTCAAGCCGCCCGCGACCATCGACGACCCGGCCATTCTGGACGAAATCGCGGGCGCCCTGGGCCGTGTCGGCTATCCGCGATCAAGCTGACAAAGTTTTAGCGAACCAATGGCGATGATCGGCGTTGCTCTGCCGGAGGCCTGCATGACCGAAAAAACACCGCCCATTCTCGACCATGTTCATCTGCGAACGGTGCATCTCGACAAGGCCATCGCGTTCTATCGCGCCGTGTTCGAGGCACTGGGCCGGGTCTCGGAAATTCGCGCCGGGCGGGACTGGTTGGAGCTGAGCGGCTTTTATCTGGGTCAGGCGGATGAGGGGATGCCCCCCAGCCGCGTTCACCTGGCATTCAGCGCCCGGTCGCGGACCGAGGTGCAGGTTTTTCACGCATCCGGGCTGAAGGCCGGGGGCAAGGACAATGGCCCCCCCGGCCTGCGCGACTATCATCCGGGCTATTATGCGGCCTATCTGCTGGACCCCGACGGGAACAATATCGAGGCCAAGTTCGACGAACGCGGGGCCTAACCCAGATCGGCCCTCAATCCCTGCATAAGGGGCACGAAGTCCGGAAAGGACGTCGCGATCGGCGCCCCATCGTCGATCTGGACGGGTGCATCGGTTGCCAGGCCCAGAACCAGAAACGACATGGCGATCCGGTGATCCAGATGCGTCGCCGCCGTTCCGCCGCCGGCAACGCGGCCCTGCCCGTGGACGGTCATGCTGTCGCGCGTTTCCTCGACCCGCACGCCATTCGCCTCGAGCCCCCGCGCCATGGCGTCGATGCGGTCGCTTTCCTTGACCCGCAGTTCGGCCACCCCGTTCATTACCGTCGGTCCTTCGGCAAAGGCCGCGACCACGGACAGGATCGGGAATTCGTCGATCATGCTGGCGGCGCGTTCGGCGGGCACGGTGACACCCCTCAGCGGCCCATGCCGCACCAGCAGATCGGCGACCGGCTCGCCGCCTTCCTCGCGGCTGTTTTCAAAGACGATGTCCGCGCCCATGTCCAGCAGCGTCACATACAATCCGTCGCGGGTCGGATTTCGGCTGACACCGGGCACCCGGATTTCCGATCCCGGCACAATCAAGGCAGCGGCCACGGGAAAGGCCGCGCTTGACGGGTCGCGCGGAACGGCCACGGCTTGCGCGCGCAGCTCCGGGCGGCCCTGCAAGGTGATGACATGCCCCTGATCGGTCTGTTCCGCGCGAATCTCGGCGCCGAACCCGGCCAGCATCCGTTCCGAATGATCGCGTGTGGGCTCGGCCTCGATCACCACGGTTTCGCCGGGCACGTTCAGGCCGGCCAGAAGGATCGCCGACTTGATCTGCGCGCTGGCAACAGGGGTGCGATAGCGCACCGGCAGCGGATCGTCCGCGCCCTGTATGGTGATCGGCAGGCGCCCGCCCTCACGCGCGGTGATCTGCGCGCCGAACTGGGACAAGGGGTCGGTAATGCGGGCCATGGGGCGGCGGCACAGGCTGGCATCGCCGGTAAACGTCGCGGTGATCGGCGTGGTGGCCATGGCCCCCATGATCAGCCGCACGCCGGTCCCCGAATTGCCGCAATCGATCACGCCCTCGGGTTCGGAAAATCCGCCGACGCCCACTCCGTGCACCGACCATTCCCCGTTACCCAGCCGTTCGACCTGGGCACCGAAGGCCCGCATCGCCTTGGCGGTGTCCAGAACGTCCTCTCCCTCCAGCAGGCCGGTGATGCGCGTCTCGCCCACGGACAGCGCGCCCAGGATCAGCGCGCGGTGGCTGATCGACTTGTCGCCCGGCACGGTCGCGACGCCGCGCAGCGGGCCGCTGCGGCGGGCGGTCATCGGGCGGGGGTCGGGCGAATGGGACATGGGGCACACCTGTTGATTGCGGGGATCTTTTACCGCTGGCAGCCCGCCTCTGCCACCCCTAGAACGGCGGGACGGAGGCTGCGATGAAAGAACTGGACGCATTGCGGGCGCAGGCGGATGCCGACAGGGCCGAACAGATGCAGGCCTATCACAAGACGCCGCGCCTCTATCTGGGGGTGCCGAACCCGCGGATCGACACCCTGGTGGCCGAATGGCGGGCGGCCTGCGATCTTGACACACGCATCGCCCTTGCCCGCGACCTCTGGGACAGCGACATCCACGAGGCGCGCATCGCTGCGGCCAAGCTGCTGGTCCAGGCCCGCATCCGTCCCGACGATGCGGTGTGGTCGCTGATCGCCGGATGGGTTCCCGGTTTCGACGGCTGGGCCATCGCCGACCAGGCGATGATCGCGGGACAAAAGCGGCTGTCGGCCGATCCCGGCAGGCTGGATCAGGTGGAAACCTGGCTGGACCACCCCAACACATGGACCCGACGCGCCGCCCTGGTCGGCACCCTGCCCTGGGCCAAGATGAACAACCCGAAGCCCGGCGATCTTGCGCAACGCGAACGCGTGCTGGACTGGGCCGCGCGGCTGGCCGATGACCCCGACGGGTTCATCCAGAAAGCCATCGCCTGGTGGCTGCGCGATCTGTCGAAACGCGACGCGCCCCGCGTCCGGGCCTTTCTGGCCGATCACGGGGCACGCATGAAGCCCTTTGCCCGCAAAGAGGCCCTGTGGCTGGTTCAGGACCGATAAACCTCGATCGTCGGCAGGTCGGTCAGCGACACGCCCAGCAGTTGCAGCGCGGGCAAGGACACCTGCGATCCGCCGCTGGCCGGGCCGTCCAGCGGGATCAGGTCGACCTTGGCGGACTTGCCGGTGGACGGATCGACGATCCGGCCGACGCCGCGTTCGCGGACCAGGGGCGTCTTGATCCAGAACCCGCCCTCGGACGGGTTGCCAAGCGAGGCGATGGTGGTTCCCAGCCGGGTCTCGGCGGCCTCGGCCGGCCGGGCGGCGGCGGCGCGCTGGTCGGGCGTGGTGGTGTCCAGTTGCGCCGGCGTCGCACGGGCCGCCGGTCGCGGCGCGGGCGCGCGGGTGATGGCGGTGGCCGCGGCGACCTGCTGGGTGGTCATCTGCGTCTGCGGGGCGGCTGGCGCCTCGGTGCGGCCGGACGTCATGACGCCCGGCGCGCAGCCCGCCAGGACGACCGCTGTCAGGATCATCGCCGGTGCGACAGTGGTGATACGCATGGGTTGTCCCTTTTGTGCCCTTATCGCCCGCAGCCTAGCCTGCCCGATGCGGCACAGTCCACCGTCTGTCGCAACTTGCCTGCGGCCTTCCGTGCGCCTAGATTGGGATCATGCAACAGGCAATCCCTCTCATCGACCCCTTTGCGCGGCCGATCACCTATTTGCGGGTATCCGTCACGGATCGCTGCGATTTCCGCTGTGTCTATTGCATGGCCGAACACATGCAGTTCCTGCCCAAGGCCGAGCTTCTGACGCTTGAGGAAATGGACCGCCTGTGCAGCGCCTTTGTGGGCCTGGGCGTGCGCAAACTGCGCATCACAGGGGGCGAGCCGCTGGTTCGCCGCAACATCATGGGATTTTTCCGGGCGATGTCGCGGCATCTGGGCCAGGGCTTGTCGGAACTGACCCTGACCACCAACGGAAGCCAGCTTGGGCGGTTCGCCCCTGAACTGGCCGACTGCGGGGTGCGGCGCGTCAATGTGTCGCTGGACACGCTGGACCCCGACAAATTCGCGGCCATTACCCGCTGGGGACGCCTGCCGCAGGTTCTGGACGGCATCCGTGCCGCATCGGCCGCCGGGCTGCGGGTCAAGATCAACGCCGTGGCGCTCAAGGGCGTGAACGACAGCGAATTGTTCGATCTGGTCCAGTGGTGCGGCGATCAGGGCCATGATCTGACCTTTATCGAGGTCATGCCGATGGGCGATCTGGGAAACGAGGATCGACTGGACCAGTACTGGCCCCTGTCCGACCTGCGCGCCCGACTGGCCGAACGCTTTACGCTGATCGACCTTGCCGAACGGACGGGCGGGCCGGCGCGATATGTCCAGTTGCGGGAAACCGGTCAGAAGATCGGCTTCATCACCCCGCTGACCCACAATTTCTGCGAAAGCTGCAACCGCGTCCGCGTGACCTGCACCGGAGAGCTGTTCATGTGCCTGGGGCAAGAGGACAACGCCGACCTGCGCGCGCCGCTGCGCGCCAGCCTCGACGATGCGATGCTGAAGAACACGATCCGCGCAGCCATTGCAAGAAAGCCCAAGGGCCACGATTTCGACTATTCCCGGCAGGCGGTCGCGGGGCAGATGACGCGGCATATGAGCCATACGGGGGGGTGACCATAAGGAAAGTCGAGAACCGTCTTTCGATCTGTTAATCCTTCTTAACAGCGCATCCTGTTGGGAAGGTTTCAATGATATCTCGGCTCATGATTGCGTTTCTTGCGACGGGCCTTTTTGCCTCCGAGATCGAGGCTCATGGCGGCGGATGCCGCAAGAGTTCTTCTCCAGGCCAATGCTGCCATATGGACAACAGCGAAGGTCGCGTTCACTGCCATTAAGCCCTGGCCGCCGCCGGACGCCTACTCCGCCGCCGTCTGCGTCCCCGCCTCGGACTGGATCTTTTCCACCCGTTCCTCGACCAGCCGCACGATATGGTCGATCATCTGGTCGTTCGTCATCTTGTGGCTCTGCCGCCCGGCCAGATAGACCATGCCGCTGCCCGCGCCGCCGCCGGTGAAGCCGATATCGGTCATCAGCGCCTCGCCCGGGCCGTTCACCACGCAGCCGATGATCGACAGGCTCATCGGCGTCTTGATATGTTCCAGCCGCTGTTCCAGCGCCTCGACCGTGCGGATCACGTCGAACCCCTGGCGGGCGCAGGACGGGCAGGAAATGATCTGCACCCCCCGCGTCCGCAGGCCCAGCGATTTCAGGATCTCGAAGCCGACCTTGACCTCCTGGACCGGATCGGCCGACAGGCTGACGCGAATCGTGTCGCCGATGCCCATCCACAGCAGGGTGCCCAGCCCGACGGCGGATTTCACCGTACCGCCCACGAAGCCGCCCGCCTCGGTGATGCCCAGATGGATCGGCGCATCGGTCGCCTCGGCCAGTTGCTGATAGGCGGCGGCGGCCAGAAACACGTCGCTGGCCTTCACGCTGATCTTGAACTCGTGGAAATCGTTGTCCTGCAGGATTTTGATGTGGTCGAGACCCGATTCCACCATCGCATCGGGGCACGGCTCTCCGTATTTTTCCAGCAGGTGACGCTCCAGCGATCCGGCATTGACGCCGATGCGGATCGAACAGCCGTGGTCCTTGGCGGCGCGGATCACCTCGCGCACGCGGGCCGCGTCGCCGATATTGCCGGGGTTGATCCGCAGGCAGGCGGCGCCCGCCTCGGCGGCCTCGATCGCGCGCTTGTAGTGGAAATGGATGTCGGCCACGATCGGCACCGGGCTTTCGCGGCAGATCTCGCGCAGCGCGCGGGTGGTTTCCTGATCCGGGGCGCTGATGCGCACGATGTCGGCGCCCGCGTCGGCCGCCCGGATCACCTGGTCCAGCGTCGCGCGCACGTCATGGCCGTCGGTATTCGTCATGGTCTGCACGCTGATCGGCGCATCGCCGCCGACGGGAACGCGGCCTACCATGATCTGTCGGGATTTCCGCCGCTCGATATTGCGCCAGGGACGGATGGGGTTCAGCGACATGGATGCCTCCGCGGTTCGCCCTCAGATAAGCCATCCGGGCCGCCGCAGCAACCGCCGCACGGGGCTGTGATGGCGTCAGGCCGGCAATCTTAGGGCGGTCATGACGGTCGCCAGCGTGCTGCGCGGCAGCATCAGCAGCATCTTGCCCTCGATCCGCAGGGTCACCACTCCGCTTGCCCGGTTCGAGGTGCCGACCCGTCCGCCCGGAGCGAACTCGATCCCCTCGATTGGCCATTCCAGGCCCGCACTGATTCCCCGGGCCGGACCCATGGGATAAAGCGACAGGCGCGTGCCCGGCATCAGCGGAAGCGTTATCCGGGGCGGCGCCAGGAACACCACATCGTCCGAGGACAGCATGATGACCAGGGGCCGGGCGATACTGGCCATGGTGGTCAGCGCCGCCAGGGTGTGATCCAGGCGGTATCCCGCAAAGCCCACGGCCATCACAAAGGGCGCGGCGATCCGGGACAGGCATTTGGCAAAATCCGTGCTGTCCTGTTCGGCGACATGGTGGATGCGCCGGGCCGCGATCAGCTTTTGCGCCTGGGGCGTGATGCTGTCCAGATCGCCGATCACCCAATCGGGCGCCTGCCCCAGCGCCAGGGCGCGATCGGCCCCGCCATCGGCAGCCACCAGCGTCGGTGCCACCGCCAGCGCCGTGCGCAGGTCGTATTGCGTCGTCGCCCCGCCGCCGATCACGGTCACGCCCCGGTCCGAGATGACCAGGGGGGGAATCATTCTCCTTGCCCGATGCCGGTAAAGACCCGCCGGAACGGCAGCGCCCACAGGATCCCAAGCGCGACATAGACCGCCAGTTCGACAAGGATCGGCTGCCGGCCGAAACGGGCATCCATCCAGTTGACCAGCGAAACCGCCACAACGACATAGAGCGGCAGGCCGATGACCAGGATCAGCAACGACAGCCGCTTCCGCGTTTTCAGGTTCATCGGCGCCTCTCCTTTCATCCTGGCCCAGATACTCTCCCGAGGGATTGGCCTGGGAACCCCGGCCTCGGCCCTCAATCAGCGAACGGGTCCGTCACCAGAATGGTATCGTCCCGCTCGGGGCTGGTCGAGAGCAGCGCGACCGGGCACTGGATCAGTTCCTCGACCCGCCGCACATACTTGATTGCCGCCGCCGGAAGATCGGCCCAGCTCCGCGCGCCCCGGGTCGATTCCTGCCAGCCTTCCATGTCCTCATAGATCGGCACGACCCTGGCCTGCAATGCGGCGGCGGTCGGCAGATAGTCGTATTTCACGCCATCGATCTCGTATCCCACGCAGATCTTCAGGGTGTCGAACCCGTCCAGAACGTCCAGCTTGGTCAGCGCGATGCCGTTCACGCCGCTGATCGCGCAGGTCTGGCGCACCAGCACCGCGTCGAACCACCCGCAGCGCCGCTTGCGCCCTGTGACGGTGCCGAATTCATGCCCGCGTTCACCCAGCCTCTGGCCGTCAGCGTCGTGCAGTTCGGTCGGAAACGGCCCCTCGCCCACGCGGGTCGTATAGGCCTTGACGATCCCCAGCACGAAGCCGATGGCCGATGGCCCCATACCGGTCCCGGATGCCGCCATCCCGGACGTGGTGGTCGAACTGGTCACATAGGGATAGGTGCCAAAGTCGATGTCCAGCAGCGACCCCTGCGCGCCTTCGAACAGGATGCGCTTGCCGGCCTTGCGGGCGTCGGCCATGATCTTCCAGACCGGCTGGGCATAGGGCAGCAGCTTCGGCGCCATCTCCATCAGCCGCGACTTCAGATCGGCCCGGTCGATGGGGTCCGCGCCCAGACCCTGGCGCAGCGCATCGTGATGGGCCAGCAGGCGGTCCAGGCGTGCCTCCAGGGTTTCCTCGTCGCCCAGATCCGCCACCCGGATGGTCCGGCGCCCCACCTTGTCCTCATAGGCCGGGCCGATGCCGCGCCCAGTGGTGCCGATCTTGGCCTTGCCCGCGGCCTCCTCGCGCAGCCGGTCCAGATCCTGGTGCAGCGGCAGGATCAGCGGGGTGTTTTCCGCGATCATCAGGTTGTCGGTGCCGATCTTGACACCCTGCGCCGACAGCTTCTCGATTTCCGAAAACAGCGCCC
Source organism: Paracoccus subflavus (assembly GCF_004310345.1). GTDB lineage: Bacteria > Pseudomonadota > Alphaproteobacteria > Rhodobacterales > Rhodobacteraceae > Paracoccus > Paracoccus subflavus. The sequence goes on along the minus strand of NZ_SISK01000001.1, from coordinate 71,982 downwards.
AAGGGTCCAGCACCACGCCGTTGCCGATCACGGCCAGCTTGCCCGGCCGCACGATGCCCGACGGCAGCAGCGACAGCTTGAAGACGGTGTTGCCGATGACCAGCGTGTGCCCCGCGTTGTGGCCGCCCTGGAACCGGGCGATGACGTCGGCCCGCTCGCTCAGCCAGTCGACGATCTTGCCCTTGCCCTCGTCGCCCCACTGCGCGCCGACAACCACCACATTGGCCATGAACGGTCCTTCCATCTGCCAGGAAAATGTCCGCCGCCGGGTCTAGCGCAAGGCCGGGCCAGGGAAAAGCCGCGATTTGCCGGGCGGCCTTTTCCTTTCGACCGGCAGGGACTAGGTTCGCCGTCACACGGAAAGGGTGCGGACCATGTCGTTCTTTACGAAACTGCGCGACCGGCTGACACGGTCTTCCTCGAAGATCGGCGAAGGGCTCGACGGCATCGTCGAGGTCACATCCGCCCCCGCCGTCCCGCAGCCGGCCCCCGCGCCTTCGCCCGGCCTTGTCGGGCGCCTGTTCGGCACTGGTCCCGCCGCCCGTCCCGATGAACCCCGCCGCGCCCTTGACGACGCCATGCTGGAAGAACTGGAGGATATGCTGGTGCAGGCCGATCTGGGCGTCGATACCGCGCTGCGGATCACCGCCAATCTTGCCGAAGGCCGGATGGGGCGCAGGATGTCGTCAACCGAGCTCAAGGAACTGCTGGCGGCCGAGATTGCCCGGATCATGACCCCGGTGGCCCGCCCCCTGCCGATCTATCCGAAAAAGCCGCAGGTGGTGCTGGTCGTGGGCGTCAATGGCGCGGGCAAGACCACCACCATCGGCAAGCTGGCCAGCCAGTTCCGCGCGGCGGGCAAGTCGGTGATGATCGCGGCGGGCGACACCTTCCGCGCGGCGGCGGTCGAACAGTTGCAGATCTGGGGCCAGCGGGCGGGCGTGCCGGTGATGGTCGCGGCCCAGGGCAGCGACCCGGCCAGCCTTGCCTTCGACGCCATGACGCGCGCCGAGGCCGAAGGCGCCGACCTGCTGATGATCGACACGGCGGGCCGGTTGCAGAACCGCCAGGATCTGATGGAGGAACTGGCCAAGATCGTCCGCGTCATCCGCAAGAAAGACCCGACCGCCCCGCACAACACCCTGCTGGTGCTGGACGCGACCACCGGCCAGAACGCCCTGAACCAGGTGGAAACCTTTCGCCAGTTGGCCGATGTATCGGGGCTGGTGATGACGAAGCTGGACGGCACGGCGCGCGGCGGCGTCTTGGTGGCCCTGGCCGACCGCTTTGGCCTGCCGATCCATGCGATCGGCGTCGGAGAGCAGATCGACGACCTCGATGCCTTCGATCCGAACGACTTTGCCCGCGCGCTTGTCGGCCTCTAGGATTTCTTCGCTGCCCAAATACCCTCGGGGGAGCCTCCGAAGGAGGCGGGGGGCGGACAGCCCCCCGGCTAGATTGCGATCCCAAGCTGCGCCAGAAACGGACGCGCCTTGTCCAATGACGCCCGATTGGCGAACAGCGTCGCCTGCGACCGCAGGATCGGCTCGGCTCCCAGAATTTTCAGGCTGTTGGCCCGCAGCGTCTCGCCCGAGGAGGTGATGTCGGCAATTGCCTCGGCCGTCTGGTTGGCTACCGTTCCCTCGGTCGCGCCCTGCGAATCGACCAACTGGTAATCCGCCACCTCATGCGCCGCCAGCCAGGCGCGCACCAGGCGATGATACTTGGTCGCGATCCGCAGGCGGAACCCATGCGCCGCCCGGAAATCGCGGGCGATTGAGGCGAAATCGTCCAGATCGACGCAGTCGCGCCAGCACTCGGGCACCGCCAGGATCAGGTCGGCACGGCCAAAGCCCATGGGCGCGATCTCGGCCACGTCCGACCGCCAGCCCGCCAGCTTTTCGCGCACCAGATCGGTGCCGGTCACGCCCAGTTCGATCCGCCCTGCGGCCAGTTCGCGCGGTATCTCGCCCGCCGACAGCAGGACCAGCGACACGCCGTCCGCGCCCGCCACCCGCCCGGCATATTCCCGGTCCGACCCGCTGCGCGACAGCGTCACACCCCGCGCCGCGAACCAATCGAAGGTCTGCTCCATCAGCCGCCCCTTGGACGGCACGCCCAGCCGGATCATGCGGCCTCCAGTTCGGCGACCAGGCCGGGGCGGATGATGCCGCCCACGGCGGGAATGGCGCGGCCCCCCCGGCCCAGCACGGCGGTCAGCGCGTCGTATCGCCCGCCCGAGGCCACCGGAGGCCAGTCCGGGCGGCTTTCGGCCGCAAAGCTGAAGGTGAAGCCGTCGTAATATTCCATCGTGTGCCGCCCGTGGCTTGCATCGAACAGAACGGATTCGGGCGCGATCTTCGCAGACGACAACATCCCTGTCCGAACCTCGATCCGACGAACCGCGGGCGCCAAGTCGGGCCATTCGCCCATCAGCCCGCGCAGATCCGCCAGGGCCACCGGCAGCGGCGCGCGAATGGCAAACAGCCGCTCCAGCCGCGCGATCCAGACCGGGTCCAGCGGCCCTGCATCACGATCGGCGGTCAGCCGGGCGATCCTTGCGTCCATTTCGTCCCGGCTCCGCAACCCGGCCCATGCGGCAGCGGTGTCGGGCAGGTCGCGCGGCGCGGCGGGCCGGGAAAAGCGCGACAGCAGCCGGGCAAAGCGACCGGGCCGCCAGACATGATGCAGCAACGCATCGCGCCGGGCATCCGCCTGCGGCAGGGCGCGCACCGCATCCATCAACAGCGCCATGTCGCCCATGACCGCCCGCAGGGGGTAAGGGGACAGCAACCGGTGGAACAGGGCGAACACCTCGGCATCGGCCTGCGGATCATGGGCGAACAGCTCGAACCCTGCTTGCAGGTATTCGTTGTCGCGCGGGCTGACCGGGCGTTCGTCGCCCGGATCCTGCTTGCGGAACACCTCGCCCAGATAGCAATAGCGTGCCGGTTCCGCGCCCTCCGTCATGTGCATCTGCACCACCGGCACGGTGAAATCGGGACGCAGCATCACTTCGCCCCGCAGGGGATCGGTCGTGGTATAGGCGCGGGCGCGGATATCCTCGCCATACAGATCCAGCAGCGTGGCCGCTGGCAGCAGGATATCGGGCGCAACCTCGACCGCGCCCGCCTCGCGGAAGGCCGTCAGGAACCGCTGGCCGACGGCCTGCTTGTCGTGCTTGGGAATCATCCGATGATGCGCCGGACCGCCGCGACCAGATCGGCGCGCGGCACCTCGGTCTGGGCCGGCTGGGCCTTCCATTCGTCAAGGCTCGCCTCGGCGGCGATGCGCGCGCCCAGGACCAGATCCTTGACCTGAACGACGCCCCGCGCGGCCTCGTCCCCGCCCTGGATGATCGCCACCGGCCCGCCGCGCTTGTCGGCGTATTTCAACTGGTTGCCAAAGTTCTTGGGATTGCCCAGATAGACCTCGGCCCGGATGCCCGCCGCGCGCAGTTCGGCGGCCATTGTCTGATAATCCGCCATCCGGTCGCGGTCCATGACCGTCACGACCACCGGCCCCTGCGCCTCGGTCCCCGCCAGCCCCTTGGCGCGCAGCGCCGCCAGCAGCCGGTCCACGCCGATGGACACGCCGGTCGCGGGCACCTTCTGGCCGGTGAAGCGTTCGACCAGCCCATCATAACGCCCGCCGCCCGCAACCGATCCGAACTGCCGCTTGCGGCCCTTGTCGTCCAGGATCTCGAAGGTCAGTTCGGCCTCGAACACCGGGCCGGTGTAGTAGCCAAGGCCGCGCACGACGGACGGGTCGATGACCGCCCGATCCTCGGCCACGTCCATGGCGACCAGAAGCCCGGCGATCTCGGCCAACTCATCCACACCCTCGGCCCCGATGGCCGACGCGCCGACCGCCGCCCGCAGGTTGTCCAGGGTCGCCGCGTTGTCCGCCCCTTTCGAGGTCAGGAAGGCCAGCACCGGCGCCGCCTGCGCCTCGGTCAGCCCCACCCCCTCGATCACCGCACCGCTGTCGTCCTTGCGCCCCACCGTCAGCAGCGCCAGCACGCCGTCCCGGCCCACCTTGTCGAACTTGTCGATCTGGCGCAGCACGTCCTCGGCCTGATCGGCGCGCACCTCGGCGGCCTCCAGCACGCCGTTCAGAACCTTGCGGTTATTGATCCGCACGATATAGTCGCCGCGCGCGATCCCCACGGCCTCCAGCGCATCGGCCAGCATCGCGCAGATCTCGGCATCCGCCGCGACCGAGGCGCTGCCAACCGTATCCGCATCGCATTGATAGAACTGCCGGAACCGCCCCGGCCCCGGCTTTTCGTTGCGCCAGACCGGCCCCATGGCATAGCGCCGGTAAGGCGACGGCAGGTCGTTGCGGAACTGCGCCGCCACCCGCGCCAGCGGCGCCGTCAGGTCATATCGCAGCGCCAGCCAGTCGCCCGACCCGCCGCCGGGCACGGCTTCCTCTTGCCAGGCGAACACCCCGGCGTTGGGGCGGTCCACGTCGGGCAGGAACTTGCCCAGGGCCTCGACCGTCTCGACGGCGCTGGTTTCCAGGGGATCGAAGCCATGGCGGTGATAGATTTCGGCGATCCGGTCCAGCATCGCCTTGCGTTCGGTCACGTCCGCGCCGAAATAGTCGCGAAAGCCCTTGGGCGTTTCCGCGCGGGGACGGGGCTGTTTTTTCTGATCTTTCGCCATGGTCCTGCCTTTCCGGCCAAATCCGTGGCTGCCTTAACCGAAGGGGCCGATATGGACAAGGATACCGAAACGCGAATCCATGCCGTCGAGGAAACGCTGGCGCACCTGACCCGCCTGACCGACGACCTGCACGAGGTCATCGCCCGCCAGGACGCCGAGATCGCCACCCTGACCCGCCGGGTCGAGATGCTGATGCGCTTTGCCGCCGAACAGCAGGCGGGCGCCGAAGGCCAGATCCCGCTGGCCGATCAGCGTCCCCCCCACTGGTAGGCGCTGCTAGGCGCGCATCTGCCGGAACAGCGCCGCCAGATGTTCGGTCGAGGGGTCGTGGCCCGGCGCGGTTTCCCCCTTCAACAGCGGTTTGACCTTCAGCGCCAGTTCCTTGCCCAGTTCGACCCCCCACTGGTCGAAACTGTTGATGCCCAGGATAACGCCCTCGACAAAAACGCGGTGTTCATACAGCGCGACGATCTGGCCCAGCGTAAAGGGCGTCAGCTTTTCGATCAGCAGCGTGGTGGATGGCCGGTTGCCGGGGAACACGCGGTGGCGGGCCTGCCGGTCCAGTTCGGCGCCCTCCAGCCCCTTGGCGGCCATCAGGGCGCGCGCTTCCGCCAGCGTGCGGCCGCGCATCAGCGCCTCGGACTGCGCCAGGCAATTGGCGGCAAGCAGGATGTGGTGATGGGCCAGATCGTCCTCGTGCCCCTGGGCGGCCAGGATGAATTCGCAGGGAACGGGCGTCGTGCCCTGGTGGATCAACTGGTAAAAGGCGTGCTGCCCGTTGGTGCCGGGTTCGCCCCAGACGACAGGCCCGGACGGAACGCCCAGGTCGCTGCCGTCCATCGCCACGCGCTTGCCGTTCGATTCCATCTCGAGCTGTTGCAGATAGGCGGGCAGCCGCAGCAGGCGGTTGTCATAGGGCAGCACCGCGCGGGTCGGATAGCCGCAGATCTGGTGATGCCAGATGCCGACAAGCGCCAGCAGCACCGGCAGGTTTTCCCCAAGGGGCGCGGTGCGGAAATGCGCGTCCATGGCCGCGGCTCCGCCCAGGAATTCGTCAAAGCGTTCGTCGCCGACGGCCAGCATCAGCGACAGACCGATCGGTCCCCAGACGGAATAGCGCCCGCCGACCCAATCCTCGAATCCGAATACCCGAGACGGGTCGATGCCAAACTCTGCCGTTCGATCCGCCGCCGAGGACAGGGCGACAAACTGGGCGGCCGGATCGGTCACCACCTTGCCCATCCAGTCGCGCGCGGTGCGGGCATTGGTCATCGTCTCGATGGTGGTGAAGGTTTTTGACGCCACGATCACCAGCGTCGTCGCCGGGTCCAGCCCCTTCAGCGTATCGGCGATGTCGGCGCCATCGACATTGCTGACGAAATGGGCGCGTGGCCCGTCGTGATAGGGCGCCATCGCCAGCACCGCCATATAGGGGCCAAGATCCGATCCGCCGATGCCGATGTTGACGACATCGGTGATCTTGCCCCCCTGCCCCTGAAAGGCGCCCGACCGCACGTCGCGGGCGAAATCGGCCATGCGGTCATGCGTTTCGCGGACGGCGGGCATCACGTCCCGGCCATCCACCGTCACGCTGCCCCGCAGGTTGCGCAGCGCCGTGTGCAAAACGGCGCGATCTTCGGTTTCGTTGATTTTCCTGCCCGTGAACATGGCCTCGCGGCGGCCCGCGACATCCGCCCCCTGTGCCAGTTCCAGAAGCAGGTCACGGGCGCCGGCGTCGATCGCGGTCTTGGACCAGTCGAACACCATTCCATCGGCCTTGGTGCAGAACGCCCGTGCCCGGTCAGGGTCGGCCGTGAACAGGTCGGCGATGCGGGTATCGCCCCGAGACTGCCGATGGGATGCGAGACGGTTCCAGATGTCGGTCATGCGAAAAGCCCCTTGCGGCCGTCTTATTCGGCCCAGTGAACGGTTGCGTTGTCCAGGAATGCGCGAACGGGTGCCTCGATGGGATCCAGCGCCTGTGCCCGTTCAAGCGCCTCGCGCTTTTCGGGGCCCATGATGAGAAGATGCAGGTGCATGGAATCGGCCAGCGCCGGGCGTGTCAGGGTGATGCGCGGCTCGTCGGCACCCTCGGCCCGGATCGGCAGCACAAGGGGCGCATCGGGGGCCAGGGCCTCGGCCAACCGGGGGGCGCCGGGAAACAGGCTGGCGGTGTGCATGTCGTTGCCCATCCCCAGCAGCACCACGCCGATCGGCAGATGCGGGCGGATCGCCTCGGCCAGGGGGCCCGCGGCCTCGTCAGGCGTGGCAGCGCCGGTGTAAAGATCGATATAACGGGCCGCCGCCGCACGATCCCGCAGCAGATGCCGGCGCAAAAGGCGGCTGTTCGACCGCTTGTGTTCGCCATCGACCCAGCGTTCGTCGCCCAGAAAGACGGTCACGCGACCCCAGTCGATGTCGGCGCCGCTTAGCGTTTCAAAGATCGGCACGGGCGACGTGCCGCCGGGAACGCACAGGCTGGTTTCGTCGCTGCTGCGCAACTGCTGGGCCAGTTGCGAGGCGATCTGGTCGGCCAGCGACAGGGCCAGCATCTCGCGGTCGGGATATTCCCTGAAGTCCATGGTCATGGTCGGATTTCCCTCCATCGGCGGTTGTCTCGGTGCATCAGGCGCAACGCTTCTTCGGGGCCGGATGACCCTGCGTCATAGGGTTCGGGGCGGCGCTTGCTGTCCTCCCAGGCGGCGATGATGGGGTCGGTCCAGGCCCAGGCCGCCTCGACCTCGTCGCCGCGCATGAACAGGGTCTGGTTGCCACGGATCACGTCCATGATCAGGCGCTCATAGGCGTCGGGCATGTCGCTGCCGTCCTGGCCCAGGGCATCGGCAAAGGACATGTCCAGCGGCACCTGCACCAGCCGCATCCCCCCGGGCCCCGGTTCCTTGATCATGACCTTGAGGTTCATGCCTTCGTTCGGTTGCAGGCGGATGACAAGCTCGTTCGCCTTGGGGGCGCCGGTGTCGTCAAAGATGGAATGGGGCGGTTCGCGGAAAACCACGGCGATTTCGCTGGTGCGGGCGCGCAGCTTCTTGCCGGTGCGCAGATAAAACGGCGTGCCCTGCCAACGCCAGTTGGAAATGCAGACCTTCATCGCGACATAGCTTTCGGTGCGCGTCGCGGGATTTTCGGCATCCTCGGCATAGCCTGTGGATTTGCCGTCGCCCTGATACTGTCCGCGCACGATGTCGTCGGGTTCGACCGGCTGCAAGGCACGGATCACCTTCAGCTTCTCGTCCCGAACGGCGTTGGGGTCGAAGTGATAGGGCGGCTCCATCGCGATCAGGCACAGAAGCTGCATCATGTGGTTCTGGACCATGTCGCGGATCGCGCCCGACTTGTCGTAATAGCTGCCGCGCCCGGCCACGCCCACCGTTTCCGCCACCGTGATCTGGACGTGATCGACGTATTGCGAATTCCACAGCGGCTCGAACAGGATGTTGGCAAAGCGCACGGCCATCAGGTTCTGGACGGTTTCCTTGCCCAGATAGTGGTCGATGCGATAGATCTGCTGTTCCCCGAAATGCCGGGCCAGCATGTCGTTCAGGTCGCGCGCCGTTTGCAGGTCGCGGCCAAAGGGTTTTTCCACCACGATCCGGCTGTCCCGGTCGGCGATCCCGTGCGACGCCAGCCGTTCGGCGATATCTCCGAACAAGGCCGGCGCGACCGAGAAGTAAAAGGCGTGAACGGCCCCCTCGCGCATCCGGGCCTTGAGATCGGCCCAGCCGCCATCGCCCTTGGCATCGACCGCCGTATAGGCCAGAAGTTCAAGGAACCGCGCCAGTCTGGGATCGTCCTGCGGCACGCGGCCATGTTCGGAAATGGCCCGCCGCGCCTCGTCCCGGAAGGCTGCGTCGTCCTGTTCGGTGCGCGCCGCGCCGATGATGCGGGCCGATTCGGGGATCTGGCCCGCCACAAAGCGGCGGAACAGCGCCGGCAGGATCTTGCGCTGCGCCAGATCGCCCGTGGCCCCGAAGACCACCAGATCGAAATCGTCAACCGGAATGACCCGAGAGACCATGCTGTCCTCCTTGCGGTTCAGGATCGCCATAGCGTCTGTTAGCGTTAACAGCAATTCCGATCAACCCTCATGGCCTTGGCTAGGCGCGGCAGGCGGCTGCGGCGCAGCATCTGTGCGACAGTCATGCTGCCCCCCGCGGCGACCGCACGGATTTGTGCCCGCTCCACGGCATCGCGGACAGGGGACGGGTGGTCGGCGTGCAGCGCCACCAGAAAGGCGTCGGGATGCAGGATACGCAAACCAAGCCCCGCCATTGGCCGCCCGGGAAAGTCGCGCAGGTTGGCCGTGACGATCAGATCGGCCTGTCCCGCGACGGCTGCCTCGATGACATGGCGGTCAGCGGGATCGGGCAAATCCAGGTCAATGGCCTGCGTTCCGTCATGGGCGACCTCGGCCGCCGGAAACCGGGCGCGCAGCAGGGCGATCTCGGCCCCGGCGATGGCGTCCTGATCGCCGCCAAGCCGGGCTGCGGCATGGCGCCATTCGCCAAGAATGCGTTGCGACCACACCGGCACGAAAAGTCCGTTCCCGGCCAGATCGCACAGGATCTCGCGCAGGATGGTTGGAAACAGGACATTGGCGTCAAGCAGGGCGTGCATCAGTCAAGCCGGAAGAACAGCGCCTTGAGATAGCCGGTTTCGGCCAGTTGCGGCAATGTCGGGTGATCGGGCCCGGCCTGCCCGGTGTGAATCAGCACGCCTCGCCGCCCCCCGCGCCCGATGCCGCGCGCACTGACATTGCGGAAGGCCGCCAGATCGGCGGCATGGGAACAACTGCACAACACCAGATACCCGCCCGGCGCGACAAGCGGAGCCGCCAATTTGGCAATGCGTTCATAGGCGCGCAGTCCGGCGTCAAGGGCGGGTTTCGAGGGGGCGAAGGCCGGCGGGTCACACACGACCAGATCGAAGTGTCCGCCCGCGGCGGCCATCTGTTCCATCGCCTTGAAGGCATCGGAGCGGATGGTTTCCAGACGGTCGGCCATGCCCATCAGCCCTGCCCCGCCCTTGGCAAGTTCCAGCGCGGTGGCGCTGCCATCCACACAGGTGGCCCGTGCCGCCCCGGCCGCCAGCGCGGCCAGCCCAAAGCCCCCGACATGACTGAATACGTCCAGCACTGCGGCATCCCTTGCCAGCCGCTGCGCAAAGGCGTGGTTCGGCCGCTGGTCGAAGAACAGCCCGGTCTTTTGTCCGCCCAGAAGGTCGGCCAGATAGGTTGCCCCGTTCATCGGCACCGGCACGGGTCCGGCCGGCGCATCGCCGCGCAGCACCTCGGTCCGCTCCTCCAGACCCTCCAGGCCGCGCGCCCTGCCCTGCCCGTTCAGGACCACCGTGCCCACGCCCGTCACGGCGATCAGAGCATCCGCGATCTGGTCGGCCAGCCGGTCGGCCCAGGCGGCATTCGGCTGGAACACCGCCGTATCCCCAAAGCGGTCGATGACCAGGCCTGGCAGGCCATCGGCCTCGGCATGGACCAGACGATAGAACGGCGCGTCATACAGCCTTTCCCGCATCTGCAAGGCCCGGATCAGCTTGCCTTCCAGCCACGCGCCGTCAATGACGGCATCGGGATTGGAATCCATGACCCGCGCCACGATCCTGGACTGGGGATTGATCGTCACCAGGGCCAGTGGCTTGCGCTCGGAATCCTCCAGCACGGCAAAGCTGCCTGGGGACAGGGCACGGCTGCGGCGGTCCAGAACGGCCTCGTCTGCAAAGACCCAGGGGAACCCGTGGCGGATGGCCTGGGGTTTGGATTTGGGCCGCAGGCGCAGCACGGGCAGGTCGGTCATGACAGAAATCCTTTCGCACCCGATCTGGCACGCCGCCCCCACCGGCACAACCCGTCCCAAACGCGCCATGTTGAAGCGTTATCGCTAACGGCTTATAGTGATGCCCAGCAGAAGGAGCCCGCCCATGACCCTGCACGCCAGCATCGACCGTGTGACCGACCGGATTCGCACCCGGTCCCGCCCCCTGCGCGAGGCCTATCTGGCCAAGGTCGCGCGCGCGGCCGCCGATGGTCCGCGCCGTGCCCACCTGTCCTGCGGCAACCAGGCCCATGCCTATGCCGCCATGTCGGCCAAGGACGACCTTGCCCTCAGTCGCAAGCCGAATATCGGGGTCATTACCGCCTATAACGACATGCTGTCGGCCCATCAGCCCTATGAACGCTTTCCCGATCTGATCCGCCGTGCCGGTGCGGCGGCCGGCGCCACCGTGCAGGTCGCGGGCGGCGTGCCCGCCATGTGCGATGGCGTGACCCAGGGCCGCGCGGGCATGGAACTGTCGCTGTTTTCCCGCGACGTGATCGCGCTTGCCGCCGGGGTCGGGCTGTCGCACGACTGTTTCGACGCGGCGCTGTATCTGGGCGTCTGCGACAAGATCGTGCCGGGCCTGGTCATGGCCGCCGCCACCTTCGGCCATATCCCCGCCGTCTTTCTGCCCGCCGGTCCCATGCCCTCGGGCCTGCCCAATGACGAAAAATCCCGCGTCCGCCAGCAGTTCGCCGCCGGAGAGGTGGGCCGCGACGCCCTGATGGCGGCCGAGATGGCCTCGTATCACGGCCCCGGCACCTGCACCTTCTACGGCACCGCCAACAGCAACCAGATGCTGATGGAGTTCATGGGCCTGCACCTGCCCGGCTCCAGCTTCGTGAACCCCAACACCCCCCTGCGGGACGCCCTGACGGTGGCGGGCGTTCAGCGCGCCGCCGCCATCACGCGGCTGGGCAACGACTATCTGCCTGCGGCCGAGGTTCTGGACGAAAAGGCCTTCGTGAACGGCATCGTCGGGCTGATGGCCACGGGCGGATCGACCAACCTGGTCATCCACATCCCGGCCATGGCCAAGGCGGCGGGCATTCTGATCGACATCGAGGATTTCCACGACATTTCCGAAGCCGTGCCGCTGATGGCGCGCGTCTATCCCAACGGTCTGGCCGATGTGAACCACTTCCATGCGGCGGGCGGGCTTGGCTACATGATCGGCCAGTTGCTGGCGGCTGGATTGCTGCACCCGGACGTGAAGACGATCAACGGCACGGGCCTTGATGGCTATACCGCCGAACCCAGGCTGGACGGCGACCGCATCCGCTGGACCGACGGTTCGCCCGAAACCCTGAACGACAAGATCCTGCGGCCCGCCAGCAACGCCTTTGCCCCGACAGGCGGGCTGAAGCAGCTTGCCGGCAACCTGGGGCGCGGGGTCATCAAGGTCAGCGCCGTCGCCCCCGAACGCCACCTGATCGAGGCCAGGGCCCGCGTGTTCAGCGATCAGGACCAGGTCAAAGAGGCCTTCAAGGCCGGCGAATTCACCACGGATACCGTGGTGGTTGTCCGCTTTCAGGGCCCGCGTGCAAACGGGATGCCGGAACTGCATTCGCTGACCCCGATCCTGGCCGTGCTTCAGGATCGCGGGCTTCGGGTCGCGCTGGTGACCGATGGCCGGATGTCGGGCGCCTCGGGCAAGGTTCCGGCAGCCATCCACATCTCGCCCGAGGCATCGTCGGGCGGTCCGCTGGCCCGCCTGAGGGACGGCGATCCCGTGCGCCTGGACGCGGTCCGGGGCACGATCGACTGTCTTGCCCCGGACTTCGAAACCCGCCCTGCCGCCGCATACGACCCGTCAGCCAGCAGCGAGGGCATGGGCCGCGAACTTTTTGCCGCGTTCCGCGCGGTCGCCGGCCCCGCCTCCGAGGGTGCGGGCGTCGTTGTCTGACGCATGAAACCCTTGGCAATCGCCCTGCCACCCTTTACGCACGGCTGCGGAGCAGTGGCCGAGCGGTCGATGGCAGCGGTCTTGAAAACCGCCGGGCCAGAAATGGTCCCGTGGGTTCGAATCCCACCTGCTCCGCCACTTGCCCGCGCGAAAGCGTTCTCCCGATCCGGCTGCGGCCGGATTTTCTCGTTGTTTTCGAGGGTTATGCGGGCGGGGCTGACCACCGGTGCCGACGCCAGGTGGCCCGGAAGCCGTCTCTCAGGGCCAATATTCTCCGGACCTCTCGACCGCGCAATTTCGGTGCAAAGCCTGTAAGTGCATGGATAGAAAGGGATACTTTACGGCCGCAGTTCGGCACTTCGATCTTGGGACCTTTCGCGAGAAGGGTCATAAATCGAACCGGTGCCAGCTCCAGGGGGACCGTCGTCGCCTCAGCTCCCGGTAAGCTGAGGAACGGGTAGTTCGTTCAGCTCCCGCCGGGCTTCAGGCCAACTCGGATAATGCTCAGAAAGCAGAGCAAAGAACCGGGGGCTGTGCGTCGGCTCGGAAATATGGACCATCTCGTGAACGATTACATACTCCAGCAAGTCGCGCGGTTTCTTCACGAGTTCAGTGTTCAGCCGAATGGTGCCTGCCTTCGAGTTGCAGCTTCCCCACTTGGTTGTCATCCGCTGCAAGAAGTAGCGGTGGACCTTAACGCCGATGCGGCTTTCCCATTTGTCGATGATGGGCGGGACTGCGCTATGAAGTAGCTTCAGATGCCAAGCGTGAATCACCTTGGCGCGTCCGTCGCGGGAAGTTCCGGGGCGGACTTGGAGATGGATCGTGCGGTGATCTAGTCTTACCTCAGGCTTCGCGTCGAGCTCTGTCACACGGAGGAGATGGCGCCGTCCCCAAAGGTAGTGGGTCTCGCGACCGACGAATTCACGGGGGGCTTCCCTCGCCTGCGAGCAGAGCTGCTCTTGCTGCTGCCTGATCCATCCAATTCGTGTGATCGCATATGCGCGCGCAACATCAATTCTCGTCGAAGTAGGGGTTACAAGAGTGACGCGCCCGTCCGGCGGGTGGACCGACAGGTGGACGTTCTTGACGTCCTTCCGGGTCACGCTGATTGTGATGTCTCCAATTTCGATGGACTCTCCCATCAATACCCCTGTTGGTTCTTGATGATCTCGAACATCGCGAGGGTTGCTTCTCGATCTCGGTTGAAGAGCGGGAAGAGCACGTTCTTGACCTCCCGCTCGCGAACTGGGTCACCCTTCCAGCCGGCAGGGGCGTGTTCGCGGATGGCCCGGTCGATTTCAAGGGCGAGCTCCGCCCTTTGTTCCTTATCGGCAGGACAGGTGAACTTGTCGGCAGGCAGACTTTGGAGGTTGTTGAACACTACCGTAGCCTCACGATTTCCGTGGAGCCCGGCTGGCAAGTCTGGACCTGCTTCGCGCGCCGCCAGCTTTCGAACCAGCTCTTCCGCTTTTTTCAGAAACGCCTCGTAGGCTTCCGCACTATCGCGGCTCTGTTTGATCAAATCCTCAAGGAGTTTGGACATCTCATCGTAGAACCGCGGGTCCGTGAGCTGATCACGAATAATAGTCTTTCGGATATTGTTTATGATACTCTCTGCGACAGCCTTCTTTGACAGCTTGCCCTTCTCGTTGAGTTGTTTGGCAATGGCGTCGTGGATGCCGGTTTCGATGATGGCTTGCGTTAGCGAAACGTTCGACAGTGCACCAAGCGTCTGCGCTGGGTCCGCCTGAATATAGGTGTTCAGCAGGTGCCGCATGTCCGCTTCATACGGCTTGATGTCGAGTTCTTCTCCCGAGTGCCTTTTTATTGCGGCGCGGAGGTCGGTGTAGAAGTCAATTTCCCGCTGGATGTCCGTCTGCTCAGACGGGGTATACCCGGCTTCATCTAGATTCTGCGCAATCGCTGCATAAGCGCGGACAAAGGAGGCGACGGTCTTGTAGAATGAGACCCTGAGTGCCTCAGTCTCGTTCAAGGCGTTCGGGTCTCCGGCATCGCCACAGAAGTATCGCAAGAACTGCTCGATCTCCCTCGGAGGTGCCACTGGCGCACACAGGTAGTGAAGCGCTTCCCGCGCCGCGTCCAGGCGCGCCTTACCTTCCTCGAGCCAATTCTTGATCTCGACGTTGTTTTCTCCGCCGCTCCCTTCATCAACATCCAGCTCATCCGAGCTGTAGACCGCGATCGCGTGCTGGACGTCGCCGAACAGCTCCTTGAAGTCGACGATGTGGCCGTAATCCTTGTCGTCGCCATCGAGCCGGTTGGTCCGACAGATCGCCTGGAACAACGTGTGGTCCCGCAGCTTGTCGTCGAGGTAGATGTAACTGCAACTCGGCGCGTCGAAGCCGGTGAGCAGCTTGGACACCACGATCAGCAGCTTCATGTTCGCGGGTTCTTCGATGAAGCGCCGCTTGACCTCGGTCTCATAGGCTGTCGTGCTCTGGCCGCCCTTCAGCACGAATTTCGTGTAGGTGTCGTACTTGTACCGCTCGTCGCTGTTGGCGGGCTCCCTCGAGATCGCATTGTGGTTCGGCTCGAAGGACGTGACGATCCCCACATGCGGCCCAAGCCGGGTGCTCTGGAACTCGCGGTAGAACTCGCAGGCGTCGCGGATCGAGGAGGCCACCAGGATTGCTGTGCCCCTGTCGTCGCTCAGCCGCGGCTTCAGATCGAAGTCCTGCACGATCTCCGCGACGATCCGGCGTTTCCGTTCTGTCGCGCTGAGCAGCTCCTCCATGTTGGCCCAGCGTTTCCGCAGCACTGCCTTCTGGAAGTTGTTGAGGTTCTTGGTCTTCTTCTCGAACCAAGCGTCGATTGCGACCGGGTTTGTCATGCGCTGCGGCACGTCGCGCGCCTCGTATTTCAGGTCGAGCACGACCTTGTCCCGGACCGCTTCCTGGAACTTGTAGGTGTGGATGTAGGTGCCGAAGACCTCGCGCGTGGTCTCGCGGTCTTTCCGCAGCAACGGGGTGCCGGTGAAGCCGATGAAGATCGCGCCCTCGAGCCAGCGCTTCATCTGCTTGTTCATGTCGCCGCCCTGGGTGCGGTGGCACTCGTCCACGAACACGTAGAAGCGGCCAGTCACACGCGGGGGCGGCCCCTTAAGCTCCGTCGTGTCGAACTTGTGGATCAGCGCGCAGATCAGCCGGGGCGACGGCGCACCCAGCCAGCTCACGAACTCGTCGCGGCGCGTCACCCGAGGCGATGGCGCATCGGCGCCGACGACGCCCGCGTTGCGCATCACTCCTTCGATCTGCTTGTCGAGCTCGTCGCGGTCGGTGATGACCAGCACGCGGGCATCGGGCTCGCGTTCAAGGATCCATTTGGCCAGCAGCACCATCAGGATGCTCTTGCCGGACCCCTGGGTGTGCCAGATGACGCCGCCCTCGCGCTTCGCCAACCGCTCCTGCCCCAGCTTCACCCCGACGAACTGGTGTTGCCGGGGGACTTTCTTGATGCCCGCGTCGAAGATCACGAAGTTCCGGATCAGGTCGAGCAGCCGGTCCTTGCGCAGCATTTGCGTAACGGGGCGGTCGAGAAGCGCACCGGCCGCCAGATCGCCAGTCGGCGGATCCTCGTCTCGCCATTCGACGAACAGCGTTTCGGGCGTTCCGACCGTGCCATAGCGCAGACCCTGCGCATCGCTGCCCGCCAGCAAAAGCTGCGCGGTGGCGAAGAACCGCGCGTTGAAGATTTCGTCCTGATTGGAAATCAGCTGCCGGATGCCGTCACCGATCTCGACCGAGGAGCGTTTCAGCTCGATCACCGCGACAGCGAGGCCGTTGAGGTAGACGACCAGATCGGGGCGCCGTTCGTGACCACCCTTCAGCGTCACCTCCTCGGCGAGGGCGAACTCGTTGGCGGCGGGGTTGTCCCAGTCGATCAGGTGCACCGTCTTGTGCGGGGCGGCGACAGAGGTCTGCACGTCGACGCCGTAGCGCAGCAGCGTGTAGGTGCGCAGGTTGGCCTGATAGAGCGTGGTGCCGGTCACCTCGATCGCCTGCATCAGGCGCGTCAGGGCGGCGTTGATCTCGTCATCGGAATAGCCGCGGGCGGAGAGGTTGGCGCGCAGAAGGTCGGGCTCGACACAGCGGTTGCCCAGGCGGCCCGACCAGTCGCCGAGGTGACGGTAGCCGAGGCCGCCCTTGTCCTCGGGCGTGGTGATGTGGGCCGCCAGGCGATCCTGCGTGACGCGTTCGCTGCGGGGACGTTCAGGCATGCACCGCCTCCAATTCATCCAGCGCCTCACCCTTGACCGGTAGGCGCACGCGGCCGGTCAGCAAGGCCTGCATCATCCCCTGCTTGAGCGCCTGGGTCTTGTCGAGACGGGCCGCGAGCGCGGTGATTTCAGCGTCCATGTCGGAGAGGACACCTGCAATTGCAGTTTGCTCATCTTTGCTTGGAGGATACGAAACTTCGAGCTTTAGCAGTTTCGATACCGTAAGCACGGGCTGCGCAGAGGACTCAGAGAGACGCCCAAGTCTCATGCGCGACAAAACCATGCCAAGAAAGTTCGGATCAGTCGTTTCGCGCGGTGCTACGACGATAGCATGCTCCGAAGCGAAGAAGCGTCCAGAAACTCGAAGAATGTTCCCACAAAGGGCACCCACACGACCAATTAGAACAAAATCACCTTCATGGGTGTATGTCTTTGCAAACCCACGCAACCCGTTTCCGCCGTAGCATGGAAACGGCGACGTCGTGTCGATCCGAGCACTCGTGATTCCTTCACCACTTTTCATTTCACAAAGCTCCGCCAGTGGTCTCTTTTGCCATGGCTCGGAGAAGCCCAGAAGGCGGGTTCTTCCCGTCACGAGTTGCTGGATTGTGCCGGTGCGGAGATCGCGCTTCTTGGCGAGAAGCTGCGTCATGCTACTGATCGCGCCGTCCACATCACGTAGAGCCTTAGCTATCGCATTTTGCTCTCTCAGATCACGTGCCAAGGGGATTCGGAACGAGTTAAGGCTCTTGTTGGTAATCTGATTGATAGTCGCACCGAGGTGCTCATTGATCTGTCTCTTCAAGATGCTCGACTGAAACAGATAGTTAACCAACACCCCTATTTCGCTTCTGTAAACGGCCATGAAGGCACCAAATGTCATTCCGTTGGTGCGTTCGTCGAGCAGGGCCGACTTTCCGATCAGGTCAGCACTACCGTTCCTTACACAGATAAGTACGTCACCAGGCCGGACCATGATCTTGAAAGGGACGTCCTTTTTGACGAAGACATTGTCTTCGAATGAGAGCTCGTCGTTCTGGATATTTGATGACCGAAGAACGAGAATGCCAGAATTTCGGACCTCTGCCGGAGCATAGGTCAGCCCAATCAAGCTCTCACCGATAGAACCAAGTGGAACGGCGTCCCAGTCCTCAGGGATCGGCCCAATCTCGGTCTGCTTGTAGCCGGGCCTCAGGTCCATGCGGCCCCCATCGCCTTGAGGTGGGTTGCAACGCGGGCGGCAAGCACATCGACCTCTTCCTCCAGCTTTGGCAGCGGCATGGCATAGCGCTCGGCCAGCCCCTTGACCCGGGTGGAAAGGGCTTGCGCCACATGCGCGACCTGATCGGTCACGCGGGCCTCGATGGTGTCGAGCCACTTGTCCGCGACCACCAGCGTCTTGGCCTCCTCCTCGGTCAGCGTGCCATAGCGGTCGTGCACCTTTTTCCACAGGGCATCGTCCGCCGCCTTGCGCTTCTTCTTCGTGGCGTCGAGCGCGGTCATCACCTTCTGGTAGGCCTCAAGCGCCTTCCGTTCGTCGGCCATGTCCGGATCGCGGCCGATTTCCTTCAGCCGGGCCTTGAGCGCTTTGACGGTGATCTTTTGCTTGTCGCCTTCGCCCTCGATCACTTCGGCCAGCAGCCCATCTTCGCCCGCGCCCTCTTCGAGCTTTTCGGCAAGGTCCTGTTCCAGTTCCGCGATGCGGACGTCGAACGCATCGATCTCGGCCTGTTCGACCGCAAAGAATCGCGCCACCATTAGGCGGGCCGGAATGAGGTCCGAGGTGAACCGCCGCCGCCCGAGGACGTAATCACCCGGCTCCGGCCAGGCGAGCTTGCCGTCCTTGTTCTTGCGCTTGACGATCTCGCGCGGCTTGGCGCCAGCGACCCATCCGGTGGCCGCGATGACATAGGAGTCGTCCTGCAGCGCCTCGGCCCAGTAGTCCATCAGGTGCTGGTACACGTCATAGGGGTCGACCAGCGGCACCTTGCGGAAGGCTTCGAGCAGGTCCTCCGAGGTGGTTTCGATCAGCTCCTTCGGCTGGTCACCGGGCGCGAAGGCCCGGCAGGCCGCATCCGTCCTGCCCCGCCAAGCGGCAAAGGTTCCCGCGGCTGCGGTGGTGAATGTACGGAATTCCTCATGCTCCTCGATGCCAGCCTTCACCTCGGCGATCGGGCGGGTCAGTGACAGGTAGCCGGGCCGAAGGTCTTCGAAGAGTTCACCGCGCAGCGACGGCATGACCTTCCACCAGCCTTCCAGTGCGTCGATGTCCCGTTTCGGGATGCCGCCCTGCAGATGCGCGTCGATGTCGTGGATATCCTCGGGTTCCGAGGTGTCGATGTAGCGCGCCAGGTTGAGGTTGAAGACGTTGCGCGGGTCGGCGATCTCGTCGAAGGGCACCATCCGGGCATAGCCCGGCGCGTCCTCGCCCCGGCGGAAGGTGTCGACGATGCGGTGGATGTCCTGCTCGCGCAGGCGGTTCTTGGCGCCGTCCTTGCGGAAGCCCTTGGACGCGTCGATCATGAAGATGCCACGGCGGGCGGTGGCGTTCTCCTTGTCGAGGACGACGATACAGGCGGGGATGCCGGTGCCAAAGAACAGGTTCGGCGGCAGACCGATGATCGCCTTGAGGTAGCCGGACTTGATCAGCGCCTCGCGCAGGTCGGCCTCGGCATTGCCGCGGAACAGCACGCCATGGGGAAGGATGCAGGCGGCCTTGCCACTGCTTTTCATGGTGCGGATGATGTGCAGCAGATAGGCGTAATCGCCCTGCTTCTTGGGCGGCGCGCCCCATTCGAACCGCTTATGCTTGTCCGTAATGGCGCCCTTGTCGTCATAGCTGAAGCCGGTGCTCCATGCCTTATCCGAGAACGGCGGATTGGCGACGACATAGTCGTAGGTCCGCAGGCGCTCCCCCTCAAGGAATTTGGGGGTTGTCAGGGTGTTGCCCGCGACGATCTTTGCCGTCGGGAAGTCGTGCAGGATCATGTTCATGCGGGCGAGACCGGCGGTGGTCACGTCCTTTTCCTGGCCTTCGAGCGTGATCCGCTTACCTGCCTCGGCCGCGACCTTGAGGAGCAGAGAGCCCGATCCGCATGTGGGATCGTACGCGGTGGTTCCGGCAACTGTGTTCTTAGGCGAAATGCCGATCACCTTGGCAATGATCCGGCTGACCTCCGACGGGGTATAGAACTGCCCCTTGCTCTTGCCGCTTTCGGTCGCGAAGTGGCGCATCAGGTATTCGTAGGCGTCGCCCAGAATATCGTCGTGGTCCGCGCGATTCTTCGCGAAATTCAGATCCGGGCTTGAGAAGATGGAAATAAGGCGACCCAGCCGGTCAACACGGTCATTGCCTTCGCCAAGCTTGTTCGGATCGTTGAAGTCGGGAAAATCCGTTCGCGCCAGCATCTCGTTGGCATCAACGAGCGGCTGAATCACCTGCGTGTTGATCAGATCGCCAATATTCGGGTTTCCCGTTAGGGCGGCCATGTCATTGAAGCTCGCGCCCTTTGGAATAATGATTGGCGGCTCCAAGTCATCGCTGTCGCCGTATTTGTCAGAAACATATTTGATAAACAGCATGAACAGGACGTAGTCTTTGTATTGACTCGCATCCATTCCGCCGCGCAGCTCGTCGCATGATGCCCAGAGCGAGGAATAAAGATCTGATTTCTTAACTGCCATTTCGTCTTTTCGGCCCCATGTCGTCGAAGAAGGCCATGAGGGCTCTTCGGGTTGATTGTGATTTTTCGGGCCAGAGTAGCGATCAAGGGGGCCGCCTTCCAGAGCCAACTGCCATGGAGTGGCAGTGGCTTACGTTGCGAGAACGCTGCGGCGGCTACGAATGATCGCGGTCGAGCTCGATTGCCGCGCCTTGGCTCATCCACTCCACCGGGAACGGCTCCAGCACCCGCGCCAGTGTCACCTCCGGCCGCTGCCTTCCGTCCAGGATCGCCTCAACGATGTCTGGCGCCAGCAGGGTCAGGCGCAGGACGCGGGCCATGTAGGTGAAGGCGATCCCTTCGTTCTCAGCCAGTTCGGAAATCGACGCGAACTCGCCCGACTCCAGCATCCGCTTCCAGCGGAACGCGCGGGCCAGCGCCTTGACCAGCGTGTTGTCCGTCCGCCGCGGTTGCGTGGCGCCCTCGGGCAACCGCATCTCCTTCCTCCCGCCGCGCTTCACGATCCTGAATGGGACGTGGAGAGTAACCGTCTCCGGGATCGGAGCACCGCGGGTCATGCTGCCGCCTCGATGCCACCGGCCAGCATCTCGCGGGCAAGGCCGCCGAGCCCGTCGACGCGCAGGCGGACGTTGAGCCCGTCAGAGCTGATGTCCACGCGCTCGACCAGCAGCGCTACGATGCGCGCCTGCTCGGCGGGGAAGAGTTCGTTCCACAGCGGGTCGAGCTGCTGAAGGGCGGCACGGGCGTCGGCCTCGGTGATATCCTCGTCATGTGTCCGCACCGCTCTGAAGGTGCCGGCCACGATCTCCGGCTGGCGGAACACGGCGCGGAGCTGGTCTATGACGGCGCCCTCGATCTCGCCCGCAGGCACGCGGCCGACCGGACACGAACCAGCACCATGCTTCAGCACGGTCTGACTGACATAGTAGCGGTAGAGACGATCCCCCTTCCGAGTATGCGTCGGCGAGAAGGCCGCGCCATCCGGGCCGAACAGCAGCCCCTTCAGCAGTGCGGGCGTCTCAGCGCGGGTGCGCGCGGCACGCTTGCGCGGGCTCTCCTGCAGGATGGCGTGGACGCGGTCCCACGTCTCGCGGTCGATGATGGCGTCGTGCTCGCCGGGATAGCTGTCGCCCTTGTGCACCGCCTCGCCGATGTAGGCGCGGTTGCTCAGCATCCGGTAGATGTATTTCTTGTCGATCCGGTTGCCGCGCGGCGTCTGAATGCCGCGTTTCGTGATCTCTCTCGCCAGCTCCGTGCCCGACCCGATCTCGAGGAAGTGGGCGAAGATCCAGCGGACGTGCGCGGCGGCTTCCTCGTCCACCAGCAGTTTGCGGTTTTCCACCCGGTAGCCGTAGGGCGGCACGCCCCCCATCCACATACCCTTCTTCCGGCTGGCGGCGACCTTGTCGCGGATGCGCTCGGCCGTCACCTCCCGCTCGAACTGGGCAAAGGAGAGCAGGATGTTCAGCGTCAGCCGACCCATCGACGTGGTCGTGTTGAAGGACTGGGTCACCGAGACGAAGGTCACGCCGTTCCGGTCAAACACCTCGACCAGCTTGGCGAAGTCAGCCAGCGAGCGGCTGAGCCTGTCGATCTTGTAGACGACGACCACGTCGACCAGCCCGTCCTCGATGTCCTCCAGCAGCCGCTGCAGGCCGGGGCGTTCCAGCGTGCCGCCCGAGATGCCGCCATCGTCATACTGATCGCGGACAAGCACCCAGCCCTCAGACCGCTGGCTGGCGATGTACGCCTCGCAGGCCTCGCGCTGGGCATGCAGGCTGTTGAATTCCTGCTCCAGTCCTTCCTCGGAGGATTTCCGGGTGTAGACGGCACACCGCAGCTTACGGACGACCTTCGATTTTTCGGGCGGCTTCGTCATTTCCGCCTCCTGTGGTTCTTGAGGCCGAAGAAGACCCACCCGTTCCAGCGGGTGCCGGTGATCGCGCGGGCGATGGCGGACAGCGACTTGTAGGGCCGCCCCTGCCATTCGAAGCCGTCGGCGGTGACGGTGACGATCTGCTCGACGCCCTGCCATTCGCGAAGGAGGCGCGTGCCAGTGATCGGGCGGTCACGGTCGAGGCGCAGGCTGCGCTTCTTCCTGTCGCCGCCATCCAGTTCCTCGCCCAGCCGTTCCAGCCGCCGGATCGTCTCCGGCCTCAGCCCGCCATAGGCGAGTTCCTGGATGCGGTAGGCCAGGCGGGATTCGAGGTAGCGCCGGTTGAAGGGTGGCGGTTCGCTGTCGAATAGATCACGCCACTGCTTCTTCAGGTCGGGCGTCGGCGTGGTCTTGAGCGCGGCCAGGCGCGCGGGGATGGGATCGGGCTTGTTCATGCATTTCTCCGGTGAGTTGGAGTTGCATGACGGCATTGGTCGGGCGGAGAGTGTAGGCAACGTTCTCCAGTATCGTCAGATACTTCGCCCCCATCCCGCATCCGTAGCCGAACCAGCCCGGACGCCAGCAGGCCGCACAACTCGGCGCGGCGTTCTGCGGGCGTCATCTTGTCGGGCGGGAGCGGATTGGGGCGTTTCATGCGGGCCTCGGAGCAGTCGTCTCCTCTGGCCTCTACTCGTCGATGTCGGAAAGCGTCCCAGCCGATCCCGCGCAGGTTGATGAATCACACGAAAGAACGTATCAAGAACACTGGTTTTGCCGGAAAGGGGATTCGTCGTGGCCGGCAATTTGAAGAAGTTCGTGAACCCCCGGTTCATCAAGACCATCGATCTTGCCCTTATGAAGCCGCTGCTGGCGCGGCACGAGGGCAAGTACAAGGGCTTCTCCGTCGACCTGCTGGACCAGGAGGAGGATGCCGCCCGCGAGGCGCTGGAGAAACTGCTGACCGGCGCCGAGGACAGCTATCCGGAGGGGCTGCGCGGCGATCTGCACCGCATCGCGGAACTTGGCGATGCCCGCGGCCTCGAAATCATTCAGGCGCAGGCCGCCCGTCAGGGCGTCGATCTGTTCCCCGACATGAAGACCGGCGACGAGGACGCGCCGAACAAGGCGCATGATCCCAAGCACATCGCCGTCCGGGTCTTTCTGGAGCATCCTGACCTCTTCGACGCGGCCGCCGACCATATGGCGATGCTCACTGCCGACCGCCTGCATGAATATGCCGGACGGGAACGGGGCGTCGCGATCGACCTGACTGAGGATAAGGTCGAGGCGTTCCGGACGGCCGTTGCCGCGCTCTTCCGTGACGCGTTTCTCGGGGACTACTGCCGGGTGGGCGACTACGACGACGATGACGAGATCAACCTCGTGGTCAGCCACGGCTCCATGGTCTCGACCATGCCGGTCGTCGAGGGCCAGGTCGAACGGGTCATCAGCGTACGCCAGATTTCTCACGCCGTGTTGCGATACTCCGAGAACACCGGCATGTTGCGGCTGGCTCGCATCCGGAAGGCGCATCAGCCCGAGATCGCGGAACTCTTCGCCTCGATCATCCTAGACAGGCCCGGCTTCTTCGACGGCGACGATGCGCAGGACCTCTATACCCTGCGCCCGGTCGAACTGGCCGGACCGGGCTTCGCCTTCGATGCCGCCTACGATCCGCTGATCGACAAGGTGCTGATCATCGAGGCGGCGGCCGACCTGATGGCACCCGGCAAGAAGGGGTATCCCCGCGTGGTGCGCACCCTGCGGTCGCGGGATCTCAGCGGTGACGCGCTCCAGCATTTCGGCGGCACGCCGGTCTCTTTCGGCGGCGCCTGGAGGCTGGGCGAGCTCGTGTTCCGGATCCTGTTCAAGGGCGACGGCAAGCGCCAGCCGCAGGTCACGGTCAAGCTGCGGCCCCCGGGCGTCGTGCAGTTCCGCCGCACCCAGCACGAGGCGCGGGTGATGAAGCTGATCGAACGGAACGGGCTGATGAATGACCGAGACGATTTTGAGGTTGTTGACGCGGCTGAGTGAGGCTGGCAACGACGCGATCCTGTCCGGCGAGCTTGCCGCGCCGTTTTTTGGTCCGGTTTTCGACCGGCTGCTGGCGAAACGTGTCCTCGTCGAACAGGCGCCGCTCTCCGATTGGGACGTCTGCGACGGCTGCGAATGCGGGCTCCCCTGTCGGCCGATCCGGAAAATCGGCGATGCGTTTCGGGCTGAGTGCCCGTTCGATCATCGACAGGACATCGAACTCACCGAAGATGATGTGCGCGTGTTCCGCATCGGCGCTGATGGGCTGGCATCCGTGATCGGCGCCGCAGCAGGGTTCGCTGCAGCCCCGAAACGCGCCGCGGAGAAGGTCTGGCGGCTCGGCGATACGCCATCGGGGCGCGCAGTGTTTCTTGCGCTGGAGCCCGCAGCCCTGACCGGCGACGGCATCATAGCATCGTTGCGCCAAGCGGCGCAGGGCCCGGACGTCACGATCCTCGCGCCGCAGTTGCCAGCGGAGATTGCCCGGCGACACCAGGATGCGGGCTTTCATCTCGTCGAAATCCTCGAGGTGCTGACGCCCGCCACAAATGGCCTCGGCGGCACAATCGACATCGCGGCTCTGGCGCCGATCCCGCTGGCGCCCGTGCTTCGTGTTCGGAGGGCGGCGGCCGAGGTTCATTGGGACGGTCGTTCCGTCATCCTGTCGCGTCAGATTTTCCCCGTGTTCGAACGCCTGCTCGAGAAGGCGCTGTCGCGCGATCAGGTCGCCTCCGGGTCTCATGTCGAAGGCACCACGGCGCGCGAAGCCAAGGATCTGATCCGGGAGCTGCGGGATGCCTTCAAGGCTGCCGGGTTCACCGATGGCGAGAGCAAGGCCCTGATCGAAACGGTGCGCAACCGGGGCTACCGGCTCAGCGTCCATGCATCAGACATCGTGGTCGACGGTTGAAAAGGTAACCAGCAGCGTCTCGCGCGCTTCCTTCCTTGAGTCCGCTTTCGTCAGCTGGAGCCGGGTCGGTCCAGCTCGCATTTAGCCGATCATTGCCATTCGCTTCCGCAATGCCGCCGCCAGCTCCGCTGCTCCGTCGATCTCGGCGATGACCGGCTCGAGATCCAGACCGTGATACTGGCCGTATTCCTCACGCACGGCATCAGCCACCGAGAGTTTCCACGAGGTAGGATCAATCATGATGGCGCCAGCGTCGAAGAGCCTGTGCAAGTCGGCGCGAAGAGGAATGCCATTCCATCCTTCATCGCCGCCGCCGCTGGACACAGGCAGAACGTGTGCGGCTTCCAACGCCATCAGCGTCTCGCATCCTGTCACAACACAGCGCGCGCCGAACATCTCAAAGACGGCGCGGCGAAACCGAGCTTGGCCCGGGCGCTCCCAAACTTCGGCGAGGCGGCGCTGTCGCTCAGTCGCGTT
Organism: Paracoccus subflavus; assembly: GCF_004310345.1. Classification (GTDB taxonomy): domain Bacteria; phylum Pseudomonadota; class Alphaproteobacteria; order Rhodobacterales; family Rhodobacteraceae; genus Paracoccus; species Paracoccus subflavus. The sequence goes on along the minus strand of NZ_SISK01000001.1, from coordinate 46,337 downwards.
TTCCGCCTCGTCCTCGGGGCTGTCGATCAACTGGAACCCCAACTTCTCGAAGTATTTCCTGAAAACATTCGTGATGGGATTAGCGGTCATTGGGTTGCCGGCAATCTCGTTTGCCAGACGTCCCAGCGGTTTTACCGGGTAGGCCGCGCCTTCGTGCATCAGAAAACCCGTGCTCGACCGGCGCTTCTGTCCGTTTGGCTTGGGATAGCTTTCATATAGCCATTCCTGCCCGTTGGTTTTTGCCAAGCGGATCGCTTCCATGGCGTGCTTCCGGTCAAAAATTAGGTCTGCCATCGTCGAGCACGCCTCCGTCGCTATAAATGTTCATGGAACTTATCCCGGCACTCTCAAGTCGCGCAATCATCAGCTTCACGCGGTCGAAGTACAGTATTCACCGCGGGGATCCGCCATCGACAGCAGATATAATGAGCGCGTTATCCATGCGTGGTTTGGCGATTTATGGTTTTAGTGGCCGCTAAGCGGTCCGCGTCGGCCCTTCTATTCTAACCCGGCGACCGGAAATGGCGCGACCCACCAAACCCCCACCTTATTCCCACCCCGTTCCCACCTGCGCGCCGACCGCATCCGGCACCTTGGGCTCATCAGAAACGATGACCGAGGCGCACACCGATGCAGATCGAACTCTCCCCCGACGACATTGAAACCATCATCCGCGAGGCCGATGCGGCGGCACAGCGGCTCCGGCACAAGCTGTGCCTGCCGGTCTGCGAACGCCAGGATCTGGGCCAGGACCTCCTGATAGATCTGCTCCGCCGCTTGCCCGCCTACGATGCCTCGCGTGGCAGCATCGGCGCCTTCGCCAACATCGTCCTGCGCAACCAGTCTTCGCGGATCGCGATGCGCCATCACCGCCAGCGCCGTGCGCAGGGTGGGTCGCTGCTCTCGCTGGAGGTGCCGCTGGCCGGAGCCCGCGAGCCGGTCGGCGACACGCTGACCGAGGACGACGGGCTTGCCGCTTGGCACGGCCAGACCTGCTGCCCCGCCGCTGTCACCGAACTTCACCACGCCCTGCAGGCCGCCCTCGCGCGGCTCCCGGCCGAGGATCGCCGCTTCTGCGCGGCGCTGGCGCATCGCCCCGTGACCGCGCTCGCGGCCGAGGGTTTCGGCAGCCGGTCCGCGCTCTACCGCCGCCTCGCAGATCTCCGTCACGTGCTCACCGCCCACGGTCTCGGTCCCGCCTGGGACGATCTCGCGGCGGCCTGAGTAGAGGCGAAAGGAGGAGATCATGTTCATGGGCACCACCCCCTTTATCACGGTCCGCGCCCGCCGACCGCTCACCGAGATCGAGTTCTGCGCCTGGGTGGCGCAGGCCGTGCCGGGCGACCGGCTGGAATACCATCGCGGCTTTCTGGTCCTCGACATCTTCCCGATGTTCGCCCGGCTCCCGGATCAACAGCGCGCGGAATTGGCCCGACTCGGGTCGCGCGCCTTCTGGGCCGCCGAACAGGGCCTCGTGCACCTGGTGCAGGAGCGCACGGGCCCCGACCAGTTCGCCTACATCGCCGTCGCCCGCCCCAAACCGAAGGCCGCAGCCGTGTCGCTGTCCGCGCTTCTGCTCGCCGAGCGGGAGGCCGCGTGATGACCGCCTTCCAATTCCTTTTTGCCGATCATGGAGACCCTTACATGCCATTCCCCGCGAACACCCCCACCGTCGACGACCTGCCGGGCCTCGGCTTGCAGGACATCGCCCAGCTGCCCGTCGAACTGCTGGCCATCCTGCAGCGCGACGTCGACGAGCGCATCAAGCGCGACAAGGCCGCGAAGGCCCGCCTCGATGGCGCGCTGACCGTCCGCTACGCCACCCGCGCCGCCGAGGAACGGCAGGCGGCGGGCAAGGACACCGGCACGATCCGCTTCGACGACGGTGATTTCACCGTGGTCGCCGATCTGCCGAAACGGGTCGATTGGGATCAGGATCGCCTCGCCGCCATGGTCGAGCGCATCCGCGCCGCCGGGGACGATCCCGCGCAGTACGTGGACATCGCCTTCAAGGTGCCCGAGCGCAAATACGCAGCCTGGCCCGACGCCATCCGTGCCGGTTTCGAACCCGCGCGCACCGTCCGGCCCGGCACACTGAAGATCGAGATCGTCCCGCAGGGGGGCGATCAATGAGCCTCCCGATCATCAGCGCCGACCAGCGGCTGGCCGAGCCGCGTGGGATCAAGGGTTGCATCTTCGGCAAGTCCGGCATCGGGAAGACCTCGCTCCTCTGGACGCTGAACGCATCGACGACGCTGTTCATGGATCTCGAGGCGGGCGATCTCGCCATCGAGGGCTGGGCGGGCGACAGCATCCGGCCGCGGACATGGACGGAATGCCGGGATTTCGCGGTGTTCATCGGTGGGTCGAACCCGGCGCTGCGCGACGAGCAGCCCTACAGCCCGGCGCACTACAAGGCGGTCTGCGACCGCTTCGGCGATCCGGCCGCGCTCGACCGCTACGACACGATCTTCGTGGACTCGATCACCGTCGCCGGGCGGCTGTGCTTCGGCTGGTGCAAGGGCCAGCCCGAGGCGCTGTCGGAGAAGACCGGCAAGCCGGATGTGCGCGGGGCCTACGGGCTGCACGGCCGCGAGATGATCGGCTGGCTCACCCATCTCCAGCACACGCGGGCCAAGAACGTCTGGTTCGTCGGAATCCTCGACGAGAAGCTCGACGACTTCAACCGCAAGGTGTTCCAGCCGCAGATCGACGGCTCGAAGACCGGGCTCGAACTGCCGGGGATCGTCGACGAGGTGATCACCATGGCGGAGCTGAAGGCCGATGGCGGTCCCTATCGCGCCTTCGTCTGCCACACGATCAACCCCTGGGACTTTCCGGCCAAGGACCGCTCCGGTCGGCTGGATCAGGTCGAGGAGCCGCATCTCGGCCGCCTCATGACGAAGATCCGCGCCCCCGTCGCGCCAGCGCCCAAGCGCCTGACCTACTCCCCGCCGCCCGCCAATCCGGCGGCTGACGCCGAATCCCCATCGCAATCCTGATCAGAAAAGGAGGTTCCCCATGGGTTCCTGGAACGATTTCAACGACGCGCAGAGCAACAGCAACCTGATCCCGAAGGGCACGCTGGCCAAGGTGCGCCTGACCATCCGCCCCGGCGGCTTCGACGATGCCTCGCAGGGCTGGACTGGCGGGTATGCCACGCGCGGCTCGACGGGTGCTGTCTATCTGAACGGCGAGTTCACGGTGACCGAGGGGCAGTACGCCCGGCGCAAGGTCTTCACCCTGATCGGGCTCTACAGCCCGAAGGGGCCGGACTGGGCGAATATGGGCCGCAGCCTCGTGCGCGGCATGCTGAACTCGGCCCGCGGGATTTCCGACAACGACATGTCGGCCGAGGCGCAGGCAGCACGACGGATCAACGGCTTCGCCGATCTCGACGGGATCGAGTTCATCGCCCGCATCGACATCGGCACCGACGCCAGCGGCGACGACAAGAACGAGATCCGCAGCGCGGTCACGCCGGATCATCGCGACTACGCGCAGATCATGGGGACTGCACCGCTGCAGTTCGGCGGACACGGTGCAGCCGGACATGCCCCGCAGCAGACCACCCCTGCGGCGGCGCCACATCAGCCCAGCCAGCCCGCTTCCGCCCCCGGGTTCGCCGGTCGGCCGAGCTGGGCGCAGTAAGGGGGAGACCGGCCATGCGCCTGCGCCCCCGCCAGAAGACCTTCGTCGAGCGCAGCGTGGCTGCGCTCGCTTCCCGCGGCAACACGCTGGGCGTGGCGCCCACCGGCGCGGGCAAGACCATCATGCTCTCGGCGGTCACCGGCGAGATGATCGGCGAGGGCGCCAAGGCCTGCGTGCTCGCCCATCGCGACGAGCTGACGGCGCAGAACCGCTCCAAGTTCCAGCGCGTGGTGCCGGGCGTCGCCACCTCGGTGATCGACGCCACCGAGAAGTCCTGGGGCGGCCAGGTCGCCTTCGCCATGGTGCCGACGCTGGCGCGGGCCTCGAACCTCGCCGAAATGCCGCGCCTCGACCTGCTGGTTGTCGACGAGGCCCACCATGCCGTCGCCGACAGCTACCGCCGCATCATCGACCGGGTGCGCGAGGCCAATCCCGACGCCCGGATCTTCGGGGTCACGGCCACGCCGAACCGGGGCGACAGGAAGGGCCTGCGCGAGGTTTTCGACAACGTCGCCGATCAGGTGCGGCTGGGCGAACTGATCGCCTCGGGCCATCTCGTGCCGCCGCGCACCTTCGTCATCGATGTGGGCGTGCAGGACGAGTTGCGTTCTGTGCGCAAGACCATGTCGGATTTCGACATGGCGGAGGTGGCGGGCATCATGGACCGCGCCCCCGTCACCGACGAGGTGATCCGGCACTGGAAGGAGAAGGCAGGCGACCGGCAGACCGTGGTGTTCTGCTCCACCGTCGCCCACGCCGAACACGTCACCGACGCGTTCAGGGCAGCTGGCGTTTCCGCCGCGCTGATCCACGGCGATCTGGCGGCCGAGACCCGCAAGGCGATCCTCGCCGACTACGAGGCGGGCGACATCCACGTCATCGTCAACGTGGCGGTGCTGACGGAGGGTTGGGACCATCCGCCCACTTCCTGCGTCGTGCTGCTTCGCCCCAGCTCCTACAAGTCCACCATGATCCAGATGGTCGGGCGCGGACTGCGCACCGTCGATCCCGAGGAACATCCCGGCATCGTGAAGACCGACTGCGTCGTGCTGGATTTCGGGACTTCGAGCCTCACGCACGGAACGCTGGAGCAGGATGTCGATCTCGACGGGCGGGTCCCGACGCCGGGGGAAGCGCCGACGAAACTCTGCCCGGAATGCAAGGCCGAGATCCCGATCGCGGTCACCGAATGCCCGATCTGCGGGTGCGAACTGCCGCGCGAAGGCGCGGAGCCAATCGACAGCTTCGTCATGACCGAGCTCGATCTTCTCGAGCGATCGAGTTTCGCGTGGGTGGACCTGTTCGGCGACGACGCCGCGCTGATGGCCAACGGCTTTCACGCCTGGGGCGGCGTGTTCTTCCTCGAGGGCCGCTGGCACGCGGTCGGGGGCGCCAAGGGCAAGGCGACGCGGCTCCTGAGCGTGGGCGAGCGCATCGTCTGTCTCGCGCAGGCCGACGACTGGCTGAACGAGCATGAGACCGACGAGAGCGCCTTCAAGTCGAAGGGCTGGCTGAAGCAGGACGCGACGGAGAAGCAGCTGAACTGCCTGCCGCCCGAGTTCCGGCGCGATTACGGCCTGACGCGCTATCGCGCCTCCGCGCTGATCTCGTTCCAGTTCAACAAGCGCGACATCCGGCGCCTCGTCACGGCGGCCGAGCCCGAGCGGAGGGCGGCGTGAATCATGTCGCGCAAGTCCCATCCCCGCCCGCAGCGCCTGCGGATTGCCCGAAGCGTATTCGGCTCTGGCACCCGCGCCTCAAGCCTTGCGCCGTCTGTCTGCGCCCCGCGCGCGGCTTCGGTTTCTTCAACCCCAACAGACCCCGCCCCCGCGAACACCGCTGGTTTTGCTCGATGCACTGCCAGGCGTTCTTCGCGGCCCGCCACCGGAAAGGACTGACCATGCAGGGAACCACTGATGAAGAACGCCTCGCCATAGCGATGGTGATGAAGCGGCTCGGCACGACCATGGACGAGATCGGCTGGGACAAGCGGCTACGGGATCTGGATGCGACAGAGGTCACCGCGCTGATCGAGGAGGTTCTGGAGGGCTATGGCGCCGAGATGTCGCGCATCGCCGCCAGGAGCGAGGTGCCGTTCTGATGCTGGATTTCAACCCGCGCCCCTCCATGGCCGAGCGGATCAACGCGCTGGTCGACGCCGCGCTGATCGCCGAGCGGGAGGCCACGCCGCCCCGAACCTATCTCGGCGCGTCCCGTCTGGGACATGCCTGCGAACGCGCGTTGCAGTTCGAGTTCGCAGGCGCGCCCAAGGACGAGGGCTCGGACTTCGGCGGGCAGACTCTGCGGATCTTCGAGATCGGTCACCAGCTCGAGGATCTGGCGATCCGCTGGCTGCGGGCGGCCGGGCTGGACCTCTACACCCGCAAGGGCAACCGCCCCGATGGCGAACAGTTCGGCTTCTCTGTCGCGGGCGGCCGCATCCGTGGCCATGTCGACGGGGTCATCGCGGCGGCACCGGCCGCGCTCGGTCTCCGCACCCCGGCGCTCTGGGAATGCAAGACGATGAACGCGAAGAACTGGCGGGCCTGCGTCAAGGACGGGGTCGCCGTCTCCAAGCCCGTCTATGCCGCACAGATCGCGATCTACCAGGCCTACATGGAGCCCTCGGTGCCGGGCGTTTCTTCAGCCCCGGCACTGTTCACGGCGATCAACAAGGACACGGCCGAACTGCATCACGAGCAGGTCGCCTTCGATGCCGATCTGGCGCAGCGCATGTCCGACCGCGCGGTGCGGATACTCCAAGCCACCGATGCCGGCGAGCTGCTGCCCCGCATCGCCGCCAGCCGCGACTTCTTCGAATGCCGGTTCTGCGCCCATGCCGAACGGTGCTGGGGGTTGGCGGCATGAGCGACGACAAGATCATCCACTTCAATCCATGGCGGGATTTCAACGACGCGGCGCCGCTGCCCGATCCCTTCGCCGTGGAACCGGACCCCGCGCAGATCGCGCGCTTCGTCGACGTGGTCTTCGGCTATTCCGAGGGACTGATCCCTGTCCGTGGCTTCGTGGACAAGGGTCAGGGCAAGGACGGCCGGCCCCACAACATCTGGATCGACGCGAACGGCGCGGCGCCCGACAAGCTCGCCACCTTCGCCGCCTGGGGCGCGCGCGAGGGAGCGGCGGTCTATGTCATTCCCGGCACGGTGGCGGAAAGCGGACAGGCGCGTGCCGCCGATGTACTGCAGATGCAGAGCGTCGTCGTCGATCTGGACGCAGGCGACATCCCAGCCAAGCTCGATCACCTCGTCCACCACCTCGGGCGACCGACGCTGATCGTCGAGAGCGGCGGGCGCACAGCCGATGGCGCGACCAAGCTCCATGTCTGGTGGAAGCTGACCGAGCCCGCCGAAGGCGCCGAACTCGCGCGGCTTTGCCAGTTGCGGGGCGATATCGCGCTCAAGGTCGGCGGCGACATGCATTTCCGCTCGGCGCACCAGCCGATCCGCGTCCCCGGCACGGTCTATCACAAGGGCGGCCAGGAACGGCTCGTCCTGATCCGTGAAGCCAGCGATCTCGAGTTCGATCTGGCCGACATGCTCGAGCGCGCGGCCGAAATGCCGCCCATGCCCGGAGTCGGCATGGCGACGGCCGAGCTGCGCGAGAAACCCTGCGTGGACGCAGCCCTTACCACACCGGTCCGCGAGGGCGGCCAGGACGCCTGGACGCGGTTCGAAGGCGTCAGCATGGCCATCGGACACTATGTCCGCATGGCGCATGAGGGGCGGATGAGCCGGGAGGAAGCCTGGCGCGCGATCGGCGAATACAACGCGGCGATGATCCGGCCGAACTGGCCAGAAGACCGTCTCTGGGTCGAATACGAGCGGCTTTGGGCGCTGCACATCGCGAGGAACGGCCCGCCGCTCATTCGGAACGACGGCGCTCCGGCGGCAAGAGAGATCGCCACCTTCACCTTGGGCGCGCTGCTGGACGACGGCACGCCGATGCCCGACGACATCATCGGCCCGCGCGTCCTGACCCCGGGCGGCATGCTGGTGCTCGGCGGCGCGCCCAAGGTTGGCAAGAGCGATCTCGTCATCAGCTGGCTGGTGCACATGGCTGCCGGTGTGCCGTTCCTTGGCTTCACGCCGCCACGGCCGCTGCGCGTGTTCTATCTGCAGGCCGAGATCCAGTACCATTATCTGCGCGAGCGCATGCAGCAGATTGGCCTGCCACCCGAGGTGATGGCCGCCGCCCGCGAAAATCTTGTCGTCACGCCGAAGCTGAAACTGCTGCTCGATGCGGGTGGCAGCGCGCTGGTCGCGCAGGCGATCCAGCAGGCGTTCCCGGACGAGCCCGTCGACATCCTGTGCATCGACCCGATCCGCAACCTGTTCGACGGCGGACCTGACGGCGGTGGCGAGAACGACAACGCCGCGATGATGTTCTTTCTCATGGACCGGGTTGAGGTGCTGCGCGACCACGTGAACCCCGACTGCGGGATCATCCTGATCCACCACACCAAGAAGCTGAGCAAGCATCAGGTGAAGGAGGATCCGTTCCTCGCGCTTTCGGGCGCCAGCGCGCTGCGGGGCTTCTACACGTCCGGCCTCATCCTGCACCGCCCCGACGAGGACGCGTCAGAGCGCAAGCTGGAGATCGAACTGCGCAACGGCCCGGCGCTGCCTTCGAAGCTGATCGACAAGGTGCGCGGCCAATGGGTCGAGATCAACCCGATGAACGAGCGCCTCGTGCGCGCCGAGGTGGGCGCCAAGCATGACGCCGAGCGCATGCGCAAGAACGACGTCATCCTCGGTCTGCTCTACGAGGAGGCGCGGCGCGGCAAGCTCTACACCTTCGCCCAGTTTTCCGAGGCATTCGAGAATACCGGGGGGCTCGGCGGGCGGACCATCGTCCACGACCGGCTCAGCGTTCTCGCCACCAAGGGCAAGGTCAAGTTCATCCGCGGCCCCGCCGCCACGCGCATCGGCCTGGCCGCGGAGCGGAGCAAATACGGCTATCTCTGCGTCGAGGGAATGCTGCTCGGCACGGGCGGCGAGACCGTCGATCCCGACACGGGCGAGGTCACGCCGGAGCTGATCCCGGCGCTGCCCAGCCACTACAAATGCCCGCAGACCGGGGCCGTCCTGCCCGTCGAGAACCCCTCCGTCTGGGTCTACCAGGAGGAGGACGAGGCATGACAATTCACGCCCTCCCGCGCCGCGAATTCTGGCTCTGCAGCCCCGGATTCTGGCCAGAATCCGCAGATTCTGCTCCCCGCGCGAAATCTGGATTCTGGCTTTTCCGATTTCATTTCAGTGGCTTGGAAGATGCTTTCCAGAATCCGGAAGGGCCTTTCCGGATTCTGCTCCGGATTCTGGAAGTTCTGTTTCGGATCAATGCCTTGGGGCAAATTTCAGAATTCGGAAAACGCCCCCCTAAAGGGGTAGGTGACCTCCCCGCCAAGCGCGGGAGGGTCACCACCTACCCCTGGGCAATTTCTCGGGCTGGATGTCCTGCCCGCCACCCCATCGAGCAGCAACCCGGAAAGGAGCCCATCATGGCCCACGCATCTTTGACCCCGACACCCATGAGCACCCCGTTCCCCGGCGTGCCGGTCGTCCTCGCCCTCGATCTCGGCACCACGGCCGGGTGGGCCCTGCAGGCGGCGGACGGTCTGATCACCAGCGGTACCGTGTCCTTCCGGCCGAGCCGCTATGACGGCGGCGGCATGCGCTACCTGAGGTTCCGGGGCTGGCTCGAGCAGCTGGCTCACGACGCCGGTCCCATCACCGCGATCCACTTCGAGGAAGTGCGCAGACACGTCGGCACCGACGCGGCGCATGTCTATGGCGGGCTGCTGGCCACGCTGACGTCGTGGGCGGAGACCGCGGGCGTCGCCTATCAAGGCGTGCCGGTCGGCACCATCAAACGCCACGCCACCGGCAAGGGCAACGCGAACAAGGACGCCATGATGGCGGCCGCCCGGGCGCGTGGCTTCTCGCCCGCCGACGACAACGAGGCCGACGCCATCGCTATCCTTCTCTGGGCACTGGAGACCCGGGGAGGTGTGCAATGAGCGGCATGCGGTTCACGCCCAAGGGCTACGGCGGTCACCGCCGCAATCCCGACGAGGTCAAGCGCGACGGCTGGAAGGAACAGGGGCTGCTGGCGGTCGCCATCGACGACGACCGCCTGACCTGGCCCGAGCGGGAGCTGGTGCGCCAGCTCGGCGAGCGGCTCTACGGCAAGCGGGAACGGGAGGCGCGTCATGGGTGAGTGGACCACAGCACAAGTGCAGGACCGGCTGGAGCTTGCGGCGGGCGTGATGCGACAGATGCCGGGCGTGATGCCACAGGACTTCTTCAACGCCTGGCCCGAGTATTTCCACAGCTTCGCCGACAAGGTCGGTCAGGAGCCGCAGATGCGTCGCCCGAGGCCCAGCCCGCGACAGATCACGCAGGCCGAGGAAGCGATGCTCTGGCTGCGCTGGCTCGAGCCCGAGGATGGGCGCCTGGTCTGGGCCCGCGCCGACGGAATGGCGTGGAAGCCGATCTGCTGGCAGTTCGGCCTGTCGCGCACCGCGGCGACCAAGCGCTGGCAGTACGGCCTTGCGGTGATCACCTGGCGGCTGAACGGTCGCGTGCCGTCGCCCCGACGCTCGCAGCAGTTCGTCATTGAAAACGCCAATCGGCTGTCAAGAAAAATCGTCCTCTGAGGAAATTTTCGGGTGTACATCGCAGGCCCTTACACATTTCGACGAGGCCGTTAGAAAACGAATATGCTCGGGAGAGGAGCGCGCAGGCAGAGGCCGCGCCACTGGCTTCCGGGGTCCAGAGACGGGTCCAGCCGGGGTCCAATGGGCTAACCCATTGAGTTCTTGGTTCCTTCCTGGCGACATTCGTATGCTGGCGGGCGAAGCGCGGGACATCGCCAGCGACAGGGCCGGATTTTTGGGAAGCCACCCGGAAGCCGGACCCACGCGCTCCCCGCGCAAACACCAATGAACGCTGGCCTTCCGACCGGACACCGATGGTCGCCGCTGGACCCCGTGTGGGGTCCAGCCCGGCATCCGGAGTCCGGAAGCCACCGGCATCCACCCGACGAGGAACCTTGCCTACCATGACGCTGAGCTTCGCCCCGGACGCGATCGAGACCTGGCCGCTGTCGCGCCTCCAGCCCTACGCGAAGAATGCGAAGGCGCATGGCGCGGATCAGGTTGCGAAGATCGCCGCCAGCATGGCCGAGTTCGGCTGGACCGTGCCCTGCCTCGTCGGCGAGGACGGCGAACTGATCGCGGGCCACGGTCGCGTGCTGGCCGCGACGCAGCTGGGGCTGACCGAAGCGCCGGTCATCGTGCTCGGGCACCTGACGGAGGCGCAGCGCCGGGCGTACCGCATCGCGGACAACAAGCTGACCGAACTCGGCACGTGGGACGAGGCGCTGCTGTCGGCCGAACTGAACGACCTCTTGGCCGAGGACTACGACCTGTCGCTCGTTGGTTTTTCCGATGGCGAGTTGGACAAGCTGCTGGCCTTCGTGCCGGAGGGGGATGGTGAAGAAGGTGGCGCCGGGGGCTCCGTGCCCCCGGTGACCATCCCCGAGCCGCCGCGCAATCCTGCGTCGCGCACCGCCGATCTCTGGATCCTCGGCGACCACCGGCTGCTCTGCGGTGACAGCACCAGCGCTGCCGATGTGCGCCGCCTGATGAACGGCGAGCGCGCGGTCCTGTTCGCGACCGACCCGCCCTATCTGGTGGACTACGACGGCTCAAACCATCCGACCCGCAACAAGGACTGGTCGGCCTCCTACGGCACCACGTGGGACGACTCCTCTCAGGGCGCGGAGCTCTACGACGGCTTCATCGCCGCCGCCGTCGCCGAGGCGATCACCGAGGACGCCGCCTGGTACTGCTGGCACGCCTCGCGTCGCCAGGCGATGCTCGAAGCCTGCTGGGAGAAGGCGGGCGCCTTCGTCCACCAGCAGATCATCTGGGTGAAGGACCGCGGGGTTCTGACCCGGTCGCATTACCTCTGGAAGCATGAACCTTGCTTCATGGGCTGGCGTCGCCCGAACCGTCCGCCCAAGGTGGCCGAGGAAACCCTGCCATCGACATGGGCGCTGCCCAGCTTCGCCAAGGATGATCGACCCGACCATCCGACGCCGAAACCGCTCGACGCCTTCGGCATTCCGATGCGCCAGCACGTGGCGCGGGGCGGGCTTTGCTACGAGCCGTTCTCGGGGTCCGGGTCGCAGATCATGGCGGGCGAAGCCAATGGCCGCCGCGTCTTCGCAATGGAAATCAGCCCGGCCTATGTCGATGTCGCCGTGGAACGCTGGCAGGCCGAGACGGGGCGTGAGGCGATCCTCGACGGCGACGGTCGGACCTTCGCGCAGGTCAGAACCGAGCGGCTGGGCGACAGCGTCGAAGCCCCCGCCGATGTTCCGGACGGCGACGTCGCTCCGGTCACGGACGCCGCCCCCGAACCCGCGCGCAAGCGCAAGACCGCCGCGTGACATGCATGACCTGGCTTTACCTTCCTCCGGAGACGCTTCCGGGGCCGGAGACGCATGCCTCTTCGGCCTCTCCCTCTGCTCCGGCGCTGGCGGTCTCGACCTCGGGCTCACCATCGCCATCCCCGGATATCGTGCTGTGGGCCATGTCGAACGGGAAACCTACGCCGCAGCCACTCTCGTGGCGCGGATGGAAGACGCGTCCATGGATCAGGCTGTTGTCTGGGACGATGTTGCCACCTTCGACGGCCGCCCGTGGCGTGGCGCGGTGGACATTGTTACTGCGGGCTATCCGTGCCAGCCGTTCTCCGTCGCGGGCAAGCGCCGGGGCGCGGACGACCCGCGCCACCTCTGGCCGCATGTCGCCCGCATCATCGGCGAGGTCGAGCCGCCCTTCGTCTTCCTCGAGAATGTCGCCCATCATCTCCGCCTCGGCTTCCCCGAAGTCGCCAGCGGACTGGTCGGTATGGGCTACCGCCTTGCGGCAGGCCTCTTCACGGCGGCGGAGGTCGGCGCACCCCACAAGCGAGAGCGGCTCTTCATCCTCGCGATCCGCGGGGGGGACGAGCTGGCCGACCCCGCGCGCCTGCTCTGGTACCCGGTCGAGTGGCGGGAACCGGACGGAACTGCTGCGGCTCTGGCCGACGCCGAGGGCCAGTGCCAACGAAAACCGGCAGACGAAGCCGACACCGTCGCAGGAAGCGGGCCAGCACGGGATGAACCTGGCGACGACGGCCGCGCTCTGGCCCACGCCGCAGATCGACAGTTTCCGCAGCCGGGGCGGAGATCGGAAGCACGAGAAGGGTCTGGACGGCATGGCGCGGGACTGGCCGACGCCGATGGCGAACGACGGCTGCAAACCGAGCGCGGGCAACCGGCGGTCGGCCGATCTGACCCATGCGGCGGGGATGTGGATGACGCCGACGGCGCGCGATCACAAGGATGGCGCGACGACATTGGCGAACACGCCGGTGAACGGTTTGCTTGGCCGCCAGGTCCTGGTGACGCCGATGGCTGGGAGCGATACCTCCGAGCCGCGCCGGACCTTGAACCCGCTGTTCGTCGAGGCGCTGATGGGCTGGCCCACCGGGTGGACCGGCTTCGGCTCTGTGGCAACGGCGTGGTCCCGCTGGTTGCGGCGCATGCGCTGCGAACTCTGGCGGCTGAATTGCTGGCCGATGGATGAGGCAGCGGCATGAAGCAGTCCCGCCTCATGTCGCTGGTCGAGTCCGTCGCCAACGTCATCGTGGGCTACGGCGTCGCCGTGGTCACGCAGATCCTGATCTTCCCGGTCTTCGGGCTGCACACGACGCTGGCGCAGAACCTCAAGATGGGTGCGGTATTCACCGTGGTGAGCATCGCGCGGTCCTACGTGCTGCGGCGTCTGTTCGAGGCGATCCGGATGCGGGGCGACTAGATGGAGTAGCTGCCGAAGGGCTTTCCGAACTTCTCAACGCCCGATTTGCCCAGCAACGTTAGCTTGTTGTGCAGCTTGTGACCGGGAGAAGCGTTTCGGGCCTCGCGCGCCCAGACCTTGGCGTCAATTTCCCAGACATCGAAGTTCGATCCGTCCGGGGTGAAAGCACAGAGAACGACATCGATCCGCTCGAGAAGGGTGTTGAGACATCCCCATTGGGTGTTGCGCCCCTTCGCCGTGCGCAGCGTAGCTCGCCGACCGTCAGGTAGCTTGAGTTCTGTTGCCACAGGGCTGACGAGGTCGCCGATTTTGCTCGCAAGTGCCCGGCCAGCTGAGATGCCAAACTCATACCCCTCGCGGCCGGTGAACTCGTCCTGTCCGCCACTCGGCTTGGAGGGTTTCGTCGATACGACCTTGGGAGCCTTCGGCAGAAATTCGTCCAAGGCACGAGCGGCAACGGATGCAGCCGATAGACTAGGGTTCTGAGTCAAGAATTCGCCGAGACGGGATGCCAGATTGGGATCCAGTCTAACCGTGATAGAGTCGACCATGCGCGCCACCATTCAAGAGGGTTGATGCACGCATCTTGCAGACCAACGATAGGATTCGTCAAGAGGTATGATTCATACCCCTTGACGTGTCGTGCTTCCGCGAAGCTGCGTCCAATCAAGCGATGCGGTAGACCCGCCCCCGATCCTCGACCTTCTCCGAGGTCACCTCGAGCCCGAGTTTCTTCTTCAGCGCCCCGGCCATCGCGCCGCGCACCGTGTGCGACTGCCATCCCGTCGCGGCCATGATCTCGTCGATGGTCGCGCCGTCCGGCGCGCGCAGCATCGCGATCATGGTCGCCTGCTTGGTGCCCTCGCGCGGCGTGCGCGCCTTGGGGGCGGCCTCGGTCTCGGTGGGGGTGTCCGGCGCGGGCTCCTTGGTCGGCGCGTTCGTCGCGCCCGCAGGCGCGGAGTTCGCGTCCTCGGGCTCGATCCCGATGGCGGCGAGGCCTGCGTCGGTGGCGATCAGCGTGACGCCGTGGCCGTCGCCGGTCTCGCGCCAGACTAGCTCGCCATTGCGCATGTCGGCGTCGACCTCGTCGAGAAGGCCCTTGGCGAGCATCGCGCCGACCACCTTGGCGGCGGCGCCACCCCGAAGGCTCGCGGGCAGCGGCAGGGCGATATGTTCGGGCCGCTGTGCGGCGGCGCTCAGGATCAGGGCTTGTGTGTCGGAAAGCTTGGTCATCGTCGTCTCCCGTATCGGGGCGCGCGGAATGCGGGCCCTTCTACGAGGTCGAGCCCGCCAGTCGGCGGGCGGGACCGGGAGCGGGTCGTCTCACTCGGCGTGTTCGCCTTCGCTGAAGGCCATGTCGGTGATCTCGCGCAGCTTGGCGCGGTAGTGGTTCAGGGTGCCGACATGGCCCCAGTTGATCTCGTCGGGGCTGGTCTCGAAATGGTCAGCGCTGAGGGCGGCGAGCCGCTCCAGCATCGCGTCGATCTCGGTCTTCGCGGCGATGAAGGCGTCGAGGACTTTCGTGTTGTCGGTCGCGCGGCGGGTCATCGGGGAGGCTCCTTGGTGAGTTGCATCGCTTCGTTGGAGTGACGTTCGCTCCGGTCTCGACGCTTATCAACTCGATAAGCACATGATCCTGAATGATAATCGGAGCCGTCGATGCAGGGCATGAGCGAGCGCCAGTACGCCGCCCATGTCGGGCTGTCGCGGGGCGCGATCCAGAAGGCGAAGACGGCCGAGCGGCTGGTCCTCTATCCCGACGGCAGCATCAACGCGGCTGCCAGCGACGCCCGACGCGCGGAGACGACGGACCCGTCGAAGACGAGAAAGCCGCCCACGCCGAAGCTGAAGCCCGTCCCCGAGGCGGCGGTGGCCGCCGTCGGCGACACGCTGCGCGAGCAGGGGCTGGCGGTCCCGGCGGTCGGCGGCGGCACGACCTTCCTGCAGGCCAAGACGGCGAACGAGGTGCTGAAGGCGCAGGAGCGGCGCATCCGTCTCCAGAAGCTGAAGGGGGAGTTGATCGAGCGGGCCCGCGCGCTGGCGCTGGTGTTCCGGCTGGCGCGGGAGGAACGGGATTCGTGGGTGAACTGGCCTGCGCGCGCGGCGGCGCTGATGGCGGCAGAACTCTCGGCCTCATGCAGCGACGCGACAGGCCAGCAGATCACCGTGGAGCCAGCCGTGATGCAGAAGGTGCTGGAGAGACATGTACGCGCCCACCTCGACGAACTCGCCGAGGTCCGGCCCGACTTCCGGTGACGATGAGGGCCTGACGGACTTCGACGGCGCGGGCGAGATCCTGCGCGCCTGGGGCAACGGGCTGCGGCCCGACCCGGACCTGACCGTTTCGGAATGGGCGGACCGGCACCGGATGCTCTCGGGCCGCGCCTCGGCCGAACCCGGGCGGTATCGCACGGTGCGCACGCCCTACATGCGCGAGATCATGGACCGGCTGAGCCCCGGCGATCCCACGCAGCGGATCGTGTTCATGAAGGCCGCGCAGGTGGGCGCGACCGAGGCGGGCAACAACTGGATTGGCTTCGCCATCCACCAGGCGCCGGGCCCGATGCTGGCGGTCCAGCCGACGGTGGAACTGGCCAAACGCAACTCGCGGCAGCGGATCGACCCGCTGATCGACGAAAGCCCGGAGTTGCGGGACCGGGTCAAACCGGCCCGGTCCCGCGACGCGGGCAACACGATGCTGTCGAAGGAGTTCGCGGGCGGCATCCTGATCATGACGGGCGCGAACTCGGCGGTCGGACTGCGGTCCACTCCGGCGCGCTACATCTTCCTCGACGAGGTGGACGCCTATCCGGCGTCCGCCGACGAGGAAGGCGATCCGGTCACGCTGGCCGAGGCCAGGTCATTGACCTTCGCCCACCGGCGCAAGGTGCTGCTGGTCTCGACACCCACCATCAGGGGTCTGAGCCGGATCGAGCGCGAGTACGAGGCATCGGACCAGCGCCGGTTCTTCGTGCCGTGCCCGCATTGCGGCTCGATGCAGTGGCTGAAATTCGACCGGCTGCGCTGGCAAAAGGGCCGTCCCGAGACGGCGGAATATCACTGCGAGGGCTGCGACGCGCCCATCGCGGAGCATCACAAGACGGCGATGCTGGAGGACGGCGAATGGCGGGCGACCGCCACGCCCGCCGATCCGACCACGGTCGGGTATCACCTCTCGGCGCTCTACTCGCCGATCGGCTGGCTGAGCTGGGAGCGGATCGTGCGGGCATGGGACGGGTGCCAAGGCTCGGACGAGGCGATCAAGGCGTTCCGCAACACCATCCTCGGCGAGACCTGGGTCGAGACCGGCGAGGCGCCGGACTGGCAGCGATTGGCGGACCGGCGCGAAGCATGGGCGACTGGCACGGTGCCTGCGGGCGCATTGTTCCTGACGGCAGGCGCCGACGTACAGAAGGACCGCATCGAGGTCGATGTCTGGGCGTGGGGTCGCGGGCTCGAAAGCTGGCTCGTCGATCATCTCGTCCTTGAGGGCGGGCCCGGCGATCCGGCGTGCTGGCGGCGGCTTACGGATTTGCTCAGCCGCACTTGGGCGCACGCCTCCGGCCAACACATGACGCTGGCACGGCTTGCGATCGATACCGGCTATGAAACCTCGGCCGTCTATGGCTGGTCGCGTCAGGTCGGGTTTACGCAAGTCGCGCCGGTTAAGGGCGTCGAAGGGTTCAACCGCTCAAGCCCCGTCACTGGCCCGACCTACGTGGACGCGACCATTGCGGGCAAGCGCCTGCGCCGTGGAGCACGGCTCTGGACGATCGCCACATCGACCTTCAAGGCCGAGACCTATCGCTTGCTGCGGCAGGACAGACCGACGCGCGAGGAATTGAACGCGGGCGCCATCTGTCCACCCGGGACGATCCATCTGCCCGACTGGGCCGATGGCGAATGGCTGAAGCAGCTCACCGCCGAGCAACTGGTGACGGTCCGCACCAAGCGCGGCTTCGCCCGGCTCGAATGGCAGAAACTGCGCGAACGCAACGAGGCGCTGGACACCCGCGTCTACGCCCGCGCCGCCGCGTGGATCCTCGGGGCTGATCGCTGGCCCGAGGCGCGGTGGGCGGATCTCGAATCTCAGCTCGGGGTGACGAAGCAGGACGAGACCGAAGCTGCGCCGGGAAGCGCGGCGCCCGCTCAGAGGCTGACGGCGCCGCGCAGGCGCACCGTGCGCTCCAGTTACATGAGGTGATCTATGGCCATGGCCGCAGAGCTTCGCGCCCGCCGCGACGCGCTTACCGCGCAGCGGTCCTCGGGCGTTGCACGGGTCAGCTACGACGGCAAGACCGTGGATTATCGCAGCGTGGCGGAGATCGACCGGGCCGTCGAGGCGCTCGACCGCGAGATCGCCGCGGCCGAGGGACGACGGATCGTGCGGCAGGTCCGCGTGACGACGGCGAAGGGGCTCTGACCGATGCGTCTCTTCGATCGCTTTCGCCGCCCGGCGACTGGCGGCCCCTCCGCTGTTAGTGCCCGCCTCGAAGGCGCCATGGCGAAGCGCCGCCTCAGGGGCTGGAACCCGCCGCTTGAGAACGTGAACACGCTCGTCGCCTCGGGCGGCCCGCGGTTGCTTGCGCGCGCCCGCGAACTGGTCGTCACCAACGGCTATGCCGCGAACGCCTGCGAGGCCTTCGCCGCGAACCTCGTCGGCGACGGCATCAAGCCCTCGTCGCTGATCGAAGACGCGACACTTCGTGACCGCGTCCAGCGGCTCTGGCTCGCCTGGACCGACGAGGCCGATGCCGACGGCCTGACCGATCTCTACGGACTGCAGGCCATGGTCGCGCGGGAGATGTTCGTGGCGGGCGAATGCTTCGTCCGGATGCGCCCGCGCCGGGCAGAGGACGGGCTGCTGGTCCCGCTGCAGCTGCAGCTGCTGCAATCCGAAATGCTGCCGTTCGAGAAGACCGAGTCGGCGGCGAACGGCAACCGCATTCGTTGCGGGATCGAGTTCGACGCCATCGGCCGCCGCGTGGCGTACCATTTCCGCCGCCGCCATCCCGGCGACAGCACCGATCAGGGCGCGGTCATCCCGGAGACGGTGCGCGTACCGGCTGTGGACGTGCTGCACATATATCGGCCGATCGACGCAGGCCAGCTCCGGGGTCTGCCGCATATCGCGCCCGCGATGGTGCGGCTGTTTCTGCTCGATCAGTACGACGACGCCGAGCTCGACCGAAAGAAGACCGCGGCGATGTTCGCGGGCTTCATCACCAAGACCGCGCCGGAAGAGCCGATGATGGGCGAGGTCGAGGCGGGCCTTGACGGCGCGGCCATCGCGAGCCTCGAGCCCGGCACCATGCAAGTGCTGTTGCCGGGCGAGGACGTGAAGTTTTCGTCTCCTGCGGATGTGGGCGGTGGCTACGAGGCATTCCAGTACCGGACGCTACTCGCGGTCTCGGCCTCCTTGGGGCTGCCGTATCACCTTGTCACCGGCGATGTACGGCAGGCGAACTATTCGAGCCTCAGGGCGGAGCTCGTGGAGTTCCGCCGCCGCATCGGCCAGCTGCAACATGGCGTGATCGTGCACCAGTTCTGCAGGGCGGTCTGGCTGCGCTGGCTGGAGATCGCCGTCCTCTCGGGCGCGCTCGACATCGACGACCCGACGCCCGCGCGACCGGTGCAGTGGATCCCGCCGCGCTGGGACTGGGTGGATCCTCTGAAGGACATCCAGGCGCAAGTGCTGGCGATGGAAGCAGGCATCACCTCGCGGCGCAAGGTGGTCGAAGCCACTGGCTACGACGTCGGAGAAGTGGACCGCGAGAACGCTTCCGATGCAAAGCGCGCCGCCGATCTGGGCCTCAGCTACCGCACCAGCCCCGGCGAGACGCAGGGCGCGCGTGCGACACCGGCGACGCGGGCCCAGCCGGGCGGTGGAACCGGCGGGGACAGGGGCGACGGCGCCTCGGCGACTGATCCCGCCACCGAACAGGAGTGACGACATGGCAAGCTGGTATGCGATCCGCGCCCGGGGGACCGGCGCTGAAGTGGCGATCTATGACGAGATCGGCGCCTACGGGGTTTCGGCGAAGGGGTTTCTGACCGAACTCGGGGCGCTGCCCGATGCGGCGCCGATCGATCTGAGGCTCAACAGCCCGGGCGGGTCGGTCTTCGACGCCGTCGCGATCCACAACGCGCTGAAGCGGCACGAGGGGAAGGTCACCGTCTGGATCGACGGCATCGCCGCTTCGGCCGCCTCCTACGTGGCGATGGCGGGCGACGAAATCGTCATGCCCGAGAACGCCTTCCTGATGATCCATGACCCGGCCGGCCTCGTGATGGGTACGGCCGAAGACATGCGCGCCATGGCCGAGGCGCTCGACAAGGTGAAGGGCAGCCTCGTCGCGGGCTATGCGGCGAAGTCCGGCCGGGCCGCCGAAGACATTGCTGCGCTGATGAGGGCCGAGACCTGGTTCGACGCAAAGGACGCGCTGGACGCGGGCCTCGCTACCCGCATCGCCGAGCCGGTCCGGATGGCCGCGCGCTTCGACATCGCCCGCTTCCGCAACGCGCCGCCCGAGCTGGTCGAGTCCGTTGAGACCGATACGACCGGCGAGAACCACCGTGCCGACCCCGATGAGGCGACCGCTGACCCCGAGGAGTCCTCTCAGGCATCGGACGCCGAGGACGATGAGACTGTCGGAGCCGAAGCCGAGCAAGCCCCCGCCGAAACGGCGACCCCCAGCGGGGCGCCATCCGAGCCCGCGGCGATCCGGGCCGAGGCCATCTCCCATGCCCGCGCCGTGGTCGATCTCTGCCGCATCGCGGGTCTGCCCCAGATGGCCAGTCGCTTCCTCGAGCATGACGCGAACCTCGACGAGGTGCGGGCGGCCCTTCTCGCCGCGAAGGCGGAAGCCGAGCCGGAGATCGCCCCGCATCACCCGCAACCCGGCCGAAGCTCGGCCGCGAGTCCCTGGGGCGAGATCGTCGCCCGCACCTTCAAGCTGAAAGGATGAACCCATGACCACGCTGGTTGAAGGCAAACACCCCGGCGGATTCCTCGTATGGGAAGCCTTCCGTGACTACACCCGCGAGACGATCGCCGTCGCCGCGGGCACGCTCGAGCCCGGCACGGTGCTGGGCAAGATCACCGCGTCCGGCAAGTATGCCGCGCACGATCCCGACGCCGTCGACGGCACCGAGACCGCCGTCGCCGTGCTCTGGGGCAAGGCCGACGCCTCTGGCGGCGATGCGCCCGCCGTCGCCGTCGTCCGCGGTCCCGCCATCGTCAATCGCCACGATCTCGTCTTCACGGGCACGCCGAGCGAGGGCGAGATCACCGCTGCGCATGCCGCGCTGCTCGCGGCCGGCATCCTTGTGCGCTGACCCCGCGCGCCATCCCCGAAATTTCTGAACCGGAGGCATTCCCATGGCCACCATGAACATCTTCGAAGGCGATGCCTTCACCATCGTCGAACTCACTCGCGCGCTCGAGAACATCCCATTCAAGCCGGCGCTGCTCTCGGGCTCGAATCTTTTCTCGCCGCGCGGCGTGCGGTCCCGCACCGTCGTGATCGAGAGCCGCGACGGCACGCTCTCGCTGATCCCGTTCTCCGAACGCGGCTCGGCGTACGAGCAGCAGGTGCCGGACCGGCGCGAGATGCGCGCCTTCGTCTGCCGCCAGTTCAAGAAGCAGGACGTGCTCTGGGCCTCCGAGATCCAGTCGGTCCGCGACTTCGGCTCGGAGAGCGCAACCCAGCAGGTCCAGACAGAGGTGGCCTACCGGCTGCGCAAGCTGCGTCAGGACGCCGAGACCACCTTCGAGTACCATCTGCTTAACGGCATCCAAGGGATCGTGAAGGACCCGAAGGACAACGCCACGGTAGTGAACTACTTCACCGAGTTCGGCATTAGCCCCGCCGCAGAGATCGACTTCGACCTAGACAACGCGAGCCCCGCCTCGGGAGCGCTTCGCAAGCGCTGCCAGGCGCTGATCGAGGATGTCGAGGCATCAATGGGCGGGCTCTCGGCGGGCGCGGTGCAGGTGCGCGCCGAATGCGGCTCGGCCTTTTTCGCCGATCTGGTGGCGCACAAGGAGGTCCGGGAGACCTATCTCAATACCGCCGCCGCGGCCGATCTGCGCGGCCGTGTCGCCGACGAAGTCAGCTTCGGCGGCATCACCTTCCGCCGCTATCGAGGTGGAGTGGGCTTCGGCGTGCCGACCGACAAAGCCTTCTTCTTTCCCGAGGGCATCGAGGGCCTGTTCGAGATCTACTACGCCCCGGCCGACACCTTCGAAACGGTCAATACGCTCGGTCAGCCGCTTTACGCCCGCACCATCCCCGACCGGGACCGCGACGAATGGGTACGGCTCGAAATCGAGAGCAATCCGCTCCCGATCTGCACCCGCCCGCAGGTGCTGCGCTCGGCACGACGGACCTGATGATCGCGGTCGTCGCGGCACTCGACGCGCTCTTCGCGGACGGCAACATCGCCCGCGACGGCGTCTATGTCGCGGACGGTGGCACTCCGGTCCTCGTCCGCGTCGTCACTCGCCGTACGGACGAGGTAACCGGCTTCGGCGAGGCGCGCATCTGGTCGGAAACGACCCGCATCGACCTGCGCGTCGCCGAGGTGCCGAATCCGCGTCCCGGTGACCGCTTGGAAATCGACGGCGACGCCTTCCTCATTCAGGGCGAGCCGGTGCGCGATCGCGAGCGGCTGGTCTGGACCGTCGATCTGAGGCCCGCGTGAAACTGAAGCTCGACATCGATCCCGACATCGTCGCGATGATGGCGGCCGAAGTCGCGGCGGGCGAACGCGCTGTCACGGCCGCCATGCGCGAGGCCGGAACCTGGCTGAAGACCGCGTGGAGGCTGCAGATCACCGGCGCGGGGCTTGGGCCCCGGCTGGCCAACTCGATCCGGAGCCAGAACTTCCCGCGGTCGGGCGAGAGCCTGGACGCCGCGGCGCTGGTCTGGTCGAAGGCCCCGGTCATCGTCGGCGCGCATGACACCGGGCCGCTGATCCGCTCGAAGAACGGGTTCTGGCTCGCGATCCCGCTGCCTGCGGCAGGGAAGTCTTTGCGCGGTGGTCGGATAACACCCGGCGAATGGGAGCGCCGCCGCGGCCTGCGCCTACGCTTCGTCTATCGCCGCACGGGCCCGAGCCTGCTGGTGGCGGAGGGGCGGCTGAACACGAAGGGCCAGGCGGTCGTATCGCGCTCGAAGACGGGACGCGGCAAGGTCACCGCGCCGATCTTCCTGCTCGTGCCTCAGGTCAAGCTGCCGAAGCGGCTGGACCTGGCGCGGGATGCGGACCGGACGCTGGACGGCGTGCCGGGGCTGATCGTGGCGAACTGGGTGGATCAGCGGTTCTGACGCAACCCATGCATCACATCTTCGCATTCCGCCCGAATGTTTTTAGCGCCCACAGCTGACGACCAATCAGCCCAGCCAATATGCGCCAGCCCGGTCGCCTGCCTCTTCTTCTCGTAGAGTTCCCGAGCGACGAGCTTGGGGAGCATGACCGCGTCATAGAGGGCATAGTTGCGGTGCCACCGAACTGCCGCGAACCAGTCCGCCTTGTCGAGATTGTGCTGCTTCAACGAAACGCGGGGGTAAGGGCCATCGGTGCCGAGGATCCGCGATTTAACTTCAATGAGGCCAAATTGCGGGGAGCGAACATCGGATCCGCGGTTGTTCCCGCCAATCACCTCGCCGCCGGTTGCGATCGAGACCAGGAGTTCAGCCAAGATTTCGTGGCTGATCTTGTCATAGCGGGCCATGCATTTCGCCGTCTGAAGAATGTTCCAGATCTCTCGCGCGTCTTCGGCCGCATGATCCTGTTTTTCGGACAAGAGACTATCTCCAACGCTCTCGTTTGAAGCTGCTGAATAGGCGGAGCGCGAAGAGCTAGCAACGCATCCCTACGGGTTTTCCGCATGCCCACTCCCCGCGAAACCATCCTCGCCGCGCTGCACGCGCGGCTCTCGGCGCTGCCCGCCACTGCCCTCCGCGGCGAGGTGCTGCCCGAGCGCGTTCCAGCCGAGGGTCTGCTGATCTTGCGCGATGGCGAACCGGGCGAGCCCGAGGTGACGCTGTCGCCCCTTTGCTATCACTACCAGCATCGGGCCGAGATCGAGGCGGTCGTGCAGGGCGCAACCCGAGACGTCGCATTCGACACGCTGACCGCCAGCGTCGGCATGGCGCTCGCCGCCGACCGCACGCTGGGCGGGCTCTGTGATTGGGTCGAGGCGGAAGCACCGCGGCCGGTCGATCTGCCGGTCGAGGGCGCGGCGAGCCTGAAGGCTGCCGTGATCCCGGTGGTGCTGCACTATTCCACGGCCGATCCGCTCGGCTGATCCCGACAACCCGAGGAGAACACCATGGCACGAGCCCAGGGGGCGCGGGCGCTGATGGCGCTTGCATTCGAGACGACCTATGGAACGCCGCCCGCCAGCGGCTTCACCCGCATGCCCTTCGCCAGCACCTCGCTCGGTGCGGAGCAGCCGCTGCTGAACTCGGAACTGCTCGGCTACGGCCGCGATCCGCTGGCGCCGATCAAGGACGCGGTGACGGCCGACGGCGACGTCGTCGTGCCTCTCGACGCCGAAGCCTTCGGGTTCTGGCTGAAGGCCGCGTTCGGTGCGCCGACGACCACGGGCATGGAGGCCCCGTACAGCCACGAGTTCCAGTCGGGGTCCTGGACGCTGCCGTCGATGTCGATCGAGACCGGCATGCCGGAGGTGCCGCGCTATGCGATGTACTCGGGCTGTGTACTCGACCAGATCACCTGGCAGATGCAGCGCTCGGGGCTGCTGACCGCGACTGCGCGGCTGGTGGCGCAGGGCGAGAGTGTGGGCACGACCACAAGCGCCGGAACGCCCGCCGCGCTGGAGCTGAAGCGCTTCGGCCATTTCAACGGATCGATCTCGAGGAACGGCACCGCGCTTGGCAACGTGGTCTCGGCCGAGATCACCTATGCCAACAACCTCGACCGGATCGAGACCATCCGGAGCGACGGCCGCATCGACGGCGCGGACCCGTCCATCGCGGCGCTGACCGGCCGGATCGAGGTCCGCTTCGCCGACCAGACGCTGGTGACGCAGGCCATCAACGGCGAGGCCTGCGAGATGGAGTTCGCCTACGTCCTGCCCTCGGGCGAGAGCTTCACCTTCACCGTGCACGCCGTCTACCTGCCGCGCCCGCGCATCGAAATCTCCGGGCCGCAGGGCGTGCAGGCGACGTTCGACTGGCAGGCGGCGCGCGACAGCGTGGTCGGCCGGATATGCACCGCCACCCTCGTAAACGATGTGGAGACCTTGTCTTAAGATTTCCCCCGGTTCCCGTGCGATACGGGAGCCGCTGTCCGGCACCTCAAATATGCCGGACAGCGGCGGGGGACGGATCGTTGTGGAGATGGTCGGAGAGGGCCGGTCAGTAGTGTGATCGCCCCCGCCTTTTCGAATGTCCTGAACGGATACATGGGGAAGACCTCGCGTCCTTGCCCCGAATGACAAGGCCAGGAGGCGAAAAGACCATGACCGACACTATCGGGATCGACATCTCGAAGACCACACTCGACATCTACCGTATCTCGGACGGCAAACGAGCCCGCTTCGGCAACGACGCGTCCGGCTTGAAGGCCATGCGCAAGTGGCTCGGGGCGGCACCGCTCCGCGTCGTCTACGAGGCGACCGGGCGCTATCACCGCGATCTGGAGGCCGCGCTTGCGGCTTTCGGCCATCACAACGTCAAGGTGAACCCCGCACGGGCGCGACGCTTCGCGCAGGCTACCGGACAGGGAGCGAAGACCGACCGCGTCGATGCGGAGATGCTTGCACGGATGGGTACCGTGCTCGGCCTCGAGGCGACCCCGGTCAAAACTGACGAACTGCACGAAATCAAGGAGCTGCATGTCGCTCGGGTTGCTCTGATCAAGGATCGGACGGCCTGCCGAAACCGGATCGGCATGGCGCGCAACAAGATCGTCCTAGCGCAGCTGCGCGCGCGCCTTCGCCAGATCGACACCCAGATCGCGCAGATCGACAGGGAACTGCGCTCCCGGATCAAAGCCGATCCCGGGCTCGCCAGGCGCTACGAGATCCTGACGTCGATCCCCGGCGTCGGGCCCGTCGCCGCCATCGCCCTGATCATCGAGATGCCGGAGCTCGGGGCGATGAGTTCGAAGGAAGCTGCGAGCCTCGCAGGCCTCGCACCTATCACGCGGCAGTCGGGAACGTGGAAGGGCAAGGCCCGTATCGGCGGAGGCCGCACTGCTCTCCGTTGCATGCTGTTCATGCCCGCTGTGATCGCGACCCGCTTCAACGCCCCGCTCCAGCAAGTCCACCGGACGCTCATCGCTGCCGGAAAGCCCTGGAAAGTCGCCATCACGGCGGTGATGCGAAAGCTCATCGTCCTCGCCAACGCCCTGATCCGGGACGACCGGAAATGGGCCGAAATCAACCCTTGATCAAAACGGATACTATTGATGCTCACGCTCGATTTGACCAACGCGCCGCGCTGGCACGACCTCGCCCCCAGCGTCCGGGTGCAGCTGCGCCCACTGGCCACCGCCCTGATGGTGGCCACGCGCAGCGATCCCGCCGTCGAGGCAGTTCCGGAGGAGGCTTCCGACGAGGAGCGCGCGGTCGCCTTCGCCAAGGCGCTGGCGCGTCGGGCGGTGCTCGCCTGGGAGGGCATCGGCGATGCGGACGGCAAGCCCATCGACCCCAGCCCCGAGGCCATCGACGCGCTGCTCGATGTCTGGCCGATCTTCGAGGCCTTCCAGCTGACCTACGTCTCCAAGGGCCTGCTGCTGGAGCAGGAAAAAAACGGCTCCGCGCTCTCGCCGAATGGTCCTTCGGCGGGGGCGAGCGATACTGCGAAGCCTGCGCGCAAGCGTGTGAAGACTGCCCGGCGCGGCTGAACCGTCCGGAAACACCGGAGGGTTGGCAGGTCTGGGATCTCGTCGGCCGCCTCGGCGGCCAACTGCGCGTCCTGCCCGGCGCCGTGATCGGCTGGGACATGTCGGCAGCGCTGGCGCTCGGTCACGCGCTCGGCGTGCCGCCGCTCGCCATGGCCGAACTGCTGCCGGTCATCGAAGCGGTGATGGTGGCCAAGCTCAACGAACAGATGGAACGCCCCAATGGCTGAAAAGCGTGTGTCCGTCCGCCTCGCCGCGGTCGGCGGGCGACAGGTGCGCGCCGAGCTGGAAGGCGTGGGCGAAGCCGGGGCGCGTGGCTTCGGGCGGCTGAGCCGCGAGATGGAGGCGGCGACCGCCCGGCTTGCGGCCTTCTCGCGCCGGGTGCGCGTGGCCGCCGCTGCCGCAGTTGCCGCCGCGACCGCCGCTGGCGTGGCGATGATCCGCTCCGGTCTGCAGACGGTCGATGCGCAGGCCAAGCTCGCTCAGTCCCTCGGCACCACCGTCGCCTCGATCCAGACGCTGGAGCGCGCGGGCGAGCTGGCGGGCGTGTCGATGTCCGGCATCGAGCAGGCCACCAAGGATCTGACGCGTCGCCTCAGCCAGGCGGCCGCCGGGACCGGCCCTGCCGCCGATGCGCTGGATCGCCTCGGGCTTTCTGCGTCAGACCTGTTCGCCCTGCCGCTGGACCAGCGCGTCGGCGCGATCAACGCCGCCATCGAGAGCTTCGTGCCCGCCGCCGAGCGCGCGGCGGTCGCGGGGCAGCTCTTCGGCGAGGAAGGCTCCATCGCCATGAGCCGGATCGACACGGCGACGCTGCGCCAGGCGACGGAGGACGTCCTCGCCTTCGGCGTCGTCGTCTCCGAGCAGGACGCCGACCAGATCGAGCGGACGAACGATGCCATCTCAAGGCTCGGGCTGATCTGGCGCGGGTTGTCGAACCAGCTCGCGGTCGCCGCAGCCCCGGCACTGGAAGCCGTCGCCAACGCCATGGCGGCGGTCGCCAGCCGCACCTGGCCGCTCGGCATCGCGATCCGCGGTCTCTTCGACAACATCGGCCGCCTGACCACCTATGCCGCCACCTTCGCGGCGTTCCTTGCGGGCCGCTGGGTCGCCGGCATGGCCGCTGCTGCCCTTTCCGTCCGTGGCCTCGCCACGGCGCTGGTCGTCCTGCGCGGGGCGCTGATCCGGACCGGCATCGGGGCGCTGATCGTTGGCGCGGGCGAGCTCGTCTATCAGTTCACCCGTCTCGTCTCCGGTGCGGGTGGCTTTGGCGAGGCCATGTCGCTTCTGAAGGACGTCGCGGTCGAGGTCTGGGAACGGATCAAGATGGGCGCTGCTGCGGCGGGTGCGGCCGCCACGGCGATGTTCTTCGACCTGAAGGCCGACGCCGCGTCGGGCATGCAGAGCGCCATCGAGAGCGTGGTGGCCTTCGGCAACACGGCGGCGAACACCTTCGAGGGCGCCTACGAGGCGATCAAGGCGATCTGGGGTCTACTGCCCGCCGCCGTCGGCGATCTGGCGTTCCAGGCCGCCAACAGCCTGGTCGACGGCGTCGAGGCGATGCTGAACGGCGTGGTCTCCCGCATCAACGGCTTCATCGGTGGCATCAACCAGGGGCTGGAAGCGCTCGGCTCCGAGCGGCGCATCTCGCTGGTGCCCGACCTCGACCTCGGCGAGATCGAGAACCGTTTCGAGGGCGCGGCCAGCGCTGCGACCACCGCCGCGCAGGCGGCGTTCGACCGGGCCTTCGAGGACAACCCGCTCACCGCGCCCGACCTCGGTCTGACCGAGGCGGCGGACCGGGCGCTCGAGTCCGCGAACCTCTATCGCGGCGCCGCGCGCGATCTGGCCGAGGGAGCCCGCGCCCCGCTGGAAAGCTGGCAGGCCCTGCGCGAAGCAGTGCGTGGCACCGACGAGGCGAGCGCGGATGCGCTGACAGAGGCCACCGGCGCGGCCGAGCGCCTGGAGACGGCGCTTGGTGAAGCCGGGCGCGCAGCAACAGGTGCGGGTGCGGCGGCCGGGGCTGCTGCTGCGGCAGCGGAGCCCGCGACCGAGGCGGCCGTCACCGGCTGGCAGGCCGTCACCGCCGCTCTATCGGACTATGCCAGCAAGGCCCGCGACATCGGTGGCGACATCGGCCAGACCCTCGTCGGCGCCTTCCAGTCGGCGGAGAACGCGGTCGGTGAGTTCGTGAAGACCGGCAAGCTCGACTTCCGCGACATGGTCACGTCGATGATCGCCGACCTCGCCCAGCTGGCGGCGCGCCGGTTCATCCTCGGGCCGATCGCAAACGCGCTCTCCGGCGTGTTCTCCGGCGCGGGCGGCATCTTCGCCAACGTCCTGCATGCGGGCGGGATGGTCGGATCGGCTGGGCCGTCGCGCATGGTCCCGGCGATGGCCTTCGCCGCTGCGCCGCGGATGCATTCCGGCGGCATGGCCGGCCTCCGCCATGACGAGGTGCCCGCGATCCTGCAGCGCGGCGAGCGGGTGCTGTCGCGGCGGGAGGCACAGAGCTACGGCGCGGGCGGCGGGGTCAACGTCACCATCATGGCGCGCGACGCCGAGAGCTTTCGGCAATCCCGCACGCAAGTCGCGGCAGACATCGCCCGTGCGGTCTCGCTCGGGCGGAGGGGCATGTGATGGCGTTTCACGAGGTCCGGTTTCCCGACAACATCAGCCGCGGCGCGCGCGGCGGGCCGGAACGGCGCACGCAGATCGTCGAGCTCGCCTCGGGTGACGAGGAGAGGAACGCCAGCTGGGCGAACTCGCGCCGCCGCTACGACGTGGCTTACGGCATCCGCCGCGCGGACGATCTGGCGGCCGTCGTGGCTTTCTTCGAGGCGCGGAACGGGCGGCTGCATGGCTTCCGGTTCAAGGACTGGGGCGATCACAAGTCCTGCCTGCCCTCGGGTACGCCGTCGCCGACGGATCAGGCAATCGGCACCGGCGACGGCACCACCACTGCGTTCCAGCTGGTCAAGCGCTATGCCTCGGGCGCGCAATCCTGGACGCGCGCCATCGCCAAGCCGGTGGCGGGCACCGTGCGCATCGCGCTCGGCGGGATCGAGCAGCTCTCCGGCTGGTCCGTCGACACCGCGACCGGCGTCGTCACCTTCAGCGCCGCGCCGGGCGCTGGCGTCGCGATCACCGCGGGCTTCGAGTTCGACGTGCCGGTCCGCTTCGACACCGACGCGCTCGACGTGACGCTCGACCTCGAGCGGCTCGGCTCGATCACCTCCATTCCGCTTCTGGAACTGCGCCGATGAAGACCCTCGATCCCGCCCTGCAGGCCCATCTCGACGAGGGCACGACCACGCTCGCGTGGTGCTGGCGGATCACGCGCGCCGACGCCGTGAGCTTCGGCTTCACCGACCACGACCGAACGCTCAGCTTCGACGGGACGGTTTTCGAGCCCGAGAGCGGACTCACCGCGTCCGAGGTGCGCTCGGGCTCGGACCTATCGGTCGATGCGCAGGACGCCGAGGGCGTGCTGACTTCGGACCGGATCACCGAGACCGACATCCTCGACGGCCGCTGGGACAATGCGGAGGTCGAAGTCTGGCGGGCGAACTGGGCCGATACGAGCCAGCGCGTGCTGATGCGGCGCGGGGCCATCGGCCAGATCCGGCGTGGGCGTCTGGCCTTCGTCGCCGAGGTCCGCTCGCTCGCCCACGTCCTCGGCCAGACGGTCGGGCGGACCTTTCAGGCGACCTGCGACGCCGCGCTCGGCGATGCGCGCTGCGGCGTCGATCTGGAGGACCCGGCCTTCAAGGGCACGGGCGCGGTGATCGATCTGCTGCGGGATCGCGCCTTCACCGCCTCCGGGCTTAGCGGCTTCACCTCCGGCTGGTTCACCTTCGGGACGCTCGAATGGACCAGCGGCGCGAACGCGGGGCGGCGCACCGAAGTGCTGGGCCATGACGTCACGGATGGCATCGCCGTGCTGACCCTGCTCGAAGCGCCGGTGCGCGCGATCGCCGAAGACGATGCCTTCACCATCCGCGCGGGCTGCGACAAGCGCATGGAGACCTGCGGGGCGAAGTTCGCCAACACCGTCAACTTCCGCGGCTTCCCGCACATCCCCGGCCAGGACGCCGTCCTCCGCTACGCCACCAAGGATGCCGGGCACGAGGGAGACGTGCTGTGACGCAACCCCTCGCATTGGCCGACCCCGCGCGCGTCATCGCCATCGCGCGGTCCTGGCTCGGCACGCCGTATCACGATCTGGCCAGCCTTCGGTGCGTCGGTTGCGACTGCCTCGGACTGGCGCGCGGGATCTGGCGCGAGGTCGTCGGGCCCGAACCGTTCCCGATCCCGCCCTACAGCCGCGACTGGGGCGAGATCGGGCCGCGCGAGGTACTGGCCGAGGGCGCGCGGACCATGATGATCGAGGTGTCGCCTGCCGAGGCCGGTTGCGGCGCGCTGGTCCTCTTCCGCATGAAGCCCCGCGCCATCGCGAAGCATGTCGGGATCCTGACCGCGCCCGACAGCTTCCTCCATGCCTATGAGCGGCTCGGCGTGATCGAGGAACCGCTCACCAAAGCCTGGCGGCGTCGCATCGCCTTCGCCTTCCTGTTCCCGCAACGCTGAGATCCACACATGGCAACGCTTGTTCTCGGCGCGGCCGGCGCCGCCATTGGCGGTTCGATCGGCGGCGCGATCCTCGGCGTCAGCGCAGCGACCATCGGCGGGTTCATCGGCTCCAGCATCGGCTCGGTCGTCGACAGCTGGATCATCTCGTCGCTGGCGCCCACGCAGCGCATCGAAGGCGCGCGGCTCGACACGCTGCGCATCACCTCGGCCACGGAGGGCGCGGTGATCCCGCGGCTCTACGGGCGCATTCGCATGGGCGGCAACATCACTTGGGCGACCGATTTTCGTGAGGAGACCAAGACCACCACGCAGGGCGGCGGCAAGGGCGGCGGGGGCGGCAAGGTCAAGACGACCGAGTATCTGTACTACGCCTCCTTCGCCGTGGCGCTCTGCGAGGGTCCGATCACCGGCATCGGACGCATCTGGGCCGACGGCAAGTCGATGGACCTCTCCGGCGTCACCTGGCGCTGGTATCCGGGCGACGAGACCCAGACCGCCGATCCGTTCATCGCCGCGAAGATGGGCGCGGCCAGCACGCCTGCCTATCGCGGCACCGCCTATGTCGTCTTCGAGGACCTGCCGCTCTCGACCTACGGCAACCGCCTGCCGCAGCTGTCCTTCGAGGTGTTCCGGCCGCTCGTCGATCCCGACACGGCCGAGGGACTGACGCAGGCCGTCACCATGATCCCGGCCTCGGGCGAGTTCACCTATGCCACGCAGGCGATCCGCAAGACCGATGGCGGCGCGACGGTGCCCGAGAACCTGAACGCGCTGGCCGACTCCACTGACATGGTGGAGGCGCTGGACCGGCTGCAGGCCATGGCGCCAGCGGTCGAGAGCGTGAGCCTCGTCGTGGCGTGGTTCGGCGACGACCTGCGCGCGGGATCGTGCAAGGTGCGGCCGGGCGTCGAGGTGTCGGCCAAGTCGACCACACCCGCCAGCTGGTCGGTCAACGGCGTCAGCCGCGCCAGCGCCTTCCTCGTCAGCCGCGACGATCAGGACCGCCCCGTCTATGGCGGCACGCCGTCCGACTTCGCCGTGGTGCAGGCGATCGAGGAGATGAAGGCGCGCGGGCTGCGCGTCACCTTCTACCCGTTCATCCTGATGGACGTGCCGCCCGGCAACACGCTGCCGAACCCGTATTCCGACAACGCCGCCGAGATCGGCCAGCCTGTATTCCCCTGGCGGGGGCGGATTACCTGTTCTCCCGCGGCGGGTTTCGCGGGGACGGTGGACAAAACCGCCACTGCGACCACGCAGGTCGCGGCGCTGTTTGGCGCGGCCACACCCGCAAGCTTCAGCGTCTCGGGTCAGTCGGTTTCGTGGACCGGAACGCCCGGCGACTGGGGCCTGCGCCGCATGGTGCTGCACTATGCCCATCTCTGTGCGGCGGCAGGCGGGGTGGACGCCTTCCTGATCGGGACCGAGATGCCGGGGCTGACGACCATCCGCTCCGGAGCCAGCACCTATCCGGCAGTGCAGGCCTATCGGGACCTGCTCGCAGACGTGCGCTCGATCCTCGGGTCCGGCACGAAGATCGGCTATGCCGCCGACTGGAGCGAGTATTTCGGGCACCAGCCGGGCGATGGTTCGGGGGACGTATTCTTCCATCTCGACCCGCTCTGGGCGGACCCGGAGATCGATTTCGTCGGCATCGACAACTACATGCCGCTCTCCGACTGGCGCGACGGTTTCGAGCATCTCGACGCGGCCGAGGGCTGGCCCGCGATCTACGACCGGGGCTATCTGCAGGGGAACATCGCGGGCGGCGAAGGCTTCGACTGGTTCTATGCCAGCGCGGCGGATCGCACCGCGCAGGTCCGGACCCCGATCACCGATGGGGCGGCGGCCAAGCCGTGGGTCTTCCGCTACAAGGATCTGCGCGCCTGGTGGTCGAACCCGCATTACGACCGTCCGGGCGGTGTGGAGAGCGCAACGCCGACGGCGTGGGCGCCGCAGTCGAAGCCGATCTGGTTCACCGAGTTGGGGTGCCCCGCCATCGACCGGGGCACAAACCAGCCGAATGTCTTCTTCGATCCGAAGTCATCGGAGAGCTTCACGCCGCATTTCTCGCGGGGCTGGCGGGACGACGCCATCCAGCGGGCCTATCTGGAGGCGACGTATCTCTGGTGGGGCGAGGCCGCGCACAACCCGGTGTCCTCGGTCTACGGCGGCCGCATGGTGCATGTCCCCGAATGCGCCGCCTGGACCTGGGACGCGCGGCCGTACCCGTTCTTCCCGGCGCTGACCGATGTCTGGACGGACGGGGCGAACTGGCGGCTCGGCCACTGGCTGACCGGGCGGCTCGGCGCGGTGTCGCTGGCGGCGCTCGTCCGGCACCTCTGTCTGCGCGCCGGGCTGCCCGAGTCCCGCATCGACGTCACCGGCCTCTGGGGCGCGGTCGAAGGCTATGCCATCACCGCGCTGGAGAGCCCGCGCGCCTCGATCACCACGCTGTCGCGCCACTTCGGCTTCGACGCTGTGGAGACCGAGGGGGTGATCCGCTTCGTGATGCGCGGCCGTGCCTCCGTCGCCACCCTCGGGCCCGACGACCTGGTGGCCGCCCGTGAGGGCGACGTGCTGGAACTGACGCGCGGCCAGGAGACCGAACTGCCGCAGGCGCTGAAGTGGCAGGTCGCCCGCGCCGACGAGGATTACGACGCCGCCCTTGTCGAAGCGCGGCGCATCACGGTCGACACGACCCGGATCGCGTCCGAATCCTTCCCGATGGCGGTGCCGCCCGAGGAGGCCGAACGCCGCTGCCGCCGCGCGCTGATGGAGGCATGGGTCGGGCGCGAGACGGCGGCGTTCCGTCTGCCGCCCTCGCGCCTCGCGCTCGATCCGGCCGATGCGGTCCGGCTGGAGCATGACGGGCGGCTGGTCGATCTGCGGCTTGTCTCCATCGCCGACGCGGAGGCGCGCGGGATCGAGGCGGTGCGCCAGGACCGCGCAACCTACGACCTGCCGCCCGGCGATCCCCGCGCAGCCTCGCTGACGCGGGCCGTCGTGTTCGGCGTGCCGGACGCGGTGCTGATGGACCTGCCGCAGCTGACCGAGGACCAGCCCGCGCATCGGCCGCTGGTCGCCGCGCACGCCGTTCCCTGGCCGGGAGAGATGGCGGTGTTCCGCAGCCCGTCGACCGATGGGTTCGAGCTGCTCACCAGCTTCGGCACACGAGCACGGATCGGCACGCTGGTCTCGGACCTCTACGCAGGTCCCACCTCGCGCTTTGATCTCGGCAATGCGCTTGTGGTCGACTTGCTGACTGGCACGCTGGAAAGCGTCACCGATCTGACGCTGTTCGGCGGCGCCAACGCGCTGGCTATCGAGAGCGCGTCGGGCGTCTGGGAGATCGTGCAGGCGGGCGCGGCCGAGCTGCTGGCGCCCCGCCGGTATCGTCTGACCCGGCTCCTGCGCGGCCAGCGCGGGACCGAAAGCGCCATGAGCAATCCGGCGCCCGCAGGCGCGCGCGTAGTCGTGCTGGACGACAGCCTCGCGTCCCTGCCCACCGCCGAGGCCGATCTCGGCATCCCGTGGAACTGGCGCATCGGCCCCGCGAGCCGTCCGGTCAGCGACGAGACCTATGTGGCGCAGGCCTTCACTCCAGTGGGCGTGGGGCTGCGGCCGTTCTCGGTCGCCCATGTCGAGCAGCCATGGCGCACGCCGCGCATGCCCGGCGATCTGACCATCCGTTGGACGCGCCGGTCCCGCGCGCTCGCGGCCGACAGCTGGGGCGGGCTTGAGGTGCCGCTGGCCGAGGAGCTCGAAGCCTACGAGGTCGAGATGCTTGACGGCGCAACCGTGAAGCGGGTGCTGAGCGCATCCACCACCAGCGCCGTCTATACCGCCGCCCAGCAGACCGCCGATTGGGGCGCGCCACTCGACGCCGGCGAGAGCCTCACCGTCCGCATCTTCCAGCTCTCCGCCCTCGTCGGGCGGGGCGCGCCCGAGACCGTCACGCTCTTGTTCTGAAGGCCATCCCATGTCCGACGCCACGACCCATCTCCTGCTGCCCTACATCCTGGCGGCGCAGGCCCAGAAGCACGTCACCCACAACGAGGCGCTGCGGCTGCTCGACGGGCTCGTCCAGCTCTCCGTCCTCGCCCGTGACCTGACCTTGCCGCCAGGAAGTCCCGCCGATGGCGACCGTTACATCGTCGGCTCGGCCGCGACGGGCGACTGGGCGGGCTGGGACCTGAACGTGGCGCTCTGGACGGATGGGGCGTGGATGCGTCTGCCACCGAGGTCCGGCTGGCGCGCGTGGGTCGAAGGCGAGGGCCTGCTGCTGGTCTATGACGGCGCGAGTTGGATCGGCACCACACCGGCGGCGCTGCAGAACATGGCACTCCTGGGGCTCGGCACCACGGCGGATGGGTCGAACCCGTTCTCGGCCAAGCTGAACGCCGCGCTCTGGACGGCGAAGACCGTCGCCGAGGGTGGCACCGGCGATCTGTTCTACACCATGAACAAGGAGGCGGCGGGCGACGATCTCGGGCTGACGCTCCAGACCGGCTTCGTCACCAAGGCGCTTGTGGGGCTCTTCGGCTCGGACAGGTTCCGCCTCGCGGTCTCGGCCGACGGCAGCACTTTCTTCGACGGGCTGAGCGTCGACAACGCGAACGGCATCGTCGATCAGCCCCGGCTGCCGCGGTTCAAGGCGTACACGAACTACGACAACTACGTCGGCGTCGGGACCTGGACGAAGATCGGCCTCAACAACACCGACACCAACGATCAGGGGGCGTTCGACGCCGCGAACAACCATTTCGTGGCTCCGGTCGACGGCACCTACCTTTTCGGCGCGACGCTGCTCTACAAGATCAACGCCAGCGCCACGGCCCGCATGCGCGGGCGGCTGGTGCTGAACGGCACGACCGAAATCCGCGGCTCCCTCGGCGAAATCTCTGCCACCCATGTCTCGCTCGCCACCGCCATCTGGCTGCAGACGATGGTCCCGCTGACCGCGGGCGATACCGTCGAGCTGCAGGGGTATTTCCGGGTCGCGGACGGCTATTTCGCCGCCGATCACACGTCCTTCTGGGGCTGCAAGATCGGCTGAGCGGCGGAGGGAGGAACCGATGAACCCACCCCGATCCGAGGGCTTCGTGCGCATGCCCGACGCCGAGTTCGAGGCGATCCTGACGCGGGCGGCGGAGGAAGGCGCGAAGCGCGCGCTCGCCGATGTCGGCCTCGATGGCGACGAGGCCGCGCTCGACATCCGCGATCTGCGCTCCCTGGTAGACTGCATCCGGCTGGTGCGCCGCACCGCCATGCAGACCGCCGTCCGCATGATCACCACCGGCGTCATGCTGGCGCTGCTGGCGGGGATCGCCATCAAGCTGAAGATCTTCGGCGGCAGCCCGTAGCCGCTCGCCATCCCTGTTCATCAGCCCAACCGCACCCGCCCTCGTGGCGGGGTGAGCAGTGGTCTGCCTGACAGGCAGACGGGAAGGTCCAGTGGACCTTCCCGAACGGCGAACGCACCGAGCCCTGCGAGGGGCCGGAAACTTGTTTTTGGAGGACCCCATGACAACGACATTCCACGGCCATTGGCGCAACGTGCCCGAGCGTACCTGGCGCTGGCCGAACTTCTCGCCTGCAGAGATCGCCTGCCGGGGCACCGGCAAGCTGCTGATCAACGAGCCCGCTCTCGACAAGCTGCAGGCGCTCCGTGATCGGCTCGGCAAGCCGCTGATTGTGCGTTCCGCCTATCGTAGCCCGGAACACAACCGCGCCGTCGGTGGCGCAACCCGCTCCAAACACCTCGACGGCACGGCTTTCGACATCGCCATGGCGAACCACGATCCTGCGGCGTTCGAGGCAGCGGCACGGGAGGTCGGGTTCCTCGGCTTCGGTTTCTATCCGCGCTCGGGTTTCATTCATGTCGATCTCGGACCTGCGCGTCAGTGGGGCGAGCGGTTCCCGGCCCGGGCGACTGCCTTCGCGGCGGAGACGCCGCCCGCGCGCGAGGTGCTCGCCGACAGCCGCACCATGAAGGGGGGTGGCGCGGCCGGAGTGGCGACGCTGGGCGCGGCGGGCGTCGAGGTAGCGCAGAGCGCCCTGGCCGAAACGCAGATCGCGATCCTTCCGCTGGTCCCGTATCTCGATACGCTGCGCTGGGTGTTCATCGCGGTGGCTCTCGGCGGCATCGCGGTCACGATCTACGCGCGTCTCGATGACTGGCGCAGGGGGCGGCGGTGATCGCGCTCCTCGCTGGGTTCGCCGCCAGCCCATGGATGCGGACTGCCTTGAGCTACGGCGCGATCGTGCTCGCCGTGCTCCTGTTCCTGCTTTCGCTTCGGCGGTCCGGCGAGCGCGCGGGACGCCTCGCCGAACGCCTTGTGACCACGGAGAAGGCCAATGATGTCCAACGCCGGATGCTGGAAGCGGCGGCTCGCCGTCCTCGCGATCACCACGAGCTTGCTGAGCGGCTGCGCGACGGTGAGTTCTGAATCAGGTCGCGTGTCGGCTTGTCCGCCGGTGGTGGAGTACAGCCGAGAGTTTCAGGCCCGCGCGTCAAACGAGGTGGCGCAACTCCCCAAGGGGGCTGCGATCGCCATCATGCTGACTGACTATGCGGTTCTGCGTGCACAGAATCGCGCCTGCTGACCCGATCTCCCGGCGCCCTCATCACGAGCGCCCCAACTGCATGAGGGCGATCAGCATCAGAACCGCCCCCGTTGCTCCGAGCGCCAGGAGAGCAAGCCAACCCAAGGTCGGAGTGAAGCGCGCGAGCGCGCCGCCATGACCGGCTCTTGCGGCCACTGCCAGTGCCGCCACGCTCGCCAGCACGGCGGCAACGCCGATCAGCATCATGGACGCGAAAGCCAACCCGGCTTCCGGAACGCCTCGAGCACTCGCGAAGGTCATCACGAACAGGGTCAGTGGACATGGGATCAACCCGGCCACCACCCCGAACGCCGCGCCCTCGCGATGGCCATGAGCAGCGTGTCCCCGGATGGCGGCGATGAGAAGCCAGAGGCCGATCAATCCGATCAGGCCTCGACTCAGATCTTCCAGGACCCGAGCTCGTCCGACTTCGCCAAAGGCCAGCGAAACCACCGGCAAGGCGAGAATGACCACGAGGACGGAGATCGCGATATGCGTGGCCGAGAGAATGACAGCGGTCCCGATGCCCCTCGACAGGCTGGCGCCGCTTCCGGCAACGAACAGGGACAGCACGGTCTTCGAGTGTCCGGGCGTGAGGGCATGCGCCGCCCCGAATGCAATGCCGAAGGGCAGGAAGCCCGCCAATGCCGACCAGTCCCGGGTCTCGGCGAAAGCGCGGAGCATGAGGGCGAGCTCGGCCGAGATCTCGCGTTGAACCGAGACGAGCCATCCCCACAGGCTGAAAAGAATCCCCAGGCTCTCTGAAAGCATAGGGCAATCTAACCCGCATCGGCCATCGGTGACAGTTGTGGGTGGCCCGCTGTCCGACTTGGCCGGTGCGGCGGGAATTGACAGCGCACCCGTCTTGCGAAATTCTTCTCCTATGGGGATCCGCGATCTCCCCACGAGGCGACAGCCGAAGCTCGCGTTCCACCTCAACCTTGTTTCCAAGGAGGAACGCAGATGCCTGCGCCCGACGCCATCCCTGCCGACAAGCTCGCCAAGCTGATTGGCACGCCCCGCTGCCCGATCCTGCTCGATGTCCGCGCCGAAGCCGCCCGCGCCGCCGAGCCGCGTCTCGTTCCCGCTGCCCGGCCACTCAGCGAGGCTGAGATCACCTCCGATGCTTTGGCGCGCCTCACGGCGAGGCTTGACGGCCCGGTTGTCGTCATCTGCGCCGAAGGTCACAGACGCAGTCAGGGTGTCGCCGCCGTGCTCCGGAGTGCGCGGATACCAGCCGAGTATCTGGAGGGCGGACAGGCTGCGTGGGTCGCGGCGGGACTTCCACTCGTCGATCCCGGCAAGCTCTCCGCACGCGACGCCGATGGCCGGACGGTTTGGGTGACGCGCTCCCGGCCCAAGATCGACCGGATCGCCTGCCCTTGGCTGATCCGCCGCTTCGTCGACCCACGCGCGACCTTCCTCTACGTTGCGCCCGCGGAAGTCGTCGGCGTGGCAGAGCTGTTCGGGGCGATGCCCTACGACATAGAGAAGGTCTTCTGGAGCCATCGCGGCGAGCTTTGCACCTTCGACACGATGCTGGCGGAGTTCGGGCTCTCGATCCCGGCGCTCGACCGGCTGGCTTCCATCGTTCGCGGGGCGGACACGGCGCGTCTCGACCTTGCGCCTGAGGCTGCAGGGCTTCTGGCCGCCTCCCTAGGACTCTCCCGGATGTACGCCGACGACCTCGAGCAGCTCGATGCCGGCATGGCGCTCTACGACGCGTTCTATCGGTGGGCGCGCGACGCCACAGACGAGACGCACAACTGGCCGACCAACCGGCCGGGAGGTGTGCGATGACGGACGCGACATTGGCCACACCGCGGAGCGGAGCGCCCGCGCAGGAGTATCCGACGCTCGCCGAAGCTACGCGGGTCTGGGCGCGCGTGGCTCTGCTGTCCTTCGGCGGACCGGCCGGACAGATCGCAGTGATGCACCGCATCCTCGTCGAGGAAAAGCGCTGGCTCGGCGATGGCCGGTTCCTGCATGCGCTCAACTTCTGCATGCTGTTGCCGGGGCCTGAGGCGCAGCAGCTCGCCGTGTATATCGGCTGGCTCCTGCACCGGACCTGGGGCGGCGTGATCGCCGGGGTCCTGTTCGTCCTCCCCGGCGTCATCGCCATTATGGCGCTGAGCTGGGTCTACGTGATCTTCGGCAATGTCGGCTTCATTG
Organism: Paracoccus subflavus; assembly: GCF_004310345.1. Lineage (GTDB taxonomy): Bacteria > Pseudomonadota > Alphaproteobacteria > Rhodobacterales > Rhodobacteraceae > Paracoccus > Paracoccus subflavus. The sequence continues at coordinate 6,544 of NZ_SISK01000001.1, read as the reverse complement.
CCGCACTCTTCTTTGGGCTCAAGGCCGCGGTGCTCGCCATCGTGCTGCAGGCGGTCTTTCGCGTCGGCCGGCGAGCCTTGAAGAACGACGCGATGCGCTTGATCGCCGCGCTGTCCTTTGTCGCGATCTTTGCCTTCGGCGCCCCGTTCCCGCTGATCGTGCTCGCCGCCGCCCTCATCGGGTTTCTCGGGGCGCGCGCCGGGCTGCAGGCGTTTGCTCCTGGTGGTGGCCACGGGTCGGTCGGCGGCACCCATGTCGACGATGCCGAGACGCTCCTTGGCCCAAAAATGGCTGAGATGCCGGCTTCGGCGCGGCGCGGCGCGCTCGTGGCGGGCGGGGTCGCGCTGGCGCTCTGGCTCGCGCCTGTGGTGGTGCTGGTGCTGGCCCTGGGGCCGGGCAATGTCTTCGCCGACATAGCCACCTTTTTCTCCAAGATGGCGGTGGTCACCTTCGGCGGCGCCTATGCCGTGCTGGCCTATGTGGCGCAGGAGGCCGTCGGTACCTACGGCTGGCTCGAGCCCGGCGAGATGCTCGACGGCCTCGGGATGGCCGAGACTACGCCAGGGCCGCTGATCATGGTGCTCCAGTTCGTCGGTTTCCTCGGCGCCTTCCGCGAGGCCGGGTGGGACAATGCGCTCCTCGCCGGCACTTTCGGCGGCCTTCTTGCGACCTGGGTCACTTTCGCGCCCTGCTTTGCCTTCATCTTCCTCGGCGCGCCCTACATGGAGGGGCTGCGTTCGAACCGGTCCCTCTCGGCCGCGCTGACGGCGGTGACGGCGTCGGTCGTGGGCGTGATCCTCAATCTCGCAATCTGGTTCGCGATCCACGTCGTCTGGATCGAAGTGCGCCGGATCGAGGCGGGGCCGCTCTCGCTCGAGCTTCCGGTCCTTGGTTCGATCGACTGGGCCGCAGCCGCACTGTCTGCACTCGCGCTCTTCGCGGTGTTTCGGCTGAAACTCGGCATGACGATCGTGCTGGGCGGGTCCGCCCTTCTCGGCCTTATGCTTTATGGTTTGGGGATGACCTCGCTCTCCGGCTGATCCATTCAGCCTCTTTCGACAGGATGGTCGCAAGCAGAGGGACCGTGCCCGCGGCTGGGCGGTGATGTTCGCGCCGCTGATCATAGTGTTTGCTTTTGCCGGCATGATCAACCGGATGTCGGCCGCGACCGCCCAGCTGGTGTTCTACAGCTTTGCCGCGGTCATGGGCCTGTCGATCAGCTGGATTTTCGCCGTCTTCACCGGCGTCTCAATCGCGCAGACCTTCTTTGTGACCGCCGTCGCCTTCGCCGGGCTCAGCCTTTACGGCTACACGACCAAAAAGGATCTGTCCGGTCTCGGCACGTTCCTGATGATGGGTGTGATCGGTCTGATCGTGGCCATGGTCATCAACATCTTCCTGCAGTCGCCGGCGATGATGTTCGCGATCTCGATCATCGGCGTCCTCATCTTTGCCGCACTCACCGCCTACGACACTCAGGCAATCAAGAACGAATACGTTGCGCATGCCGCCCAAGGCGACCAGGAGTGGCTGCAGAAGTCGGCAATCATGGGCGCGCTGCGCCTAGGGCGCCTAGGGTCGTGTCGCGAATGTGGTGGAAATTGCCGAGCAGCGGGCTCCGGGCATGTAACGATGGCTCCAGTCAGGCCGCGAGGTCAAGGGACATCGGCTCGAGCGGCTGAGAAAGAGTTTCCCAGCCGTCAACCTTCCGCATCTGGATCTGCCCTGACGCCAAGAGCGCCCAGAGCAGCATCGGCACGGTCTCGGCGCAGGGCAGCACGGTGTGGGTCTTGATGCGGCGGCGGAACTCCTCGTTCAGACGCTCAATGGCGTTGGTGGTCCGTGCGGATTTCCATTGCGACGGATCGAGGCGGGTGAAGCTGAAGAGGCGATCGCCGGCCTCCTCGAGGCTATCGGCCACGGCCCGGCACTTGAGCTTCCACTTGCGGAGGAAGGCCTTGCGGCGCGTCTCGATCTCGGCGGCCGTATCGGCATAGATCATGTCGCGGTAGTCTTCGCTCAGCTCGTCGTGCAGGCGCTTGGGGGCGTGGCCAAGCAGGTTGCGGTGCTTGTGAACCGTGCAGCGCTGGATGGGCAGGTCCCCGCCCCAGAGCGCCACGAGCGCGGCTTCAAGGCCGGGGGCGCCGTCAACGATTACGAGCTCGGGCCGCCTGAGGCCCCGCGCGTCCAGGTCGGCGAGGAAGCTGCTCCAGGCAGCCGTGCTTTCGCCGCCCATGTTCCTGATCGAGAGGAGCACCTTTTGTCCGTCGCGGCGGATGCCGATCGCCGCCAGCACCGAGATGTTGGTGGCCTTGCGGTCCAGCCGGGTCTTGATGACGGTGCCGTCGAGGATGAGCCGCACGATCTCTTCGCCGGTCAGGTCGCGGGTGGACCAGGCGTCCCAGTCGACCTTCACCTTGCGCCAGGCGCGGCTGACCACGTCCTTGCTCACCGCCCCTTCGAATAAGCCAAACAGCGCCCGCTTGACGCGCCGGGTATTGGTGCCGGCCAGATAGACCGCCGCGATCAGGGCCTCGGCCTTCTTGGTCAGCCGCCTGTAGCGGGGCAGTGCCTTCGAGCGCCATTCGGTGATCTTGCCGGCTTCGTTCTCGATCCGAGCACGAGGAACCCGCACCGTCTCGGTGCCGAATGTGCCGGTCAGCTGCCGATCGCGGTGCCCGTGGCGGTAGCCCCTGGCCCGCTCATTGCCGCGGCCGTAACGAAGCCGACCAAGAAAGACGGCCAGTTCCTCTTCGAACATGGCCTCAATGGTGGCCCGGACATTCGCCCGAAGGCGATCCTCGATCGGATCATACCCGCCTGCGTCGGGCAGCGGCGAAAAGGACGAGCTATCGGTATTCTGCTTCATGGCGTGATCTCCCTGGCGGTTGCCGCCGCCGGTTGGGTGGGTGTTGGTTCACCCGGAGATTACGCCGCCAGACAATTTCTACCACTTCCGAGACACGACCACCGCCATGACCACATAAGAGATCATCAGCCCCAGCACCATTGGCACCAGAACGCCCGAGGCGATGTGGAAGAACCACCCCAGCATCAGCGCCAGCATGACGCCCAGCGTGATGTTCAAAAGGGCCGGTGGTGCGGCGGTCGGCGTGGGCTGTGTCATGACGATCCCGAAGCTCTGTCCCTATCGGGTTAGAAGGAACCGAAGGCTGTGCCAAGCACGATCACGGCCACAAGGGCAACAAGCGCGCTGACAATGGCGGCCATGACGATGTCCAGATAGCTTTCGCGATGCGTGCAGCCACAGACCGCAAGCATCGTGACCACCGCGCCATTATGCGGCAAGCTGTCCAGCGTACCCGAGGCGATCACGGCCACCCGGTGCATCAGCGCAGGGTCCAGCCCTGTGTCTGACGCGATCTGCATGAAGGTGGGGCCAAGGGCCTGCAGCGCAATGGTCATCCCGCCCGAAGCCGATCCGGTCAACGCGGCAAGGATGTTCGTCGCTACCGCCAGTGACACGAGCGGCCCGCCTCCGATGCCCAGAACCCAGTCCCGCACCATCTCGAACGCAGGCAGAGCCGCCACGACCGCGCCGAACCCCACAAGGCTTGCCACGCTCATGATCGGAAGTACTGCGGCCGTCGCGCCCGAGTCGATGCTTTCGCGCAGATTGCGAAAGCGGCGCCGGTTCATGGCAACCAGCACGATGCAGGCGACCAGAAGCGCAAGCGCCACCGACCAGACCCCGCCGACAGCCGACAGGGTGGTTTCGCCCCATGCGGGCTGCGAGAGGAAATCGAAATCCATGCTGGGCAGCACGAACTGCGTCAGGATCAGGTTGACCACGACAACCAGAACCAGCGGCAGAATGGCCAGGCCGATCGGTGGCCGCCCGCCCCAGGATCCGGCGCGGCTGATCTCGGCAGGGTCAAACTCGCGTGCGGTGCTGGCCAGCTCGCGCGAGACGGCGGAGCCTTTTTCGGCCGCGCCATAACCCTCGCCCCGCGCCTTGGCCTGACGTTCGCGGAAGGAAAGCCAGCCCAGGCCGATGGCCGCCATGATGATGCTGGCTATGATGCCAAGCCCAGGTGCGGCAAAGGGGGTGGTACCAAAGAACGGCATCGGAATCGCGTTCTGGATCGCAGGCGTTCCCGGCATGGCCGACATGGTGAAGGTCGAGGTTCCAAGCGCGAGTGCCGCCGGAAGCAGCCTGCGCGGCACGCTTCCCGCCTTGAACAGCGCCTGCCCCATTGGCGCCAGAACGAAGAACGCCACAAACAGGCTGACACCGCCATAGGTGACCATCGCGCCCGCAGCCACCACGGCAAGGATCGCCCGCGAGGGGCCGAGCCGGCGCGTCATGTAATCGGCGATCGCTGAAACCGATCCGCTGTCGTCCATCAGCTTGCCGAACAATGCGCCCAGCAGGAAAAGCGGAAAGAACTGCGCCACAAACCCCGCCGCCGCAGGCATGAAGGTCTGCGTCCAGTGCGCCAGCATCGGCTGACCGGAAAAAAGCGCCGCCACCGCAGCAGCCAAAGGCGCCAGCAGCAGGATTGTCCAACTGCGGAACGCAAGCACCATGATCAGGGCAAGGCCCAACAGAATACCCAGCAGACCCAGCATGTCAGAGCTCGTCCGCCAGCGCGTCGATATCGAAGGTCGAACGCACCCCGATGTCCTGAATATGGGTGCGGCCGAAATCCTCGGCGGCGCGGCGCCCTTCGTCGAAGAGCATCTTCAGGAAGTCCCATTCGGCATTCAGCTTCGAGGAATGTCCAAGGTCCACCATGATGTCCGAGGTGATGCGATGCAGGCGCATCTCTTTCCAGTACCGCGCCTCGCCATTGCCGGGGTCGATGACACGGCGCAGCAGCGCCATCATCCGCAACTCTTTCAGTAGCTGGGCGTTGAAAGAGATCTCGTTCAGGCGGCTTGCGATCTCGCGCGCGGTGCGCGGCGTCTCGCGCCGCTCGACCGGGTTGATCTGCACCAGAACGGTATCGAGGCTTTCACATTCACGCACGAGCGGCGTCATCGTCGGGTTGCCCGCATAGCCGCCGTCCCAATAGGGCACGCCGTCGATCTCGATGGCCTGGAACATCGATGGCAGGCAGGCCGAGGCGAGCAGCACATCGGCCGTCACCTCATGCTTGCGGAACACCCTGCCTTGCCCGGTGTGCACATTGGTTGCCGTGATGAACAGCTTGACCGGCCCGGTCGCCAGCGCGTCGAAATCGATCAGGTCTGTCAGGATGTCGCGCAGCGGGTTCCCTGCCGCCCCACCCAGCGAATAAGGCGAGATCAGCCGCGCCATCAGATCCATGGCGATGAAGGCGGGCGAGTTGTCCAGCGTCCATTTGCCCGTCAGGACCTCCAGCGGCCCGCGCTTGAACGGGCTGAAGCGCGCGGCATCGGCCGTCCGGCGCCAGAAGGCGGTCAGCATCTCACGCGCGGTCTGCCGCCCGCCGGTGGCCATGCCGGCCGCCAGGATTGCCGCGTTCATGGCGCCGGCCGAGGTGCCGGAAATGCCATCGATCTCGAACCAGTCTTCCTCGAGGATGCGGTCCAGAACGCCCCATGTAAACGCCCCATGCGAACCGCCCCCCTGCAAGGCGAGGTCGATGGGAAGGGTTTTTCGCGTCTGCGATTTCGGGTTGCTGGCCATTTCGGCGCCTTTCAGTCAATTCATTGCAAGAAAATGGCGCCCGAAGCCGGGCGCCCTAGGGGATCAGGCGGCGGGCACCGCTTGCCCGCGAAGCCTCCACGCCATCGCACCAAGGGCCGCGCCAATGGCGATGAGGTCGAGCCCCAGCATCAGCCCGATCAGCCACAGCGCAGTGACCGGCATCGCGGCAAAAAGCACAAGCGACAGCACGACCGAGAGCACCCCGCTGGCAAAAACCCAAAGCCAGTTGGGCAAGGGACGGATCGTCAATGCGAAGACAACCTTCGACATCCCCTCGATCATGAAGAAGATGATCAGCAGAAGCGACAGCAGCAGCATCCCCTGCGCGATGTTGCGCAAGAGCAGAATGCCCAGCAACACACCAAGTATGGCCGAGATGATCTGCAGCCAGAAGTTCGGCGCATGGCGTGCGCTGATCAGGCCGATGGCCTGAATGATGCCGCTGGCGATCAGCAGCCAGCCGAACACCACGACGGCAGCAGCCGAAGAAAAGGCCGGGAAGACGATGGCGACGATCCCCGCGACGACCAGCAGCGCCGCCTGTACCAGGTGGAAGGTCGAATGGCGGCGCACCGCATCGCGCGCGGCTTCGCGGTAGGTCTGTGCAGCGGCGGCAAGACTGATCGGCATGGCATTGACTTCCTTGTTCAACAGGGTGCTTCCCGCCGGGCAGCGGGTGTTGCCTTCCCCGACCCGCAGGGCCGGATATGGATCAAAATTGGCACAGGACCGTGAAGCCCATGCCAGACAATCAATTTTTCATCGCCGGTCGTGTCGCGAATGTGGTGGAAATTGGCGAGCAGCGCGCTCCGAGCATGTAACGTTGGCTCCGGTCAGGCCGCGAGGTCAAGAGACATCGGCACTAGAGGCTGAGAAAGGGTTTCCCAG
>NZ_SISK01000019.1 GCF_004310345.1 Paracoccus subflavus | reverse complement strand
GCTGTCGGTATTCTGCTTCATGGCGTGATCTCCCTGGCGGTTGCAGCCGCCGGCTGGGTGGGTGTCAGTTCACCCGGAGATTACGCCGCCATCCAATTTCTACCACTTCCGAGACACGACCCAGCGGTGCCGCTGGTGGCGCTGATGCTGTCCAGCACGTCGCTGGCGCAGGGTGTTCCGGTCTTTGATCCGGTCAAGAATGCCAAGGAAGCCGAGATTACCGCGCAGATGGAAGCTGACCTGGCGCTGCAACGGCAGAAGGCGGAGGAAGCGCGCAAGAGGCTTGAGGCAGATCGCCAGCAGGTTGAGACCCTGGGCGATGTGTCGGGCGGAATGATCCTGCCGGGTGGCGGCGCAGGGGCCGCTGCCATGATCGCGGACCTTGAAGCGGCCGGGGATGGAAAGCAGGCGGTCTATGCCACGGACAACAGCGCGGCGGCTGAGCAGCTTTTTGGCGAGGGTCGGGAAAACGTCGAGCAGATCATCATCCGCGCGGCCAGGGACACGCATCATCTTCAGAAAGCGGGCCTGTCGCTGATCCAGTGGCGGTGTTGGGTGCAGGCGATGATCTGGCAGGAAAGCCGCTTCAACCCTCATGCAGAGTCGCCGGTCGGGGCTTATGGCCTAACCCAGATCATGCCCGACACCGCCGGCGACCTGGGCATCCGGTCCACCTATCGCTCCGACCCCTACATTCAGGCAGAGGGCGGCGCGCGCTATCTGGCGCAGCAACTCAATGCCTTTGACGGCGACATGATCCTGGCACTCGCGGCCTACAACGCGGGGGCGGGCAATGTCCGCAAGCATGGCGGCGTGCCGCCCTTCGCGGAAACCCGGAAATACGTCCAAGTCATCCCCGCCAAATACCTCGAATACATGGCAAAGCTCGGGGCGGCAGACCAGATAGGCTCCATCGAGGCCTCCTATCTGGCGAATGCCGAAAAGGCGATGATCGGCGGTGCCGTCGCGCAATATGCCGACGAGGCCGGGCAGGACATGGGCTTGGCAATGGCCCGGCTCGAAGAGGCCATGTCGCGGCTCGATCAGACGGAAAACGCGGCCGAGGCGATGGCTCTGAACAGCTTTGTGCGGGCGGAATTTGCCCGGCTTCTGGTCATTCGGACCCGGCTGATCGCGACCCGTTCCAAGCCGCTTTCGGCCGAGGCGGTGGCTGCGGCGGCAGCCTTTGCCCAGGAACGCAGATTTATGGATTTCCAAGGGAGGTTGTGATGCGAAACACCATCACCAGTTTATTTCTCGGTGCAGGTTTGTGCGTGACCTCGACGCTGGCTGTCACGTCATCCGGTTTTGCCCAGGGCGTGCCGACCATCGACACGCAGTCGATCACCCAGCAGATCACGCAGATCAAGCGGATGCTCGAAGACTTCGGCATCCAGTCCGACATGCTGGATCACCTTGTCGATCAACTGGCCGAACTGCAAAGGCAGACGGCGGAGCTGGAGGGCATCTATGCCGTCCTGACCGGCAAGGCCGATATTCAGGGCCTTCTCATGGGCGGCGGCCTCGACACGGTTCTTGACCCAAAGATGACCAGCATCCTGCAAGCCGCTGGATCGGCAAGCACGGGTGATTGGTCGGGGGTATCCTCGGGCTATCGCACGGCGATCCAGACCAATGCAAAATCGACCATGAGGGAGGCGGGCCTCGATCCTGCCCGCGTCGAGACCATGGGCAAGAGCGGCAGCGTGGCGGAAAAGCGGGCGGCGACACAGGCCACGACAGGGGCCTTGGTGGCGGCGACCGCCGATACCGCGCAGCGCGAAACCTTTGTCAGCCTTCAGCGCCTCGATACGCTTGTGGCCGAGATCCCGGAACAGACCGGCATCAAGGAGGCGATCGATCTCAACACCCGAATGATGGGCGAGGCGGTGAAGGAGCTGATCCTGAACAACCAGCTTCTCGCCATGCAGAGCTATGGGATGGGCATGTCGGATGTGTCGCAGGCGAGTGCCTGGGCGCAGGAACAGGAAATGCTCGACTTCCAAATCCCGGACCTGAGGTAAGGCCCGATGTTCGATCTCAAGAAAAACAAAAAGGCGAAAGCCGCATCCGTCGCTCCGAAGATGGTCAGCGAAACGGAGGAAGAACTGATCTATGGCGAACGCCGCCGTGGCGCGTTCTGGCAGAAGTTCGGGATTGCCGGTTGGGGCTTTGGCGCCCTCGGTTGCCTCATGGCAGCCGTGGTCGCGGCCAGTCACGAAACCCCTGCCCCGGTCCTCGTGCCGTTTGATCCGTCGAGCGGCATGGCGCTGCCGACCGCGAACCTGCAAGCCATATCCCTCGATCACCGGGATGCGGTCGTTCAGTCGCTTGTCCATTCCTATGTGCGCGACCGCGAGACCTTCAATCAACTCGACAATGATGTGCGGGTCCGCTCAGTCATCGACCGTTCATCCGGCGCAGCCCTGGCCTCGATGCGCAGCCTTTGGTCCTCGGAAAACCCGGACTATCCCGAACGGAAATACGGACCCCGCGCCCGGATGGATGTGGAGATCCTGTCGGTCACGCTGATCACCGAGGATCGCGCCCAGGTCCGGCTGCGCAAGCGCCTGGCCGATGATGGGGGCATCACCGAGGGCCTGTTCAGCGCCACCCTGGCCTTCCGCTACGAGACCACCGAGGCCCGGCCTCTCGATGAGGTTTGGACGAACCCCTTTGGCTTCAGTGTCTACGAATATGCCATCACGTCTGACCGGTTGGAGGTCCAATGAAACGCGCTCTTGGTTTTGTTGCAGCCCTGGCTGCTGCCAGCATGGGTGTCTCCGAGGCTCTGGCTGAAGTCACGCCCCGCGCCGGAAATCTCGATGCCCGTGTCCGCTATGCCCAATGGGTCGATGGACAGGTTTACCGCATCCAGACGCAGATGGGCCGGGTCACGTCCGTGGAGTTTGGCCCGGATGAACAGATCACCTCTGTCATTGCGGGCGATACCGTCAGCTTCAACTTTGACGCGGTGCCGGGCGGCAGTGCCTTCGTGATGAAGCCCACGACCAGCGGTGCTGCCACCAACATCAACGTCTATACCAACAAGCGGCAATATTACTTCGAGGTCTCGGAGTCGTCCTCCGCGCAGTTCTCGGTGGTCCGCTTCACCTATCCGCGCGGCTCGGGCGGCACGACGCCTGCCAACCGGCAGATCGCCCGTGGGCCTGCCAATCATGACTATGGTGGAAACGTGGTGAACGGCACGACGCCCACGCAGGTCTGGGATGATGGTGCCTTCACCTACTTCAAGTTCCGCCGCAACGGCGAGCTGCCCGCGATCTTCAAGGTCACGGCCGGACAGGAGGTCACGGTCAACTCGCAGACCATGCCTGACGGCGTGGTGCGGGTGACGGGCACAAGCCCCTTCTGGGTGCTGCGCTTGGGCAAGGTCGAGTCCACCGTGGGGATGATGAAAGCCGTGAGGTTGGTGAAATGAGCGATGGGGCAAACAACGATCTTCGTCAGCGGCTCGCCTCCCTGAACGATCAGGAGGCCGGAAGGGGTGGGACCGGACGGGCAGCCAAGCCCGGTGCGGCCAAGCTGGCCCTGGCTCTCGGCGGCGCAGCCGTTCTGGCCGGTGCGGTCTATGTTTATAGCCAACCGGAAGGCGAGACGGTTCTTCCCGTCAGGCAGGCTCAGGAGTTCCAGCCGGAAGGCAGCGGCTTTGGGGACATGGACCGGCCGCAGCGCGAGGAACCCGCGCCTGAACCTGCTGTCGTGGTGGAGACTGTGCCGGACCCGGTTCCGGCCCCCGACAATTCGGAAGTGATCGAGTTGATCCGAAGCCTTCAGGCGCAAGTCGATGCCTTGTCCAAGCCTGCACCCGAGGCTGAAAGCCCGGCATCGGACGGCGAGAACGAGGCCCTTGCCACCCTGCAGGGCGAGTTGGAGGAACTTCGCCAGCAAGCGGAAAACCGCGAGCGCGAGCTTCAGAACATGCTGAGCGACCGCGATTTGCAGATTGCGGGCCTGAACAATGAAATGGACATGCTGCGCCTGCAAGGCGGCGGGGGCTTCGTGCCGGGCAGCGACGATGATCTTTTGGCGCAGCGGCGGCAGGCCGCGGAAGAGGCCGCGCAACTGGAACAGCAGCGCCTGCAATCCTCGATGATCGCGATCGGCGGCGGCGATGGTCCCGGAGGGGCCATCGCGGAGGCCGCAGGCTTTGGTGATGCGGCAGCCGCGCAGCAGGCAGCGAAACTCAGTGACGATGCCGCCTTTGTGCGCAATGCCGGACGCCCGGTGCAGGTCCAACGCGCGGAAATCATCGTCAACCCGGCCAACACCGTCACGCAGGGCACGATGATCCAGGCGGTTCTGGAAACCGCCATCGACTCGACCCTTGAAGGTCCGATCCGGGGCGTGGTGACAACCGATGTGGTCAGCTATGACGGCTCGCGCATCCTCATTCCGCGTGGCTCAAAGCTGATCGGCAGCTATTCGGCGGATGTGGATATCGGGCAGAACCGCCTTCTGGTCGCGTGGGAACGCATCATCATGCCCGACAACCAATCGGTGCAGATCAGTTCCTTCGGCGGTGACGCTCTTGGCCGCTCGGGCACGACCGGCAAGGTCAACAGCCACTTCTTCAAGCGGTTCGGGGCGGCGGCGCTGATTTCTACGATCTCTGCCATTCCTTCGCTTCTGGAAGATGAAGACAGCGACGGAGGCGTGACGATCTCGACGGGCGGCTCGGACGCCGCAACGGGCGTGTCGGATGCTCTTGGCGGCGCAACGGACGCGGCTATTGGAAAATACATCTCGATCCCGCCGACGATCACCGTGGCCCAGGGCACCCGCGTCACGGTGATGGTGGACCGCGACCTGGAGATATTCTGAGCATGGATGACCTGAGCCACGGCAGCTATCTCGATGAAGCCCTGGCGGCGATTGGACCTGTCATCGACAGCCCTGCCCTTGTGGAAATCGCCATCAACCCGGACGGGCGCATCTGGTCCCTCCGGCATGGCGACGCAGCCATGCAGCCGGTGGACCGCACAGCCATGAGCGCGATGGAAATAGACGATCTCGGCCGACGCATCGCCAGTGCCGGGCGGCTGACCATCGGCAAGGAGGCCCCGATCATCTCCACCTCCGTGATCTACAAGGGACGGCCCATCCGCGCCCAGGTGGTCACGGCCCCAGCCGTCTCGACGGGCGCGGCGATCTCGCTGCGCTTCTTCTCCACCCTGCCCCTCGACCAGATCACGGTCAAACACCTCCATGGCCGGGAATATTCGGTGGATGGAGCCCGCGCCGAGATGAAGCGCGAGTTGAAGGCGCTTGCGGCCTCAGGCCAGATCGACGCGGCCATGGCCTTCATCGTCGCGCACAAGATGAATGCCCTGATCGCGGGGGCGACAGACAGCGGAAAGACCGTCTTTGCCCGCAAGATGCTCTCCTATGTTCCCGACAGCGAGAGGCTGATCACCATCGAGGACGCGGCAGAGCTGGTGCCTGCGCAGCCCAATGTCGTGACGCTGATTGCGGACCGCGACAGCCGGACCCGCTCGCCGGATGTTCTGCTCACGTCCTGTTTGCGAATGCGGCCTGACCGTCTGGTTGTGGGCGAGGTGCGCGGCAAGGAAGCCATGACCTTTATCGAGGCCATCAACACCGGCCACGGCGGCTCGATGACGACGATCCATGCCGAAACACCGAAGCTGGCCTTGGCAAAGCTCGCCATTATGGCGCTGAAGGCGGACCTGCCGCTCACCTATACGGACACGCTGCGCTACATCGGCAGTTCCATCGACGTGGTGATCCAGACCGGCCGTGCCGGCGGTGACCGCGGCGTTCTCGAATTCTACATCCCCGACAACGGCGACGAAGGAGAAGCCCCCCATGTTTGACCGCAACTCGATGCTGCTTGGTGCAGCGGCGGCAGCCGTTGGCATGATCGCCGGGGCGGTGGTGATGACCAACATGCTTCGCGCTGATCCGCCGCCGTTCCCAGAGTCAGGGAAAATGGCTGAAGCGGCCCAGGCTGAACGGGACTTCATGGACTTCACGATGCCGGACCTGTCTGAACCTCAAACCGGCGAAAAGAGGTCGCGGCATGGCTGCGTCATGCCTCCGCTGCCGCAATGGGCGGATGACCTGCCACCCGCCGAAGCGCGGCGATCCCTGATCCTGCAACATCTCTACAATATCAGTCGTCAACAGGCGATCATCGAGACCAACTCCTGCCCCTGCGAGGTTGAGTTTCCATCCTGGGATGAAGCCGAACGGCAGTATGAGGAACTGACGGCTGGCAAGGATCGGGATGGGATTTTTCAGTTTTCGGCCCAGCTTGGCCGGAAGGAAGGCGACACCCTGAAACAGTCGCTGGATATTTGTAAAGCATGGAGAGGGCGCTGACATGTCCGCTGTCCAACTGATCGTGGGTTCAGCCGAGTCCTTTCTGACCAATGCCGCCAGATCGACATTCCTGGGGCTGGTGGAAGCCTCTGGAACCCTCGTGGGCTATATGGCGGTTCTGGCCGTGGCCCTGGTCGGCATCAACATGATGCTGCAACTGCGTCCCATGACCTGGGGGCACGCCTTGGCCCTGATGATAAAGCTGGCGCTGATCGGCATCTTCGCCTGGAACTGGAACCAGTTCTGGGCTGTGGCGGGCGGCATCCAGAAAGCCATCGAGGCCACGGCAGGCGGCATTCTGGCATCAAGCGGAGACGGCCTGAGCGGGCCGACGATCACCGATGGATTTGCCACTGCCATTGACGAGATGATGGACAAGTTCACCCTTGCGGCCACGAACATCGCTGCGGAAATGGGTGGCTGGTTTGTGACCGCCGTTGTCTCCGGGATCTGCCTCCTGCTGATCGGCACCATATCGGCCTTCTCTGCCGTCCTGATCCTGTTCCCGAAGGTGGTCATCACCGTGCTTCTGGGTCTCGCCCCGATTGTCATTGCCCTGACCTTGTTTGAGGCGACAAAGGGCTTCTTCGAGCGGTGGGTGTCGGCCTGTGTCAGTTGGTCTCTTTACCCCCTGTTCATCGCCTCGATCTTTTCGATCATGATCTCCATGGGGACCGACCTGGTTGGACGCATCGGAACCTCCAACTTCGCCAGCATCGGGGCATTCGTGCCGTTCATCGTCCTGATGATCCTGATCCTGATCTGCATGGTGCTCCTGCCCTCCCTTGTCAGTTCCGTGTCTGGAAACATGCAGATGATGGGCTTGGCGGCTGTTGGTTACATGGCGGGGAAAAACGCAAGGACGTATATGGGGGGCCTAAAAAACACTGCTGCCGCGGCTAAATCCACCGTCCAAGCGGCCCAGCAAACATACCGGGGTGAGAACGCGATTGGTCGCAATGCCCAAGCGTTCGCAGCGCATCCGGCAGTCACCCAAGCGTCAACAGGCGTGGCTGAGTCCATAAACCGGATGCAGGACAAGGCCCGCGCGTTGGCAAAAAGATAGTGTTCAAGCGCGCGGATCTAACGACAAAAAAAGCAGGCGGCCCGAAGGCCGCCTGTTTTTTAACTTGCTTCTAGGGACAGTCCATCATCGTCCGGCGAGATCGTCTGAACCTTTTCAGTTGTAACGACAATCGCCTTGACGGCAGCATCATCGGTGGAAATTGCGATACCTGACGCTAGGTTTGGGTTAAGGCTGCGCCTCCGAACGATCACTGGCGCTGTCTTGTCAGGATTGTTGGCCGATTTATTATCGGACGATTTCTTTCCCACTTGCTCAAGCACAATATGTGGTAAGGCACCCTTGACCCGGCTTCTTTTGGTGACACCGCCGTCTACTTTCTGAGCCAGTTCTGTGATCTTGCTGGTGGCAAGCATGAGTTCGCCACGCATCGAACGCAGTTCAATATCCTTGGGATCAGGACCAGGCAGCGGGCCTTTCTGTGCTTGGAAGATAGGCTTCAGCACCTTGTCATCAAAGTATTTGATCCGCCACGCTTTGATCGGGTGATGCCCATTGGCAAGGATGATCATTTCATCCTCTTTAAGCCGCCCGGCCTCATCCTCGGTCAACAGGTCACGTTCTTCATGTCGCTCGGAAACGTTGATCCCGTTAAGGGGTCCCTTTCCGATGGTCCGGGACTTTGACGTGACCCGCACGGTAGTCTTGCCCACAGCCGCCGCCAACTCTGCCTTGGTGCGCTGCTCGGACGGGGCGAGATAGATCTTGACGCCTGCGCCGCCTTGCAACGAAAGCCGGGTATCTTCGCCATAAATCTTGTCGAGGGCAGGGATAGTCTGCGTCACCACAGCTAAGTGACCGCCGTAAGCCCGCAGCGTCTTGATGCTGTCGGTCACGCTCGGCATTCGGCCCAGCATGTCGAACTCGTCCAGCATGATCATGACCCGCCAAGGCTCGTCTTCACCGGGAAGATGGTCGTGAAGGCTCGACAGCAGATCCGAAAAGAACAGCCGGACGAGTGGAGCGATGGCACGGATCTTATCATGCGGCGGCGCCACGAAATAAGCGGACTGCGGAAAGCGCCGGAAATCCCGGAAGCTGAAGTCGCTGGTCTCCGTTGCCCGGTCGATAGCGGGGTTTGACCAGAGCGACAGGCCCGAGGTCATCAGAAGCGACAGATAGGAGGTCAGAGTGCGGTCATTGGTCGAGGCCAGGCGTTCGAACAGCAAACGGGCAGCCGGACTTTTCACATCATCCGCATACTTCATGTATTGCTTCTGCTTGTCGCCCCCAGCCGAAGCCAGCCGGTAAATCTCTCCCAAGGTCGGAGTGCCACGCTCAATCGCATAGATGCCGCAAGCAACAAACAGGTCAATGCCGCCGTCCAGCAGGCCCTTGGCACCATCATCCTCCGTTTGCAGGAACAGCTCGGCCAACATACGGATTTCCATCTGGCGCTGATCGGGGTTCGGCAGCGCGTTGATCCGGTCCAGAGGATTATAGCGGTGGCCGGGATTGTCCCAATCGAGGGGTGCAAATCGCCAGATCTTGTCACCCATAGACTGCCGGTGGCGGCTGGTCAGTTCGAAGTTTTCACCTTTCACGTCGAGAACCACGGCACTGCCCTGGAACAAGAGAAGGTTCGGAATAACGAAGCTGATCCCTTTCCCTGCCCCGGTGGGGGCGACCAGCAAACAATGAGGAAACGCCGCTGAGCAAAGAAACTTCCCCCTGCCCTTGGCTGGTCCCGTCTTGCCCACTACAAATCCGCGTCCGGGCTTTCCCAGAAAGCCGTTCTTTTTCAATTCACGCCTGCTTTGCCAATGCGCCTTGCCGAAGGTCGTCAGTTTTTCGGTGAGGACATTGGCCGCCAGCACTAGCGACAGAAGAACAAAGCCGCCCCAGATCAGGTTGAGGATCTGAAATGCTCGCGGATCGGTCGAACGCAGTGACGGGTATTCCCGCACGATCGCCAGCCAGTCGAGATACTGGCCGTTGTAGCCACGCCAGAAGGACAGAAACCCGGTGCCGACAATATAGGCGAAGCCGGTTCCAAGGACAGCAAACAGCAGCGCCCCGCCCAAGATGTGGAGCTTATTCATGGCCGCCTCCCTCATGACCGCGCTCTTGACGCTGCCGCTCGCGTTCCTCGCTCAACTGTTCGCTGATGCGCTCAAGGCCATGCCGGGCTTCCGGGTCGTTAGCCGCACGCAGATAGTCCCTTGCCATGGTCAATTGATCGTCGCGGTCACCGACCCCGCGCAAAACGTCCAGAGTAATGAGCGAAAGTTGGTGATGCCCTGAGGGGGCGGCATATCATGGCGGTGTTCAGAACGCCGTCAATTCTCAACCGAGAAAGGGATATGCCACATGCCAGAGACTACCATCACCCAG
>NZ_SISK01000018.1 GCF_004310345.1 Paracoccus subflavus | reverse complement strand
CTTGCGCTCGTCGCCCCGCACCTCGACATGGGAGAGCCCCGTTGCGTCATCGACGGCGACATGGACAAAGTCCCAGCCTGCACCCCGGTTTCGGCACCCGACCCGAGTGCCGGTGACGCGGTGGGCCGGCTGGTTGAACCGGCCCGGCTGCTTGATATCAAGGTGGATCAGTTCGCCCGGTCAATCATGCTGATAGCGGCGCACCGGCGCGGGCGGATCGATCTGTGCAAGCCGCTCCAGACCTTCGCGCCGGAGCCAGCGCGCCACGGTGGATCGAGCCAGCCACAGCTTCGCGACAATCGTCGCCCCGGTCATCCCGCAGGCTCCGGCGCAAATAGACCATCAGCGCGACTGTCGCCTCGGTCAGCTGTCCCGAAACGCGGGCGGGAGCGCCTGCGCAGTTTAAAAGCGCCGCGACCTCCGCCGCGTTCTGGCCAGCAAGAACAGGAGCAACGATCTGTTCTCGACTGTGAAGCGTCATGCGGGCATTCTGATGCGGGTTGTTCATCCTTGGGGTCCTCGGCTGGAATTTGGCGATTGCAGCCTAACCCCGATCCAAGTGAACAACCTCCTGAGAGTTCACACCTAGCGCAGCATGGCGCCGCCATCCACCTGGATCAGGTTTCCCGTCATCCACGCGGCCTGGTCCGAGACCATGTAGCGGATCAGTTCGGCCACGTCCTCGGGTTCGCCGACGCGGCCCAGCGGAAACTCGCGGCCGCGGGCGGTCAGCAGGGCCTCGTAATCCGTGTCGGCCATGCCGGCGCGAAGCCAGATTTCGCTGCGCACCAGGGCCGGAGCGATCACGTGCACGCGGATGCCCCGGTCGGCCACCTCGCTGGCCAGGGCGGTCGAGAAGCGTTCCACAGCGCCCTTGCTCGAGGCATAGAGGGCCGAACCCGGCCGCGGCCGCGCCGCAAGAGTGCTGGACAGGTTCACCACCGTGCCCCCCGAACCCATTAGGGGCAAAAGGGCGCGCAGCACACGGATTGTTCCAAAGGTATTGACCTCGAATATCCGCTGCATCTGTTCCTCGGTGGATTCAAGGAACGGTGCGCGGGGCAGGGCCATGCCGGCGCTGTTGATGACCGCAACCAGCGGCGCCTCGTGGCGCGACACCCGTTCGGCCAGGGCCTCCACGGAACCCGGGTCCGCCACGTCGCAGGACACGGGTTCGATGCCCTCGGGCATCTGCGCGGCGTCCGGCGGCCGGCGCGAACAGGCCATCACTCGCCAGCCGTCCCGCGCCAGGGCCGCAGCCGCAGCAAGTCCGATCCCGGCGGTCCCGCCGGTCACCACCGCCAACCTCGAAGCCACCGCCGTCATTCCGTGGCCTCATCCAGGAAGGCGACGCCGCCCGCCAGCGACAGGGCCGTGGTCATCGCCGCAATCATCGAATCGGGTTGCGCGACGCCCTTGCCCGCGATGTCGAAGGCCGTGCCGTGGGGCACGGAAAGTTGCACATAGGGCAGGCCTAGATAGACGGTGCAGGCCCCCGCAAAGGCCGCCGTCTTGAGTGCGATCTGCCCTTGGTCGTGATACATCGAGATGACCGCGTCATACCGCCCCTCGATGCACTGGCGGAAGACCGCGTCTGGCGAGACCGGCCCGGCGATGTCCAGCCCTTCGGCCCGCAGGGCGGCGACGGCGGGGGCGATGATGTCTCGGTCTTCCTCGAACATGCCGTGGGGGTTCAGGGCGGCGACGGACAGACGCGGGCTGGCCATGCCCCACCGGATCAGGTGGTCGCGCGTCATGCGGGCCACATGCGAGATACGCTCGGCCGTGACCGAGGCCGCGACCGCGCGCATGGGCAGATGTTCCGCGATCGGAACCACGCGCAGGGGGCCGCTCATGCGGAACATGAAGGTTCCCTGGGGTTGCAGATCGTCAAGCTCTTGCAATACCCCGGCCATGCGCATTGAGCCGGTATCCACGGGCGCCATGATCCAGCCGTCCAGCCGCTCGTCCTTGGAAAGCTGTTCGGCCCGGTCGATCCAGGCCTTCGCCGCACGGCCCGATTCTGCCGACGACCTGCCGATCTCGAAGGCGGCGCCGACTTCGGCCCCGGGGTCGATCACGGCGATCCCCTGGATTAAGGCCGCCTCCTCGGGCGAGGAAACCGTCGTCACCGGCAGATCGACCCCCGTCAGCCCGGCGGCGCGGCGCAGCACCTCGGCCGATCCGATCAGGACGATCCGGCCGCGCGCCTGCGGCCGCCCCGAAGCCAGCGCGCGGACGCAGACCTCGGGACCGATCCCGGCGGGATCGCCGATCATCACACCGATGCAGGGATTTGCTGGCATGTGCTTCTCCTTCTGGGATCACTCGGCGCGGAAGAAGTCCGACACCATCGCGTTGAACTGGTCGCGCTTTTCGATCTGGGTCCAGTGCCCGCAATTGCCGAAAACATGCAGATCCGAATTGCGCAGAAGCTGGTGGTAGCGGAGGCTGGTTTCCAGCGGCACCACCTTGTCGTCGCGTCCATGGATCAGCAGGGCGCGGTTAGTGAGTGCCGCGACCTTGTCCTCGGGGGTGGCAAGCGCGGCCACGTGGCGCTGCCGCGGCGCCGGGAACATGGCGGCGAAGCTTTCGTGGAATCCGGGGCGGATGCTGGCCTCATAGCGCGAGCGTACCAGATCGTCGGTGATTAGCGCCGCATTGAAGGCGAAATATTCGGTCATCATCCGGCGCATGTTCTCGACCGAGGGTTCATGGCCCCAGACGGCGTCCAAACCCTCGGTCAGATCGAATTCCAGGCCAGCGGCGCCCATCAGGACAATACGATCGACCCGCTGCGGGGCGCGTGCGGCCAGTCCGACCGTCAGGGCACCGCCGAAGGAATTGCCGACGAAGTGCGCCTGCTCCACGCCGACCGCGTCCAGGAATGCCTCCAGGTGGTCCAGCCAGGCATCCAGAGTATAGGACTGGCCCGGCTTGCGCTCAGTATAGCCGAAGCCTGCAGCGTCGGGGGCGAGCACCCGGAAATGGCGGGCCAGGACGGGAATGGTGAAGCGCCAGTTGGCATAGCCCGTCACGCCCGGACCAGAACCGTGGATCAGGACCACGGGAAAGCCGCTGCCCTCTTCCAGATAGTTGGTCTTCAGCCCGGCGGCCTCGACGCTTTTGCCGATTTCGGGATCGGTCGTGCTGGATGTCATAGTCATTGCTCCTTATTGCGTTGCATCTGCGACGTGTTCGCGCTGCCGAAGAAGATCGAGGGCGACGTCCACGATCATGTCCTCCTGCCCGCCGATCATCTTTCGCCGTCCCAGTTCCTCGAGAATGTCGCGCGCACGGACGCCGTATTGCTGCGCGGCGCTTTCGGCATGGCGCAGGAAGCTTGAATAGACCCCGGCAAAGCCCAGCGTCAGGGTTTCGCGATCGACGCGAACGGGGCGGTCCTGGATCGGACGTACCAGATCCTCGGCCGCATCCAGCAGCGCGTAAAGATCGGCCCTGACCGGATGGCCGTCCAGCGACGCCACCGCGACCAGCACCTCGATCGGAGCGTTGCCGGCGCCGGCCCCCTGACCGGCCAGCGATCCGTCCACGCGGACCGCCCCTTCCTCGATCGCGGCGATCGAATTGGCCACGCCCAGCGACAGGTTGTGATGGGCGTGAACGCCCACCGCGGTTTCAAGGCGCAGCGCGTCGCGCAGGGCGCGCACGCGGGCGCGCATCCCGCGTTCGGTCAGCGCCCCCCCGGAATCCGTCACATAGACGCAATGCGCGCCATAGCTCTCCATCAGCCTGGCCTGCGCGGCAAGGGCCTCGGGCGGGGACATGTGCGCCATCATCAGGAAGCCGGCCACGTCCATCCCCAGGTCGCGGGCCGCCGCGATGTGCTGGGCGGCGACATCGGCCTCGGTGCAATGGGTGGCGATGCGCACCGATCTGACCCCGGCCTCATGGGCGGCGCGCAGATCGTGAAGCGTGCCGATGCCCGGCAGCAGCAGCGTCGTCAGCCGCGCGTTCTGCACGACCTCGGCGGCAGCGGCGATCCATTCCAGGTCGCTGTGCCTTCCGAAGCCATAGGTGAAGCTGGCCCCCGTCAGCCCGTCGCCATGCGCCACCTCGATGGCGTCGATGCCGGCCGCATCAAGCGCCGCGGCGATCGTGCGGACCTGATCGAGCGTATAGCTGTGCCGCAGCGCGTGCATCCCGTCGCGGAGCGTCACATCCTGCAGGTAGAGTGGCTTGCGGTCCATATCAGGTGTGCTCCTTCATCCTGGCGGCGATCTCCTCGGCGGCGCGCAGCGCGGCCGAGGTCATGATGTCCAGATTGCCGGCGTAGTTCGGCAGGTAGTGGCCCGCGCCCTCCACCTCCAGGAAGATGGAAACCTGCACGGGCGCGGCCAGGCCCGTCACGCCCATCCGCTCCAGCGTCTCTGCCGGGACGGCGCTGAACTGCACCTCCTGCTTGAGGCGATAGCCGGGGACATAGCGCCTGACGCTCTCGGCCATGCGATGCACCGCGTCCCGGATCGCGTCGCGGTCGTCGCTGTCGGCAAGGCAGATCACCGTGTCGCGCATGATCATGGGCGGCTCGGCAGGGTTCAGGATGATGATTGCCTTGCCGCGCGCGGCACCCCCGACCGCCTCGATCGCGCGGGCGGTGGTTTCGGTGAACTCGTCGATATTGGCGCGCGTCCCCGGCCCTGCTGATCGCGAAGATATCGAGGCGACAATTTCGGCATAGGGGACGGGCGCCACCGAGGCGACTGCCGCGACGATCGGGATCGTCGCTTGGCCGCCGCAGGTCACCATGTTGATGTTGGTGGCCCCAAGATGAGCCTGCAGGTTGACTGTCGGGATCACATAGGGGCCGATGGCAGCGGGCGTCAGGTCGATCACCCGCTTGCCGTCGACCTGCAGCAGCGCGTCATGGCGGGCATGGGCGCCTGCCGATGTCGCGTCGAAAACGATCTCGATCTCGCCATAGCCCGGCAGGGCCCGGAGGCCATCGATGCCCGCCGCGGTCGTCGGGACACCCAGACGGGCCGCGCGCTTCAGCCCCTCGGATTCGGGGTCGATCCCGACCATCGCGCCCATTTCGAGCATTTTCGAGACGCGCATCACCTTGATCATCAGATCGGTGCCGATATTGCCGCTGCCGATGATCGCTACCTTGCGTCTCATGTCAGACCTCCAAAGCGAATGCGGCCTTGCCAAGGCCGCAAATAATGACTTCGACGGCCGTCCCGGGCGCGGGGGCCGCCATGGGGCCGAGCGCCCCGGACAAGATCACCTCGCCGGCGCGCAGCGGAGCGCCGAGGCCGTGCATGCGCCCGGCCAGCCAGGCGACCGCGTTCACGGGATTGCCAAGGCAGGCACGCCCAGTTCCGGTCGAGACCTGTTTGCCGTCGAAGGTCATCTGCATGGCACAGTCGGCGAAGTCGAAACCAAGCGGGGCGCGGGCCGGGCTGCCCAGCACGAACATTCCCGATGAGGCGTTGTCCGCCACCGTGTCGATCAGCGAGATGTCCCAGTTCGCGATCCGGCTGCCGACGATCTCGATGGCGGGCATGATGAAGGCGGTGGCGCGCAGGATCTCGGCCGCGGTCGGCGCGAGCATGTCCAGGTCTTCGCCCAAAACGAAGGCGATCTCGCCTTCGGCCTTGGCCTGCAGGACGGCCCCCGCGGCCAAAACGCCGCCATCTGGCACGACCATGTCCGACAGCAGCACCCCGAAGTCGGGCTCATTCACGCCCAACTGCTTCTGCACCGCCGGCGAGGTCAGCCCGATCTTGCGCCCGACCGGGCGGACCGACCGATTCAGGCGGCGGGCGATGTTGATTTCCTGAACGCGGTAGGCCGCATCGACCCCATGCGCGGCCAGGCCCTTGCGCAGCGGGGCGCAGGGCTGGCCGCTTTCCTGCGCCTTCCACAGCGCAGCGGCGGCAGCCAGGATCGCGTCCTCGGGCGAAGAAATATCTGCTGTATCGAAACTCATGGGTGTCGTCTTCCTGATTAGGTGTCGTTCAGGGCGGCAAAGACCTCGTCCGCCTCGATGCGGACTGGATAGACCCTCAGCGGGATCGTGCAGGGGGCCGAGGTCACCTTGCCGTCGCGGACGTCGAACGCCCCCAGATGCAGGCCGCATTCGATCTGGAAGCCGTCCAGGATGCCCCCTTCGGTCAGCGACGCCTGTCCGTGGGTGCAGGTGTCATCGGTCACGAACACCGCATCGCCGACCCGCCATGCCGCCAAGGGGCCGCGCCCGTCACGGTCGATGCGCAGCCCGTCGTCTTCGGAAATATCCGAGATGGAGCAGAGTCTTGTCCAGGTCACGGCGTGAAGGTTCCTTTCAGCAGTTGGAAACGTCGTCGGAAAGATCAGGGCGCCGCGACAGCACCGCCGCGGCCCCCGGGCCGAGCGCCTCGCGCACGAAGCCCGCCGGATCGTTCTGCATGACCGCGAAGGGATAGTCCGATCCCATCACCACCCGCCCCAGCCCTTGGCGCGCCGCCAGGAAGCGCAGCACCTCGGGGTCATAGACGATGCTGTCTAGGTGGAAGCGGCGCGACAGGTCGGCCGCATCGCCGCCGCATTCGGCAAGATGGGGCGGCGCCACAGCGGCCTGCACCTGCGCCAGCCGCGCCGAGAGGATCGCCAGCCCGCCGCCGCCATGGGCAAGCACGACCTTCAGGCCGGGAAACCGCGCCAGCACACCCCCCGTCAGCATCGACAACGCGGCCAGCGTCGATTCCAGGGGAAACAGCGACACCGCGGCATCGCCGCCCGCCCCGACGCGCTCCAGCCCGGCGGGGTGCAGAGCATGGACCATCACCACCATGCCTTCGGCCTCAGCCGCCTCGTAGACCGGGTCGAACTGGCGGTGGCCCAGCGGCAGGCCGTTCACATGGCTGCCGATCTCGATCCCGGCGAAACCGGCCGCAGCAAGATCGCGGACCATTCCGGCCGCCAACCGGGGCGCCTGCATCGGGACCGCGCCATAGGCGGCGAACCGGTCCGGCCGCGCCGCCGTCATCTCGGCCAGCGACGCGTTCAGATGCGCGCAGAAGCCCTGGGCCGAATGGTCGGCGAACCAGTAGGACAGCAGTTCCGGCATCGGCGACAGCACCTGCCTGTCCACCCCATCCCGGTCCATGTCCGACAGCCGCGCCCTCACATCCCAGGACCGCGCGTCGATGCGCCGGAACACACGTCCGGCGATCATCACCTCGGCCTCGCTGTCCGAGAGGCGGCGCATCGAAGGCCAAAGTGGCTCCCCGCCCCTCTGGGGGGGGAAGTCCGCCGGAACCACATGGGTGTGAAAATCCGTCACTGCCGTGTCGGGCATCGCTTCCTCCTCACCGCAGCAGACGGAGGGGATCGCCCCCGGGATCGGCCAGAGCCGCAGGGTCAATCTCGAGGCCGCGGCCGATGGCGCGGCGCGCCAGCGTCGCAAGCTTGGGGTTGTCCAAGGTCGTGCAGCCGACCAGCCGCCCGTCGCGCAGGTGGAAGGCCGCGAACCGCCCATCCCCTGACAGGCGCACGATCTCGGTTCCCGCGCAGACCCCTTCGGACTGCAACCTCTGGCCAAGCTGATCGGACCAGAACCCCGGCACCAGGTCGTCGCCCGCCGGGTCCGAACCCAGGATAGAGGCGGCGACGCGACGGGCCTGCATCTCGGCATTGCGCCAGCTTTCCTGCCGCTCAGGCCGGTCCGACCAGGGAACCACGGCCCGGGCGACATCGCCCGCAGCCCAGATGCCGGGCTGCGAGGTGCGCCCTTCGGCATCGACCAGAATCCCGTCCTCGCAGGCCAGCCCTGCGGCCTCGGCCAGGGCCATGTCGGGGACCACACCGATTGCCGCCACGACCGCGTCGGCGGCGATCGCGGTGCCATCGTCCAGCGTCAGCACGAAGACCCCGGGGCCAGAGTCGAGGGACCGGGGGTCGATCCGTCGCAGTGTCCGACCCAGGTGCAGTTCGGTTCCCGCGGCCCGGTGTCGGGCTTCGATGAAGGCCGAGGCAGCCGGGCCGACCTGCCGAGCCATGAGGCGGTCGGCGGCCTCGATCAGAACCGGCCGGACCCCGCGGGCAAGCGCGCTTGACACCAGTTCCAAGCCGATCACGCCCCCGCCGACGACGGCAAGCGTCGTCCCGGGCCGCAACCGCTCGCGCAGGGCCAGGGCCTCGTCCATGCGGCGAAGGACCGGCAGCGGCCCGGCCGCGCCTTCGGGGACCAGGCGCCGCGGCCTGGCACCGGTCGCCAGCACCAGATCATCGAAGTCAAGACGGCGCCCGTCCTCTAGCAACAGACGCCTCGCAACCGCATCAAGCTCTGTCGCCCGGGTCGCCGTGATCAGGGCGACGCCCATCTGGGCCAGATGCGCGGCAGGCGCCAGCAGTGTCGTGTCGGGTTCAGCCTCGCCGGTCAGCAGGCCCTTGGACAGGGCCGGGCGTTCGTAGGGAGGGTGCGCTTCCTCGGCCACGAGGGTGATGCGCCCCTGGAACCCCGCCTCGCGCAGCGACAGGGCGACGCGCCCGCCCGCCTGCCCGCCACCGACGATGACAACATGCCTTTCAGACATTCACGAACCCCCTTGCCATCATGCTGATGCCCAGCAGGATCAGCAGCCAGTTCAGAAGATACCGGAACCGGGCCTCGTCGAGGCGCTGCACGAAGCGGCCAGCCACCATCATGCCGAACATCGCCGGTACGACAGCCAGGGCCGAGACCATCATCACCGCCGGCGGAATGCCCCCCACGAACAGCAACCCGCCGACATAAGGCACGGCTGCGAGGAAATAGACGACCGAGATCGAGGTCAGGAACTCGGACCGCTCCAGCCCGAGGCTGGACATGTAGACGATGATCGGTATCCCGAACAGCGAACTGACCCCCCCGATGGCGCCTGCCAGAAACCCCACCCCGACGCCGATCGGCCGTTCCAGCCGAGGAGGAATGGTCCAGCCGCGCGCTGTCATCAGCGCAATCACCGACAGCGTCAGGATAGCGCCCGCGATGATGAGCAGAACATCGTTGTCGATCCGCTTCAGCAGGCCTGTCGCCAAGATCAGGGTGATCGCCATCACCAGTTGCATCGGCCAGAACCGCCGGACCACCTGTCGCAAGCGCCCGTTCATTAGCGCCTGCCAGCCGTTCGTCACCAGGATCGGCGCCATGGTCAGGGCCACGGCCACCGGGACGCTGACGCCGAAGGACAGGATCGGCAGGGCCACCATCGGCAACCCGATCCCCGACAGACCCTTGATGATGCCCCCCGCAAGAAAGGCCGCGGCGATCAGAAGCAGGATCTCGGGGTCCATCACGATGAGCGTCGCTTTGCGGAAAGGGGCGCGGTGTCCAGCACCTGCTGTCCCGAGCCAAAGAAGGTGCTGGACAGCAGAAGGATCAGGCCGGCAGCGGCGGCGCTCCAGGCCAGCCACGGCATCGCCGCGCTAAACAGGGCGATGGCTCCGCAGCCAAGCAGAACGACGCGCAGCCAGCCGGGAAGCACCGTCCTGAAGAAGCCGACCACCGCCGGGGCCATGAAGCACAACGCCATCGTGACGATCACCACGTCTTCCAGGATAGAGGCCATGTCGTCCTGCATCAGAAGCCCCGGCCGCAGGACGAAGGCGAAGGGTAACAGAAAGACCAGAATGCCGAACCGGGCCGCCCAGAGCGAAGTTCGCATCGGCTCGGCCGCGGCGATGGCTGCGGCCACATAGGCCGCGATCGCAACCGGCGGCGTCAGATGCGAGGCCACGGAGAACCACACCAGGAACAGATGCGCTTCAAGCATGCCGAACCCGGCCCCCGTCATGCCGGGCGCCAGAAGGATCGCGGCCAGGGCATAGACCGCCGGCACCGGCATCCCCATGCCGAAGATGATGGTCACGCCTGCGGCCAGAAGCAGGATGAGCGGCTTGTTGCCATCGGCGAATTCGAACATCACGAACGACACCTTCGACCCCAGGCCGGTGACGTTCAGGACCTGCTCGACAAGGCCGGCGCCCGCGACCGCGGCAATCAGCGGCGCCATCATCGCGGTTGCCTCGACCAGCAGATCGACCATCCTGCGCGGACCGATTCTGTTCTCGCGCAGCCGGCTGAAGCTGCTCAGCCCGATGACCAGGGCGATCGCCATGACGGCGCTGAACTGCGCTGATTTGCCGGCTTCGATCAGATAGACCAGGGCGGCGATGGGGATCAGGAACATCCACCCCTCGCGCAGCACCCGGGGGATGCGCGGGATCTCGCCCTCGAAGGCGCCCAGGTCGTAGCGGAGCGAAAAGAAATGCACCTGCGCCATCACGCCCACGTAATAAAGCAGCGCCAGCACGATCGAGCTCGAGACAATGTCGCCATAGGAGATGCCGGTGAACTCGACCATCATGAAGACCACCGCGCCCATGATCGGGGGCATGAAGCTGCCTCCGACCGAAGCGACGGTTTCGATGGCCGCGGCCGTATGGGCCGGATAGCCCAGCCGCTTCATCATGGGAATGGTGATCGATCCGGTCGTAACGACATCCGAGGTCGGGCTGCCGGAAATCATCCCGAAAAGCCCGCTCGAGACGACGGCGACCTTGGCCACGCCGCCACTCAGCCGCCCAGTCAGCGCCGCCGCAAGGTCGAAGAAGAACTTTCCTCCGCCGCTGGCCTCGAGGATCTTGCCGAAGACCACGAACAGATAGACATAGAGCGCCGCAGCGGCCACCGGGGTCCCGAACAGCCCTCCGTTCACGCTGATCACCGACTGCTCGATGATCTCCGCGGTTGAGAACGGGCGGTGATAGAGGAAGCCGTCGAGGACATGCCCGAAGGCCAGGTAAGCCATCAGCAACAGCACGATCAGCGTCATTCCCGGCCCGACCCGGCGCTTCATGATGACGAGGACGACGAACATCAGGACCGCGCCGGAGACGAGATCCGCCATTCCGAAGCGGCTGATGCCGAGGATCCAGGTCGAGAAGCTGACACTCCGTGTCAGAAGATAGGCCCCCGCCATCGCGACCGCCACCGCCATCGCGTATTCGAACCAGCCGATCCGCGTGGAGTCCGGACGCGGCCCCGACGTCAGCGTGGCGATGATCAGCATCGGGATCATGAACACGAGGCCGATCTGGATCGGCGTCAGAACGCCCCAGAGGGCCAGCCAGACCTGGAACGCGGCCAGCGGCAGGGCAAGGACCACGGCAACGAGGCGGGTGGTGGGGGTGAAGGGCACCCCCGAGCCTGCCGAGAGCAGGCCAGCAAGGAAATTACGCAAGGTCTTCTCCCTCTACAGGTCGATCTGCGAACCGGACGGAACGAAAACGGGACGTTGCAGGCCGCCAGGCAGCGCGCGGCGCCTTTGTTCAGAGCGTGCGAGAGGCGAAATAGGCCTCTGCAGCGGGATGAAGCGGCACGCCCGGGATATTGGGGACGATATTCTGCCGCGTGACCCCGGTAAGCGCCGGATGCATCGAGTGATAGGTGTCCAGACGGGTATCGAGCGCCTTGCACAGCTTCCAGACCTGTTCATCAGTCGCCGCGGGGCCGGCGATGACGATGTGCGAGCTGGCCGGGGTGTGCAGTTCCTCGGTCTGCCATTCATAGCTTCCCGCCGGGATCGCGCCGACATTCACCGACATGATCTTTGCCGCGGCGGCCGCCTGTTCCTGGGTCATGGGCACGAAGGCCAAGGGATGGGTGCTGTTAAGTTCGATCATGGTGCCGACCGGAACGAAGCCGCCGGTGATCTCGATGTCCGCGCGCTGCTGGCGCATCAGATCCATCGTCGAGCCGGTGTTCTGCTCGATCAGCGTGCCGCCCCAGGACACGATGTCGTCGGTGGTCATCCCGTGCGCCTCTAGGATCGCATGGACATGAGCGCGCGCCCACAGGTTGCCCGGCTGGTTGATCCCCAGGCGGACGGGGATGCGCCGGTCGCGGATCTCGGTCAGGTTGGTGATGCCGTTTTCCTCGATGAACTCCTTGCGGCCATAGACATGAGCCAGCGTCAGGTCCGGGCTGAGCATCGTCACCATCCAGAAGCGGCCCTCGAAGGATTCGGGGAAGGGCTCTTCCCCGCGCGCCGCCATCAGCACTTCGATGGTGGATTCCAGGGCGAACTCGCGCTCGCCGTTGACGACCGCCACGAAGGATCCCGCGGGATTGCCCGGCTCATAGACCACATTCGACCCGGGGAAGGCTTCCCGCACCACCGCAGCCTGGGCCTCGCCCAGGATGCTGACCATACCGCGCGACGAATATCCGGCGATCGTCGCTGTGATGGGGCTGTCGTCGAAGGACATGATCTGCGCGCGCAGCGGCAGACCGCTGCCCATCAGGGCAAGACCGGCAGAGGCGGTTCCAAGAAGGCGGCGGCGAGACAGAGTGGTCATAGAGTTCCTCCCATTTTGTTGTGGTCGTTTCCAGTTCCGAAGCTGTGGCCTGCGGCCCGCCGGCAAGGCTAGACCCCGCAGGCAGGCCGCCCGGCCGGTCAGATCAGGAAGGTCATGTTCGGCATAGGAGTGTCATTGTTCAGCACGAAGACCTTCTTGCGCCGGATCCGCAGCCCCTCCTCGGTGCGGACCAGCGTGTGTTCGTTGCGGCCGAACCAGGTCACTTGGCGGTTCAGCCGCACCTCGCCCAGCACGAAGGTCGAATGCCCCGTGATGGTGCCGTCGTCGGCGGATTCGATCTCGATGTTGGACAGCACGCGGATCAGCCGGGACTTGGGCTGTTGGGCATGGGCGAACTTCCCGCTCAGGCGGCGCACCCGCTCGCGGATCTGGTCATACCCATCGTAGATGATGGAGAGTTGGCGGTTGGGGTCCACCTCCTCGGCGTTGCAGGGCACCCAGTAGAGGCAGTCCCGGTCCCACAGCGCCAGCCACTCCTCGAGGCGGTGGTTGTCCATCAGGCGCGCCTCGTGAAAGAGAAACGCCTCGTATTCCTGCCCGACTTCACTCTGCCTGGCGATGGTCGCGTGCTTGTTCATCTGGATCGATCCTGCCTTGCCGCTGCCTCAGGCCATGCTCATCAGGCGCTTCCACTCGCGCATCTGACCGCGCTGCGTGGTCTCGTCCGAAATGCGTCCGACGCGGGTGCCGTCCACATCCACGATCTCGCGGTTGAGGCCGCGGGACATGTCGATCCAGGGGTTAACGGTGGCGTTCATCCCCATCTGCGCGCGTTCGAAGATCTCGGCATCGTCGGGCGAGCCCGATGACGAAGGACCATAGAAGGATTCGTGCTGGCGCATCCGCAGGGCGTTGATCTCGTCGGGCACGCCGTCCAGAAGCACAGGGAACATCAGCACCTCGGTCTCGTCGGGCCCGACCGGGTTCATGATCCGGATCTGGTTGCCGAGTACCTGAAGGTTGGGGAAGACGCCCAGATGGGGATCTCCGGCCAGCGACAGGTTCCGCTTGGCTTGCTCCTCGCCATAGGCGGCGAACATCGCATCGATATAGGTCGGCCCCCCGGGGATCGAGCGCAGGAAGTCCACGTATTTGTCGATGCTGGCCATCCGGTGCTCGCGGAAATCCAGCAGCACGTGGCCCCGGCCAAGATCGCGCGTGCGCGTCAGCGCCTCGTCGCTGAACGGGTCGTTCTTGTGCATGGCGGCTATGCCAGAGTTCTCGTCATCGGCCCATCCCTCGACGACCGAGGCGTGAACGTAGTTGACGTGATAGCCATCCATGCCGACCAGTTTCCAATTGCCCCGGTACACGGTCTTGTTGACGCCGGCGTTCACGGTGATCTTGCCGGTCGGCGAGAAGTCGATAAGATAGTTCATCAGATCGGCCGCCTGGCCCAGATGCTCGCGGAGGGGCAGAACGTCGTCGGACAGGCTTGCGAAGACGAAGCCGCGATAATCCTCGACCCGGGCGGGACGAGCAAGGCCGCCCTTCTTCTCGCAGAAGCCCGGCTCGTAGCCCGCATCGGCGGTGACCTGGACCAGCTTGCCCGAGGTGTCATAGGTCCAGCCATGATACCAGCAGCGGAAGAACTTGGTGTTTCCGCTTTCGACCTCGGCGACCACGGCGCCGCGGTGCAGGCAGCGGTTCATCATGACATTCACCGCGCCGTCCTTGCCGCGCACCATGATGACGGGTTGCCGGCCGATCTTGCGCAGCCGGAAATCGCCCGTCCTCGGCACTTCGCTTTCATGGCCAATATACATCCAGGTGCGGTTGAAGATGCGTTCGATCTCGAGCTCAAAGATCTCGGGATCGGTGTAGATGGCGGAATGAACCCGCCTCTGCTCGACGAGATCGTCGATCGAAAGACCGCGCGAGACGGCGAGTTGGGCGGGAGAAGTCGGTTTGTTCACTGCAGGTATCCTTTCCTGAGAGGGCGTGCAGGCGGAGCCCCCGGTTAACGGCGGAAGGCAGGTTGCGGCTTGGAACCCCATTTGCACAGGCTGGTCGGCTCGAAGCCGAACTGCCGCGGCTGGTGACTGTTCTCGTCCTCGATGGCATCGACGCCGACCGAGTATTCGTAAACCATCCCGTCTGGTCCCTTGAAATACAGGAACCGTGCCCCTGATGTCGGGTGGCGCCCCGGACCGAAGACGATCTCGACGTTCCGATCCGCAAGGAAATGATAGGAACGAAGGATGTCGTCGTTGTTGGTGACCTGATGGTTGATATGCTGGACGCCCGGCTTGTCCGATGCCAGAAGCGCGATCGTGTGGTGAATCTCGTTCACCCGCATCAACGGAATGTCCCCGATCCGGTCACTGACCCGAGCGTTGCAGACCTGGGTCCAGAAAGCCTCGTCCCGGACCGGATCGGTCGTGTAAAGGCCCACATGGCTGAACCCGGTGATGCCGGCGTCGCGGGTGGCGAAGTAGCGCTTTCCGCTCCGCTCGGGGCGGACGGCAAGTTCGATCCTGTTGCCGGTCGGATCGCGGAAGGCGACGAAGTCCTTGACCTTGCGGCGGGCGCATTCGTCGGCGGTGCCGCGCTCGACGCGGTGGTTCATGCGGTCCAGGGTATCAGCGGCCGCCAGCAGCGCCGCCTCGTCCTCGACCTCGAAGGCCACGGTCTGATCCTCCGGATCGCCCTCGAAATAACACAGCGTGTGGCCGCGCTCGTCGGATCTAAAATAGACCGCATCGCGGCGCTGCTCGGCCACCTCGAGACCGAGAAATTCAGTGGCGAAGGTCGTTGCGCCTTCAAGATCCCGTGTGCCGAGACGGGCGTAGCAGACGTCCTTGAGTTCGATCATGTCTCATCTCCTCCTTGTGCGGCGGCCGGATCAGGTCCGGGCTAGAGTTCCAGTTCTGCCACACCCTGCGCCCTGGAACCCCAGGAGCAGAGCGAATACGGATCGGCGGCGAACTGGCGCGGACGGTGCCGTGCGGGATCGACCTGCGCGGTTTCGGTCACAAGGTTGTAGAGCAACCGCTCAGGTCCCTCGGCCATCAGAAAGATCTGGCCTGATGCGGCCTGGCGCCCCGGCCCAAAGGGAAGCCGGACCTGCCGGGCCTGAAGGTGATACCTGTTCTGCATCACCAGCTCGAGATCCTCGACAGCGAAGTTGATGGCCAAGATCCCTGGCCGGTCCGAGGGATAGAGGGCGATGCGGTGATGCAGGCTGTCGGTGCCCAGATAGACGATCTCGCCCGCCCTGTCGCGCAGATCGAAGCCCAGCAGATCGCGCCAGAACGGCAGATCGCGTTCGGGAGAGGCCGAGCGCAGGGCGACTCCCTCCAGCCCTAGGATCCCGTTGTCGCGCTGTGGAAAAAAGCGGATGCCGGAATGATGCGGACCCTGCACCAGGTCGATGACGTTGCCCGAAGGGTCCGAAACCCTGATCCCCTTGCGCACGAACAGCCGGTCGCAGGCCGCGCGGTCGTGGCGTTCGACGGAATGGCCCGCCTCTTGCAGCTTCTCGGCGATCAGGTCCAGGTGCTCAGGGTCGCGAAAGGCGATGCCCACCGATGACGGCCCGTCGGGGGTGAAGACTAGGGTGCGGCGGCGGATATCGGAGCGGAACCAGGCTTCCCCCTCGCCGCCGGGTACAGCCTGAAGGCCGATCATGTCCCCCGCGAAGGCAGCATGGGCCCCCACATCGGCCGTCACCAGCCGCACAAATGCGATGTCAGCAGATTGCATTATGCAAGATCCCTCCCCCGGGATGTCATGCCTGAGCAGGTGAGCGGCCCGCGCCACCCGTGGCTTTTCCTTGCGGCATGCCGCCTTCTCTCCCGGCGATGCGCTATGGAGACAAAATTACGCTGCCCCCTGTCACTGTCAATAGTTGCAATCGAGACTTCCGGATATTAAGAAAGTTTGTGGGAGAGACCTGAAGGAGGGGGCATGGCCACGCCGACCAACGAATCCGTGGTGAAAGCCTTTCGCCTGCTTACGCTGATCGCGGGCGAGCGAGAAGGGATGACACTGGGCGAGGCAGCGAGAGAGACGGGGATGACGGTGCCCACGGCGCACAGGTTCCTCAAGACGCTGGTCTCTGTCGGCGCCTTGGAGCGGGATGACGAGAAGCGTTATTCCCTGGGCAGCGCCCTGCTGCGCGCGGCGCCCCAGACCTCCCGGATCCCCGACGTGCTGGCCATGTTCAACCGCCACTCTGAGAGCCTGTGCCATACCCTGCGCGAGACGGTTCATGTGGCAACCTTCGTGGACGACATGGTGAGATACATCGCCAAGGCTCAGGCGCCGCGCAGCCTGCACATTTCGACCATCGTCGGCACGACCCTGGAAGCCTATTGCACCGGGGTCGGCAAGGCCCTGCTTGCATTCATGCCACCCCTCGACGTCGAGCGATACATGGGTGGCGGAACCTTCCACCCTCTGACGCCCCGGACCATCACCAACACTGACGCGTTCCTGGCCGAACTGGAGAAGATCCGCACCTGCGGATACTCGATCGACGACGAGGAGTTCGAGATCGGCCTGCGCTGCATCGCCGCCCCGATTTTCGTCCGCGACAAGCCGGTGGCCGCGATTTCCTGCTCGGGTCCCTCGAGCCGGATCGAGCCTTCGGTCTTTTCGATGATCGCTGCGGAAGTCATGCGCACGGCCGCGACCATCGGACGCGAACTGTCCTCCTATGGGCTTGACGAACAGCAGATCAGGTTCCGCTGCCCCTGACCTGCGGCGATCCGGCCCGGGCCGACAGCGCCTCGACCACCGCATCCGCCCCCATAAGATCGGCATATTTCGCCGCCATGTCCCGCAGCGACTGGTCGTGGGCGTCGGGCCAGCGGTCCCCCACGGCCTCGGGCACGACGATGGGGCGAAATCCGTACTGGATCGCATCGACCGTCGAGGCCCGCACGCAGCCACTTGTGGTGACGCCGCAGATCACCAGCGTGTCGACGCCTTGGGACACAAGGCGGCTGGACAGATCCGTACCGAAGAAGCACGAGGCGTATTTCTTGACCAACAGCGTGTCCGCGGGTTCCATCTCCAGCCTGGGATCGATCTCGGGGCCGTCGCCGTCGGCACCCAGGTCGGTATGCCCGCCGATCTTGCGGCCCCAGATGCCGGCATCCGAGAAATCCCGGCTGTCATAGCGCACGGTTGAGAAGATCACCGGGTGGCCAGCATCGCGGGCCGCGCGCAGGATGCGGTTGCTCTGCCCGATCACCGCGGTGCAATCGACACCCAGCGGACGGTGCGGATCGGTGAAGGCGCGGCAGAGGTCGATGACCAAAACCGCGGGGCGGCTGCCGAAGCCGATGCTGTTGCCGAAGGTCTGCCCTTGCGTCGTCATGGCGCCGTTCCTCTGGTCAGTTGAAGATCATCCCGCCATCCACGATCAGGCTTTGCCCGGTCATGAACCCGGCATCCTCCGAGATCAGAAAGGACACGACCCCGCCCAGATCCTGCGGGACCTGAGCTCGCGGCAGGCTCCGCTGCGCGATGAAGGCGACCCGCTGCTCGGGGCTGACGGTCTCGCGCTCGATCTCTGTCTCGACGGCGCCGGGAAGAATCGCGTTCACGGTGATCCCGAAGCCGCCCAGTTCTCGCGCCATGGCCCGGGTCATCCCGACCACTCCGGCCTTAGAGGCGACATAGTGCAGATAGTTTGCGCGCCCCATCGGCACCACCGCCGAGGCGATGTTGACGATCCGCCCCCAGCCGGACGCCCGCATCACGGGAAAGGCATGGCGGGCACAGATGAACCCCCCGGTCAGGTTGACGTCGATCACCTTGCGCCATTCATCGACGGGGATCTCGTAGAAGGGGCGCATCTTCAGGGTCGAGAAGATCGACGCGTTATTGATGAGCACATCGAGGCCGCCAAGGCGCGCCGCGATGTCGCCCACCGCCGTGGCCATGGCCGCTTCGTCGGTGATGTCGATGCCGATGGCCAGAGCCTCGGCGCCGGTTGCCGTGATGGCTTCGGCCACGGCCTGCGCGGCGTCGGCGCGCACATCGACCACGGCGATCCGATGCCCCTCCCGCGCCAGGCGCTCGGCGAAATGGCGGCCGATGCCTTGCCCGGCGCCGGTGATCATGATGGCCTTCGGGTCGGTTCCTTGCATGAGGATCCCCTTGGAGGTTGGTCAGATCAGCGACGGAAGAAAGGTCACGATCGAAGGGAAGGCGATCATGATCGCCATTCCCAGGACGAAGAGAAAGACAAACGGCCAGGCCGCGGAAAAGACCAAGGCAAGGCTTCCTTCGGCCCAGGCCCCCTTGAGCGCGAAGAGCGTATAGCCGAAGGGCGGCGTGATCCCCCCGATCGTGATGTCCACCAGAAAGAGGCACCAGAACCAGATCGGGTCGAAGCCCAGATGCTGGACAACGGGCAGATAGATCGGAATCACGATCAGCATGATGGCGATCTGATCGACGAACATGCACAGCACGAAAGGCAGCGCCAGCAGGATCACGAGCATGACCAGCGGTGGCAGATCCAGCCCGACCACCAGATTGGTGACCGCCGTGGCGCCCCCGGAAAAGGCCAGAAGCTGGCTGAACAGCTTCGAACTGGCCATGATCATGAGGATCATCCCGGAAACGAGCGCGGTCGAGGTGAGCGATTCCCACAACAATCCCAGCGTCAGGCGGCGGTTGACCGCCGCGGCGAAGATCGCGCCCAGAACGCCCATTGCCCCGGCTTCGGTCGGCGTGGCGACCCCGGCAAGGATCAGCCCCATCACCATGAGGATGATTGCGGTAAAGGGCAGCAGATCCACCACCGACCTTGCCACGTCGCCGAAGGACAGTTTGCGGCGCGGCCCGGAATCGATCGGCGCCAGCGAAGGGTTTCGCATTATCCGAAGCATCGTGTAGAGGATGAAGATGACGGCCAGCATCAGCCCAGGCACGATCCCGGCCACCAGCAAGCCCGAAATAGACACCCCGGCAAGCGTGCCGATGATGATCGTCAGGACGCTGGGCGGGATCAGCGGCGCAAGGCTGGCTCCTGCCAGGATATTGCCAGCAGCCAGGCTTGGATCATAGCCTCGCTGGATCATGCTGGGCAGAAGGGACCGGCCCAGCATGGCTGCAACGCCCATGGCCGCCCCCGACAGGGTGGCAAAGATTGCCGAAAGCAGGATGCTGAGGATGTATTGCCGTCCCCGGACCTTGCCCAGAAGCCGGTCGACGGCCCCAAGCACCACGTCCACGGCGCTGCTGCGAAACAGAATCTCGCCCATCAGGATGAACAGGGGCACCGTGACCAGCGAAAGCGTCGTGGTCGTCTCGAACAGGCTGTTGACGAACATGCCGAAGCCGGCCTCGCCGATGATGAGGCCGACGGCGACAAGGTTCACGATCATGAAGGCCACGAAGACCGGCATGCCCGTGGCCATCAGCAACAGCAAGGCCCCCATGCCGATCGCGGTGGCAGCGATCCCGGATGTCAAGACGCACCTCCGGGGGAAACCGTGGGGCCCTCGTCGGCCAGCCTTGCACCTGCGGCGCGGATGAATTGTAGGCCGCAATCCAGAAGCCCGTAGGACATCACCGCCATCAGCCACCATTTCGGGATGCGGAAGCTGGTCAGGGTCATGGTGCCCCGCTGCTGAAGCAGCACAGTTTCTGCCACGCACATCCAGGTCGCCCAGAAACAGACGGCGGCCCCGATCAGATAGCCCGCCGCGATCGACGCGCGCTGCGCCCCGGGGGGCAGAAGATCGGGCAGGATGGTCACGGCAACATGCCCTTGGGTCCGCGCCAGCCAAGGCGCCGCCAGAAAGACGGTCGCCAGCAGCAAGAAGGCGACGACATCGCTGGCCCAGCGGGTCGGGGCGGCAAGCAGATAGCGGCTTAACACCTCGTAGGTGAAGATCGCCACCACCAGCCCCAGGGCAATCGCCGCGCCATACCAAGTCGCTCTTGACAGATTGTCGTGCATCGCAAGGAGACGCGACAAGGCTGTGCTCTGTGTGTGTTCTGGACTCATGATCTTTCTCTGGTTCGATCGCTGGAGGCGCCAGTTGCGGCACCCGGCAGGGCTGGGGTGCTGATGCGGCCCGGTTTCGGTCGCATCGTCTGCAGGGTGATCAGGGCGTCAGACCCGCCTCGGCGCCTAGGCGTTTTACCTCGGCGATAAGCTCGGGATCCTGCTGTTCGGACAGGGCCATGACTCCCTCGTACCAGGCCTTGTTCACAACGGGCACGATGTCCTCGGGCAACTGTGTGATCTCCATCCCCTCTTGGGCAAGCGTCTCGCTCTCGGCCGCGCCGACCTCGGCAAAGCGTTGGGCGGCCTCGGGCTCATAGGCCTCGACGGCCTGTAGGATCTTCTCCTGAGTCGCTTCGTCCAGAGAGTTCCAGCGGTCGAGGTTCATCAGGACCGGATAGCCGCCCAGCCCGAAGGAAGGACGCATCATGTAGTCCGCCACCTCGAACCAGCGAAAGCCCACGGCGCCGATGGTGGGCCAGGCCGCGCCTTCCACGACGCCGCGTTCGAGGGAGGGATAGATCTCGGAGGCGGGCAGGACCACGGGCGCCCCGCCCAGGGCCTCGATGACCGGGTGATAGACCGGCGTACCGCGGATGCGCAGGCCCTCGAACAGGCCCTTTCCCAGCGGCTGGCGCAGCATGATGTGATAGCCGCCGTGGTCATAGAGGAAGCCGATCAGCTTCAGTCCCAGCGTCTGGTAATGCGCGTCCACGGCCTCGAAGATCCCTGAGGACCGCAGGCTGGCAGAATCCGCGGTCAGGGCCTCCAGAGCCATCGAGGCGGCCGTCTGGTTGTAGTGATAGGCCCCATTCGTCACCAGCAGGTCGAAGGCGCCGCGCGCGACGGGATCGAGCTGCTCAAAGGGCGGGATCGTCTCGGGGCCGAAGCGCGTCACCGTCAGCGCGCCGTCCGTGGCCTCGGTTATCTTGTCCATTAGCGGGTCGATCACCGCCTCGACCGGTGCATAGCTGGTGTCCCAACTGGTCAGCAGCCGCAGTTCCTCGGCGGCAGCCGCGCCGACCTGGGCAAGCCCGATCGCGCCGGCCAGCATTGCCACGAATTTCCTCATCCTCAGCGTCCTCCCCTTTTTGTCTAGTTCATGCGGCCGCGCCTCAGGGCAGCAGCCCGGCCCCTCGGCCGATCTCAGTCATTTCCGCAACCTCGTCGGGGCTCTGCTGGCCCGCCAGGCCCAGCACGCCTTCCGACCAGGCGGTGGCGATCGTCGCCACGCGCGCCTCGTCAAGCCGGGTCACCCCCATCCCCTCTCCGACAAGCGCTGCCTCCTCGGTGGCGATCATGGCATCGAAGATGGCGCCGACCGATCTTTCGAAATCCGCCCCGGCCTGCACCAGCCCGTCGCGCTGAGCCTGCGGCAGGGCCTCCCACCGCGCCAAGCTGATGAAGACGGGATAGCCGACCCGCCCGAAGGCCGGCCGCATCAGATAGCGGGACACCTCGAACCAGCGAAAGCCATAGGGCCCGACCAACGGCCAGGCGGCGCCATCGACGACGCCGCGTTCCAGGGCTGGATAGATCTCGCTGGCCGGCAGCACCACCGGCGCCCCGCCCAGGGCTTCGATCAGCGGATGATAGACCGGCGTCCCGCGGATCCGGCGGCCGGCAAGCGCGGTGTCGGTCAGGGGTTCCTTCAGGATCAGGTTATAGCCGTTGGGATCGACCAGATAGGCCAGAAGCTTGAGACCGAAGCGCCGGTAATGGTCGTCCACGTAGTCCCACAGACCGGATTCGCGCAGCGTCCGGGGGGTTACATCGAAGGCCTCGACCGCCATGGCGACTGCGCTCTGATTATAGTGATATGCGCCGTTCGTGAACAGCAGATCGAAGACCCCGCGCCCTACCGGGTCAAGCTGCTCGAAGGGCGGGATGGTCTCGGGGCCGAAGCGCCGGACGCTCATGCCCTGCCCGGCCCCCGCCAAAAGCGCCACCATGAGCGGATCGACCACTTGGATGACCACTTCCGAGCGATCGTCCCAGCCGGTCAGCAGGCGCAACTCGTCCCCCTGCGCGCGGACCGGCCGCGACAGCAGCGCAGCCGACGCCGCGCCCGAGAGAATAGCCGTTCGTCTGTCCATCATCCCCTCCCCCCTTTCGGAAATGCCCCCCGGCATCCCCCACCGGCTCCGCCCGACCGCCTAATCCCCGGGAACATAAGGCACGGCCTCGGCGGCAGCCCCCGCCATCGCAAATCCCGCGGGATGCTCCATTTCCTCGACCAGATGCGCGATCAGGCCGGCCGTCCGCGCCAGGATCGGGATGCCCCGCATGGCACGGGCCGGAAAGCCTACATCCAGCAGCACGGCCGGTATGGCACAGGACACGTTCAGCACCATGGGCCGCCCGAAGGCCTCGTTGGCGGCCCGCTCCAGTTCGAGGGCGTAGCGGCAGTGCAGGCCCGAGGTTCCTAGGCTCTGCGCCAAGGCGAACAGGCTCTGGGCGCGCGGGTCTCCCTGCCGGTGCAGCGGATGGCCGAAACCCGGCAGCAACCTGCGTTCGGCCCGGATACGGCCCACCGCCGCCGCGGCCTGTCCGGCCAGCTGGTCCGGATCGCCGCCGCTAGCCTCGACCCCGTCTTGCAAAAGCACGGCGGCATCGGAAGCCGTCCCCAGAACCTTGCTGC
Organism: Paracoccus subflavus; assembly: GCF_004310345.1. GTDB lineage: Bacteria > Pseudomonadota > Alphaproteobacteria > Rhodobacterales > Rhodobacteraceae > Paracoccus > Paracoccus subflavus. The sequence goes on along the minus strand of NZ_SISK01000018.1, from coordinate 5,353 downwards.
CGCAGCCCAGGATCCCTGCGGCCACGGCACCCTGCAATGCCTCGGGCGCGGCCGCCAGCGTCATGCGGGCCGCCGCGACGCTGGGCGTCATGCCATGTTCGGCAATCGAGATCAGCGTTGCGTCCAGAAGACGGCGCTCGATATCGCTGGGTTTTCTGCCGGCCACCAGAACAAAGTAGAATTCCGAAAAGCTGGCCTGAGGCATCAACTCCTTGGCCAGATCCAGCCCGCGGACCGTGACAGAGGTTTCATCGGCAGTCGATATCGAGCTCTTAGCACGAGCCTTTCCTACGCGCATATCCCCCCCCGTTATAGATCCTTCACGGCAGCGCGACGCGCCGTGATCGCCTGTGCCCAACCCGATTGTATAGGGGCCAACTTGTCAATCTATCCTGCGTCCCGCGTTATCAATCAGAGAGAATACCACGCCTTCCCCCGGCACCATTAATGCAAATATCAAAAACTCCCGCCGGTTACCGGGCCAAATTCTTCATTATAAAGATAAAAGCAGAGGCAGCGGCCTTCCTTCTTGCCATTGCAGGCGCAGGCTCATGATAATGCCGCCCAGACCGGTGCGCCGGAAGATGCCCGGTTCACGGGCTGCAGATGCTGGCAGGGGAGGGCCATCAGATGCTGGAGAGCATGCGGATCATCGAAATGGCGAACGTCATCAGCGGCCCTTTCGCCGGCATGCTGCTGGCGGACATGGGCGCGGACGTGGTGAAGATCGAAATGCCGGGACGCGGCGATCCCTTCCGGGGTTGGGCCGGTTCGGATGACGCCATCGCCCCGTCCTTTGCCGCCTACAACCGCGGCAAGCGAAGCGTGACGCTGGAGACGCGCAGCGAAGCGGGCAAGCAGGCCTATCTGCGCCTTGTCGGCAGCGCCGATGTGGTGATCGACAATTTCCGCCCCGGCATCCTCGACGACTCGGGGATCGGGCCAAAGAGGCTCTGCGCGGAGTTTCCCGGCCTGATCTATTGCTCGATCTCCGGGCTTGGCAGCACCGGCCCGGACCGTGACCTGCCGACCTATGACGCCATCGCGCAGGCGCGCAGCGGATTGTGGAGCCAACTGACCGACATGGCGGCGCCCGAAGCGGTCGGGCCGCCGATCTCGGATCAGTTGACCGGGCTTTATGCGGTCCAGGCCATCCTGGGGGCGCTTGTGGCACGCGGGCTGAACGGCGGTCGGGGCCAGCATGCCGAGGTCAGCATGCTGGCCGCCAGCCTGGCGTTCCAGCCCCATGCCGTCGCCGAATACCTGGCTAACGGGGCGGTTCCCGACCACACGTCGCGGGCGCATGTTTCGCAGTCCTATGCCTTTGTCGCGGCGGACGGCGGCGCATTGGCGATCCACCTGTCCTCGCTTCCCAAGTTCTGGACCGCGCTGTTGGGGGTGCTGGACCGGCACGATCTGGACAGCAATCCGCGGTTCAACCCGCGCACGCGGCGCCATGCCAACTATGACGCCCTGCGCGCCGAACTGCAGCGCACCATCGCTACCCGGCCGCGCGCGGAATGGCTGCAGATGCTGCGGGCGGCGGACGTTCCCTGCGCGGCGATCCACCGGCTGGACGAGGCCCTAGCGGACCCGCAGGTGCGTTCGCAGAACCTGGTGTCGGTCTTCGGCCGGGGATCGCGGGCCACTAGGCTGGTCGGGCGCGGCTTCGCCACCACCGGCCCCGTTCCTGACCCGGCCGACCGCCCAGTGCCACTGCTGGGCGAACACAGCGCCGAGGTGCTGCGCGACTGCGGCCTAGCGGACAGCGAAATACGGGCTGTCACCACCGCGACGCCCTGAGCCGGGCGGACCGGCCGGCCGGCTGATGCCGCTGGTGCCGGTCTTCGGACATGAGAAGGAAAGAGAGGTCACATGCCCATCACCGCAGAAGAGATCAGCCGCATCCTGGAACTGGTCGAGAAGTCGTCCTTCGACGAGATACGGATAGACGACGGCGAGCTTCGCATCGCGCTGAGCCGCAACGGCGTGCCTGGCACCGATCCGGTCCGGCCCCAGCCGCAACCTGCTTCCGCCGCCGCGCCGGCCCCCGCAGCCGTCCCAGCCGCCCCCGCTCCGGCCCCCCAGGCGCTGCCTGACGGCAACCTGATCGAGATCACCGCCCCGATCGTGGGCATTTTCTACACGGCGTCCGAGCCGGGGGCCGAGCCCTTTGTAAAGCCGGGCCAGACGATTGACGCCGAAGCCACCGTCGGCATCATCGAGGTGATGAAGGTGTTCAACACGGTCCCCGCGGGGGTTTCCGGCACTGTCGTCAGGCAGCTGGTCGAAAACGGCGATTTCGTCGAATTCGGGCAGGCGATCTTCCTTGTGCGCCCGGACGGTGCCTGAATGACGCTGCGTAGGGTGTTCATCGCCAACCGCGGCGAGATCGCGGTGCGCGTGATCCGCGCCGCCCGATCGCTGGGGATCGAGACGGTGGCGGGCGTGTCCGAGGCCGACAGGCATTCGATGGCCGCCAGGCTGGCCGACAGGGCGGTGGTGATCGGTCCGGCCCCGGCTGCCAAAAGCTATCTGGACGGCGCCCGGATCGTCGCCGCGGCCCAGGGGACGGGCTGTGACGCGATCCACCCCGGATACGGCTTCCTGTCCGAAAACGCCGCCTTCGCCGCGGATGTCGAGGCGGCCGGGCTGGTCTTCGTCGGCCCCACCCCCGACAACATCCGGGCCATGGGCAACAAGTTGGAGGCGCGGCGGCTTGCCATCGAGGCGGAGGTCCCCTTGGCCGAGGGCTCCCCGCGCCTGCATTCAGTCGAGGAAGCGCGCGAGATCGCCGGGACGGTCGGCTTTCCCCTGCTGTTCAAGGCGGCGGCCGGCGGCGGCGGCCGCGGCATCCGCATCGTGCGCCATCTCGACGAACTGGCCGCGGCCTTCGCCAATGCCTCGTCCGAGGCGCAGGCGGCCTTCGGCGACAACGCCCTGTTCATCGAACGCTATATCGAGAACGCCCGCCACGTCGAGGTCCAGGTGCTGTCAGACGGCCAGGGCACGGTGCTGCATCTTGGGGCGAGGGACTGTTCGCTGCAACGCCGCTATCAGAAGATGGTCGAGGAAGCCCCCGATTTCGGCCTGACGCCCTCCCTGCGCGAGGGCCTCCACGAGGCGGCGGTGACGCTGGCGCAGCGGATCGGCTATCGCAGCGCCGGGACGGTCGAGTTCATCGTCGATCGGGACCGGGAAGCCTTCTTCTTCCTGGAGATGAACACCCGCGTCCAAGTCGAGCATCCGGTGACCGAGATGATCACCGGCATCGACATCGTCGCCGCGCAGTTGCGCATCGCGGCAGGCGAGCGGCTGGATCTGTCGCAAGCGGATATCGGCTTTCGCGGACATGCGATCGAATGCCGCATCAACGCCGAGGCGCCGCTGCGCAACTTTGCCCCGACGCCGGGGCGGATCACCCGCTGGACGATGCCGGGCGGATTCGGGGTTCGCATTGACACCCATGCCGAGGCTGGCTGGCTGGTCTCGCCCTGGTACGATTCCATGCTGGCCAAGCTGATCGTCCATGCACCCGACCGGGCGCAGGCGGTCGCGCGGATGACTGCGGCTCTTGCCGAAATCCAGGTCGAGGGGGTGGAAACGACCGTTCCGTTCCTGCGCAGCGTCATCTCCGATCCCGACTATCAGGCCGGCCGGATCAACACGCGATGGCTCGAGGCGGCGGTCGAGCGGTTCGGCGCAACGGTGCCATTGTCGTCACAAGGGGGGAACACGGGATGAGCGACGTCGTCAGGATCATCGACACCACAATTCGCGACGGACAGCAGAGCCTCTGGGCGCTGAACATGCGCACCGGGGTCATGCTGACCGCATTGGAGCGTCTGGACCAGGCAGGCTACGAGGCCATCGAGTTCATCGTGCCGGCCGCGCAGATCAAGAAGTCGCTGCGCGACCTGAACGAGGACATCTTCCAGTGGCTTCGCCTTGGCGTGAAGCGCGCCAGCCGGACGCAGTTGCGCCTGCACGGCGGTTATCGCACCGGCATCGGCAAGGTGCCCGAAAGCATCGGCAAGCTGCTGGTGCAGAAGGTGATCGACAGCGGGATTACCCATGCCCGGATATCGGATCCCTGGAACGACTTCGACACGCTGCGCGAGGAACACGACACCATGCGGGCGATGGGCATGGAATCGGTCATTAACCTGATCTATTCCATCTCGCCCCGCCACACCGACGACTATTTCATTGGCCGGGTCCGCAAGGCCGCGGCGATGAAGCCCTACCGGCTGTGCTTCAAGGACGTGGGCGGCCTGCTGACCCCTGACCGGCTGGCCGTGCTGCTGCCGCTGGTCCAGGAGGCAGCCGGCGACATCCCGATCGAGTTCCACAATCATTGCAACAACGGCATGGGCCCCTACAACGCCGTCGAGGCCGCCCGGATGGGCATCCGCCACATCCACACCGCCGTCCCGCCGCTGGCCAACGGATCATCTCAGCCCTCGGTGTTTGGCGTGGTGCGCAACCTGCGCGCCCTGGGCCATGACGTTCCTCTGGACTTCGCCCCGCTCGAGGAGGTGTCGGAGTTCCTCACGCGCATCGCCCGACGGGATGGCCTGCCCGTCGGCCAGCCCGTCGAATACGATCACACGATCTACAGCCACCAGATCCCCGGCGGCATGATCTCGAACCTGGCCTTCCAGCTGGCCAAGGTGGGCATGGCCGACAGGCTGGACGCCACGCGGGAAGAAGCCGGGCAGGTGCGGGCCGATCTTGGCTATCCGATCATGGTCACGCCGCTGTCCCAGTTCGTCGGCACCCAGGCCGCCATCAACGTGATCACGGGGACGCGCTATGGCCAGGTCACGGACGAGATCATCGGCTATGCCCTTGGCTGGTGGGGGCGCGAGGCCCTGGAGCATATCGACTCGGACGTGCGCGACCGCATTCTGGACCGGCCCCGGGCACGCCAGCTTGCCGCGCATGTGTTCGAGGAACCGACCCTGCAGGAAATCCGGGCCAAGTTCGGTCAGGGGCTGACCGACGAGGAGCTGATCACCCGCTTCTATGTGGACGCCGACGCGGTCGAGCAGATGCGGCGGCTTCCCGAACCCCAGGCCGAACCTCTGCATGGCAGTTCGCTGGTCGACATCGTCGAGCGCCTTGCCAGGATCGAAGGGCGCCGCGAGGTGTCCTTCGGCGCCGGAGGGCTCTCGATCCGGTTGCGCGGCGGCACAGCTTGACCATGACAACCCCCAACAGAAACAAGCCGATGAATGTCCCGACCAATTCCCGCGACGCCCATCGCGACGTCTTTCCCTCGCAGCGAGGGCTGTATTACGGCGGCGCCTGGCACGATCCGGTCGCGGGGGGGAGCCTTGCGGTCAGCGCT
>NZ_SISK01000017.1 GCF_004310345.1 Paracoccus subflavus | reverse complement strand
CACCGTCGGCGCCGGCGTGGTCAGCAAGATCCTCAAGTAAGGACGGGGCGGGGCCAAACCCCGCGCCACCCTCGCAACAACACACAGGGCCGCCCCAAAAGGGCGGCCTTTCGTCGGGGGGGATCACGTCGTCGTGACCACCACGGCATCCAGTGCAAGGCTAGGATGAACCATCCCTTCGGAGGTCCTTCAATGTCACATGACGGGCGCAGGCGCGCTGCCGATTTCGATCCGCGCATTCTGGAAATCTTCGACGGATACGTCCACGGCGCGCTCAGCAAGCGGGATTTCCTGCGCCAGGCCGGGCAATATGCCGCGGCCGGTGTCACCGGCGCCATGATCCTTGAGGCATTGCAACCGAACTATGCCTTGGCCCGGCAGGTCGACCCGGACGACCCCGCCATCCGCACGCAAACCGCCAGCTATGACAGCCCGCAAGGGCATGGCCGCATCGAGGGGCTGATGGCGCGTCCTGCAGATGCGGGGGACAAGCTGCCCGCGGTCCTGGTCGTGCACGAGAACCGGGGCCTCAACCCCTATATCCAGGACGTTGTGCGGCGGCTGGGCAAGGCCGGATATCTGGCCTTTGGCCCCGACGGGCTGACCCCGCTGGGCGGCTATCCCGGCACCGACGAGCAGGGTCGAGAGATGCAGGCCAGTCTCGATCCCGCCAGGCTGATGGAGGATTTCTTTGCCGGGTTCGAATATCTGCGCGATCACCCGGATGCGACCGGCCGGGTGGGGGCGGTTGGGTTCTGCTACGGCGGCGGGGTCTGCAACGCCCTGGCCGTCGCTTATCCCGATCTGGCCGCGTCGGTGCCCTTTTATGGCCGCCAGCCCGATACGGCGGACGTGCCGCAGATTCGCGCGCCCTTGCTGCTGCATTTCGCCGAAACCGACGAGCGGGTGAACGCGGGCTGGCCTGCCTACGAGCAGGCGTTGCGACAGCACGGCAAGGACTTTCAGGCCCATGTCTATCCCGGCACGCAGCACGGGTTCCACAACGACACGACCCCCCGTCATGACCCCGAGGCCGCGGACCTGGCCTGGCGACGTACGCTGGAGTTCTTTGCCCGGCATCTGGCCTGAGGCGGCCGGCGGCTGGACAAAAGGCCGCGTTGACCCGCATCGGGTTCTGCCGCAAGATCGGTGGCGCGAACAAGGACGGATCAAGCCGATGTGCCAGATCTTCGCGGGGCAGCACCCCGACCGCTATGAAACCGTGACCCGCCGGCTGCGGCTGAACGGGCAATCGACCTCGATCCGGCTGGAACGGGCGTTCTGGCACATTCTGGACGACATCGCCGCGCGCGAGGGGGTCTCGACCCCCGCCTTCATCTCGAAACTCCATGCCGAGGTGCTGGAACTGCATGGCGAGGCGCGCAATTTCACGTCGCTTCTGCGCTGTGCCTGCACCATCCATCTGGGCGAGGACCAGCAGATGCCGCAGGCCATCGCCGCGGAGTAGCGGGGCGAATAAAAGACGGCTGTAGTAATCCGATACTACCCGCGCCCATCTGTGATTCCCTAGCCTGAGGCGAAGAAAAGGCAACAGGGGCTTGGCATGGCGAAATATGTCCACTCGATGATCCGCGTTCTGGACGAGGCGCGTTCGGTCGAATTCTATGACCGCTGCTTTGGCCTGAAGGTGGCCGAGCGGCTGGATTTCCCGCATTTCACGCTGGTCTACCTGTCCAACGGCGAAAGCAAGGTCGAGCTGGAGCTGACCGTCAACAAGGGCCGGACCGAGCCCTATGACCTGGGCGACGGCTATGGCCATGTCGCCTTTACGGTCGATGACGTGGATGCCGAACATGCCCGGATCACCGATCTTGGTCATGCCCCGCGCAAGCTGGTCGATTTCGCGCCGGGCGGAGAGGTGATCGCGCGGTTCTTTTTCATTGCCGATCCTGATGGATACCAGATCGAGGTCATTCAGCGGGGCGGCCGTTACGCATGATGCGCAGCAGGGGAGGGGAGACCCCGGCGGCGCAAGAACAGGTAAGGGAGGAGAGAATGTCCCAATTACGCAAGCAGGGCCTGACCCGTCGTGCACTGCTGTCGCGCGCCGTGGCGGCCGGTGCCTTGGCGGTCGCCGGGCCTGGCTTCATCGCCGCGCCCGACGCCGCATGGGCGGTCGAGGTGACGGCTGTCAGCGAACACCAGATGGCGACGCTGTTGCAGATGGCGCGCGACATCTATCCGCATGACCGGGTGGGCGACCGATTCTATGCCGTGGCGGTCAAATCCTATGACTCGCCCGAGCAGAAGGACGTGGTGGCCGAAGGCATCGCCATGCTGGACGAGGCCGCCAAACAGGCCGGCTTCGACAGCTACCTGTCCGCCGGGTGGGAGGATGACCGCGTCGCGATCCTGCGCAGCATCGAGGACACGCCCTTTTTCCAGACCGTTCGGGGCGGGCTGGTGACGGGCCTTTATAACCAGAAGGACATCTGGCCGATCTTCGGCTACGAGGGCGAGTCATTCTCTCAGGGCGGTTACATCGACCGCGGCTTCGACGACATCGACTGGCTGTAGGGGGGACATCCATCATGGCACAGGCAGCCAAATTCGAACTGACCGACGACAGCGTGGTCGTCATCGTGGGCACTGGCGCGGGCGGCGGGGTGCTGGCCAACGAACTGGCGCAAAAGGGCGTCAAGGTCGTGGCCCTCGAGGCGGGCGGGCGCTATCTGCCCGAGGATTACGTTAACGACGAATGGGACAGCTTCGGCCAGCTTGCCTGGACCGATCCGCGCACGACCAGCGGCGACTGGCGGGTCGCCAAGGATTTCAGCGGGCTGCCCGCCTGGATCGTCAAGGCGGTGGGCGGCACCAGCATCCACTGGGCGGGCGCATCGCTGCGGTTCCAGGATCACGAATGGAAGGCGCTGTCCACCTATGGCGCGGTCGATGGGGCGAGCCTTTTGGACTGGCCGATCGACGCCGCCGAGATGGCGCCATGGTACGACAAGGCCGAGGCCAAGCTGGGCGTGACCGGCGTCGGCGGCCGCGCCCGCCTGCCGGGCAGCAACAACTACAAGGTGTTCGAAAAGGGTGCCCTGGCGCTGGGCTACAAGGATGTCCATACCGGCAACATGGCGATCAACAGCGCCGATTATGACGACCGCATGGCCTGCCAGCAGACCGGCTTCTGCTTCCAGGGCTGCAAGTGGGGCGCCAAGTGGTCCACTGCCTATACCGACATCCCGCGCGGCGAGGCGACCGGCAACCTTGAGGTGCGCGACCACGCGCATGTCGCGCGCATCCTGCACGACGACACCGGCAAGGTGACGGGGGTCGAATACTTCGACAAGGACGGCAATCTTCAGATGCAGAAGGCGCGCATCGTCGCGGTTGCGGGAAACAGCTTTGAAAGCCCCAGGCTGCTGCTGAATTCGCACAGCAGCATGTTCCCCGACGGACTTGCCAACCAGTCGGGCCAGGTGGGGCGCAACTACATGCGTCATACCACCGGGTCGATCTATGGCACCTTCGAAAAGCCTGTGCGCATGTGGCGCGGCACGACCATGGCGGGCATCATCCGCGACGAGGCCAAGCACGATCCGTCGCGCGGGTTCGTCGGCGGGTACGAGTTGGAAACCCTGTCCCTGGGCCTGCCCTTCATGGCGGCCTTCCTGGATCCCGGCAACTGGGGCCGCGAATTCACCACGGCGCTGGACAGCTATGAGAACATGGCCGGCATGTGGATCGTGGGTGAGGACATGCCCCAGGCCGACAATCGCGTCACCCTGTCCGACACCGAGGACAAGTTCGGCCTGAAGGTCGCCAATGTGAACTTCAGCGACCACCCCAACGACGTGGCGATGCGCAACCATGCCTATGACCGGGGTCAGGCCATCTACAAGGCGGTCGGTGCCACACGCACCCTGCCGACGCCCCCCTATCCGTCCACGCACAACCTGGGCACCAACCGCATGTCGGAACGTCCCGAGGACGGCGTGGTGGATCGCAACGGGCGGGCCCATGACGTGCCGAACCTGTTCGTGTCGGACGGCAGCCAGTTCACCACCGGGGCGGCGGAAAACCCGACGCTGACCATCGTGGCGCTGGCGATCCGGCAGGCGGATCATATCGCAAGGGAAATGGCTGCGGGCAACGTATAAAGGCCCGCGCCCGGTTCACACGGAAAGGACGGGCATGGAAATGCCCGTCCTGTTTCGTCTGCGGTTTGCCAGGGCGATCATTCCGACAGCCCGGACGTGCTGCCTTACTGGCCGTCAACCGCGGCCTGGTTGACGCCCCCTTCGGCAATCCTGGTCATGTGTTCGTCGCCGCTGTGTGTGTTGTCCAGGCATTCCTGCAACCGGGCCCCGTCATCGTCATGGCCCAGACGGTTCGCAAAGGTCCGCACGCAGCCATAGCCTGCGATCGCGTAATGGCTCAGCCGCTGGTATTGCGTGATGATGGCGGCGTCCTGGGTATCCTCGTCGCCGAAGTCCTCCTCGATGGCATGCTTGCGCGCCTCGATCACCAGGCCCTCCATGCCCCGGCAATGTTCGCCGGTAGGATCCGCGTCGTGCTTGTTGCAAATCTCGGCCAGGATCTCCATCCCGCGCGAGATGCCCTGGTTGCCGGCGATCAGGGCTTCGGACAATTCGCGCGATTTGGCGGCGCGGCCCATTTCGGTGACGACCGACATGGACTGCTTGCAGGCCGAGTACAGGTCCTTCAACTGATGAATATACAGGTCTTCAAGGTTCTTGATGGCCATGATGCGCGTCCTTTCGGGTGACAGGCTGTGTGACGGCTGAAACGTCGCTGCCGTCGCATCGTTCCGCCCGCCTGCACGGAACCTGCGGCGACCCTGCGCCTTGACACCGGACCCGCCGTGGTCCAGCGCTGCCTGGCCAAGGCGCGCTGTCCGCCACAACCCGGTGTTTCCCATGTTTGCGTGGTTCGAACGACGCATAGACCCCTATCCGCCAGAGGCGCCCGACATGCCGCCGCGGACGCTGATTCGCTTTGTGCTGCATTACAGCCGGGGGGCATTGCCGTGGCTGGCGCTGCTGGCGGTGGTCTCGTCCTTGATCGCCGCGACCGAGGTGATGCTTTTCGGCTGGCTGGGCGAGATGATTGACCGGTTGTCGCAAACCCCGCGCGACCGGTTCTGGGACGAACAGGGCGGGCGGCTGGCCTTCATGGCGCTGGTGCTGCTGGCGGTTCTGCCGGCGCTGAACCTGCTGGGGTCGCTGGTGATGTATCAGGGGCTGATGGGCAATTTCCCGCAGCGCATCCGCTGGCGCGCGCACCGATACCTGCTGCGCCAGTCGGTCGGCTATTTCCAGGACGAATTCGCGGGCCGCATTGCCCAGCGGCTGATGCAGACCGCGCTTGCCGTGCGCGAGGTGGCGATGAAGGTGACGGACGTGGGCACCTATGTCGTGATCTATTTCCTGGGCGCGCTGGTTCTGGCGGCCGGACAGGACTGGCGGCTGGCGCTGCCCTTTCTGGCCTGGGTCGCCGCCTATGGGGGGATGCTCTATATCCTCATTCCCCGGCTGGGGCGGATCGCGCAGGCCCAGGCCGATGCGCGGGCGGGCATGACGGGCCGCGTGGTGGACAGCTATACCAACATCGCCACCGTCAAGCTGTTCTCGCATTCCTCGCGCGAAGAGGACTGGATGCGCGACGGGATGGACGCCTTTCTGCAGACCGTTTACCGCCAGATGCGGCTGGCCAGCATCCAGGACATTGCGCTGAACACCATCAACGTGGCCCTGATCGCATCCGTCTCGGGCGTCGGGCTGTGGCTCTGGTCCGTTGGCCTGGTCGAGGTGGGCGCCATCGCGGTGGCCGTGCCCCTGGCCTTGCGGCTGAACAGCATGTCGCACTGGATCATGTGGGAATTCGCCGCCCTGTTCGAAAACATCGGCACCGTGCGCGACGGCATCGCCAGCCTGGCCCTGCCGCGCGAGGTGCGCGACGCCCCCGATGCCAGGCCCCTGGTCCGCGGCCCCGGCGCGGTCCGGTTCGACAACGTCACCTTCCGCTATCGGGGTGTCGAGGGCGCGCGGCCCATGGCGGTGCTGGACGACCTGACCCTGCATGTGGCGCCGGGCGAACGGGTCGGGCTGGTGGGCCGGTCGGGGGCGGGCAAATCGACCCTGATCAACCTGCTGTTGCGGTTCCACGACATCGAAGGGGGCCGCATCACCATCGACGGCCAGGACATCGCCCGCGTCACCCAGGACAGCCTGCGCGCGGCCATCGGGGTGGTGACGCAGGACAGTTCGCTTTTGCATCGGTCGGTCCGCGACAATGTCGCCTATGGACGCCCCGACGCGACCGAGGCGCAGATCGCAGCAGCCCTGCGCATGGCCGAGGCGCAGGATTTCGTGCCGATGCTGTCCGACAGTCAGGGCCGCCGGGGGCTGGACGCCCATGTCGGCGAACGCGGCGTGAAGCTGTCGGGCGGGCAGCGTCAGCGCATTGCCATTGCCCGCGTGGCGCTGAAGGATGCACCGATCCTGATCCTGGACGAGGCGACAAGTGCCCTGGACAGCGAGGCCGAGGCCGCGATCCAGTCGCGCCTGGACGTGCTGATGGCGGGCAAGACGGTGATTGCCATCGCCCATCGCCTGTCCACCATCGCCGCCATGGACCGGCTGATCGTGATGGACGAGGGCCGCATCGTGGAACAGGGCCGCCACGCCGATCTGCTGGCGCGCGGCGGGCTGTATGCCCGGCTCTGGGCGCGTCAATCGGGCGGGTTCCTGACGGACGACGCCGTCGCGTGACCCCTTACCACGCCGCTTGCAGCAGGGGGTGGAAATCGGGGTCCGTCGCAACCTCTTCCTAACTATTTTGCCCTAACAAGGGGTCGATGCCTTTGGCCCTTGGGAGAATGCCTTGAAACATGTCCTTCTTGTTCTGGGCGCCGTGGCTGCGGCACCCGTCCTTGCCGCCGAGCCGACGATGCCCGCGCCCCTGCCTGCGCCAGCCGATGCGTCCGACTGGGGCGGCTTTCATGCCGGGGTGCAGATCGGCCGGACCGACAATATCCTGACCTATCAGGGCCGGACCGTTCCATCCGCCGATACCCATGCGCTGGGGATTCATGCAGGCTTCGCCACCGATTTCGGCCCCTATGTTCTGGGGATCGAAGCCGACTTCGGCCGGTTCCTGGGCACCAGCGGCGATCTGGCGCGACTCAAGGGCAGGGCGGGCGTGGATCTGGGCCGCTTTCAGCCCTATCTGGTGATCGGCGCGGCGCGCCTGTCGGGCGACGGCCTGCTGGAAACGGCTCCGGTCTTCGGCATGGGCACCGACTGGAAGGCGACGGACCGGCTGACCCTGGGGATCGAATACACCATCCAGGAATTCGAGGACGCGCGGATGAGCAGGCTTGGCCTTCTGGACCCCGACCTCCGGATGGAGCTTGTGCATCTGCGCATGTCCTGGCGGTTCTGACGGCGGGCCTGACCGGCGTTTCCCGGCTTGACGGGGCGGGCGGCAGACCCTATCACCCCTTCACCGCAGGGGTTTAGCTCAGTTGGTAGAGCATCGGTCTCCAAAACCGAGGGTCGTGGGTTCGAGTCCCCCAACCCCTGCCAGGTTTCCATCCGGACAAACGCCCCTGCCCCCCGCATCGTCTTGCGCGCGCGCCAGCCTGCGCTAACCTGATGTTCACGATTGATCGGGCATCAAGACCCGATGCAACGGGGGCGGGGGCGTGACAAACCATCTTTATTATGGCGACAACCTGCGGGTGCTGCGCGACCACATCACCGACAGCAGCGTGGACCTGATCTATCTGGACCCGCCGTTCAATTCCAACGCCAGCTACAACGTGCTGTTCCGTAGCCCCGCGGACGACCAGTCGGCGTACACGGGAAGGTTCGGGGTCAGCAAGTAACGGATATCTTGTCCTTGGCTATCGTTATGGTGATCGGCGAACCATCAGCCCGGATGACGGTGAACTCAATCATGTCCATGACAATCCTCAGCCTCCTAGCGCCTTCTTCTTCTGGGCATGAGAAGCCGATCCGGCTAAGTTGTGCAAAGCGTTCTTTTCTGAATCGCTGCTGGTTGAAGTCGCGATCCCAACTCACCAAAATGCGCTTCGCACGCATTGCCGCCTCTGCAACGACTGGATCTGGAGCATCGGCAGCCATGATATCACGAACGCGGACAACATCGTGACCCGCTTCTATCAAGGCATTGCCGACTGAGTCGGGTACATTGGCGTCCGTCAAGAAAGACAGAACCAGGCGCTTGGCCATTCAGGCAGCGGCCTTGTCTGACCAAGCTTTGGCAGCCTCAATGTCATCCAAGGTCAGAACCGGAAACTCTTTGATTATTTCAGCGGCTGAAAAGCCAGCGTCGAGATAGCGCTTCACAGCAGCTACTGGAACCCTGGTTCCGGCAAAAACAGGCTCGTTCTGCAACACGAACCTGGCATGAACGATCTTTCCTTTTTCGCCCTGCTCGCGCTCGTTAAGCGATCGTATAGCGGAACGGGCATCAGAGATCGCAATTCTCAGCGGAATGTCCAGAACCCGCTGTCCGCTGACGATCTCCTTGCGCTCGTTAGTTCGAGGATCGATGAACACCACGCGCTTTCCCAAGACATAGAGGGTCGTCGCAGTCCATTTGGAGTCGCCAAAACCAGAGAGTTTATGCGACACCTTTTTCAGGTGCTGCATGGACACCATGTGTTTGTTTCTAAGTTCCCCAAGTACACGCAAGGACACGATGTCACGGAACGAATAAATCCGGCTGAAGGGAAGACGCCTGTTCTCGGCAGCATAGCTAGGATGCAAAAAGCCAGACCGGTCCCAACTGCGCAATTGCCCGACTGAAAGCCCGGTCAGGCGAGCAGCATCTTCTTCCCCGAAGGCGCCAATGACGCTATCGTCGTCCACAAGAAACCTCCGCGGCATACAGAACGCGATCTCATAAAGGATAGATGATCCATCGGAGTCGTGCCGTCAACCAAATCGGCCGAAATTCATTTCTCATGTTTCCGCGGCGACAAAGGCGGATCATCTCGGTCAAGAGCACAGGTTGCGATCCGATGATCCGCGACCTGCGTGGCGTGATCGAACGCGAGGGCGCCCCGATCGGCGTGTTCCTGACCCTGTCTGATCCGTCGCGTCCCATGCTGACCGAGGCCGCTGGCGCCGGGCAATACACCCTGCCGGGCACCACCATCGCGGTTCCCCGCATCCAGATCGTCACCATCGAACAGGCCATAGCTTTGCGCGACCGGGCCGTGCAGATCCCGCTGGCCCGCGCCGATACCTTTCGCAAGCCTGCCAAGGAGGAGGACGCCACCCGCCAGCAGGCGCTGGACCTGTAGCTGGCTAGATCGTGCAAGACCCCCTGGAGGCGGGTACCGGAATCGAACCGGTCTTCACGGATTTGCAATCCGCTGCGTAACCTCTCCGCCAACCCGCCGTTGCCAAGGGTCCGGATGGCATAATGGATCGGCGGGCGGGGCGCAAGACGGGACGTGCGGCGTTGCCCAGCAGGGGAAATCGTGCGAATAAGCCCCAAACGGCTTGCAGAGGTTCCCGGACATGACCGACTTTGCCGCGCGGCGCACCATGATGGTGGACACGCAGGTTCGCCCCAACGACGTCACCCGGTTTCCCCTGATCGAGGCGATGCTGGCCGTCCCCATGGAGGATTACCTGCCGGCCGCGCTCAGGACCGTGGCCTATTCGGGCGAGAACCTCGATCTGGGCGGCGGCCGCGTCCTGCTGGAGCCGCGCACCCTGGGCAAGATGGTGGACCTGCTGGACCCCCAGCCGGACGACCTGGTTCTGGATCTGGGCTGCGGCTATGGCTATTCCTCGGCCGTTCTGGCGCGCCTGGTCCAAGCGGTCGTCGCCATCGAGGACAACCCCGACATGGCCGCCGAGGCCGAGCGCCGCCTGTCAGAGGCGGGCGTCTTCAACGTTGCCGTCCTGAACGCCCCCCTGTCCGAAGGGGCTCCGGAGCAGGGGCCCTATGACGCCATCCTGGTCAACGGCGGGGTCGAGGAGATGCCGCCCGCGATCCTGGGCCAGCTCAAGGACGGGGGCCGGATCGTCGCGCCGTTCCTGGAAGGGGCGCTGGGCGTGGTGCGCGTCGGGCATTGCATCCACGGCCGCGTCAACTGGCGCTATGGCTTCAACGCGCTGGCGCCGCTGCTGCCGGGGTTAAAGCGTCAACGGAGGTTTGCGCTATGATCGGAAAACGTCGCCTGGCCGGAATTGCGGCCGTTGTTCTGACGGTGATCGGCGGCACGGCCCGCGCTGAATCCCTGGCCGATACCATGGTGGCGGCCTATCGCCATTCCGCGCTGGTCGAACAGAACCGCGCCGTCCTGCGCGCCGCAGATGAGGACGTGGCCACCGCCATCGCCGCGCTGCGCCCGGTGATCGACTGGACCGCCAGCCACACCGTCAGCCGCACCGAGGGGCTGTCGGACTATAACACGGCGCGTTCGACCACCCTTCAGATCGGCGCGCAGATGCTGCTTTACGACTGGGGCCGGTCGCAACTGGCCATCGACGCGGCCAAGGAACAGGTCCTGGCCACCCGCCAGGGTCTTGTTGCGGTTGAACAGGACATCCTGCTGGCATCCACCGTCGCCTTTTTCGACATCCGCCAGGCGACCGAGCGCGTGGCCTTGCAACAGAACTCGGTCGAGGTGCTGGGTCGGGAACGGCAGGCGGCCCAGGACCGCTTCGACGTGGGCGAGATCACCGTGACCGACGTAGCCCTGGCCGATGCGCAACTGGCGGCGACACAGGCGTCGCTGGCCTCAGCCCAGGGCGATCTCGAGATCGCGCGCGAAGCCTATCTGGCGGTGACAGGCCGTTTCCCCGAACGCCTGGACGCGCCCCCGCCGCTGCCCCGCCTGCCGGGATCGGTCGATGAGGCGCGCGCCATCGCGCAGCGCAATCATCCGCTGATCGCGCAGGCGCAACGCCAGGCGGCGGCGGCCGAACTGGGCGTCGCAGCGGCTGCGGCGGAACGCAACCCGTCGCTGACGGGCAATCTCACCGCAGGTGTGACGCGCAGTCCCCAGCAACTGACGGGGGAATACGACAACCGCAACAGCGCCTCGGTCGGGTTGCGGCTGAATCAGACGCTGTATTCGGGGGGGCGCCTGCCCTCGGCGCATCGCCGCGCCATGGCACAGCGTGACCAGGCCCGCGCCGGCCTTTTGAATGTGTCGCGCCAGATCAGCCAGCTTGTGGGCGAATCATGGGCCAATATCGGCGTGGCCCGTGCCCAGATCGGGGCCATCGACCAACAGATCGACGCCGCGCAGCAGGCCTACGAGGGCGTGCGCGAGGAAGCGTCGCTGGGCGCGCGCACGACGCTGGACGTTCTGGACGCCGAACAGTCCTTGCTCGAGGCGCGGGCCGACAAGATCACGGCGGAAGCCAGCCTGCAATTAGCACATTATCAACTTCTGGCTGCTATGGGTCGTCTGACGGTAGAACACCTGAACCTGGGGATTCCGACATATGACCCTTCGCAGTACTACAACGCCGTGCGTGACGCGCCTTACACCAGCCAGCAGGGCGAAAGCCTCGACCGCGTGCTTCGGGCAATCGGCCGCAACTGATCCGTCGATCCGCGGGGGCATCCATGGCTGACCCGCAGATGTCGCAGAATGCCGCCCGTTTGTCCGAGGATATCGGCGACGTCCTGTCCGCCATCCGCCGCATGATCGCCGATGACGACGCCCTGAGCCATGCGCGCGACCGGGTCCGGTCGGAACGCACGTCCGGGCTTGCAGAGGTGATCCCGGACGACGCGGGCGAATTCCTGGCCCGTCGCCATGGCGGCAACGCGGCCTTGGCACGGCAGATGGTGGAAACCAACGCGCGTCCGACGCCCGCGCCTGTGATCGCCGATCCCGAAATCCGGCCTGCCATTCCACATTTCATCCTGCGTCCTGGCCCCAAGGTCGCGGCACCGGCCCCCGCAGCACCCGTTCCCGCAGCCGAGATTGCGCCCCTGCGTGTGAGCGCCGAACGCCGGGTCGACGATACAGCAGCGCAGAAACCATCCGGCTGGCGCGCCTGGCTGCGCCCCGAACCGGTCGAGCCTCAGGCTGTGGCGGCCAAGCCTGCCGATGCCTTTGAAAAGACGATGGCATCGCCGGCCGAGGAAGATTCCGACGATTTTGCCGAAGCCTTTGACTGGAAGGCGCGGATGCGTCCCGAGCTTGACGAGCCTGTCCAGGCGGTCGGGACGGCTTGCGGGACGGCGGATCAGCGCCTGTCGGGCTGGGCCTCGCCGCTGGACGCGTCGTCCGATCCCGTGGCCCGGCTTGCCGCCGAGGCTGCGGCCTTTGACGCCGAAATGCTGGCGCAGGCCGATGCGCGGGATGAGGAGCAGTCAATCCGCGACCTGCTGCGGGACATGGTGCAGGACGAACTGAATGGAGAACTGGGCGAACGGTTTTCCGCCAATCTCCGCGCGGTGATCCGCCGCGAGGTCGCGGCCGCCATCGACACTTATCTGGACCGCTTCTGATACCCGGAAAAGGCAGCGCCGGATGCGGCGCTGCCCCTGCCTTGCCAAGGGTTTCCGACGACGATCAGCCGCGGGCGGTTTGCAGCGTCTTGGCCCACCAGGCCAGTTCCTCCAGCATCGCCTTCAACGATCCTTCCAGATTGCCTTCGATCTCGGACATGGGGGCATCGGAGCCCAGCGGCGAGACCTTGAAGAAATCGCCCGCGCCGATATGCACGGCATTGCGCAGCGGCACCATCTGAAGCTCGATCCCGATCAGGCGCAGATGCTCCAGCGCCCGCGCGCCCCCCATGCTGCCATAGGCCAGCGCGCCGAACGGCTTGCGGTTCCATTCCTTGTAGGCCTGATCCAGGGCGTTCTTGAGCGCCCCGGTGATGGACCGGTTGTATTCGGCCACCACGAACACGAACCCGTCGAACCCGGCCAGCTTTTCCTGCCAGGCCACCGCGCGCGGATCGCTTGACGGCATCCACAGGTTCGACGCCGGTTCGTTGAAGAACGGCAGATCCTGGTTCCTGAGGTCGATCAGCTCGAAGTCGAGTTCGGCATGGTCGGCGACCTTGTCCATCAGCCAACCGGCAGGCTTGTCGGCAAAGCGGCTGTCGCGGGTGGAACTGATGATGACGCCAATGCGGGGCTTGGTCATGGAGATATCCTTTGGGGGTTCATTCAGGCCATCCTAGCGGCATTTTCGGGCCGGATGGGCAAAAGATCCATCGCCGCGGCGCACAGGCCACTGCGCGTTTTCGCACAACGGCCCTTGCCTGACCGATCCGGCGGTGGTCTATCAGGAACCATGAAGAAGTCCGACAATCCTGCCGATCCCTTCAAGAAGGCCCTGTCCGAGGCGACGCGCGCCCTGGCCGACGACCGCGATCTGAACGTCACCTTCAGCGCCGATCCCTCGGGCGTGGCGGGCGATACAATGCGCCTGCCGCAGGTCAGCCGCCGGATGGGCCGCGACGAGGTGTTGCAGGCCCGCGGCACCGCTGATGCCCTGGCGATGCGGATGCGCCACCACGACGCCGCAACCCACGCCCGCTTCGCCCCCGCCGGTCCCATGGCGCGCGAGTTGTACGAGGCGATGGAAACGGCCCGATGCGAGGCCCTGGGCGCGCGCGACATGCCGGGGGCGCTGTCGAACATCGACGCCCGCATCGGGGCGGATGCGGACAAAAAGGGCTATGGCCAGATCAAGGCCCCCGCCGATGCACCCCTTGCGGTCGCCGCCGGATACATCCTGCGGCAGGCGGCAACGGGCCGGGCCCTGCCTGCCGGGGCGCAGCATGTGGCCGACCTGTGGCGGCCCTTTGTCGAACAGCAGGCAGGCGGGTCGCTGTCCCACGTTGACGAGGTGCTGGGGGATCAGGCGGCCTTTGCGCGCCTGTCGCGCCAGGTCATCAGCGATCTGGGTTATGGCGACCAGCTTGGCGACGATCCCGACCTGCCGGATGAGGATGACGCTGACGAGAACGCCGAACAGGACGAGGAGGCGGGCGACAACCAGTCCCGCGACCAGGACGACAGCGAGGATTCGGACGCATCTGCCGAACGGTCGCAGGAACAGCAGCAGGACGAGCGTCAGGCCCAGGTCAGCATGGACGACCAGTCCGACGATGAGGCCGCCGACGAGGCCGAGATGTCCGAGGCGGACACGCCGCCCGACCTGCCGCCCCCCGTCAGCGATGCAAGCGCCGACTACAGGGTTTTTTCCCAAGGCTGGGATGAGGAGATCCGGGCCGAGGATCTGGCCGAGCCTGCCGAACTGGAACGGCTGCGGGCTTATCTGGACAAGCAGCTCGAACCCCTCCGCGGCGCGGTCAGCCGCCTGGCCAACAAGTTGCAGCGCCGGTTGCAGGCCCAGCAGAACCGCAGTTGGGAGTTCGACAAGGAGGAGGGCGTGCTGGACGCCGGCCGCCTGGCGCGCGTGGTGGCCAATCCGACGACGCCCCTGTCCTTCAAGATCGAAAAGGACACCGAATTTCGCGACACGGTGGTGACGCTGCTGATCGACAATTCGGGGTCGATGCGGGGCCGGCCGATTTCCATCGCGGCGATCTGCGCCGACGTTCTGGCCCGCACGCTGGAACGGTGCAGCGTCAAGGTGGAGATTCTGGGCTTCACCACGCGCGCATGGAAGGGCGGCCAGTCGCGCGAGGCCTGGTTGCAGGCGGGCCGGCCCGCGCAGCCGGGACGCCTGAACGACCTGCGCCACATCATCTACAAGCCGGCCGATGCCCCCTGGCGGCGGGTGCGCCCGAACCTGGGGCTGATGATGAAGGAGGGCCTGCTCAAGGAAAACATCGACGGCGAGGCTCTGGAATGGGCGCATCGGCGGCTGGTGCGGCGCACCGAGGCGCGCAAGATCCTGATGGTGATCTCCGACGGGGCGCCGGTGGACGATTCGACCCTTTCGGTCAATCCGGCGAACTATCTGGAAAAGCACCTGCGCGACGTGATCGCCATGGTCGAGAAGCGGCGCATGGTCGAACTGCTGGCGATCGGCATCGGCCACGATGTGACGCGGTATTACCAGCACGCTGTCACCATCACCGATGCCGATCAGTTGGCCGGAGCGATCACCGAACAACTGGCGGCCCTGTTCGACGCCGATCCGCGCAAGCGGGCGCGGGTGCTGGGCATGGCCCGGCGCGCCTGACGCGTCCCCTGGGGTCCAGAGCCGCATCGGCGCCCGGATATTTTCAGTGAAGAAGCAGGGGCAGGGTTGCGCGCAGCCTTGCCATGCCGCCGGGCCGCCAGCCAAGCGCGCGCAGCCGGTCGCAGCGCGGGATGCGCAAGGCTGCCAGATCCGCACGGGCCGGCAGGGGATGCGGGCAGCCGGTCAGTGACCGAACCTCGGCCAGCAGGTCGTGCCGGTCGAGGATCAGGTCGCTGCAATTGACCTGGGCGGGCGGCTCCGGGTGTTGCAGCAGCAGCAGGATCGCGGCGGCAAGGTCGTCGCCGTGGACCTCGGTCGCGATGCGGGACAGGACAGGGCGGCCCGCACGATAATCGTCGAACAGGGCGCGCCATTTCTCGGGCCGGCCGTAAACCCCGGTTGCCCGGACGGCGCTGCCCCTGATGGAAAGGCTGGCAAGATGCGCCTCGGACTCGGCCTTGACCCGGCCATACAGGTTGACCGGCCGCGCAGGCAGATCGTCAGGCAGGTCCGTGCCCGGAGGATAGCCGTCATGAACCGCGCGCGACGACAGAAACACGATCCGGCCCACACCGTCCCGGACGGCCGCCTTGAACAGCCGGGCCGTGCCCTCGCGGTTCAGGTGCAGAAAGCCGTCGGGATCGTCGCCCTCGCCCCCGCGATAGCGACCCGGCGCATGGGCAAAGGCGCAATGGATCAGGGCGTCATGTCCCGACAGGTCGGGGGCGTCGCCCAGACAAAAGCCGGTCTGGCGGTCCAGCCGGGTCACCGAATGCCCCGCCCCCCGTGCCGCGCGCAGGACAAACCCGCCGACGATGCCCGAGGCGCCTGTCAGCGCGATTCGCATCAGGCCGCCGGGCGGGCCTGCGCCGCAAGGTCGGGAACCGGCTGGCCTTCGGCGATGGCGCGCCACAATTCGATCAGCGGGCGCAGCAGGTGGGCCTTGCCATGATCCTGCCACGGCTTTTCGTACTGGAAATGCAGAATGCGGATATCTTCCCAGCTCCACAGTTCCGGCATGTTGATCCAGACGTATTGCAGCATGTTGTGATGGATCGACAGGCCCTGCCAGTCGGGGAAATAGTCCTGAAGAAAGGTCTGGTCGGTGCGCCGCCAGAAGATCCCCGGCCGGTCCAGATGCGCCAGCATGGCGTTGAAGGTGCGGATGGCGGGACGGGCGGTGAAAACGCCCGAATTCATGCGGTGGAAGCCGTCCAGACCGTCATAGACATTGGGCGCGGCGCAGAATTCGGGCAGGCCGAACAGCTTTTCCACCGGCCGCAACACCACGGCATCGGCGTCGATGAACACGCAGCGGTCATAATCCAGTTGCCACAGGCGCAGCTTGACGAAATTGTCCAGGGGCGTGTGGAAGTCGGGCTTGCCGCCGCGGGTGAAGGCCGCGCGGGCGTGCAGGGCATCGCGGGCGTGCAGGCGGTCGAACCCTTCGCTCGTGGGCAGCAGGTCGGCCTGGATCAGCCTTGCGCCATGGGCGCGCAGCCGGGCCAGATGGGCAGGCCCAAGTCCGCGATGCATGACCACCAGATCGGCCCGCGTCCCGGTCAGCTTCAGGGACCGCAACAGGGCCTCGGCCCCCGGAAGATAGTCGGGATTGGTGACAAGGGTGGCATAGGCATGGTCCGCCGTGGCCCGCCGTTCGGCGCTCAGACCGTCAGGCAGGGCGTTGCGGCCCAGACGCGGGGCGGCGGGATAGAGCGGTGAAATCCGGAGGTTATCCATCAAGAAATCCTGGAGATCCGAAGTCTGGGGCGACCGTATGGCGCTTTTGCGTGGCTTTCATGACAGAACGCGATAGGGTTTGCCAAGGTTCATGCGCAAGCTAACCTGCGGAATGCAACCGGAGAAACATCCATGAGCCTGCCCGACGCCCTTTCCTTTGGCCTGCGTGGCATCCTGGAAACACGTTTGTCGCTGACGGCGGCGGATCGCGGCCACCATGCGCAGTCCGAAAGCTTTCATCGCTCGGGCCTGCCGGATGCCGTGGCCTGGCCTGAAACGGCTGAAGAGGTCGCGGCGATCCTGTCGGCCTGCAATGACGCGCGCGTGCCGGTGGTGGCCTGGGGCACGGGAACCTCGCTAGAAGGTCATGCGCTGCCGGTGCGGGGCGGGCTGTCGCTGGATCTGTCGCGCATGAACCGGGTCCTGGACATCCGCGCGGGCGACATGCAGGCGACCGTGCAGCCCGGCGTCACGCGCGAGGCGCTGAACACCGAACTGCGCGCGACGGGGCTGTTCTTTCCCGTCGATCCGGGGGCCAATGCGTCACTGGGCGGCATGGCCGCGACGCGGGCCAGCGGCACAACGGCGGTGCGATACGGCACCATGCGCGACAACGTGCTGGCCCTGCAGGTTGTGCTGGCCGACGGGCGGATCATCCGCACCGGCACGCGGGCCGCGAAATCCAGCGCCGGATACGACCTGACCGGGCTGTTCGTCGGGTCCGAAGGCACGCTGGGCGTCATCACGGAACTGACCCTGCGGCTGCAGGGCCAGCCCGAGGATGTTGCCGCCGCCGTCTGCGCCTTCGACAGCCTGGATCATGCCGTCGAATGCGTCAGCGCGACCATGCAGTCGGGCATCCCCATGGCGCGGATCGAATTCGTCGATGCCGCCGCCGCCCGGGCCTTCAACCTGCATTCCGGCAGCGCCATGGCCGAGCGGCCGCATCTGATGGTCGAGTTTCACGGCAGCCCCGGCGCGGTGCGCGAGGATGCCGCGCGGTTCGGCGAGATCGCGGCGGAATTCGGCGCCCAGGGGTTTGACTGGGCCGCCCTGCCCGAAGACCGCGCCCGGCTGTGGCGGATGCGGCATGGCGCCTATCACGCCTGCCTGGCGCTGAGGCCCGGGGCTTCGGGGCTGGTCACCGATGTCTGCGTCCCCATGTCGCATCTGCCCGCCGCCGTTCAGGCCGCCGCCGACGACATCGCCGCCGAGGGCCTGATCGGTCCCATCCTGGGCCATGTCGGCGACGGCAATTTCCATTCCCTCCTGCTGGTCGATCCGGGCAACCCGGACGAGATCGCCGCCGCCAAGCGCATTGCCACCCGCATGGCCGAACGGGCCCTGGCGGTGGGCGGCACCATCACGGGCGAACATGGCATCGGGATCGGCAAGCGGGGATTGATGGCGGCCGAACATGGCGAGGGGTGGCACCTGATGGGCCAGATCAAGGCCGCGCTTGATCCCCATGACATCCTGAACCCCGGAAAGCTGGTTCCGGACCGGAACTGATACGGGGGCGGTTCGTTGATCCGCCACATGTTTTCAGGAGAATGCCATGTCCCATAACAGCAACGACGTCGGTCGCTCGGCCAGCCGCCATCGTCCGGCCCTTATCGCGATCGCCGTGGCCCTGCTGGTGGCGTTCCTGGCCTTTGTGGTCTTTCGTCCCGGCGTGGACGAACAGAATGACGGGTTGGCCACCACCCCGCCGCCGGCGGGCACCCCCACCACGACAGCCGAGGGCACCGACGGAACGGCCCCGCCTGTGGTATCGCCCGAGGGGCTGCCCGAGCCGGCATCCGAGTCCGTCCGCGGAACCGAAGCCGCCCCGGAAACCGCCGATGTGCCCCCGGCGGCACAGGACGCCCCGCCTGCCAGCCAGTAAGGCCCAGCCGGCCAGCAAGGTGTTGACAGCCTCGTGATCGCCGCATCCGGGTGACTTTTCCCGAAAGCCTTGCCATAAGCCGCCAAAGGGCATGTCAAATGCCGCGAGCAGGCCGAGGGGCAGGATGCGGACGATCAACGGGATACTTCTGGGGCTGATGCTGGTGCTGGCGGTTGCCTGTTCCCGCACCCCCGAACGGGGCGGATATCGACCGGCACCGGCGCCGGGGCCGGGCGCGAATGCGCAACTGGGCGATTCGGCGCCCCATTCCTGGAACGGGCGCGGTCCCTATGGGCATGAGGTCCATGGCATCGACGTGTCGCGCTGGCAGGGCGACATCGACTGGGAACGGGTCCGCAACGCCGGGATCAGCTTTGCCTTCATCAAGGCGACCGAGGGCGGCGATCACTACGATCCCGGCTTTCAACGCTATTGGCGCGAAGCGGCTGCCGCGCGCATCCCGCGCGGGGCTTATCACTATTTCTATTTCTGCCGCACGGGGGCCCAGCAGGCGGCCTGGTTCATCCAGCAGGTTCCGCGCGAGATCGGATCGCTGCCGCCGGTGATCGACCTGGAATGGACCAATTCCCAGACCTGCCCGCGCCGCCCCCCTCCGCACGAGATTAAGCGCGAGGCCGCGATCTTCATGGAGATCGTCGGTCGCCATTACGGCCAGCGGCCGATCATCTATACCACCGTCGATTTCTATCGCGACAACCGTCTGGGCGACATGCGGGCGGAATTCTGGCTGCGGTCGGTGGCGAACCACCCAAGCGTGCCCTATCCGGGACAGCGCTGGGCCTTCTGGCAATACACCGGGACCGGCATCGTGCCGGGCATCCGGGGCAACACCGACCTGAACGCCTTTGCGGGGTCGCGCGCGGACTGGGTGCGATGGCTGCAAGCCCGCCTGACGCGGTAAGGCCCCGGTTCTGGCTGGGGGCCGAGTTCGCGGCGCTCTATGTCGGGGCACCGCTGGCCATTGCGCTGTTCATGCCCGGTCATCTGCTGTTCGAGGCGCTGGCGGTCTTTTCGGGGATCGGCCTGTTGCTGCTGTGGCGCACCGGCGGATTCGGCTTCCGGTCCCTGGTCCGGGGGTGGAGCAGGATGCCCTGGCGCGAGGTTCTGGCCCTGTCCGTCCTGACCGTGCTGGCGGGCGTGGCGATCCTGTCCGTCACCCATCCCGAACGGCTGTTCGCCCTGCTGCGGTCGGGGATGCTGCCGGTGATCTGGGTGTTCTATCCGATCCTGTCGGCATTGCCGCAGGAACTGATCTTTCGGCCGCTGTTCTTTCACCGCTACGCCCCCCTGATGCCGGCAGGGCAGGGGGCCATCGCCCTGAACGCCACGATCTTTTCCTTTGCGCATCTGATGTACTGGTCCTGGGTCGTGGCGGTTCTGACCTTTGTGGGCGGCTGGATCTTTGCGCGCGCCTATCTGCGCTTCGGCTTTCCCGCCGCCTGGCTGCTGCATGCGCTGACCGGGAACCTGCTGTTCACCGTGGGCATGGGCGCCTATTTCTATACCGGCAACGTGGTGCGGCCCTTTTGAACCGGTTGACTTCCCGTCCCCGCCGCGCTTGATGCACGGCGGATTATTCGGGGAACCACCATGCACGCCTATCGCAGCCATACCTGCGGCGACCTGACCGCCGCCCATGCGGGTGAAACCGTCCGCCTGTCGGGCTGGGTTCACCGGGTCCGCGACCACGGCGGCGTGCTGTTCGTGGACCTGCGCGACCATTACGGCATGACGCAGGTGCTGGCCGACAGCGACAGCCCCGCCTTTGCCGCCATGGACCGGTTGCGCGCCGAAACCGTGGTGCGCATCGACGGCCGGGTGAAACTGCGCGACGCGTCGCTGGTGAATGCGAAACTGCCCACCGGCGAGATCGAGGTCTATGCGACCGAGATCGAGGTGCTGGGCCCCGCGGACGAACTGCCGCTGCCGGTCTTCGGTGACCAGGAATACCCCGAGGAAACCCGGCTGGCCTATCGCTTCCTCGACCTGCGCCGCGAAAGCCTGCACGACAACATCATGCTGCGGTCCAGGGTGATCCGGTCGATCCGCAACCGCATGTGGGATCAGGGTTTCACCGAATTCCAGACCCCGATCATCACCGCATCCTCGCCGGAGGGCGCGCGCGATTTCCTGGTGCCGTCGCGCCTGCATCCGGGCAAGTTCTATGCCCTGCCGCAGGCCCCCCAGCAGTTCAAGCAGTTGATCATGGTCGCGGGCTTCGACAGGTATTTCCAGATCGCGCCCTGCTTTCGCGACGAGGATCCGCGCGCCGACCGCAGCCCCACGGATTTCTATCAACTGGACATGGAGATGTCCTTTGTGGAACAGGAGGACGTGTTCGCCACCATCCAGCCGGTGATCCAGGGGGTGTTCGAGGAGTTCGGCACCAAGCCTGATGGGACTCACCGCCCGGTCGATGCCGACTGGCCGCGCATTCCCTATGCCGAGGCGCTGTTGAAATACGGCACCGACAAGCCCGACCTGCGCAACCCGATCGAGATGCAGGTGGTCAGCGACCATTTCCGCGGATCTGGCTTCGGCATCTTCGCCAAGCTGCTGGAGCAGGACGGGATCGAGATCCGCGCGATCCCCGCGCCGGGCGGCGGGTCGCGCAAGTTCGCGGATCGGATGAACGCGTTTGCCCAGGCGCAGGGGCTGCCGGGGATGGGGTATATCTTCTGGAGAACAGGAACTAATGATGAAGGGCTAGGCAGTTCTGAATACGAGCAATTCGTTGCAGGCATTGAGCAAGGCGATATTCCCGCAAACCTTCGTCAACAAATAATCGAAAGTTTCCGAACTTCAGAACCCCAGAAGGAAGCACTTACAAAGATTCAGCGTCTTTCATCCAGTGGCGACGCGCTTGACAAATTGGAGGCGAAGTCTCTTGCAGAAAGGTGCTTTGCATATACTCGGCTTGAAGCCGCAGGCCCCATCGCCAAGGCCCTCGGCCCTGAAAAAACCGAAGCCATCCGCACCCAGCTTGGCCTGGGCGAGGGCGATGCCGTCTTCTTCCTCGGCGGCAAGCCCGAGCAGTTCGAGGCTGTCGCGGGCCGGGCCCGCACCGAGATCGGCCGGGAATTGGGCCTGATCGACGAGAACCAGTTCAAATTCGCCTGGATCGTCGATTTTCCGATGTACGAAAAGACCGACGACGGGAGGATCGACTTCAGCCACAACCCGTTTTCCATGCCGCAGGGGGGCTTGGAGGCGTTGAACGGCGATCCGTTGCAGGTGAAGGGATACCAGTACGATCTTGCCTGCAACGGCTATGAACTGATTTCCGGCGCGATCCGCAACCACAAGCCCGAGATCATGTTCAAGGCCTTTGAACTGGCCGGCTATCCGGCGTCCGAGGTGGAAAAACGCTTTGGCGGCATGGTCAAGGCGTTCCGCTATGGCGCGCCGCCGCACGGCGGCTGCGCGGCCGGCATCGACCGGATCGTGATGCTGCTGGCCGACGAGGCGAACATCCGCCAGGTCATCATGTTCCCGATGAACCAGCGGGCCGAGGATCTGATGATGGGCGCCCCGTCGGAACCCACCAACGAACAGTTGCGCGAATTGCGCCTGCGCGTCCTGCCCAGGGAATGACCGGCCTGTCGCGGGGGTTTACAGCCCCGCGACCGCCGCCAGCCGTTCATGGACAAGGCCGCTGATCCGCGCCAGGTCGCTGGCGAGGCCGTGGCCCGCATCGCGGTCGCGCGCCAAGGCGGTGGCCGCCGCCTCCAGCACCGGGTCATGGGCCGACCGGGCGATACCCGCCAGGAAATGGGCAATGTAATCGACCGCCGCCGTATCCTGCGCGCTGGACAGGATCTCGGCCACATGGGCCAGGTCGTCGCGCAGGCCCGAAGCATCGGGCTGGATCACCTCGTCGGGAAGGATGCGCAGGCCGATGCCGCGCGTTTCGGCCGGCAGCGCCTGAAGGATCATCTGCTGGAACACCGCCAGGCTTTCGATGGGCTTGGCCATGAACCCGTCCGCCCCCGCCGCCAGCGCCACATCGGCCAGGTCCGGATCGCCCGAAATACCCAGCAGCACCGGAACCCGAGGCTCGGTCGTGGCAATCTGCCGGATCAGCCCGGCACCGTCCCCATCGGGCAGGCCCAGATCCACGATCACCACCGCGGGGCGGTAGGTCTGCAAGTGGCGCTGCGCGGACCGCAGGCAGTCGGCCCGCCTGATCCGCGCGCCCGACCGCAGGCACAAAAGCCGCACCGCCTCGCTGGCAAAGCGCGAATCCTCGACCACCAGAACGGTCAGTCCGGTCAGGGGGCGGTTCGGCAGCGCAACCCGCCACAAGGGGATCGGGTCGATCATGTCGGAAGCAATGTCTTTCTGCATGTCGGTTATCCTTGCCGGTATTGCCCCTTCAGTTAGCGGTCGATTCGCTAAGAAGCGGTTAACTTGGCGGGGTTTTCCTTTCCTCGAGATACGGAAGGCCCTAGAAGCGCGAAAACGATCACCAGGAGGATGCAATGAACCTGACCGGAGGAATCGTTCTTTACGCCGTGCTGTGGTTTCTGACGCTGTTCGTCGTGGTGATGATCGGCCCGCGCAGCCAGCAGGACGCAGGCGAGGTCGTGCCGGGAACCCCTGCCGGGGCGCCCGCCGACCTGCGATTGAAGGGCAAGCTGATCTGGACCACGGCTATCGCGGCTGTTTTCTGGGCTGTTCTGGCGACGATCATTCTGGGCGGCTTTATCAGCCGGGCCGATGTCGCGAACTTTGACCGGATTTTCCGCTGACCCCGTGGAACAGATGCGTAAAGGCCGCAGCCGCCAGCAACGGCACGGCAATGTTCACGACCGGAACGACCAGGGCCATCGCCACCAGAATGCCCATCAGCGTCACGCGCAGGCCATTCGCCTGGCGCAGCGCGGTCGCCTGCGGCTCGTCCAGGTGGCGGCGCGCGGCCATCTGGAAAAACTCCCGTCCCAGCAGCCAGCCATTCGCGCCAAACAGCAGAACCGGCGCCAGCGGGCCCAGGAACGGCGTCAGGACCAGCGACAGCACCGCCACGCCCAGGATCGCCAGAACCACCGCGACCGATTCCAGCAGGCCGTCCAGGAAATCCAGCGAGGCGCCCCGCCGCTGGGGATAGTGCGTCTCCTCGACCGCATCCGCCACGCGCTCGGCAAACAGACCGGCAAAGCCCGCCGCGACCGGTGCCATCAGGAACAGGCCCATCAGCGGGAACAGCGCCAGCGTTCCCCAGGACAGGGCCGCTCCGACATCCAGCGGCCCGAACCAGGGCAGGGACAGGTCGCCGGGCACGAACCGCCGGACTGCCCAGAAGACCGCCGCCTGCAGCACGACGAACAGCAGGATCGTCAGGGCCATGCCCGTCAGGACCAGGGTCAGGATGCGCGGACGCAACAGATCCAGCCAGCCCAGCGTCAGGGAACGGAGAACGATCATTCCAGCCAGCATGTCTTGGCCGCGATATCGGGACGCGGGCGCTCGGGCGGAGTTTCGCCCCGGCTGCCGAGATGGATCAGGCCCACGATCCGCTCGGCCGGGCCGATGCCCAGATGCGCCTGTCCGAATCCCCGGTCCAGGATCGCAGGCCCGGTCAGCCATGCCGCCCCCCAGCCCGAGGCGAGCGCCGCGTTGACCAGCCCCAGGCAGACCGCGCCTGCCGACAGGAACTGTTCCCATTCGGGAACCTTGTCGCTGGCGACCGGGGCCGACACCACCGCCACGATCACCGGCGAATCAAAGGCCGAGGCCGCCTTGTCCGCTGCCGCCTGGTCCAACCCGCCTGCCGACACATGATCGCGCAGGATCGGTCCCAGCCGGTCCAGCACCGCCCGCTCCAGCACGACGAACCGCCACGGCTCCAGCTTGCCATGGTCGGGGGTCCGGGCGGCAAGGGTCAACAGGCGCAGGATCTCGGCCCGGTCGGGGGCGGGCTGGCGCAGCATCTTTGGGGGGTGCGACCGTCGGGTGGCCAGAAACTCCACGGCGGCATCGTTGCGGTCGTTCATGCCATTCTCCTTTGCGCCCCGTTCTTTCGCAAACCGCCCTGCATCGCAAGGCCACAGGTCAGCCCCGTTCGATGCGGTAGTTTCCTTCGGGCAGGTTCAGCGCAAGGCGCAGTTCGGTCAACTGATGCATGGACAGAGTGACGCGCATCACCTGATCGTCGGGACCGACCTGTTCCAGAACCACGCGGTCGTCGAAGGACAGGATCACCACATCCTCGTTCAGGGGACCGGTGTCCGGATCGGCCTCGTCGATCAGGGTGATGACGGTGGCGTCGAAATCGTGCTCGATGGTGAACATCGCCAAGCTCCTTTGTGCCAATCGACATTCGCGTGATGTAAGGCTGGGGGCAAGCCGCGGGGTTTGCACGGCTTTCGCCAAAGCGATAAGATCGCGGCCAAAGGCAACGACCGCGTCACAGGCAGGGTGCGGCATCGGCAAGGGACAGGCGATGAAGCACGCATTGGCGGGTATGGCTGCGATTCTTCTGGGCTTGGCGGCCTGCGCGCCCCTGCCGGTCCAGCAGGCGCCGACGCCGACCGGTCCCTATGGCAGGCCTGCCGCCGCCCCGGCACTGGCCCCCGTGCTGACGAACGACGGAAGCCCGCAATCGGCGGCCCGGATGTTCGTGTCGGTCATGCGCAGGATGGAGCCCGCAGTCGAACGCGATTGCCTGCAACGGCGCACCCGGCCCATCAACTGCGATTTCCAGTTCGTTGTCGATGACCGCCCGGGGGTCGAGGCAAACGCGTTCCAGACGACCGATTCGACGGGGCGGCCCATCATCGGCTTTACGCTTTCGCTGATCGCACAGGCCCGCAACAGCGACGAGATCGCCTTTGTCGTGGGCCACGAGGCATCGCATCACGTGCTGAATCACCTGGACTACAAGGCGGGTGCGGCGGCGGCGGGGGCCGTGATTCTGGGCAGCATCGCGTCGGTTTACGGAAACAATCCCGATGCAATCGAGGCCGCGCAGCGGATCGGCGCTTCGGTCGGGTCGCGCTATTATTCCCGAGACTGGGAACTGGAGGCCGATTACCTGGGGGCGATCATGACGTTGAATGCGGGCTTCGATCCCATCAACGGGTCGCGATTCTTCGAGCGTATTCCGGATCCTGGCGACCATATCCTTGGAACGCACCCGTCGCGCGCTGCCCGACTGGCTCAGGTGCGCCAAGCGGTCGGCGACGTGCAGAGCGGCCGTTTCCGCTGATCCCCCCTTTCCATTCCGGCGCGTGTAATAAATTTGCAACAGATGAACAATCTGATTGGTCGAAAGGCAGTGGGTACAAAAAGAGAAAATAGTTCTTCCCTCAAAAAAATCCCAGTCTTTTCAGGGCAATGTGAAATTTCACAGACAATCTTGCTGCATGCGCAGATGCGCTTTTGGAAAAGTTCCGAAAAAAGAATCCCTGTCGGCGGAATTTTGCTTTCGTCACGTTAAACACATACATATGCTGCAAAGCTGACGATATGGGATGAAGTTGCCTGGCAAGGCCTCCGACTGGAGATGGGAATGATCGGCGTCATCGTTTGGAGCAGTGCAGACCGCGAAAAGGCGGTCATCTGGTGTGAGGATCACGCCGCGCTTGCCTATCTGCAGGGGCGGGAAAACCTGACCAACCCGGCCAACTGGCCCCAACCTGGCGATCTGGTCGAACTGGACAGCGAAATGGCCGGACAATTGCGCCATGCCCGGCGCGTTGCCCTGATTTCTGAACGGGAATACGCCCATCTTCCTGACCTGCTGCGCACCTCTACCCCGGCCGAGCCTGGCCTGCGCCTGGTCGCCTCTAATCCTGCGGTCGAGACGCGCTGCCGATCCCACGACGACGCCGAGCCACAGGTCGCCGTCGCCGGTTGACTGCGCTCACGTGCCCCGGGATAGGGCCGCCACTCCTGTCCGGGCCAATTCGCCTAGGCCCAGCGGTCGCATGAGATCGGCGAATGCATCCAGCTTTGACGGTGTGCCCACCAGTTCGAAGACAAAGCTTTCCAGCGTCGAATCGACCACATTGGCGCGAAAGATTTCGGCAATGCGCAGTGCCTCGACACGCTTTTCGCCTTGGCCGTGCACCTTGAACAGCCCCAGTTCCCGTTCCACCGCCGGCCCTTCGACCGTCAGGTCGTGAACCTCGTGAACCGGCACGATCCGGCCAAGCTGCGTCTTGACCTGGGCAATGACGGCGGGCGTGCCGCGCGTGACCAGGGTGATGCGCGACCGGTGGCCGGTGTGATCCACCTCGGCCACGGTCAGGCTGTCGATGTTGTAACCCCGCCCGGAAAACAGCCCGATCACGCGGGCCAGCACCCCTGGCTCGTTCTCGACCAGCACGGCAAGGGTGTGGGTTTCCTCGATCTGGCCGTTCGGATCGCGCAGGTCATACGCCGAATGGCTGGAGGCACCTTTCTGGAGGTTCAGAGCATTCATGGTTCCGCCTTCATCTTGGCATAAATATTCCGGGAGGCGTGGGGGCAGCGCCCCCACTGGCGGTCACACCAGCACGGCGCCTTCCGATTCGATCACCCCGAAGGTCGCCGCCTCGCCCAGCAGCATCTCGTTATGCGGCTTGCCCGAGGGAATCATGGGGAAACAGTTCTCGTGCTTCTCGACCAGGACATCCAGGATGAACGGGCCGTCGTAATCCAGCATTTGCTGGATCGCCGCATCCAGATCCTTGGGATCCCTGACCAGCGCACCCTTGCAGCCAAAGGCTTCGGCCAGCTTGACGAAATCGGGCAGGCTATCGGACCAGCTTTGGCTGTAGCGTTCGCCATGCAGCAATTGCTGCCACTGGCGGACCATGCCAAGGCGTTCGTTGTTCAGGATGAACTGCTTGACCGGCAGGCGGAACTGCACCGCGGTGCCCATTTCCTGCATGTTCATCAGCCAACTGGCATCGCCCGCGACGTTTATCACAAGCGCGTCGGGATGGGCCATCTGCACGCCGATGCTGGCCGGCAGACCGTAACCCATCGTCCCCAGTCCGCCCGAGGTCATCCAGCGATTCGGCTGATCGAAGTGCAGGTATTGTGCTGCCCACATCTGGTGCTGGCCGACCTCGGTCGCGATATAGCGGTCGCGGCCCTTGGTCAGCGCCTCCAGTCGTTCTAGCGCGTATTGCGGCTTGATGACCGTGTCGCTGTTCCGATAGGCAAGGCAATCCTTGGCCTTCCATCCCTCGATCTGCTGCCACCACTTGCTCAGGGCCGCGCTGTTGACCTTGCGGCCGCGCGATGTCCAGACCTTCAGAAGATCGTCCAGAACACTGCCCACGTCGCCGACGATGGGAATGTCCACATGGATCACCTTGTTGATGCTGGAGGGGTCGATGTCGATATGGGCCTTGACCGATTGCGGGCTGAAATCGGCCACCCGCCCGGTGATGCGGTCGTCGAAGCGGGCGCCGATATTGATCATCAGATCGCAGCCGTGCATCGCCAGGTTTGCCTCGTACAACCCGTGCATTCCCAGCATTCCCAGCCAGTTCCTGCCCGAGGCCGGATAGGCCCCCAGCCCCATCAGGGTCGAGGTGACGGGAAAGCCCGTCGCGTCGGCCAGTTCGCGCAAAAGCCGGCTGGCGTCCGGCCCGGAATTGATGACGCCACCGCCGGTGTACAGGATCGGACGTTCCGCCCCCTCGATCAGTTCGACCAGGCGGGTGATGGCATTCAGGTCGCCCTTGCGCACCGGCTGATAGCGCGCAGGCTCGATCTGCTTCGGCCCGACATAGGTGCCGGTCGCGAATTGCACATCCTTCGGAATATCGACCAGAACCGGCCCCGGCCGCCCCGAGGTGGCGACCTGGAACGCCTTGTGGATCGTTTCCGCCAGCCGTTCGGTGTCCTTGACCAGCCAGTTGTGCTTGGTGCAGGGCCGGGTGATGCCGACGGTGTCGGCCTCCTGGAACCCGTCGGTGCCGATCATGAAGGTCGGAACCTGGCCCGACAGCACGATCAGCGGGATTGAATCCAGCAGCGCGTCCGTCAGTCCGGTAACGGCATTCGTGGCCCCCGGACCAGACGTGACCAGCACGACCCCCGGCTTGCCGGTGGACCGGGCATAGCCCTCGGCCATGTGCACCGCACCCTGTTCGTGGCGGACCAGAACATGGGTGATGTCGTTCTGCTGGAACAGTTCGTCATAGATGGGAAGCACCGCCCCGCCCGGATAGCCGAATACCGTGTCAACGCCCTGATCGCGCAGGGCTTCGACAACCATTCTTGCACCCGTCATCGTTCGGGACATCGCATTTCCTCCATCAGGGCCGACGACACCGGCACCTGCCGGCGAGTCGGCGCAAACTATGGACGCCATAAGGCGGGGTCAATGGCCTGAAGCGGATAAAATGACGCAGAGCGCGCAAATTTTGTAATTTTCTTTCGTCCTGTCAGCGGCTGACATGGGGCAGGGCGATCCGCGCCACCTGTTCGACAATGGGATCGACCGAGAGGGGGTGGGCTTCGTTCGAATGAGCCTGCGGATCGCCGATATTCTGCCAGACCCCACCCTTGTAGATTTCCAGCGCCGAAAAGCGTGCCTTGTAATCCATCTTGCGGCTGCCGGGCACCCAATAGCCCAGATAGATATAGGGCAGCTTGGCGGCCCGCGCGATCTCGATATGGTCGAGGATCAGATATGTCCCCAGGCTCGCCGCCTGAAGGATCGGGTGATAGAAGCTGTAGACCAGGCTGAGACCGTCATCCAGCACATCCGTCAGGCAGACCGCGGCCAGAAAGTCGTCGCCTGGCGCCAGCCGTTCGGGCCGGTCCGCATTGCAGCGGTATTCGATCACCCGCGTCTTCACGGGCGTTTCCTCGATCATCGCGGCGAATTCGAAGATGTCCATGTCGGCCATTCCGCCATCGGCATGGCGGCTGTCCAGGTATCGCCGGAACAGGTCGAACTGTTCCTCGGTCGCCCAGGCGCTGGTGGCAAGCCGCCGCAGCCCCGCATTGCGCCGCAGCAGTCGGCGCTGGGTACGCGAAGGGTGGAAATCGGCCACCCGGATTCGCGCCGACATGCAGGCCACGCAGCTTTCGCAACTGGGACGGTACAGGACGTTCTGCGACCGGCGGAATCCCTGGCGCGAAAGGGCGTTGTTCATATCGGCCGCGCCATCGCCGTGCAGGGCCGTGAACAGCTTGCGTTCCGCGCGTCCGTGCAGATAGGGGCAAGGCTGCGGCGCGGT
Organism: Paracoccus subflavus; assembly: GCF_004310345.1. Taxonomy (GTDB): domain Bacteria; phylum Pseudomonadota; class Alphaproteobacteria; order Rhodobacterales; family Rhodobacteraceae; genus Paracoccus; species Paracoccus subflavus. The sequence continues at coordinate 3,160 of NZ_SISK01000017.1, read as the reverse complement.
GACATAGAACTGGGGCGCATGGGGAAGGGTATGGCGCATCAGCAGCGGCCCTTGTCGCGGAGTGTCTTGTCAGAACTGATCATTCGCCGAGATGGATCCGCCTGCCGAACCGTGAAGATGTGCGAAAGCCTAGCAATGAATGGACTACGCGCCAAGCGGTGAAAGCGTTTAAGCTTAAGGACAATCTTGCGCTGTGTTGACGGCGCAGGGGCTTTGACTAAGCATGCCGCGCATGGACTTTGCCGCCCGCATGACCCGCCATCCCATTCCGGCCGATCCCGACCGGGCACGCCATGCGCTGTCTTTGTTTCCGCCGCTCGATCCCCGCCTGTCCGCCCTGATCGGCGGGGCTGCGGGATGCAGCCCTTATCTGGCGGGCCTGTTGCAGAAAGAGGCCGGCTGGGTGATCGGCGCGCTGGGTCACGACGATGTGGTCGCCCGCGAAACCCAAGGCTTGGCGGAACTGGACGCCGCGGATCTGGCCGTGGCTCTGCGCCGGGCCAAGCGGCGGGTCGCGTTGCAAACCGCCCTGGCCGATCTGGGGGGCGTCTGGCCCCTGGAACAGGTCACGGGCACCCTGTCCGACCTGGCCGACCGTGCTGCCGATCTGGCCCTGCGGGTCCATGTGGCGCAGGAACGGCGGCGCGGCAAGCTGCCCGAAACCGGCGCGGACGCGGGCGGGCTGTTCGCCCTGGCGATGGGCAAGGGCGGCGCGCGCGAGCTGAACTACAGCTCGGACATCGACCTGATCGTGCTGTTCGATGAGACCGCCTATGCCGAGGCCGACCAGCAGGACGCGCGGGCGGCGCTGATCCGTGCCACCCGCAAGATGGCCGCGATGCTGTCCGAGGTGACGGAACACGGCTATGTCTTTCGCACCGACCTGCGGCTGCGGCCGGATGCCGCAGTCACGCCGGTCTGCATCTCGACCGCTGCGGCACTGGCCTATTACGAGGCCGAAGGGCGGACCTGGGAACGTGCCGCCTTCATCAAGGCGCGGGCGGCGGCGGGCGACATTGCGGCGGGCGAACGCTTTCTGCACGAGATGCGGCCCTTTGTGTGGCGCAAGCATCTGGACTTTGCGGCGATCCAGGATGCCCATGACATGCGCCTGCGCATCCGCGATCACAAGGGCCTGGGCGGACGGCTGGAAATTCCGGGCCACGACCTCAAGCTGGGCCGGGGCGGCATCCGGGAGATCGAATTCTTTACCCAGACCCGCCAGTTGATCGCCGGGGGACGCGATCCCGGTCTGCGCCAGCGCGACACGGTCGGCGGGCTGGCCGCGCTGGCGGACAGGGGCTGGCTTCCTGCGGATGTGGCGGCCGAACTGATCGGCCATTACCGCGAACATCGCGACATCGAACATCGTATCCAGATGGTGGGTGATACCCAGACCCACCGCGTTCCCAAGGATGCGGCGGGGGTGTCGGTGATCGCTGCCATGATGGGCCAGAACGATGCCGAAGGCTGGTGCGCGCGCCTGCGCCAGCGCCTGGATCATGTCCATGACCTGACCGAGTCATTTTTTGCACCCGGCGAGGCGCGTCAACGTCCCCCGATTTCCCCTGAATCCCAGGCGATCATCGACCGTTGGCAAACCTATCCGGCGCTGCGGTCGGCACGCGCCCGGCAGATCTTCAAACGGGTGGAACCCGAGCTTCTGTCCCGCCTGGCCAGGACCGGCCACCCGACCGAGGCCCTGAGCCGGTTCGACGGCTTTCTGTCCGGCCTGCCTGCGGGTGTGCAGATCTTCTCACTGTTCGAGGCCAATCCCCAACTGGTTGACCTGCTGGCGGATATCTGCGGCAGCGCGCCGGGCCTTGCCGCCTATCTGACCCGGCATCCGGTCGTGCTGGATGCGGTTCTGGGCGGCACGTTCTTTTCGCCCTGGCCGGGCGCGCAGGGCCTGCGCGCCGAGGCCGACCGGATTCTGCAAACCGCCCTGACCGAACCGGGCGGCGGTTACGAGGCCGCGCTGGACGCCATCCGCCGGTGGGCGCACGAATGGCATTTCCGCATCGGCGTCCATCACCTGCGCGGCCTGATCGACGCCGACGAGGCGGGCGTGCAATATGCCGATCTGGCCGATGCCGCCCTTGCGGCGCTGTTTCCGGTCGTCGCCGCCGATTTCGCACGCAAGCACGGCGTCCCGCCGGGCCGGGGGGCCGTGGTGTTGGCCATGGGCTCGCTGGGTGCGCGAAGCTTGAATGCAGGGTCGGATCTCGATCTGATCGTGATCTATGACGCAGGAGATACCGAGGGATCGGACGGGCCGCGTCCGTTGGCCGCGCGACCCTATTACGCCCGTCTGACCCAGGCGGTGATCACCGCCATTTCGGCCCTGACCGCCGAGGGGCGGCTTTACGAGGTGGACATGCGGCTGCGTCCCTCGGGCCGTCAGGGGCCGGTTGCCACCGCCATCGAGAGCTTTCGCAGCTATCAGATGGCCGAGGCCTGGACCTGGGAGCATCTGGCCCTGACACGCGCGCGGGTCGTGGCCACGGCGGGACAGGAGGCCGAGGCGCTGGGCAACGAGGTCGAGGCCCTGCGGCTGGAGGTTCTGCGCGAAAGGGGGTCCGACCAGCGGGTCATGCCCGATCTGGCCGACATGCGCGAGCGCATCTTTGCGGCAAGACCCATGGACGGCGCATGGGAGGCCAAGATCGGCCCCGGCCGCTTGCAGGACATCGACCTGCTGGCGCAATCCCTGGCGCTGCGCGCGGGCGATCCGGCGCGGGGCACCCTGGCGCAGCTTCGCGCGGGGCGTCGCGCCGGGCTGATGGCCGCCGCCGATGCCGACAGGCTTGCATCGACCTGGCGGTTCCTGTGGCGTCTGCATGCATCGGGGCGGTTGCTGACGGCCAAACCCCTGGACATGGACCATATCGGCCTGGGCGGACAGGATTTCCTGCTCCGCGAAAGCGGCGTTGCCTCGATCGCCGATCTGGCCAGCCGACTGCGCGATCACTGCGCCGCCGCCGCCGCGCTGATCGACGCGGCCCTGCCAGTCGAGACTGGCATCGCCCAGGCCGAAGGCTAGTGTCTGGACCCATAAACGGGATTCCCCGCTGGGCCGAAGTGTGATTCCCTGCGGTTTGAAGCAGGAGGACGGACATGGCTTCGGAGTTCTGGTTAAGCGACGCGCAGTTTGAACGGC
>NZ_SISK01000016.1 GCF_004310345.1 Paracoccus subflavus | reverse complement strand
GTTCAAACTGCGCGTCGCTTAACCAGAACTCCGAAGCCATGTCCGTCCTCCTGCTTCAAACCGCAGGGAATCACACTTCGGCCCAGCGGGGAATCCCGTTTATGGGTCCAGACACTAGGCGCGCGTCTTGTTCAGAGTTGGAAGTCTGGCAGCCGGTCCTGCCGCTTGCCTGTGTTTCCGGACGGCGGGTCGCGCCGTGGCAGGACAATCCGGCGCGAACGGTGGCAGGGTTCCTGGGAATGGCCGAGGTGTTCCCCCCCGCCCTGCGCAGCGATCCAGGCTTTGCGGCAGAGCTGGCGGCGGCGCTATCGGGTCTGGTGCGGAACGGCACGCGGGCCATGGTCGCCGAACGGATGGGGTGAACCCCACCCCTACAGCCCCTCGGCCACCAGGGCACCGCGATGGCGGATCACCTTGCGGCTGAGGTCGTGTCCCGCCGCAATCGCCGCCGCGCAATCCGCGCCCGACAACCAGGCCGCCAGATAGCCGGCGTTGAAGCTGTCGCCTGCCGCCGTTCTGTCCGCGGGGGTTTCAGGTTCAAGGCCGGTGATGATCCCGAAACCCTCGTGCCCGCCAAAGCGGATCGACCCGCCGCCGTTCTTGACCACCACCTGCCCCGCGCCCCGTGCCAGATAGCGCGTGACGGTTGCCTGGGGGTCGGCATCGCCAAAATGCACCGCTTCGTCGTCAAAGCTGGGCAGCACCAGATCGGCGCCCGCCGCCGCATCGCTGATGCCCTGCCGCATGATGCCCGCATCAGTCCGCAGGCGCGGGCGCAGGTTCGGGTCAAAGACCACGCGCGTCCCTGTCGTCCGGGCCCGCGCCAGCGCCCCCAACAGGTTCGTGCGGGCTTCCGGCGGCAGGATCGCCATCGTGATTCCCGAGAAATAGGCGACCGTCGCCCCGTCGAGCGCCGCGTCCAGGACCGCCGGATCATCCGCCAGCCCCCGGGCCGCGGATGTGTCGTGCCAATAGGCGAAACTGCGTTCGCCGTTCGTCAGACCGATGGCATACAGCCCGATTTCCCGGTCCGGATCGCGCCCGATATGGGTGGTGCCGACCCCCGGGGCCGCCAGAAAATCCACCATCTGCTGGGAAAACGCGCCCGTGCCCACGCGCGACAAGTAATCGACCTGCCAATCCGCGCCCAGCAACCGGCGCAGATACCAGGCGGTGTTCAGCGTGTCGCCCGCGATGCCCGGCCGCCACAGGTCAGGGTGGTCCGCCCGGCCCAGTTCCACCATCGCCTCGCCCAACGACAGGATGCGCGGCATTATGCAGGTCCGGGGCGGCAGAACAGGACCAGTCCCGGACCACGCCGGGCTGCCGGCCCCTCGAAACGCCCAAAGGCCGGGCTGGCCGGCACCAAGGATGGAAAAATCCGCCGGATGTCAAACCGGATCGCGGCCGTGGTGACAGAGATATGCGGATCGGGTCCGTGCCATGCGTGCTGCATCGAATCTTCTTCCAATCGGTGAAATAGTCGGGCTGGGCCGCCACCATCAACGGGATTTCGGTCAGCATCGGGCACAGATGGTTGCGCATGGCATTTTCGGCAGCGTCACGATCTCTCTGCCGCAGGGCATCCAGAATCTGCTGGTGCTGGCCGATGGTCAGGCTGCGGTCAAGCTCTGCATCGACAGGTACCGCAACCGGTTCATCTGCGCCTTGAGGCGATCCAGAGCCGCCCAGACAGGTTCCTGCCCTGCGGCACGGGCCAGAAGTTGGTGGAAACGATCGTCTGATTCGATGAAGCTCTCGACATCCGCTGCCTGATCGGCGCGATGCTGAAGGGCGATTTCCTCTTGCATCCTGGTCAGAGCATCCGTTTGGCAGGATGCGGCGACGATCCGGGCCAGGTTGGCCTCGACCGCCTCGCGGATGAAGCGCGCCGACAAAACAGCCGAAATCGAAATCCGGCTGACAAAGGTCCCGCGCTGCGGCCAGACCTTGGCCAAGCCTTCGCCGGCCAGGCGGCTGATGACCATCATGGAAGCGATCTCGGTCTGGCTGATGCACGCTCCGGGCGGCAGTTCGCCCTGCTGCACGCGTCGGCGCAGCCACCTGTGGACCTGCGCGGCCGCGCTGGGCGGAATGATTAGTCACGCTGTATTTAAGATCCTTCCTTTCCACGGGCAAAGTTATGGCGATTATATACTTCGCAAACAGGCTACCCAACTTGTAAGCTGAACCTACGAATCATGGAGGTTTATGTATGCCGGTGTTTGTTGTTGCCTACGGTCTAAACGTTCCAAGCCAGTCTGCGGGAAGTGGCTCAATGATCGCGGCCTTTAGCATCCTGTTTCCCGCCCCTGCCCGTTTCAATGACGCTCGACGGCTTATCGGTCGTCCGCATAGCTGCTAGTGCACGATCAAACGCTGCTTCATCCTCGTCCGCCTCGACTTCGCAGGCGAGGTCTTTGAACTTGTCGGATTGACTCTGCGGCGGTTTGTTACTCATGTTCTTCCATGTTCGTTGATGTTTATATTGATGAAAGTAGTCAAACACAGTGCCGCTATCTTATGCTGGGCGGCGTTGTAATACGGACAGATGCGGCTCCAGAAGCCGCCGCAAAACTGATTGAATCCAGGTCTCCAGAACTTGCACACGGCGAGATGAAGTGGGGCAAAGTCTCACGCTCCAAAATGGCCGCCTACACTCGGCTTGTTGACTGCTTCTTTGATGACCCGTCCTTCGTGTCCGCTCAGTTCCACAGCCTTGTTGTTGACACTAGCAAGGTAAACCACCGCGCTTATAACGACGGCTCATCAGAGGTGGGGTTCAACAAGGAAATATACCAGCTAGCTAGTAAGTTTGCGCGGCTCTACGGTAGCGCATACTTCTATGTTTACCTAGACCAGAGAAACACCAACCAAACCCCGGAAGATTTGCGTCTTATCCTCAATCGCGGCAGGCGCAAGGCGGGGGATCGCCGTGATTGGCCTTATCGGCGCTGCCAATTCCGAAACAGCAAAACTACTCCGCTGCTGTGGGTGTCTGATATCTTTGCTGGTGCAATAGCTTTCCATCTTAATGGGCATCGCACCAAGCAAGACGCATCACCCGCACGATCCGAACTATCCGACTATATTCTTTATCGTTCAGGCGTAAGAAACCCTAAGATAGACACAGCCAAGGCTGGCAAGTTCACAATTTGGCATCGGCAACTTCGCTAAGATCGTCCCCCGGTAGTAGGCAAGCGCTACGGCTGCCACTAGCTGTCGCTAGCTCCTCCAGCCTTAGGTTGGAGGCTCCTACCGAGGGAGTCGATCTGACAATAACACAAGGCGTCACTTGACACAATAGACTACTTAGTGATACGCGCGCGAGGCTTTCGAATCAGGCCCTTGATATGTGAGCCGTTTGCCGCGAGCGCCGAGAAGCGCTAGCACCGACCGTTCCGCATCCTCAACGCCATTGGCGGAGCGGTGATTATAACGGAACTCGAACTCGGCAACGTAGCGGTGCAGGTGCTTCTTGCCGCAGTGCTGGTAGACGCCCTTCATGCCGAGCTTGAAGATGCTGAAATAGCCCTCAATCGTGTTGGTGTGGACGTCGCCGCGCACATATTCGCCCGCACCGTGGCGGGTGAAATCATGGCCTGCGAAGTCGTCCGACAGGCTGCGATACTGGCCTGCTTCGTCGGTGTAAACGGTCGCCTCACGGGCAATGTTCTCGCGCAGGATCGGCAGCAGAGTCGTGGCTTTCAGGTCATCAACGACCATGCTCTTGGCGCGGCCTGTGCCACGATCCACCAGTGACAGAACCTTGTGCTTATGAGCATAGCCACGGCCTTTCTTCTCACCTTTCGGCTTCACGCTGCGGTCGTTACCGATGAAGGTTTCATCAACCTCAACAACACCGCCGCCAGTGCCGAAGCCTGCCAGGGTGTCGTCCTTCATCGCTTCACGGATACGGTGTGCCATGAACCATGCAGTCTTGTAGGTCACTTCGAGCGCACAGTGCATTTGATGTGCGCTCACGCCTTTCTTGCTGCTGGTCATCAGGTAGACGGCTTGCAGCCACTTGTGCAGCGGCACCTTGGACGCCTCAAAGACGCTGCCGACGCGGACGGTGAACTGCTTCTTGCAGTCGCCGCACTTCCACAGACCATTGCGAACGCGCTTCTCAATGTTGGCAGGGATTTTAACGCCAGTGCCGACCACGCCGCAGTGCGGGCATTCCGTGCCGGTCGGCCACATCACCTGCTCCAAGTGAGCAAATGCGGCTTCTTCGTCGTGGAAGTAGGGGCGGCTCAGGATCGACATGGCAAGGTTCCTTTTCCTTACCATCGATCTAGTCGATCACGATTCTATTTGCAATGTATATAATCGCTTTTTTTATGGAGGAGATGGATTTTCCCCTTTAGTCAGATGAATGCAGGCGTCAATTCCGCGCGCTGCGAGAGGGTCGCAGAAGCAGTCGGCCTCGTATCCCGTCCGGCAAGCGGCACCATTGCAGCGGGCAGCGACGACAGCAATGTCCGCCGTGTCCGTGCAGTCGCTGGCCTTGCTTGGAACCCTTTGGCCAAGGATATGAAGATCAGGACACACGGTCCTGCCGTTGTCTTGCACAACGTCGGGCCGAGGTGATCCGCCTGCATGGGAATATCGGGCCGACGCCTTTGCCATTCCTGCCTGGCGTGATGGTTTGCAGCGAGGAAAAATATTTTTGAGGGAATGAATCGGGCATGGCCAGGGGCCATCCTGTCCGAAATGGGCCGCCGCCCCTGGAATCGCCACCAGAAAGGCGCGGTCGGCCACCCTTATCGGGTCAGAAGACTGAGAGCGGCGCTATAGCGGTTGCTGCCGGTGTTGGTCTGAGCTTGGGACAGGGCCAGGAAGCGGGTGATGAGCTTGTCTACGGTTTCGGCGGTGCCGAGCTTGGCAAAGCTGCTGCTGCCAAGAACACGTTCGGATGCCTTGGTGAACTCCTCCACCTGCCGATCGACAGACAGGCCGCCCATCGACGGGCTGAATCCGAATGCGCCTTCGAAGACCCTGCGGAGGGGCTTGTTGCCCAGAACCTCGAACCACATGGTCCGATCGCTGGAAGCACGGGTTGCAAAGGTCTGAAGTTCGTTGCGGGCATTCAAGGCAAGGCGATAGCTTTCGTCGCTCTGGCCGACACGCTTCTGGAACTGTTGCTGGATATAGGCTTGGGTCATGTCTTCCCGCGTCGCGGCCTTGTCGCGCGTCTGGAATTGCTGCGCCAGCTTGAGATAGCGCTTGTCCCCCAGCCGGTTGACCAGAGACGATCTGTCGCCAAGATCGGATTCCAGAACCTTGCGGATAAATGCCTTGTTGGCCAGATCGCCATCCAGGCCATGAGCCCCCAGGGCGACCTGCAACATGCGGTAATCGCCAACCAGATCCTCTGCCGTCGTGCTGGCCGTCAGGTTTTCGCGAAAATATCCGGTCGCCCGCTGGATCATCGCATCCTTGGCGGTGATTTCTATTTGACGGGCCTCGGTCCGCTGCAGGACACGCCAGCCTGCAATGCCGCCCAGTCCGATGCTGATGGCCGGGGTCATGGCGTCCTCACTGGCGGCGTGCCTGCAAAAGCTGCTCTTCGAGCGGCAGCAGTTCGCGCAGCCGACGCAAGGCAGGATAGATCGCATCGTCCTCGACGCTGGCGGCAGCGTCCCTTAGCGCCGCTTGCGCCGCGGCCGTGTCGAACACCTGCGCAAGCTGGGCGATGGCCAGCCGCAACTGCCCTCTGCCCTCGTCGGGTCGGGCATCACCCGACAGGATCAGTTGCGCGATATAGCAGGCGCGGGCGACAGGGGTAATGGCGCGGTCGGGATGAATGGCGTCCTTGAGACGCAAGACCCGGGCATTGGGCGTACGGATGGCGATCTTGGACCGGCGGTCGCCGTTCTCTATCACCGCGCCGTTGATCAGAACCCGTTCATTCGGGGCCAGTTTCAGGACCAGGCCGCTCATGCCGCGGCCTCGTGGCGCAGGCCGCGCATAAGGGCTATGTTGACGTCGACCAGCGGGTCTACCTGGGCAGACCCGGCCAGCGCCTGATGACCCTGGCGCAACGAGAACGCAGCAAGCGAAAGAAGCCCTGCCTTGACCTCATCGGGCAGCGCGTTTCCGGGGCTGGCCAGATCGGCGGCCAGAATGGTCCACAATTCGTTGTTCTTGTGAACCGCCGCGATCAGGTCGGGGCCGAAGCCGCCGCCTGCTGCCCGGCGCAGCAGATGAGTAACCCGTGAAATGACTTCGTATTCGGCGTCGCGCGCTGTGCGGACGACGTTGCTGCCGTAGCCATGCCCGGCAAATGACGGAACCGCGTTCAAGGTTGACCTTCCTGATCTGGGGGGTTCGGCGGGAGAGGGGAAGGGGCGCCAGGGGCGCCCCTACCGATCGGGATCAGCGGAACAGCGACAGGATCGCGGACGGCGACTGGTTGGCGATCGACAGCGCCTGGATGCCAAGCTGCTGCTGGGTCTGCAGCGCCTGCAGGCGGGCCGAGGCCTCCTCCATGTCCGCGTCCACCAGCGAGCCGATGCCCACCTTCAGCGAATCGGCCAGCTTGCCGACGAAATTCGCCTGGTCTGCAATGCGCTTGCCGGAAGAACCCAGATCGGCCGCACCTTGGACGGCGACATCGATCAGGGCCTCGATTTCACCGATGGCGGTTTGGGCGGTTGCGCGATCGCTGATGGTGGTGATCGTCGCGCCTTCGATATCGACCTCGAAATCGACGCCTGCCACGACGATGTTGCCGGCGGTGGTCACGGCGGTGCCGTTCACCCGGTCAAGCGAGCCCAGAACGGTGAAGCTGGTGCCACCCGAACCATTCACATCGGTTGCCAGCAGATTGATGCCGTTCAACTGCGAAGCGCCGATGATCGAGGCGATCTGTTCCTGCTTGGCAGCAATGTCGGTCTGGATCTTTCCGTAATCGGCCGCGTCATTGGCCGCGCCGATCGCCAGTTCCTTCATTTCCTTCAGCAGGTTGGTGATCTGCTCGGCACCGGCGCGGGCAGTTCCCACGACCGCGTCGGCCACGTTCAGGTTCGACTGGATGGCCTTGAAGGCCGACTGATCGGTTTCCATCACCTTGGAAATCGCCCAGACCGCCGCGTTGTCTTTGGCGCTGTTGATGGATTTGCCGGTCGAGATTTCCGACTGTGCCTTGTTCAGGCTGGAGTTCACGTTCTTGAGGGTCTGCAGGGCGACGATGGCGCCGTTGTTGGTCAGAATACTGGACATCTTATCCTCTGATATGATGGATGCTTTGCATCCGCTGTTTGGCGTCTTGGCCTTCTGACCCCGGGCGCTTGCCCTGTGCCGTTTTCGGCATGACCGCAGTCCTAGCAGCCGGTGATTGATGGATAGTGAATTTGCCTCCGCCGCTCAAACTTTGAACACAAAGGATTTTATTCAAAACCGCTGGGGCAGGTCCGCTGCGGTGGCGGTCTGGCGGCGGCGGCCCGTGCTGTCATAGGTTTGCAGCGTCCGGGCGGTGGCAAGAATGTCCTTTATCTGGTCGATGGCGCGTTGCGTGCCGCGCGCCGAATCCTCGGCCAGGCGGCGCAGATGCAGCAGCGCCGCTTCGAATTCGGCTCGGGCTTCGGGCGTGATCCGGTCCCGCTCCAGCCGTTTGGCCAGAAGCTCGATCCGGGCCAGGGTCAGAGAGGCGTCGCCGGCCACAAGGGCGTCCTGAACGGCGTCCAGCAGGGATTTGTGAGCGGGCTTCATGACAGATCCATTCGCGTTGCAAGACCCAGATCAAGCTGCGCCGCCAGCACTGCGGCATATTCCCGGGACAGAAAGCTGCTGAACTGATCCTCGCCGATACCGCCGCCAAAGGCGCCCTCGGACGTCCGAGGGCCGCAGTATTTCAGCATCTCCTCGAGAAAGGCCTGTTCCAACTGGTCTGCGGAACCGGGCTTTGGTGGTGCGGGCAAGGCGGGAATCGGCGTGACCAGCATGGTTTCCTCGATTTGGAACGGTTTTTTTCTGGATAACCGACCGCGGTAAATAAACAGTAAGAAATTCGGGTTATCAAATGTGAGGTTCAACCGGGAATCTCGGGGATGTCGCAGAGCATGGTCTTGCCGATCACGATCGCCTTGCAGGCCACGGCGCCTGCCGAAACAACGCCGCGAATCGAGGGCGATGAGTCTGGTACGGATTTTTCACTGGGCGCAGACCCTGCGGGGGGTCTTGCCGCATGGCCTCCAGTGGACAGCCAGTCCTGGACCGATGCCCCCTCCGACCCTCTGCAACGTCTGGTCGAGGCGCTATCGGGAATAAGCGGTGCCCTGTCCGAACGGCATGACAAAAGCACCGTCCAGAAAGCCGACAGGGATCTGCCGGCGGAGGTATCGCCCATGCCGGACGGCCTGCCGATGGAAAAGGCCATGCCGATGCCGGACGGTGCGGTCGTGGGCGCGGGGGAGGGTCAGCCCCCTGACAGCCGCACCGCGGACCAGGATTTGCTGTTCCCGCTGGCCAGCCTGCAAACCGCGCCCATCCCCCCTGCCGCGACCCGGGGGGCGGACGCAGGGCTGATCCCCGGCCTGCCGCAACCCACCGCCCCGGCTCTTTCCGACATTGCCCCAGACAGGGCGGAGCCGGCCGGTCTTCCGAAAGGCGCCGCGCCCGAAGGGCCGGGTCCTGGCCATGCAGGTCCTGCCGGGCCCCTCGAAAAAGGGGCTTCGGTCGGCAACGCTCATCTGGTGCCCGCCGATCCGCTGGCGACGCAACCTCGGACATACACGACGCAGGGGCCAAGCCTTGCCGGACGACTGCCAGCCGGCGTTCCGGCCACCGAGGCCGATCTGGTGCCCGCCGATCCGGTGGTGCGGGCCCGCACGGAAACCGAGGGATCCGATCTGGTCGAATCGCGTGCCGGTCTCTCCGGTCGGGCCGTTCGGATTTCCCGGCAGATCGCTGAACCCGCGCGGCCGGATGACCCTGCAACCGCAACCCGAACCCTTGAAAAGACAGACCTTGCGGAACGGCTTCCCGCCGATGTCCAGGCCCGCGATACCCGCCTGCTGCCCGCCGATGCGCTGGCGGCGCAGGGCAGGATGGCGGCCGAGGAACCGGGTCTGGCCAGCCCCCCCCCTGCTCCGACCCCCTTTGCTGGCCGTCCGATCGTCAGACCGATTCCCGGACCGGGGCCGGATGCCCCCGTGTTCGATATGTCCCTCCCCGACAGGACAGCTTTTTCCGAAAGCCTCTTTGCCGACATTCCGGCCCTTGATGCCGGTCTGTCACCCGCCGATCCGCTGACGGCGCAAACCCGCATGGCCGAGGGGACGGGCCTGGCCGATCCGCGCTCTGCCCGCGCGCTCCCCGTTGCCCGGCAGATCGCCGAGGCTTTGGTCATAACCCGGGGCGAAGTGGTCGAGATCGCCCTGGCGCCCGAGGAACTGGGCCGGCTGCGGATGGTGGTATCGGGACCCGATCAGGCGCCGCATGTGACGATCTGGGTCGAACGCCCCGAGGTTCTGGACCAGTTGCGCCGCAACGGCAGCTTTTTGCAGGAATGCCTGGGCGACGCCGGAATGGGGCAGGCCTCGTTCGAGTTCCGGGGCGACACGCCATCTGATTCTTCCGATCAGCGGGACGATCCTGCCGGGCTGGCCCCCGACGGTCGCGCCGGAATTTCAGCAACCATCCCCGCGCCGGTCGTACCCCTGGCCTGGACGCCGGTCGCCGTTTCGGCCCGGCTGGACATCCGCATCTGAAAGGACATTCCTCATGATCCCCTCGCTTGGCGGCGCGCCCGCTGCAACCTCGGCGACCGCGACCGGCACGGCCAACGCCTCGTCGGCCATCTCGGCGAATTTCGACACGTTTCTGAAGATGCTGACAACGCAACTGCGCAACCAGGACCCGCTCAATCCGATGGAGGGCAGCGATTTCGCGGTCCAGCTTGCAACCTTTTCCGGAGTCGAGCAGCAGGCCCAGACCAACAAGCTTCTGGCGCAGATGGCCGCTCAGCTTGGCGATGGACTGGGGCAGGTTGCGACATGGATCGGCAAGGAGGTCCGCACGACCGAGCCTGTCTGGTTCGGCGACGAACCCGTGACCCTGGACATTGCACCGGACAGCCGCGCCGACAGCGTCGTCCTGGTTGCGCGCAATGCGGCCGGGGCTGAAATCGCGCGCGAGGAGATCGGCCCCGGAGAGGGTCAGATCGACTGGTATGGCCGCGACGCCCAAGGCGGGAAACTGCCCGACGGCCGCTATTCCTTTACTGTCGAAAGCAGTCGCGCGGGCGAGGTGATTTCCGAAGATCCGGTAGGGGCCTATGCCAGGGTCGTCGAGGCCGAAATGGGGGCCCAAGGTGCAAAGCTGATCCTTCTGGGCGGAGGATCGGTCCTGGCCAGCGAGGTCGAGGCGTTGCGCGACGCGCGGTAAAAAAACCGGCGTGGCCATGGAACGACCGGACGCGGCTGCGCCATCCGGGTCATTGGCAAGACAGTTCTTGTGCCGCCGCCGTTCCGGCCGTGTCAGTGTCTGCCTCTGCCCATGGGCGCTTTGGGGCGGGCGTGACAGGACGGACTTGACGGGACATGGGCACGAAGAGCCAAGGCCTGCCAAGTGTTGCCAAAAAGATTGCCGTGGCCTTCGACCGGTCCATCAAGTTCGCCCTGTCGATCCTGCCTGCCGATTTCGCCGATTCCGGACGCGAAATCCAGGCGATCGAGGCGCAGGGCGCCGGCGGGGTCCATGCGGATGTCATGGATGGCCATTTCGTGCCGAACCTGACGTTCGGCCCGCGCGCCTTGCACGCTTTTCGTCCCCATGTCCGCACGGTCATGGGCGTGCATCTGATGATCGCCCCGGTCGATCCCTTTATCCAAGGCCCCTGCCGAGGCGGGTGAGGACATCATCACCGCCCATGTCGAGGCGGGAGCCCATGGCCCCCCTACCCTTCAAGCGATCCGGGCCACCGGGAAAAAGGCGGAAATCGCGCTCGATCCCGGCACCCCTGTCAAGACAGTCGGATACCTGCCGGATTCGTGCGACATGGTGCTGGTGATGACGGTGAACCCCGGTTTCGGCGGGCAGAAGTTTCATCGCACCCAGATTGAAGATCGCCAGGCTGCGCGGCATGATCGGCGACCGGTCCCCATCCTCAGGGAGATGGCTGCATCGACCCGGCCACGGCTCCCCTGGCCGCCAGGGCCCGGGCGGATGTGCTGGTGGCGGGGTCGGCCGTGTTCCAGGGCGGCTCGGTGAACCGGGCAAAGGCTTATGGCGCCACCATCGCGGCCATCCGAACGGCCGCGCAGGCAGCAGCCTGACACCGGCTGTGGCGTATCGCCGGATCAGGATCTGACCAAAACATTCCCTCGGTGCCAAGGCCGGGTGTCGCGATGCGGCCAGTGACGCCGGCCGCAGGGCCAGATGCAGCCCGCCGTCCTGCGGCGGCAGCCAGCCGATGACATCGGCTGGCACCTTGTTCCAGGAAACCAGGATCGAATGATCGTCGGCTGCGGAAGCCAGCCGGCGGTGGAACAGCTCATGCAGCGTCCCTGACGGCGCCGGTCCACTCCGGACCGAATCGCTGGCCCTTTCGCGTGCCTTGGCGGTCAACCGGGCGGATAGGGACAGCCTGCACGGCCCCCCATTGCGCAGTCGCAGCCCGGACATCGCCCAGTCGTCGTCAGAGCTGCCCGCACCCGCCGGCAGAGAGCCACATCGCGACAAGGGTGGCGGGTCAGACGTTTATCACCCCAGACATTCTCTCACCCGCCACCCAAAGGCTTCGGCCCCCTACCCATCCCCGCCGGACCTGGGCCATGGCAGAGAGCCTCGGCCCGCTCCTCGGCTCGGCCCAGATCGCCGGAAAGGGCCGGATCAGGACAGGAAATCGGCCTTTCGTGTCCGGGCTTGCCGATGATGGGGCCGATTCGCGCCTGCGCGAAATAGCCTCGGGGGCCTGCCTTGCCGGGTTCGTCGTCATGGATCGAAGCGGCCCTGGGCATCACCACCCCCCCTGGCCGCCTGCTCCCTCCTTGGGTTTGACATTTCCCGCTTGGCGCGCATTCTGCCGGCAGAGCAGGAGGGATGGTCATGGATCTAGGCATCAGGGGAAAGCGCGGACTGGTCTGCGCGGCGTCGAAAGGGCTTGGCCGCGGATGCGCCGAGGCCTTGGCCGAGGCGGGGGTCGATCTGGTCGTCAACAGCCGCACCGAATCCGAAATCGCCCGTACGGCCGCTGAGATTGCCGCGAAACACGGTGTCAGCGTGACCCCGGTTGCCGCCGACATCACCACCGACGAAGGCCGGGACCGCGTGCTCGACGCCGTGGGTCAGGCCGACATTCTGGTCACGAACGCGGGCGGCCCGCCCCCCGGCGACTGGCGGGACTGGAACCGCGATGACTTCATCCGCGCCATCGATGCCAACATGCTGTCGGCCATCGCGCTGATGCAGGCCCTGGTTCCCGGCATGATGGATCGCGGTTGGGGCCGGGTGGTCAACATCACCTCGGCCTCGGTCCGCTCACCGGTGTCGGTGCTGGGCCTGTCCAACACGGCGCGCGCGGGGCTGACAGGCTTTGTCGCCGGCATGTCGCGGCAGGTGGCGGGCCACGGCGTCGTCGTGAACAACCTTTTGCCCGGCATCCATGCCACCGACCGGGCGGTCAGCCTGGACACGGGCGTGGCCGAGAAGCAGGGCCTGTCCCTGGACGAGGCGCGGCGCCAGCGACAGGCGGGGATTCCCACCGGCACCTATGGCGAAGCGGCGGATTTCGGCGCCGCCTGCGCCTTCCTGTGCAGCCAGCAGGCCCGCTTCATCATCGGGCAGAACCTTCTGCTGGACGGCGGCGCCCTGAACGCCACGCTTTAGGCCGCCGGACCATCCCGGCGGCAGGGGGTGTCCGACAAAAGGCTTGCCTTGCGCCGAACGCGCGGCTAGCTCTCGTCCATCGGAATTCGGGAGAAGCTGGCCCGCGCCAGTGCCGAAGGAGCAGCCGCCCCGGCGAACTCTCAGGCAGAAGGACCGTTTTCCGCCAGAACTCTGGAGAGTGGCGTTCGCGTCCGCCGAAGGGATAACGATCTCAGGCGCCCGAAACGGTTGAACCGGGCCGGGCAGGGACAGAGGGGGCATCGAACGGGCATCCGCCCGCAACCCGATGCCGGCTGTCCGGCTGTTTGAGAAGGAGGTCGCATGACCGACGATCCGCGCCGGACTCCCCTTTACGATCTGCACAGGTCGCTGGGCGCCCGCACCGTGCCCTTTGCGGGTTGGGACATGCCGGTTCAATACCCGATGGGCGTCATGGCCGAACACCTGCACACCCGCGCACAGGCGGGGCTGTTCGATGTCAGCCACATGGGACAGGTTCTGGTGACGCCCCGCGACGGCCGCATGGAAACAGCCGCCCTGGCCCTGGAGCGCCTGATCCCCGCCGATGTCCTGGGCCTGGCGCCGGGGCGGCAACGTTACGGGCTGTTCACGAACGACCGGGGCGGCATCCTGGACGACCTGATGTTTGCCAACCGGGGCGATCATTTCCTGCTTGTGGTCAACGCCGCCTGCGCGGATCGGGACATCGCCCATCTTCAGACTCTGGCGGGGGTGCAGGTGACGCCCGTCGCCGACCGCGGATTGCTGGCCCTGCAAGGGCCGCTGGCGGCGGATGTGCTGGCCCGGCTGGTGCCCGAGGCAGCCGACATGCGCTTCATGGACAGCCGGGTCCACGCCTGGAACGGGGTCGATCTGTGGATCTCCCGGTCTGGCTATACCGGCGAGGACGGGTTCGAGATCTCGGTTCCTGCCCCGGAACTGCACTCCTTTGCCCAGGCCCTGCTGGACCAGCCCGAGGTGGCCCCCATCGGCCTGGGCGCCCGCGACAGCCTGCGGCTGGAGGCCGGAATGCCGCTTTACGGGCATGACATGGACCCGGATGTGACCCCCGCGCAGGCCGCGCTGGGCTGGTCGATCCCCAAGGTCCGGCGCAGCGGCGGCGCGCGCGAAGGCGGCTTTCCGGGAGATGACGCGGTGCTGGCGGAACTGAGCAGCGGACCGGCGGCGATCCGGCGCGGCCTGCGCCCCGAGGGCCGGGCGCCCATCCGCGAAGGCGTGGCGATCTTTGCCGAGGCCGAGGGGGGCAGCCCCATCGGCCACGTGTCGTCCGGCGGCTTCGGGCCGTCGGTCGGCGGTCCGGTCGCCATGGCCCGCCTGCCTGCGGAACTGCCGGATGGCGCAACGGTCTACGCCGAACTGCGCGGCAAGCGCGTTCCCGCCGCCATCGTCCCCCTGCCCTTCATCACGCCGTCCTACAAACGCCGAGGAGCCTGAACCCATGCTGAAATACACCCAAGACCACGAATGGCTGCGCGCCGAGGGCGACGAGATCGTCGTCGGCATCACCGCCCATGCCAGCGAGCAACTGGGCGATGTCGTCTTCATCGAACTGCCCGACGTGGGCCGCGAGGTCGCGGCGGGCGAGGAGATCGTGGTGATCGAATCGGTCAAGGCGGCATCCGACATCGCGGCCCCCATTGCGGGCACGATCACGGCGGTCAACACGGCCCTGTCCGACGCGCCGGGCCGCGTGAACGACGACCCGCTGGCCGCCTGGTTCTTTCGCATCAAGCCCACCGATCCCGCTGCCCTGGACGGCTTCATGGACGAGGCCGCCTATCAGGCGCTGATCGGCTGATGGCCAAGCCGGGGGCTGTCTGCCCCCGGACCCCCGAGGATATTTGAACCAAGGCAAAGACGCCCTGGAGAGATGGCGACCATGACCCGCTGGACCCCCACCGACTACAACCCCGACGATTTCGCCAACCGCCGCCATATCGGGCCGTCCCCGGCCGAGATGGAGGCGATGCTGAAGGCTGTCGGCGCCGACAGCCTGGACGCGCTGATCGAGCAGACCATCCCCGCCGCGATCCGGCAGGACCGGGCGCTTGACTGGCCCGCCTTGTCCGAGGCGGCGCTGCTGGAGCGGATGCGACAGGTCGCGGCCAGGAACACCGTGATGACCAGCCTGATCGGCCAGGGCTATTACGGCACGGTGACGCCCCCGGCGATCCAGCGCAACATCCTGGAAAACCCGGCCTGGTACACGGCCTATACGCCCTATCAGCCCGAAATCGCCCAGGGGCGGCTGGAAGCCCTGCTGAATTATCAGACCATGGTGGCCGATCTGACCGGCCTGCCCATCGCCAATGCGTCCCTGCTGGACGAGGCGACGGCGGCGGCCGAGGCGATGGCCATGGCGCAGCGGCAGTCCAGGTCCAAGGCTGATGCGTTCTTCGTGGCCCATGACCTGCATCCCCAGACCATTGCCGTGGTCGAAACGCGGGCCGCACCCCTGGGCATCCGCATCGTCAAGGCCTCGATCGACGACCTGCAACCCGATCAGGTGTTCGGTGCGATCTTTCAATATCCCGGCACCTACGGCCATATCCGCGACCTGAGCCCGGACATCGAGGCGCTGCACAAGGCGGGCGCCCTGGCCATCGTGGCGACCGACCTTCTGGCGCTGTGCCTGCTGAAGGAGCCGGGGGCCATGGGGGCCGACATCGCGGTGGGATCGTCGCAGCGGTTCGGCGTGCCGATGGGCTATGGCGGGCCGCACGCGGCCTTCATGGCCTGCCGGGACGATCTGAAGCGTACCATGCCGGGGCGGATCGTGGGCGTCAGCATCGACGCCAAGGGCAACCAGGCCTATCGGCTGTCGCTGCAAACCCGCGAACAGCACATCCGCCGCGAAAAGGCCACGTCCAACGTCTGCACCGCGCAGGCGCTACTGGCGGTGATGGCGTCCTTTTATGCCGTCTTTCACGGCCCCGTCGGCCTGCGCGCGATTGCCCAGCGGGTGCATCTGCACGCCGTCACCATCGCCGATGCGCTGCGGGCCGCGGGGGCCGAGGTGGCGCCCGAGGCGTTCTTCGACACCATCACCGTCAAGGTGGGCGTGGGCCAGGCGGGCATCCTGGCCGCCGCCCGCCAACGCGGCATCAACCTGCGCCGCGTGGGCCGCGACCGGGTGGGCATCAGCGTCGATGAAACCACCGATGCCGGCGTGATCCTGCGGCTGCTGGATGCCTTTGGCATCGCCGATGCGGCCGAACCCGCGACCGCCCCGGCCATCCCCGAGGATCTGCTGCGGGAATCGGATTACCTGACCCATCCCGTCTTTCACATGAACCGCGCGGAATCCGAGATGATGCGCTATATGCGCCGCCTGTCGGACCGCGACCTGGCGCTGGACCGGGCGATGATCCCGCTGGGATCCTGCACCATGAAGCTGAACGCCGCGGCCGAGATGATGCCGATCACCTGGCCCGAATTCGGCGCGCTGCATCCCTTTGCCCCCGTCGATCAGGCTGCGGGCTATGGCGAGGCGATCGCCGATCTGACCGGGAAGCTGTGCGAGATCACCGGATACGACGCCTTTTCCATGCAGCCCAACAGCGGCGCGCAGGGCGAATATGCGGGGCTTCTGACCATCGCCGCCTATCACCGTTCGCGGGGCGAGGATCGCGATGTCTGCCTGATCCCGGTTTCGGCGCATGGCACCAACCCGGCCTCGGCGCAGATGTGCGGCATGAAGGTCGTGGTGGTGAAGTCGGCGCCGAACGGCGACATCGACCTCGAGGATTTCGCGGACAAGGCCGCCAAGGCGGGCGACCGGCTGGCGGCGGTGATGATCACCTATCCCAGCACGCATGGCGTGTTCGAGGACACCGTGCGCGAGGTCTGCGACATCACCCACAGGCATGGCGGGCAGGTCTATATCGACGGGGCCAACATGAACGCGCTTGTCGGACTGGTCAAACCGGGCGAGATCGGCGGCGATGTCAGCCACCTGAACCTGCACAAGACCTTTGCCATCCCGCATGGCGGCGGCGGCCCCGGCATGGGACCGATCGGGGTCAAGGCGCATCTGGCACCCTTCCTGCCGGGCGATCCGCGCGACGACGACAGCGGCGCGGTCAGCGCGGCGCCCTTTGGCAGCGCGTCGATCCTGCTGATTTCCTGGGCCTATTGCCTGATGATGGGCGGGGCGGGGCTGACGCAGGCGACGCGGGTGGCGATCCTGAACGCGAACTATATCGCCGCCCGCCTGGCCGGGGCCTATCCGATCCTGTTCATGGGCAACCGGGGCCGGGTCGCGCATGAATGCATCATCGACACGCGGCCCTTTGCCGAACATGGCGTCACCGTGGACGACATCGCCAAACGGCTGATCGACAACGGCTTCCACGCGCCCACCATGAGCTGGCCTGTCGCGGGCACGCTGATGGTGGAACCCACGGAATCGGAGACCAAGGCCGAGATCGACCGCTTCATCACGGCCCTTCTGGCGATCCGGGACGAAATCACCGAGGTTGCGGAAGGACGGATCGCGGCGACCGACAGCCCGCTGCGCCACGCCCCCCACACGGTCGAGGATCTGGTGGCCGACTGGGACCGCGCCTATAGCCGCGAGCAGGGATGCTTTCCGGCGGGCGCGTTCCGGGTGGACAAGTACTGGCCGCCGGTGGGCCGGGTGGACAACGCCTATGGCGACCGCAACCTGGTCTGCACCTGCCCGCCGCTGGAAGCTTATGCCGAGGCGGCGGAATAAGGCAGCCGCAGGACAGGCCGCACCGGCTTGAACCCCGCCATCGCGGCCTCATATTCCCGTGGAAACAGGAGGCCATGATGTCGCCCAGAAAGATCGTCTGTCTGTCCTGCGCGCAGACCAACCGCGTTCCCGCCGACCGGCTGGATGCCCAGCCGAAATGCGGCACCTGCGGCGCGCCGCTGATGCCCGGGAAACCCGTTGCGGTCGATCCGGCGACGCTGGACAAGGCGGCGCGGACCGATCAGGTGCCGCTGTTGGTGGATTTCTGGGCGCCGTGGTGCGGCCCCTGCCGGATGACGGCACCGGAATTCGAAAAGGCCGCGGCCGCGCTGCAAGGCCGCGCGCGGCTGGCCAAGATCGACACTCAGGCCCATCCCCAGGCCTCGGATCGCTGGAACATCCGGGGCATTCCGGCCTTTGTCCTGTTTCGGGACGGCAGGGAAATCACCCGGCAGGCCGGCGCCCGGCCCGCCGCCGATTTGGTGCGTCTGGCCGAAGGGGCCGTTGCGGCGCCCTAGGTCCGGGCCATGCTAGAGCCCGGCGCCTTCGTCGGCCCCCAGCATGATGTTCAGGTTCTGGACCGCTGCGCCAGAGGCGCCCTTGCCCAGGTTGTCCAGAACCGCGACCACCGTGGCGCAGCCGCTCTGCGCGTCCCCCTGCACGGTGATGCGCAGCCGGTTGGTGTCGTTCAGGTCGGTCGGCACGATCCGCGCCCCGGGATCGTCCCCGACCTCGATGAAGCGCTGCCCGGCATAATGGTCTGACAGCACGGCGGTCAGGCTGTCCAGCGTCCTGCGGTCGTTCAGGAACAGCGGCACCTGCACGACCATGCCCTGCGCAAAGTTGCCGACCGCCGGCGCAAAGATCGGCTGCCGGGTCAGGCCCGCGTGGGTCATGATTTCGGGGATATGCTTGTGCCGCTGGTTGAGGCCATAGACGAAATGGGCCGGAGCCTCGCCGCGGTCGTATTCCGCAATCAACGCCTTGCCGCCGCCGGTATAACCGCTGACGGCGTTGATCGACAGCGCCTCGTCCGGCGCGATCAGGCCCGCCGCGACCAACGGCGCCAGAATCGCAATGGCGCCGGTGGGATAGCAGCCGGGATTGCTGACCCGCCGGGCGCCCGCGATCCGGTCGCGCGCGCCCGCGTTCAGTTCGGGGAACCCGAACACCCAATCCGGGTCCACCCGGTGCGCGGTGGATGCGTCGATGATCCGCGTGTCCAGATCCCGCGCCAAGGCCACGGCCTCGCGCGCGGCATCGTCGGGCAGGCACAGGATCGCGACATCCGCCTGTTCAAAGGCCGCACGCCGGGCATCGGCATCCTTGCGGCGGTCGGGGTCGATCCCGATCAGGCGGATGTCGTCGCGCGTTTCCAGCCGCTCGCGGATCTGCAGCCCCGTGGTGCCCGCCTCGCCATCGATGAAAACGCTGTATGCCATGGTCCGATCCCCTTTGCTGGGGGCGTTATAGGCGACGGCCCGCGTCCTGCCAATCAGACCGAACAGATTTCCGACCGGGTGAGGAACCGTTTTTCCCGACCGTTGTCCAGGCTGAACATGCCGCCGCGTCCCGGCACCACGTCGATGATCAGGTCGGTATGGGCCCAGGCCTCGGCCTGACTGGCACTGATGTAGAACGGCGCCCCGCCGATTTCGCCCAGCTTCACGTCGCGCTCGCCCACGCGGAAATCGCCCTGCGGATAGCACATCGGCGACGACCCGTCGCAACAGCCGCCCGACTGGTGGAACAGGACCGGGCCGTGATCGGCCACGATCTCGGCGATCAGGTCCAGGGCGGCGGGGGTGGCGGTGACCGTGCTCATGTCTTCAGCCTTTTCTTCAGGAACTCCAGCACCTGCCGCTCTTCGGGGCGAAGGCCGGGTTGTTGCAGATCCTCCTCGATCTCGTCGCGCAGTTCCAGCTTTAACTCATCGGCCAGATAGGCGTCGATGACTTCGGGATGGACATAGCATTTGCGGCAGATCGTCGGGGTGTTGCCAAGCCGGGCCGCGACCCGTTCGATGGCCTCGCGGATGTTGCGCTTGGCGGCGGCTTCGCTGTCGCCTGTCTCGTATTCCGCAAGGGCCAGGGCCGCCAGCACCGTGCCGGTCCAGGTGCGGAAATCCTTGGCGGTGACGTCCCGGCCGGAAATCTTGCGCAGATAGCCGTTCACCTCGGTCGAGGTGACCTTCTGCCGCTGTCCGTCGTCATCCAGATACTGGAACAGGTGCTGGCCGGGAATCTCTTGCGCGGCCCGCACGATCCGGGCCACCCTTCGGTCCTTCAGGCCCAGGTTCCACTCCTTGCCGGACTTGCCCTTGAAGCGGAACCGCACCTGGCTGCCGTCAAAGGTCACATGCCGGTCGTGCAGGGTAGTCAGCCCGTGCGACTTGTTCTGCCGGGCGTAATCGGCATTGCCCACGCGGATCATGGTGTTTTCCATCAGATGGACCACGGTCGCCAGCACCTTTTCGGCGGGCAGTCCCCGGCGCGACATGTCCTGGTCCACACGGTCGCGGATCTGCGGCAGGGCATGGGCAAAGTCCAGCATGTGGTCGTATTTGGCGCTGTCGCGGATGGCGCGGAAATCGGGGTGATAGCGGTATTGCTTGCGGCCCTTGGCATCGCGCCCCGTCGCCTGGATATGGCCGCGCGGATCGGGACAGATCCAGACATCGGTATAGACGGGCGGAACCCCCAGGGCTGCGAGCCGCCGGCGTTCGGCACGGTCGGTGATGATGTGCCCGTCGGGGTCACGATAGCAAAACCCCTTTCCCGACCGCTGCCGGGTGATCCCCGGCATGTCGTCGTTGACATAGACCAACCCCGCCTCTTTCGCGGCATCGCGGGGGTCGGGGATGGCGGTGTCCTTGGGCATGCGTTGAACCGGAAGCGATCGCTTCCGGTTCAACGCCGTCCCCTGCCGTTGGTTGCGCCGACGGGAAGGGTTGCACAACGGCAGGGAACGTGCGGCGACGGGCCAGGTTCGCCCCGGCCCGCCCGCGTCAGAAAAAGCCCAGCTTCTTGGGGCTGTAGCTGACCAGCATGTTCTTGGTCTGCTGGTAATGGTCCAGCATCATCTTGTGGTTCTCGCGCCCGATGCCCGACTGCTTGTAGCCGCCAAAGGCCGCGTGGGCGGGATAGGCGTGATAGCAGTTGGTCCAGACCCGGCCCGCCTTGATCGCGCGGCCAAAGCGGTAGCAGGTGTTGGCGTCGCGCGACCAGACGCCCGCGCCCAGACCATACAGCGTGTCGTTGGCGATCGACAGCGCCTCGTCCTGGTCCTTGAAGGTGGTCACGGACACGACCGGGCCGAAGATCTCCTCCTGGAAGACCCGCATCTTGTTGTGGCCCTTGAAGATCGTCGGCTTGATGTAATAGCCGCTGGAGAGTTCGCCGCCATGATCGGCCGCCTCTCCACCGATCAGAACCTCGGCCCCTTCCTTGCGGCCGATGTCGAAATAGGACAGGATCTTTTCCTTTTGTTCCGACGATGCCTGCGCGCCGATCATCGTGGCGCTGTCGCGCGGATCGCCCTGCTTGATCGCCTCGACCCGCTTGAGGGCGCGTTCCATGAAGCGGTCATAGATCCCTTCGTGGATCAGCGCGCGCGACGGGCAGGTGCAGACCTCGCCCTGGTTCAGCGCGAACATGACAAAGCCCTCGATCGCCTTGTCGAAGAAATCGTCATCCTCGCGGGCGACATCCTCGAAGAAGATGTTAGGCGACTTGCCGCCCAGTTCCAGCGTCACCGGAATCAGGTTTTCCGACGCATACTGCATGATCAGCCGGCCGGTGGTGGTTTCCCCGGTAAAGGCGATCTTGGCGATACGCGGGTTCGACGCGAGCGGCTTGCCGGCCTCGAGTCCGAAGCCGTTGACGACGTTCAGCACGCCCGGCGGCAGCAGGTCGCCCACCAGATCCAGCCAGACCATGATGCTGGCGGGGGTCTGTTCGGCGGGCTTCAGCACCACGCAGTTGCCGGCCGCCAGCGCCGGGGCCAGCTTCCAGCAGGCCATCAGCAGCGGAAAGTTCCAGGGGATGATCTGGCCCACGACGCCCAGCGGCTCGTGAAAGTGATAGGCGACGGTGTCGTTGTCGATTTCGCTGATGCCGCCTTCCTGCGCGCGCAGCACGCCCGCGAAATAACGGAAATGGTCGATCGCCAGCGGCAGGTCGGCGGCCATCGTTTCGCGGATCGGCTTGCCGTTGTCCCAGGTTTCGGCGGTGGCCAGCAATTCCAGGTTCTGCTCCATCCGGTCGGCGATGCGCAGCAGGATCAGCGACCGTTCCGCAGCGGCGGTCTGGCCCCATTTGTCCTTGGCGGCATGGGCGGCGTCCAGCGCAGCCTCGATGTCGTCGGCGTTCGACCGGGCGATTTCGCCGATCTCGGCCCCGGTGATGGGGGTGGTGTTGGTGAAATAGCGGCCCGATTTCGGCGCGGTCCACTGCCCGCCGATGAAGTTGTCGTAACGCCGGGCAAAGGGCATCACGCCCACGCCCTTGAATTCGTGCGTCTGGTCGTTCGGCATCGTTTCCTCCTCAGGTGCGCCCCGAAGTCTCCCTCCTCGGGGCCTGATGACAGATGGGCACAGCAACGATTCGGCGCAACGGGACCGCGATCCCGCAGGACCGCTTCTGTCTCATGGATGAGACAGTCAGCCGGATTTTTCGCCCAGGCCCAGCCGGGCCATGCGGCGATACAGCGTCGCCCGTCCGATCCCCAGGGCGCGCGCGGCGGCCGAGACATTGCCCTCTGCCCGCGCCAGGGCCCGCGCCACGGCGGCCCGCTCTGCCTTGTCGAAACCCGTCATCTCGTCGTCGCGACCCAGCAGGTCGGCGGCGGGACGGGGGCGGATCGCGCCTTCGCGTTCCAGCCCCAGGGCGCGGCGCGCGGCGCGGGTGGCGCCGATGGCCAGGTCGTCCTTGTCCACCGCCAGCAGGACGGCCGCCTCGGTCGAATCGTCGGCCGCAACGATCCGCGCGCCGGGAAAGCTGGCGCGAAAGAACACCGCCTCGATCGCGCGGGCAGTCTGCGCGACCTGCGCGCTGATCAGCCGGTTATAGCGTTCGGTCTGGTCGGCGCGGGCGGAACTGACATCCAGGGCCGCCAGCAGCCGCCCGTCCGGCCCCCAGATCGGCGCGTCCATGCAGGACATCGCGGTGTTGCGGGTGCGGAAATGTTCCTCGCGATGGATCGTGACCTGCCGGCCCTCGGCCAGACAGGTGCCGATGCCATTGGTGCCCTGGGCCGCCTCGGACCAGATGGTGCCCTGCCACAGGCCCCAGTGGCGGAACTGTTCGGCATCGGCCTCATTCACCCGCTGATCCAGCACCACGCCCTCGGCATCCGTCAGCAGCACATTGCAGCCCGACAGGCCGACCAGGCCGAACAACTGGTCCAGTTGGGGGGCGGCCACGCGCAGGAACCGCTCCATCGCCTGCCTGCGGCAGGCCAGTTCGTCGCCGGTCAGGCGGTCGGGACGGCGCCCGTCGGCGGGATCGAGTCCATGCTTCAGCATGGACCGCCGCCATGATGCGGCCAGAGCCGAGGTCGCGGATCGCGACTGCGACTGTTCGGCCACGAGATCGGCGTGGCTACGCTGTGCCATGAGTCCTCCTGCCGGAAGACTAGCGCAGATTCGCCATCGCGCAATTCACGACTTTGGTCGCTGACCGGGGACCTGGGCTCAGCGGGCCGGTCCTTCGGGCTTGATCACCCCCTGCGCGATCCGGTCGCCCCCATCGCGCGGACCGGCGGGCGCGCCGCCCAGGCTGCCCGATGGCGCAGCCAGACGCGGCTGATAGGGCGGCAGGCTGTCCGCGCCGTCGCGATACAAAAGCGACTGCCCCTTGTGGAACAGATGCAGGGCGTGCGGATCGGCCGTCAGCCGTACGCGCCGACCCTTGAGGCCGGGATGGATGCCGGGAAGCTTTGCAATGACCGGGACCATTTCGGCCTGGGTCCCGAAATACAGCAGCGTCACCTCGCCCAGGGCCTCGGTCAGGTCCACGGTCCCCTCGAAGACGGGGGTGCCCTCGGTTTCGCGCATGTCCTCGGGCCGCACACCCAGGTTCACGGGCATGTCCTGATCGCCCGCGCGGGTCGGGATCGCCACCTGCGCCTCCAGCCCGCCGTCCAGCGCCACGGTCGTCACCGGCCCCACGGTCTTGACGCGGCCGGGCAGCAGGTTCATCGCCGGGCTGCCGATGAACCCCGCGACGAATTCGTTGACCGGGCGTTCGTACAGCTCCAGCGGGGCGCCGACCTGGGCGATGCCGCCGCCCGCCAGCACCACGATGCGGTCGGCCAGCGTCATCGCCTCGGTCTGGTCGTGGGTCACATAGATCATCGTGCGGTCGGGCATCGAGGCCTTGAGCTGCGCGATCTCGATCCGGGTGGCGACGCGCAGGGCGGCGTCGAGGTTCGACAGCGGCTCGTCGAACAGATAGACCTTGGGGTCGCGCACGATGGCCCGCCCGATGGCGACCCGCTGGCGTTGTCCGCCCGACAGCGCCTTGGGCAGCCGGTCCAGATACGGGGTCAGTTGCAGCATCCGGCCCGCCCGGTCGGTGGCCTCCTGCACCTCGGCCCTGGACTTGCCCGCGATCTTGAGGGCAAAGGCCATGTTGTCGCGCACCGTCATGTGGGGATACAGCGCATAGGACTGGAACACCATGGCGATGCCCCGCTGGCTGGGCGGGATGTCGTTCATCCGCTGCCCGTCGATTTCCAGCGTGCCGCCGGTGATCCGCTCCAGCCCTGCGATCATCCGCAAAAGGGTGGACTTGCCGCAGCCCGAGGGACCGACAAAGACGATGAATTCGCCCGACCGGATCTTCAGGTCGATGTTTCGCAGAACATGCACGTCACCATAGGATTTGGCGACATCGGTCAGTGTCAGATCGGCCATCGGCGTTCCCCCTTTGCCGCTATCCCTCGATGATCCGGACCTGCCAGGGACGCAGGCCGCCCACAGGTTCGTCGGACAGGTTGGCCCGGATTTCCAGCGTCTGCTGGGTGTCGGCGCGCGTGAAGGTCAGGATCGATCCATCAACCGTCATGTCGGACATGGTGCCGCCGCGCAGGGCGGAATGCTTGCGCCGCAGGTTGATGGCCCAGCGATAGTGATGAAGCATCGACTGGGCGTCGGATTCCTGGCTGACGACGGTGCGTTGCAGATGGGTGTGGGGAATGGGCAGCCAGGGCTTGGCGGTCGAAAAGCCCCCGTTCACCCCCATGTCCCAGACCATCGGCGTCCGGCAGCCGTCGCGGCCCTTGAATTCGGGCCAGAATTCCTTGCCATACGGGTCTTGCAGATCTTCATAGGCAATGTCTGCCTCGGGCAGGCCCAGTTCCTCGCCCTGATACAGGCAGACCGACCCCTTCATGCACAGAAGGATCGTGGCATAGGCCTTGGCGGCCTGGTCCGACAGGTTCCAGCGGCTGATATGGCGCACGACGTCATGGTTCGACATCGCCCAGCAGGGCCAGGAATTGGGCGCCACCGAATGCAAGGCGTCGAATACCTCGGCGATGCGGGTTGCGGCCAGATCCCTGCCCGACAGGAAATCGAACACATAGGACATCTGCATCCGGCCCGCGACGCCGGTATATTCCTCGAGCAGCTCCAGGGCGCGTTCGCTGTCGCCGATCTCGCCGATCACGGCGGCGCCATAGCCGCGCAGCAGCGTGGCCATCCGTTCCAGAAAGGCGATGTTTTCGGGCTGCGACTTGTCGTAGCGGTGGCTCTGGTGGTTATAGGGGTTCACCGCCGGGGCCGTGTCGGACTTGCGCTGTTCCCGGGGCAGGGGCGGGTTGTCGCGAAGCTGGGCGTCGTGGAAATAGAAATTGACGGTATCCAGCCGGAATCCGTCCACGCCCTTGTCCAGCCAGAACTTCGCCATGTCCAGCAGTTCGTCCTGAACGGCCGGATTGTGAAAATTCAGGTCGGGCTGCGAGGTCAGGAAGTTGTGCAGGTAATACTGTTCGCGCCGGGCGTCCCATTGCCAGGCGGGCCCGCCGAAGATCGACAGCCAGTTGTTGGGGGCCGTGCCGTCGGGCTTGGGCTCGGCCCAGACATACCAGTCGGCGCGGGGATTGTCGCGGCTGGCGCGGCTTTCGACGAACCAGGGGTGCTGGTCGGATGTGTGCGACATCACCAGGTCGATCATCACCTTCAGGCCCAGCTCATGCGCCCGCTCGATCAGGAAGTCGAAATCCTCCATGGTGCCGAACAGCGGCTCGATGCCCCGATAATCGCTGACGTCATAGCCGAAATCCTTCATCGGCGAGGTGAAGAAGGGCGAAATCCAGACCGCGTCCACCCCCAGCGAGGCCACATAAGGCAGGCGCTGCGTGATGCCGGGCAGATCGCCCACACCGTCGCCGGTCGTGTCCTGGAAACTTCGCGGATAGATCTGATAGATCACTCCGCCCTTCCACCAGTCGATTTTCGCGTCCGTCAAGATTCATCCACCTTTCACCGATCCGGCCAGCAGCCCGCGGACCAGATATTTCTGCATCGCGAAGAACACGACCAGCGGCACCGCGATCGAGATGAAGGCCGAGGTGGCAAGGATTTCCCATTCGCCGCCCTTCGATCCCATCAGCTCGCGCAGCACGCCGGTCATGACAAGCTGTTCGCGCGTATTGCCCAGGAAAACGGTGGCGACAAGAAGGTCGTTCCAGACCCACAGGAATTGGAAGATGGCGAATGACGCCAGGGCCGGAAAGGACAGCGGCAGGATGATCTTGCGGAAGATCTGGAATTCGGTCGCGCCGTCAACGCGGGCGGATTCGATCACCTCGCGCGGCAGGCCGACCATGTAGTTGCGCAGCAGATAGATGGCCAGCGGCAGGCCGAAGCCCGTATGGGCCAGCCAGATGCCCAGGTATCCCTTGCCGATCCCCAGTTCGTTGTGCAGCCGCAGCAGCGGGATCAGCGCCACCTGCAAGGGCACGACCAGCAGGCCCACCACAGCGGCCGTCAGCAGCGCCCGGCCCGGAAAATCCATCCAGGCCAGCGCATAGGCCGCGAAGGCCGCGATCAGGATCGGGATCACGGTCGCGGGGATCGTGACGGTCAGGGTGTTCATGAAGGCGCGGCCCAGCCCTTCGGCGGTCAGGACCCGGCTGTAATTTTCGGTCGTCAGGCGGGCGGGGGCGCCCGTGGTCACGAAGATCCGTTCACCGCGGCGCATCTCGAACGGGGCGGCCGAGGTCAGGCGATAGCGGCCATCCTCGGCCACGGTCAGTTGCCAGCCGTCCTCGATCTCGACCGTCTCACCGGGCTGGTGGGCGGCGGGGTCGCGCGGGCCGGTGCCCCAGGCGATCAGGGACTGTCCCTCGGTCAGAACCGTTCCTTCGATGACATATAGTCCGTCCTGCTGGACGGCATCCTCGGCCGTGCCGGTGCGCACGAAACCAGTGGCTTCCTGTGCCGAGAACGACTGCCACCAGCCCGAGGTCAGGATCTGGTCCCGGTCCCGGAACGACGACACCAGCAGTCCCAGCGTCGGGATGGTCCACAGCAGCACCAGCAGGAAGGCCGCGATGTTGACCGCCCAGACCAGCGAGGATTTCCGTCCGGCCATGCCTTCCATCAGCGCACCTCCCTGCGGGCGTTTATGATGTTCCAGATCATGATGGGCGTGACCAGCAGCATCAGGATGATGGCGATGGCCGATCCGCGGCCGTAATCGGGCGTGCCGCGGAACATCCAGTCGTACATCAGGTTCGCCAGCACCTGCGTGCCCCACTGCCCGTTGGTCATCACGAACACGATGTCGAAGACCTTCAGCACGACAATGGTGATGGTGGTCCAGACCACGGCAATGGTGCCCATGATCTGGGGCACCTTGATCTTGAAGAACACCTGCCAGGGGGACGCGCCGTCCAGGATCGCGGCCTCGATGGTTTCCTCGGGGATGCCGCGCAGGGCGGCCGACAGGATCACCATGGCAAACCCGGTCTGGATCCAGACCAGCACCACCATCAGGAAAAAATTGTTCCAGGGGATCAGCGTCAGCCACAACTGCGGCCCGCCGCCCAGGGCCTGGACGATGGCGTTCAGCAGGCCGATCTGATTTTCGCCCGGCGCACGGTATTCGTAGATGAATTTCCAGATCACCCCGGCGCCGACAAAGCTGATCGCCATGGGCATGAAGATCAGCGACTTGCCGATGGCACCCCATTTCAGCCGGTCGGTCAGTTGCGCGGCGATCAGCCCGAACAGCGTGGACAGCGCCGGCACTACCAAAAGCCAGACCAGGTTGTTGCGCATCGATTCGCGGAACTTGCCGTCGCCCATCAACCAGGCATAGTTCGCCCCGCCGACGAACTCTGTCCCGCGCGCGTTGTGGACCGATCGCCACAGGCTGTCGAAGATCGGATAGACCAGATAGACGGCCAGAAACAGGATCGCCGGTCCCAGAAACAGCCAGGGCCGGATCTGGCTGGCCTTGCGGATATTGTCCCCCGCCTTCGGGCCGCGCGGCGGATAGATGCGGTCCAGGATCAGGTTCGACCCCCAGAACCACGCCACGCATCCAAAGACGCCGATGGCAATCGTGCCGATGGCCAGCCAGAACAGTTCCATGATCCGTGTCCCTTCCGATATGACGGGACGCGGCGGCGGGGCCGCCGCATCCGGCCGTTATTGCAGCGTGGCCCAGGTCTGCTGGACGCGGTCTGCAACCTCCTGCGCGGAAGCCCCGCCCACGAAATCGACCATGGCGGTCCAGAAGGCGCCCGCGCCGACCGCACCGGGCATCAGGTCGGACCCGTCGAAGCGGAAGGTCGTGGCATCCAGAAGGATCTCGCCCATCTTGCGCTGAGTGTCGCTGGCATAGGCGTCCATGTTCACGCCGGCATGGGGCGTGGTGAACCCCGATTGCGCCATCCACAATTCATGGGCGGCAGGCGTTTTCAGAAACTCGATAAAGGCCATCGCCACCGGATTGTCGGAAAACACCCCGAACAGCGTGCCGCCGCCCAGGACCGGCTGGCCCATGCTGCCATCGGCGGGCGCGGGGAAGTAGAAGAAGTCGTAATCCTCGCCCTCGACGGTATCCTCGGGAAAGAAGGAGGGGATGAAGCTGGCCTGCCGGTGCATGTAGCAGGCGGGCGGGCTTTCGAACAACCCGTTCGGGCTTTCGCGGAAATCGTTCGAGGCGACGGATGCCGGGCCGCCCGCCACAAAGGCGTCGTTCTTGGCGAACCAGCCGAACTCCTCGATGGCGGCCACGACCTTGGGATCGTTGAAAGGCAGCGCGTTGGTGGTCCAGCCGTCGTAATCCTCGGGCGTGTTCAGGCGCAGCATCAGATCCTCGACCCAATCGGTCGCGGGCCAGCCCGTTGCCCCGCCAGAGGCCAGACCGATGCACCACGGCACCTCGCCGTCGGCGGCGATCTGTTCGGTCAGCGCCTTCAGCTCTTCGTAGGTTTCGGGGATTTCATAGCCCGCATCCTCGAAATTCTCGGGGACGTACCAGACCAGCGACTTCACGTCTGCCTTGTAGGGAAAGGCGAACAGGCGTTCTGTTCCGTCCTGCCCGGCATAGGTCGCAAGCGCGGTCCAGCTTTCGCCCGCCGCATAGTTGTCACGCAGCCATTGCGCAGTGTCTTCGCCCAGATCCCGCAGATAGCCCTTGGCGGCCAGTTCGGCGGCCAGCCCCGGTTGCGGCAGCACGGCGATGTCGGGGGGCGATCCGGCCTCGCTGTCGATGACGATCTGCTGTTCAAAGCTGTTCGACCCCGAATAGTTCACGGTCGCGCCCGTCGCATCCTCGAAATAGGCGGCGATCGAGGTGAACAGTTCCTGGTCCACCCCCAGCCACGGCCCCAGGATGGTGACGCTCTGCCCGTCCAGATCGGCATGGGCTGCCGCGAAATCCTCGAGGCTTTGCCAGTCGATGCGGTCGTCGCTGTTCTTTTCGATGACCAGTTGCGCCTGTGCCGTGCCCGCGATCAGCGCGGCCACGGCCGCCGTCGCGCAAAACGATGCCTTCATGTGCCTGCTCTCCCCTGGTTTTCGGCGTTGCGGCGATGGTCAACCGAAACCGGGGGTTGTGTCAATTCCTACCGCCATTCCAGTTCCTTGAAGACCGCCGTCGCATCGCGCGCCGCCGAGTCCGGAAAGGCTATCCATTCCCCGGACAGGGGCCGCAGGGCCTCGACGATGGCGGGCACGGCACGCGACAAGGGCAGTCCCGCATCCAGCGTCTGGCGGGTGGCATCCCCAAGCGCCGTCAGAAAGGTCTGCTGGGGCAGGATCGCGCTGGACCAATCGGCCGCCACGGGGCCATGGCCCGGCACGATCATCCCTCCATGCCCGGCGCCCTCCATCCATGCCAGCCAGCCGGGCAAGGATCCATCGACGATGGGCGTCAGGCCGCGAAACACCAGATCTCCGGCAAACAGCGTCTCGGTGGTGCGGTCCAGCACGGTCAGGTCGCTGTCGCTGTGGGCGGGCCCCGCCGCGGTCAGGGTCAGGACGCGCCCGCCCAGGTCGATCTCCAGACGGTCCGTCACCGCCACATCTGGCAGCACGATGCGCGTGCCGATCATGGCGGCCGATCCGTAAATCCGCGTCATGTTGTCCAGATAGACCGGCCCCCGTGTCCGCAGCGCATCGGCCAGCCGCCCATGACCGACCACCGCCGCCCCGGCCTCGGCAAAGACCGAGGCGCCCAGGGCGTGATCGGGATGGGCATGGGTCAGGATCACATGGCTGACCGGCTTGTCGCTGATGCCCCGGATGGCCGCCAGCAGCGCCTGCCCCTGCGCGCGCGAGGTGCCGGCGTCGATCACGGCGATGCTGTCGCGCCCGATCACCACCCCCAGATTGGCGATCCGGCCGTCCGGGCTGTCCTCGAACGGGGCGATCTGGCCAAGATGGACATGGACCCCCTCGGCCACCGGCTGCAACGGCAGCGCAGCCAGATCCGAGAGTGCCCGGCATTCCAGCCCATCCTGGGTCAGACCGGGCTGTCCCGCCAGCCAGTCAGCCGCGAATCGCGGTGCCTGTTCCCGGCATTCGGATACGGTGTCGAAGGGCCGTCCGGTCAGGACCACCGGCCCGCAAAATGCAGGGTTTCCCGCCAGGCATGCCGACAAAACGGCAAACAGCATGTCCAAATCTTCCCGATGGCCGGACTAATGCTCTAACTTTTCGTGACTTGCGACCTTAGTCCTGTTGATTCGCAACGGTCCTGTTCTAACATGTCATCCTGCGGCAAGGACCGCGAGCAAACTCTGGAGGAGACTGCATGGCTTGGACCAAACCTACCCTGAAGGAAATCGCCTGCGGCATGGAAATCAACATGTACGCCCCGGCCGAGGACGAACCCGTCCTGTTCTGAGGCAGATGCCTCGGGCAACTTAGACGGCCCCGTCCGACGTCATCGGGCGGGGTTTTTTCGTCGGGAGGATCATGCGGATCATCGTTCTGGGCGCGGCGGCGGGCGGAGGTCTGCCGCAATGGAACTGCGGCTGCCGCAACTGCGATGGCGCGCGGACCGGACGCCTGTCCGCCATGACGCAAAGCTCGATCGCCGTCAGCGCGGATGGGGAAAGCTGGTCGATCCT
The DNA here is from genome assembly GCF_004310345.1 of Paracoccus subflavus. Classification (GTDB taxonomy): domain Bacteria; phylum Pseudomonadota; class Alphaproteobacteria; order Rhodobacterales; family Rhodobacteraceae; genus Paracoccus; species Paracoccus subflavus. Next base: position 11,962 of record NZ_SISK01000016.1, on the reverse strand, counting down.
GAACGCATCGCCCGATATCCGGGTGCAACTGGCCGCGACGCCTGCGCTGTACCCGACCGGGCTGCGCGACATGCCGTTGCGGTCGGTGCTGGTGACGAATGGCGACATCGACCACGTGGCGGGCCTGCTGACCCTGCGGGAAAGCCAGCCCTTTGCGCTGTTCGCCACGCCTGCGATCCACGCGACCCTGGCCGGCAACCCCATGCTTGCCGCGCTGCGCGCCGATCTGGTGGCGCGCCAGCCGGTCGTGCTGGACGAAAGCGTCGAGATCGCGCCGGGCCTGACCGCGACACTGTTCGCGGTGCCGGGCAAGGTGCCGCTCTATCAGGAAGGTGCCGTTGTCGAGACGGGCCTGATGGGCGAGAACACAGTGGGCGTGGAACTTGTGGCGAATGGGCGCCGGGCGCTTTATATTCCCGGCTGCGCCGATCTGCCGGACTGGCTGACGAACAGAATCGCCGGGGCCGACCTGCTGATGTTCGACGGCACCCTGTGGGAGGATGACGAGATGATCCGCATGGGCCTGGGGCACAAGACCGGGCGGCGCATGGGCCATATGCCTGCGGCCGGCTCTATCGCCGCCCTGCGCGATGTTCCGGTGGAACGGCGGGTGTTCGTTCACATGAACAATTCCAATCCGCTGGTCGATCCGGCCAGCCCGCAGACGCACGAAGCAGAGGCCGGCGGCTGGCAGGTCGGCCGCGATGGAATGGAGATCACGCTGTGAAGGATGTGCAGGACCAGGCGCAATCGCGCGAGGATTTCGAGGCCCGGCTGCGCGCCATCGGCGCCCAGCGCTATCACGACCGCCACCCGTTCCACAAACGCCTGCATGGCGGCCACTGCACCCCCGACGAGGTGCGGGCCTGGGTCATCAACCGCTGGATGTACCAGTCGCGAATCCCCATGAAGGACGCGGCCTTCATGTCCCGGGTCGAGGATCCCGACCTGCGCCGCCATTGGCGCAAACGGATCGAGGATCACGACGGCACTGTGGCCGAGGGCGGCGGCATCCGCCGCTGGCTGGCGCTGGCGCAGGCGGTGGGACTGGACCCCGATTACGTCGCCAGCGGCGTGGGGATCATGCCGGCAACGCGGTTTGCCGTCGATGCCTATGTCCGCTTCGTGCGCGAGATGCCCCTGCTGGACGCGGTGGCCGCCAGCCTGACCGAACTGTTCGCCCCGCGAATTCACGCCCAGCGGATCGAGGGGCTGCTGGCCCATTACGATTTCGCCGACGACACCAGCCTGGCCTATTTCAGGAAGCGCCTGACCGAGGCGCCCGAAGACGTGCAATTCGGCCTGGACTATGTGCTGACCCATGCCGACACGCGCGAAAGACAGGACGCGGCGGCGGCGGCGCTGACCTTCAAGACCGACGTGCTGTGGGCGCAGCTTGACGCGCTGTGGCATGGCTATGTCGAGGGCAACATCCCGCCGGGCGCCTGGCGGCCGGGCGAGGGGATGGCGCCATGACCGTCCAGCCTGCCCGCCTCACCCCCGCCCCGCTGATCGGTGCCGACGACATTCCCTATCTGCCGCGCGGGGTGCGGCTGGCCGACGACCGGGTGCGCGGCATCCGGGTCCTGCAGGCGCCCGAGCGCGCGATGCAGTTGGACGCCATCGGCGATGCGATCCTGGGGGAACTGGACGGCGTCCGCAGCATGGGCGCCATCGTCCGCGACCTTGCCGCCCGCTATAATGCGCCGCCGGACCAGATCGCGGGCGACGTGCGCGATTTCCTGACCGGGCTGATCGAACGGCGGATGGTCTTTGTCCGGGAACGGCCATGAGGGACCAGCTTCAACAGCAGCCCCGCGACCTGGACGGCAACCCCGTCACCCCCGGCCTGCCGATGGCCATGCTGGCCGAGATCACGCATCGCTGCCCGCTGGCCTGTCCCTATTGTTCCAACCCGGTCGAACTGACCCGCGCCGCGCAGGAGCTGACCGCCGACGACTGGGGCCGGGTGTTCCGGCAGGCGGCGGATCTGGGCGTGTTGCAGGTCCATATCTCGGGCGGGGAACCGGGCGCGCGGCGCGATCTGGCGCAGATCGTGGCCCATGCGCGCGATGCGGGGCTGTATGTGAACCTGATCACATCCGGCATCGGCATCACCCGCGACCGGCTGGAGGAGCTGGACCGCGCGGGCGTCGATCACGTGCAACTGTCGTTGCAGGGAATCCGTCCCGACATGGCCGACCGGATCAGCGGCCATCCCGGTTCCTGGGACAAGAAGATGGGCTTCGCGGGCTGGGTGCAGGACATCGGCTTTCCCCTGACCATCAACGCCGTGGTCCACCGCCAGAACCTGGAACGCCTGCCCGACATGATCGATCTGGCCGAAACCCTGGGCGCCCGGCGGATCGAGGTGGCGACCGTGCAGTTCCACGGCTGGGCGGATCTGAACCGCCGTGCGCTGATGCCCACGCGCGAACAGGCGGCATTCGCTCGGACCGTCGTGAACGACGCGCGGATCCGTCTGCGCGGCCGCATGGTCATCGACTATGTGCCCGCCGACCACCATGCCGTCTATCCCAAGGCCTGCATGGGCGGCTGGGGCAGCACGGGCCTGAACGTCGCGCCCGACGGCACGGTGCTGCCCTGCCATGCCGCCCAGTCGATCCCCTGGATGCAGTTCGAGAATGTCCGCGACCGCCCCCTGGCCGAGATCTGGCACCTGTCCGACAGCTTCAACGCCTTTCGCGGCACCGCCTGGATGCCCGAACCCTGCCGGTCCTGCGACCGCAAGACCGTCGATTTCGGCGGCTGCCGCTGCCAGGCCATGGCATTGGCAGGCGATGCGCGGGCGACCGATCCGGTCTGTTCGCTGTCGCCGCTGCATCAGCAGGTCGTGGCCCGCGCCGAGGCCGATGCGGATGCCGATCCCGGCGAACTGATCTACCGCCGCATGAAGAAGGGAGACACGTCATGAAAGCCGCGCTTCTTGCTGCCCTGCTCTTGGCCGGGGGTCCGGCCCTGCCGCAGGAAAACCCCCTGCAACCCTCGGCCACATGGGAGGACCTGCGCCAATCCGTCCTGGGTCTTGCCGGCGACGTGGCGCAGGATGCGACCGTCCTTGACCTCGAGGCACCGCTGCGCGCCTACGAGGCTGCCATCGTTCCCGTCCGCCTGGTCCAGCCGGCGGATGCCCCGCCCGTGCGGGCCGCGACGCTGGTCATCGACGAGAACCCGGCCCCCGTGGCCGCCGAATACGGTTTCGGCCCCGCGCTGATGCCGCTGGACTTCGAGATGCGCGTGCGCGTGGACAGCTATTCGGATGTGCGGGTGATCGCCGACACGGGCAACGGCAGCCGGGTCATGGCGGGCCGGTTCGTCAAGGCCTCGGGGGGCTGTTCGGCGCCCGCCGGCAAGGACATGGCCGAGGTCGAGGCGACCATGGGCCAGATGCGCTGGCGCTCGGCACCGGAAAACGGGCGCCATGTCGGCACGCTGATGATCCGGCACCCGAACTTTTCCGGGTTGCAGCGCGATCAGGTGACGCTTCTGAACATTCCCGCCCATTTCATCGACCGGCTCGAGGTCCGGCAGGGCGACGAAATGCTGTTTTCCCTGGAGGCCGGGATTTCCATCAGCGAAGATCCGGTGTTCCGTTTCGCCTATGCCCCCAATGGCCAGCCGATCCATGTTCGGGTCGAGGATACCGATGGCAATCGCTGGGACCAGACCTTTGAAGCCGTCAGCGGATAGGAACCGATCATGACCAAACGCGCCGTCGTCGCCGTGGATATCCAGAACGATTATTTTCCCGGCGGGAAATTTCCGCTGGAAGGGATGGAAAATGCCGCCGCCAAGGCGCGGGCCGTGCTGGATGCCGCCCGCGAAGGTGGCGACCTGATCGTCCATGTGCGCCATGAATTCGCCGACCCTGGGGCGCCCTTCTTTCATCCGGGCAGCGATGGGGCCATGATCAACCCCGCCGCCGCGCCCCGGGACGGCGAGATCGTGGTGACCAAGACCCAGGTCAACGCCTTCAGGGATACGGACCTGCAAGCCATCCTTGAAAAGCACGGCGTCACCGATGTCGTGATCGTCGGCGCCATGAGCCACATGTGCATCGACGCCGCGACCCGTGCCGCGTCCGACCTGGGCTACCGGACCACGGTGATCGCCGATGCCTGCGCGACACGCGACCTGGAATTCCAGGGCACCACCGTCCCCGCCGCCCATGTTCATGCCGCGATGATGAGCGGGCTGGCCTTTGGCTATGCCACGGTGACGGACGCCCGCGACTGGATTTCCGCGCAGGCGGCGGCCTGATCCCCCAGATCCGGGCCTGTCCGACCTTTGTCGCAGATGCGGCTTGCTTTGCGGGGCGGCTGGCCTACAATCGGCCATGGCATCCGCAGGAGGAGACTGCGGTCATGCCGACATGGGAGGAGAACGAATGACAGCCGCAGCCATGCAGGCCCGCGTGCCGCAGACGCCACGGCAAAGCGCCGATCAGGTGCGCGAAATCCTGATCGTGGACGACCACCCGCTGATGTGCGACGCGCTGGCGCTGACGCTCAAGATCAGCTTTGGCCTGAAAAACGTCCGCACCGCCCGCAGCCTGGGCGCCGCGCTTGACCAGATCCGGTCGCAGGGCGCGCCCGATGCGGTGATCCTGGACCTGAACCTGCCCGACGCGCGCGGGGCCGAGGGGATCGTGACCCTGCGCCGGCAGTTGCCCGACGTGCCCATCACGATGATTTCCGCCGACCTGGACGGCACCATGATCTCGGCCGCGATGGCGGCGGGGGCGCAGGGCTATGTCAGCAAGTCGCTGGGCCGCGAGGCCCTGGTGGACAGCCTGCGCCGCATGTGGGAGGGCGAGCATGTCACCCCCGACGGCTATGCCCCCGAACAGGCCGAGGCCGAGGATGCCGCCAAGGCCGAACTCGCCCGCCGTTTTGCCACCCTGACGCCGCAGCAGATGAAGATCCTGCGGCTGATCTGCCAGGGCAAGGCGAACAAGGAAATCAGCTACGAACTGTCCATCGCCGAGGCGACGGTCAAGACCCACATCACCGCCATCATGTCCAAGATCAACGCGCGCCGCCGCACCCAGGCGGTGCTGCTTGCCAACACGGTCCGGCTGTTCGAGGCGGGCTGATGAATACCGGCCCGGCCGCGAGGGAGGGCGCCGCCGGGCCGGTGGCCGTGCAGGCCGACCGCAAAGCGGCCGATTGCGGTCGCATCCTGCTGGAAGGCCTGCGCGGCGCCGATCCGGGACTGGTGCTGGTTTTTGGCGCGGATGGCCCCGATCTGGCCGCGCTGGACGCGGCGTTGCGCAAGGGCCTGCCCGAGGGCTGTATCGTCGCGGGATGTTCGTCGGCCGGAGAGATCGGGCCGAATGGCTATGCCAGCGACAGCGTCGTGGCGATCGGCTTTCCATCCTCGTGCTTTCGCGCGCAGGCGCAGATCCTGCCCGATCTGGACCGGCTGCCGGTGTCGGACTGGATGGCCACGCTGCGCCGGCTGCATGCCGGATTCGGACCCGATCCCCGCCGTTCGCTGTTCGGGCTGCTGCTGGTGGATGGCCTGGCCGGGCAAGAGGACGCGCTGGTGGCCAGCATCGACGCCGCCCTGCCCTCGGTCCCGACGCTGGGCGGGTCGGCGGGCGACGGGCTGTCCTTTCAGCAGACCTGGCTGTTGGCGCATGGGCGCGTCATCGACAACGCGGCGGTGTTTCTGCTGGTCGAGACCGATCTGGCCGTGGCCGAGATCACGTTCGCCCATTTCAGCCCCACCGCCACCCGCATGGTCGTCACCGCCGCCCTGCCCGAAAAGCGCCGCATCCTGGAACTGAACGCCGAACCCGCAGCCGCGGAATACGCCCGCCTGGCGGGGCTGGACCCCGCGTCGCTGACGCCCACCGAATTCGCCCGCCATCCCCTGCTGCTGCGCATGGGCCGCCGCCACCATGTCCGCGCCATCGGCGAGGCCACCCCCGACGGCGGCCTGTCGCTGATGTCGGCCATCGACACCGGCACCGTGCTGACGCTGGGCCGGACCGAGGACATGACGCGCGGATTCGCCGAGGCGCTGGCATCCCTGCCCCGTCCGCCGCTGATGGTTCTGGGGTTCGACTGCATCCTGCGCCGCCTGGCTGTGGAACGCGAGGGGCTGGCCGAGCGGATGTCCGAGCTTCTGGCACGCTATCGCGTGGCGGGCTTCAACACCTATGGCGAACAGCACAGCGGGATGCATGTGAACCAGACCTTCGTGGGCCTGGCGTTCATGCCCCAGGCACCGGCCGGCGACGATGCTGCGTGACGACGACAGCCTTGAACGGCAGATCGAAAAGCTGGATCGCATCAACCGGGTGCTGATCGACCGTATCGACCGGCTGGAGGAATCGCGCGGCTCGGCCTGGTCGATGTTCCAGGCCGCCGTGGCCCTGGAACAGGAGGTGATGGTCCGGACCCGCGATCTGGAACGCGCCCTGGCCGACCTGTCGCAGCGCAACCGCGAACTGGCCGTGGCCCGTGCCAGCGCCGAGGAAGCCAACCGGTCCAAGACCCGCTTTCTGCGTGCGGCCAGCCACGACCTGCTGCAACCTCTGTCCGCGGCACGCCTGTTCCTGTCGATGCTGACCGACACGCCGATGAACGAACTTCAGACCGAACTGACCAGCCGGCTGTCGGGCGCCTTTGAATCGGTGGAACAACTGATGCATGCGGTTCTGGACATCTCGCGCCTGGACAGCCAGCGGATCGAGTTCAACCGCCAGCCAGTCCCCCTGGGCGATCTGTTCCGCAGGCTGGCCGTGGAATTCGCGCCCATGGCCGAGGCCAAGGGCCTGCGCCTGTCATTCGTGCCCACCGACGCGGTGGTCGACAGCGATCCGGTATTTCTGCGGCGCATTGCGCAGAACCTGGTGTCGAACGCGATCAAGTACACGCAGCGGGGCGGCGTGGCCGTGGGCGCGCGCCGGCGCGGCGGGCTGTGCTGGCTGTGTGTCTATGACACGGGCATGGGCATCCCGGCGGTGGACCGCAACCGCATCTTTGACGAATTCCAGCGCCTGTCGGGGGACGGAACCACCCCCGGCATGGGGCTGGGCCTGTCCATCGTGCGCCGCGCCTGCGCCAAGCTGGGCCATCCCATCGACCTGCAATCCGAGGCGATGCGCGGCACGCTGTTCCGGGTGGGCCTGCCCCCTGTCCAGAACAGCCCGGCCTCGAGACCCGCGACATCGGGCCGGTCCGCATTGCCCCTGCGCGGTCGTCTGGCCCTGGTGGTCGAGAACGATCCCGAGATGCGCCGGGGCTACGAAATGATCCTTCACGACGCGCTGGGCATGGTCGTGCGCGCCACCGGCGGCACGGCCGAGGCGCTGGCGACGATGGGCGACGACCCCCCCGACGTGATCCTGGCCGACTATCATCTGGAAAACGGCGATACGGGCATCCGGGCCATCCGGGCATTGCGCCGGGCCGCTGGCCGGGCGATACCCGCCGTCATGGTCACCGCCCATCGCGACCCGCAGATCGCCAAAAGCTGCACGGCGATGCGGGTGCATCTGATGGAAAAGCCGGTCCGCCCCCCCGAGTTGGCCGAGATCCTGGGCGCGATCCTGGCCTGATGCCCTGCGACCAAAGGCCGATCCCCGCCATCGGGGCTTGCACCCCGGACCGGGGAACGTAACTCTGTCCGGCAGGGATATGGGAGGAAACGCATGATCCGTAACCTTGTCGCGGCGATCCTGATGACGGCATGGGCAGGCATGGCCCCCGCTGGCGAGGCAGGCGACGCCGTGTTCGCCGATCGGGGGCCGTGGTCATTGGAAGACGCCGGTCTGCGCTGGAGCCTGCATGTCGAAGGCCCGGAAATGCCAGGGTTCCTGCCGATCAAGAACGGCAGCCTGACCTTGACCCAAGCCATCGACCCGTCCGACCAGCAGCCGGTGTTGCGCCTGGTCCAGCAGACCGATACCCGAATGCGCGAGATCGGCCCCTTTCCCGTGTCGGGCGGCGATCCGGTGCTGACCTTTTTCCTGGAACAGGTCACGCGCGACATGGCGCGGCTGACCGGCGGCAGCCCCCATTACATCCGCAACCGCATCAAGGACGCCCTGTTCGAGGGCGGCAAGATCGACCGACAGGGCGACGGCTCGGTGGCCCGCTTTTCCCCCTTTGCCCAGGATGCGAACGCGCCCCGGATGGGCGGCTTCAGCACCCTCACGCTCAGCTTCGTTCTGGGCGATCCCCGTCAGCCGATCCGCGAGCTGCGCGCCGAAACGCAGGGGCCGCAGCCCGGCTATCTGACCCGGATGGAGTTGCAATGACCCGCCGGTTCCCTGCTGCCCTGCTGATCGCCCTGGCCGCGGGTCAGGTTCATGCGCAGGCGGTGAACGACTATCCCACCAATGCACGCGCCGAATATGTCTTTGCCTGCATGGCCACCAACGGGCAGACCCGCGACATGCTGGACCGCTGTTCCTGCGCCATCGACCGGATCGCCGAGGTGCTGCCCTTTCAGGCCTATGTCGAGGCCGAAACGGTGATGCGGATGCAGCAGACCACCGGTGAACGGGCCGGCATGTTCAAGAGCATGGCCCAGATGACCGAGATTGTGGCCGACCTGCGCCGCGCCGAGGCCGAGGCCGAAATCCTCTGTTTCTAGGCCAGGGCCATTCCCAGCGCCGCGCCCGCCCCCAAAGCCAGCGCCACCGCCAGCCACACCGGCGCGCCGCGCCGCGCCAGGATCGGCTGCGAGGGGCGGGCGTCTTCGGGATGGGCGCGTTCCCACAGCGCCTGTTCGACGATCTGCGGCAGCAGCGGGCCGAAGCGGCCCACGGTCTGGGCCACCTTGACCATGTCGCCCGCCAAGGCCTTGGGGCCGATGTTGGACCGGATGTAATCCGATACCACGGGCTTTGCCGCGTCCCAGATGTTCAGTTGCGGATCGACCGACCGGGCCACGCCCTCGACCACGACCATGGTGCGCTGCAGCAGGATCAACTGCGTCTGGGTGCGCATCCCGAACCGTTCGGTGACCTCGAACAGATAGGCCAGCAGGTTCGCCATCGAGATGCGCGTGGCATCGGCGCCGAAGATCGGCTCGCCCACGGCGCGCAGGGCGCGGGCGAACTGCGCCTCGTCGCGGTCGCGGGGCACATAGCCCGCCTCGAAATGCACGCGCGCCACGCGGCGATAATCGCGCTGGATGAAGCCATACAGGATCTCGGCATAGACGCGGCGGGTGTATTCGTCGATTTCGCCCATGATGCCGAAGTCATAGGCCAGCACGTCGCCATTGGCCGCGACCTTCAGGTTGCCGTGATGCATGTCGGCATGAAAGAAGCCGTCGCGCAGGGCATGTTGAAGAAACAACTGGATCACCCGCGTGGCGATGCGGCTGATGTCGTGGCCCGCCGCGATCAGCGCGTCCCTGTCGCCCATCGGCAGCCCTTCGGCCCAGTCAGAGGTCAGTACCCGGCGAGAGGACAGATCCCAGAGCGGCCGGGGAATCGCGAATCCCGGATCGTGCTTGGTGTTCTCGGCGAATTCGGACGCATTGGCCGCCTCGAGCCGCATGTCCTGTTCGGCCGTCACGGTGGCTTCGAAATGGCGGACCACATCGCGCGGGCGCAGGCGGCGGCTGCCGGGCGACAGGACCTCGATGATGCCTGAGGCAAAATGAAAGGCGTCGATGTCGCGGCGGAAGGCCGCGGCGATGCCGGGCCTGATCACCTTGACTGCGACCTCGCGCCCGGTTTCGCGCACGCGGGCGCGGTGGACCTGGGCAATGGATGCGGCGGCCACGGGTTCCGAGAATTCTGAAAACAGCAGATCGACCGGCTGGCGCAGGTCGGCCTGGACGATCTGTTTCGCGATGTCGGTCGGAAAGGGGGGCAGGCGATCCTGCAGCAGGCGCAACTGCATGGCCATTTCCACCCCCACGACATCGGCGCGGGTGGACAGGATCTGGCCGAACTTGACATAGGCCGGACCCAGGGCGGTGATCGCCCGCGTGATCGGCGGCAACGCCGGGTCGCCCTTGTAGCCCAGCCAGCGGAACGGCCAGCCCAGCACGCGGGCGGCAACCCGCAGCCGGGGCGGCGCCTCGACGGCGTCCAGGACCGCGCGCATCGCGCCCGTGCGTTCAAAGGTCGCGCCCGTGCGGATCAGGCGCAGCAGGTTGTGCGGACCCCGCATTACAGCTTCCAGCCGGAATGCAGCGCGGCGATTCCCATCGACAGGTTGCGATAATGCACCCGACCGAATCCGGCGGTGCGGATCATGTCGGCGAAACTGTCCTGGTCGGGGAATTTGCGGATCGATTCCACCAGATACTGATAGCTGTCGCGATCCCCCGTGACCGCCTGACCCATGGCCGGGATGACATTGAAGCTGTAACGGTCATAGGCCCATTGCATCGCCGGCACGGGGATCTGGCTGAATTCCAGCACCATCAGCCGCCCGCCGGGACGCAGGACGCGATATGCCTCGGCCAGGGCATCGGCGATGCGGGTGACGTTGCGGATGCCGAAGCTGATCGTGTAGCGGTCAAAGCTGGCATCGGCAAAGGGCAGCGCCATCGCGTCGCCCGTGACCCAGGCCAGCCGGTCGCCCTTTTCGACCGCATCGGCGCGCTTCCTGCCCTCGGCCAGCATGGATTCGGTCATGTCGCAGACGGTGACGCGCGCGCCCGGCGCCCGGTCTAGGAACCGCAAGGCGATGTCGCCCGTCCCGCCCGCCACGTCCAGCAGATGCTGACCATTGCGCGGGGCCAGCCAGTCCATCATCGCGGTCTTCCAGATGCGATGGATGCCCGCGCTCATCAGGTCGTTCATCAGGTCGTAACGGCTGGCGACCGACGAAAAGACCCCGTGGACCATTCCGGCCTTGGCATCCTCGTCCACGGTCCGGAAACCGAAATGGGTCTGCTTCTTCTCGCTCATGCGCTTGCCGTCCGCCTGTTTCATCGCCAGATAAGCCCGGCCTGCCTGCGGCACAATGCAGAGAAAGGGATCGGATTGCCAGAATTGCCCGAAGTCGAGACCGTGCGCCGCGGCCTTGTGCCGCACCTGGAGGGCGCGCGCATCGCGCGGGCCGAGGTGCGCCGCCCCGACCTGCGCTGGCCCCTGCCGCCCGATCTGGTGCAGGTTCTGACGGGGGCCACGGTCACGGCGCTGCGGCGGCGATCGAAATACCTGCTGGCGGAACTGGATCGGGGCGGCACGCTGCTGATGCATCTGGGCATGTCGGGGCGGATGCTGGTCCAGGGCGGCAGCCTTGGCGATTTCCACCGCGACCCGGCGATCCTGCCGCGCCACGATCATGTGGTGCTGACGACCGATGCGGGCGCCACCATCACCTTCAACGACGCCCGCCGGTTCGGCATGGTCGATCTGATCCGCGAGGGCAGCGCCCATCCCCTGCTGGACCATCTGGGGCCGGAACCCTTTGACGACAGCTTCACCCCCGCTTATCTGGCCGCGGCCCTTTCGGTGCGGCGCGTCCCGGTGAAACAGGCGCTGCTGGACCAGCGCATCGTCGCAGGCCTGGGCAATATCTACGTGTCCGAGGCCCTGCATCGCGCCGGGATCGACCCGCGCCGGGCGGCGGGGCGCATCGGCGCCGCCCGGGTCGCGGCCCTGGTGGGCCACATCCGAAACGTGCTGACCGATGCCATCGCCGCAGGCGGCTCGTCGCTGCGCGACCACCGGCAGGCCAGCGGCGAACTGGGCTATTTTCAGCACAGCTTCCGCGTCTATGACCGCAAGGACGCGCCCTGCACCGCCCCCGGTTGCGCGGGCACGATCCGCCGGATCGTGCAGGGCGGGCGGTCCAGTTTCTTCTGTTCCGCTTGCCAGCGCTAGGGTCCAGCCTCATAACCACCACGTGACGATAGCGGCGAGGGCTATGGCTGCGGTGTAGGTGCGGGCGAGCTTGTCGTAGCGGGTGGCGACGCGGCGGAAGTCCTTGATGCGACAGAAGGCGCGTTCGAC
>NZ_SISK01000015.1 GCF_004310345.1 Paracoccus subflavus | reverse complement strand
GCGCAAACTCGACGGCCAGAACCGCCTGCCGGAGATCATCCAGGGGATTGAGTTCCGCGACGGCCTCCGTCAACTTCAAGCCGCCGCCTGATCAGGCGTCACCAACTTTTGCCCATATCTCAAACGTCCACATCTCCCTTCTTCAACCGCTCCAACTCGTCGCTGCTAAGAGTTTTCTCAATGGCTTCACGCAACCGTCTCTCGTCCTCGGACCCGACAGGACGCGCATAACGGGCCAGTTCGGCATAGTTAGGTTGAGCATGATGCTGCGATCCAATCGAAGTCGCAGGCGCATGATCAAGCACGTCCGACTCACGTGAACGCTCCATCTGGGAGGCAGTATCGAGACCTTCCCAATAGCGATACGCATCGGCGCTGTTATCAGCCGCTTCCCGCAGGGAGGAATAGGACTTGCTGTCATCAAAGGAGTAGGTCGACTCGCCCCCTCCTCTGGAAATCTCAAGGGCCGGATAGAAACGACCCTCATCTTCGATCACGACGCTACGGGTTTCTTCCACGCCATCACGAGACACCCAGTTGCCCTGAATATAGGCTCTAACCTCATCATCGCCAGGATACTCAGTGAGTTCGCTGGCGGTGGGCAGACCTGCAACCGGATCGGGGTTTTCCGTGCTTACTTCTACACCAGTGCTCCGGTTTGTGACTGCTCTCTGATGGATTGCATCATCCACGCCATAGGCGTCTGCAACGCGATCATAGGCGGCATCTACCACTGCGATAGCCTGCTGCAATTGTGCCTGGTCTCTCAGATCCAAGCCGCGCAGATCAGCTACGCTCTGTAGGTCATGCTGAACCCATCGTGCCTCAAGGGCCGCAGAATTGGCCCCCACGCGCATCCGAGCCTCGACCTCGACCGGATCGATGCCGGTCCCGTCTAGGGCGGCCGTCAGCTTGTCGCGTCCTTCCAGGGCAAACCGGGTGTTCACCATGCTTAGATTCTGGGCCGAATAGATACCTTCTTCGCTGGCGCTCTCGCGCAGATCACGCGACCGGGCGCCCAAGGGCTGCAGATGCTCTACAGAGGTCAGCGCCTCGGCCAGCTTGCGCTCCATGGCGGGACGCTGGTTCGGGGCCGCATTCTCAATGCGCTGCTCCGCATCATCAACGGCCTTTCTCAAGTTCGCGGCGGCTTTATCGAAATCTTCTACTAAGGACATATATGGTTCCCCTTTCGATATAATGGTGCCACCTCCGGCAAGGACCGAAGATGCCTTTTCAAATGCAGTTGCTAGATCCTGCATGTTCTGCTGCGAGGCAAAGCTCGCTAAATCGCGATAGCGCAGGGACCAGTCGCGAACTTCTTGGGTGGCACGGACCAGAGCATCACCAATTCGGGGCTTTCCTTCTGGTGCCTCGAAAGCGGTGCCAGTCTGTGCAGATCTTTCCCTGGCACGTCGCCACTCGCCGTCAGTCGGCGGATAATGAATATGACCTCGCTGCAAGCGCGAGGTGGCCTCAAGTCTAATGCCATAGCGATCAGCATGATCAACCATGGCCTCCTTGAAAGCCTCGTAACTGTATTCCGTGCCTCGGCGCAGGATGAAGTAATCTCCATCCTGACCTCTCCTGTTGACGATGATGTGGGCATGAGGATTTTTGTTGGGGCTGTCGGTATGAACCGCAATCATGTAGTCGAACCTACCACCCAGCTTTTCGCGGCAGATTTCTCCCGCGATCAGGCTGACATGGCTGGGCTTTGCCCCGCGCGGAAAGGACATAAGCATATGGCTTGTCCGTGCCGCATTCATTTGCCCCTTCCAGTTATCAGCCCAACGCGAAACAGCAGACTCGATCTGCTCCGGGTTCAGAACCTTCGCGCCGTCCAGCAGTCCTCTTGAATCGTGAACATCGACACTTTTGCTGAACAGGTAATTGAATTGAGCAGATAGCTGACTGCGCGAGGCACAACCGCCTGTGCGGATCATCTTGAAAATTGCTGGCGATGCGCCTTGGGCGGCGCGTGCCATATGGCGAGCTTGACCGGCCCCCCTACCCCGTCCAACCCTGCTCCAATCCTCATCGAAGAGTTTTCCGGTTACAGCAGAAACGGCATTAACGCGGCTCATCGTCATGCCCCTTCATCGTCGCAACAAACCTTCGGAGGGTCTGCGACGCACGCTTGCCTTCGATCTCGCGAACAACAGTTGAAACGCCGTCGATGTGCTCAAGAAGATCAGTTAGAAGCTGCTCCTGCGGCTTGGTCAGCTTGAGTTTTTGACCACGCCTCACCTCATAGTTTTTGGTCGCGACAAGCTGGTTCACGTTCCGCCCTATGGCTGACAACTGCGCCGCAACGTCGCGCAGCGCATCCGCCAGATCAGGGTCAGGCTCTAAAAAACCCGCTGGAACGCGGCAAACACGACGCAGGGCATCAGCCCTACTTGCAAGACCAAGACGGCCTGTGAACGCGTCGAATGCCCTGAGACTGTCACGATCGACAGTGAATGAGACTGGGGCGGTGCCAGCATTCGCAACAGCCTCCTTCTCGTGGAAGGCCCGCACAACCCGGTAAATGGTTGGGCGTGTGACACCATAGGTCTTCGCCAGGACTGTGACCGGCACGCCAGAACGCATTGAAGATACGATCTTCTTCACGTCGCTAGGACTAATTTTTGACGTTCTTCCAGCCATGTCCGATGTGTAAAAAATTAAACTTGTATTTCTTGCCAATCTACAAGGCTAGTGTTGGTCAAGACTGATGAAATGTCAATGAAATCTGGCTTGTCCGACACTAGCCTTTCCGTTTCAGGCAACAGTCTAAGCAGTGTGACGTGGCTAATAGGGACTCAGAGGCGCTGAGCGGGCCGCTGAGTGCCCTTAAGCTCTTCAAGGGTGCATCCCCTAGGGAGAAGCCCTTAGCCGCCCCTCAGCGGCCATGCAGGCGGCTCCCGTCGAGTGCTGCGTCCAGATCAAGCTAGCAACAAGGGCGCGACTGCAATCTGAGGCAACATTACGTCATCTCGCCGCGTCGCTTCTTCGCGTCGTCACTCCGCGTCATGACGTCGCGTCATGGCGTCCCGTCATCACGTCCCGCTTTTACGTCGCGTCGTCACGTCGCGTCGTCGCGTCGCGGCATTACGTCGCGCTTCTAAGTTGCGTCGTCACGTCACGTCGTTACGTCGCGTTGTCGCGTCACGCCATTGCGTTGCGTCGTAGCGTCGCGTTGTTGCGTCGCGTTGTTGCGTCGCGTTGTTGCGTCACGTTGCTTCGTCACGTCATCCCGTCGCGTCGTTACGTCGCGACGACTTGACATAGCATTGCTGGGCGGTAGGAATGAAAGTGAGCCTGCCATCATTAAACAATTTGCCTCAAAAGAGGCTGGGACAGAAACGGAGCTAACGAAATGGCAACTGTGCTTGGAATGATCAGCCGAAAAGGCGGCGCAGGGAAGTCAACTATAACTAAGCTCTTGGCCTCTGCCTTTGCCTTCACCGATCATAAATGCCTCATCATCGATTTGGACCCTAGCAAAGACATTGTGAACTGGTGGGTTACAGCGAATGAAACGGGTTACGCCGACAAGAACATCATTGTTCGCGCTCCGACCGATGCTGACGATCTATTCGATTTGGTCTCACGCTATGAGGATGAGGTCGAGTTCATCATAATCGACACAAAGGGCGAGGGTAGCTCTTGGGCAGTTGATCTAGCAAGTGTATCGGACGTTCTAATCGTTCCATGCATGAACGCTAAAGGTGATCGCGAACGCACCAAAGAAACATTAGAATGGCATCAGGATTTGAAAAGGAGGGCTGAGAACCCGGACTCGATACCGCCTCTCAGGATTGTGCTTTCCAGAGTGAAGCCAAACCTTCTGACGCACGTCCGGGGCAATCCGAAGCCAAAGGATCTAGCGGCACGTGAGTTTGAGCGCCATTACGAAATCATCGACCAGTTCAATCCTCTTGCCACGATGGTGCCAGAAAAGACGCAGTATCGTGAAATGGATGAACTAGGTCCCTTGGGTGCTGTTCTGACCAAGTGCAGAGACAGCGAAGACAAAAACGAAAAGCTCAAGGCTTTTCACTTCGAGGCTGCTCTAGCTCACGCCATCACTCTTGTGAATAACATCTTCGACGACAGGAGAATGGGGGATATTCATGGCGCGTGAACGCATCCGAACCACCAGAGAAGATGCCACCGGCTTCGAGGAAGGGGTGACGGGTGTTCGCAAACCCACAATCCTCAAGCCCTTCAATAAGGATGCCTTGGAAGCATTCAACAAGCGGAAGAAGGCCAGTGCAGCGCCTTCAGAACCGCACCCAAAGCTCTCAGGTTCACTTGAAACCGCCGTTCCTGATGTCAGCGAAAGCCTCCAGTTGCCAGCAGATAATACCCCTGTGCAACAGGAGTCGCTCCAGCAGGAACCGATCATGAGTGAGACCGAGACGGCACCCAAGGGTGCATCGGCTTCCACGGCTCCGGGCCTCGCAACGATAGTTCTTCCGCCCCGCGCTAAGCAGAACCGCGGAGTAAAAGTCGATGTGCGCCTCAGGCTGTTGGTCCGACAAGTGGAGCCCATGAGGAAGATCGTGGAGAGGGGCATCGAACCTGGCGACGTGCTGCGAACTGCCTACAGCCGTCTTCCAGAAATCCGGATCGAACCTCGCTACATCCCACAAGTGCAGGAACCAAGTGGGCCTTCCGAGTGGAACTACCGCACCTCTATCGCCGTGAAGAAGGAGATACTTCAGGCGATCCAGGATCAGGTTCTCAATGGTGCAGAGGCCCCGCGATCCAGTCTGATAGTCGGCCAGATCGAACGAGCTTGGTTCGCCTGCGTGGACGACACCATCAAGGAACTGTCGAAATGAAGCACATGGCTCTTGCCGCTGCCTTCTGTGTGGTTGCCGTTCCTGCATCGGCTTGGGAGGAAGAAACCGATTTCAGGGGGCTTCATATCTACACCGCCTCCGGTGACGGGATCTCCGCCACAGCCGTCTGTGATCCCGATGGTGCGTTCATTCCTCCGACCAACCACCTGAGCGTCACGCTCGACGGTGAACCGCTGGATGGGGACTATCTCATCAAGTCCTCGACAAAGACGCACCAAGGCAAGATGGTCTCCGGTTCCGCCGTCAGTCGCGATGGCGAAGACTGGAGGGGCCTCGTCGGCGTGCTACGCAGCGGGTCGCAGATCGAGCTGACGGCAAACGGCAAGACCTTCCGGTTGGACACAGGCTCCGCGTTTCCGGTTTCGTGTGGTGCTGACGCCTGAAACCTTCTGAGGCAGGCGGCCTTGCGTGGCCGGATCGGAATTGTCCATCCGTGGCAGACCCTTGCCACGGGCTTGCAGCCTACGAACGGAACGTGCCCCTACAGAGCGAAGGGACGTGAGTAGGCTGTGGTCAATTCCGGCAGTGATCGGGGCTGTGTTTGCCGCCATACCGCGGCACAAAAGGAACCCTTGGGGCAACCCTACGTTGAACGGCACTCCCTCCCTGACTCTCGCCCCGCCCGAAAGGGCGGGGCTTCTTCATGGGCTGACGGCGCAACCGTCTCCGCATCGCCGCGCACGCGGCTCCCGCGCGGATAGCGCAGGGCCAGGCGGGGCGGGGCCGGCTCGACGGCTCCGCCCCGCCTGGTCAACCTGATAGTCAAGGGAAAGCCCCCGCTGCTGTTGCGGGGGCCGGGTGTCAGATCGCGCTGATAAGCCGCTCTCCGCGCGTGGGGTGCATTTCGTAAATCAGAACCTCGATGCCGAGGCGGACGGCGCGGCGTTGGCCGCGCCGCTCCGCTTCCGCCAAGGTCGCGCAGATGATGGGCAGGTCGTCGGGGTCGTCCCGGATCTCGTAGGTGGTCAAAGCGCGACTCCCGGCTTGAGATTTCCGACAGCATTCAGCCAGCCGCGCGCCTCGGCGCAATCCATGCAGATGCAGGTTCCGGTCCCCTCGACCACGACCGGCGCGAGATAGACCCAAGGATTGCTCCTGCCGCATTTGCGGCAGGACAGGACGGGCAGGGGGTGGGGGCCGCTCATGCGGCCCTCTTTTCTTCTGCCTCGATCTGCTGGCCCTTCATCAGCCATTCGGCGGCCTTCTGCGCCTCGCTGGCGGCTTTGAAAATCAGCCGCTTGTCGTCCTTCAAGGCCCGCAACCAGCTTTGGACGTAAGCGCCGGACTGATCGAAATCCGGGGTCAGGCCAAGCCGGGCGCAAGTCATGCAGTTGCCAATCTCGGCAATCAGTTCCTCGAAGGCGTAAGCCTTGCGGTCATTGAAGCGGGAAAAGCGGTCAAGGCGGCTCTTGTGTCCGGTCCAGTGGGTCGCCTCGTGGGCAAGCGTGGCGTAGTAGCCTGCCGCGCTGTGGAACGTCGCAATCGGCGGCATGTGGATGAAGTCGTCGGCGGGGTTGTAGAAGGCTTGCGGCTCGTCGCTGGTGCGAATGTCCGCGCCGGTGGCCGCGAAAAAGGCGTCAAGGGCGGGGTCGGCCTCGGTGCCAAGGTCGCGGGCAGGCTCGGCGGGGGTGCCGTAGTGTTCAGCGGGCAAACCGTCGATCTGCTCCGCATTGAACACGCGATAGGCTTTCAGGTAGGGCAGGCGGCGTTCCTCGCCGGTGTCCGCGTCCTCGCGTTCAAAGGTGCCGTATTTCACGACGGTTGAGGATTTCTCGCCTTTGCGCACCTGTCCGCCTGCCTCTTGGGCCTGCTTGTATGTGAACCAGCGGGCGGCGCGGTAGCCTTTGGCGTCGGCGGCAAGCCACAACATCAGGACGTTGATGCCGGAATAGGGTTCGCCGTTGCTCCGCAGCGGGAAGGGTGCGCCGCCCTTGTCGCCGGTCCACGGCTTGCGCCATGCCGGGGTGCCTGCCTCGATGCTGGCAATGATGCTGTCGGTGACGTGGGCGTAGAGATCGAACTTGTCAGCCATTTGTGGCTCTCCTTTAGCGACGGGGGCGGCCGGGTCTTCTGCCCGTTCCGCCGATGGGCGAGCCTTCCTGTTCTGATTTCTGAAAGGCCCATGCCTTTCGGAAAGCAGAGCGGGGAGGGCGCAGCCCTGCCCGTGGCCCCGGCCGAGACTGTCAAGGGGTCGGGAAGGCGGGGTGGTGCGGCCCGCAGCCCGGCAACGGGCGAGGACACGGCCCGCCTGGACGACGACGCCCAACGGGCGGCGCTTGCCCCTTGACCGGCTCGGGCGGGGATGCGTGGCGGACAGGAAAACAAAAAGGCTGCGGACGGGGGTGAGCGGGCGAAAGCCCGTCGATCCCCCGGAACGACACATGAATCATCGTGGCCCGCGCCGCGCGCGGGCCTCTCCCGTGTCTTCTTGGGCCGCACAGCGACGGCAAGGCAGGTCAGAAGGGAAAGCAGCTATCTCTGGGCTTCACCGGCAGCACTCAACTGCCCGCCCGGTTGACCACAGCCTGACGCTCGATCCCTGTGGTCTCGCTTACAGCCTGCTTCGGCCTCCCCCTGTCCCTCCCAAGATCGAGCCAGTGCGAGGCTGGACAACCGGGCTCACGGCCCGCGTCAGCGGTCCCGCCCGAAGGGGCGAGATGGGCAGGGCAGGGCGACCAGGACCGGCGGGCGAGGGACTGGCTCGGGACGAGACAGGCATCCGCGCGCCGCAGCCGGGAGCATCGCCCTGACCAGCTCGGGTGAAGGCCGGCTTGCCGGCCGGAACCGGGGACGCGACCCGAAGGGGGACGCCCTACTTGATGACTTTACGCATGGAAGGCGGGAGGCGGGCCACTCCGACGACTTCGTAGGCTTTGGTTTCGGGATTGAGGATCATGAGGCAGTTGCCCCGCAGTTCCAACTGAATGATGCCTTCTGGATCACTCAAGCTGTCAAACTGCGACAGCATCAACTCGATCATGTCTCGGGTAACTTCAGCCCTGCAATCGGTTGCTGTCTCTCGTGCCGCAAACATCGAAACCCATCCCTCTGTAAGTAAAACGGGTGTTAACCGTCCTGTCTGACAAAGCTATGCCACTGGCTAAAAAGCCAGTCCAAAAAGCCAGTTTTCAGATTTCGATTGACAACCTTACCAGAGCGTCACTTGCCAACTAGCTGGCATGTTTTGGGTTTTTCCAAGCTGCGACTCAGCCTGGTTCGATGCCGCAATGGAGAGGCGGGAAAAAAAGGCCCCGCGCAAGCGGGGCCTTAAGTTACTCCGTCGCTAGATGGAGCATTGCGGTCCTTAGCACTTTTCGAGTGTCGGCACTACGGTCTTCTGGTGAAGGATCTGGCTCAGCAGTCCGGTAGGACAGGGCCGGGGTAGGGGTTCGCGGGTCCGTAGCGCACACCGTCCTGCTCGAAACAGCCCTTGAAGCCGCACAGCCAGGCGCGGTGCAATTCGCTGCGCGCGACAAGGCGGCGCAGCCAGCGCGGCATGACGCGGCCGGAATGTCCCGCCAGATAGATGCGCAGATAAAGGTTCATGGGGCGATCCGTGCAATGGGGCGAGGACAGGGGCAGGCGCATCGCCTGCCCCTGTCAGTTTCAGTTACGCCTTGGGCTTGTGATAGACGCAATAGCCGGTCGGAACATTGGTGCCGGAGCTGGCGAAGCTGCCCACGGGCAGATCGGTCCAGCGGCCTATGGTGGTGCCGTGGTCATAGTGGGCCGTCGCGGGCAGGATGCAGACCAGGACGCCGCCCGGCTTCAGGAACTTCACCGCATGATCCAGATGCAGCTTGTAGTGCCGGCCATAGAAGGGCGGGTTCATCACGACCGCATCAAAGCGCGGATCGGGCGCGACCTGCAAGAAATTGGCGGTCATGACGGAATGGCCCTTGGCGCGGGCCTGCTCGGCGCGGGCTGCGTCATACTCGATGCCGGTCACGATGACAGGGGCGCGGCCACGCCGTTCCTCGGGGTTGTCGTTCCACGCTGCAAGCTCGTCCATGATCCGGCCGTCACCGCAGGACGGTTCAAGGATCTGTTCGCCGCCTGACAGGTGCAGGGCGCTGACAATCTCCTGCGCCACGCGGCGGGGCGTGGGGTAGAATTGCAGGTCGCGGGCAACTTCGGTGCTTGGCCGCTTGGCTTCCGTCTCGGTCGGCGCGTCGGGAAGAACCTCGCCATAGAACTCGGCCAGGGCGCGGTTAATGTCGCGCCGTCCATCCTCGTTGAAAATCAGATGCACGTTGCCGTTCTTGAAGGCGCGGATGAAGCCTGCGCAGCAATCGGCTTCGCCGTGCCGTTCAGCCTCCTTCATCATGTCGGCAAACTCGCGGTATTCATAGCGCGGCTGACCGCGATAGACGCGCAGGGCGTTCAAGGTGTCCTTCAGCCGCTCCTGGCCCCATCCGTTCCAGCCGGTCGCGCTGCCGATGATGATGCGCTTGGGCAGGCCCTCGACGCCGATCTTGACCTTGGAATGGCTCTTGTAGGCTGGGTCCAGATCGCAAAAGCACTCGGCCAGACCCTTGAGGACGTGAAACCGGGGGTCCAGCAGATAATCCCCGAACACTTCCGCAAGATTGGGCAGGGTGAAGGGCAGGGGGTTGGTCAGCTTCAGATCAAGCTGCTTGCGGTCCTTGGCACTGGCAATGCGCTCAATCTGCAAGCCGTCATAGACATGCTTCCAGGCCGAACGCAGCAGGGCAAGGCGCACGTCGCGTTCGTAAAGGCTTGGACTGCGAGAAAAGACCTGACCGCCATAGGCTCCACCGATGCAGGCCGCGACGTTGACCGCTGCCTCGGCCCGGTTGAACTCGGCAATCACCTCGGGAATGGCCGCGGCCTTCTCGTCATACTCGGCCACGATCTCGGACAGGCTGCGGCGCATGGCGGGCGCGGCATGTTCCTGCGTCTCCCCGATCTTCGGAAACTCGGTGTTGTGATAGGTCATGCGGTCGCCTCCTGCCGGGCGGCGAAGGCATCAAGCATGAGATAAAGCGTCTCCAGGGTGGGTGCGTCGCCATAGATCACGTCGCGGCCAACCAGTGTCGGGTCGGCCTCGCACTTGGCGCGGACGCGCCTGTCATGGTCAAGATAGGCGTTGACCGCGAAGCGATTTTCACCTGCGCCGCTGTCGTAGAAATAGACGTGCCACTTGGGAAGCTGGTCGGGGTTGTCGTCTGCCTCGGCCATCAACTCCTGTGCGGCCAGGGTCTGAACCTCGACGGACCGGGCGCAATCGCGAATGAAGCCGTTGCTCCTCAGCCCCTTGAAGTCGGCGGTGTCGCGCACGCCGAACACGTTGCCGGGGCAACGCTCGGCCACAAGGCGGGCCAGGATCTGTGCGCTGCGGGCGCTGCCGGTGGCGGCAACATAGGGCGCCGGGTGCATGTCGATCTGGACCACGGAAAAATGGGTCATCGCCGCCTCCTTACTGGCTCAGGGCGGCATAGGTGCCGCGATCTTCATAGCGGATGATGGGTTCGCCGGTCTTGGACAGGCCGCCCCAGCAGGGGCCGACAAAGCCCGCGATCTTCGGCTGGCCCTGCAACTCGGGGCGCAGGCGGGTGCGGGTCTCGGTTCCGGTGATTTCCGTGCCCATGTCCTCGACCCATGCGGCCAGGTCATCGGTCAACACGCGGCTCATGCCGCAGTCATCGGTCATGGTGACGATCTCGAAAAGCGCCATCTTTTGGCTCTCCTTTAGCGACGGGGGCGGCGGGTCTTCTGCCCGTTCCGCCGATGGGCGAGCCTTCCTGTTCTGATTTCTGAAAGGCCCATGCCTTTCGGAAATCAGAGCGGGGAGGGCGCAGCCCTGCCCGTGGCCCCGGCCGAGACTGTCAAGGGGTCGGGAAGGCGGGGTGGTGCGGCCCGCAGCCCGGCAACGGGCGAGGACACGGCCCGCCTGGGCGACGACGCCCAACGGGCGGCGCTTGCCCCTTGACCGGCTCGGGCGGGGATGCGTGGCGGACAGGAAAACAAAAAGGCTGCGGACGGGGGTGAGCGGGCGAAAGCCCGTCGATCCCCCGGAACGACACATGAATCATCGTGGCCCGCGCCGCGCGCGGGCCTCTCCCGTGTATTCTTCTTGAGGGTGAAGCTATCCAGCCTGCCGCCTCTCTCCTGGCGGCGGGCCTTGCAGGGCGGCGAGCTGGACGCGCCCATCATGGAGCGAAGGGAAGTGAGCCGCCCTGTGGGAAGGTTCGGCGGGATTGTGCCACCATACAGAACTAGCGAAGGGAAAGCTGGCATACGACTTTTGTCGTGCTAGGCTCTCTGGGTGCAAAGGAGGGTGTGACATGTTCCATTCCCCCGAGCAGCACGACAAGCCTTGGTCGGAAGCAAAATCCGTCTCGGAACTGTCGGATGATGAGGTCAGGCAACTGTTCGACGCCAAGGTCGCGAAGCTCAACGAAGAACAGCGATCAGCGTCCGTAAGCGGTAAGTCGGTCCAGATTTCACAGTCATTCTCGCCCTCCAGGCGCGGACGCCGCCTGGGTTTTTCATGGTGGAAAGGTTTAACCGGACCACGCAACTGCCCGCCCGGTTGACCACAGGCTGTGTGCTCGATCCCTGTGGTCTCGCTTACAGCCTGCTTCGGCCTCCCCCTGTCCCTCCCAAGGTCGGGCCAGTGCGAGGCTGGACAACCGGGCTACCCGCGCAAGCGATCGCAACCCGACAGGGCCGAGACTGGGCCGCTGGACCGACTATTGCGGCCCCGCAAAGGCTGGCTCGGGACGAGACAGAGAGCGCGGGAAAAGCCGCAAAGGAGGGAAAGGGGTTCAGGCTCGGGGCGCAGGCCGGTGCAGCCGGCCGAAGCCTAGAGCGCGGTCCCTCGGGCGGGAGGTCCAGGGCGAAAGCCCTAGACCGAACGAACAGAGGGAGGCGGCATTTCAAGGCTCATCTGGCCCCGAGTCTGGCTCTGTGCGTGTTTCCAGCACATATTTTTCCCAGTCGCCGGACAGATTTAGTATTCCGCATATCCATTTGATGGCTTCGGGGTCGCCTTGAAGCGCGCGGGTAGCGTTTGCCTCCAACAATTCAGCGTCCGCTATCAAACTAGCCACTTTACCTTTTGATAGGGTCGATATGCCTGCTTCATTCCTTAGTGCAGCCGCTTCGTTGCGAGCCTTCTTTGCGATCGTTACGTTTATACCTGTCATTGTCTGCTCGTGTTGTGTGAGGTCTATGGCCGACCAGACAGCGGAAACGGAAGGAATGGAAGATGGCAGATGATGTTGTTCGCAAGGTGGTTGGCTATCTCCGCCAGATCGAGAAGCTGGCGGAAAAAGGCGACCTCGACGGTGTTCTGCTCGAAGCGCGTCTGGCTCTTCGCCTGTGCAATGCGCCGTCCAGCAGCGACACGACCGCTGACGCAGGGGCATGAGCTGCTATCCTTCGCGAACGAACACCCCGGCTGACATCAGTGCCTGGATGAAGTCGGCCCTGACCTGTTCAGGTGTCACGGTGCCTTCGGCAAAGGCGATGCAGGAACCGGCCGCCTGCCGATAGGCAGGATCGGCCGGATCGCATTGTTCCATCAGCGCCCGGCCCATGCCGTTGGCATCGTTGACGGTGCGAAACCGACTGTCTGTCTCCTGATAGGACACCGGCCGGATCGTGCGCAGCCCGCTTGCATCGTCTGCCATGATTTCAGTCCTCGGACAGCTTGCGCTCGACCTTTTTGCGGCTGTTGCCTTCGGACTTCACGGCCTCGCGCACCTCATCCTTGGACACGTCCATCTTCTCGGCCTCGTAGCGGACTTCGTGATCCTGTCCGGCTGCGACCTGACGGCGATCTTGGGCGCGGCCCCGGCTTGTCTGTTCCTTGCTCATGGCGTCCTCCGCATCTTCAAAGGATCAACGCGGTAGGTTGTGGCTTGTTTCCAACCGGCTCAACGGAAGGCTGGGGCAGGCTGCGGTCCAGTTTTCCAGAATGCAGACCCCATGTGTATATCCCATTCGAGGCTGCCTATATATCCTTAGAAGATATACTTAGCTTAAAATAAGGATATACGATGCCACTCTACATCAAAGACCCTGCGGTGGATACGCTTGTCGATCAGTATCTTGCGGCCACCGGCATGACGAACAAGACGGAGGCTGTTCGCCGCGCCTTGTCCGATCAGTTGAACGCTCTCGCAGCCAAGGAGACCCTGACGGACCGGGTTGCGCGGATACAGCGCCGGGCAGCGGAGGCCGGTTTTGTGTCCAGCGGCAGCGATATTGCAGCAGACAAGGCATTCATGGACGAACAGTGGGGCGAGGACTGATGTTTCTCGACGCCAGCGTTGTCGCCGCCGTGCTGTTGAAGGAAGAAGATGGCCCCGCGTTCCTGAAGGCGATGGAGGCCGCACAAGGCACCCTGCGCTATTCGCCCATTGTGCGCCTGGAAGCGACACTTGCCCTTGTGCGCAAGCGGGTCGAGCAGCGCGGCAAAGGCCCGGCGACAGCCGAGGACTTTGCCGCCGCGACGGATCTTGTCGATGAGCTGCTGAAGGCGCTTGAGGCCAAGGAAATGCACATCACGGGCAGCATGGGGGCCGAGGCGATCCGGGCGCTGTCGGTTTATGGCAAGGTGGTCGGGCATCCGGCGCAACTCAACATGGGCGATGCTTTGTCCTATGCCTGCGCGAAAGCCTTCCATGTGCCCTTGCTCTACAAGGGCGATGATTTCTCAAAAACCGATCTCGCATAGGGATTGAGCCAACGGCATTGAAGAAGATGGAATGCGCGGCAGAAGGAAACGGCAGCGGAAAGGCCAGGTAAAAGGGCGGCAAAACTGGGTTGGGCGTGGCGCTGCGATCGCGGTTGTCCTGCTTGGAGCGTTCCTCACAGGCATGGCTGATGAACTGACGGAGGAAGCGGAAAGGCTTCTTGGCGATCTTTTCCGCCCGCAAGGCGAGATCCTGTCAGGACAGGTGCGGGTCATCGACGCCGACTCGCTGGACATGGACGGCAGGTCGGTTCGCCTGTTCGGGATCGACGCGGTGGAAAAGAACCAGACGTGCCAGGACAGGACGGGCACGGAATGGCCGTGCGGTCGTCACGCAACCGAGAAACTGGCTGCCACTCTCGACGGGCAGAATGTGCGGTGCCTCGTGCAAGACACGGACCGCTATGGCCGGGCGGTGTCCCTCTGCGAAGCCGGTGGCAAAGACGTGAATTATTGGGTGGTCCGCAACGGATGGGCCGTGGCCTACACCCGCTACAGCCGGGACTATGAACAGGCCGAAGCCAAGGCCCGCGCCGAGAACAGAGGGATCTTCGCCGGGTCGTTCATTCCGCCAGAGGATTGGCGGCGCCAACAGCGATAAGGAAACAGGGGACTGCGCGTAGCGCCGGCCCGGCGCGGCCTGAGCGCCGCCCTTGTCCTGGCGCCGGCTCGCCGGTGATGGGGCAGGGGACATCAGCCAGCAGCGGCAAAAAGAAGCCCCGCGCGGGGCGGGGCCAGGTGAACCTTCGTCGCTGAAGGAATGGGAATGTCAGTCGGGCAGGCGATAGTTCAGCAGCCAGGACGGGCCGAAGGTGTTGCGGACCTGGCGAAGCTCCGGCCCTTCGTCGCCCGTCGAGGATAGCCATTCGGCCAGAAGGCGGCTTTTCCAGCGTCTGCCATGCTGGGCGCGATAGGCCCGCAAGGCGTCGATCTGTTCCGCGCTCGGGCCTTGATTACCTATCGGTTGTGTGTTCATGATGGAACTCTCCCTGTTGTTGGGCCGGGGGTGGCAAGGCGGTGCCGCCCCCGGCTTTTCAGATCAGAAGCAATCCGGCACCCAAGCGTCGATCTGGGCCTTTGCCTCCGCTGTGAGGCGCCATGCCTTCTGATACTCGGCATCGCTGAACAGCCGTTCCATGCAGCGGGCCTTTTCCGCCTTCTTCTGCGCCTTGTGGGCCTTGAAGCCGCGGCCCTCGGGATCGCAGCCGGTCAGGTCCAGATGCAGGCTGTCCAGATAGTCGGAGCTGACGCGGTTGAAGAAGTTCTCGGCGGTCGGCGTCCAGACCTTGCGGATGCTGGCCCCGCTGTCGGCCTCGATCAGCGCAAAGAAATCGGCATTGCCTGCGCCATAGGGCAGGGTCCGAGCCATGCCTTCCACCAGTGCGGCATTGCGGGCCTTCTTGCCTGCCGCCGTGAAGTCGCGGAAGGCTTGCGCCAGATCCTTGATGCGCAACTCCGGGCGGCTCCATGCCTCATGTCCTGCCGGGGGATGGGCCAGCCGGTCGGACCATTCCAGACCATCCGTCTTGCTCGGGCAGTTCATGGGGCGTCCCGGCGACAGGTCAAAGACATTCGTGCTGACACCAGAGGCCAGCGACAAGCCGAAGGCCAGCAGGTCGAACACCATGTCCGGCTTGTCCAGAAGGGCGGTCTGGATCGCGGCCAGCCGGATCGCCTTCATGTCCTCGACCAGTGCGCCGGAATAGGGCGACTTTGGCGCGGGCGCGGCATCGCCGCCGTCCGCATGGGCGGCATGGCCGGCGAGAGTCCCGGCCTCGATGGCTGCGGCCCGGTCCTCGGTCCGCACCCACGGGCCGCTCAACTGCACGGTCCCGCTGTGGCTGACATAGACATAGTAGCCCGCCTCGGCGCGCTGCGCGTCGGTGAAGTCGCCCTTGATGATCGCGTCCAGAGCCTCAAGTTCGGCTTGCCCGGCCTCGTCCAAGGCGTCGGCGTTCGCCAGTTCGGCCAGTTCGTCATACCGCTCGGCCTGTTCCTCCGTCAGATCACCCTCGACCGGATAAAGGCGGGCCAGCTTCTCAGTGACGGAATAGGAGACATATTCGTCGGCCATGACCTCGGCCCATTTCCAGCCTGCCGCCAGCTTCCCGGCCTCGGCGTTCAGCCGCTCGGTGAACAGGTCCTGCAACAGGTCGGCATCGTGCAGCGCCACGGTGTCGCTGAACAGGTCGCGGGTCAGCCTGCCGCCTGCGGCCTCGTAGGCATCCAGTCCAACAAAGCGGGCGCGTCGGTCGGTGGCGCTGATGGCGGCGGGCTGCAATGCCTGCTTGATGCGGTGTTCCGACACGTCGCGGCCCTTTACCTCGGCCAGAACAGTCAGGGTCAATGCCTCGTCCTGCGACACGGTAAAGGCTTTCGCCATGCCAAGGCTGATCGCGCCCGCTTTCAGCGCATCCAGAACCGGGGCGGGCAGGGCGGCCAAGGCAAGGCGGCGATAAACATGGGCCTCGGTCTTGCCGAAGCTGCGGGCAATGGCCGACACGTCCGCGCCTGCCTCCTTCATCCGGCCATAGGCGCGGATTTCGTCAGCGGGGGCCAGCGGTTAGGTTATGCGTCAAGTGTCCTGTTGGCTGAACATCATTGACACGTGGGTCTTTTTAGCTGCGCTTCGCATTCTGAATGTCTTCTTGGCGCTGAAGCACAGCCGGGGCGCCAATCCCGCTAGCTTTCTCGACGGAAGCGATAGTCACCCTTTGATGCGCGCAATGCTTTGGCGATGGCCTTGTTGATGGTATCGAGATTGCAGGCCTCCGGCTGGAACTTCCTGCCGGCCCACAGGCGCATGGTTTTATGGTCCTCATGATCCGGATCAAGCCAGGTTTCAAGGAAGCCGGCATAGCCTGAAGGCCCGCCGACGTCTTCAGGAGGTCCTGAACGGGCAGCAGCGATACAGCGCGGATACTTGGCTCCCTCTTCCCGCGCAACCTGCTCCAAGCGCAGAAGATGACGCCAGTTGTCGCCAAAGTCGTACTCGTAGAGGATCGTAAGAGAGCTGCCGCGCGGATCGTAAGGAAACTGAAAGTCGCTCATCCGGACCTCGGTCGCTTCGAAGGTTCGGCTGTCAGACAGACCGTCTTCATCGAACTCCGGGGCTCCATAAACAAGACCGCCAATATTGAACTGGTGCAGATGGTTGTCGGTCCAGCCAAAGGCGGCCTGCAGCACCTCGTGAAGCTGGGCGAGGTTGAGCGTCATGGGCAGCTCGAGCGTGCGGCTGATCCTGGGCTCGATGTCGAGGATATGAACCTCGGCGCGTACGATAAGGCTGTCTGGATCGAAGGGGTCAAGCATGGTGCAGATCATGCCGGGCAAGGTTGTCGCAGGCAAGAGATCGTGCGCTCACTGTCCTATAATGAGCGCAGCACCCCCAGACGTCGCAGACAACATCAGGACTTCGGACCGCGCGGCAGGGGTATTGGCTTTGCAGCGCGATCGCGTTCGGCGATGAGGCGAGCATTGTGACGCTTCTGCCGCTCAAGCTCTGCTTCAGCGTCAAGGATGCGCTTCAGCAGGACGGCATTTTCCGTCATCATGCGCCGCTCCTCGAGCTGCAAGACCTGGATCAGCGCGCGCTGCTGAATGAGTTTATCTTCCCAAGCCACCAGTTTGTCTGGGATGATCTTACGCTCGCGGGCGCGCCGCAGTTCATCGATCATCGAGCGATGATTGGTGTAGATGGCATTGCGGCCGACCCGCGCTTCGCGGGCAAGCGTGGCAATGGTCAAGCCATAGGCGCGCTTCTGCAGATCCGGATGCGTGGGCAATCCCTTCACCAGGCGCTCCAAGGCGTCCCGCAGCTTGCGGCCTGTGTTGCGCAGGCGCTTTTCGTGCGGGGTCAACTCGGGTGTCTCGCGAGACTTACGTGCCACTGCGGCCATCCTTTCCATCACCAGCAAGTTCACCGAGGATGCGATTGCATTCGGCAATCCGTGTCTCGGCAAGTCTCCGGCTGACGGGATCGAGCTCGGGATGACCGAGCAGATCAGCATTGCGGTCGCGGCGGGCCTGCCAGACTGGCCGATGCCTGGCCGTGACGGCGAAGTTGGCGCAGGTGAGACACGTACTTTCGGTTCTCAGCACCGGGTTTGGGCCTCGCTCGTCGCCCAAGCACGCAGCTGTTTCGGCGCGATAAACGCAGTAGCCCCAATCGCAAACCCCAAGCCGGAGATCTGTCTCGTCCATCAGAAAGCGAACATAGGCCTGAACGTCGCCGTCGCGTGTGCGCCCGCGGAACTGCGATCGGGCGGCGATCATTCGTCCACCCTTGCCGGCGAGCGCCGTCGCCGTCAGGACCTCTTCCAAGGCCGCGCAGGTTTCTTCCTGTGCATGCCGGTCAATGAGGTCATCAAGCGCAAAGTCGGTTCCGACATAACCGCGATCGGTCATGGCCCGGGACACGTGACCAAAGTGCGCCTGAAGGGCATGCAGTCCGGTCCGATCGCGCTTGCCGACAAAGCGCGCGAAGGTCTTCCGGCCCTGATGGGTGTTCAGATGCCAGGGCTCTCCCTCGTGCTCCGGCAGATTGATGAATGGTGCGAACAACTCATTCAGTCGCCGTATGATGGTCGAGACAATGGGCAGGTTGATGCGGGCGGCCGGACCCACCAAGCCCGTACTGGCCATTACCAAAAACAGTTCGGATCGCTGGTTTTGCGCCCGCAAACGCGCACTCAGCTGTTCCATGACCTCAATGGCTCGCTCAACAGGCGCTGGAGCAACCCAACGGTGGGCTTGGCCACCGGCCTCGCGCGCCGTCTTGTAGATCGTGCCGCCGAGATAGGCGAAGCTCTCGCCGCCATCCCCTAAGGGATGCTGCTCGATACAACCGGCCTGAAGTCCAAGGATCTCCGAGACCCGAGCGCCGACCAGGTACGCAATCACAACAAAGCAGGCGTCGTAGATGCGATCGGCAAGATAGCGTACCTGCTTGGTGCTGGTAATGGGTGCTTCATGCCACGGGAGTTCTTCTTCGGGCAGTGTCGAGAAGACGAAGGGCGCAATTGCGGCGGTTACGATGAAGCTGGCCTTCGTTTGACTGAGCCCCCGGGCAAGGGCGTCATCATAGGCAGTCTGCGCCTGCGTTTGCAAAGCAATGACGTCGTCTGCTGGCTGTTCGATCAGCCGCAGTGCCGCTGAGAGCAAGGGAACGGCGACGGCATCTGGCGTATAAGGAAGCCAGCCTCGGTCGCGCCGGGCGAACGGGGGTGCGGTTCCGGGAAAGGGATCGTCGATGGCTACTTCCGGGAACTTCGCTCCCTGAAGATACAGCCGTGCCAGCAGATCAGCGTAAGCGTGCAGCGTGGTCGCCGACAGCGTCTTGCCTGGCTTGCTGCCAGGACGTTGCGCCATCGCTGCCAGAAACCGCTCGCAGGCATCACGGTCCAGATCGGCAAAGCGTCGGTATCCATGAGCGACCATCCAGCGGATCAGCATCCGCAGCGCCTTGAAGACGGAAACGATTGTCGAGTCATGCACAGCACGACGGCCTGGAGGCGGATCGAGCTTCAGGCTCCACAAGAACAGCTTTGCCGCCTCTCGCCAGTCAGTCCATTGCGGATCGTCAAAGCGGCTGTCGTCGCTCAGGTAGAAGCCCCAAGAGAGCGAGAAGTCGCCCCGGTTGGCGCCGGGACGGTAGCCATCGAGATGCCAAGTCTGGTCTGACCACACTGAGCGGGCCGATATGCGAAGAGTGAGCCTCGCCTGGACCGCAAGATCACATGCAGCGGATGCTTGCATCGCTTACTCCAAGGTCGGAAGGGCTGGCAGGAATGCCATCCGGCATTCGGCCCCCGCCTGCAGCGATTGCGGAAAGTCGGGCAAGATGTCCTCGATCAGAATGCGCAGGCTTGGCGCGTACAAAAGCTCAAAGCGACGTGGATCGATACGTTCACGTGCACGCTCCAGCGTCTCCTTCGCCTGAAGAACACGCGCCATGTGTTCTGCATCGATCGGAATGACCAGTCCCGGGCAGCGCAGGCAACCGCCGAAGTGCCGGCACACCCGGCCTGCCACAGACCCCGGCGCTGTGCCTGCGGCCGGGTTGAGGCAACCATGGCTGAACGGAACCGTGGCATCCTTCGCCAACATGATCTGGTCGCACGGCACCTGCTCCTCGGCGTCCGCCTTCATGCCAACGATCCAGCCGAGCATCAGCACCTGTAATCTGGCAATGGTCTCGCGCTGAATGCGACATGTCTGCGGTCCTTTGATATAAAGGTCGGTCGTATCGGTGCGGGTATGGTTAAGCACGTCTTGTGTCGCGAGGATATCGCCGCCGGATGCCTTGTAATACTCGGTGGCGACGCTGCCTCGCAGCAGCACCGCCGCAAAATCCGGCAAGAAGGGACGGCTACGTTCCGGCGCCGCCTTGTTCCAGAGAGCGATCCGGGCATTGGAGCGTCTGATGAACGGCTTCAAGGCATGCGCCAAGGTCGATCCAGCGATGAGCGTTACCGCACTCTTCTTCTCGCTCTTCACCAAGAACAGCCGATTGCGGTCCTGCCGGCTGGCCCGGATCGCGAGGGGCGCGGTCATTGCCAGCAACCTGTCAATCAGATTTGGAGCTGCATAGGGGCGACGGCGGTCGAAGGACCGCTTCTGGGGGCGCTTTACCTTCGCGCCAGCCCGGGGCTTGGCCCATTCGACAAGGATGCGATGCTCATCAAGCGGGTGCGCCATCTGGCAATCGCGTGTCATCATCCGCAGCGCATCCGGATTACCCGCGGTCTGGATCGCCAGTGCAATGAAGAACGCCGCAACCGTTTCCCCGGTAAGATGCAGATAGCCACCAAGATAACGAAGGCCGCCGTGACGGTTGACGGCGGAGAGTCTGACGCCGCTGCGGATCGCAAGCGTTTGCGAGGGCAGGACGCCACCATCGACAACGGCGAGCGCCCGAACCAAGTCGCACAGTTCAAGATCGACGCCTTCGACCAAGCCGCTTGTCGCAAGGATGGCTCGCCCCGTTTCGAAACGGTCCCAAGCCTCGTCAATGTCCTCATAGCACACAGAAAGGATAGCCTTGAGGTCCTCGGCGCCAAGCCGCAGCCGGGGATCAGCTTGGCGGTCTGGCCAAACCCGCGAAGGAAAGTCGATCCGTTCCGGAAGCCTTGACGGATGCCGGCGCTTCGTCCAGTCGATCATCTGGCGAAGCTGCATCAGCACATTCGCCCGGGATCCCCTTGACCAGGGCTTGTTGGTCTGTGCTCCCACCTGGCAATCCAGCCAGGCAATATAGCGTCCCACCATCGCCGAGGTCAGATCACCGGTGGATCGAACAAGGCCGTCCTCCGCGGCAAAGCGCGCGAACGCACGCATCGCCATCCAGCAATGACGCTGCGTGTCGTGACTCGATGCGGCATGATGGTGACGAAACGCATCCGCCAGCAGCATCGCGATATCGGCAGGCAAGCCGAGCTTGCCCACATCATAGCGCTTCACAATGTCACCCCAGCCATCGCGGAAGATCACCTCGCTATTGGCTGCCTCTTGGAGGATCGGAGGCGCTTGCGAGAAGCGCCGGTCGATGCGCTCACGTTTAACGGTCATTGGGGATCAGCTCGCCATAAAGATAGTCGATGCTTTCGGCCAATTCCGGGGCATTGAGTTCTACACAGCGCAGATAAACGGCCGTGCTCTGGATCGAACTGTGGCCCAGCAGGACCTGCACGATCTTCAGCGGATTGAGATCAGGCGTGACCGATGCTTGCCGCTGCAACCGCACCAGCATCGTCATTGCAAAGGTATGCCTCAGATAATGCAGTGTCCCTGCTACACCGGCCGCCCGGAAGGCTTCGGCAAACACCGCCGTCAATCGTGCGGTGCTGACGGCGTTTCCCTGAGTGTTGAGAAACAGGGCTGAGGACGGCTGGTAGTCCCGCCGCTGGCGGCGCAATGCCCGAACCTGCGGGGTGCGAACCTCGTCGATATAGTGCTGTGTACGATCCACCAAGCGGATCGGCGGATAGATCGTGCGCGGCTTGTCCCCCTTGGTTATCGTCAGGGGCACACCGATCAGCGGGTGATCCTCGTCGTGCAGATGCGCCGTTTCTGGCACCTGGAAGAGGGCCAGACCGCAAAGCTCCTTGCGCCGTAATCCTGTTGCCAATGCCCATTCCGCCATCAGGCGGTAAGGCATCTCCAAGTGCGCAAAGACCCGGCGCAACTGATCGGGACGCAATGGTCTCGGCAAACGTTCGTACTCGGCAACCGTCAGGATGTTCGCCGCCACGACTCCCGCACGCCCATCCACATGCGCCAGGAACGCTTGTCGTCGACTGGAGCTCACACGCACGTCGACAAAGTGAAACGGCAGGCTGTCGATCCACCCTCGATCCTGCGCCCATGCGTAGAACCGGCAGACCGTGCGGACCCGATCATTCACCGTCGAGCGCGCGTATGGCCGTTTGGTGTGCGGGCTTGGCTGTGACAGCATGCGGTTGCGCCAGCCGGCAATCTCTGCCTCCCCCACGCTGCACCAATCGAGGCCGGATTGCTCCAGGCTATCAAACCAGTCGTGGAGGTGCTCACCATAGGTTCGGACCGTCTCCGCCGCATGACAGCGGCCCGGGATCGTGGCCAGTGCCATCAGCCAGGCAAACGCCGGTTCGATGATCGCCATCCGTTCCGATACCAGGATCGGAAAACCCGCCGGAACTGCGGCATAACCTGCCGCAGCCTTGATAATCCGCACCATGATCTGTCCTCTTTGCTCCCCGACCTCCGAAACAGCAAAAGACATTGGGCAGGAGCCAAAGCCCTACACAGCAACAAGAAAGACAGTTTCCGGAACCGGATGTTATATGCCAGAGAACGCCTTGGGCTTCCTCTTCTCACCTGAAGCGCTCTTTACCGTGCAGCCGTGGCTATTGCCCCGAATGTCCGTTTGCCTTCCTCGATATGCCCGCGAGTATCGCTCACAACCATGACAGCTGCACGAACCCAACGGGACAGTTGCAACACAAAACCTAACAGGTCCTCCCGCGCCGCGTTCTCGGCACTGGCCCATGCGCGGGCGGTGGCCTCATCAGACGCGATGCGAACCGGGATGGAGGCCAGTTCCGGGTGGCGTTCGGTCACGGTGGCGTCACGCTCGACGGCGCGGGCGATGGCCCGCAGCCTGCGGCCTCCGGCGACAATGCCCACGCGGCCCTCCGGATCGAGGATGCCCGACAGGTTCTGGATCAGGCCGATCATGGCAAGGCTGTCGGCCAGCAGGTCGATCCCTTCCGGGTCGGCGTCCTGACGCGGGTTCAGGTCGGATACATAGAGTTGCGCCAGCGGAAAATACTGGATGGATGCGGGGGCGATGGTTTCGCGTTTCATGGGAATGGTCCTTTTGCGACGGATGGTTTTTTGTTATGGATGCTCTGCCCTCATGACCGTGGGGGCAGGGCGGGCTTTCAAAGTGCGCCGTGCTGGATCAGGAAGCGGCGGCCGATACCGAAGTTGTCGCCCTTCCTGACAAGCGCCCACGCTTCTGCGAGACGGCGCTGCAAGGTTTCTCTGCTCATAAGTTCACCCCCTTTCAGGCTGTCAGTGCGGGATGGTTCGGCCTGCTGACGGAGCCACAGCAGGCCGATTGCGGGTCAGTGTTCGGACGGCAGGTAAAGCGTCAGAACACGGCGCGTCCCTTCGGGGTCGGACGGGGTTTCCGCGCCGAAGTGATAGGCGGTGTCGTAAAGGTCGATCTTCCAGTAGATCGCCACGCCATGCGCCTCGACGCGGCCAAAGGAATGATCCTCGTAAGGATCGTTGTCCTCGGTCCAGTCCGTGAAGGTGATCACCGCGTTCATCAGCGCGGCTTGGGTGCGCTCGGGAATGGCGAGGAAGCCCGGCGTGGCGACGGTGCGGCCTTTCAGATGCTGGCCGCGCCACAGGGCCGCAAAGCCCAGGGCGCGACGGAAGGCATCGTTCTGCTCCGCGATCATAACCCGCAGCATGTGGTCGCGGGCCTGCTCGGCGGGGTTGCAGATGGGGCAGAGGCCGGGGCCTGCATCCTCGGACTCGTAGTGATCCCGGCAGGACGCGCAGCGAAAAACGCCCGTGTTCGTGTTTGCCGGGGCAGCATTGAGATGTGCCATGTGTGGCTCTCCTTTAGCGACGGGGGCGGCCGGGTCTTCTGCCCGTTCCGCCGATGGGCGAGCCTTCCTGTTCTGATTTCTGAAAGGCCCATGCCTTTCGGAAAGCAGAGCGGGGAGGGCGCAGCCCTGCCCGTGGCCCCGGCCGAGACTGTCACGGGGTCGGGAAGGCGGGGTGGTGCGGCCCGCAGCCCGGCAACGGGCGAGGACACGGCCCGCCTGGACGACGACGCCCACAGGGCGGCGCTTGCCCCTTGACCGGCTCGGGCGGGGATGCGTGGCGGACAGGAAAACAAAAAGGCTGCGGACGGGGGTGAGCGGGCGAAAGCCCGTCGATCCCCCGGAACGACACATGAATCATCTTGACCCGCGCCGCGCGCGGGCCTCTCCGGTATCTTTGTAAGGTCGAAACTCCTCAGCCGGCGCTTGAGCTGGGTTCATGCTATCGACGCGAAGAGCCCTTAGCTGTCACTCAAAGGCATGCTATGTTCGCCTTGTGCTTGACCCAAATGAAAATTCTTCATGGCTGCACTCGTTCGTAGATCGAGCCGTGCATGCTTATAAACGCATCCAGCGCATTCACTGGGATTCCTACGGAAAACTTGGGGAAGGGAATACTTGGCTCCGAAGCCTTGCAGTAGCTGGAGCATTCCTGCTGATCGCTTACTTGATTTTGCCCTAAACGTCCGCTTCGAGCCCAATGCGGACCGGTCAAAGGCGCTCAAACAACAGAAAGCCTGTCCTGTGACCCCAAGCTACAGGAAACATGGGATATCTCTGTCAACTGGCCATAAAAAGCAGGTCAGGATAGCGTTTCATTATGACAGCTCGACGCATCGCAATTGCAAGCGGGTCGTGAAATATCTCCAACGCTCGCCCTGCCTCATGAAAGGACAGCCAGCCGTTCCCTAGGCGCCAGTGACGAAAGAACAACCAGTCGAGGTCGTTGCGGCGCATGAACACAACGCTCTCTCGTGCCTTTTCGGTTGAAAAGGGCTGTCCTAGGCGCGCCTTGGAGCCATACCTTGCACGCAATTCCTTGTAGGATGCAACGCTCTGGTCAATCGCCTCCTGGATGTCTTCTTCGCTGATCGCCACCAATCGGTCCATCTCCGCGCTGATGCCTTCCGGCATCGTTGCCAAGGCTTGCTCCACGGCACGGGCAAAGCGTGGATCGGACACGACATCTATGTCCCAGTGGCTGGGAAGATCGCGCCAAAGAACAGTTTCTGATGCTTCTGTCCACCTGCCCTGTCCGACAAGTCCCAGAGCTTCAAGAACCATCAGAACCTCTGCAGCGGCACGCGCGGGACCGAGGCTGTAAGCGGCGGCTATGTTTGGCGCCGGAGGAGGAGGCGCGTTCAAGGCTCGCACCACGAATGTGCCCCCTCTTGAAGGAGGCAAGCTCCCGTCCCGGGCACGGTATTCGAGCTGGCCTTGCTGCTCTGCCAAGCGGAGAACCACAACGCAAATATCATCCCATCGTGGAAGCACGAACGGCAACTGGGGCGCCGCTCGGGGGATAGCGCCCCGCTCCGTTTCTTCCGCCTGGCCGAGGGCTACGAGCGCCATACAGCCGATTTGATAGGACGATGAGAACATATGGTCCCAACCTTCGCCCTCATCAGAGACGGGTAAGTTTCGAGACAGGAACTCGATTACATCACTCGACCAGTCAGAAGGAGGCTCGTTTGCGCTCAATTTGGTTTTCCTAGGTATGCAGGTTACTTGGAGCCCAAAGCCGTCATTCAAGTTCGAGTGCACAGGGGTTCATCTCGACGGTGGCATCTGGCGAGAGGCCTCCTAGATCCACATCAGGCAGCAAGATTACGAGTAGATCCTTTCCGTATTGGTGACGGCGTTTCACCAGAGCCAAACCAGAAAAGACCACCTTTCCGTGATCGAGGATTTCACAACTGCCTCGATAGCCTTGATCGAGGTTAAGATTTGCTAGGAACAGCTCGGGACATTGCCGCGGCCATATCAGATGGCCTTCCGGCACATTCTGGCGCCCTAAGACAAAAATAGCCTCTTTGATTGAAAGCCGCACCATGGCCTAACTTTGCTGGATAGGAGGGATCTTCACAAAAGACGGGTGAAACAGCAACCGTCCGCTTCGTCCGCATCGTTGACGCTCACGGCCTGCGTCAGGGGTCCCGCCCGAAGGGACGAGAGGGGCAGGGCAGGGCGACCAGGACCGGCGGGCGAGGGACTGGCTCGGGACGAGACAGGCATCCGCACGCCGCAGCCGGAAGCATTGCCCTGACCAGCTCGGGTGGAGGCCGGCTTGCCGGCCGGAACCGGGGGCGCGACCCGAAGGGGGACGCCCTGTTTATTCGAGGAACAGCGCCGAAACCTGCATCAGAAGACCAAGGGCCGTGGTCCAGATGAACAAAGCCCATAGGCCACTCCCGCCTGACTGTTCACCCTTCTTCGATCCATCATCGCTTGGCACGGTCGCGCCTCCGCAGCAGGGACATCCCCCGCCGAGGTAGCTATCTCGTCCGCAGGAAACGCAATCAAATCCCATTTTCTATCACCTTTCCAAATCGTCTCTGGATGGCTTCAAGACGCCAGCAAATACTTAGAGTCCTGCACCAGCTTTGGCACTTCATCCGCAGGCTTCGTGTTCTTCTCCAGGGCCAGTTCAAGCGCCCGTCGCGCGATCGCCATGATCGTCTTTGGCTGCTGCGACAGCCCTTCGCGTTCCAGACACTCGACTGTGGCAAGCACTGCCTGCTCATAAAGACCGACCTGGCCTCCGATCTTGCCCGTGACCAGCCACATGAAATCACGGCCTGAAAGATGCGCCGCAGTCCTCAACACACTCACAGGCGCCTCCCGCGTCACCTTTTCGTAATGCTGATAAGACCTCGATGACACGCCAAGCGCCTCCGCAAACTGCGCTTGTGTAAAACCCCTATCATTCCGGCACATCCTCAGCCGCGTCCCAATTTCAGAGGATTCATTGTCGATCATCGTCTGCTCTTGTCGCGCGTCGGTTACTAACCTTACTTGTCTCATTATACGCATAAATGTGCGAATTATCATCATCAATCGCCAAATCATATGCAGATTTATGCAGTTCAACACCAACAATGGCTTGGTGGGCCAGGGACTGCGCGGCCGACAGGCCGCGCTGATCCTTACCCTTCCTCCCGGGATGGCCTTGATCCTGGCGAACAGCCAGGATCTCCGCTTGCCCTAAGCTGGGCTGGCACAGGCGCGCGTTCCGAGGGTATGGCAAGCCCAGATGACACCAAAGCAGTTGGAAGCATGGAAAACGCGGTTGTTCCTGAACTTGCTGTAACGGACTGGCAGGAAAGCAAGCGGTTCTACTGTGACCGGCTGGGTTTCGAGTGCGTCTACGAGCGTCCAGAGGAAGGGTTTTGCTACCTCCGTCGCCAAGAGCCGGATCTGCTTCCTGAAGTGCGGCAATATCACAAGGTCGAACTGATGCTGGACCAGATTGGCTTGGGTCGCACCTTTGATAACGGTGACGGACCTTGGCAGCATCCGCTTGGTTGAGGCATGAACCTCCAAATCCGCATCCTGAACTTGTTGCCTTTGCATCTGAAACTGACCGGAGCAAAAATACCGCTGTTTCTTGATCTCGAAGAAAAATGGTATCGCACAGGTGACGGCGAAACCGGCGTTCTGCAGTTTGTGGTTGCCGATCCCGATGGCTACCTGCTCAGGTTTTATGAACCGCTGCCGTCTCGCAGGGCCTAAAACCCGAACGGTCGGCAACTTGCTGATCCGTGCCAACAACCAGGCCTTCCGCTTGCCGTGGCCTCGCTCCTCCTAGTGGCCTGGGTGGCGATGATGTAGTCGTTTCGGGTCAGGTCAGCCTGCTGATTTCAGAAGAAGAACCATGAATATCCTGAACACCACCTTGGCCGTTCTGGCCCTGCTCGGACCCAGCCTCGCGCAAGCGGAAGCGCCGCAAGCTGAATCGCCTCTCGCCAATGCGACGGAAACAGTGGCCGAACTGCGAGACCTCTACGATGAGGCCGATGACACGTGCCGCGTCCCTGGAAGTCAGGAAGCAAAAACGGTCGTGGCCTGCATGGCACGCGCCATCTACGGCCAGACGCTGAACGAGAAAGGCTGGTGCTGGGGCAGGGACGATCAACCCAATGCCGAGATGCAGTGGCATGAATGCACGCCGACCTCGCTGAGATACACCCCGCTGGATCTGCCCGGCCTTTAAGCTGCGCGCCAGCACCATTGTCTTCCAGCCGGGCGGGAACATGAAAACAACACAGGTGCCGCCCGGCTAGTAAGCCTCTTCTGTCTGGGGATGACGTGGGCGGCAATTTGGCTTTTTAGGCAACATTTTGAAACGTAACACTGAGTAAGTCACTGGAACTGTTGCCCTCTGAAGCTCTCTTTCAGTAAATGCCCGCAAGAAACAAGAAAACATCGGGCAGTATACAACGGAAGGATGTGCGCTGATGGGTATCATTGATCCCAGCATCATCGCGTTCATGCAGAACCACAGGCAGGCGCAAGACGGCAGCGGGTACAAGGCCTCGGAGACCATAGGCGCGGCCCTGGTGGACTCGCTGCGGCGGATTTCGCTGTTTGGACCTGTGCGTGAGGCAGAGACGGTCTGCGGCTAGGACGGGCGGTCTGAGCTGCTGATTTTCACAGTCGTACCGAGGTTCGGGTGAAGAACACGGCGGAGAACAGATGATCGATAAGCCCGTTAGCTTCTCAAGCGCCGATCCTTCAACGCGCCAAGACGGCGAAGCTTCTGCCCAAGATGACCTAGCCACCCTCCTTCGGGGATGGGTAAGGGCCTGCCTTGATGACGGCGTGCAGGAGCTGCACACGATGATCATGACTGCGTCTGACAGCTTGAAATCAGAGTTCTGCTGCTATGACGTCATGGCAGATGAGATCGAGATCGCGGTCCAACGCATCTGGACAGACATAGCCAGGCAGCGGATGCGGGCATGCCACTAATCCTCATCTAGGCTTACACAGCTTCCGCTCATCGCTTAGACGCCCACAGCCATGGTGAGAGCGATGCTGAAAAAGCTGTCGCGCCCCAAGGCCTTCTTGCTGGCAAGCCAGGTTCAGCTTATTTCGGAAGAATGCAGCGACAGGCGTTCCCGCTGCCTTATCGAATCGGCTCATGAAACCATATTACATCCGGCGAAGCGGCAAATCCCGTTTGCCGCAGCAGCAGCGCGATCCCGGCAACCGTGTCTTTGAAAGCACGAGCGCAAGGGGCAAGATCCGCGGGACCGCACGGCAACTCATCGAGCGTTATCTTCAATTCGCAGAAGAGGCGCGGCTTGCGAATGATCGCGTGGCGTCCGAAGCATTCCTGCAATCGGCCGAGCATTATATCCGCATCAGCAATCCCGTTCCTGTCACCACAGATGAACCTGTGACCGCAACGCGTCCTGCACGCGCGCCAGTCGCAGCCGTGAAGCGTTTTCCTGCAACGGGTACACCGGAGGAAATTTCAGTCCCACCGGCATTCACGGACCCAGCACCTGAACCGGAATCCATCATCCTCAAGGAGGCGTCGAGGCGCCA
The DNA here is from genome assembly GCF_004310345.1 of Paracoccus subflavus. Lineage (GTDB taxonomy): Bacteria > Pseudomonadota > Alphaproteobacteria > Rhodobacterales > Rhodobacteraceae > Paracoccus > Paracoccus subflavus. The sequence continues at coordinate 28,642 of NZ_SISK01000015.1, read as the reverse complement.
GGAAGTTGAAAGCCCGGAAGACGCCGGAATTGCTTCAAGACGCGCATTGGCCGCTGCGGCACTTGAGCGGGTCGCCCTGCAGCATGGATATACCTTGGCGCAACTTGGCTTGACCCTCAGGTTAGAATGACCTGGCAATGAGAGGCCAGCACGCGTGATCTTGAGCTTAGACTGATACGCAATCTCTGGACGCCAAGCTTCTTTATCTAAGCTATTGTTCCATAAAATGAATTATTGTCGAAAATTGCCGCGCTAGGTGGGTTCTATCCTGAAATGCGACTTTCTGTGCTCAACATTGGGTTGAGCCCTGAAAGGACCACGGAATAGAACTTCAGTTTTGCCACCCTCCCCTATTGGCATGCTGCAAGACGAACGCCGCTAGCATATGAAGATGGCCCCGACGAGATGGACGCCGGCTCGACCGATATCTCTTGATTATAATAAGGAAGAGTGTGCTCTAAAAAAACCAGCCAAACGCTGCCCTTCCTTCCACATGTCGTGGTCCCTTAATGCGCGGCTTCGTCCGTGATTGGCCATTTCTAACGCAGGCTGCGGATTAGTCAGATAGTCGCGCATAGCTCGCGCCAGCTGCTCTTCTTCGCCTGGCCCGACAAGTCGTCCAGTTGTATTGTCTTCGACAAGTTCAGGCGTGCCCGCAACGCTTGTAGCTATCACAGGCAACCCGGATGCCATTGCCTCCATGAGAACGACGGGCAGACCTTCGGCAAAGGAAGGCAGGACAAACACATCTGCTTCAGCCATTTGAACGGCAACTTGCTGCTGGCTGAGGGCACCGGTGAACACGACTCTGTTGCCCAGTCCCAAGCTTGACACAATCACCTCCAGCTTGGCCCGTTCAGACCCGTCGCCGACGATCGTCAGGGTTGCATCTGGAAAGGCATGGGCAATGCTGCCGAATGCACCGATCAGAACAGACACCCCCTTGACCGGCACAAGGCGGCCAACGAACAGAATGCGCCGGAGCGGTGGCGTTCGGTCGCGCTTGGAATACGCGGCGGGATCAATTCCACAGCGGACAACGTGGAGCTTGGCCCAATCTCCTTGACTGCAAAGTTGCCGAGCCTGGTTGCGGCAGAAGTCGCTGATGCAAGCAACAAAGTCCGCAGACGCGATCTTCGTGGCCAGTTGCCGTGCGGGTGCGTCGAAGAAGTCGTCGGGCCCATGAAGCGTGAAGCTGAACGAAATCCCGGCGAGGATTGAGGCATACATGCTGACGGAAGCCGAAGCCATGCCCAGTTGATTGTGGATCCGGCTTGCCCCGCAGCGATGTAGAAATCGCGCCAGCACCATGGCTTCCATGAGATAAACGACTTGCCGCAGGTTTCCCTTCATCCCAGTGGCGCCACTCCGCCTGAGCAAGGACAGCGCCTGTGCCAAGCGGCGCGGCCGTCTGAGCGCCGTTCCAATGGCTGCCAGAAGAACGGCGGGCTTGCGGACGTTCTCTAGCAGGTAAAAGGTTGAACGGGCAGCTGCGGCCTCATCCGGGCCGATCAGATGGTGGGATCCAGGCCGATTGACCGAGCAGGTCGTCACATGCAGCCCTGCCGCACGAAGGGCGACTACTTCGCGCAGGATGAAGGTGTGCGATACGGCAGGATAAAGACCGGTCAGATAGACGATGTGATCTGAACCTGGTTCTGGAGCGATGGTGGACAAGCAATAACCTCGACACGATGTAGCGCCCTTCGACGACCATTCATGGTGTTTCTATCCGAGCCAGGCGCTTTTGCCACCGCATCAGGATGGTTAACAAAAGAGCATGTGATTGCATTCTTGAGTCACGTTCATTCAAAGCCGAATTGGAAAGCAATGCTGCAACCAGGGCTAGAAACTTAATTACCGCTGCAGTCTCGTTCTGTCTAAATGGACAGGTGTTCTGAAGCAGGCCACGCTGTAAGAATTAATTGAATTTTCTGTGATCATCCAACGACTATGCGGCAGAAGCGAAACGCAGGTCGCGTGATTTTCTCTCAAGTGCGTCGTGATTGGTAAAGTTTTTGGAGCAAGTCTATTATGAACCAGAGTGTTCGTGTGCCGCGGAGCCTGGTGCCCGCCAGGCGGTATTCCATTGATCCAGTGGTGGATCAGGAAGCGCCTTCGGCCCATCGCATCCTGCTCGTGGACCTGAACAACTTTTCAACCTTTCCGACCCTTGCCATTGGACTTCTGATCGCTTCGCTGCGAAATCGGGGCCAGACGGTCGAGCTACTTTCCCCACTTGCCCACGATGTGCCAGCGGCAGCCCGTGAGCGGCAGGAAAACATCCTGGATCATCTACGCCGCCGCGTCAGCCTGACGGATCTTCCGCAAGCCTATGCCCTGCGCGACTTGTTGCGCAAAGCCCATCGCGCACGCCACGAGCGTCCCCATCCGATTGTTTTGAAGCAAGCCTCGCAGGCCATTGCGCGGCGGCCAGACGTCATCCTGATTTCGGCCTATTTGCAGCACATGACAACGATCCGGGCGCTTGCTGCGCTTGCTCGTCAGGCGGGTGTTCCCGTGATCGTCGGCGGCCCGATGTTCAACCTGCCTCATGTTGCACAGGAATGGTGCCAAATCCCGGGCATCGAGATGTTGTTTGGCGGCGAGGCCGATCTGGTTTTGCCCAATCTGCTGCAGACCTTCCTGACGGGCGGTGACGTGCTGCAGTACCCAGGTGTCACGCTGTCCAATGGGCGCAGCTCGTCCGCGGCACCGCCATTGCGTCCCCTGGATGCAACCCCAATTCCTGATTTTACCGACTTTCCATGGGACCGCTATCCGGTTCGGATCGTTCCCCTGATGTCGGGCCGGGGCTGCCAGTGGGATCGCTGCCTGTTCTGTTCAGATGTCATCTCCGCCTCAGGTCGCAAGTTCCGCACCCGCAGCATCGACAGCGTTCTTTTGGAAATGCAGGAGCAAGCGCGACGCCACAACACCACCAGCTTCCTTTTTCTGGATCTCAAGCTGAATTCCTGGCCAGACATGATCCGGGGGATTGCGAGCCAGATCCAGTCCTATGTGCAGGGGGCCGAATGGGTGGGAACGGTTCATGTCGACCAACGTACCGATAACGGCTTGTCGCGACGGGATCTCATGTCCGCCGTAGATGGTGGAATGCGCAGGATATCGTTTGGTTTGGAGACGGGCAGCCAAGAATTGCTTGATCGCATGCAGAAAGGCAGCAGCGTGGAGCGGAACGCGCAGTTCATCCACGATGCACATGCCGCCGGCCTGTCAATCCGCTGCACAATGTTCAAGGGCTTTCCCGGAGAGACCGCCATGGACATGGAGGCGACCGAGCGTTTCCTGGAAAAGCACGGCCATATGCTGGACCGGGTGCGGTTCAACAATTTCAGCCTGTACACCGACACGCCGGTATGGCGGGAAATGATCGGCAAGTCGGGAGCAGGTGCTGAACTGGAACTGACCGCCAGCGACCATGCCCGCGCCCAGTTCCGTTACCGGCGGCTCAAGCCCTTTGGGCGCGATTACCGGCGCTCGAAGGCTCGAGTCTTGTCCATTGTCCACGAGATCAACAGGCGCCCGCTGCGCGACTCGGCCCGGCAGTTCGACGGACTTATGTGATGTACATGATCCGAGAACGTTGGCAGCGCGCCGATGCGCTGCAGGGAAGCCCGCTTCAGCGGCGGCTGCGTCGCCTGTCCGCGATGGAGAAAAAGGAGGAAGCGCGTGCCTTTCTCGACGCCTTCCATGATGCGACAAGTGCCAGCAAGGCGACGCGGCAAGCGCGGTGGTCCGAGGTGCGGCGCGAGCTTTCAAGATCCGGGCATTACGAGCATACGCCCGAAGAACTGGCGTATGGTGCGCGTCTTTCCTGGCGCAACAATGGCCGCTGCATCGGGCGGCTGATGTGGGAAAGTCTGGATGTCGTGGATTGCCGGCACCTGACTGATCCCGCGCAGATCGCTGGCCGGGTCTTCTCGCATCTGGACGAGGCGCATGGCGACGGCCGTATCCGGTCGATCATCTCGGTGTTTGCGCCTGTCCGGGGAGCAGAGCTGCCGGCTTGGATCGAGAGCTCCCAGGCCATCCAGTATGCGGCACATGTCCAAGCGGACGGACGGGTGGTGGGTGATCGGCAGAACCAGGAAATGACGCGCATTGCCATGTCTCTAGGATGGCGGCAACCCGTTCTCGAAGGTGCATTTGACCCCCTGCCACTGCTGGTTAGGGACAAGAACGACCGCCGGCACATGTTTGATATCCCTCCAGCCTGCATACGCGAAGTTCCTATCACCCATCCTGCCTTTCCCGCCATCGCCGGACTGGGTTTGCGGTGGTATTCCGTTCCGCTCGTCACGGGCCACATCATGACGATTGGTGGGATCGACTATCCTTGCGCGCCGTTCAACGGCTTCTACATGGCAACCGAAATTGCCTCGCGAGATTTCGTCGACAGGAAACGCTATGACGTCTTGCCTCAGGTGGCTCGCGCGATCGGGATATCACCCGACACCAAGGACGACCCATTGTGGAAAGACCGGGCGCTGACCGAATTGAATGCGGCCGTGCTGCATTCATACGGGCAAGCTGGGATCACAATCGTGGATCATCACAGCGCATCGGATCAGTTCATGACGTTCCACCGCCGGGAGCAGGCGGCAGGACGTTGCGTCGCTGCCGATTGGCGATGGATCGTGCCACCCCAAGCATCGGCATCCTGCGATGTCTTCCATCTGCGCATGCGGAATTTTCACCCCGTCCCGAACTTCTACCGCGATCGTGGTGACGAGGGACTGCGAATGATGCCATGGTATGGCGACCGCCACCGGCGCCGGGGTCTTGTCTGGCTCGACCGCATACTGCGCCGATGGAAGATCTGGAAACGAATGGCGGGATAGCCGTGCTTGATGCACCTTGGCGGTTCAATTTCTCAAGGCTTGTCAGCCTAACGACCGTTTACTGGACATTCTCCCTGGACATGCGGCGATGACCTGGCAAACTCCTTTCGATTGAAGAGCAATTGATAGAAAGGGCGGACAGCGGCCTGGGAGGCTGCGGCATCGCACCCGCGGCAATCGGCAATAGCAGGCACTCACGCCTCGCTCATAAAGCGACACACTGCGCAGGCAGCTGCCTGTCGCGAAGGCAATCAGGACGACTGCTAAGCGCATTTGCGGACGGTAGCCACGCCTCCCCTGATCGACCCAACCGCGGGCAGAACTGCCTTCCGGAACCTTATCGTGACAGTCAAGTGTGCTTTTCGACTTGGCTAGCACCGAGGGCATCATTTTCGCACTTGAGCGCGACAGAGGCATGTTTTCATATGTGACTGCCCTCTGGCCACGGTTCGAATTTCATATGGATAACAGAATGCTAGAACTTCAGGTGAGCGAATTCATAGAAAACGGAGCTAGTCCCCAAGTTCTAAATTCTCTGCTTCAACGTTGTATGGATGATGGCGGAGCCAAAGCTATGAGCTATGTCAGCCGTCTTTTCGAGGATGACTACGATGGGATGACCTACAAGTGGGAGCTGAAAGAGCCCGCAGGGTTTGCCTTACTCTATTGGCAGCAAGCTGGACTAGAGCAATTAGCTCGATCCGTAGCGCATAGCCCGAGATCCTCAAACTCCAACATAGCTTTCGACATCTTGTCATCTGCGGCTTCAGGTGAATTCTCAACTATGCTTTCTGATCATTGGTGGGGGGACTTGAAAAAGCGCGTCACCAACGCGGGAGGTTTGTCGGCCGAAATTCAGCATTACGCACGGCGAACACTGGTCGAACTCGTTCTTGCAGCGAAAGATGAAGATGACCTTATGCTCTCGCTTGCAAGCGTCTTTCAGCGCCACTACGCAAAGATGAACGGCGCGAATGCCGCGAAGAACTTGGTACAGGCCGTTGCGAGCAGATGGTTCGCTATTGGCGACCGAACGTTGCAAGCATATCAAGAGTTGATCGAAGCCTTCTCAGACGACGAGCCAAGCTTTCAGAAGTTCTTTGAAGCCAATCCGCAATTACTAGACCCTATGGCAGTCGAGGTGTGGCCAGAGCCTAATTTGTTCGGCTCCCGAAAACCCGACTTTGTAGTGAAGCGTTCAGACGGAAGCTACCTTGTAGTGGAAATCGAGTGCCCAAGCAAAGTCATGATAACAAAGGCAGGACATCCCTCCGCAGATGTCACTCATGCCGAACACCAAGCAACGGATTATCGCAAGTATATGTTGGGACACATCGCGAACGTGAAGGATGTCTTTCCGGGGTTTTCCGAACCAGACTGCTTGGTCGTTGTCGGCTTGGAGGGAGTCCTAACCAAAGATCAAAAGGCTGCCTTGGCGTCGCTGAACGATGCCCGCCACAGACTAAAAGTTGTGGGTTTTGATTGGATTTTGGACCGAGCAAAGAAGATTTCTGAAAACGTCGCTGAGCACGGTGTGGTCGTGAGTGTCACGCGAATGAACTGAGTTCGAAAGCCGGACCACGCTCGTCCGCCCATAACACTTGAAGAATTGCCGAAGAAGTACGAAGTTCAACCTGAAGAAGAAGTTGAGAAAACTTGTTTCACGCGAGCGAAGACAGCCTGGATGATCTGATGAGGGCTGTTTTCAAACAGCTTCTCAACGGGCGCGGAAATTTTGAAGTCGACTCTAACAAGGGCAGAACTACCGAGATATTTGGTGCGCTCTTAGAGCTAAAAAAGCCACGGGCGCGGCTGAGTCGTTCATTTTCAAAGGCCAAAGCGTTCAGCCCACTCGGCGAATTTTTCTGGTATCTAGCAGGTAGTGATAGCGTTGGCTTCATCAAACACTACATCCCCAATTATCCAAAGCTAATAAAGGACGAAGTTACTGCAAGCGGAGCCTACGGACCGCGAATTTTCGGAAAAGGGGCACTACAAAAGCGTGACGGTGTTAGTGAGTGGGACCGGGTGATCCGTACTTTGCGTGAGCGAGAAGGTTCGCGCAACGCACTGATACAGATTTACGTCAACTCCGATGCTAGGCCCAAGAACGGTGACAAGCCTTGCACCTGTACCATTCAATTTGCAGTTAGGAATGGGCAGTTGTTGATGCACACTCATATGCGTTCCAATGATGCGTTCTTTGGCCTACCGCACGACATTTTCACGTTTACCATGCTTCAGGAGGTTGCAGCACGCGAACTTGGCTGTGGGCTGGGTAAATACACCCACTCTGTGACAAGTCTACACCTATACCATGACTGTGTGGCAAGTGAGGATCGTCCGGCGAACACTTCGACATCTGGTGCCGAAGAATACTACAGGGAAGGCTTCCATGATTTCTCGCCAATGCCAGAAATGCCAATGGGAAACCCATGGCCCAGCATAGAAAAAGTGAAGATAGCAGAGCAGGAAATTCGGTCTGGAAACTCAGATTATGTTGCTCCAGATGACCTTGACCCATACTGGAGAGATTTCATTGAACTTTTCAGAATTCACAAAATATTTGAGGAGATGAAAAATCGCAAAGATGACCTCAGAGCAGAGAGGCCTGAGCTACGTAGAGTTGTGAATATTATGAAGAGTATTTCGCCGACTTATCGTATATATATTCTCGGCAGGCTAGAGAGAAAACAATTTCCCGTTAGGGATCTATTTGAGAACGTTGGTTAGGGCAGCGGCACATGAACGGTATCCACAAAGATAGAATGAACGAGATTGTCGGAAAGATAGGGCAGATCGACGCCCAATTTGGCCCCCTTCCCAGCATTGCGGGTGCCCAGCGGAGATGCTGTTGGGCGCAACAAATCGTTTCCAGCCTACGTCGAATTTCCTATACTGACGCGCTGATTGTGCGTGGTGTGGACGCGGCGAGGTGTGATCCGCATTCTGGTATTTTCGACCCCGTACGAGGGTCGCTTCACTTTCAGCGAAACGGACAACTTGACGAGGCGGTCTGGCTAACTTTCGTCCTAACTCATTTCGGGAAACACGCGGTGGACGAATGGAAGCTGGCTGCAAATGTCTATGGTTCGTTTGGTGTGGGACCAGTTTGGACATTCGCACAATATGCTGCAGATCCTGCGGGGTTCGGGAACATGTTGGATGCAAATTCCGGCCGGTTGGCGGACGCCAGCATATCGGGTAGTTTTTCTAACCACCGAAAATTCCAGAGCAAGAAGCCGCAAGCAATTGCCGAGACGTTTCGCACTTACTACGAGTGGCAGACTGAATTCGGCGGCTTTCGTGATCTAATGATCGCGACACATGCAAGTGTCGGTCAGGAGCCGCATGCGGCTTTTGATGCTCTCTATAAATCCATGAAGGGGGTGTATGGCTTTGGGGGAGGCCGCCTCGGCAGGTTTGACTTCGTTACCATGCTCGGCAAGCTTCAACTTGCTCCTATTGTGCCGGGTAGCGTCTACTTGGACAAGGCAACAGGACCACTTGCTGGGGCACGGCTACTGTTTTTCAACAATCGAGACCACAGCATCACCGGTAAAGCCTTGGAGCCGCGCGTTGACGCATTAGACCAAATACTCGGAGTAGGAAAGCAGGTGATTGAGGATAGCCTTTGCAACTGGCAAAAAAGCCCAGATGCCTACGTTTATTTCCGAGGTTGAGAAAGGACCGGAAGCGTAGTGTCCCCGTCCCATTTGTACCGGCGCTTTAGTTCGTTGAACTGGTGTGGTTGGAGCACCCCAAATTTTTGAAGCTGCCCGACAATAATGCCCGGTGTCACCCCGGCTTTGCGAGCGATCCTCCGTACATGAGGACGGGTTGGTATGGCGCTTAGAATCTCGTTTCGCAAGTCAGCCGGGACGAGCGCGTCTTGAGCGAAGGTGTCAGCTTCGTCTTCGAATACTGATGCTCCCAGAGGTGACGGGTCGCTTCCATCTACCGAAATATGGTCAGTTCCATGAAGAACTACGTGTGCAGCTTCGTGAAAAAAGGTGAACCAGAAATGGTCTTCACTCAAATAACGGAAACTTAGCATAATAATGGGGTTGCCTTTGGCTGACATCCAAGTGGCACCGCTTGCTCGACAACCTGTCGGAGCCTTCGAACTAACAAGACCTACGCCGAGTTCGGCGCAAGCTTTCTGCAGTTTTGGAAAGAACAGCTCAGGGTGCTTTTGTGCGCACAACTTCCTCAAATCAGGCAAACGATTTTTGAAGCTGTTTTTAGAAAACTTCGCGAGAGTTAGGCTTTCGGTTTGAACCTCACCGACACGCAGCCAAGCCAAAGTTGCCATTTCATCAGCCTCAAACGCGAAAGACGTTCGAAACGCAACTTGGCCTATTCCCGAAGAGTAACGTTCATTCCAGTCCCGGATGCTATCGCATCCAAAAAAGTCTAGGATGTCCTTGGACAATCGTTCGCCTCTAGAGCCCTTCGGCAGCCAGCCAAGTTGGCGCAGCGCTTTCGCTGGAAAAGATTGCCCCCACGTGGACAGCGTTTCTGCTGGTCCAGAACTGGAAATGCGCACTTTGTCGCCAAGAAACTGGTTGTAACGTTCGATCCAGAACTGGCGTGAAGCACCAAGCTCCGCAGATAGCGCGTCCGCGATTTCATCACCAATCGCGACTCGCCCCTCCATGATTCCAGAGAACACGTCTTCTTCGCACCCGATGCGTTCGGCCAAATCGTGTACCGATACATGCCCTGCGGCAGCCAGTCGAGAGATCGTATCACCCGGCGGGGAAGCCCAGTTTGGTTCAAACATTAAGCCAATATCTCCCCACAAATCTTTAGAGCCTCTAGCTGGATTCTATGAGATTCTTTCCATGCTTCGTCCCCAGCGCCGCGCGCCACTATCACTGTTTTCAGCGTGCAATCAGAGGATACGAACCACTCTAACTCGAAAGCGTCTTCGAGTCTGGTGACCAAAATTGGGCCCATTGGCACATCTCCGGCAAAGATGGCCGCTCTAAAGTCCGCCACCAAACCGATGAATGCCTGACCGTTTTCACTTCCAAGGTGACGGTAAGCCTTCTTGGGTTCTGTCGCCAAGTCTCTCATGAGTTTGCTCGAAAATGTCGGTTCCAAGGACCCAGCATCCTAAAAATTGCACAAAATGGGGCCTTAGTGGGCTTAAATCGTTCAATATATTCCCAAAGATCATACATGAAGTAGTTGTAGCTAGCGAAGCTACAAAAGTCACGCGCGAACTCGTGCCAGGCACGGGGGCGCCCGTCATCCGCCACACAGGTTTGGCAACTAGGCAATGCATATAGAAGCGTCCGCCAGCTGAGCGACCGGCCCTACTTGAGCGGTGTTTCGATGTTCAGCAAGCTGCGGCTTCCAGTCTAAGCAGGGCGACTTGCCGACCGACAGCTAGAGGGCTGCTTGCCCCGTCGCTGCGTCGCGCTCAAACGGCTCGTTTGGAGCGAAGCACTCAATGATGCGAGAGGCGGCAAGGGGCCGAGATGCACATCGAATACATTCCACTCTGACCTTTTCTCTGTCAGAAAAACGCTCCTCTGCCGGACCTGGCTGCCGGCGGGCGCCTGAGCCTCGCCATGGCATTCTTTCCTGTCTGGAAACCGTGTCTGGAAATCAGTCGTCCAGGAAACCCTTTTTTGGTTCCGATCTGGAAGTTCCATCTGCCTGTCGGCCCGAGAAGGGCAGGGTGCAGGACGATGGTCCCATTCCACCGCCTGTCAGCCTCGAATCACTTCGACGGCTACACCGATATCCAGACCGCCCCAAGCCTGGTCCGCGGTCAGGGCGGGCATGCCGAGCTCGGCCGCCAGGGCAAGACAGGCCCGATCTCCAAGAGACAGTCCAAGGGTCCGGGTTGCCGGGCGAAGATGGCCAATGGCATACGCCTGGGCAGCGGTGAGAGGCCGGACATCGAGAGGAAGGCCTCCGAGAACGTCTTCCACCTCCTCGGCGCTCAGGCCGCGCTCGCGCAGCTTGGACACGACCTCGGCAAGATTGGCGGCGCCGATCACTGCGGAAGGCAGGGCCTGCACAACACGCTCGCTGCCCGGCTCCCCATTCAGGAGGCAGAGCAGGGCCGAGGCGTCCAGGACGGCGGCCTTACTCACGCTCTGCCTCGCGCCGACGGTCGACGATCAACTCGTCCGCCAGTGACACGCCCTCGGGCACATGGCGCCGCAATATGGCTTGAGCCCTGGCAACGGCCTGCGGAAGCGAGCGGACACGCAACTCGCCACCCTCGACCTCGACAAGCACGGTGTCGCCTGTGGCAATCCCCAGTTCACGCCGCATGAGCGCGGGGATGACGAGCTTGCCACCTTCGATGATCCGGACCCGTTGGGCTGTCATGGCTTGCATCCTGTCTTGGGTCATCTCGTCTGATTTGATACCTATGATTGTAGTTGGTATTGCGCATATATGAAAGTCACAACCACAATGATGGGCACGTCCCGTTTGAGCAGATGTTCCATCATGCGTTGTCACGTTTGGGCACACCTTCAGGTGACAGTTGGATGTGACAGCTCAGGATGTCACAAATGAGTGGCATAGTAGCGCTTGTGACAGCATCAGGACCTCAACCACCCTAACGTGACAGATTGCCCATGCCTCGGATTGGATACGCCCGCGTCAGCACGTCAAGCCAGGATCTCGACATCCAGAAAGCCAGGCTGAAGGCAGCAGGCTGCGACATCATCCGCTCCGAAACCGGGTCGGGAGTATCTCGCGACGGTCGCAGCGAATTGGCAACAGTTCTGGAGTTTCTGCGCGCGGGCGACGAGCTGGTCGTGCATCGTCTCGACCGTCTTGGCCGGTCTACACGCGACGTGCTGAACCTCGTGCATGAGCTGGATGCCAAAGGAGCGTCGCTCCGCGTTCTCGAACCCGAAATTTCCACGGCCGGGGACCTGGGGCGAATGGTCATCACCGTTCTCGGCATGGTGGCCGACATGGAGTTGAAGTTCATTCGTGATCGTCAGCGTGCCGGTATCGACGCCGCAAAGGGCAAGGGCGTCTACAAGGGGCGAGAGAAGCGGGTGGACGATGCGAAAATCCGTAACCTCGCATTAGACGGCATGTCCAAGGCCCAGATCGCCCGCGAGCTCGGCGTATCCCGGATGACGGTGTATCGGGCGATCGACGCCGCAGGCACCAAAGGAGATACCAAATTTCGGTGAAGCCAATGGCAGCGATGCGGGAGTTGGTGTGGAAAAACACGGTCAGCGTTCTTGCGACAAGGCCGTGCTGGCGGAGCTTCTTCGCTGAGCGGGTGGCGTGGGCAGTGACAGCCTGCGCCAGCACATCGAATGGCGTCATGGGCGTGCCTTAGGATCGGGTGACGGCCTTGCCCTCTTCTTGCATCGCGTTGGTATGATCGTCGGATTGGTCGCGGGCGGGATTGCTGGTCGCGTCGGCGCGGTCAGCCATCTTGCAACGCGCAGTCTCGGGGCGGGCGTTTCCCTTGCAGGTATTGCCCTCGCCCTCAGCTGACAGCAGGTCTAAAAGAGCGATGCATATCCGCCCGCTGCCGGGTTCTGCGCCTACTGTTCGGCAGGTCCGCAGTCGAAGACGGTCCTGTCCTCCAGCGTGTCGATCAGCTGACCGGCCTCCCCCTTGATGATCCATTCGTACGGACCCGAGACATAGCGGGCACCCGATCCACTTACTACCTGCGCAAAAACCCGGGGACCTCCTTCCACAGGGACCAACGCCAAGGCATCGGTGTCGGAGGCAACGTAGACCACCGCCAGCGGCATGTTTCCGCCGCAATCATAGCGGGCCGTGATCACGTCATCCATGTCGAAGGCGATGGTGAGGGACGCATTTGCAAAGGCGATGGCGGGCATAAATGCAAAGAGGGTGGCGAACAGAGTGGGCCGTGGCATGGGGATGCCTTTCCATAGAGAATGACGCTTCTTCCCGAACTTATAACAGCCGGATCGAGTTACTATCCATCTACTGAAGCGAGACCAAGCCCCTTCCTCCCATAGCCGTGACATCCTGCCGGTTGCGGGATATCGGAGAGAATGGCACCAAGAATGAAGCATCTGTTCAAGCGTCACGGCTGGTGGGCGATCCATGCCCTTCGCATGACTGTCGCGGGCGTCGCCACGCTCTCGGTGGTTTACGCATTAGGGCTGACGGTGGAGCTTTCGGCGGTCATCAGCGCCATTGCCGTGACGCAGAGCAATATCGGCGGCACATTGGGCAAGGCATTCGAGCAGGGGGCGGGATCGTTCTTCGGCGCTGCCGTCGGTGTCGTCGTGGCCCTTATTCTGCGGCCGGACGATCCAGCCTCGATTGCTTTCGCGCTCGTGCTTGCTCTCGCGCCTTTGTCTGTGCTGGCGGCTTTTTCCGTGGGATTCGTGATCGGCCGTCTCCGAGGCGACCGACAGGAAACATATCTTCACCGTAATGGTGCAGCTTGACGTGGTGGCTGCGGCAGAGCCACCGCACGTTCAAGGGTTCATCGTATCGGTCGTGATGAGCATCGACCTTGGCTGCGCCACAGACCTCGCAAGTCTGCTTTTCCAAAGTGCCTGAGATGAGCGCCCGCTGAACGGCAAGATGAGCCTGATACTTTGGCAGGTTGCTGCGGCGCCAGTTCGTCTGGCGGGTCTCGCTTTTGAGCGACGGTGGCCGTGGGGGCTTTGGATCATCCGCCATCACGCTGCCGCCGCCTGCCGGCCCAAGGTGCGATACACGGTCGGCCGCGAGATCGAAAACACCTCAGCCAGATCACTGATGGAATACTCCCCGGTGTCATACATGCTCCGCAGCTCCTGCTGCTGGCGATCCGACAGCTTCGGCTTCTTGCCGCGCAGCTTGCCCTTGGCGCGGGCCACGGCCATGCCCTCGCGGGTCCGCATCCGGATCAGGTCGGCCTCGAACTCGGCAAAGGTCGCAAGGATATTGAAAAACAGCTTGCCCATGGGGTCGGTCGGATCATGGATCGAGGTGCCAAGCTGAAGCTTAATACCGCGCACAGCCAGCTTGTCAGCTATGTCGCGGGCGTCGGGAACGGAACGCGCCAGGCGGTCCAGTTTCGGGACGACCAGTGTGTCACCCTCCCGCAAGGCTGCAAGCGCTTGATCGAGACCAGGACGGGCGCGGTTCGTGCCGGTAAAGCCGTGGTCGGTGTAGATGCGATCGGATGCAACTCCGAAGCTGACAAGGATGCCCTTCTGCGCAGCAAGATCCTGTTTGTCGGTGGAGCAGCGGGCGTAGCCGATCAAAATCTGTGTCATGCCCTAATCTGTAACAGTAGCCGCCCCTTCATTGCAAAAAATATCGGACCATTCATCTGAGATTTCGCGCTGCCAGCAAATGCTGGTCTTCAACCGGCCTGTTCAGCGGCAAGCTGGCTGTTCTCTCAACGATCCCCTTTCGGACGCAGGCGGGAACAGTTCAGAGCGGCGAGCCGAAGAGCTAGCGCTGCATGTTGCAATGCCGGACCTAGCTGCCATTCTCTGCATGGCCGCATTGAAGCTCCTTGACCTTCAAAGACAATCGGCTCAATATCTCATCGTTAGTTGAGGAGTTGATTCGATGGATGAGCCTCAAGCTCTAGCCGCCTTTGCGGCTATGTCTCAAGAGACGCGGCTGCGCGTGGTGCGCCTGCTGGTTCAGGCCGGGCCGGACGGCATGGCCGCAGGAGCGATTGGTGAAGCTCTCGGCGGCGCGACCACTTCGCGCCTGTCGTTCCATCTAACCCATCTCGAACATGCCGGTCTGATCCAGTCTCGGCGGGACGGGCGCTACATCATCTACAGTGCTGTTTATTCCGCCTTGGCCGGGCTTGTCGGCTTCCTCCTGAAGGATTGCTGCCAGGGCCATCCCCAGATCTGCGCTCCCGCCGTTGCAGCACTGTCCTGTGTCTGCGGCTCCACCGTGACCGAAAGCGCCTGAGCATGGATGTCATCATCTACCATAACCCGGACTGCGGCACCTCGCGCAACACGCTGGCGATGATCCGCAATGCCGGCATCGAGCCGCATGTCATCGAGTATCTGAAATGCTCGCCGTCGCGTGCCATGCTCGAAAGCCTGATCGCCCGCATGGGGATCGCGCCGCGCGAGCTGCTGCGCGAGAAGGGCACGCCCTTCGCCGAGCTTGGCTTGGGCGATCCGTCCCTGTCCGATGAGGCGCTGCTTGATGCGATGATGGCGCATCCCATCCTGATCAACCGCCCGGTTGTGGTCAGCCCGGAAGGCGTGCGGCTCTGCCGCCCGTCGGAGCAGGTGCTCGATCTGCTGCCGCCCCAGAAAGCCGCCTTCAGCAAGGAGGACGGCGAACAGGTTGTGGATGCTCACGGCAACCGCACCCGCTCTGCCTGACCAAAGGATATTGCGATGACCTCTCCACGTCCGGCGAGCCGGCTTTCCTTTCTCGACCGCTACCTGACGCTCTGGATCTTCGCGGCCATGGCCTTGGGCATCATGCTCGGGACGATCTTCACCGGCCTGCCGGATGCCCTGCATGCCATGTCAGTCGGATCGACCAACATTCCAATCGCCATTGGCCTGATCCTGATGATGTATCCGCCACTGGCCAAGGTCCGCTACGAGGAGTTGCATCAGGTCTTTGCCGACAAGCGCGTTCTGGTGTTGTCGCTGGTCCAGAACTGGATCATCGGGCCGGTGCTGATGTTCGCCCTTGCGGTGATCTTTCTGCGCGATCAACCCGAATACATGACGGGCCTTATTCTGATCGGCCTGGCCCGCTGCATCGCCATGGTGCTGGTCTGGAACCAGTTGGCACGAGGCGACAACCAGTATGTCGCCGGTCTGGTGGCCTTCAACTCGATCTTCCAGATCCTGTTCTTCTCGACCTATGCCTGGCTGTTCCTCACGGTCCTGCCGCCGCTGTTCGGGCTGGAAGGCAGCGTGATCGATGTCAGCTTCTGGACCGTCACCGAGGCCGTGCTGATCTACCTGGGCCTGCCTTTCCTGGCCGGCTTCCTGACCCGACGCATCCTGATCGCCCGCAAAGGCGCGGAGTGGTATGAGGAGGTCTTCCTGCCGAAGATCAGTCCGATCACGTTGGTAGCGCTGCTTTTTACCATCGTCGCGATGTTCAGCCTCAAGGGCGGGGACCTGGTGCGGCTGCCGCTGGATGCGGTGCGGATCGCCATTCCCCTGGTGCTGTATTTCACCATCCAGTTCTTGGTCAGCTTCGCCATGGGCCGGCTGATCGCCCGGGATTATCCGCGCACCACAGCCATCGCCTTCACCGCCGCCGGCAACAACTTCGAACTGGCGATTGCCGTTGCCATCGCCGCCTACGGACTGGCCTCGCCCGTGGCCTTTGCCGCCGTGATCGGCCCCTTGGTCGAGGTGCCGGTGCTGATCCTGCTGGTGAATGTCGCCCTGCGGCTTGGCAGCCGCTGGTTTTCCGACCCCGCCCTGCACAATGAGGCCCGTGCATGATCGCGGACCTGCCGAACCTCTCGCCCGACGCCCTCCGCCAGCCGAGCCTGCCCTTGGTGCCGCGCGCGGGCCACCCGCCGCGCATCCTGCTGCTCTATGGCTCGCTGCGCCAGCGCTCCTACAGCCGCTTCGCCACATTGGAGGCAGAACGCCTGCTGCGCCATTTCGGCTGCGAGACGCGTGTCTTCCACGCCAACGGTCTGCCGTTGCCCGACGATGCCGAGGCCTCGCATCCGAAGGTGCAGGAGCTACGCGAGCTGTGCCTGTGGTCCGAAGGCCAGGTCTGGACCAGTCCCGAGCGGCACGGCGCCATGACCGGCGTGATGAAGTCCCAGATCGACTGGATCCCGCTCTCGATGGGGGCCATCCGGCCGACCCAGGGCCGCACCCTGGCGTTGATGCAGGTCTCGGGCGGCTCGCAGAGCTTCAACGCCGTGAACCAGATGCGCGTCCTCGGCCGCTGGATGCGCATGGTCACGATCCCTAACCAGTCCTCGGTCGCCAAGGCTTATGACGAGTTCGATGCGGCTGGCCGGATGCGCCCGTCGAGCTACTACGACCGCATTGTTGACGTAATGGAAGAACTGGTGAAGTTCACGCTGCTGACCCGCGACCTCTCAGACTTCCTGACCGACCGCTACAGCGAGCGGAAGGAAACGGCGGCAAAGCTGGAAGCACGAGTGAGCTTGAAAGCCGCCACCTGATGAGCGCCACCCGCCGCTGGCCGGTCGTCTCAAGTCTGGGCATCGTCCAGATCCTGGCGTGGGGCAGCAGCTATTATCTGATGGCGGTGCTGGCGAAGCCGATTGTCACCGATACCGGCTGGCCCTTGCCATGGGTGGTGGGAGCTGTCTCGGCAGCGCTTGCCTGTGCGGGAATGGCGTCTCCCTTTGTGGGTCGCATGATCGCAGACTATGGCGGGCGCCCTGTTCTGGCGGCGGGCTGCGCGCTTCTGGCGGCTGGACTTCTGATCTGCGCGGCGGCGCCTAACCTCCTGGGCTTCTATCTTGGCTGGTGCGTCATCGGCCTCGGCATGAGTGCGGGGCTCTATGATCCCGCCTTTGCCACGCTCGGCCGCCTCTACAAGGACCAGGCCCGAAGCGCGATCACCGCGCTGAGCCTGTGGGGCGGATTTGCCAGCACCGTACCGGCGTCAAAGTTCCCACCATCCGCTACTACGAGGAGATTGGTCTGTTGCCCGAGGCGGAGCGTAGCGCGGGCAACCAGCGGCTCTATGGCGTGAAGGAGCAGGAGCGGCTCGCCTTTATCCGCCACTCCCGTGAACTCGGCTTTCCGCTGGACGACATCCGGGAACTACTCAGTCTTTCGGACCAGCCCGACATGTCTTGCGCTGCTGCTGATGTCATCGCCACGCGCCAGCTTGTCTCGGTCAAGGACCGCATTACGCGCCTTCAGGCCCTACAGCAGGAACTGGAACGCATGCTGACGCAATGCGCCCAGGGCACAATCTCGGGCTGCAAGGTCATCGAGGTCCTGAGCAACCACGAGAACTGCCTGCATGCACATCACGGAGAAGTCTGAGAGGCGTATGCTTGATTGACTATCATTCTCAGGTAGCTAGAGCCTCGATTACCCGGCATTCAGATACCTTGCCTCGTTTGCATTCTCTAACCATGCGGGCCAGTTCATCCTGTAAAAGAAGTAGACGGGCAATACGGCTTTCGACTGCCTCAAGCTGCTCTTGGGCAATACGGCTCGCATCCTCACATGATGCTTCCGGCCTCTCTTGCAAGGCCAGCAGGATGCGGATGCTTGGCAGATCAAAGCCAAGCTCGCGAGCATGGCGGATGAAGCCCAAGCGTTCGGCATCGACGGGGCTGTAGGTGCGTCGTCCGTTCAGCTGGCGGGCAGGCTTGGGCAAAACCCCAATGCGCTCATAATAGCGGATCGTCTCGATGTTCACGCCCGCCTGCCGGGATAAATCTCCGATCTGCATCTTTTTGCCTTGCTCCTGTAGTCGCTACAGGTTGTAGCAGGGCAAGGCTAGAGTTTCGAGGACCAACGAATGGCCGCTGCAACCGACACAATCCGCTATCACGTCACGGGCATGGACTGCGCGTCCTGCGCCGCCAAGATCGAGGGCGCGGCCCGCAAGGTTGAAGGGGTGGGCGATGTGAAGGTGTCGATTGCCTCGCAGATCATGACGCTCAATGTCGATGATCCACAGGCACGGCTTCCTGTTGTTGAGCAAGTGGTAACAAGCCTGGGTTATCAGCTTGACCGCATTGGCCAGCCCAAGGTGGACGGGGTGGAGGCTGATGAGGATGACGACAAGATCCCTGACCTGTCGCACGTTACCCCCGCCTACAAGCGCGCACTCTGGATCGTCGTCCTGCTTAATGTCGGCTATGGCGTGATCGAGATTATCGGCAGCTTTCTGTCGGGTTCGCAGGCCCTACAGGCGGATGCGCTCGATTTTGTAGGCGACGGCCTGATTTCCTTCCTCGGCCTTATCGCAGTGGGATGGGGTCTCGCAGCTCGCGCCAAGGCGGCGCTGCTGCAAGGTGTGTTCCTGGGCCTCCTCGGGCTTGGAGTAATTGGCTCGACGCTCTACCGCGTCTTTGTCGAGCATCAGCCGGAAACCTTCCTGATGGGCAGCTTCGCGGTCGTAGCCTTCATCGTCAATGTGGCTGCAGCCCTGGTGCTGCTGCCGCACCGCAAAGGGGATGCCAATATGCGCGCTGTCTGGCTGTTCTCGCGCAACGATGCGATTGGCAATCTTGCTGTGGTCGTCGCGGCCGTCCTCGTCTGGGCGCTCGGCTCGCCCTGGCCTGATCTTCTGGTGGCGTTCGCCGTGGCGGGCCTGTTCCTGCAATCGGCGTGGTCGATCATCCGAGATGCGCGTTCCGACCTCAAACAGGCGGGCCGTGCATGAAAATGGCTTGGCCTATACTCATCATCGCCTTTGGAGCTGCGCTCGATCTTGCAGCAAAGCTATGGGCGCGCGCCTCCCTCGAACCCTATGGCGCAGCAACCGAATTTCTGCCCTTTGTCGCGCTGCGTCTGACCTTCAATCATGGGGTTTCGTTCAGCCTGCTTTCATTCGAGGGTGAGATTGCACGGCTCACGCTGCTGCTTGCTACGGCCGCATTAACAGCAAGTTTCGGGCTCTGGGCTTTTAGATCGCAAGGCTTGGAACGTATCGCTGCCTCTTCCATCGTGGCAGGGGCGCTTGCCAATGTCATTGACCGTGCAGTGTATGGAACAGTGACCGACTATCTCGATCTGCACTTCGGGGCATGGCACCCTTTTGTGTTCAACCTTGCAGATGTATGGATCACGGCCGGGGCTATCTTGCTGGTCTTCTGCCAATTCAGCCGGAAGCAAAGCAACGTTGCCGTGAGGAACTCATCTAAAACCACGTAATCGTGGCCTTAATGCTCTCGCCGTGCGGCCCGCTCCAACTCCCATTCGTGCGCTTATGCGGGACGTCGGCTAGGAAGATGTTCCATCATATGCAGTCTACCAGTGCTGCGGAATAGACTCATGCTCCTCAGGGGAACGTAGACAAGCGTCTGAGCTTTGGTCCGGGCCGCAAAGATCATCAGCAGTAGCAATGCAAGAGGGGTAATCACAGCGCTTGCTCCATGTGTCGCCGTTCGCTCAGACTGATCAGGATTCCCATCAAGTTGAGTTAGCCTCGCTGAAAGGCGTGTGTCATGCCGCGGCGCTGCTGCAGGCAGCCTGGTAAGTCGATAATCGGATTTATGGAACAATAATCGTTTACTATCAATGATTTGCCCAATTATTATAACACCATCTTCATTGGGATGGTTCAGCTTGTGCGACAGTTCTAATGTGCCGTGCGGCTTCCACAGGCTATGTTCATAGCCATGCTTGGGTGCCGTCAAAGCTGACGGATCAGTCTGAGTGCATCTGTGTCACGCCTTCGTTCTACATCGGGATATAAGAATAAGAGGTAGACTGGGATTCAGTCCGCTTGGCAGACTCGCGTAAGTCCAGTGCTTGGCCCATCTGTGCCAGTGCCCTCCCGAGAGGCGTGTCACCACATTGGAAACTAGCGAAGCTACCTAGATCGAGCGATGCCACATGCTCGGCCTCGACGGCCTTCCTGTCAGCCCGTGCGAGATCATCATCATCCGGCAAGGAAGGACGGCCGGACCAGCGACCAAGAAGCGCCAGGGCACGCTTGGGTGCGAAAAGACGATACGCATTGCTGACCTGCCGAACCTGGGGGCCGCGGCCTTCATTCGGGGTTGGCTCGAACCGGCGCAGCCAGTCCAGAAAGCCATGGTCGCGTAGTGCCTTCAAGGCGCGAACAACAGCGTCCCTCGACCGCTTCAGCTTGTCCATGATCCAGTCAAGGGACGGGTCTAGGCGGCCGGTCTTGAAGCTGACCAGGTTCCCGAACAGCGCCAGGATCTCCAAGGCGATGCTGCCCAAGGGTCCGTTGCGTCTCCCGGGCTTGCGGCCGTGCAGCTCGTATCGCTGCGCGGCCCTGATGATCCTCTGCACCTCCTGCCGGGTGGTGCTGCGCCAGAACGTGCCTTCGCAGGTTCCCGCTCGGTGAGAGTTGCGGTGCAAGCGCGTCCTGCCTTGGGCGCGCGCGCCGGTGCAAGCCTGGGCCAGAACGCCAAGGCGCTTGAAAAAATCGCCGCCTGCTGCGGCTGCTACAGTCGTCAAGTGCTGCTCCTGTGTCACAAGAAGCGCGGTGTCCGCAGGCAAGCCTCATCCGTTCGCACAGATGCGCTTTTTGCTCTTGATTTCCGGGAGTAGGCAGCTAACTATAGCAGGTGTAATCCGCTGCTAATCAGGTCGCCAAACCTGTGTTATGCTACCAAGCCCCCTCGTGCGGACCCCCGCGCGGGGGGTTTCCTTTTGGGCTGGTGGTTTATCCGATTCCGCTCGTCCCTCCCGTTTTGGGTATTTTGCCGAACAGCCTACGCCAGCAAGGGCTTAGCGGCAATTCTTTGTGTAGACCTCGGCGGTGATTCATCAGTAGCTCACCCATTCCGTCATGGATGCGCCCGTGTAGTCCTGCATCCGAACCACGATGCTCCTGAAGCCTCGGCCATACTCGTCCTGAAACCCTTTGCCCGTCCGCTGCCTGATCGTGTCATCCAGCCATTCAGGCAAGGCATTGTCGTTGGAAGGAAATCGGACCCACTCACCAGACGAAGGCGCATATCCGTAGCGAACCGTGCTGGTGTAAACGTCTCGTCCTCCGCTACCGCTCGTCACATGTTTGGAAAGCTGCCAGAGTTCGATGGCATCACGATATTTGGCAACCTCGGGCGGTATGCTGTCAGAACCACCTCCACCTGGCAGGCTTACACTGTGACCGCCCATGGGGCATCGCCACAGTTGCAGGGGCGGCTCAACCGGCCAGGGTGTGATGCGGCGGATTAGTTCGGCCTTTGCCGCGCTGCACTCTGCCGAGGCCGGAAAACCGCCTGCCAGACATAGAAGGATTGCGCAGTCGATGGGGTAGGCGGCAGCAGGCGATGCAAAGCTGAAGGCGGTTGCTACACATGCGGCAGCACCGAGGGTCTTAACCTTCATCTGAACCTCCTTGTTGACGGCCAGTAGCACGTGTAGGTCTCAACATACAACATAAATGAATTATTTAAAGATTTCATCTTTATTCGCTCAGGAATTTTTCTTTGTATCGCTCGTGCCAGACATTCGACTGTTGGATGATGTCGGTCTGGGACTTCTGCAGGCAAAGGAGATAAGCGTTTAAATCATTGAAATATCGTATGTATTCTTCTCTTTCTTCTATTCCGTGCCGCTCCAGAGTAGCTTGATCCTCTATGGGATCAGCGGGAGGGACGCACAGATGCAGAACTTGAGGCGCAGGGATGTATGGTCCTGATGAAGCCACCTGAACCAAGGCTATGACAGCAAGTGGACCGATCATGCACCTGCCTTCCAGCAGTGCGACAAAGCCCGCCCAGGTGTGACCGACTCCAACTGTAGATGTGCAAGAGAGAAGGTCATGGTTCTTTGACGCAGTAGAAGTTATTTGCGCCAGTTCTGAGGGTGAAGTTTTGGAAGTTAAAGGCCAGTGGCTAAATAGACAGAAGATTTAGCCAATAAGACGATTGCCCTTGACTTTCTCTGTTAACCAAGCCTAGCGCCGATCAACAGGTTGATACGGCCCCGCCGAATACATGATTTTGTAATAAGAAAAAATAAATAGAAGGTGCGCCAAAATAGTCAATGCCGCATGACCGCGGCATTGATTATTTATTGATTAACATAATTGATTATTAGATCAGGTTCATTCTCACTGCCGTGCTGACAGCACTGGTGGTATTCCGGGCACCCAGCTTCTTTTGCGCACTATCAAGTCGGGCCTTCAAACCTGAGACACTGATACTCATTAATTCTGCAGCTTCACTCTGCCGCAACCCGCTGTGCATCAGTCTCAACGTCTCTAGTTCTTGATCAGTCAAGGCAACCCGCGACCGCGTAAAGAGCTGAGCCCACATCTTCACCTTAGACATGAGCAGCGTCATCTCTTCATCTGTCAGTTCACGATCAGGCCGTGCGATAGACAAGAATGATCGTTTCGATCCTATCTTGACGACAAATGTAGCTCCATACTTCAGGCCGTGTGCCTTGGCCCGAACCATGATCTTCCGCATGTCGGGCAACTTCACCTGCGACCACCGGACCATCCCCTCACGCGTGATCGTCCAGACAGCCACGGGATCTCCGAAGAAGTAGTTCTCGGTCTCGTATTCCTTGGTCCACGCGTCCGGATACTTGTTCATGAAGAAGTCCGGCTGGCCGAAGCGCAGTCCGAAGCCAAGAAAATAACCTGACAAACCAATGGCTTCAAGCTGTTGAAGCTCAGCTTCGTGGTTGGGGATCGCGATCTCAAGCATAGCGGAATGTCAAGCCTTTTCGTGAAAGTGTCCTTATCTCCTGTCTAAAAAGACAGGTGAGTGTCAATGCCAAAAATCTTCCTCTATGCCAGCCAAGCAAGAGAACGGCAGAAGGCCCGGACAACGATGAAGAGCATTGAGGACAGAGTGCGCCCGAAAGCGGTGACTATCTCTGCGGAGGCAAACTTCACAGTAGATATGGCTCAAAACCTGCTCACGATGTTTTCGCACCTCACCGAAGGCCAGGAAATTACTGTCAAATTCTCCAATGCCGGTGTCTGGGCCGTGACCCCCCATGGCATTCGTTTGTTTATAGGTTCGACACAAGTGTTTGAAGTAGGTGGCAATGATGATGATGCAGGCAAAACAAAAGTTCAGTGAAGCTGCGCAAAGCGGCTACCATGTTGAGGTTGTCCGCTGCCCCAGCAATCTGGATCGCTGGCACTTGGTGAATGAGTATTTGAAGCTACGCAAAGAGGTCTTCGTGGACCGCTTGGAGTGGCCTCTCTTTCACGCTGAAGAGCTTGAGTTCGAACAGTATGACAGCTTCGATACTGTCTATGTCATTGCCACTCTTAACGGTGTGACAGTCGGGGGTGCTCGGCTGCGTCGTGCCAACCAGGTCAGCGGCAAAGGTCAACTGCAATACAGCTACATGATCAGGGATGCGTGCCTGGGTATCCTTCCCGGTCTACCGGACAACCTTTGCTATGAGGTTCCTTCGATGGACACCTCCATGTGGGAGATCACCCGTATGGTGGTGAAGGGGCCACGTGAAATCTCGCGGATGATCCTGGCGAAGGTCAACGAGTTCCTAAGCGAAGAAGGCGCTGAGACGGTGCTCTTTCTAGGGTCGCCAGCGTTCAAGCGTATGGCCAACTCGCTGAACTGGCCGGTCAAGCAACTCGGCCCTGTAACCGGCAACGACGACGGAGCCTTCCAGGTCTTCGAGTGCCCTGTGCGCAAGCTGGAGTAGCCCTAGCCGCGCAAGCTGGCGCAAACAAAAATGATCTTCGCAAACAATTCATTTATTGTTGACTAACAATAAATGAATTGTTAGACATGTGTTGATCTAGGTGAAACCAGCTAGTGCGAGCAACCCAACATAGTGCATTAAGGCACCTGTCAACGAGCAGGAGCCAACAATGAGTCAAGTCATACCTCCAGTGATACTCAGCGAGGATGTTGCGCAAGTCGTAAACGAGGGCGGATCAGTTATCGTTATTTGCCTCGAAAGTGTTTCGAGAAAAGGAACGGCAGTCGTAGGCAAGTGGATTTTTGAAGTCGTATCGGCTGATAAAAAATCACGGCGGTTAGTGGTCTACAAAGTAAGAAACAAGGCAGAAACATCGCTCACAGTGTCGGGCGTTGCTTCAAAAATAATATCTTGGGGCTTCCCCGGAATAATAATACCTAAGGAAAAGGGACAAGCGTTTGAACTCTTCAAGGACGGCAGCTATTCTGCTGATTGGAGGTCTGACACTTAGCGCAAATGCCTGCCTCGGAAATGGCATGGTGCTTGTGCCAGGGTCCGATGGAACCTTCCAATACAGAGAACAAAGTAACGGTTTTGCCCGCCACTATGGCTCCGGTGGGCAACCGATAATCAGGGAAGCCGAACGTCAGGCTTCGCTTCCAGACAACTCAATGTCTTTCCTGGCCCAGCCGGAACCCAGTTTTCGAGCGCCACGGGCAGTCGCGGCAAGGCCAGAAGTCCTCAGTGCCATTGATCAAACAGCGATGCGCTACGGCGGTCATGCTGCTTTGCGCAAAGCTGGCATGTCCGTCACGGAATGGCGAAACTTCTACCGCGCCAATATTGAGATCGAGAGTGCCTACAATCCGAAAGCTCGCAGCCATGTGGGTGCTATCGGTCTTGGGCAACTCATGCCCGCAACAGCGGCGACGCTCGGCGTAAACCCCCACGACATGCACCAGAACCTCGATGGTTCTGCCCGATACCTGCTTCTTCTTCTCGATCGCTTCGGGACGAAGGAGCTGGCTCTGGCTGGCTACAACGCTGGTCCCGAGGCCGTTTCGCGCCACGGCGGTATCCCCCCTTACCGCGAAACCATTGGTCACGTCCGCAAGGTCATGGCCGTTTTTTCCCGACTGAACGGAGACACCCTATGAACAACACCATGCCGATCTCGGCCTATAATCTGGCGCTTTGCGCGCTCCTGGCGGTCGGCCTTTTCATGTTGATGACCTCGCCCGCACTGGCGGCAGGCACGATCAACCTGAGCCCGATCACCAATATCCTGACCGGCATCGCAAACACCCTGACCGGGCCGCTCGGCAAGGCCATGGCAACGCTTGCCGTGATCGGCATCGGTGCGGCCTGGCTGATGGGTTATGTCGATTTCCGCACCGTTATCTATGTCGTGGCGGGTATCGCCATCGTCGCCGGCGCGGCAACCATCGTGAACACCATGTGGGGCGCCTGATCCCATGGTCAGACGGTCCCTGCTTTTCCTCGGTCTCATCCGCCCGCCTCGCCTCATGGGCTTGCCGATGTTCTATGCCGTGATCTGGATGGCAGGGTCCGTCCTGGCCTTTGTGTGGGCCGAGAGCTTCTGGACGCTTCTGCTCTCGGCCCTTGCCTATCCGGCCTTCTGGCTGGCGGCGGAATGGGACCCTCATTTCTTCGATGTGGTCACTGTCGTCAGCCGTCAGACCCGCCGGACCAGAAACAAAGACCTCTGGGGTGCCGACAGCTATGAACCATAATCCTCGGATCGGGCCTGCCGCCCTCGACGTGCTGCCTTCATGGGTGCGCAAGGAACAGTCGGTGGCCTCCATGCTGCCCTATGTGTCTCTGGTCGATGATCGAACCATCCGCACCAAGGGCAACGAGTTTTTCCAGTGCATCCGGGTCAGTGGGTTGAACAGCCTGACCGTGGCCGATGAGCTGCTGGATCGCGCCAAGGACATTTTTGCCAGCATCATCGCCCAGACCGGCGACAAGTTCGCCTACACGGTCCACAAGGTATCGCGGCGCATCGACACCAGCCTACCGCCTGTGACGGGCGACAGCATGGCGGCGCAGATCGACCGGCGTTGGCAAGGCTACATGGGCCGCGCGAACCTGCGCGAACACACGATCACGATCACGGTCATCAAGCGGCCGGACGTGCTCTCGAAGATCCCGTTCAGCATCCAGAAATCCCGTGCGCTTCTGGCGGGCCAGATCAGCGCCCAGGTGGCGCAACTGAGCGAGGTTGTCTCGTTTCTCTGCTCGGCCCTGTCCGGCATGGAGCCGCGTGTGCTGACGGCCGAAAGCGGTGAACTGCTCGGCTTTCTCGAAAGCATCAACACGGGCATAGAGGTTCCGACCTTTCACACGGCCCTCGACCGCACGATTGCGGAAACCGTCTCGAACACCCGCGTCACCTTCAAGGGCGACAAGATCTATCTGAGCGGCGGCAGCCTGCCGGATCGGGTCGGCACCATCTATTCGATCAAGGAATATCCCCGCGAGTCCTTCGTCACCATGTTCGATGAACTGGACCTGCCGGTTGATATGGTGGTCTCCAACTACTTCGTGCCGGTCAACAACAGCGTCATGGAAGAGCGGGTCGCCCGCGAATTGCGCCGCCGTGACGCGATCAACGACAAGGCCGAAAACCTGATCCTTGCCCTGCAGAACGGCCAGAACCGGCTGGCCTCGGGAGAGATCACCTTCGGGCAGCATCAGATGGCGGTCGCGGTTTATGCCGACAGCGAAGAAGAGCTTGGCCGCATCAGTTCGATGATCCGCAACATCGCCGTCACGGCGGGCGTGAAGCTGGTTTCGCAAGGCTATACCGCGCGGACGGTCTATTTTGGCCAGCATCCCTGCAACCGGGCCTACCGCATCCGGGAAGGCGCAATCACCAACGAACAGTTTGCCGACATGGCCGCGCTGCATCGCGCCGCCATGGGCAAGCCCGGCTCTCGGGTGCCCTGGGGCACCAACATCACATGGTTTCCAACCATCACGCGCAGCGCCTATCGCTTCAACTTCCACGAGGAAGGCGATCCGCAGAAAGAACCCTCCAACGGCCATACGCTGATCCTCGGCCGCATGGGATCGGGCAAATCGGTGCAGGCAGCGTTCCTGGCGGCACAGGCGCAGCGGGTCGGCGCTCGGGTCTTTGTCTTCGACTATCGCCGGGGCATGGAAATGGCCGTGCGCGCCCTCGGCGGCACCTATTCCGAACTGAAGGCGGGCGAA
Source organism: Paracoccus subflavus (assembly GCF_004310345.1). GTDB lineage: Bacteria > Pseudomonadota > Alphaproteobacteria > Rhodobacterales > Rhodobacteraceae > Paracoccus > Paracoccus subflavus. The sequence goes on along the minus strand of NZ_SISK01000015.1, from coordinate 1,254 downwards.
CGCACGGGCCTCAACCCGCTTTGGACGGAAACCGATACAGCCGGGCAGGAATGGCTGAGCGACTGGCTCATTCACCTGATGGAAAGCGGGCACAGCCCCCTTCAGCCTGAACAGTCCCGCGCCGTGCGTCATGCCGTGCGCCAGAACGCAGAGGTGCGCAATCCGCGGCTGCGGACCTGGAGCCAGTTTGCCCAACTGGTGGGTGCCACCCATGACGGGGGCGCACTTGCCGACAGGATGAACGAATGGACCGCCGGACACCGCTTTGGCTGGATCTTCGGTCAGGAGGTCGAGGACAGCTTTTCCCTCGACGGTCAGTTTGTCGGCTTTGACCTGACCGACATTCTGGACACCGACAACCAGAAGGCCCGCATGGCGGTCCTGTCCTACATCTTCCGCCGCATCGAGCGGAAGATCGAGGACAAGCGCCCGACGATCATCATCATTGATGAAGCGTGGAAGGCTCTCGACAACAGCTATTTCGCGGGCCGTATCGAGAACTGGCTCGTCACGGCGCGAAAGCAGAACACCGTTGTCGTGATGATGACGCAGTTTGCGCACCAACTGAACGCCTCGGCGCATGGGCGCACGCTGCTGCAAGCCCTGCCCACGAAAATGCTGCTCCCGAACAAGGAGGCCAGCGTCAGCGATTATGACGGCCTCGGCCTCAACCAAAAAGAGCTGGAAATCCTCATGGGGGTGAACCCCGGCTCGCGCGTGGCGCTCCTGCGGTCCGATGACGGCTCGCATGTGATCGACACGGACCTTTCAGCCCTCGGCCCGCTCCTGACCATCCTCGGCGGCATGAAGGCCGGTGAGGCTCTTGTGGGGGCGGATTACCGAACCCGGCCTGATTTCTGGAAAGGATTTGATGATGCGTAAACCTGTCCTCCTGGCGCTCCTTGGCTCTCTTGCCCTGTCGGCCTGCGCAGGCACGCAGTCACAGCCCATCAAAAGCAAATGCTTCACCGCGCGGGGCGATCTGACCTGCGATCTGCGGCCCCTGCCTGAACTGTGGGGCGAGGCGCGGCAGGATGCCGTTCGCAAGGTCGGCTTTTATGAAAACGCGGTCGAGGACGGTCCTTATGCGCAGCCCTGACCGGCTGTTTCCTTGGCCGTTGGCGGCAGCGGTGGGTCGTGTCGCGAATGTGGTGGAAATTGGCGAGCAGCGCGCTCCGAGCATGTAACGTTGGCTCCGGTCAGGCCGCGAGGTCAAGAGACATCGGCACTAGAGGCTGAGAAAGGGTTTCCCAG
>NZ_SISK01000014.1 GCF_004310345.1 Paracoccus subflavus | reverse complement strand
CCTCGCGCGAGGCGATCTGGACGTGGGGGACGCGCGGTTCCTCGGTGCCGATGGCCGGGCCGCCCTCGGCCACGCGCCGCGCAGCATCCGCCATCAGCCTGCGAAATTCGACAATCGCCAGAAGCGGGTCGATGCAATCATCGCCAGCTTGCCTGTGGATCAGGTCAAGGACCGGATGATAACGCTCGATCCGCGGAGGAAGGAGTTCGAGGGGGTGCTGTCGTCGGCCCCCGCCCCCGATCTGGTGGGTTTACATCCGGCAATGGCGAAGACCTACCGCGCCGCGTCGGCCAGCTGAGTCGAGGACTGTTCGATGCCCAAGGGCAGGAGGAAGCCAAGGAGGCGCTGCGAGCCTTGGTAGAGAAGATCCTGATAGTGCCGGTGGAGAGCGAGGACGGGGGCACGCGTCTGGCGATAGACCTGCACGGCGCCCTGGCGAGCCTGTTGCGGCTGGCGACGGGGCAGCCTGTTCATATAGTAGCCATATAGCCATATGACCAGCCAAAACGCAAAAAGCCCCCCGCGGGGCGGGGCAGGAAGCGCATATCAGTGTCCCTCCGGATAGGAATGAACTACAAGTCTTTGATATTGATTATGAATTATTGTTGGTTGCGGGGGCAGGATTTGAACCTGCGGCCTTCAGGTTATGAGTCGTGTCGAACGGACCATGAACAATTGCTCGGAAGCGCGAGTTCTTGCGCAGTTTCCGACACTTGCCGATCCCACTAGCGCGGCTCCGCTTCGCACGATCTGTCGGGATTGCGCAGCGTTTTTCGGCCTCGTGCTTCCACAATGCTTCCAAGGGGCGGAGACCTGATTATCCGGTAGCACGACCATCAGGCGGCGGTGAGCGACCAGAAGCCGAACTTCCTGCCGTGCTCCTCCTTCAGCCGGGCGACGTAGGCGTCGTGCGTCTCGAACGCCGCGAAATCCGCTATGTCGCCCGCGAGCCGGGCGCAGGTAACCAGATGCTCGGCGGCATAGCGATACCGCTTCGCCCGCGATCGGGTGAGCGTGAAGTCGATCAACGCGCGGAGCACCAGCGTTGCAGCCAGCGGATGACGTTCTGACAGGGCCTCCGCCGCGGGCGCGAGATACTCGTAGTGATCCCCGTCGATCTCGTCGTGCCGGGCCACCAGAAGTTTTGCGGCGCGATCCAGCGCCGGCCAGTCGAGGAAGAATTGCAGGGCGTGAAGAAGGCTCGGATAGGCCGTGGCGTGCGCCATCGCCCGCTCCTCGGCCTCGATGTCGTCGAAGTCGGGCAGCCGCTTGAGATAGGCTCGCAGGTAGCTGTCGGAGAGCGTGCGCTCGAAGCAGTCCCATCGGAACGCCTGTGCCTCCTCGCCGCGCCCCAGCGCCTCCAGCGTCTGCAGGCGAATGTCCTGCCAGGCCAGCGGAACCCGCAAGCCGTCGCCGAGCTCCGCGCGCTCGAGGAACCCCAGCGCCTCCCCCGCCCTGCCGGCCGCGAGCAGGCGCTGCGCGATCTCGGCCGCGATCTGCGGCACCTTGCGGGTCTTCGGATCATACTGGGCGATGAAGGCGTCGACGTCGCCCTGCGCGTCGGCGATGTCTTTGAGTGCCATGGCGACCGTGCTGGTGCGCTCACGCGCCCGCATCTCGTGCTCGTAGGTGGTGCCGCCCGTGCCCCAGCCCACCGCCTTCCATTGATCCTTCGGCGGCACCGGCACAGGCGAGCGACCGAGGTCCTCGGCCATCGATTTCAGGGCAGCCAGCCCCTCGTCGCCGAGCGCCGGGGCCATGATGCCGATCAGGCCGTCATACTGGCCATAGCCGTTGTCCTGCAGCGCATCGAGAACAGTGCCGGCGAGCGCCTGCGGATCCGGCTGGACCTTCGCGGCGAGCTGACCCAGATCGGCACACGCCTGGTGGAAGATGCCGATGACGGTGCCGCTGGAGTCGTCGCAACGCTCGAACACCGGTGTGGCGAGCGCCATGAACCGCCACATGAGCGCCAGCGCCTCGTCCGGATCGGCCGGCGCGATCTGCTCGACGATGGCGCGACGCTGGGTTTCGAGATCCGTGACCAGCGCCTTGCGGTTCTTCCATGTGATGAAGCTGCGGGCGCGGGCGATGCTGGTCAGCCGCTTGGTGATCTCCCGCGCGGCCTCCCTCGGGCTCTGGGCCCCCGCTAGTGCCAGCCGCAGCTTGCGCTTGGCCGCCGCGTTCCCGGTGCTGACCTCGATCAGCAGTTGCGCCAGGCGCTCTGCGCCCAGCTCTTCGAGGTTCTTGGCATTGAGGGTGGTCTTCGAAGCCATTGGATCGCCAGTTTCTTTTCCCCGAGCCTATCAGCGGTCCGCGGGATCCGGAACCTGCGTTCTGATTCGCGCGGCTCGTCGATTTCCCGCACCATCGCGCCGAAACGCCTTGCGCGGAAACGCGAGGCATTTCCTTTTTCTTCGCGATTTCAATGTGTTCGTTGACTGTCGCCCGCGCTTCAGCACTGTGGAATGGCGAAAGAACCACCGAAGAGTGCCATGCCCAGGATCACCAAACGCCTCGTCGACGCCGCAGAAGCCCGCTCCGCCGAATACTTCGTCTGGGACAGTGAGATCCCTGGCTTCGGGCTGCGGGTGCTGCCGAGCGGGCGCAAGGGCTACGTGGTCCAGTACCGCGCCGGACGCCGGTCCCGGCGGATCAGCCTCGGGCCCAGCACGGTGCTTACATGCGAGCAGGCCCGCAACCGCGCCATCTCCATCGTCGCTGCCGCGCGCAACGGTGCGGACCCCGCCGCCGAGCGGGACGCGGGGCGCAAGGCGATCACGATGAAGGAGCTGGCGGAGCGGTTCGACAAGGAGCACATCGCGATCCGCGTGAAGGCGAGCACGGCCAAGGAGTACCGCCGCAACCTCGAACGCTTCATCCTGCCCGCGCTCGGGCAACTCACGGTCACGGGCATCACCCGGGCGGACGTGGCCAAGTTCCACCACGACCTTCGCCACATCCCCTATCAGGCGAACCGCTGCCTCGAAGTGGTCTCGAAGATGTTCAGCCTCGCCGAGATGTGGGGCCTGCGTCCGGACGGAACCAACCCGCGAAAGCACATCCGGAAGTATCCCGAGGAGAAGCGCGAGCGCTTTCTCAGCGCGGCCGAACTCCGCCGGATCGGTGAGGTGCTGCGCGAGATGGAGGCGGAAGGGATTGAACTGCCATCAGCAATCCTCGCCGCTCGCTTGCTGATCCTGACCGGCTGTCGGCTGAACGAGATCATGACGTTGAAGTGGGCATACGTCGATCTGGCCGAGCGCGTCCTGCGCCTGCCGGATTCCAAGTCCGGCGCCAAGGTCGTCCATCTCGGCCAGCCCGTCGTCGATCTGCTCCGCGACGCTCAGCGCATCGACGAGAACCCGTGGGTCATCACCGGCACCCTGCCGGGCAAGCGCCTGAGCGATCTCCAGCCCTTCTGGCAGCGCGTTCGCGCCCGCGCCGGGGTGAAGGACGTCCGCATACACGACCTGCGCCACACCTTCGCGTCGACCGCCGTCGCCTCGGGTCAGGGACTGCCGATGATCGGCAAACTCCTTGGCCACACGCAGGTCCAGACCACGGCGCGCTACGCCCACCTCGCTGCCGAGCCGGTGCGGATGGCGGCGGATGCAATAGCGCAGAACCTGCGGCAATCCTTGGGATAATCGCGCGCCGACGCGCCCCTTTTCGATTGATTGCTTAATCCCTCACGGCTACGGTCCAAGAAAGCCCAGAAATTGGGCGCGCACAGTTCGCGTGCGCGCAGGGCTGGGCGGGAGTGCAACGTGGACCGGGACAAGGCCGAACTACGCTGGGGGATCGAGCAGCGCCTCGAGTTCATCGAGTTCCGCCTGTTCTGGGAGGGTCACGTCAATCGTATCGACGTGATGCAGCAGTTCGGCGTCTCGGTGAACCAGGCATCCTCGGACCTGAACCGCTACATCGCGCTGGCACCGGACAACATGGTCTACGACAAGAGCGCGCGGACCTACGTCCGCGGCCCAGACTTCGACTGCAAGTTCCGCCCGCCGGACGCAGCGCACTACCTCGCCCAAATCCGCCTGGTTGCCGACGATGTGCTGGAGCGCGAAGATTGCTGGATCCCTGACCTGCCACCCTACGCATCCGCCCCGACGCCGGTTCGCGGCGTTGAGCCTGTGACGCTTCGCTCGGTTGTCGGCGCCATCCGCCGGTCCGAGGCGATCGAGGTGAAGTACCAGTCCCTGTCCAGCCCCGAGCCGCGCTGGCGCTGGATCGCGCCTCACGCCATCGCGTTCGACGGGTTCCGCTGGCACACCCGGGCGCTCTGCCTGACCGATGACTGCTTCAAGGACTTCCTGCTCTCGCGGGTGCTGGAGATTCGAGGATCGCGTGAGAGCGAAGCGTCAGCCGACGATGATCGCGACTGGCATTCCGAGGTCACGCTGGAAGTCGCCCCCCACCCCGACCTTTCAGAGACGCAGGCGAAGGTCATAGCGCTAGACTACGGGATGCGGGCCGGCAAAGCGAAGATCAAAGTCCGTAGGGCGTTGCTGTACTACGCGCTCAGGCGTCTCGGGCTTGATACGGACCCAGCCGCCAGGAGGCCGCAGGATCAGCAGATCGTTCTTCTGAATGCAGCCGAACTGGGTGAAGGCACTGTCCCGACTGCGGGCGCAATGGCGCAGGAGGGTTGAGGATGATCGATAGACTCGACCGCGTCGTCGACGACGTTTCGACAGTGCACAGCAAGTTGGTCCTGCTCATTGGGGAACCCGGAACTGGAAAGAGCAAGCTGCTTCGTCAGCTTGCGGAGCGAAGAGCGGCCCCTACCCTCAACGTTGGAGCAGCCCTCGGTCGCGAATTGCTTACGGTGCCGCGTGCGCGACGGCACCTTCACGTTGCCGAAATATTCAGGCGCCTTGCGGATGATCTTGTGAGCCAAGGGATTCTGACAGTCGACAACATCGAGCTTCTCTTCGACCGGACGCTACAGCTCAGCCCGCTCGACCTGCTCAGGCGACAAGCTCAGTCACGCCGGATCATCGCAGTGTGGCCTGGAGGCACGCGGGGCAATCGCCTCACATATGCCGAGACGGGACACTCAGAACATCAGGACTACGCCATCGACGGCCTGGTCCCATTCACTGTGCATTGAAAAGGGGACGAAGGATGTCGATGCGTTATGCCGATCTCATTCAGTTCGAACCGATTGAGTCCGTTATCCAGCTTCTGGACGCCAATCGTCCAGATGAGGCCAAGAAGCTGGTTTCGACCTACGTGATTTCTGACGATATGGCTGATCGGATTGCCAAGCTCATGATCCCTCAGCTTTCGTTCGACGACGGCGTGGACCACAAGGGCGTACTGGTCGTCGGCAACTACGGGACAGGTAAGTCGCACCTGATGTCCGTTCTTTCGCTGGTGGCTGAGGATGCAGACTACGTCCAGATGATCCATCACCCAAAGGTGGCTGATGCCGCCAAGGCGATTGCGGGCAAGTTCAAGGTTCATCGGATCGAGATCTCAAGCCAGATGTCGTTGCGTGACATCATCACGCAGCAGCTGGAGGTCTTTCTCGAAAAGGAAGGCGTAAGCTATTCCTTCCCGCCGGCCGACAAGGTGATCAATAACAAGGGCGCCTTCGAAGAGATGATGGCGGCGTTTGCCGAGGTGCACCCGAACCACGGCGTTCTGCTAGTGGTGGATGAGTTCCTCGAATACTTGCGTTCGCGCAAAGATCACGACCTTGTTCTCGATCTGTCGTTCCTGCGCGAGATTGGTGAGGTCACCAAGCACCTCCGCTTCCGCTTCGTCGCAGGCGTTCAAGAGGCCATCTTCGACAGCAGCCGCTTCCAGCATGTTGCGGATAGTCTTCGTAGAGTGAAGGATCGGTTCACGCAGGTGCTACTTGCTCGGCAAGACGTCAGCTTCGTCGTGGCCGAACGGCTCCTGAAGAAGACGTCGGATCAGCAAAACAAGATCCGCGCGTACCTCACGCCGTTCTCCAAGTTCTACGGATCCATGAACGAGCGCATGGACGAGTACGTTCGGCTGTTTCCGGTCCATCCTGACTACATCGGAACATTCGAGAGACTTGTCTTCACCGAGAAGCGCGGCGCCCTCGTCACACTCCGAGACCAGATTCAAGCTGTGCTCGATCAGGAAGTTCCTGAGGATCGGCCAGGCCTGATTGGCTACGACAAGTTCTGGGATACAGTAACGTCAAACTCGGTTCTACGAGCTGATGCGAACATCGGACCCGTGCTCAAAGTATCGGAAGTCCTGTCAGAACGGGTGAAGAAGGCTTTCACGCGTCCTGCCTATAAGGCAATGGCCTTGAGGATCATTGATGGTCTCTCAGTCCATCGCTTGACCACAGGCGGTGACATCTACGTGCCTGTCGGCCCAACGGCTGAAGAACTTCGAGACACGTTGTGCTTGTTCCAGCCTGGCATTGAAGACATGGGAGGTGATCCGTCCGATGATCTGTTGACCGCCGTGCAGACCACACTCCGGGAGACGCTGAAAACGGTCAACGGGCAGTTCATCTCGAAGGCTCCCGACACTGAGCAGTACTATCTCGATCTGAAAAAGGACGTCGATTACGACGCTCAGATCGAGAAGCGCGCCGAAGCGCTGTCAGAGGACTCGCTTGATCGTGCCTACTTCGGTGCCATCCGCCAGCTCATGGAGCGGACAGACGAGTCCAGTTATGTGACCGGTCACCAGATCTGGCAGTATCAGATCGAGTGGCAGGAGCACCGGGTCGAGCGTATAGGTTACCTCTTTTTCGGCGCGCCGAATGATCGACCAACGGCCCAGCCAGAACGCGACTTCTACCTCTATTTCATTCAGCCGTTCGATCCGCCCCGCTTCCGTGATGACGACAAAGCGGATGAAGTCTTCTTCCGGCTGAAGGAGCCCGACGACAGCATAAGGCGCCTTCTCAGGTTCTATGCAGCTGCGCAGGAATTGGCGTCGACCGCGAGCGGAGGCGCGAAGTCGGTATATCTCGACAAGGCCCGAGATGCCTTGCGCGACATGAGCAAATGGCTTCAGGAGAAACAGCTCGAAGCCTTCGAGGTCACCTACCAAGGCAAGTCGAAGTCGCTGCGCGACTGGACGAAAGGCATCTCCCTTCGAGAGAAGGCGCGTTTGGGGCCGGACGAGCGCATCAACTTCCGGGATGTGGTCAACGTCATTGCTGGGGTCGCTCTGAATAGCCGCTTTGCCGATATGGCGCCCCAGTATCCGACCTTCTCTGCATTGATCACCGAGGCCAACAGAAAGCAGCTGGTCGGAAACGCGCTTCGTGCGCTGGCCGGCGGCACGAGAACAAAGGACGCCGTCGTCATCCTCGACGGTCTCGAAATGCTCGACGGGGATCGCATCGATCCGACCCAGTCTCGATATGCCCAGGACGTGCTCGCTCGCCTCAAGGCCAAGGGGCATGGGCAGGTACTGAACCGCGGCGAACTCCTGAGCGGCGATGCCGACGTCGAGTACTTTGCGCCGGTCAAATATCGCATGGAATCCGACCTGCTGGTCACCGTGCTTGGCGGGCTCGTCTATTCGGGCGATATCGTGCTCGCGATCACAGGCGATAAGATCGACTCCAGTAAGATCACGCTGCTGGCCGAGCGCCCGCTCGACGATCTGCGGCATTTCAAGCACGTCGAAGCGCCAAAAGAGATCAACGTCGCGGTCCTTCGATCACTGTTCCAGCTCCTGGAACTTCCGCCTGGCCTCGCGCAGCAGGCGACGCAGGGATCCGATGAGCCCGTCAAGGCGCTGCAGGAGGAAGTCAACAAGCTGACAAAGCGCGTCCTCGGCGCGACGACCGACATGGCAAACCGCCTCAGCTTCTGGGGTCAGCCCCTGCTCCGCGAGGAGGAGATCCGTGACTGGCGCACAAAGCTCGACGCGCTCAAGGCATTCTCCGAGAGCCTGGCACCCTACAACACCGTCGGCAAACTGAAAAACCTGCGCATCGGGTCCGACGACATCGCGGCGCAGAAGAAAAACCTCGAGGTGCTGGCCTCGGCCGAGGGCCTGATGACCCTGATCGGCGAACTGGGCAGCACCGCGAGCTATCTCGGCCAAGCGGAGATGGTGCTGCCCGCCGACCATGCGTGGGTGAGGCAGGCGCAGGGAACGCGCAAGCAGGTGCTCGACAAGCTCGCCGCCGAACGAACGGACCAGAACGCGGCCGAGTACCGCCAGACGCTCAACCAGCTGAAGAAGGACTACGTGAAGGCCTACGTCGCGCTGCACAGCAAGGCGCGGCTCGGCGTCTCGGAGGACAAGACCAAGAACGCCATGCGTAAGGATCCGCGCCTCGTCGCGATGCGGGCGCTGGCCGGCATTTCGCTGATGCCGACCAGCCAGCTCACGAGCTTCGAAGAGAAACTCGACAAGCTGAAGAGCTGCGCCTCGCTGGTCGACTCCGAACTCTCGGCGTCACCTGTCTGTCCGCACTGCAACTTCCGCCCGGCGAACGAACAGGGCGACCTGCTTCCGGCAGCCAACATCCTCAAGCAGCTCGACGACGAACTCGACCGGCTGCTCGAAGGCTGGGTGCAGACGCTCGTCGACAACCTCGAGGATCCGATCATCCAGTCGAACTTCGAACTGCTGAAGGACTTGTCGCGCAAGATCGTCACCGGCTTCGCCGAGACAAAGACCCTGCCCGAGATGGTGACGCCCGAGTTCATCGCTGCCGTTCAGGAGGCGCTGTCGGGGCTGGAAAAGATCAGCGTTGCCCAAGAGGACATCAGGAAGGCGCTGCTCCAAGGCGGATCGCCGGCTACGCCCGAGGATTTGCGCAAACGCTTCGAGTCGTTCCTGAACGACCGCTGCAAGGGCAAGGACACCACTAAGCTGCGTTTTGTGGTCGAGTGATGGCCCGCCACCCCTTTTCCGGAGAAGAACCGATGAACGATCAACTGAAGATGGACAGCGGGAAGAGCGGTGGCGCGGTCGAGTGCCTTGGCATCACCTTCCCTAGCGAGGATGCGCGGCGGAAGTACTTTCTGGGGCTGTTGGCCGAGAAGTTGAAGGATCCGGCCTTCCGGAACCAGGAGGGGTTTCCGCAAGGGTCGGATGACGCGATCCTGGCGATGTCAGATCCACCGTACTACACAGCTTGCCCGAACCCTTGGTTCATCGATTACGTTAAGCACTACGGGACCCCCTATAGCCCGGGAGACCGAATGGCTAAGGAGCCTTTTGCATTTGACGTAAGTGAGGGAAGAAGTGGCATTTTCTATGATGCGCACAGCTACCACACAAAAGTTCCACATAAGGCAATCATGCGCTACGTGTTATACTACACAAAGCCCGGTGATTTGGTTGCTGACACCTTTTGTGGCACCGGCATGACTGGGGTGGCAGCGCAACTTTGCGGCAACAGAAAAGCCGTCGAGGAATTGGGTTATCGAGTCGATCAAGCTGGTACGATTTTCGAGCCCACTAAGGTTATGGGACGAGTTGAATGGAGGGAATTTTCGAGGCTCGGAGAAAGAAAGGCCATCTTAAATGATCTTTCTCCAGCCGCGGCATTTATTGCTGCCAACTACAACACCAAAATTGACGTAGTGCGCTTTAAGCAAGAGGCGCTTAGACTGCTCGATGAAGCTGAGCGCGAGTTGGGCTGGATTTATGAAACCAGCCATAAGGGCTCAACGATACGAGGTAAAATCAATTATATCATTTGGTCGGACGTCTTTACATGCCCAGAATGCACCGGCGAAATTACCTTCTGGGAGTCCGCAGTTGATCATGTCGCTGGGTCTGTTCGAGAGCAAATTGAGTGCCCTCATTGCTCTGCAGAAGTCACAAAAAGGACACTTGATCGTTGCTGGACGACCTTCAATGATCAAAAACTCGAACAGCCGGTGCGAATTGCCAAGCAAGTGCCGGTTCTCATAAATTATTCAGTTGGCAAATCGAGATACGAGAAGAAGCCTGACAGCCACGATTTGGCCGTATCTGAGCGCTGCCTTCAAGAACTCATAAAGTACGATTATCCAACCAATAAATTACCTGATGGCGAAAAAACTGGCGAGCCAATTCGCATGGGCATCAACTTTGTCCATCATTTCTACACACATCGCAATCTCTTAGCGCTTGCATTTCTTCGACAGCACGTGAAGAGGAAAAGTCATGGGAAAGCACTTGATTTCTTGATAAACTCCTATGACTTGACCCACAGCACAATGATGAGCCGCGTGATATTCAAAGGCGGCGGAAAGAAGCCAGTCTTGACGGGGTATCAGTCAGGTACGCTATATTTTTCTTCCTTGCCCGTAGAGAAAAACATCTTTGAAGGAATAAGGAAGCAAAAGCTGAAGATAATAGTTGATTCATTGGCATTGGTGTCCTCCTCCCAAGCAATTCAGACGGGAAGCGCCAGTCACGTTAAGGTGCCCGACTCATCAATTGACTATCTTTTCATAGATCCCCCTTTCGGTGCCAACATAATGTATTCTGAGTTAAATTTCCTCGCCGAGATGTGGTCGGGCGTAAAAACAAACACTGCATCAGAGGCTATTGAGAGTAGATCCCAAGGAAAACAACTTGATGACTATCGCCGACTGATGAGCGTAAGTTTTTCTGAGGCATATAGAATACTTAAGCCTGGGCGTTGGATGACAGTTGAGTTTTCAAATACAAAAGCATCAGTTTGGAATAGTATTCAAACCAGTTTGCAGGAGGCGGGTTTTGTCGTCGCTAACGTGTCTGCCCTGAATAAGAAGCAAGGCAGCTTCAATGCGGTGAACAATAAGACTTCAGTCAAGCAGGATCTAGTGATTTCGGCCTATAAGCCGAATGGCGGCCTTGAAGAACGCTTCTTGAAAACTGGTGGAAGCGAGGAATCGGCTTGGGATTTCGTGAGAACCCACCTGAGCTATCTGCCTGTCGTAAAATCCAAATCGGATGAACTTACCTACATACCCGAACGTGATCCAAGAATTATCTTTGACCGGATGGTGGCTTGGTTTGTACGGCATAATGTGCCTGTGCCGCTCTCAAGCCAAGAGTTCCAAGAGGGACTTCGCTTGCGATTTTCAGAGCGCGACGGCATGGCGTTTCTACCTGAGCAAGTCGCGGAGTACGACCGAAAGCGGGCCCAAGCCGCGCAGGCACCGCAAATGGAGCTGTTCGTCTCGGACGAACGCTCGGCCATCGACTGGCTGACGGACTTCCTGCGCAAGCGACCCTCAACCTATCAGGAGGTGCATCCGGAGTTCACGACCCAGCTTGGCGCCGGCTGGCGGAAGCACGAAGAAAAGCCAGAGCTCTCGGCGCTACTCGCCGACAACTTCCTCCGCTACGATGGCAACGGCGACGTGCCCAGCCAGATCCACAGCTACCTGTCCACGAATTTCAAGGATCTGCGCGGGCTGGAGAAGGACGACCTGCGGCTGAAGGCCAAGGCGAAGGACCGTTGGTTCGTGCCTGATCCGAGCAAGGCAAAGGACCTGGAGCAGAAGCGCGAGCGGTCGCTGCTGAAGGAGTTCGAGAGCTACAAGTCCGCACCCGGCCGGAAGCTCAAGGAGTTCCGGCTCGAAGTGCTGCGCGCAGGCTTCAAGACCGCGTGGGGTGCGAAGGACTACAAGACCATCATCAGTATCGCCCAGAAGATCCCCGAGGAGGCGTTGCAGGAGGATGAGAAGCTGCTGCTCTGGTACGACCAGGCGCTCACCCGCATGGAGGCCAATGCGTGACGCATGCAGACGGCGGACATGGCATCGGCGCGTGGTGCTGGCATGAGAGGCATGCCGCGCCCTGCCGTGTCGTTGATCGGGAGGAGATCTGGGGCGAGACCGCCTATCGGGTCTGGCTGCCCGGTAAGGACGCTGTCGTCCGCGCCCGCGCGCGCGATCTGAGCCCGCTCGACGCCGTCCAGCCGACGGTCGAGCACATCCTGCACACTGCCGCGGCGGCGAAGCTTCTGGACGCGCTGGAGGACAACCTCCTGCTGGCGCCGATCCAGTCGAGCGTCGTGCCGCTTCCCCACCAGCTCTACGCGCTCAACCGCGCCATGAGCCGGGACCGGATCCGTTATCTGCTCGCGGACGAGGTAGGACTCGGCAAGACGATCGAGGCTGGCCTCATCCTTCGCGAGCTGAAGCTGCGCGGGATGGCCAAGCGGATCCTCGTCGTGGCGCCGAAGGGGCTGGTCCGGCAATGGCAGGCCGAGATGCGGCTGCATTTCGGCGAGAACTTCCAGTTCATCGAGCCCGCCGAACTCTCCGCCTTCCGCCAATGGCGAAGCGACGAGGAAAACCTCTGGCGACTGCATGATCAGGTGATCTGCTCGCTCGACTCCGTGAAGCCGCTTGATGGGCGTCGCGGCTGGAGCCTCGAGCAGCTCAGCACCTACAACCGCGAGCGTTTCGAGGACCTGATTTCGGCATCTTGGGATCTGGTCATCATCGACGAGGCGCACCGCATGGGCGGGAGCACGGACCAGGTCGCGCGTTACAAGCTGGGCGCCGCACTGGCGGAGGCGGCGCCATACCTGCTTCTGCTGTCCGCGACACCCCACCAGGGCAAGACCGACCAGTTCCATCGGCTGATGCAGCTGCTCGACCGGGATTCCTTCCCCGACGAGAGCAGCGTGTCGAGCGAGCGGGTTCGCCCCTTCGTCGTACGGACGGAAAAACGCGTCTCCATCGACGCCGAAGGCAAACCGCTGTTCAAGCCGCGCATGACCCGGCTGCATCCGGTGGCATGGCAGGACCGCCATGCAAGCCAGCAAAAGCTATACGAAGCCGTCACCGACTATGTCCGCCACGGGTACAACCAGGCCATGGCGGCGAAGCAGCGCCACATCGGGTTTCTGATGATCCTGATGCAAAGGCTTGTCACATCCAGCACGGCCGCCATCCGGGCGACCCTCGAAAAGCGTCAAGCGCTCCTGGATGAGCCCCAACTACAGCCATCCCTCTTCGAAAAGGCGGACGTTGACGCATGGGCCGAGCTGGACGGACAGACCCAGGTGGATATCGCGGTCCAGGCCAAGGGCTGGGAGTTGGAGAAGGCCGAAGTCGACACGCTTCTCGAGCTTGCCCGATCGACAGAGGCACAGGGAACCGATGCCAAGGCCGAGGCGCTTCTGGAGCTGATCTACAAGCTGCAGCAGGAGGAGAACGATCCCGAGCTGAAGGTTCTCGTCTTCACTGAATTTGTGCCCACGCAGGCAATGCTCGCGGATTTCCTCGAAGGCCGCGGCTTCTCGGTCGCTACACTGAACGGGAGCATGGATCTCGAAGCACGCGCGCGGGCCCAAGGAGTTTTCTCCCGCGATGTCCGCATTCTGATCTCGACCGATGCAGGTGGCGAGGGCCTGAACCTTCAATTCTGCCACGTTATCGTCAACTTCGACATGCCGTGGAATCCCATGCGCGTCGAACAGCGCATCGGCCGCGTCGACCGGATCGGGCAGCCGCACATCGTGCGCGCGATCAACTTCGTCTTGGAAGATACGGTCGAGCATCGTGTGCGTGAGGTTCTCGAAACCAAGCTGGCCGTCATCGCAGAAGAGTTCGGCGTGGACAAGGCCGCCGACGTGATGGACTCCGTCGAGACGGAGCCGCTGTTCGATGAACTGTTCGTTCAAGGGCTCCAGAACCCTGACACGATCGAAAATGAATGCGACGCGGTTGTATCGCAGCTTCGGTCGACCATCGCGGAAAGCCGAAAGAGCAGCGAGCTCTTGTCCGATGGCCACGATTTGGATGCGGACGAGGCGCGGAAATGGAGAGATCATCCCGCGCAGTTCTGGTTGGAACGCGCAATCACGACCGGACTACCCGCGCGCGGTGGGGAAGCTGTAAAGGAAGCCGATGTTTGGCGGGTTCGTTGGGCGGACGGCAGTGAGTCAGCCAAGGTCTGCTTCGACGCTAGAACGGCCGAGGAGCGGCCCGACGTCGAATGGGTGACGCTTGAAGATCCACGCGCTCGGGCGGTTATCAGCGATCTGCCGCGCTGCGTTTCGGGCCAACCCCTCCCCACTGCGCGGATAACCGGACTTCCCGCGAGTGTCCGGGGCGTATGGTCGCTCTGGGAGATTAGCCTGTCCGCCGATGATTTTAGCCGGCGGCGATTCCTTTCCGTCTTTGTGAACGACGAAGGGCGGACCTTCCTGCCGACAGCCAAGCGGGTCTGGGATCTTCTCCTGACAGAACGTGTCGAGACGGTCGGAGCAGTTACTGCCGACGATGCCAGCTACTGCTTTGATCGCTCAAGAAATGCTGCTCTCGCTCAAGGAGAACGCATTTTTGCAGATCTGGTTGAGGAGCACAGGGCCCGAATTGAGGAAGAGCGCGAACGAGCCAAGTACGCCTACGATGCGCGACATCAGGCTATTGGACGGGTTGGGCTCCAGACAGTCCGGGACTACCGTCGCAAGCGTCTGCGTGCCGACCATGACGCCCGCATGGCGCGTCTGGATGCCGCGGAAGCATACACGCCCGATCTGAACGCCGTTCTCATATTGCGAGTCGGCGAACCGGGACCGGCTGCATCATGAGTGCCTGGACCGATCGCATCCTGCAGGAGTTTCCTGCCGATCTTTCCCGCTTCTGGATCGCCTGCGATCCGGATGATCTCCTGTTGGATGAGCGCATCTTGCACGGTCTTCGGGAACGAGGTTTCGAAGTACTGCCCTTCGAGGACCCTGTCGCCTTTAGAACAGAGTACGAAGAGCGCTACCGGGCGGCTTGGGATCGCGGCGAGGAAGGAACGTCGAAGGCGCTCGTCCTTCAACTGCGTGGAACTGATCTGAACACGCTGCCATGGGACTATGTCCGCATGGGACGCAAGGTCAGCCTGAGCCTGGCCGACCTGTTTCCGAGGTTGAGCTATGGCGTAATCCGGCAAGTGGACTCGGAGCACCACGAAGCCCTCTTTCTGGCGCACAACAAGCACGCCACTCAGCCGCTCGGGGAAGGCGCGACCAAGGACTTCATCCTGACCCACATCTTCCGCATCAGCCCTTACCTGCTCGGTGGGTCGGAGGACTTCTGGCGAGAGGTTTTGCGGCTCCATTACCGCGGGGCTGGGCTGCCCAATCTGCTCGCAAAGCATGTTGCGGCGATCTTGAATGACACGCCCCTTGGAGATCTGCCCATCGCAGAGCTGCTGTCGTCCAAGAATTACACGGTGCGCGCCGTGCAGGATGCTTGGGGCCGTTTCCTTGCGCAGTATGGGATTCAGAGCGATCGCACTTCGAACGACGACAGCGCAGAAGCATTGCCAGAGGTTTCAGTACCGTTTGAACATCCTGATGTGAGGCTCATCACCGACACGATGTTCCTTGAAGGCACCCTTCAGCCCGTCGCTACATCAAGTTCCGCGGCTGACCTGCCCGACTGGGTCAGGGTCGGTGTTGTGGCTGATCCTCAATCCTTTGGAACCCTCGTATCTGAAGGTGCCAAGAAGATAGCCGCCGACCTGCCGACAGTAGAAGCGACGCACCGTGACTGGGTGGAAACAGCTCGCCGGCTGGGAGAGGTCATTTCCCGACTCAACGGTCTGAGCACTGCGCTCGCCGAGCCCATACAGCCCCAGGTGCGCGCTTTGCAGCGCGAGGCGGATGAGAGGCTGAAGGACTGGATAGTCCGACATTATGCGGATCTGTCGTCTCTTCCGGCTGCGAAAGGGCCGGTAATGGTCCATCACGTTCCCCGTTATCTCGCTCTGCGGCGAAGCGCCGGTGAGGATCGAGTGGCGCTTCTTGTATTCGATGGCCTTGCAATGGATCAGTGGGTTCAGATCCGAGAGCATCTCGCCGACAGCATTCCCAGCTTCTCCTCTGATGACAGCGGGTGCTTCGCTTGGCTGCCCACACTCACGTCTGTCTCACGCCAAGCTCTATTCTCCGGCCTCAAGCCCCGCGAGTTCGCCAACTCAATCGAGGTGACATCAAAAGAGCCATCCCTCTGGGCGCGCTTCTGGCAAGATCACGGCCTTCGCCCATCGGAAATCTATTTCCAGAAAGGCTTGAAGAATACGGGTCAGCTGATCGAGCTTGAGGAAGTGATATCAAGACCGTCGACGAAGGTCGTCGGCCTGGTCGTAGACATGATCGATGAAATCGTCCACGGGGCCATGTTGGGAAAGCGTGGAATTGCCGGGCAGATCAAGGCATGGTGCGAAACTGGTTTCGTTGAAAAGCTTGTGCGGCTCTTCGCCGATCACGGGTATCAAATTTACCTTACAGCGGACCACGGGAACGTTGACGCCGAAGGGATCGGACGCCTCAACCAAGGCGCAGTCTCCGAGGTCCGGGGCGAACGGGTACGAACCTATCGCAGCGAAAGCTTGGCAGCGTCTGTTCCTGCCGAGATTGACGCGTTTCGGTTCGATAGTGCTGGACTACCGCCCGACTTCCTCCCGGTATATGCCGACACGCGCGGTGCGTTCGTTCCGAAAGGAGATCAGATCGTTGCACACGGTGGGGCTTCTGTCGAAGAATTGATCGTTCCGTTCGTAAAAATTACGATGACGAGAACGGCAACATGAAATCTCTATCCCCTCAGATTGGCTTTGACCGCTTCATTCAACTTGAGTGGGCAAGGGTAGCGCTGCGCGTCAGAGCTGGCATGGCGAGTATTGAGGAGCTGACAGAGCTCCTCGACGCTGCTCACTCAGGGTCCGCCGCCAAGAAGAAGACCCGCACTGTGCTTAATCGCCTGTGGCTGGAACCGCTCCCGGAATTGGTCAGTCTCGCGGATCGTGGCGTTCGGATTTACCGGGATGCGCCTGAGTCTTCTGTTTCCGCTCTCACTTGGGGCATGGCACTGGCGTGCTATCCATTCTTTGGACGGGTTGCGGAAATTGTTGGCCGATTGACGGCACTGCAGGGCGAATGCACCTCGGCCGAAGTGCATAGACGGATGGCGGAGGTCTATGGGGAGCGAGAGGGAACGCGCCGCATGACCAATATGGTTTTGCAATCACAAGCAGATTGGGGCGCCATCGACAGACCGAGTAAGGGGAAGCAGATTGTTCGAAAGTCGCCCATTGATCTCGAAGGATCATCAGTGGTTTCGTGGCTAGTTGAGGCCTGTCTCCGCCACGCAGGTCGAGCCCTATCCGTCGCGACCATTGAGGCCAACCCTCTGCTTTTTCCATTCCGGCTGGGAGGATCTCTTTCGTATATTTTGTCCGGATGCGAAACGCTAGACATTCGCGTTGACAGCGCAGGCAACCAAGTCGTTACGATTTCAGGCTGAACTAAAGCCGCTCAGCCGATCTTGCAGCCCCAGAAGGACGTGTGATCGGCGGCGAAGTAGCCGTCCGCGACCCGGAAGTATCCCTGCAGCTCCACGGTATCGCCCGCGGTGAGCGGCACCATGGTCTGCAGCCAGATGGCGGTGGCGAGCGAGACGTGGGTGGCGGAGATTTCGCCGAGGGAGCCGCGGATTTCGGTCGTGCCGTTCAGGACGAGCCGCCCGCGCATGCGGGCCGTGGCGCTGGCGTTGATCTTGTAGAGCAGCGTCGCGCCGAAGATGTAGGTGCCGTCGACCGGGGCCACGAAATGGTTGTTCGCGGCGTCGAACGCGCCTTGATCGTTATAGTCGGTGTTGTTCAGACCGATCTTCGTCCAGGTCCCGACGCCGACATAGTTGTCGTAGTTGGTGTACGCCTTGAAGCGCGGCAGCCGGGGCTGATCGACGATGCCGTTGGCGTTGTCGACGCTCAGCCCGTCGAAGAAGGTGCTGCCGTCGGCCGAGACCGCGAGCCGGAAGCGGTCGGAGCCGAAGAGCCCGACCAGCGCCTTGGTCACGAAGCCGGTCTGCAGCGTCAGCCCGAGATCGTCGCCCGCAGCCTCCTTGTTCATGGTGTAGAACAGATCGCCGGTCCCACCCTCGACCACGGTCTTCGCGGTCCAGAGCGCAGCGTTGAGTTTGGCGGAGAATGGGTTCGAGGCATCCGCCGTCGTGCCGAGCCCGAGCAGCGCCATATTCTGCAACTCGCTGGGCGTGGTGCCGACCCAGCCCGCGCCATCGTAGACCAGCAGCAGGCCCTCGTCCTCGACCCAAGCCCGCCACCCGGTGCGTGGCGGCAGACGCAGCCAGGCGCCATCGGTCCAGAGCGCGACGTTCAGGTCCCAGCCCGCCCAGTCGCCGGTCGCGCCCGAGGCGACGATGTAGCGGTCGCCATCCGCGGGGCTGCTAGGCGGCGCAGTCAGGTCCCGGTCGAGGACGGAGAGCTGGACAAGCCCGTCGAGGATCCGCAGCGCCTCGTTGTGAGTGACATGCTTCTGGGCCTGCGCCGCCAGGATGTAGGGCAGCAGAAGATGGGTCGTGGCGTCGGACATGGGATGGCCTTCAGAGTATCAGCGTGACGGTTTTCGGCGCACCTCGCCCCACAAGGGCGGAGAGCTGGAAGATGCGGATGTCGAGCATGTCGCCGGGGCCGAGCGGCGCGCCCCAATCGGCGCTCTGCTGGGCGGCGGTGTAGGCCGCGCTGGTCGTGGTCGCGCTCAGCACCCGCTTCACGGTGGCGCCGTCCAGGATCTCGACCTCGTAGGCCTCCAGTTCCTCGGCCAGCGGCACTTCGAGCCCGCCCCAGCTGTCGGCGGACAGCGCGCGTGACCGGCGCGTCCAGCGGATGGTGAGATCGCCGGGCGAGCGCGGCCTGCGCCAAGGCTGCTCGACATGGGCGACCGAGAACGGCCGCAGCCCGACGCCTGCTGGCGTGATGGCTTGCGCGACAAAGGTCTCGTCGGTGACCGGTCGGCTGGCAGGGCCGATGCGCCAGTTCCACGGGATGCCGAGATCGGCCTCGGCGATCGGCAGGGACGCCAGCGCGGTGTCCAGCACCACGACCCGCGCCCCCGCAGGCGCCGGATTGCCCATGGCGCCCTCGGTCCCGCGCTGGCCCCGCAGCAAGTGGGTCAGTTTATAGCGGCCGGGTGCCATTAGCTCGGCCGCGCCCGCCTGCACGATCTCCCAGACACCGGGCGAGGTTTCCACCGCCAGTGCGTTGGCGCCGCCGAACAGGGTCAGGTCCGTTACGCTTTCCAGCGTGCCGGTCAGCAGATCGACGACCAGCGCATTGCCGAGGTCGAAGCGAGAGGTGGGGCCCGCGTAGAGGTCGGAGACCAGCGTGCCGATCCGGGCGCGGCTGCCGAGCATGGTCAGCAGCTCGAAGCCATCGGTCGAGGGGCTGCGGAAGACCGCCATCTCGCCGGGCCAGGGAACCGCGTGCGCGGCGACCAGCGGCCGGTGCGCGGGCTGATCCTCGGTCAGCTGCGGCAGGTCCATCAGCACCGCATCCGGCGCGCCGAACACGACCGCCCGCGTCAGCGACGCCGCGCGAGGGTCTCCGGGCGGTAGGTCGTAGGTCGCCCTGTCCTGCCGGATCGTCTCGATACCGCGCGCCTCGGCGTCGGCAATGGAGATGAGCCGCAGGTCGACCAGCCGCCCGTCATGCGCGAGGCGGATCGCGTCAGCCGGGTCCAGCGCCAACCGCGAGGGCGGCAGACGGAACGCCGCCGTCTCGCGCCCCACCCACGCCTCCATCAGCGCGCGGCGGCAGCGGCGCTCGGCTTCCTCGGGCGGCACGGCCATGGGGAAGGACTCCGAGGCGATCCGTGTCGTGTCCACGGTGATGCGTCGCGCCTCGACGAGGGCCGCGTCGTAGTCCTCGTCGGCGCGGGCGATCTGCCATTTCAAGGCCTGCGGCAGTTCGGTCTCCTGGCCGCGCGTGAGCTCGATAATGTCGCCTTCACGACCGGCCACCAGATCGTCGGGTGCGAGGGTGGCGACGGAGGCCCGACCACGCATGATGAAACGGATCACGCCCTCGGTCTCCACGGCGTCGAAGCCGAAGTGGCGCGACAGCGTGGTGATCGACGCGCGCGGACTCTCCAGCGCCGTGATGG
The DNA here is from genome assembly GCF_004310345.1 of Paracoccus subflavus. Classification (GTDB taxonomy): domain Bacteria; phylum Pseudomonadota; class Alphaproteobacteria; order Rhodobacterales; family Rhodobacteraceae; genus Paracoccus; species Paracoccus subflavus. The sequence continues at coordinate 41,720 of NZ_SISK01000014.1, read as the reverse complement.
CGTAGCCCTCGACCGCGCCCCAGAGGCCGATGACGTCGATCCGCGCCTCGGGCAGCCCGGCGCGCAGGCAGAGGTGCCGCACGAGGGCCGCCAGCGACACAGCGCCGAGCCGCCCCGTCAGCCAGTGGCCGAGCCGCCAGTTCGCGCCGTCCGTCCAGACGTCGGTCAGCGCCGGGAAGAAGGGATAGGGCCGCGCGTCCCAGTTCCATGCGGCGCTTTCGGGGACGTGCACCATCCGGCCGCCGTAGACCGATGACAGCGGGTTGTTCGCGGCCTCGCCCCACCAGAGGTACGTCGCCTCGAGATAGGCGCGCTGGATAGCGTCATCCCGCCAGCCCCGCGAGAAATGCGGCGTGAAGCTTTCCGAGGACTTCGGGTCGAAGAAGACGTTGGGCTGGTTGGTGCCCCGGTCGATGGCGGGACAGCCCAACTCGGTGAACCAGATCGGCTTGGATTGCGGCGCCCACGCCGTCGGCGTCCCGCTCTCCACCCCACCGGGGCGGTCGTAGTGCGGGTTCGACCACCAGGCTCGCAGATCCTTGTAGCGGAAGACCCAAGGCTTGCCCGCAGCACCATCGGTGATCGGGGTGCGGACCTGCGCCGAACGGTCGGCGGCGCTGGCGTAGAACCAGTCGAAGCCTTCGCCGCCCGCGATGTTCGTCTGAAGATAGGCCCGGTCATGGATCGCGGGCCAACCCTCGGTCGCATCCGCGTGCTCGAACCCGTCGCGCCAATCCGACAGCGGCATGTAGTTGTCGATCCCGACGAAATCGATCTCCGGATCGGCCCAGAGCGGATCGAGATGAAAGAACACGTCGCCCGAGCCATCGCCCGGCTGGTGCCCGAAATACTCCGACCAGTCGGCGGCGTAGCCGATCCTGGTCCCCGACCCGAGGATCGAGCGCACGTCCGCGAGCAGGTCCCGATAGGCCTGCACCGCAGGATAGCTGCTGGCACCCGACCGGATGGTGGTCAGCCCCGGCATCTCGGTCCCGATCAGGAACGCATCGACCCCGCCCGCCGCCGCGCAGAGATGGGCATAGTGCAGCACCATGCGCCGCAGGCCCCAGTCTCCGGGCGTGCCGGTCCAGGAGACGGACTGACCCGAAACGCTGAAGCTGGCGGGTGTGGCCGCGCCGAACAGCGCCGCGACCTGCGCAGCCGCCGTGGCGGTCTTGTCCACCGTCCCCGCGAAACCGGCCGCAGGCGAACAGGTGATCCGCCCCCGCCAGGGGAATACGGGCTGGCCCGTCTCCGCGGCGTTTTCGGAATACGGGTTCGGCAGGCTGTTGCCGGGCGGCACGTCCATCAGGATGAAGGGATAGAAGGTCACGCGCAGTCCGCGCGCCTTCATCTCCTGGATCGCCTGTACCACGGCGAAGTCGGACGGCGTGCCGCCATAGACCGGGCGGTCCTGGTCGTCGCGGCTGACGAGGAAAGCACTGGCCCGGCTGACGCCATTCACCGACCAGCTGGCGGGCGTGGTGGATTTGGCGGAGACCTCGACGCCCGGCCGCACCTTGCAGGATCCCGCGCGCAGGTCGTCGCCGAACCAGGCCACGACGAGGCTGACGCTCTCGACCGCCGGGGCCATGGCCCGCAGCCGGTCGAGCGCCTCTACCATGTCGGTGGAGTCGGCGAGCGCATTCAGGTTCTCGGGCACCGTCGCGCCGCCATCGGTCTTGCGGATCGCCTGCGTCGCATAGGTGAACTCGCCCGAGGCCGGGATCATGGTGACAGCGCGGGTCAGCCCCTCGGCGGTGTCGGGGTCAGCCAGCGGCCGGAACACCTCGAAGGACAGCTGCGGCAGGCGGTTGCCATAGGTCGAGAGCGCCAGTTCCTCGAAGACCACATAGGCGGTGCCGCGATATGCGGGCGTGCTGGCCGCGCCCATCCTGGCCGCGATGAACGGGTCCGCCGTCTGCGCCTCGTCGCCGGGATACCAGCGCCAGGTGACGCCGGAGAGGTCCATGGGCTTGCCGTCGGCCCAGATGCGCCCGATGCCGGTGATCAGTCCCTCGCAGAGCGCCACGGCGAAGGAGGCGTAGTAGAGATACTCGGTGGTCTTGACCTTGCCGCCCCCGCCACCCTTGCCGCCGCCCTGCGTGGTGGTCTTCGTCTCCTCGCGGAAATCCGTCGCCCAGATGATGTTGCCGCCCATGCGCATGCGGCCGTAGAGCCGCGGGATGACCGCGCCCTCGGTGGCAGAGGTGATGCGCAGCGTGTCGAGCCGCGCGCCCTCGATGCGCTGCGTGGGCGCCAGCGACGAGATGATCCAGCTGTCGACGACCGAGCCGATGCTGGAGCCGATGAAGCCGCCGATGGTGGCGGCGCTGACGCCGAGGATCGAACCGCCGATCGAACCGCCAATGGCGGCGCCAGCGGCACCGAGAACGAGGGTGGCCATTTCGGAGTCTCAGCGTTGCGGGAACAGGAAGGCGAAGGCGATGCGCCGCCGCCAGGCTTGCGTCAGCGGTTCCTCGATCACGCCGAGCCGCTCGTAGGCATGGAGGAAGCTGTCGGGTGCGGTCAGGATCCCGACATGCTTGGCGATGGCGCGGGGCTTCATGCGGAAGAGCACCAGCGCACCGGGCCCGCCCTCGGCGGGCGACACCTCGATCATCATGCGCCGCGCGCCCTCGGCCAGCACCTCGCGCGGGCCCGTCTCGCCCCAGTCGCGGCTGTAGGGCGGGATCGGGAACGGCTCGGGACCGACGACCTCGCACCAGACCCCTCGGGCGAGACCGAGACAGTCGCAGCCGACGCCGCGCAGGCTGGCCTGGTCGTGATACGGCGTGCCGAGCCAGGAGCGCGCAACGGCGATGACGCGCGTGAGGTCGGCGGCTTTCACAGCACGCCGCCCTCGTGCCCGCCATCCTTCGTGGCGTAGCGCAGCACGGCGTCCTGGCCGGGGATGTGCGGGAAACCGCGGAAGTTCGCGGTGTTCGCGAACTTCGCCCCGCAGGTCTCCATGCGCTTGTCGCAGCCCGCGCGGATGGTGAAGGCATCGCCCTCGGCGATCGCGCGCACCGGTGCCTCGAGCAGGGTCAGGATCGCCACGCCGTCGGTCACCTCATGGCCGAGCACCTCGGTGCGCCGCCCCGCGTTCGCGCCGTTGGTCCATTCGAGTGTGCCGAAGGTGAACCAGCCCGCCTCGAACCCGCCGAGGCCCGAGGCAGTGAAGGCCCGGTCGCGCAAGAGATCGATGACGGCGCCCGTGCCCTTGTAGGCCGGATCCTCGAGATCGACGCTACAGCGCGCGTCCCCGAGCGCGGCGTCGCAGGTCGCCTGGAAGGTCCGTCCCACCGTCTGGCCGAGCACATGGGCAAGCGAGCGGACCTCGGCGACGAAAGCGAGCCGCCCGCGCCGGATCTGGCCGATGGCGCCGCGCCGCATCAGCACGCGCTGGCTCGTGTCGGCCCAGTTCACCCGCCAGACCTCGACCTCGGCGTTGTCCCAGCGGCCGTCTAGGATGTCGGTCTCGGTGATCCGATCCGAGGTCAGCACGCCCTCGGCATCTTGCGCGTCGACGGACAGGTCCGAACCGGAGCGCACCTCGGAGGCCGTCAGCCCGCTTTCCGGCTCAAAATCGGTCCCCTCGAAGCTGAGTGTCCGGTCGTGGTCGGTGAAGCCGAAGGTGACGCCGTCGGCGCGGGCAATCCGCCAGCACCAGGCGAGCGTGGTCGTCCCCTCGTCGAGATGGGCCTGCAGCGAGGGCGAGAGGGATTTCATCGGCAGGTTCCCGTCATCCGGTCATCGAGATCGGCGATCCAGTCCGCCCAGTCCGGCGGAACCCCCGCGACGGTCTCGGCAGCCGGCCGGGCGAGGCGCGCCTCGGCATAGGAGGCGCAGCCGGCGTCACCAGCGCTCATCGTTGCGGCGCAGCCGGTCAGCGAGATCGCCAGCGCGGCGGCCGTCACGAACCGCGTCGCGACCGCGCTCGACGCGCTCGCTCTTGTCTTCGATCGCATCGTGTTCCGCCTCCTTTTTGCCCACGTGCTCCCCTTCCACGCGCCCCCAGACCCGGCCGAGGATGACACCCCCGGCGGCGCCCAGAGCCGCGACCAGCCAGATCAGGAGATCAGCCATCGTCCCGCTCCCCGTGCGCGGCGGCGACGCAGAGGGCGACGACGAAGACCCCGAGGCAGCCGCCCACGACCACACCTGCAAAGAACTCAAGCATCGCCGCGGAACCCGCGCTCGATACGGTCGCGCAGGCCGATCAGGCCGAGACCGAGGAACATGAGGCCAGCGGGAGAGGCATCGCCCGAGCCAGCAAGCAGTGCGACGAGGCGGGAGAGTTCCCCAAGCGGCCCGGTGGAAGGCAATGCGAGGGAGGCGATGCCAGTGAGCATGGCGAGCAGTCCCGCCCACCAGGTGAGCGAGTTGGGTCGGACGTAGCGCATGAGTCAGGCCCTCCGGATCAGGGTGGAGAAGAAGGCGGCAAGCCGGGCGAGCCAGCCGGTCGGCACGTCGGGCACAGGATCGAGGGCCAGTGGCCTCGGCAACGGCGACGGCCGCAGCAGCGCCAGAGCCTCATCCTCGGTCAGGCGACGGATCGGCCGCGAAAAGTCCACGCGGCCCGTGCGGTCCACGGACCAGACCGGGATCGTGCCGCCGGGATAGCGGCCATGGCGGAACAGGTCGCGCTCGGCTTCTCGCCGCGGGATGATCGAGGCCGGTCGCCGCCAGTTTAGAAACGCGTCGGCGGCTGCAACGCGATTGCCGGCGTTGAGGTGTCGCGTCAGCGCAGCCTTCGCGATGCCGCCGGTATTGTAGTGGAAGCTGACCAGCGCATCGAACTCGTGCAGCGCCAGCGGCACCTTTATGGCGCGCAGCACAGTGGCCTCGTAGCGCGCGAGATCGGCCCGGAAAACTCGGAACGCCTCAAGGAGCCCGGCCTCGAGATCGGCGGGCATGCCGCGCGGCATGGTGGCGGGATCGGGCGGCCCGGCCGCGGCCGTGTGGCCGATGCCGAAGGTCCAGACCTGTTTCACATCGAGATAGGGTCCGGGCACGATTCCTTCGTGCCGGACGAGGGCCAGAAGGCCCCGGTCGGTCATGTGCATGGGATTACCTCAGAAGCGAGAGGATCAGGATCAGTGCTGCGATGGCGAGGCCGATGCGCAGGCGATGGGCGAAGGCCTGCCGAGGGTCGGCAGGGTCGCAGCGGAAGGAGCGCGCGAGGCGGAGAAGTTCATTCATCGCCGGCGCCTTCGTTAGCGCGGCGCAGGCGGGCGAGCAGCATCTCGATGAAGGCCGGGCCGAAGACGCCGACGAGATAGGCCGCCGATCCTGCCGCCCCGCCCGCCGGGATCGCCTCGGGCGGCAGGCTGAGCCAGGCGGTGATCACGGCCATGGAAAGGCTGCCCATCCCGGCTGCGATCAGGCCGCCGAGGAGGATGTGCCGGAGCGCGTCGCGCAGGCGCATCTTCGTGGTCAGCGCGTTGGTCGCGCCGCCGAGCGCGCCCCAGGCGGCGAGGATCACCGCCGTCGAGGCCGCGAGTTCGCGCAGCACGGCCGCAACGAAGCTGCCGGTGTCGTTCATCGCCGGATCTCCAGAAGCGGAATGGAAGTGATCGAGCCGAGCCGCTCGAGATCGAGCGTCACGTCGAGCACGTCGGTGTCGAAGCGGACGGGCACATCGAAATCGAACCCTGCGGTGATGGCGACGCCGGAGCCCGGCGCGGCGCTGAAGGTGACGACACCAGTGGCGGTGTCGACCGACCAGCCGGAGGGCTGCTCGATCCCGGCCAGCGCGATGCGCACGGTGCCCGTCACCGGCTTTGTGATGGCGCGCGTCCAGGATTGCGCCCCCGAGGCGTAGCGCTTGACCAGCTGGAAGGTGGTCGCAGCCCCGTCGCCTATGCCGATCGCCTGGTCTGTGGGCGATGGCACGCCCGAAGGCTGGCAGGACTTGTGGTCGCCCCAGTCCTTGAACCGGAATCCATGCAGGCGGCCGTTGCGCGCCTCGAAGAAGGCGACGACCGCCGCGAGATCGTCGGCGCGGCGGATGCCGTAGGCGACGTCGTAGCGGCGGCGCGAGTTAGCCCAGCTGGCGTTGCGCTCCTCGTCGCCCGAGGCGAGCTCGACGATCTGGGTGCGCCGCTCCGGGCCGCCCCGCGCGCCGCGGCTGATGTTGTCGGGAAAGCGGACTTCGTGAAACGCCATCACATGCCTCTCCGCCCGAGCGAGACGGCGCGGGCGATATCCGCCGCGACCTGCGTGCGGGATTGCCGGAAGCTTTCGGCGTCGCGCGCCATGATCGTGACGTTGACCCCGCCGCCTCCGCCGTAGCTCTGCGCCTCGCGCCGCGACAGCACGCGCTCGCCGCGTTGCAGGATCGCGGGCACCTCGTCGTGGCGAAGTCCGGCCATGCCGCCGCCATGCATCCGGGGCGCAGCGGCGAAGGCCATCGCCGGGACCATGCGCGAGGGCCCCGCGGACCCCACCATCCCGCCCGCATGCAGGACGTTGGCGAAGATGCCGCCCGCGCCGGAGAACACGCCCGAGAGCGCATTGGCGATCGGCCCGAGGATAAACCGCCGCGCCGCCAGCTGGGCGAGGTCGGCCAGCAGCGAGGTGACCAGATCGCGAAAGTTCAGCTTGCCGGTCTTCACGAACTCGCCCACGGCGTTCTCGGCCGACTGGAAGGCGCCGACAAGGCTCTGGCCGATATCGCCGCCAATCTCGCGGGCCTTGCTGGCGTAGTCCGACAGCGCTGCCGTGACCGCCTGCCAACCGGTGACGGCAGCCTCGGTCGCGGGCTCCGCCGCAGCGGCGGCGGCTCCGGCCGCCGCACCAGCGCCTGTTGCGGCGCGCCCGGCATCGCTAAGCGCCGTCTCCAGCCGCTCGGCCGCGCCGGTGGCCTCGGTCAGCGCATCCGCGCTCGCCTCGTCGGTGCCGCGCACCGCAGCGCGCAGCGCCTGCCAGCTTTCGAGGGGCGCGCGGGCACCTTCCGCCAGATCGCGCGCCGCGCCACGATAGAGGTTCGCGGACTCGAGTGCCCGGTTTGCCGCCTCTGTCAGGCCGAGATCGGGCGCGGTCAGAGGATTGTCCTCTAAGGCCCGCTCGAACGCCGCCTGCGCGGCGGTGGTTGCGGCGGTCGCCGCCCCCTCGAAGCGATTCTCGATCTCGCCCAGATCCAGATCGGGTATGACGGAAATCCGCCGCTCCGACCCGAGGGCTTCGAGCCCCTGGTTGATGCCGCCGATGAAGCCGTTGATGCGCGAGACCACGCCGTTCAGCATCGCCTCGACACCGTCGACCAGGCTGTTGGCCGCCTGGAACGCGAGATCGCCGATGGCGGCCGGCAGCAGGCCCCAGATCGACTTGATCGCCTCGTAGGCGCCTTCGAACGTGTTCGCGGCCGTGTTGCCGAAACCGACGACACTCTCGATGGCGCTCTGCATCCCTGAGGCTGCGTCCGCCTTCAGGTCGAAGAACATCGCCGTGGCGGCTGCGCCCGCCGCAGCCGCACCCATCCGGATCCGCTCCCAGACCTCGACCGCGACGTCCTTCAGGAGCGACATGGCTTCACCGAAGCCACCCGCACCGGAGACGAGACGGGTGAACTGGTAGACGAGCTCGCCCGCGCCGACGACGAGCGCGCCGATGCCGGTCCGGATCAACGCGCCCCTCAGCACGACGAGAGCGGTGGCGAGGCCACGGACCGAGAGCGCGGCGGCGGCTATGCCGGCCACCCAGCGGCCTGCGAGGAAGGCGGCGAAGGTCGCGGCATAGGTGGTCAGGCGACCGATGTTGTCGAAGAGACCGCGGATCGCGATGCCGAGCGGGCCCGTGCGGCTGGCGACCGCCGCCATGGCGTTGGCGACGGCTTCCAGCGCGGGGGCTGCGGCGACAGCGAGCTGGTTCGAGAGGCCGCGCCAGATCAGCCCGAGCCGGGAGATCGCATCGTTCGTCCGCTCGATCTGGTCGGCGTCCTGCTCGGAGACGACAACGCCGAAGGCGAGGACGTCCTCGGTCGCCTGGCGCAGCGTCGCGGTGTCGATCCGCGACATGGCGATGGAGCCTTCCTCGCCGAAGAGCTGGCCCGCGACCGCCGCGCGCTCGGCGGCAGGCACGAAGCTCTCGATCGCCGCGTTGATCGCGCCCACGCGCTGGTCCAGCGGCAAGGCGATCAGCTCACTTGCTGAGAGCCCCAGCCGGTCGAGCGCGTCGGCAGCGGGGCCGGTCCCGGCGGCCGCCTGACTGAGACGGCGCGTCAGATCCTTGGTGGCCTGCTCGATGCCGGACATCGACACGCCCGCCAGCTCGCCCGCGCGCTCAAGCGTCTGGATCGAGGCCACCGTGGTGCCGAGGGACTGCGCGAGCTTGGCCTGCGCATCGACAGTCTGCAGCCCAGACCGGATCATCGCCACACCCGCGGCGGCAGCGGCGGCCACGGCAGCGGCGGCTGCTACCGCAACACGTCGCGAGAAGGCCGCCAGCCGGGTGTTCGCCGCTTCCATCTCCCGGCTCAGCCGTCCGAAGCCGCGCGACCCGGCCTCGCCGACGCCTTCCAGCTCGGCGCGCACCTGTCGGCCTCCGACCGCGGCGAGGCGGACGGATACACGCTTTTCAGCCATCGGGGCGTTCCATCTGTTCGTTGAGTTTGGCCACCATCACCGCCTCGATGACGGGCAGCAGTTCGGCCGTGACGAGCGGCGGCACGCCGAGGGCGTCGCCGAGTGCCAGCGCCGACAACATGTCCCAGCCGATCACCGCGCCCGGCAGTACGCGGAGCTGGCCGCCAAGACGACCGACGAGATCCCAGACCTGCCAACCCTCTGGAGTTTCCGGACGGTTCAGCCGCGCCGGGCAGTCCGGGCAGGCTTGCTCGCGGCCCTCGTAGGGTGCGCAGGCTTGGCAGTATCGCTCGCCCCCGCCGAAGGACCATTCGGCGAGGGCGCGGAGGCGTTTTTTTCCTGTTCCAGCAGCAGGCCCTTGGAGACGTAGGTCAGCTGGAAGGCCTCGAAGATCGGCCAGACGTCGAGCAGCGCGTCGATGGCCTCGGAGTTGGGATCGATCGCGTTACCGTCGGCATCGCCGATGCCCTCCCAGGCGAGCACGGCCCGCCGCGCCAGTGTCTTGGCGAAGGCGACGGCGCGCTCCTCGTCGGAAGCCTCCTCGGGCACGGCCTCGACGGCCGGGTCGCTGCGTGTCGCCACCATCAGCGCGGTCGTCAGCGGTCGCAGCTGCACCCGGACGCCGGGCGCGAGGTCATGCCAGCGGGGCGCGTTCGTCAGGTCGAGCGTGAGCATCGTCAGTACACCTCGATATCGTTGATCAGGGTTGCGGTGCACATCCGGCCGACAGTGCTGTCGCGGGCGGCCTGCCAGTCGAAGGTCGCCTGGACGCCCTGCGGCCCGGCGATCTCGATCCGCGGGCGCGGCAGGTAGACAGCGTGCACTGTGAAGGTGAAGCTCTCGCCCGAGGGCAGGACGTAGGCGAATTCCATCTCGCAGGCCTCGCCGTTGATCGCCTGCGTCACCAGCGTCTGGTCGGCGAAGCGCACCTCGATCCGGCCGGTCAGCGCGGCGATTGACGGGTCCGCCCCGTCGATGCGGCCGTCCGAGCGGATCGTCTCGATCCGGTCGAGGTTGTTGGCATAGGTGATCTCGGCCGAGACCACATTGCCGAGAGCCGAGCCGTTGCGCGTGATCGCCCCGTTGAAATGGCCGAAACGCTTCAGTTCCAGCGCGGCGGGTGTCCCGGCGCTGGTCGTGGTCCCGACCGTCTCGCCCTGCGCCACCAGCCGCGCCGTCGCCGTCAGCAGGCCGGACCGCTGCATCTGCCAGGTGATCTGGTCGAGCACGCAGCCGGAATACATCGCGTAGCGCGGGACCTCCGGCATGCCGGTCTCGATCGACATGCTGGGCAGCGTCCAGGACCCCGACTGGAACTCGTGGCTGTACGGGGCTTCCGCGCCGGTGGTCGTGGGCGCGCCGAAGGCCGCCTTCAGCCAGAAGCCGAAGGCCTCGGCGTCGAGTGGCACGACGACGTCGCCGTCGGCCGTGACCGCATCCTTGATCGGCGCCAGCGGATCGCGGCCGTAGCCGAGCAGCTCCGAGTTCAGCAGCGGCTGTTCCGCGCCGAGCGAGGTGCTGGCGAAGGGCATCTTCGTGAAGCCGCTCGCGGGCGGCGTGCCATAGACGGTCTCGAACGCAAGCGCCATCTGCGCCCGCGCCCCCTGGGCTCGTGCCATCGTGTTCTCCTGTTGTCGGTGGGGTCAGGCCAGCGGGTCGGCCGTGGTGTAGTGCAGCACCACCGGGATCACGGCGGCCTTCAGGCTCGCCGCGCCCTCGACCGGCAGATCGACCGCTCGCGGCGCTTCCGCCTCGACCCAGTCGCAGAGCCCGCCCAGCGTGCGGTCGTCAGCAAGCGTGGCGCCGATGCTGGCGGTCAGCGTGTCGAAAGCGGTGTCACGGTCGGCGCCCTGCACGACCGCCTCGATCTCGGCGCGGTGCTGGTAGTGGTAGCGCAGGGGCGACAACGTCACCTCCGGCTCCCCGGGCTCGCCATCGCGCAGGATCAGCAATCCCTCGGCCGACACGCGCTCGGGCAGCACCTCGCCGCGCAGGACCGTGGCGGGCAGCGCCGAAAGCCGCGCGTGTAGCGCGGCGAGGATGGTTTCGCGAGGGGTGGGCATGTTGAGGTCACTTACCGGGGTTGCCTGCAATAGGGCGACCAATCGGTCCTATGACACCGATGCCCAGCCCAGATTTGCCTCTATCGCACGTCGATAGTTGGTATCAATTTGAATTGGAGTTCGGCGTATGTATTGTTCTGCAGTATCTCGGGCCGCTCCTCGCAATCCTGCGAGATAGCCTATGACTTGAGGCTCGGTCGGAAATTCTTCGATCTCGCCGAACTTGGGTGGAAGCGCAGTCCAGACAACTGCATCCAGTTGCTTACTCTCCAACCATTCCGCGCAGCCTGCCAAGTGTGCTGGAGCATCGCCACCGCGTTCTAGGCATCCGATAAACTCGGTTCTCTTCTTCGGCACACCTTCACGAGCACGAAGCGCTTCCCGAGCGTCGTCAATTTCCGCACAATCCATTAATGCCCATAGAGAGCGAACAAGCGTACCGCGGTCGGTAAGGACCAACGTTATGCGTCCATCCTGTGACTGGCGCGCGAACTCAACACAGACCAGCGGTCCGTCCTCGAACCAAGAACCTCTAATCGGCAATTCACGCGGATCCCAGACTAACGAACCCCATCCAAGACACGCGATCCGCATTGGGATCCTCCTCGCTGTCGTCTGGCTACGTGTTGTAGTTCTCTCGTTGCCCGTCGAATAGCTCAAATACGATCATCTACCCAGTTCGCCACAATCAGCCCCGGCACGCCGTCCAAAGCCCGGTCCGCGTCCCGCGCCAGATCCAGCCGCTTCGGCAGCTTGACCTGCGGCACCAGCAGGAAGATCGGCGCGGTAACCTTGCCGCGCCCGGTCTTCGAACGCGACACCACCGCCTGGCCCTTCGTGTTCAGCCGTCCCTCCGCCACCAGCAGGCTCGGCCCCGTACGGCGATAGACGAAGCGCAGGCGCAGACCGCGTCGCCGCTCCCATTCACCGGGCGTGATCCGGCCGCCACGCAGGGATTTGCCTGCGGCAGGCAGCGGGATCGCCAGCCAGAACCCGTTTTTCGAGCGGATCAGAGGCCCCGTGTCATGCGCACCCACGATGACGGGTGCCTTCGACCAGACCAGTACCGCGGCGTCGAGGCTCTCGCCCGATCTCGGGAAGTTCTGGCTGCGGATCGAGTTGGCGAGCCGGGGCCCGAGCCCCGCGCCGGTGATCTGCAGCCGCCACGCCGATTTCAGCCCGGTCCCGGCCTCGCGCATGGCGGCGGTCACGGCGCGTTCGCCCGCCGCGACCTCCGCCGCCATCATCGCGACGATGTCGGGATCGATGTCGAGCTTCAGTTTTGTAACTCCTCCACTCATCGAACGTCGCCTTTGCTATGGTGGGGTTTCGATAGCCGGGAGAGGGTCGCCGTTTTAGTTTCGAGGCATTGTCCTCGTGCGTGAGGTTGGCGCCCTCGACCGGCGTTCCGGGCTCGAACGGTATCCTGGGGCTGGCGCGCTTTTCCTGTCCCCGCTTGTACAAGGCTGAGCGTGGACGTCGGTTTCGAGGCTCCCCGGCCCATAGGGAGGAGGGAAGGATGTTTGCCGGGATCGATGTTGCCTCCGAGCGCCATGTGCTGGCGCGGCTGGACGGTACGGGACGGCCGCTGGGCCGACCGATCGGAATTGACGAGGATGCGGGCGGCTACCGCATGCTGCTCGAGGCGCTGGGACCGCCTCCGGCGCTTGTCGTGATGGAAGCGACGGGCCACTACTGGAAGAACCTCTATGCGACGCTTGTCGCCGAGGGCCATGACGTGGTGCTCCTGAACCCGATCGTGGCGCGCCGGTTCCAGCAGGCCCAGCTGGAGCGCACCAAGACCGATGCCATCGACGCTGCGGCGCTCGCGCGCTTCGCCTTCGAGAAGCGTCCGGCCCCGAGCTACATTCCCGACGCCGCCGCCGAAGCGTTGCGGGAACTGGTGCGTCACCGCGACCGGCTGCAGCAGGATTTCGAGGATCGCGTCCTGCAGTTGCACCGCTTGGTTGATCTCGGGTTTCCGGAATTCACACGTTACGTCAAGGGCATGCATACGATGCTCGCGACCGCGCTGCTCTCGGAATGCCCGACTGCGGCGGCCTTCGCACGTACCCCGCCCCGCCGTTTGGCCAAGCTGCGTTACGACGGCCGTCACAGGGTCGGCGAGGACCTTGCCGAACGGCTGGTCGAGGCGGCCAGACGGTCTGTCGGTCAGCATCACGGGCCGGTCTACGATTTGCAGGTCCGCCACATCTGCCAGGATCTCGACCTCTGGCGCCGCCGCCTGAAGGAACTCGACAGCGATATCGGCGGACTGCTCGACGCCCATGAGGTCGGCCGCCTGCTGACCAGCATCGACGGCATCGGCCCCAATTCGGCCGCGCGCATCATCGCCATCGTCGGTGACCCGGCCCGATTCCGGTCTGCAGGGGCCTTCGCCGCCTATGTCGGTGTCGTGCCCGCCCTCCGGCAATCGGGCAAGCGCACAGGAACCCGAGCGGCAACCGGGTTCGGCAATGCCAAGCTGCGACGCGCGCTCTGGATGACCATGCTTGCCGCCGTCCGGCTGAACGACTGGCTGCGCCCGTTCTACGAACGGTTGCGCGCCGCCGGAAAGCCGCCAAAGCTTGCCCTCATCGCGGCCATGCGCAAGCTGCTCCACGCAGTCTACAGCGTCGCCAAGAACCGCAAACCGTTCGTTCCCATCACGGAGCAGGCGCGAGCGGCGTAGACGCCAAATATCGAAGCCGATCGCGCCTGCGGCATCAGAAAACACTTGATCAACGTCACGGTATCTCACGCGGGCCTCAGATCCACGGTCCAGACCAGCCGCTCGCGGTCGCGGACGGGCTCGCCCTGGATGAGGAAAGCGTCCCCGTCGATCTCGATCCGGTCGCCGGGGCGCGGGTTCGCCACCTCGGCCACGCGCAGGTCGATCCGCGTGGTCTCGGACCAGAGGCGCGCATCGCCGAAGTCCGATACGGCATCCGCACGCCGGGCAACGACGCGCACCAGCACGGGCGCGCCGCCGTCGGCGATGTAGACCGCGTCCCGGCCGATGTTCGGATCGCCGAAGAGCGCGCCCACGGCGGCGGCGAAGGCGCTCATCAGAAGGCCGCGTTCAGGCGCACCCGGCCGATGGTGTCGCCCGCGCCGCTCGCCACCGCCTCGACGGCCACGCCGATGAGGGTGTTGTCGGTCGCGACCGTGGTGCAGCGCTTGTTGGTGTCGTCCCAATAGACCTTCGCGCCGACGGTCCAGGCCTGGGAGCCGACCTTGATGATGTCGAAGACGCCGACGAGCGCGGCCTCGACGGGCTCGCCGAGGGCGGCCGCTCCGGCGGCGATGCCGAAGATGGAGCCGACGAGCAGGCCGTCGCCCGAGGCGACGGCATAGGGCGCGGTCAGGGTGATGGTCTTGCCGGGCTGGACGTAGTTTTTCATGGGGAGGATCCTCGTGGAATGACGACGGGCGGCCCGTCTGGACCGCCCGCGTGTCAGGGTTCATCATGGGGTGCAGGTTAAGCGCCCGGGTTTTTGTAGAGACCGCGCCAGTCGATCGCCTTGGCGCCGAAGTCGAGGCGGCACTTGATCTCGACGCCGTCGACATCGAAGCCGTTGCGGGTCTCGATGTAGGCGCCCTGCTGGCCTTCGAGATAGGCATACTCGATGGTGTCGATCTGGTTCGGGCTCGCCGCCAGATACCAGGCGGTCTCGCTGGCGGCGTCGAGCCGCGGCTCGCTGATCGGCGCGAGGGTGCGGATCGACTGCGGCACGACGCTGGACGTCGCGGCGGGCACCAGGTTCTGCGCGACCAGCTGCTCGGCCTTCAGTTCCAGCGAGGCAGGCACGATCAGGAAGGCCGGGCGGACGTTGAGCACCGTCTTCTTGTCGAGGCCGGTCTGCTTGGCCATCGCCGCGCGGGCCGCACCCACCGCATCGACCGCCAGCGCCGTGCCGGTGCCAGCCAGGTTCTTGTGGGTGGTGTGGAACAGCGCGTTGCCATCGGCCATCGCCGGGTTGGCGGTGATGATGCCCCAGACCACGTCGGACTCCAGCTGAGCGATGGAGTTGCCGTACATCGCCGGGATCCGGGTGAAGGCGTCGAGATCGTCGTTGATCAGCGTCTGGCGGGTGATGGCGACCACCCGGCCATAGGTCTTGACCTTGTAGCTCTCCTTCGACTCTCCGAGCATCCCGCGCTTGAACTCGCCGCTCTCGCCAACCTCCAGCAGCTGCGGCGCATCGCCGAGCTGCACCCGGTGCATCGCCTTGAAGTCGGTGGCGAGCACCTGGCGGCAGAACAGCATGAAGGTGCGGGGATAGGCCTCGTAGGCCTGCCGCAGGGTCTTGTTGGTGACGGCCGACAGGATTTCGGGGAAGTCCGAGGTCGAGTGCAGCGCGCGGGTCGCCACCTCGTCGCGCGAGAGGCCCCGCGTGTTTACCCCGGCGTTGCCGAGGCTTTCGCGGGCCAGTTCCAGCAGCGTCATGCCGCGATACTGGCGCGCGGCGTCCTCCAGCTGGAACAGCGTCGGGCTGTAGCGGTGCAGCAGCGCGTTCGCTACCGCGTCGCGGCGGGTGATGCGCTCGTCCCGGCCGCCGAGCGGGACGGACACATGCGGGAAGGTCCGGGTCTCGTCCGACTTCGCCGCGACCTGATCGAGGATCAGGCGGCGGGACTCGTCGACGCTGACGCCGCGTTTCACCAGGCCCTCGGCGAAGCCGCGCTCGAGGTTCAGGCGGCCCGCGAGATCGTAGATGGTGGAGACGCGGTCGCGCTCGGCCTCGCGGGCGCGGGTGGCAACCGCTTCGGTGTCGGTCGCAGCGGGGGCATCGGTATTCTGAAGCTTCGGCTGGGTGCGGGTTTCCACCGCTGCGACCTTCGTTTCGGGCGCAGCCGCTTTCGTCTCAGTCATAGAAGTGTCCTCGGTTTCGACCGGCTCGGTCGGCTGGGTAGTGGCGGGGGTTGCGGCGTCGCTCGCCGGGGTGTGGGTCTTGTCCGTCATCGGGGATGCTCCTTGCGGTGTGGGGGCGTCCCGGCGGTGAAGGACGCAGTCGTGAAGGGGATGCTGGGCCCGGAAACCGGCGGCGGGGTCGGCGCCGACGGCGACCGCGGAGACCTCGAACGGCGTCCAGTCCACCGCGCGCCAGAGTTCGCGGGCGGCCTCGGGCTTCGAGACCTCGAAGCGGTGGACCTGGTAGCCGATGGAGACCGCGCGGATGTGGCCTGCCTGAATGTCGCGCCAGATCGGCTCGACATCGGCGCGCTCCGAGATCCGCACCAGCGCGATGCCCCGGCCGTTTTCGATCCGGGCGGAACCGGGGACGACAGAGCCGATCACCGCGTCGAGCGTGTCGAGCTCGTGCACCTTCAGGAAGGGCGCACCCGCGTTCAGCCGGTCGAGGCGGACATGGGCGGGATCGAGGCTCAGTTCCTCGTCATAGGGCTCACCGAAGAAAGTGGCGCGACGGACGCGGGCCCCGGCCGACCAGACCACCTCGACGGTGCGGCTGTCGGCATCGGCCGTGTTCGGCGCAAGCTCCGCCGACCGGCGCATGGCCGGCAGTTGGATCATCGTGTCCATAAGGGTCAGTCCTGTTGGTCGGCCTGCGCCGAGTCGGTCTCATCCGCTTCGGCGGCCGGGTCGTCGGTGTCCGGCTCGTCGTCGGCCGGATCGGTCGCCGGATCGCTCGTCTGCGCGCTGCCGGTCTTGGTGACGCGGCGCGGATCGCTGTCGAGCACCAGCCCCAGCGCATCGAGCTTGGCGTTGGTGGCGGCGATCTCCCCCAGCACGGCGTCGGGATTGCGGCCCTGCTTCGCGATCACCTCGGCCAGCGTCATGGTGCCGGAGCGGATCGAGAGCAGGTTCGCCATCGCGTCCTTCTGCGGATCGACCGCCTCGAACTTCGGCGGCGACCACTCGACCGGCACGGTCGGCGACGGGATCTGCCCCGCCGCCCATGCGGCCTCGGTGAACCAGCGCCACACGGGCGCGCAGAACATCGGAATGAACAGCTGCCACTGCACGGCGTCGATCTGGCGACGGAACTCGACAAGCCCCGCCCGGATCGAGGAATAGTTGACCTGCGACAGGTCTCCGGTCAGCAGCTCGTAGGGCACCCGGAAGCCCGCCGAGATCGTGTGCAGGCTGGCGCGCTTGTATTCGCCGTAGCCACCGGTAGCGGAGGGCTGGTTGAAGCGGATGTCCTTGCCGCCGCGGGCATAGGCGATCAGCCCCGGCTCGAACTGCTCGACCCGGTTGCCGTCGGCGTCGACCACGGAGGGCGCGATGCCCTGCTGCGCCTCGTCGTCGCCGAAGACGATGGCGGTGACGCAGGCCTCGGTCTTCTTCCGGACCAGTTCCGCCACCTCGTAGTCGTCGAGATCGCGCAAGGACCGGATCACCGGCGCGCCCCACGGGACGCCGCGCGCCTGCGTGCGCTGCTTCTCATAGATGTGCGCGATCTCGGTGGCCGGGACCGGGCGGCTCTGCAGACCGTTCTGCAAGGCGCCGTACGCATCGCCCGGATGCTCGGCATGCAGCCAGTAGGCCCTGCGCTTGCCGACCGGGTCGAACTCGATCCCCTGCACCAGCCGCCCCGCGCCGAGGGCGCCGGACTTGTTGGCGTCGAGGAAGTCCGCCTCGAGAACCTGCAGTTGCAGCGGCACCGGCAGGCCATCGCTCGCCCGCCGCATACGGCGGCGCACCAGCACCTCGCCCGCCTCGACCATCTCGCGGCAGATCAGCGTCTGCAGACCGTAGAAGTCGAGCTGACCGTCGGCATCGCAGTCGGCTGTCCAGCGTTCGAACAGCGCATCGACCTTCCGGTCGAGCTTGTCGTCGCCGCTGGCGGCGCGCGGCATGATGCCCGCGCCGATGATATTGTTGACCAGCACCGCGACGGCCTTCGCCGCATGGGGGTTGTTGCGCACCAGATCCCGCATCCGGTCGCGCAGCAGCGCCCCGGCCACGCCGATCTCGGTGTCGGCCGAGGATCCCGGTGTGCGCCAGCCCTCGGTCCGCCGTCCACGTGCGGCGCCTTCATACCCCCGCGTCAGGGTCTCGAACGCCTGTCGCGCCAGCACGCGGCGGGCCGCCATGCGCGGCGCCACCGTGGCGATTGCGTGATCGAACCAGGTCGCCGACATCACCGGTCCCCGCGCGAGAAGCCAGCCAGACCTGCGACCGGCAGCGGCCGTGTGGTCCCCGCAATGACGCGCTCGATGGTGCGGATGCGGGCGAGCAGATCCTCGGCCGAGCCGTAGTCGACGGATTTGCCGTCATAGCTGACCCGGGTCGTGCCGCTGGCATAGGCTCGGCGCAGCGCCGAGAGCTCGGTTTCCGTCCAGTCGGTCATGTTCAGAACCATCCTCCGCGCCGTCCGAGCCAATCGGAGCGGCGCTTGCCCTGCGGGGCCTGTCCCGGCCGGTTGATCTGTCCCGCGGGATCGGTGTCGGTTGGCGCCGCCCCGAGCTGATCCTCGAGGTCGCGCCATTTCTCGTCGGGCCAACGGTCCGCGCCTGCGATCCACGCGGCGGCGCGGGCATAGACCCGGCAGTCCAGCGCCTCGTTGCGCTCGCGCAGCTTCTGCCATTCCAGCCGGGCGAAGCCACGCTTCGTGCGCACCGTCACCAGCTGTTCGGCCACGAACTGCTTCAGCCATTCGTTCTCGACCCAATGCGGCAGGTGCACCGAACCGGGCGGGAATGCCGCCCCGTCGGCCGTCTCCTCTTCAGTCGGGCGCGCCAGCCGCAGGAAGCGGTAGGTCTCGGCCTTGAAGGTCGAGACCGCCACGGTCCAGAGCCGCGCCCCGCGCCGGAGGCGCTTGCCGCCCTCAGTCGCGTCCACGAAGGTCGGCCCCGACACCGGGCTCGAGCGGTTGAACCCCTCGACGCCCTTGACCGGCGACACCTGCCCAAACCCCTGCGCCCGCGACCAGGAGTAGACCGCCGGGGCCTCGTAGCCCGTGTCGATGGCGAGCCGCGCGATGCGCAGATGCGCGCCACGTTCATGCGGCCAGCTTCGATCCAGCAGCGCTGTCAGCTCCGACCACGCGTCATGCCGATCCGGCCCGCCCTCGATGACGACGTGATCGACGAGCCAGGACTCAAGTCCGCGGCCCCAGGCCCAGACGTCGACCTCGATGCGGTCCTTCTGCACGTCGGCACCCGCCGTCAGGAACAGCCCGCCCGCAGGCACGATGCCGGACGTCCAGCGCTCACGCCGGTCGTAGAGCCGCTGCCAGTCGGGGGCTTCCCCGGTCTCGACCCATGTCTCGCCGAGGATCGTATTGCGGAACGCCTTGATCGCCTCGTCCGAACCCTGCGCCGCGTCCCATGCCCGCACGATCCGCTCCCAACTCAGCCAGCCAATCGGCGAATAGAGCGCCGAGAGGTGATACCCGACCGTGGTCGGATCGGCGGCGACGGCCGTCGCCCGCCATTCGCCACCCTCCAGCATGGCCGTCTTGTGGTGTTCCGCGATGGGCCGCTCGCAGCCCTCGCAGTGATATTCCGCCGTTTCCGGCCGTCCCTTCTGCCAGCGCAGCCGGTCGAACTTCAGCCACTGCATCGCATCGCAATGCGGGCAAGGCACGAAGAAGCGCCGTTGGTCGCTCGCCTCGTATTCCCGCTCGATCCGCGACAGCCCCCGGATGGTAGGGGTCGAGACCAGCAGCACCTTGCGCCGGTGGGCGAAGGTCAGCGACCGGGCCTCGGCCAGCGTGACCGGATCGCCTTCCTCGTCGGCCGAGGCCGGATAGGCGTCGACCTCGTCGAGGAAGATGTACCGCGCGGGAGTCGAGCGCAGCCCGACCGCCGAATTCGCGCCCGTCATGATCAGGATGCCGCCCGCGAACTCCTTCGACAGCATGGTGTTGCCTGCGTCGCGGGACCGCGCGGGCTTCACCCGCTCCCGCAGCTCGGGGCTCTCGTCGATCAGCGGGTCGATCCGCTGGCGCGAGTTGCGCTTGGCCAGCTCCACCGTGGGCTGGACCGCCAGCATCGGGCCCGGCGCCTGGTGGATCGCGAACCCAATCCAGTTGTTCCCGGCCTCGGTCGCGCCGACCTGCGCGGCCTTCATGAACACGATCCGCTGCGTGGGATCGCCGGGCGACAGCCGGTCCATGATCTCGCGCATGTAGGGCGTGCGCACGGTCCGGTACCGCCCAGGCTCGGCCGAGGCGCGTCCCGAGAGCATCCGGTGCCGGTCCGCCCATTCCGAGACGGTCAGGTCCGGGTCGGGCCGCAGCCCGTTGCCCCAGGCGCGCAGGATCTCGCCCGCGCCGTCGAACTCCGTCAGTGCGTCATCATCACCGGAAGTCGGGCCGGACCTCGGCGAGTTCGTCGAGGTGGGCGCGTACATGTTTCTCCAGGACCTTCTGCATCGCGGCTGGCTCCACGGCGATCTGCTGGCCTGTCGCGTCGCTGCACGAGGCCGAGAGCTCGGCCGCCATCAGCGCCGCCGCGCGTGCAGGCCAGGTCACCCATGCGTCGCGTTCCTCCCGCGCCAGCCGGAACACCAGCGCCAGCGCGCGCGCGCGCTCGATCAACTCCCCCTTCAGCTTCTGCAGCCGGATGCGCCGCTCCTGCGCCTTCAGCACCTCGTTCGCGGTCTTGGCCTGCAGGAAGGTCGTGCCGCCGCCCACCGCCGGAACCGCCAGCCCCTGTTCGCGTAGCGTGTCGCCGACAGCGGCCACCGCAGCCTCGGAGACGGGCTTCAGCTTCGGCGCGGGCGGTTTCCTCGTCTTCGACGGGTCTGTCGTTTCCGCCCGCCGCGCGTCGCTGGCGGCTGCGTTGATGCTGCCGTCGGGATAGAGGACCAGCCGTTCGGCGGTCTTCGCCTTCTGGATCGCGCCCCGCGACAGCCCGACATGCGCGGCGTACTGGCGCTCGCTCATGCCCTGCATCGACGGCTCCGATTATCATTCAAGATCATGTGCTTATCGAGTTGATAAGCGTCGCGACCGGAGCGAACGTCCGTTCAGAAGGACGATGCAACTCACCAAGGAGCCACCCCGATGACCACGCGCCTGAACCCGATCACCACCCCGCGCCACGAACTCCGCGCCGAGAAGGCGCGCCGGAACAAGGAAGCCGCGCTCGCGGCCTTCATCGGCAAGAAGGCCGAGATCGACGAGATGCTCGCCCGGCTGCAGGCGCTGAGCGACGACCATTTCAACTGCCACCCCGAAGTGGTGGGCTGGGCCATGGTCGGCACCCTCGAACACTACGCCAGCCTCCTGAAGCGCATTACCGACAGCGCCTTCGGCGAGGGCGAGCACGCCCGCTGATCTCCGGCGCTGCCGGAACTCCCGCCGCGCGCCCTGCGCGGCTCGGGGTCGTAGAAGGCGCCGCATGACGCGGGCCTCGAGCAAGGAGACGACCCCATGACCCAGATTCAGCTTTCCGACGCCCAAGCCGTCATCCTGTCCACCGCCTGCGCGCGCGAAGACGGGGCGGTGTTTCCCGTCACCGCCAGCCTCAAGGGCGGCGCCGTCGGCAACGTCTGCAAGAGCCTCCTCAAGCAGGAGCTGATCGAGGAAATCGCAGCCACGGACCTCAATACCGTCTGGCGGCACGACGATGAGCGCGGCCCGATCACGCTGCGTGCCACCCCGCTGGCCTACAGCACCCTCGGGATCACGGACGAGCAGGACGAGACGCCGCCGGCGGAAGCGCCGACCGCCCCGGTCCAGCGCCGGAAGGGCACCAAGCAGGAAACCCTGATCGAGATGCTCCGCGCAGAGGGCGGCGCGACCATCGACGAGATCGTCGCCCAAACGGGCTGGCAGCCGCACACGGTTCGTGGCGCGATGTCGGGCGCGCTGAAGAAGAAGCTGGGCCTGACGATCACCTCCGAGAAGATCGAGGGGCGCGGGCGGACCTACCGTTTGGCGGGCAAAAACTAGAACAGCTTACCGCCTTTGCCCTGAGCGAATGCTCCCATGAGGTCGGCGGTGGTGCGGCTTCCGCCGCCGCCCAT
This sequence comes from Paracoccus subflavus, assembly GCF_004310345.1. Classification (GTDB taxonomy): domain Bacteria; phylum Pseudomonadota; class Alphaproteobacteria; order Rhodobacterales; family Rhodobacteraceae; genus Paracoccus; species Paracoccus subflavus. Next base: position 20,124 of record NZ_SISK01000014.1, on the reverse strand, counting down.
CACCAATGTGTAGCCCAAGGGTCCCAAAGTCCGGATTTCCGCGAGCACTTCGTCTGCGCTGGTAACTACATGTCCAAAGCCATCTGAGATGAGACGAATGTTCTCAAGCAGGTCGTCGGCCGCCATTCCGTTTGCAAACTCAGCAATCTCTGCTGCGATAGTCCCAATGTTGGAAAGAAACCCCGGTGATGACAAAGTCACGCGCAGGCTGGCGCTGCCGACAATTGCCCCCTTTGACGAGTTTATGCTGACGAAAGATCGAATGCGCCCATCTGGTGCCCGCAACGTTATCCGACTTATACTCAAGTGCGGCAGTGGCTCGGACGCCAACCCGCCCCTCTGCAGCGCTCTTGTGAGCTTCCCATTCGCATTTGCAACGAAATCGAACTCGCTGTCGAATATGTGTTTGGCATCAGCTTTTAGGAAGCCGCTTAGCATGAAAGGCTCGTCCCGTGCGATCACGCCTTCCTCTTTCATCCTCAGGAATGCACGGGCGTGGAATACCAGTTCGACCAGATACCGGGTGATCGTTATCTCATTGATGTCCCGAACCTGCTCGAAGCCATACACGCGAATGAGAGGCAGGTCCGCTTGGAGGCATATCGAGTCCTTCTTGCTATCGTTGGCTGGGTTGTGCCCCGGCCCGTCGAACTCGATGGCAACGACCGCTTCATAGTCCTCGTCGATCAATACGAAGTCGAAGTGAGCCTGCAATGCGTATGTGCCGAGGCTTCGCAGATCTAGTGCATTGATATCGATAATATCAGCAATTCGAACCTTTTCGTGCAGTTCGGCTCCATGCCGCTCAGTTGCAGCACGGATTTGCCTTTGCATCTGGTCTTCACTCTGATTGCGAAATTTCCGGAGCATGCCACATATCTACGCAGAGATGGGTGCCCTGTCATCTTTGGAGACGTGAACATTAGCATAGGGCGTCGGTCGGGCGATGCCTCCCAAGGCAGAGGGAGACGTCAGGATCGATGGTGGGTCCGACTCCGGATTTCCTCGAACAGCCGCCGCAGCGCGAAGGAGCGCGCGATGCTCACCACGGTGAAGACCGCGCCCATCTTCAGCTTCTGCGCCAGCGTCGTGTGCAGGCCGAAGATCGGGAAGATCAGGATCTGCGTGACGACCGCGACGCCGTAGCCGACGATCACGTTGGCGACGGACTCGACCAGCGACATGAGGCGGGACTGCTTCATGCTGCGGTCTTGCGCTTTCGCGCGGTTTCTGGGGCGGCGTCCGTGGCCGGGGGCTCGGTGTCGTCGCCCAGCCGCTCGGTCCTCACCTGCGCGAAGGTCCGGCCATCCCCATCGAGGATCGCGTCGCCGCTTGTTTCGGCCTGCCAGCGTTCCACGGCGACGTCGATGTAAGCCGGGCTGATCTCCATCGCGAAGACGCGGCGGCCGTTGGCTTCGCCCGCCATGATCTGCGAACCCGAGCCCGAGAATGGCTCGTAGCAGAGCCCGCCGCGGGCGACGTGCTGGCGCATGGGGATCCCGAAAGCATCGAGCGGTTTCGGCGTCGGGTGGTCGGGGCGCTCGTCCTTCGCTAAGGACGGCATCTCCCAGGTCGACGGCAGCGTTTCCTCCGCCACCTTCGGCGGCCGGTTCGGGCGGCGCCAGCCCATGAAGCAGGGCTCGTGCTTCCAGAGGTAGTGGGACCGGGTCAGGACACCGCGGTCTTTCACCCAGATGATCTGCTGGTGGACGAAGGCGCCGGCCTTCTCCCAGCAGGCCTCCAGCATCGCCTGGCGGCGCGAGGCGTGCCAGCAGTACCAGGCGGCGTCGTCCGTGATGGCCTCCGCAACCGCAGCCGCGATGAAGCCGTCGTAGAGTTCGGCGCCCTGCGAGGAGTCGTCCCACGTGGTGCCATAGGACGCGGACCAGTCCTTGTTGCGGGTCGGATGGTTGGACCCGTCGTAATCAACCAGATACGGCGGGTCGGTCGCAAACAGGATCGCCCGCTCGCCGTTCATCAGGCGGCGCACGTCGACCGCGCTGGTGCTGTCGCCGCACAGGAGGCGATGGTCGCCGAGGATCCAGAGATCCCCGGTTCGTGATGCTGGATTGCGCGGTGGCTCCGGGATGGTTACCGGCGGCACGGAGCCCCCAGCGCCACCTTCTTGCCCGTCATCTTCCGCGACGTAGGCCAGCAGCTTGTCCAACTCGCCGTCGGAGAAGCCGACCAGCGACAGGTCGAAGTCGTCGGCCAGCAGGTCGTTCAGTTCCGCCGACAGCAGCGCCTCGTCCCAGGTGCCGAGTTCCGTGAGCTTGTTGTCCGCGATGCGATAGGCCCGGCGCTGCGCCTCGGTCAGGTGGCCCAGCACGATCACCGGCGCCTCGGTCAGCCCGAGCTGCGTCGCGGCCAGCACCCGGCCGTGGCCCGCAATCAGCTCACCGTCCTCTGCGACGAGGCAGGGCACGGTCCAGCCGAACTCGGCCATGCTGGCGGCGATCTTGGCGACCTGGTTCGGCCCGTGCGCCTTCGCGTTCTTCGCGTAGGGCTGGAGCTTGGCCAGCGGCCACGTCTCGATCGCGTGCGGGGCGAAGCTCAGCGTCATGGTGGGCAAGGTTCCTCGGTCGGGTGGATGCCGGTGGCTTCCGGACTCCGGATGCCGGGCTGGACTCCAAGCGGGGTCCAGCGGGCACCAGCGGTGTCCGGTCGGAAGGCCAGCGTTCATTGGTGTTTGCGCGGGGCGCGAGCGGGCCCGGCTTCCGGGTGGCTTCCCAAAAATCCGACCCTGTCGCTGGCGATGTCCCGCGCTTCGCCCGCCAGCATACGAATATCGCCAGGAAGGAACCGCGAAGTCGGCTGAGGGGGCTTGGCGGAGGCGGACAGCGGCCCGCAAGGAAAGGATCAGCGCCTTTCCTTTTCCAACAGACCTGCCAACGAAAGGATGGTTTCGCTCGGGACCGCGCCGCGCGCGCCTCTCCCGAGCTTATCCCGAACCTAGCCCCTGAACCGGTTTTCTGTCCCGTCGAAAACTGTCCGCCGCACACCTTCCCCTGTGGCGCGCAGAGCTACGCGCCACCGGCCAGTTCGATCACGCGCCGCTTCGACAGGTTGCGGTTGAACCGCCGCCGGTTGAGCCTCAGCGAGATCACGCAGAGCCCGTAGAGCCAGTGCTGGTGGGCGGCCGAGCGCTGCAGTCCGACCGTCCAGCAGATGGTCTTCCACCGCTCGCCATGGGCGCGCATCCAGACGATCTTGCCGTCGACGGGGTCGAGGCACGCGGTCCAGGTCAGCGTCTCCTCCATCCGGCTGATCGCCTGCGGCGAGGGCAGCACCCGCATGGGCTTCGGCTCCTGGCCCACCTTGTCGGCGAAGCTGTGGACGATCTCGGGCCATGTGCTGAAGTAGCCCTGCCGTCGCGGCTCGGGCAGGCGCTTGAGCACGAAGGCCGCCTCAGCGAGACGGGCCTCGACGAGGGACGGGGTCCACTTATCCATGGCGCCCTCCCTCGTCGGAGGGGCGCGGGCCGTAAAGCTTTTCACCCAGCTGGCGGACGAGTTCCCGCTCCGGCCAGGTCAGACGCGCGTCCTCGAGCAAGACGGCGAGCAGACCCTGCTCACGCCAGCCCTCACGCTTCACCTGGTCCGGATCCCAGCGATGGCCGCCGTAGCCCTTGGGGTGCCACCTCATGCGACACCCCCGTTCGTCTCGATCGCCCAGAGCAGGAGCGCGATGGCGTCGGCCTCATTGTCGTCGGCAGGGCTGAAGCCTCGGGCGCGGGCCGCCGCGATCATCGCCTCCTTCGGCGCGTTGCCCTTTCCGGTGGCGTAACGCTTGATCGTGCCGACCGGAACGCCGGCATATGGCACGCCGCGCAGTTCGGCCCAAGCTGTCAGCGTGGCCATGAGCCCGCCATAGACATGGGCCGCATCGGTTCCGGCGTGGCGGCGCACCTCCTCGAACCAGATCGCGGCGATCGGCCCGGACAGGCGATCGATCTCGGTCAGCCAGTTGGTGAAGCGCAGATAGCGCATACCGCCACCGTCATAGCGGCCGGGCCTGAAGCTCGCGGACCCGCTGGTGATCAGCCCTTCGGCCGAGCGCAACGCCCAGCCGGTGCTGGTGCCGAGATCCAGCGCGAGAATGCAGCGGTCGAGATTGCCGGCAGCCGTGAGAGGCGCCGGGGCGATGTGTGGGGAGCGGTCCATGACGACCTCCTCTTCGAGTGAGAGGCCGAGGCGGCACGGCTGCCTGGTGAGGGCAGCACGCGCGCCCGGACCGGGATCGCGAGGTCTGGTCACGGTCACGTTGTCGATGCCGGGAGCGCCCGGCGCTTCCTTCAATGGCTTCACTCCGTCCGCTTGAAGGAAGTGGGGACGCAAGCCATTGGCAGAATGAGGATAAATCTCTTTTTTCAATATTTCAGTTATTTCATGGGGTATGTGTGTGGCGTCGCTCCCCATCCACGCGCGCGAGGGTCTCTGCGTGAAATATTGAAAGAAGTCCGCCGCGCCGGATTTCCGTTCCAGGACGGAGGCTTGGGCGGGTACTTCCTTCAAATGAAGGATGGGGGCCGTTGAAGGAAGCATCGTCCCGGCCCTCAACGCAGCGCCCGGAAGCGCATGGCCTTCCGACCCCCGGTCTCCTGCTCCACCGTGACGATGTCACCGCTCTCGACCAGCGTGAGCAGGATGTCATCGCGGTCGCGCGCCCGGAGCCATTGCGAGGCGCGGGTCAGCTCGGACTTGGTGACGCCTGCCGACCCGGCCTTGCGGATGATCTCGCGCACGCGTTTCAGATGCGCCTCTGTCTCGGTGTCGGCGACGTGGCGCTCGACGGCGTCGATGGTGCGCCGGGCGAAATGGCGCACGAAATCGATGGCCCAGAGGGCATCCTCGACACGGATGACGGGGTGGACCGCATCCCGCCCCACGGCCAGGACGAGCGCGACCTTGGCCGCGTTCTCCCCGATCCGGGCGAGGATCGGCGTCTGAAATGTGCCGGCCGCGGCCCTGAGCTCGGCTGTGATCTCCTCACCCAGCGCGTCGAAGCGCGCCTGCGCGTCGCCGTCCATCGGCACGGTCATCGGATCGACCGCGGTCGCTGGTCCGGATGTCCGGCCGGCGAGGTTGCCGCTGGCCTGGCTGCCGCCTTCGGCGAGCCGCTGCAGCCCCTCGATCAGCGGCCGGGGCGATCTCCGGAGCCCGGCACGGCGGTTCTCGTCCGGGTAGTCCTCCTCGCTCGGGAGGATGATGAGCCGGGCGAGCGAGCCGTCCACCACATTGGCGCCCTGCAGCGCCCCCCAGAAATGCAGCGGCGTCGTAGTGCCGTAGACGCAGAGGCAGGGCTGCACGATGTCGCGGCGCTCGTTCGAGCCGTCCCGGTTCGCGTATTCCGCGCCGAGAAAGACCCCGCTGGCCGCAGTGTAGAGCTCGGTCATGTTGTCGAGGATCTCGGTGATGTGGCGCGGGCTGCGCTTGCGGTCAGCCGCCGCCGAGAGGAACATCCCGAACTCGTCGATCTGGAAGAGGATCGCGGGCTGACGGTGGAGCGCGGTCAGGAGCCCCGCGCCGGAGGCGATCTTGTTGCCGCCGAGGTGGTGCGCGAGCCCGGCCTCGAAGAACAGCTCGTTGACGACCTCGCGGGCGTGGTTCTTGCCCGACCCGCTGTCCGCAATGCCGACGATGTAGAGATTCGTGCGCAGGTCGGTCATCGTGCGGTAGCGCCGCCCCATCAGCGCGCCGAGAGCGCATAGGCTGGCGCCCACCGCGAGAAGCGGCTGCGGTCTGCGTGCGGTGTCGATCATGTACCGCGCGAGATCGCCCACGAGCCCGCCCGGGATCGTCAGCGTGAACGATGGCGCAGGCGGGAGGATCGGCATCGGGGCATCGGGCTGGGCGAGCCGCGCGAGGAGGCCCGCCGCGGGATGTTCGTCGCCCGCGCAGACCTTCTGGCTGCCGTCTAGCAGCAGGTCGGGGTCGGGGCGCCAGCCCTTCTCCATCGCGAGGTGATAGATCGTGCCGGCGCCGATCCGCGCGGGCTTGAAGCTCGCCCATGCCTTCGCCGTCGCGGCCGGGTCGTTCTTGGCCGCCTGCGCCGACCACTCGGCGAAGAGAGCAGCACCCTCCTCGCCCAGCGCGCCCTTCAGCGCCATGCCGATGCGCATCCAGCTGTCGTAGTCGAGCTCGGCGTTCGGCAACCAGGCGAGCGCGCTCCGGATCGCGGCCAGCGTACCGGCCTGCGCGTGCGCCGGCAGACACTGATGCCCGGCCCCGTTCGCCCCCTTCGCACCGAGGCTCTTCGGGCGCAGCTCGGGCGGGATCAGCGCCAGCGCCTCGTCGAGGAAGGCCGCCGCCTTTTCCGCGTCGATTTCGGGCAGGCTCTCGATGTCGAGATCCGCGAGCCCCTCGTCCGGCCAGGCATAGGGCTGGCCGGTATCGGGATGCTTGGCATAGGCCACGAACTGCTGTCCGAGGCAGAGCACCTCGAGCGGCGTGCGCCGGATCCCGGCGAAGGGCTCTCGCGAGCGATAGACCAGCAGCCGCTTCGGTGCCTTGCCGATCCTGAGCGCGGGCGTGTCGCCCAGCCGCTCGCGGGCCAGCCGCTCGATGCGGAGCGCCAGCTCGCCATCCTCGGCAATATCGATGTCGAGCGCGGCGACCGCACCGCCGACGATCCCGACGCCGCAGTTGGGCCAGCTGGACCAGGTCGCGACCTCAAGCTCAGTCGTGGCGCGGCTCGCATGCCGGTTCCACTGCGGGTAGTCGTGCCAGCCCGCGCGGGCGAACTGGCCGGGCTTCTTGGTGCCGGGCGCGATCGGCAGGATCGCGTAGCCGTTGGTCACGAGACGCGCGCCGACGCGCGCCATCCACGAGGTGTCCGCCATCAGAAGGGCACCTCCGGGATCATGCCGTCGAGCCGTGCACGGTCCTTCGCCGCCAGGTCGCGCAGGTGGTCGCAGTAGCCGGTGACGATCACCTCGACGAAGGTGTCCCACTCCTCCTCGCTGAGTTGGGCGAGATCGGTCCGGCCGAGGCTGTCGAGATAGGCGCCGCCGGCCTTTCCGCCCTCGACCATGGCCGCCGTCTCATTGGGGGTCGGATCGATCATGCCCGACCTCCGCTGGCAGATGTCCTGGCAAAACCGGCTGCAGAGTTCTCTGCGGCTCGTGTCGCGCCGCGGGTCGGAGACGCGGAAGCGCGCGTCGAACCAGCCCCAGCCGCGGGGTTCTCGATGGCAGACGGCGCAGAGCCCGGCACGGACGTAAGGCATGGGGCGAACCTGTAGGCGGTGATTTCGGTGAAGCGGCCCGCGGGGCGGACGGCGATCTCGGTCGGGCGACGCAGCCGGTTGGCCAGCAGGAGCGCCTCGTCGACAGACTCGGGCACCTCCAACTCGGGCGCCCGCTCGCGCCACCAGCTCGCGGCCTTTCGGCGCGGATAGCCCTCGTGCTCGAAGCAGACCCATTCCGTGTGGAAGGCGAGCCCGCAGCGGTAGGTGACCTTCAGCGAGACCCGCCCGCCGCGTTTCTCGTGGCGGCTGAAGGTGACGTCGGTGACGCCGACCCACTGCGGCTTGCCGGTGGACAGCACCTCCAGCGTCGAGGCGGTCGGCTCGAGCTTCACCTCGCGGCCGGGGAACTCGAAACCGCAGTCGGGGCATTCGAGCGCCGCGATGGCCACGATGGTCCCGCATTTCGGGCAGATCTTCGTGGGTGGCGGCCCGTCGCCCGGTCCCCCCGGCCGTTTTGGCCGCACCAGATCGATGGGGCCATGCCGCCGGACATTGCCCGCGAAATCGAGAACGAGGCAGTTCTCCTTGCCCTCGGCGAGCCGCGTGCCCCGACCGGCCATCTGGACATAAAGCCCGGCCGACTTCGTGGGCCGGAGCATGGCGATCAGGTCAACGGCCGGCGCGTTGAAGCCCGTCGTCAGCACGCCCATCGAGGCCAGCGCCCTGATCTCGCCGCGCTTGAAGGCGGCAATGATCCGGTCGCGCTCGTCCTTGGGCGTCTTGCCGAAGATGGTCGCGCAGCTCACCCCGCGGCGGCGGAACTCCTCGGCGACATGGGTTGCGTGGCGAACGCCGGAACAGAAGGCGAGCCAGGACCGGCGCGTCTCGCCATGGGCGATCACCTCGGCCACGCCCGCGCGCGTGATCGCGTCCTGGTCGACCGCGTCCTCGAGATCGCGCGCGATGAACTCGCCGCCGCGCGATCCCACGCCGGTCACGTCGAGGCGGGTCTTGGTCTGCTTCGAGATGAGCGGGGAGAGATAGCCCTGATCGATCAGGTCCCGGACCGACACCTCGTAGGCGATGTCGGTGAAGAGCGCGTTCTCGCCCTCGTGCAGCATGCCGCTGTCGAGCCGGAATGGCGTCGCGGTCAGACCGATCACCTTGAGCGCGGGGTTGATCGCCTGCAGGTCGGTGAGGAAGCGGCGATACATGGTGTTCGACCGGCCCGGAATGAGATGGGCCTCGTCGATCAGCACCAGATCGGCATGGCCGATGCGCGTCGCCTTGTCGTGGATCGACTGGATGCCGGCGAAGAGGATCCGGGCCCGCGCGTCGCGGCGGCCGAGCCCGGCCGAGTAGATGCCCGCAGGCGCCTCGGGCCAGAGCCCCAGCATCTCGGCATGGTTCTGCGCGATCAGCTCGCGCACATGGGTGACGACCAGCACGCGCTGATCGGGCCAGGCCTTGAGAACGCCGTCGATGAAGGCGGCCATGACGAGGCTCTTGCCGCCGGCCGTGGGGATCACGACGAGCGGGTTGCCGCTCTCCTTCTCGAAATAGCCGTAGATCGAGGCGATCGCGGCCTGCTGGTAGGGGCGCAGGGTCAGCATGCGGCGGCCTCCTCTTTGCGGGCGTCGTTGGTCCAGGCCGAGCCGTCGCGCATGCGGTAGGAGACGAAGTCCTCGCCTGCGTCGCTCACCTCGCCGGGGACGAGATCTGGGATGAACAGGTGCCGGGCGCAGGCGCGGCGCTGGTCGGCAGGGTCGAGTTGCCGACCGTGACGTGCGCAGTGCCAACCGCCCTCGACCTGTGTCGAATGCAGGCAGGACCGACAGGTGACAGCCGCGGCGTCCTCGCCGTGGCAGAGCCCGTGGTGGTCGCAGAACCGGCACTCGAACCAGGCGGGATCCGCGCTGATCCGCTCGGGCGGATGCTGGGCGAAGATGATCCGCCGCGCCTTTTCCAGCAGGCGCTCGCCCGTCTCGGGGTCGGCCGGAACACACTCGATGTGCAGCGCGTCGGTGTCCTTGCAGACCGCGACGTAGAGCGCCCGCGTGATGCCGGTCAGGTGCATGTACACCTGCATCTGCGCGGCGTGCTGGGGCTTGGCGAGCACGACACCCTTGGCGACCAGCTCGGCGAAGCTCTTCGCCGAATGCGTCTTGAACTCGACGACGTGCCAGGTCTTCGGCGCCTCGAGCAGACCGAGGGCGACCGCATCGAGCGAGCCGCCGAAATGCCCGCCATGGGCCTCGACGCGGAACTGTCGCCCGGTCTCGGGATCGACCTCCAGCACCGTCGCACCGGTGGCGCGCAGGTCGCGGACGAGCCTGGCCTCTTCCAGCTGGCCGGTCTCGAACAGCCGCAGGATGCGGCCCGCGTGCCGCGCGGGCGTCGCCCAGCGGAAGTCATACCAGAGCGCGCGAGCGCAGGACTTGCCGATCAGCGAGGCGCCGAGGTGGTCGCGGAAACCGTCGCCCTGCCGGGCCTCGTAGGAGGCATAGATCGCGGAAAGGGTCGGCGTCGGGGGTTCGGGAAGCTCTGCCATCAGCATGCCTCCTCCCGCTCGAGCCGCACCCGCGCCTCCGCCAGCACCGCGGTCCAGGCGGCGCTGTCATGGCGTTCGCGCAGGACGGCGATGATCATGTCCTTGAGCCGTTCGCGCCGGCGGCGGCCGCCCTGACGGGCGACGATCTCGGCGCGCTCGCGATTGAGGTGGCGCAGCGCCGTGCGCGCGCGGTGAAACCAGTCGGGGTCGATCGGCTTCGCCGTCCGCTGCCGCGTCAGATCGGCGGTCGCGATCTGCGTGCGGATCTTCGCGATGGCGTCCTCGATCTCGATCAGGCGCCGGGTGTCGTCAGGCAAGCCGGGGGCGTTCGCGGCCACGCAGGCCGCGTCGGTGGTGTTGGTCATGGTCTGTCTCTCGGTCTGGCGATGTCCGGGCCGCGAGCCAAGTCTCAGCCCGCGGCGGCCGAGGGCGTCAGCTCTTGCGGTTCCAGGGTGCGGTGGCCGGGCGGGCGGGCGCCGACTGCGCGGGCGCGCTGGTCGGCTGCGTGGCGGCGGGCTTCGGCGGGGTCGCCTGCGCCGGGGCCTCCGGCACCAGGTAGCGGATCGTGTTGCGCTCGCCGTAGCCGTCCTTCGGGGGCTTCACCCCGACCTGGATCGTCATCGGGATCAGGTGCAGCTCCTCGCTGTCGTTCACCTGCAGCTTGCCCGTGGCGTGGCAGATCGCCGACAGCGTGCGCTGCGCGATCTCGACCGTGGTCGGGTTGGCGTTCACGAGGTTCAGCTGGTCGAAGACCTTGCGGCCCTGCTGCGGCCCCTCGAGGATGTCGAGCATCAGCCAGAGATACTTCCCCATCCCGTTCTTCGTGACGCGCATCTCGCTCTCGACGATCTGGGCGCGGTACTTGCCCGCGGGCAGGATCTCGTGGGCGGTGGTGGGCTCGATGCCGGCGGCGTCAAAGGCGGTGTCGAAACGTGCCATCGTGTTGTCCTTTCAGTCGTAATCAGGCGGATTGGGGCATGGCGGCCAGGAACTCCGACCACTCGAGCGGGAGGGTTTCCGGCAGGCCGTAGCGGTTCTTGGCGAGGAAGGCGGGGCGCTCTTCGGTGTGCATGACGCGCGCGCCGGACCCGAGCGCCCGGGTCACCTTCTTGTTGAAGCCCACGTCGGACTTGCTCACCGAGATCCGGTAGTTGGCGAAGAGCACGACGTCCGAGTGCTCCTGCAGCAGCGCGGAGGCGCGGGCCTGCAGCTTGATCACGTACCGGTCGTAGGGTTCGTGCTCGGGGCTGTCGAAGCGCTTGATGTCGGTGTGGGCGATCTGGATGACCGCCATGCCCTTCCGGTCGCGGAGCGCGTTCAGCTTGTCGATGTACTCGCGCCAGATGGTCAGCGCCTCGGCATAGCCTTTGCCGAAGCCGGGGCTTTCGATCGACTGCCAACCGTTGCGCCGGCAGGCCTCGGCCCAGATCAGCGGCTCCAGCCAGTCCACGCTATCGACGACCACCGTTGAATAGGCATGGTCTTCGTCGAGCAGGGCGTCGAGCGCCTCGGCGACTTCGGCGTAGCTCGTCGCCAGCGGGAAATGCGGCACCTGCAGCTTGCCGAGGCCGTCCTCGGTGAGGACGAACACCGGCGCGTCGGCGGACGCGGCGAAGGTGGACTTGCCGATGCCGGCGACGCCATGGATCAGCACGCGCGGCGGGCGCAGCACCGTCGATGTTTGCAGGGATGCGAGCGAGATGGCCATCAGCGCGCCTCCTCGCCGAGCAGCAGCCGGAATTTCGGCTTGGCCGTCCGGACCGTGCGCGCGGGCTCGAACTCCTGGCGGATGTCCTTGGGCCAAGCGGTGTACTTGCGCTCGGGGACGCTGAACGCGATGTCGACGTACTCGGCGGGATCGGCGCCATCGGCCCGGATGCGCTCGACCAGGTTGGCGAGCGTCGCCTGGTTCCAATCGACTCGCTTGGCGAGCTCCGCGACCACGGTGACCGGGCCGTCCTGCAGCCGGACCGTGCCGGTATCCTTGCCCTCGGCGCGGCGAGCAGCCTGCGCCTGATCGCCGTACTTCAGCGCGATGGCGCCATCGAGCCAGTCGCCGAGGGTCTTCGCGGCGCGCAGCCGCTCGTCGGCTTCCTGCTTCAGGAGCGCCAGCTGGTCGCCCGGCAGAGCGGCGATTTCGCCGACCGGCATGGTGGGAAGGTCGTCGAGGGTGATGCGGTTGGGGATCGTCATGGCAGCCCCCTCACGCCAGCTTCACGGCGGGCTTGTCGGCCGTGCTCGAGCAGTGCCGGTTGGCCTCGTAGGCCTCGACATCCTCGAGCCGGTAAACGACCCGGCCGCCGATCTTGATGAAGGCGGGGCCCTCACCGGTCCAACGCCAGCGCTCCAGCGTGCGCGGGCTGATCTTCCATCGAGCCGCCAGCTCGACCTGGTTGAGATGCGTGACTGACATCGTCGTCTCCTTCGCGATTGGCCGAATGCCTGCGAACGAGACTGGGGTGTGCGAGGGGAGGAGATCGGGAGGGCGGAGGGAGGGGAGACGGGAGGAATGCAGATCGGGGCCCGCAAAAAGGAAAAAGGCCGCCCCGAAGGACGGCCTGATCGTCGTGATTCTTGGTGGCGTCACACCTCGAGCCAAGCGCTGGAGCCGCTCTCCCGGATGACCTCCTGCCACGTGGGGTGGCCGTCGAAGAGATTCTTCAGTCGCTTCACGGAGGGGCCGCACTCGGCCTCCTCGAGGATGCGCGCGACGGGCAGCACCGGATCCCCGTCAAGCTTGGCCTCCGCAAGCATGGCGACGGCGATCTTCTGCTTGCCGCCGGTGAACTCGTGCCACCTGCCGTGCACGATCAGCACGCCGCCGTCGCCGGAGACCCATACAGGTCCTCTATGCGACGGTCCCTTCAGCAGGCGTGCGCTCAGGACTTCCGGGGCGACGGCGAGCCCATCTTCATGATCGACCACATCCGCCAGCGCGACGAACTCGTGGCCCCGGATGAAGCGGAAGCGGTTCCGGGCCGGAGGGTCGAGAACGAGGACCACCCGAAGCCCATCGGCCGGCCGGCGCGCAACGAGCTGGCGGAACTCCTCGAACACGGCCGGCGTCGTCAGACCGCGGGCGACCCAGATCCCTACACGTGCCCTTCGCTTCGGCAGCCGCGCCGTCCCGAAATCCAGCACAGCGCCGTCGAGGTAAGGCACCGGGTCTTCGCCGAGCGAACAATCGAGCCGGGCGACCACCCGTCGAGCTGATGCTGCCATGTCCAGCGCATAGACCCGGCGGCGGGCGCTCGCCTGTTCGTTATGCCAGGCCGCATTGCCGAGATGCCCATGTTGCCCCGTGATCGGGTGGGCGATGACGGACGTCGGGGTGTCGTCCAGATCGTCCTCGGCAACGACAGACATTGCGCTGCCGCGCTGCACGAGCAGTCCGGCATCCATCAGCGTCTTGCCGGCGCCGCGCATATGCGCCAGCGCCATGGCCGAAACCCGCGCATCGCGGGTTCCGGCGATCGACGAGAGCAGTCGGCGGGCGGCGGGATCAATCCTCGAAGAGCTGCAGGTCATCGACCAGGATCCCCCAGCGCCGCAGGTACTTCTCGCCGATCATCTGCTCGGTCGCGGTGCGATCCTTCAGATCGCAGCCATGCGGCCAGGTGATCGTCAGGGTCAGCGTGCGCCGCCTGTCGCCTCCCGGGCGGCGGGCGAGCTTCACGGCGATCTTGGCCCGCGTGACCACATACCCCTCGCTCAGGGGCGTGCGATCTCCGAACCGCTCCTCCGCCTTTGTCCAGATCTTCTCGTCGGCGCGAGCGGGCTTCTCCAGCGTCACCCTCAAGTCGCTGTCGTCGATCGGCATCAGCCGCATTTCGCGCACGTCGACGCCCTCGATCCCGTCCTCCGGATCGACCGGGAAATCATACGGGTTCAGAAGCACCGAGAGATCATAGCAGCGCAGCGGCAGGCGGTTCTCCTTGAACTCGATGCCGAGGAGGTGCGTGACCGTCGCCTTCACGATCTCGCTTCGTGTCGCCTTGTCGTTGGCGATCACCTCAATGCCGCCGGTCGCGGGCTCGTAGGTCACTGCGGCCTCGAACACGGGACGATAGGCCTGCCGGACAAGCAACCCCTTGTCGTCGAAGCGGAGCAGATCGTCGGGCCGTCCCTCGCGGTAGATCGTCACCTGCACCAGGTCGCATTCGTCGCCCTCATGGGGCGTCCTCACCCGGTCGAAGATGTCGACATGGGCATGGGCAGCGCCCGAGAACTGCTTGATCGCGGAGACGAAGGCGTGGCGGGCCGACGCGTCGCGCTGCACGACGCATCCGGCGTCGGTCATGTAGCCGGCCCACATCCGCCCGCGACGGCGGTCCACCGTGAAGCGAACTTCCTCGGCATGACGAAAGCGGTCCTGCGCGTTCAGGAACATCCAGAGCGACCGCGCGTGCGGGTTCGCGAGCCCGTCGAGGAGGGCGGGATCCTCGGCCACGCTGTAGATCGCGGCCTGCCCCGGCTCGTCGGACAGGGTATGGACGCGCTCGGCGTCGTTCGAGATCCGGTCGCGCTGGAAGCGGGACATCTGCTCGATGGCGCCGAGAAGCGGCCCGGAGAGGTCGGCGTCCGATGCGGGCCAGTCGAACTCGGTGGGCAAGCCGATCTCCGGCCGGTCGAAGTATTCGCGCAGCGCCTCGCCGGGCGTCTTGCGAAGGAAGGCGGACAGTGCAGTCACAGCGATCTCCTTTCTGGCGATTCCATTTATCGGCTGATCTGCTAATCAGCGTATATCGTGCCGGAGGGGAGTCAATCGAAAAAATACGCACTTCCGCGGATTCGCGATCAGCGGCCGAAGAGCGATGGCTGTCCGCGTGCCGAAGTGATCAGGTTCAGCTTCAGAAGCCTGATGCGCGCGGCCTCTTCGGAAACCGCGAAACGCTCCATGACCATCTGGATCAGCCGCGCGGCATGCTCGGTCGAAACATGGATATCGCCATGCAGCTCGCGCGGACTGCAGTAGTCGGACACGAGGCGACGGACCGGCGTGGCCGGCATCAGCAGCGCGCCGCTGATATAGCCGGCCTGCCATTCCATCCAGTCGGATTGCGGGGCGTCCAAGATGTTGTCGCGCTTGGAGATCGCCTTGTTCGCATTCACGCCGCGCTCGAGCAGGTCGCCGTTGGCGAACTTCTGCGCCCAGAGAGGCCCGTGGAACTTCACGTGCCCGAACTCGTGGGTGAGCGTGGTGCGGAAGCGATTCTCGCGCCGATCATCGGCGGCGATGCCTTCCGAGATGGAGACTTTCGGCCCGCGGTCGGGGAAAAACTCGGTCACCCCTTCTACGTCGGCACCGTACGCTGACAGGTCTGTGCAGCTGTCGAGCTCCGCATCGTTCATCTCGATCAGCACGGTCAGATCCTCGGTCGAAACCGGATACTCGACCTTCTTCTTGCGCTTCAGGAGGAGATCGCGGATCAGCCGCTCGCATTCATCGTCGAGATCCCGCTCGCGGTAGAAGGGTCGCTCGGCAAAGCGGCCCGTGTTGTCACGGATCATCTTCACCATGCGAACCTCCTTACTCTTTCAACGTCTTCCTGAAATTGGCGAAGGCCTCGACGACCTTGTCCGGGGTTGACGCATCCGGTCGTAGATCATCCGGCAGCCGGCCTGCGAGTGCGTACAAGTAATCCTCCGGTATGTTCAGGATGCCGGAGAATTGGCGGATCAGGTGCCCCGAGCTGGGGCTGCGCCGATCGTGCTCGATGTCGTTGAGGTACTGCGGGGATATCGACCCGCCGCCCTCTTCCTTCATCACGCGCGCTGCGAGCTCCTTCTGGCTGAGACCGAGCCCCTTGCGGGCCTTCGAAATCGCCTGGCCGAAGGTCACACCGTCGGCGGACATGGCCGGTTCATCGCTTGCACTCCCTGTCAATCCGCTTGTTCGCGGATATGCGAACACATACGCGTCACACTCGAGTTGATCAACGGAAAGATTCGTGTGCCCTCGGAGCTACGTGGACAGGGTGACGGCGTAACATCGGACGCACGCCCCCTACGGGACGCGCCCGGGCGTCTTTCTCCACAGCAAGTACGTCAGCTACGAACTTGTTGACAGACCGAGCGAGCTTGAACGACCATCTGAGTTGGAGGTCGCCAATGCCACGGATCATATCTGCATACGCACCACCGCTCACGTATGGAGCAAAGGTAGTAGTGGCTTCGCACCTGGGCTCAGTGAGCTACACGATCAGCTACGAACCGGTGGGCGACGCAATTGTCTTGGGCCGAGTGCACTATTTCTCATCACCGAACGGTGAGAAGACCACAGAAGCTCTTCCGAGCGGCGCGACCATTACCACAGCCAATGTCGTAGCGAACGTAGAAGTGGACTTCAAAGGTGCCGCTACCGGCTCAAGCGTTCGCGTAATGATCGATCCGTGACTACAGAATGCCGCTGAGGAATTTTCCATGCCAAACTCCAATTTGAGACAAGCACTTCTGATCACAACGTTTCTCGCCGGGGCCTACGGAAGTCCTGCTGTCGCACAAGAACCTCGAACTTGCTCAAACTTCCAAACAAGTGCTTTCGGCATTGAAGCGCCTTCCTTCAACGAAGAGAGCGCATTTGATCTGCAAATTCGTCAGGAGGCGGATGGCTACCACCTCCGCATTACCGGCGACAATGTCATCTTGTCGGAAGCAACGGCGAGCTCACTCATAGCAGACAGTGCCAACGCCAAGACTGGCCTGAAGTCTCTTACCATTGACGCTCGCCGACTGCGTTTAGAAAGCCCTCTTTCTTTTGTCGATGCAAATATCCGGATAATTGGCGATGAAATCGTTGTGGCTGGAGATGCTCAGATAAACCTCCTTCCCTCAGGCAGTGGCCAACCTCGATCGCTCTCCATCGTTGCCAACACCCTGAAGTTCGAAAACTCGCGACGCCGACCATTTGACTTACAATTCACGCAAGGTAGCGGTGCCATTGTTGAGTTCGTATTGCTGACAGCCCTCTCAAACTCTACGCCGATAGACAGTGCGGACGCTATCTGGCGACGCTTCACCGATTCCGTGGAAATTGAAACAGCCCCCTCAGGATTTAGTTCTACGATTGGCGAGGGCGCGACAGAGACAGTTGCTCAAACATTCAACCAAGAAATGGAGTGGCCGCTATTTTATGCCTCAAAGGTAAAGCGCACCTTTTCTCGCGCGCCTTTTTTGCGTGACGAAGATGGAATCAAGCATAGTGAGTTGGTAGAGATTATCGATGCATATGTTGACTCACTCGCAGAATGGCGTGATCCGTATCCATTGCTTACCGTCCAGACTGTATTGTCCGCCATCGATAACGATGTCGATTTCCAGGGGCGAAGCTCATCCTTTGTCCCGAAGCAGGACGCTTGGAGTCAAGCCACAAATATCGAAGAACTTGCCAACAAGGAAGTCTTTGATCGACTAATTAATATCATCGTCGCAACTGCTTCAAAAAAGGATCAAGCGGAGAAAGCCGTTACCGCTCTTCGCCAACAGTTGACGTTAGCCAGGGACGAGCAGCGCCAAATAGAACGCCGCATGGCAGACGCAAATATCCGATTGCAGGTGCTGGCTCAAAGCATTCAGCGCCTAGACACACTAATTGGTCAGCGCACTGAGACCCTTGCAGAGATGTCCAGAAGGGAGTTTGAACGGCTCAAAGACGCTCAGTCTGTTCAACAGTGGACAACTGTAGCGGCGGCGGCGGTGGTGGTGGCCGCTTCCTTTGGAGCGGCCACTCCCGCAGTCGCCGGAGCAGCAGCAGCTGGCCTCTCCCTAACAGGCGATCAGATTTATCGTCATAATGTAGGCGAACCTTTTCGGCTCCCCGACCTTCTTGCGACAGGCGCGAAAACTTATCAAGCGATCGGAGCATTTCAGTCTTCCTGGCAAAGTTTTCTGGCTGCTCAAGATGTTGCCAAGCAGGTCGTTTACGATGGTCAGACCGTGCTCGAAGGCGATCCTCCAAAAGAGGGCGAGCCCGATAACCGGAAGCCGATCTCCAAGTTTACCGCGACTAAGAATCTTGTTGCCAGCCTCGCCGATCTAGTGGGCAAGGCAGATGGCCTGAGCTCGGGACAGCCGCCTGGCCCGACCCCGATTTCGTTAACGGATCGTGAGAACGAAGACGAGGTGATGAAAGGCTACCTCGCGGAGCGTGCGTCGGCGAACGGAGAGATCAACTCATTGTCGGCACAGCTCCAGTCAGACGTGAGACTTCTTGAAGGCCTTGAAGCAACAATTGCTGACATATCGATAAATATCTCTGAGCTTCTCCAAGTCGATCCAATCAATGACCAGCAGAACGCAAGATGGAATAGCAATGCGTATGAAGTCTGGCAGCTGGAAGTGCGGAGCATCGCCGAGAGGGTAGAGCTGCTGAAGAAGAGTGTATTGTTTGAAACGGGTCGCCCACTCACAGGACCCCTCGACGTCCTAGAGTACCCGAACGAGCTTATCGCAAACATTGATGCTGGAATTTTCGATCCAACAGCGGGCATTGGGAAGGACTATTCAGCTGAGCTGAGAGGCCGCCTTGAGCTGGAGCGTGACAAGTTCCTCAGTTCGGTGCAGACCGTGGTTCGGTCAGCCCGCCGTGAGCTTCAGGACTACTTGGATACTCGCACAGAAGCAGACACCTATCGTCGAACTTTCACACTGAGCTTGGATTCTATTGATCCGATCGAGCGCGCCTTTATGGAAACGCTCAATGGCCAAATAGCTCAGCAGATTGTTTCCGGCGTAGGCACGGAGGAGGTCGATCCAGCGTACATCCCAATCACGCTCACGTCACTGCCGTCTCCAGTTCCCGAACGTGTCACTGACGTTAAGGTTGTTTCGGCAAGTTTCTCTGTACCGTCATCGGCCATTGGCAACAATGCCATCTCGTTTAGCGTAGTTCATCCAGGATATGGCGAAATGCGCCGGCGAAGTGGATGCGCTATTGGAGACTTCAGGAGTCGCCCAGATGACTGGCGTTTCTTTACTACGTTTTTCGAGCAGATTGATCCGGTTTGGTCAAGAGAAGAACCGAGGGCGCTCGAATTGAGTACGGAAACAAGAGGAAGATATTATGCATTTCTTCCGGCCCAGACAATGTACCATATGGTCGTTGGGGTGCACTCAAAAAATTGGCGGCGCATTCCCCGCCTAACTAACATTACCGTGGGCTTCGAGATAATGGAATAGCGAGGGCAAGCTGATGCCGGATTTCCTAGAAGAGTATGAAAAGAACAAAACGCCATCAAGCGTCAACATCGACATCGCTGGCGATGAGGCATTGGAGTTTCCGGCTGATGGTGAAGTGGTGCTGCACGGTCGACGGCTTATTATAGCGAGCAGAAAACTTCATCTGGTTGGCAACTTTAGGATCGTCCAATTTAACGATTCCGACATCGCAGACCCGATCACTGAAGTTGCTCCAAAAGGTTCTGACGGATTGCCAGGAAAAAGGCCAAGCGGTCGCAACGGCTATCCTGGAAAGCCGGGTGAGCCTGGAAAGACCGGCAAGACCGGTCTCGGCGGTTCCGACGCCCCTCTCATCTTCATTGAAGCTGACGAAATCACAGGTGACGGAGCACTTACAATTGTCAATCAAGGGGCGTCTGGCGGAAAGGGTGGTCAGGGCGGACTGGGGGGGACGGGTGGCCGAGGTGAGAATGGCGCGAATGGATCCGACTCGCTGGTTGATTGCAAAGCGGGTGGGGGTGACGGAGGTGACGGGGGGCGCGGCGGCAATGGTGGCCGCGGCGGTATAGGGGGTAAGGGCGGCAAGGGCGGTAGAGTTCGCCTTGGTGGCGCAGCTTGGCAAGCTTACGAGGACAAAGTGTTTGTTGTGGACATTTCCGGAGGCACGGGTGGCCAAGGCGGAGATCCTGGAGTGAAAGGTTCAGGAGGCGAGCCGGGATTGGGAGGAGCGGGCAGCACCTATTGCAGCGGTGGCCGCGGAGGCACAAAGGGGCCGGATGGAGCTGACGGCTCCACGGGCGCCCGTGGTCAGAGCGGGCAGCCAGGGTCGGTTGAGAGAACCTAGTCGCTTTGCTGCCCCGCAAATGGGTTGCTGTGCAGGAGCTCGCCTTCGGCAGCGGGATCCCGGCCGGTATCGACGAATGATCCCAGTCGAGCGGCACTGGAACCAACGCTCATCGCAGGCAAGGATTTTCGCAGCGATATGAAGGACTTCGGCCCCTCTTGCTTCCACAGTGCTTCCACGGTGGCTGGAAACGCAAACGCCGCCCCGGAGGGCGGCGCATAAGCGTTTGATAACGCGGAAAGATTGGTTGCGGGGGTAGGATTTGAACCTACGACCTTCAGGTTATGAGCCTGACGAGCTACCGGGCTGCTCTACCCCGCGCCATGGTTGTCCTGATCGGGGGTTATCGTTTCAGAGAGGGTTG
>NZ_SISK01000013.1 GCF_004310345.1 Paracoccus subflavus | reverse complement strand
CGACCGGCGCCGGAAAGCGGCCATGCACGCTGTCATAGCGCAGAAGATGCGCATTGGTCTCGACCGGCCCCAGATCGTTGATGGCGACAACCTCGATATCGGTGCGCCCCGATTCGATGATCGCCCGCAGAACATTCCGCCCAATCCGCCCAAAACCGTTGATCGCAACCTTCACAGACATGGCTTTGCGTTTCCGTTCATGAAAATTTCCGTTACAGCAGCGCGCGGGCCGCGTCTGCCACCTTGGCGTCCGTGATGCCGAAATGGTCGTAAAGCCGGTCGGCCGGGCCCGAGGCGCCAAAGCCGGTCATCCCCACAAATCTGTCATCGGGACGCAGAACCGCGTCCCAGCCCATGCGGATCGCGGCCTCGACCCCGACGCGGGGCGCGGTGCCCAGCGTTTCGGTCCGGTAGGCCCTGTCCTGTTGCCCGAAAAGCTCGAAGGACGGGGCCGAAACCACCGCTGCCCGGATGCCGTCCCCGGCCAGCAGGTCGGCGGCCTTCATGGCGATCTCGACCTCGGACCCGGTGGCGATCAGCGTGACGTCGCGCACCCCTTCCACATCGCGCAGGACATAGGCGCCCCGCGCCGACCGATTCGCGGTTTCGGCGGTCGTGCGCAGCGCGGGAAGGTTCTGGCGCGACAGCGCCAGCAGAACCGGCGTCGTGGTCGAGGCCATGGCGATTTCCCAGGCCTCGGCGGTTTCCATCGCGTCGCAGGGGCGCAGCACCGTCAGGTTCGGGATGGCCCGCAGGGACGCCAGCGTCTCGACCGGCTGGTGGGTGGGACCGTCCTCGCCCAGGCCGATGCTGTCATGGGTCATCACGAACACCGTGGGCACCCCCATCAGCGCCGCCAGACGGATCGCCGGGCGGGCATAGTCGGCAAAGGCCAGAAAGGTGCCGCCATAGGGCCGGAACAGGCCCGACAGCGCGATGCCGTTCATCGCCGCCGACATGCCGAACTCGCGGATGCCGTAATGGACATAGCGGCCCGAGAAATCGCCCGGACGGACCGGCGCAAGGCCCTTGGTCAGCGTCAGGTTGGACCCGGTCAGATCCGCTGATCCTCCGATCGTGAAGGGCAGGGCCGCATTCACCACCTCGAGCGCCATCTGGCTGGACTTGCGGGTGGCGACCTTGGGGCGGTCGGCGGCAAGCTTTGCCTTGTAGTCGGCCATCGCGGCGGCCAGGGGGGCGGGATCGGCGCGGCGCAGCGCCTCGAACTGGGCACCCCTGGAACTGGCGGCAAGGGTCTTGTTCCAGTCGGCACGCGCCTGGGCGCCGCGCCGCGCGATCTTGCGCCAGGCTTCGCGGACATCGGCGGGGATGTCGAAGGGGGAATGATCCCATGCCAGCGCCGTGCGGGTCGCGGCGATTTCCTCGGCGCCCAGCGGCGCGCCGTGAACGTCATGGCCGCCCTGCTTGTTGGGCGCGCCAAAGCCGATGATCGTGCGGCAGGCGATGAACGTGGGACGCGGATCGCGACGGGCCGCGGACAGCGCCTCGGCGATTTCGGCCGCATCGTGACCATCCACCTTCAGGACATGCCAGCCGGCGGCTGCGAACCGCGCGGCCTGGTCTGTCGAGGTGGACAGATCGGTGTCCCCGTCGATGGTGATCCGGTTGTCGTCCCACAGCACGACCAGATGGCCCAGACCCAGATGCCCGGCCAGGTCGATCGCCTCGTGGCTGACGCCCTCCATCAGGCAACCGTCCCCGGCGATGACATAGACGAAGTGGTCGATCAGGTCGCCAAAGCGCGCATTGCCCAGCCGTTCGGACAGCGCCATGCCCACCGCGGTCGCAAGGCCCTGGCCCAGCGGACCGGTCGTGACCTCGATCCCCTTGGCATGGCCGTATTCCGGGTGGCCTGCGGTGCGATAGCCAAGCTGGCGGAAGTTGCGCAACTGGTCGATGTCCATGTCGTCGTAGCCGAGCAGATGGTTTATCGCATAGAGCAGCATCGAGCCATGGCCCGCCGACAGCACGAAGCGGTCGCGGTTCGGCCAGTCCGGTGCCGACGGGTCAAGCGTGATGAACCGGTTGAACAGCACGGTCGCCACATCGGCCATGCCCATGGGCATTCCGGGATGCCCGGAATTGGCGGCCTGCACCGCATCCATCGTCAGCGCGCGGATGGCGTTGGCCATGCGGCGTTCGTCGGCAAGGGTCAATGGGGCGTTCATGTCGGATCTCCCTCAGCCGCGCAGCTTGCGCGCATTGGTGACAAGGCGTTCGATCAGCGGGGTCAGGATCAACTGCATCGCAAGATCCAGCTTGTTGCCCGGGATCACGATGGAATTGGCGCGGCTCATCCACGAGCCGTGGATCATCGAGATAAGATAGGAAAAGTCGATTCCGCGCGGGCTCTTGAAGCGGATCACGATCAGGCTTTCGTCCGGCGTCGGTATCCAGCGCGCGACGAAGGGGTTCGAGGTGTCGACCATCGGCACCCGCTGGAAGTTGATGTCGGTTTCGGTGAATTGCGGGCAGATGCAATGCACATAGGCATGCATCCGGCGCAGGATCGTGTCGGTCACCGCCTCGGTCGAATAGCCGCGCGATTCCCGGTCCCGATGAATCTTCTGTATCCATTCCAGGTTGATGACCGGCACGACCCCGATCTTGAGATCGGCCAGCGCGGCAAGATTGACGTCGCGGTTCACCACCGAGCCGTGCAGTCCTTCGTAGAACAGCAGGTCGGACCCTTCCTCGAACGGCGCCCAGGCGGTGAACTCTCCGGGGGGCACACCGGTCTTTTCGGCTTCCTCGGCGTCGTGGACATAGGTGCGGGTCCGGCCCGTGCCGGTCTTGCCATATTCGTCGAACACCCGTTGCAGTTCGCCCAGTTCGTTGGCCTCATAGGAAAAATGCGAAAAGGTCTGGTCGCCTTCGGCCTGCCGGCGTTCCAGTTCGCTGCGCATTTCGACGCGATTGAAGCGGTGGAACGCATCGCCTTCGATCGACACCGCCGTGATCCCCTCGCGGCGGAAAATCTGATCGAATGTCCTTTTGACCGTCGAGGTTCCGGCCCCGGACGACCCGGTGACGCTGATGATCGGATGCTTGCTGCTCATGTGCTGGTCCTGAATGGCAGGGGATCAGGCGCGGAACAGGCCGCGCATCCCGAAAAGGGCGGAAATTTCTGCTTCCGGCAGATCGTGATAGGCCGCCACGCGCGCCACCTTGTTGGCCGACCCGAACACGAACGGGGTGCGCCCATGCAGCGAGTCGGGGAGCGCGTCGAGAATGGCATTCTCGCCATCGGTGGCGCGGCCCCCGGCCTGCTCGATCAGAAAGGCGATGGGCGCGCATTCATAGACATAGCGCAGGCGTCCGCGGGCATAGCCCGTGCGGCTGTCGGCGGGATACAGGAAAATCCCGCCGCGCGTCAGGATGCGATGCGTCTCGGCCACCAGCGAGGCGATCCAGCGCATGTTGAAGTCCATGCCAGCCGGGCCATCGGCACCGGCGACGCGATCATCCACATAGGCCCGGATCGGTTTGGTCCAGTGCCGGTAGTTCGACGCATTGATCGCGTATTCGGTCGAATCCGCCGGAATCGCCGCAGCCGTGCCGATCAGCCGGAACCGGCCCTCGGCAGGGTCGAGCACATAGCGAATCACTCCGTTGCCAAACGACACCATCAGCACGCATTGCGGGCCATAGATCGCATAGCCCGCGGCAAGCAAGTCGCGGCCCTGACGCAGGAACGACCCTTCCGGCGTATCGGCGGCCGGATAGATCCCGAAGATCGTGCCGATGGAGACATTGGCATCGATGTTCGACGAGCCGTCCAGCGGGTCGATGGCCACGGCCAGCATGCCGCCGGCGGTCATCTCCACCACCCCGTCCTGTTCCTCCGAGGCATAGTGGCGGACATCGCCCTTGCGCAACGCGGTCATGAAGGCCTCGTCCGCAATCACGTCAAGCGCCTTTTGCACATCGCCGTCCGTATTGGTTCCCGCCGCGCCACCAAGATGTTCATCAATGCCGCCGCGCGCGATCCGTCCGGCAAGCTGGGCCGCGACTCCGGCCAGGCGATCCATCACCCGTGCGACTGCGGGGTTCGTCCCGTCCGGGACGCGGTCCAAAGCGTTCATGGTGTTTTTCCCTCTCTTGACATGAAGCTTGCAGGAATAGCGGTTTTAAGGAATTTAATAATCTGAAATCATCATTCGGAGATTTCTAATCGTGCGCCTCGATGCCGTTACCCTGAAACAGATGCGCGCTTTTTTGTCGGTGGTGGAAACCGGCTCCTTGACGCTGGCTGCGGACCTTCTGCACCAGACCCCCCCGACAATCCATAGCCAGATCAAGAACCTGGAACTGGCGGCCGGGACTGCCCTGCTGATCCGGCCGCAGGACGGGACGGGGTTCCGGCCGACCGCGGCCGGCGAGGAGATGATCGCCGCCGCGCAGCGGATCGAGGCCAACCTGTCGCAGGCCGCACGCCAGATCGAGGCGGTATCGCAGGGAAAGTCGGGCCATGTGGTGCTGGGCACAATGTCCACCGCCAAGTATTTTGTCCCCCGCCTGGTGCGGATGCTGCAGGATCGCATCCCCGAGGTCGAGATCACGCTGAAGGTGACGAATCGCTCGGATGCCATCGCGGCCATGGCCCGGGGGGAATATGACCTGACGATCATGGGCCGTCCGCCGCGCAATGCGGTGCGGCGGGCGGTGCCGCTCGGGCCTCATCCGCATGGCATCGTCCTGCCGCCCGATCATCCGCTGGCCGGAAAGGACGGCTATGATCCGATGCAGCTTTTGCGCGAAACCTTTCTGAGCCGCGAAGACGGTTCGGGAACGCGGACCCTGATGGAGCGATTCTTCGAGCGCCTGGCCGAAGGACATGCGCCGAAAACGGTCGTCATGCCGTCCAACGAAACCATCAAGCAGGCGGTGCTGGCAGGGTTGGGCATTGCCTTTCTGTCCCTGCATACCGTGCATGACGAGGTGCAGGCCGGCCGGCTTGTGCTGCTGCGCGGACCCGGCCTGCCGGTCATGCGGCACTGGTATCTGATCAGGGGATCGGATGGTCCCGGACCCATGACCCGTGCCGCCGAGCGCTGCGGGGAGGAGATCGAGGCGCTCGGCGGCATCTACCTGCCCCGGCTTATCGGGTAAGCGCGGCGTAAAGCTGGGGCAGGCGTTCGGGCAGGCGTTCCACCCGGTCAAGCACCATGGCCCCGCGGGGGCCGAAGATGCGTTGCACATAGGCGTCGGCACCGGGATCAAGCGTCAGGCAGAAGGGCGTGACCCCCGCCTGCAAGGCCTCTTCGACGGCGCGGCGCGCGTCGGCGCGCAGGTATTGCGGATCGCGCACGTCGATATCGGCCGGGGCCCCGTCGGTCAGCACTAGCATCAGCTTACGCGCGGCCTTGACCCGCTGCATCTGGGCCGTGGCGTGGCGGATCGCGGTGCCCATGCGGGTGGAAAGCCGCCCCTCGGCCCCCATCAGGCGGGCAGCGGCTAGGGTTCCCCAGGGCTGGTCGAAATCCTTGAACCGCTCGTAATAGACCTGCGCCCTTCCGTCCGAGCAGAAGCCGTGAATGGCAAAGGCATCGCCCACCCGCGAAATCGCCTCGGACAGCAGCACGCAGGCGGATTTGGTCAGATCCATTACGGTGGCGCCATCGCTTACCGGGTCGTTGGTCGATTCCGACAGATCCAGCAGCACCATCACGGCGGTGTCGCGCACCCTTCGGATCTGGCGCATCATCACGCGCGGGTCGGGCTGGGCACCCATGCGGATGTCGATGGCGGCCTGGATCGCGGCGTTGATGTCGATCTCGTCGCCATCCTCGAGCTTGTGGAGGCGCTGCGTGCCTTGGGGGCGCATGGCGTCCAGCCTGTGGCGCAGACGTTCCATCACCGGGCGATGCCGGGCCAGGATCGCGTCCACCCCTTCGGGGTCTCCCATCCGGGCGCGGCGTTCCAGCACCGTCGCCCAGGCCGGGCGCATCAACTGGATCGCATGATCGAACTCGTCGTAAAGGACCGGCGGGGCGATCGGCTCGCGGCCTTCCTTGTCGTTGAAGCTCTGGCCGTCGTCGTCGAAGAACTCGGCCGACTGCACCCAGATTTCCTGCGCATCGTCGCCCGCCGTCTCGACCTCGACCTCATTGACCATCTCGGTGACCGAGACATAGCGGCGGACCTGCTGCGGCGGCCGATAGCCGGTGTCGAAGTCGAGCTCCTCGAATTCCCACAACAGGCGGTTGTCGCAGCGGTAGGGGCATGACGGACGGTCGGACCAGGCGGAATAGGGCTGGCCGCGCAGCTTGTCGGCCAGGTGCAGCCCAAGCGCACGGGCCGCGTCGGGATCGGCGGGGTCAAGGGCCTCGAACCTTGTCCGCACCCAGGCGGCCAGGTCGGTTTCGGGCGGGCTGTCCGGCAACAGCAGGGCACGGGCGATCCCGTCGAAGGTGCCGGCAATGCCGTTGCCGGTCGCGCTGTGGAACTGCGCCCACAGGGCGCGCAGCCGCGGCAGCCGGACCATCGCCAGCGCCTCGGCGCGGGCATCCTCGATCAGGCCGATGCAGGTCGATTGCAGCGCATTCAGCCCCTCGCCCTGGATCGGCTTGCGCAGGCAGGCCAGATGGGCCGCCAGATGGGCCACCTGCGCGCGATACAGCGTCAGCGCGGGAATATCGTTCCAGTCGTCCAGCGCGTCGGGCAGATGCAGGCTGAAGGCCTCGTAATAGGGACGCAGCCCCTCGCGCGTTTCGAAATCGCCCGCGGTGGGCACCAGCATGAAATCCCGCGCCCAGAGCGCGCGCAGATACATCATCAGGCGGCGCTGCACATCGACCAGAAGCGTGCCCTTGCGCTCGCGCTGCAGCACGGCACGGCTTTCCTCGGTTTCCAGCGAGAAGAAGCGCAGCAGTTCCTTGTAATCGGTGCGATGCGCGTCGATGCCCCAGTCGGCCCAGCGGCGCAGGCCGCCCAGCGTCAGCACCGCCAGCAGGTCCGAAAGGTGGTCAAGCATGGGCCGCAGCGCACGCGGCGCGCGGGCCAGCATGTGTTCGACGAAGCGCAGGTATTGCAAAAACAGCGTTGCATCGCCGAACCGCGCGGCCGCCACCGGCGCGGTCCCGAGAAGCTGGGCGATCACCGCGCCCGAGGTGCGCGAGGCGAACCCCAGAATCTGGGGCAGAAGCTCTGCCAGGATGTCCTCGCCCAGGTCGCGGGCCAGGGCAGGGGCTGTCTCGATCCAGGCGATGACCAGATCGTCGCCCCGGCCCAGCCGCGCCAGCGCATCGGTCCCGCGCAGCCAGGTGTCGAACGCGCGCGGCGACAGGCGCCGCCGGGCATCGGGCAGCGCCGCGCGCAGGACCTCGGCCACGGGGACGTTCAGGCTGTCGGCCAGGCCCGCGTGATCCTGGGGCAGTGCTTCAGAACCAGGTTGCGACGGCAGCATCAAGCGCATCCCGCATGTCCGGGTCGTCGGTGATCGAATGAACCAGCGCCATGGAACAGGCCGCGCGCGGTGCGATCCCCCCCCTGATAAGCCGGCCGGCATGGATCAGCATCCGGGTCGAGACGCCTTCGTCCAGGCCGTGACCCTTGAGGTTGCGCGACCGGGCACCGATCTCGACCAGCTTGCGGGCGGTGTCCGCGTCCACGCCGGATTCATGCGCGACGATCTCGATCTCGACCTCGGGGCCGGGCCAGGTGAAGTCCATGGCGCCAAAGCGCTGTTTCGTGGACTGCTTGAGATCCTTCATCAGCGACTGGTAGCCGGGGTTATAGCTGATGACCATCAGGAAATCGGGATGCGCCCTGAGCAGTTCGCCCGTTTTTTCCAGCGGCAGAACCCGGCGGTCGTCGGTCAGCGGGTGAATGGCGACGGTCGTGTCCTGACGCGCCTCGACCACCTCGTCCAGATAGCAGATGGCGCCGTGCCGCGCGGCAAAGGTCAGCGGCCCGTCCTGCCAGCGCGTGCCGTCGGCGTCCAGCAGATAGCGCCCGATCAGATCCGAGGCGGTCATGTCCTCGTTGCAGGCCACCGTCACCAGCGGGCGGCCCAGCCGCCAGGCCATGTGTTCGACAAAGCGGGTCTTGCCGCAGCCCGTAGGGCCTTTCAGCATCACGGGAATGCGCGCATCCCACGCGGCGGTGAACAGCGCGACCTCGTCCCCGGTCTCGCGCCAGTAGGGCGCCTCGGTCACGCAGAAATCGTCCAGCACATCCTTCATGGCGGCTCCTTTCCTGTCGGATTCGGGCCACCCGGCTCCCGGATGGCCCCGTCGGCTGTCAGACCGGCTGACCGCGATAGACAACCATATTGGCGCCCTGGCTCTGGGTGAAGTTGTCGTAGCCGATCAGGCGGACATGGTGTCCGGGATTGGCCGCGTGGCATTCGTCCAGTTCGGCCAGGATCGCGTCCACGTCGGTTTCGCCGAACATTGGCAGCTTCCACATGTACCAGTAATAGCCGCCTGCATTCTCGGGCTCGGTATGCTCGATCGCCGGGTTCCAGCCGTGATCGACGACCCACTGCACCTGCTTGCGGATCTGGTCCTTGGTCATTTCCGGCAGATAGGAAAAGGTTTCCATCTTGCGGCTTGCCGGGTCCGACAGACGCGAAGGATAGTCCTGGATAATGCTCATCATTGTGATCCTTTTTGCGGGAAGGGCTGTCAGCGGTGCTGGACGTCAAGCTTGTCGACGGTGTCGAACTCGAACTTGATCTCTTTCCAGGTTTCCATCGCGGCCTTCAGTTCGGGCGAATGGTTGGCGGCGGCCATCAGGATGTCCTTGCCCTCCTTCTCGATCTCGCGGCCTTCGTTGCGGGCCTGCACGCAGGCCTCGAGCGCGACACGGTTTGCCGCGGCGCCCGCCGCGTTGCCCCAGGGATGGCCCAGCGTGCCGCCGCCGAACTGCAACACCGAATCGTTGCCGAAGATCGCGACAAGGGCGGGCATGTGCCAGACGTGGATCCCGCCCGAGGCGACCGGGAACACGCCGGGCATCGACCCCCAGTCCTGGTCGAAGAAGATGCCCATGCTGCGGTCCTCCTTGATGAACTTGTCGCGCATTAGGTTGATCCAGCCCAGCGTGGCGTTTCGGTCGCCCTCCAGCTTGCCGACGACGGTGCCGGAATGCAGGTGGTCGCCGCCCAGCAGACGCAGCAGCTTGGCCAGAACGCGGAAATTGATGCCGTGGTTGGGATTGCGGTCGATCACCGCGTGCATGGCGCGGTGGACATGCAGCAGCAGGCCGTTGTCCCGACACCATTTCGACAGCGAATTGTGCGCCGCCCAGCCCAGGGTCAGGTAATCCGACATGATGATGGGCGTGCCCAGTTCCTTGGCGAATTCGGCGCGCTTGAACATTTCCTCCACCGTGGGGGCGGTGACGTTCATGTAATGGCCCTTGCGCTCGCCGGTTTCGGCCTGCGACTTCTCGATGGCCTCTTGGCAGAACAGGAAACGGTCGCGCCAGCGCATGAAGGGCTGCGAGTTGACGTTTTCGTCGTCCTTGGTGAAATCAAGCCCGCCGCGCAGACATTCGTAAACCGCCCGGCCATAGTTCTTGGCCGACAGGCCCAGCTTGGGCTTGATCGTGCAGCCCAGCATCGGGCGGCCATACTTGTCCATCTTGTCGCGTTCGACCTGGATGCCATGCGGCGGGCCGAAGCAGGTCTTCACGAACCAGATCGGAAAGCGCACGTCCTCGAGGCGCAGCGACCGCACGGCCTTGAAGCCGAACACGTTGCCCACCAGCGAGGTGAACACGTTGACGACCGATCCTTCCTCGAACAGATCGGCGGGATAGGCGACGAAGGCATAAAAGGCCTCGTCCTGCCCCGGCACGTCCTCGATCCGATAGGCGCGGCCCTTGTAGTGATCCAGGTCGGTCAGCAGGTCGGTCCAGACCGTTGTCCAGGTGCCGGTCGAGCTTTCGGCAGCCACCGCAGCCGCTGCCTCCTCGCGCGGCACGCCGTCCTGCGGGATCACCTTGAAGACCGCCAGGACATCCGTTTCCTTGACCGAATACTGCGGCTCCCAATAGGTAGAGCGGTATTCCTTGACACCGGCGTCGTATTTCTTGGGGCTCTGGACGTTCATCGTGTTGGGCTCCTCCCGATGGCCGGCGATGAAACCGGACTGCCTGGTCCAACTTGCACACGACTCATGAATAAATAAAAATGAATAGTTCTGATTGAAATAATACACTATAGGTTATTCATGGCCTATTCGCTGCGTCAGTTGCAGATCTTCCGCGAGGTTGCGCAGCAGCTTTCCTATACCCGCGCCGCCGAAATCCTGAACCTGACCCAGCCCGCCGCTTTTGCGCAGGTCCGCCAGCTTGAAGATCACCTGGGCCATTGCCTAATCGAACGCCTTGGCAAGACGCTGTATCTGACCCAGGCCGGTCAGATCGTGCTGAAAGCGGCCCACCGGATGCTTGAGGAAACCGCAAATCTCGACATGGCGCTGGCCGAACTGCGCGGCCTTGCCCGTGGGCGGCTGCGTCTGGCCGCCGTTTCGACCGCGAAATACGACATTCCCGCCAGGATCGGTGCCTTCAGCGCGGCCCATCCGGGCATCGAGGTCGTGCTGACCGTGGGCAACCGCGAGGAGCTGCTGGCCCGGTTCCTGCGCAACGCGGACGACCTGTACATTCTGGGAACGCCCCCCGAGGAACTTGGCGCTGCGGTTGAGCGATTTGCGGAAAATCCGCTTGTGGTGATCGCGCCATCGGATCATCCGCTGACCCGGAAACGCGGCCTGACCATGCGCGATGTGGCCCGCTATCCGTTCGTGATGCGCGAAAGCGGCTCGGGCACCCGTCTTGCGGCGGAACGCTGCTTTGCAGAGGCGGGCGCGGTGCCGAAGGTACGGATCGAACTGGGCGCGAACGAGGCGGTGAAACAGGGCGTCATCGCGGGGATGGGCCTGTCGGTGCTCAGCCGCGGGACGGTGGCGCTTGAACTGCGCCACGGCTATCTGGCCGAACTTGACGTCCATCCGTTTCCGATCATCCGCCACTGGCATGTCGCCTGGCCCGAAGCAAAGCGACTGTCGCTGGCCGCGCAGGCGTTTCTGGACGGGCTCATGGGACGGTGACGGCCGCCCGACCGGCGCCGGTTATCCGGCCGCCAGGGTTTCCCGGGCGCGTTGAACCAGGCCGCGCAGTTCGTCCAGACTGAATTCCCCGAACGCGCCCTCGTCGCCTGCGATGAAGCTGGGCGTGCCCATCAGCCCCATGTGGTCGGCCAGAAGAAAGCTGTTGGTGATGTGGCGTTCCACCTGATCCGCCTGCATGTCCTGTTGCAGGCGCGCCATGTCCAGACCCACCTTTTCCGCGGCCCGCCGGGCGGTGTCGGCATTGGCCTTTCCCCGGATCGAGAACATCGCCCGGTGCATCTGCCAATACCGCCCCTGTTGCAGCGACGCCAGCGATGCGCGGGCGGCGTCCTCGGAATCCGCGCCGAAGACGGGCCATTCGCGGAACACCACCCGCAGGTTCGGATCGGACCGGATCAGGCGAT
This sequence comes from Paracoccus subflavus, assembly GCF_004310345.1. Lineage (GTDB taxonomy): Bacteria > Pseudomonadota > Alphaproteobacteria > Rhodobacterales > Rhodobacteraceae > Paracoccus > Paracoccus subflavus. The sequence goes on along the minus strand of NZ_SISK01000013.1, from coordinate 59,094 downwards.
GGATCGGATCAACCATCTTGCGGCAGAAGGGGCAGTTGTAGTCGAAGAATTCCGTCAGGGTGACATCGCCGTCGGGATTGCCCAGGACCGGCGCGGTGGGATCACGCTCCAGCACCTTTCGCAGTTCCTCGGGCATCGGATTTTCCCGCGCGGCAAGGGCCATCGTGGGCAGGATCAGCAGTCCCGTCCCGGCGATCAGGAAGTTTCGGCGTTGCATGCGTCGTCCTCTAAACAGTTCCACGCAGATCCTGCGCTGTATAAGGGCGGTGGATTTGCCGCTCAACCTTAAGGGCGCCTTAAGAGCCGCCCCGATCCTGTAACGTATCCGACAACGGCAGCGTCAGCGCCACCTCTTGCCCGCCTTGTCCCTGGCCCAGATCCAGCCGCCCGCCCATCCGCTGGACGGCCGCAGCGACAATGGCAAGGCCAAGCCCGCTGCCGTGAACCTCGCGTCCCGGACCGCGCCAGAACCGGTCGGTGGCGCGGTCGCGGTCCTGCGGCCGGATGCCGGGGCCTTCGTCGCGGACCACGAACCTTATCCCGGGGCCGTTGCAAAGGGCGGTCAGGCTGACGGTCCCGCCGGGGGGGGAATGCTGGATCGCGTTCTCGACCAGATTGCGCAGCGCGCTGAGGATCAGGATGCGCGGCGCAGAAAGGGGCGGCAGGTCGTCGGCCTGCGTCACCAGCCGCACCCGCCGGGCATGGGCCTGATCCTCGGCCTGCTGGATGATATCGGCAAGCAGCGCCGCCACGTCCAGACGCTCGACCGGGGCTGCGCCCTGGTCGATGGCCGTCAGATCCAGAAGCTGCCGCACCATCCGGTCGGTTCGATCGACCGAGGTTGCAATCGCCGCCAGCGCCCGGTCGCGCACCGCCGGATCGGTGGCCATCCGGGCGATCTGGGCATGGGTGCGCAGCCCCGCAAGCGGCGTCTTCAACTCATGGGCCGCAAAGGCGGTAAAGTCCCGCTCGGTGCGTCGCACATCGTCGAGACGCCGGAACAGGTTGTTCAGTGCCCGTCGCACCGGTCGGATTTCGCGGGGGTCCGGGGTTTCGGGCAGGGGCCGCAGATCGTCCGGCTGGCGGCTGAGCAGTGCGCCTTCCAGATGCGCCAGCGGTGCCAGCCCACGGCCCACGCTGACCCAGATCAGCAGAGCGAGCGCGGGAAAGATCACCGCCAGCGGCCACAACAGCCCTTGCACCACGTCCCCCACCAGCCGGTCGCGCACTTCCATCCGGTCGCCGACCATCACCCGGACCCCTGCCTGGGGATTGACGACGGTAAAGACGCGCCAGGGTTCGTCGTGGATCCGCGTGGTGGTGAAGCCGTCCTTGTCGGACAGGACGGCATCCGGCGCGCCCGAGGAAGCGCCCAGCAGATCGCCCTGCAACGACCAGATCTGGCAGGACAGATGGCGCGAATAGCCGGTTTCCATCGGCAGGGCGATCGTGGCGTGCCCCGTGCCGTCGTTCAGGGCGATCCGCCGGTCCGCCATCAGCGAACTGACCATGTTCGCCGCCTCGGACAGGCGGGCATCCAGCACCCGCTCGACCTGCGCGCGGGTCGAGACGTTGATCCACAGCGCCGCCGACAGCCAGATCGCGCTGGTGGCCAGCGTCAGCACAAGGATAAGGCGCAGGCGGATGGACATCAGCCGGGAACCGGTCCGGATGCCGCCATGCAATAGCCCAGGCCGCGTACGGTCTGGATCACCTCGCGGCCCAGCTTGGCGCGCAGGTGGTGGATATGCACCTCGACCGTGTTGCTTTCGACATCCTCCTGCCATCCATAAAGACGTTCCTCCAACTGCGCCCGCGACAGGATGTGTCCGGGCCGTTCGGCCAAGGCATGCAGGATGGCGAATTCGCGCCGCGACAGACGCAGGCGATTGCCGTCCTGGAGGGCGGTCATCGCCGCCGGGTCAAGCTCCAGCCCGTTCCAGCGCAGGACCGGACTGGCCCGTCCGCCCTGCCGGCGCAGCATGGCCCGGATCCGGGCGGCCAGTTCGTCCAGGTCGAAGGGCTTGCCCAGATAATCGTCCGCACCGCCGTCCAGCCCCGCGATCCGGTCCCGCACCTGATCGCGTGCCGTCAGCAGCAGCACCGGCATCAGGTTGCCGGCGGCCCGCATCTCGGCCAGCAGATCGGTGCCCAGACCGTCCGGCAGCATGATGTCCAGAACGACGCCCGCAAAATCGCTGTGGGCCAGCGCCGCGCGCGCATCGGCCAGGCTTGCAACCGCATCGGCCGTAAATCCCGACAGGCCCAGCCCGACCGTCAATCCGTCCGACAGCACCGGATCATCTTCCACGATCAGGATTCGCACAGTGGTCCTTTCCTGTTCTTTCCATCCGCCTGTTTCAGACCAGGCTTAAGTCTGGCTTAAGCTGGCCTGTCTAGCTGCATCCTCATGATGATACGAATCTTGTCGGCGGCGATAGCCGCATGGATGATGGCGCTGGGTGCGGTATCGGCGCAACCCGCCCCCCCGCTGGACCCGGCCGAAGCCTTTGTGCTGAGCGTGACGACCGACGCCTCGGGCGATTTGCAGATCGGCTGGGCGGTGCAGCCCGGCTATTACCTGTATCGCAGCAAGATCGAAGCGATTGCGCCCGACGGCGCGGCGATCCCATTGACCCTGCCCGAGGGCGAGGTTTACGACGACCCCTGGTTTGGTCGTGACGAAATCTATCGCGGCCCGGACGAGGTCGCGGTCACGGTTCCCGATCCGCAGGGACCGACGGTATTGAAATGGCAGGGCTGCCAGCAGGACGGGATCTGCTATGCCCCGCAGCAGGCGGTTCTGGAAACCGACGGCACGATCAGGCAGGAAGACGCCGCCGGGGAAAGCGCCTTCGGGTCCTGGCAGGCCGACGGCGGCGCGGCGCAATCATCCGCGGCTGCGGTTCCTGCCCCCCAGTCCCCACAGTCCCCCCAGTCCCCACAGTCCCCCCGGTCGGGGCTGTCACTGGCCAGGGATGACGGCCTGGTCGCGGGTCTGGCCGGACAAGGCGGCGCGGTTCTGGTCCTGCTGGCCTTTTTCGGGTTCGGTCTGCTGCTGTCGCTGACGCCCTGCGTGCTGCCGATGGTGCCCATCGTGGCGGGGATGCTGACCCGGCAGGGCGGGGGGCTGACCGCAGGGCGCGGACTGGCGCTGACCGGGGTCTATGTGCTTGCGATGGCATCCGCCTTTGCGCTGCTGGGAATCGTTGCGGCCTGGTCGGGGGCAAATCTTCAGGCCGCGCTGCAATCGCCCTGGGCGATCGGCCTTGTCGCGGCGGTTTTCGTGGGTCTGGCGCTGTCGATGCTGGGGCTGTTCGATCTGCAAATGCCGCCTGCCTGGCAGGCGCGGCTGGCGCGGCGGACGGCCACCGGCGGCTCTTTTGGGGGGGCGGCTGGCCTTGGCTTCGGCTCGGCCCTGATTGTCGGCCCCTGCGTGACGGCGCCGCTGGCCGGGGCGCTGATCTATATCGCCCAGACCGGCGATGTCGCCCTGGGCGCGGCATCGCTGTTTGCGCTGGGGCTGGGGCAGGGGGTGCCGCTGCTGGCCGTCGGCGCCTTTGGCCCGCGCATCCTGCCCCGCCGTGGCGCATGGATGGACGGGGTAAAGCTGGTCTTTGGCGTCGTGTTCCTGGGCATGGCGATCTGGCTGGCCGGGCGCATTCTGCCGGGGCCGGTGGTTCTGGTCCTGTGGGCGGTGCTGCTGACCGGCTGCGGGGTGGCGATCGGCGCCCTGGATCGTCTGTCGCCGGGCGCGTCCCGCGCATCGCGACTGGCCTCGGCGGCCGGGCTGTTGCTGGTCTTTGCGGGGCTGATCCAGGGCATCGGCGCGGCCATGGGTGCCGATGACCCGACGCGACCCCTGGCCCCCCTGGCGGGCCGGACCGCCCAGCCCGCGCCCGCAAGCGGGCCGTTCCAGACCGTGACCACGCAGGCCGCGCTGGATGTGGCGCTGGACGTTCCAAAACCTGCGATGATCTATGTCACCGCCGATTGGTGCGTCATCTGCCGCAAGATCGAGCGGGACGCGCTGGCCGACCCGCAGGTCGCACGCGCCCTGGACGATCTGGTCCGCATCAAGGTCGATGTCACCGACTTTTCGGCCGAGGCACAGGCGCTGATGAAGACCCTGGCCGCCGCCGGGCCACCGACGATGATCTTTGTCGATGCCGCGCGGACCGAACCGCCGGGTAGCCGGCTGATCGGCGATGTGGACAGCGGCGATCTGCTGGCCTCGATCGCGCAGGTCGCCCCATGAACGCCGTTTCCATCGGACCGTTCGTCTTTGATGCGTCCCGTCTGGCGGCGGTCGCGGCGATCGGGCTGTTTCTGGCCGTCTCGGCGATTGCCGTGCGCCTTGGCCGCCAGCGGGGCCAGGGCCGCACCGTCGAGGCCTGGGCGGGATGGGCCGTTCTGGCCTGGATTCTGGGGGCCCGCCTGGGCTTTGTCCTGACCAATGCGGACGATTTCGCGGGCGCGCCCCTTGATGCGCTCAAGCTGTGGCAGGGGGGCTTTTCCGCGCGGGCCGGCTGGGCGGCAGCGGGGGCCACGCTGGCTGCGGCGCTGCTGACCGGGCGCGGCGCGGTGCTGCGTCCCTTGCTGATCGCGGCCGCCGTCACGGCGGTGGCCCATCAGGCCGTCACCGCTGCCCTGCCGCGTCCGCAGATGCAGTTGCCGGCGATGGAACTGCTGGCCCTGGACGGCAGCCCTGTCCAATTGGCAGGACGCGACAAGGTGACGGTGGTGAACCTGTGGGCGACCTGGTGCCCCCCCTGCCGCCGCGAAATGCCGATGATGACGAACATGGCCGCCGGAATGCCCGATGTCGATTTCGTGTTTGCCAACCAGGGCGAAAGCGCGGACCGCGTCTTTGCCTTTCTGGCGGCCGAGAACCTGCCCCTGACCGGGATGCTGCGCGATCCGCGCGGGTATCTGATGGGCCGCCTGCGGGCCGTGGGCCTGCCCTCGACCCTGGTCTTCGACAGGACCGGGACGCTGGTTGCGGCGCAGACAGGCGAGATTTCCGCCCCCGCGCTGCGAACCATGATCGAAACTGCAAGGAAATGACGATGAACCCTCTGCTGAAGGCCTTTCTGGCAGGGACCGCCCTGCTGGGGCTGGCCGCCTGCGAAACCGTGCCGCCTGCTGCGGCCCCTGTTGCGCCCGCTGCGGCGCCCGCCGCGGCGCCCACCCCGCCCCCGATCAGCGCCGAAACCGCCGCCCTGTATGCCGCCCGGCCGGACGGCGACCTGACCGTTCCCGCCATCCCGGCCAGCCTGCTGACCGAGGACAAGGCCCGGCAGGTGGTCGATTACTGGACCGATGAACCTGTTGGCACGATCATTGTGGACCCCTATGCCAAGCGCCTTTACCAGGTGCGCCCCGGCAACAAGGCCATGCGCTATACCGTCGGCGTCGGGGCCGCAGGCTATGGTTTCTCCGGCGAGGCCTATATCCCCTATCAGCGTGACTGGCCCCGCTGGACGCCCACCGACAACATGCTGGCGACCAATCCCGAACGATACGGCCCTTCGGCCGGCGGCGTGGACGGCGGACTGGAAAACCCGTTGGGCGCGCGGGCGCTGTATATCCACAACAGCGGCGGGGATACCTTTTACCGCATCCACGGCACACCCGACCCGCAGTCGATCGGCACCGCCAGTTCCGCCGGATGCATCCGTCTGTTCAATCAGGACATCATCCATCTGGCCGAGAACACCGACAGCATGACCAGGGTGGTGGTCCTGACGCAGGAACAATCCGGCCAGGGCACCACCCCGCCCGAACCGGCCCCGATTGCAACAATCCCCGGAGAACCGGCATGACCCTTGACCGCAGAACCCTTCTGGCCGCCGGCCTGGGTGCCGGGCTGACGGCAGTGGGCGGCGCCGTGGCATGGGCCGTGCTGCGCCAGCCGGCCGACAGCGACGATCTGGCTGTCGAGGATATCCTGAACGACCCCGACCAGCCGGTGCTGGGCAATCCGCAGGGCGACGTTACCGTGGTGGAATTCTTCGATTACCAATGCCCTTACTGCAAGCGCGGGCACCCCGACCTGATGGCCGAGGTCGAGGCCGACGGCAACCTCCGCCTGCTGATGAAGGACTGGCCGATCTTTGGCGATGCGTCGGTGCTGGCCGCGCAACTGGTGCTGGGCGGCGTGGCGGACGGCACCTATCTTGCGGCACAGTCGGCCCTGATGGCCACGCCCGCCCGGCTGTCCGAAGACGATGTCCGCGCCGTTCTGACAGGGGCGGGGCTTGATCCCGCCGCGATGCTGGACGCCTATCGGCAGAACCGCCAGACATGGGACGGGCTGATGGGCCGCAACAGCCGGCAGGCCGCTGCCCTCGGGCTGCAAGGCACGCCTGCGTTCATCATCGGCCGCAGCCTTTATGCAGGCGCCCTGGACCGCGATCGCCTGCGCCGGGCGATCGCCGAGGCCCGCGGCACCGCCTGACCCACCTTTCGTCACCCACCAGGAAAGAGCAGATCATGACAATCCTTTCACGCCGACGCACGCTTGGCCTGATCGCCCTTGCGGGCCTGGCCGCCCCTGCGGTGGCCCGGGCGCAGGCTGACCCGCAGCGCAACCTGAGCAGCTTTACAATGCAGAACTGGCAGGACCATTTCGACGACCTGGGACTGGGCGCGATTGTGGCCGATACCCGGTCGCGGGCGCTGCATTTCTGGTCCGGGGACGGGCAGACATACAGAACCTATCCGACCTCGGTCCCGATTTCCGAGGAGCTGACCAAGCGCGGCCATACCGAGATCGTGCGCAAGAAGGTCGGGCCAAGCTGGACCCCCACGGCGTCGCAGATGGAACGCTATCCCGACTGGAAGCCGGTCGGGCCGGGCCCGGACAATCCGCTGGGCACCCATGCGATGTATCTGTCCTGGCCCGCCTACCTGATCCACGGCACCCATGACACGCGCAAGATCGGGCGCCTGTCCTCGGACGGCTGCATCGGGCTGTACAACGAAAAGATCGAGGAGCTGTTCGGCCTGTGTCCCGTGGGAACGCAGGTCAGGATCATCTGAAGGTCGCCGGGGTCCATTGGCCCCCGTCACACGTCCTTGCAAAAGACGTCGTAAAGGGCGGTCATGAGCAGGGTCAGGTCGGAATCGGTGATGCGATAGAAGATGGTCTGACCCTGGCGGCGGGTATCCACCATGCCCGCCTCGCGCAGTTTCGCCAGGTGCTGGCTCAGCGCCGACTGACCCAGGCCCACGGCCTGCTGCAGCATCCCCACCGACCGCTCACCCTTGGCCAGTTCGCACAGGATCAGCAGGCGCTTGGCATTGGCCACAAGCGCCAGCCGCTCGGCCACGTGATCGGCACGGTCCTGCAAGGCCCGGGCAGCCCGGTCGTCCTGAGCTATTATATTAGCGTTGACTGATTTAGACATGAGTAATATATACACCCGGCAGGCGGTCCGGGCAAGCGCCGCCGCAAGCATGGAGGGTTCGCATGGAAATCGGGATCGAGACGGCTTTCACGCCCTGGGCCTCGCTGCTGGGCGGCGTGCTGATCGGGCTCAGCGCGGTGATGGTGATGGGGCTGTTCGGGCGCATCGCAGGCATTGCCGGAATCACGCAGGGCGCAGCCGGCCTGCCCGGCACGGCGCGGGACCGTGACTGGCGCTGGGCCTTTCTGGCGGGGCTGATTGCCGCGCCGCTGGTGGTGATGGCCCTGGGCGGGACGGTGTCGCAGACGGTGCCCGACGGCTTGGGCGGCATGGCGGTTGCAGGGCTGTTGGTGGGGGTGGGCACGGCCCTCGGCTCTGGCTGCACCTCGGGACACGGGGTCTGCGGGCTGGCGCGGCTGTCGGGCCGGTCCCTGGCGGCGGTTGCGACATTCATGGCGGCGGGCTTTGCAACCGTTTTCGTCCTGCGCCATGTCCTGGGGGGCTTGTGATGCGAATTGTGTGGGGATTTCTGTCGGGGCTGGTCTTTGGGCTGGGGCTGGTCATCTCGGGCATGGCTAACCCGGCCAAGGTGCTGAATTTCCTCGATCTGGCCGGAACCTGGGATCCAAGCCTCGCCTTCGTGATGGGCGGGGCCACGCTGACCGCCTTTGTCGGCTATCGGCTGGTCTGGCGCCGCAAGGCGCCGGTGCTGGAACAATCCTTCGACATTCCCAAGACGACCGCCATCGACCGGCCCCTTCTGACCGGGGCGGCGCTGTTCGGGATCGGCTGGGGCATCGGCGGCTTCTGCCCCGGCCCGGCCTGGACCGCGCTGCCGCTCTTGGCGCCGGGCACGCTGGTATTCCTGCCTGCGATGCTGGCGGGTCTGTGGCTGGGCGCACGGATCAAGGCGGGCGGACATCTTCAAGGCAAAGGAGCGACATCATGAGCGAATCGACACTCAAGGACCGGGTGGTGCGCCATTCGCCCTCGACCGGGGCGGGCAGTCCCGACGTCTGGGGCATCTACGAGCCCGATACCGGCTCGATCCAATACATCTGCGCCGATCCCACCACAAAGAAAGCCGCGCTGATCGACGTGGTCTGGAACCTCGACCCCAAGAACTGTCGCTTTTCGACCGGCAGCATGGACCAGGTGCTGGATCTGGTGCGCGACCACGGGCTGACGGTGGAATGGGTGCTGGACACCCACCCCCATGCCGATCACGTCATGGCCTCGGCCCATCTGAGGGACCGCACAGGCGCGCCGGCCGCCATCGGCAACAAGGTCCATGACATCGCCCGCATCTGGGCGGACCTCTACAACCTGCCGGACGCCTTCGACCCGGCGCGCGACTTCGACCGGCTGCTGGCCCCCGGAGAAACCTTCCGCATCGGCGATCTCGAGGCGCGGGTGATGCTGTCGCCCGGCCATACGCTGGGTTCGATCACCTATGTCTGCGGGGATGCGGCCTTCGTGCACGACACGCTGATGCAGCCCGACGTCGGCACCTCGCGCGCCGATTTTCCCGGTGGCAACACGGAACAGCTTTGGGACTCGATCCAGGCGATCCTGGCGCTGCCACCGCAGACCCGCCTGTTCGTCGGACACGACTATGGCACCGATGACCGGAAGGAACCGCGATGGGAGGCAACCGTCGCCCAGCACCGCGCCGAGAACCGCCACGTCAAGGACGGCACCCGGCGCGAGGACTGGATCAGGCTGCGCGATGACCGCGACGCCACCCTGCCGCTGCCCGACCGGATTCTGGCGGCCTTGCAGATCAACCTGCGCGGCGGACGCCTGCCTGCGCCCGAGGGGGACGGGCACACTTACCTGAAAATTCCCGTCAACCGGTTCCCGGCGCCGCAGGAAAAAGGGAAGACGATGAAGGAGATGGTCGAGACGGCACGCGACCGTGTCGGGACCATCGCACCCGAGCAGGCGGCAAAGGCCAAATCGGACAACAGTCTGATCCTGGACGTGCGCGAGCCGGGGGAGCTGGATCACGACGGCCGCGTATCCGGTGCGCTGCATATACCGCGCGGCCTTCTGGAAAGCCGGGCGGACGCAACGGCTGGCACGGCCGAGCCGCAATTGACCCGGATGCGGGGCAAGGGGCCGGTGCATGTCCTGTGCGCGTCGGGCGCGCGCGCCGCACTGGCGGCCGATACCCTGAAATCCATGGGCTACAAAGCCGCCGTGATCGAGGGCGGGTTCCAGGCATGGAAGGCGAGGGGCCTTCCGGTCGAGACCTGAGCCGTGACGCGACTGGCGCGCATCCTGCCGATCCTGCACTGGGGGCGTGCCTATGACCGGCACGCCCTGGTCAGCGACGGCGTGGCGGCGGCAATCGTGACGATCATGCTGATCCCGCAGTCGCTGGCCTATGCGATGCTGGCCGGGCTGCCGCCGGTGGTCGGGTTGTATGCCTCGATCCTGCCGCTGGTCGTCTATGCGCTGTTCGGCAGCAGCCGCACCCTGTCGGTAGGGCCGGTCGCGGTGGTGTCGCTGCTGACGGCCACGGCCGCGTCGGGTGTCGCGGTGCCCGGCAGTCCCGAATATGTCGCCGCCGCCCTGACGCTGGCGCTGCTTTCGGGACTGATCCTGGTGGCCATGGGGGTCTTTCGGCTGGGCTTTTTGGCGAACCTCTTGTCGCATCCGGTCATCTCGGGCTTCATGACCGCCTCCAGCCTGCTGATCGCCCTGGGGCAGATCAGGCACATCCTGGGGGTCGAGGCGCAGGGCGGCACGCTGCCCGAGATGGCCGTCTCGCTGATGCAGAATCTGTCCGACACCCATTGGCCGACACTGGCGATCGGGGTTCTGGCGACGGCCTTTCTGTTCTGGTCGCGCAGCCGCCTGAAGCCCGCGCTGACCGGGCTTGGCCTGTCCCCGGCCGTCGCCGCCCTGCTGGCGCGCACGGGGCCGGTTCTGGCGGTGGCTGCCGCCATCGGGGCGGTCGTTGTGCTGGACCTGGGCGCCGCAGGGGTGGCGGTGGTGGGCGACGTGCCGCAGGGCCTGCCGCCCCTGTCGCTGCCCGATGCCGACCCCGCGCTGTGGATGGCGCTGTTGCCCTCGGCCCTGCTGATCGCGCTGATCGGGTTCGTGGAATCGGTGTCGGTGGCGCAGACCCTGGCCGCCAAGCGCCGCCAGTCGATCAGCCCGGACCAGGAACTGATCGGCCTTGGCATGGCAAACCTCGCCGCGGGGTTTTCATCGGGCTACCCCGTCACCGGGGGCTTTGCCCGGTCGGTCGTGAATTTCGACGCGGGCGCGCAGACCCCCGCGGCAGGGGCCCTGACCGCCATCGGCATCGCCCTGGCATCGGTGTTCCTGACGCCGCTGCTGTTCCACCTGCCCGTCGCCGTGCTGGCCGCCACCATCATCGTCGCGGTCCTCAGTCTTGCGGATTTCGGGGCGTTGGCGCGGACCTGGCGCTATTCCCGTTCGGACTTCTCGGCCCTTGCCGCGACGCTGGCGGTGACGCTTTTGGCGGGGGTCGAGGCGGGCATCATGGCGGGGGTCGCGGTGTCGGTGCTGCTGCATCTGTGGGCCAGTTCGCGGCCCCATGTCGCCGTGATCGGGCAGGTGCCCGGCACCCAGCATTTCCGCAACGTGCTGCGGCACAAGGTTGTCTGCACCCCCGAGGTGCTGGGCCTGCGCATCGACGAAAGCCTGTTCTTTGCCAATGCCCGCGCCATCGAGACCGTCATCCAGCAGGAGGTTGCGGCCCGTCCGCAGTTGCGCCACGTGGTCCTGAACTGCGCCGCCGTCAACAGCATCGACGCAAGCGCGCTGGAAAGCCTGGAACTGGTCATGCACCGGCTGTCCGACGCAGGCATCGCCCTGCACCTGTCCGAGGTCAAGGGGCCTGTCATGGACCGCCTGCAGCGCAGCCATTTCCTCGATCACCTGACGGGGCAGGTGCATCTGTCCCATTATCATGCCGTCGAAACCCTGGCCCCGCAGGCGACACGAGCAGCGAACGAAAGCGCGCCGGGTCAGCCGTGGCAGGGCAGGAAGGCCGGCGGGTCTTCCTGACGGCGCGTCACAGAACCGAGATCATGCCCCCATCGACAAAGATCATCTGGCCGCTGACATAGTTCGACGCGTCCGATGCCAGATAGACCGCCGTTCCCACCAGTTCGTCCGGGCGGCCCCAGCGTCCGGCCGGGGTTCGCCCCTTGACCCAGGCGTCGAACTGCGGGTTCGCGGTCAGCGCCGCATTCATCTCGGTCAGCATGTAGCCCGGCCCGATGGCATTGGCCTGGATGCCCAGCGGGGTCCATTCGGCGGCCATGCCCTTGGTCAGCAGGCGGATGCCGCCCTTGGCAACGGTATAGGGAACCACCGTGGCACGGGCCAGTTCGCTGGTCAGCGAGCCGATGTTGATGATCTTGCCCCGCCCGCGCGGGATCATCCGTCTGGCGGCCTCGCGTCCCAGCAGGAAGGCGCTGGTCAGGTTTGTGTCGATCACCCGCTGCCAGTCGGCAAGCGACAGGTCCACCACATCGGCTGGCGGTGCTGGATGCCGGCGTTGTTCACCAGGATGTCGATGGCGATGCCCGCCGCGTCCAAATCCTGGAACGCGGCCTCGACCGCCGCCGCGCCGTAAAAGGTTTCGCCCAGACCGATGCTGCCGTGATCGGTATGCAGCCTGACCCACAACACGTTGGAAAATTCCTCGGTCCGCAGCGTCTCGATGGCGGTGATCTTCATGATGGCGATCCTGTTCTTTCTGGGTGCATTCCTGGACTGGGGGGATCGCGCTGCTGACCATGCAGGTCAGCTTTCTGTCGCCGCCCTTCGGTCCGGCCGCCTTTTATCTGAAATCCGTGGCGCCCCGGCATTTCGCTGGGCATCATCTTCCGGTCGCTTTTGCCCTTCATCGGCTTGCAGATCATTGCCATCGCGCTGTTGATCGCCTTTCCGGGTATCACCGGACGCTGATGCTGTCCGTCATCAGACCCCATCGTCCAGATCGGCGGGCCGGTCGATGTCATGGGCCGTCATGGGGCTGACAGGGATCAGGCGGTCGTCGGGCAGGGCGGCAACAAGAGCGCGCGCGCCGTGGTCCCCCTCGGGCGCGCTCAGGACGCGCGCGAAATCCCCGGCGGCGATCCGGACCGGGGGCAGGCGCCGGTGTCCCTGCACGCAGGCACCGCTGCCCGGCAGCGCCAGCAGACGGCGCAGCAGGGCGGGGGAAACGTTCGGCATGTCGCCCAGGCACAGCAGCAGCCCGTCAGCGCCGCCCGCCTGTGCCCATCGGACCGCGTGCTTGAAGGACGCTGACATGGTTCCGCCGGGCGGCAGCACATGCACGCCGAAATCCGCAGGCAGCATCGCCGCCACTGCCGGCGACGACACCACCGCCAGCAGGCCGTCGCATCCCGCCGCGCGCAGCGCATCGGCGGCCCAGGTCACCAGCGGCCGATCCCGCCAGGGGGCCAGCAGCTTGTCGTCTGGCCCGAACCGGGTCGAACTGCCCGCCGCCAGCAGCGCGCCCGCCCGCCTCATGCAAGGACCGGCACGACAACCTGATCGCCCGCTGCCATCACCACCTCGGCCAGGACCGAGACTGCCAGCAGCCGGGGGTCGCGCGACGAGGGGATCAGGCCGATGGGGCCGCGCACCCGGTCGCGGGCCTCGGGCGGGACACCCAGTTCGGCCAGCCGCGCCAGACGGGCCGTATGGGTTGCCCGGCTGCCCTGCGCGCCGATGTAGAAGGCCGGACGATCCAGCAGTCGTTGCAGGATTCGCGGCTCGTGGTCGTGGTCGTGATAAAACAGCAGCGCCGCGCAGCGGTCGTCCGGCACAAGCTTTGCCACATCGGACAGGTCGCCCAGCCGGGATACGGTACACCCCATGGCGCGGGCCACCTCAAGGCTCTGATCCTCGTGCGAGATCAGAACGTGGTCATAGCCCAGCGACCGTGCCAGATCGGCGAACACCGTCGCCTCGGCCCCCGCGCCGAAGATGGCGAAACGCAGCGGGGCCTTGAAAGTCAAAGCAAAACCGCCGCTGCCGTCCAGCGCCAGGCGTCCCGAGGGAAACATGTGCAACGAGGCCTGTCGCCGGGCGGCGCGGGCGCGGGACAGGGCCGTCAGGACATCGAAATCGCGCAACGCGAACAGCATCACCTCGATCGCGCCGCCGCAGGGCAGGCGCAGGTCGATGAAGGGCGATCCCTGTCCATAGCGCAGGTGCAGGGGGCGGCCTTCGGCCCGGACCTGCTGCGCTTGAAGGGCCAGGTCGGCCTCGATGCAGCCGGAACTCAACGCGCCCGCCAGGCTGCTGTCGGGGCCGATGGCCATGGCGGCACCGGGGTTGCGATAGGCAGGCCCGTGCGTGGCCGTCAGCACGGCCATGACCGTGCCCGGCCCCATCGCCAGGGCCGAGTCCCAAGGGTCCGCCAAGGCGGGATGAACAGAACGTGCGGACAATCGAACCTTCGGCTGGCTGGCTGGGTCAGGGCTGGACTGGACTGGACTGCGGACAGGATCGGCGGTTCGCCGCCCCGATGCAAGGCCGCATCCGACAGGCGGATCGCCGCGGGTTTCACCCTGCCTGTCCATGCAGGGCCCGGCAGGGGGAATCCCGGATTCATGCGGCCAAGGGTCGAGCCCGCGTTGCGGAACCGCAGATTCGGTCCGGATCAACCCTGTGGAGAAACGGACGGAATGCCGTCCGCCCGGGTGACGGATCATCCGGGCGGATCAACTGGCCGGGTCTGACGGGTCAGGCAGCCTTTTGGGCCGCGGCGTTGACGACGGTCTCGGCCAGGGCGGTCAGCTTTTCGTCGGTGGCCGTTTCCTCTTGCAGGGTCTGGTCCAGAAGCGATGCGGCCTCATCCATGCCAAGCTGCTGGGCCCAGCTTTTCAGGGTGCCATAGCGGCTGATCTCGTAATGCTCGACCGCCTGGGCCGCCGCCAGCAGCCCCGCGTCCAGGGCAGGGCTGCCCTTGAACTCCTCCATGATCTCCTGCCCTTCGGAAATGATCCCTTCGATCGCGTCGCAGGTCTTGCCGCGCGGACGCTTGCCCATCAGTTCGAATACCTGCGACAGGCGTTCGACCTGGCCCTGGGTTTCTTCCTCATGGGTTTCGAAGGCGGCCTTCAGATCGGGGTTCTGGGCTGCGCGCGCCATCTTGCGAAGCGCGGACGTGATCTTGCGCTCGGCATAATAGATGTCCTTGAGCGTTTCGTGGAAAAGCGTGTCCAGAGTTTTGTCAGCCATCGAAATCTCCTTTATCAGACCGATTGCAGCCCGCCGCTGCATCGTTGACCGTGGACCATTTCAACCACCAGCCCTGGGGCTTTGTTCCCCGCCTTGGCAAAGGGCTCAGCCGATCCTCTGGCCGCTGTTCGCGTCGAACAGATGCAGCGATCCAGGGCGGCAGGTCAGGCGCAGGCTGTCGGACAGCAGCGCATCCGAGGGCATGGCCAGGGTCAGCGCCTCGCCTTCGACATGGCCGTGGACCAGACGCTGCGCGCCCAGTTCTTCGACCGCGCCGACCTGCATCAGGATCGGACCGTCGGGGGCCACGCTCAGATCCTCGGGGCGGATGCCGACGATGCCGGCATGGGCCGAACCGGGCAGATGCGGCACGGCGCGGGACGGGATCAGGTTCATGGCCGGGCTGCCGATGAAGCCTGCGACAAAGACGGAGGCGGGCTTGCGATACACCTCGAGCGGGGTGCCGATCTGTTCGATCCGGCCCCCGTTCAGCACCACCAGCCGGTCGGCCAGCGTCATCGCCTCGAGCTGGTCGTGGGTGACATAGATCGAGGTCGTGCGCAGGCGGCGCTGCAACTCCTTGATCTCGAGCCGCATGGTCACGCGCAGTTTCGCGTCCAGGTTCGACAGGGGTTCGTCGAACAGAAAGGCCGCCGGCTCGCGCACGATGGCGCGGCCCATGGCGACCCGCTGGCGCTGACCGCCCGACAGGGCGCGGGGCTTGCGGTCCAGATAGGGGCCGATCTGCAGGATCTCGGCGGCCTGGGCCACGCGGCGGTCGATATCGGCCCTGGGGGTGCCGCGGTTCTTCAGGCCATAGGCCAGGTTCTGGCGCACTGACATATGCGGATAGAGCGCATAGTTCTGGAACACCATGGCGATGTCGCGGTCGGCGGGTTCCACCTCGTTGACCACCCGGTCGCCGATGCGCACGGTGCCTTCGCTGATCGATTCCAGCCCGGCGACCATGCGCAGCAGGGTGGACTTGCCGCAGCCCGACGGGCCGACCAGCACGATGAATTCGCCGTCCGCGATGTCGATGCTGACATCGCCCACGGCGCGGGTGCCGCCGGCATAGATCTTGCCGACCTTGTCGAGGATGATGGATGCCATTGTCTTACTTCTCCGTCTCGACAAGACCTTTGACGAACAGGCGCTGCATCCCGATCACGACCGCGACCGGCGGGATCATCGCCAGCATCGCGGTGGCCATCACCAGATGCCATTGCGGCAGCCCGTCCACCGCATCGGCCATCCGCTTGATGCCCGCGACGATGGTATAGTAATCGCTGCTGGTGGTGATCAGCAGCGGCCACAGGTACTGGTTCCAGCCATAGATGAACAGGATCACGAACAGCGCCGCGATGTTGGTGCGCGACAGCGGAATCAGGATGTCGCGAAAGAATTTCATGGGACCGGCGCCGTCGATGCGGGCGGCCTCGGTCAGTTCGTCCGGGATGGTCAGGAACACCTGCCGGAACAGGAACGTCGCGGTGGCCGAGGCGATCAGCGGCACCGACAGGCCGGCATAGCTGTTCAGCATCCCCAGGTCGGCCACGACCTGAAAGGTCGGGACGATCCGCACCTCGACCGGCAGCATCAGGGTGATGAAGATGCACCAGAAGGCCAGGTTGCGGAAGGGAAAGCGGAAATAGACGATGGCAAAGGCCGAGGTGATGGAAATGGCGATCTTGCCGCAGGCGATCAGCAGCGCCATGATCAGCGAATTCAGCATCATCGTGCCCACCGGGGGGGTGCCGCTGGTCGATACGCCCGCGTCCAGCATCCGGGAATAGTTTTCCAGCAGATAGGGTCCGGGCCACAGCGGGATCGTGCCCGACATGAAGTCGGTGGCGGTGTGGGTGGACGCGACAAAGGCCACCCAGACGGGCAGGGCGACGATCACCACCCCCAGCATCAGCACCAGATGCGCCAGAAGGTTCAGGCCGGGCCGGTTCTCGATCATCAGTAGGCCACCTTCTTTTCGACATAGCGGAACTGGACCACCGTCAGCGCGATCACGATCAGCATCAGGATCACCGACTGCGCGGCCGACGATCCCAGGTTCTGGCCCACGAAGCCATCGAAATAGACCTTGTAGACCAGGATGTTCGTGGCCTGGGCCGGGCCGCCTTCGGTAGTGGCGTCGATCACCCCGAACGTGTCGAACATGGCATAGACGATGTTCACGACCAGCAGGAAAAAGGTGGTGGGCGACAGCAGCGGCAGGGTGATGTCGAAGAACCGCCTGACCGGCCCCGCGCCGTCGATGGCTGCGGCCTCGCGCAGGGAGGCGGGGATGGATTGCAGCCCCGCCACGAAGAACAGGAAGTTGTAGCTGATCTGTTTCCAGGCGCTTGCGATCACCACCAGGGTCATGGCGTCGCTCTTGGAACTGATGTGGTTCCAGTCATAGCCGATGGTGTCCAGGAAATAGGGCATGACGCCGATGGTCGGATTGAAGATGAACCACCACAGGATGCCCGCGACCGCAGGTGCAACCGCATAGGGCCAGACCAGCAGCGTGGTATAGAGGCTGGTCGATCGGATCATCCGGTCCACGGCCACCGCCAGCAGCAGCGACAGGCCCATCGACAGGACCGTCACCGAAACGGCAAAGACCACCGTCACCTGCAAGGAATTCAGGTATTCCGGGCTGCTCCACAGCGCCTTGAAGTTCGCAAGGCCGACGAAGCTCGTGTTGATGCCGAATGCATCCTCGCGCAGAAAGCTTTGCCGGACGGCCTGGGCCGCGGGCCACAGGAAAAAGACAAAGGTGATCGCCAGTTGCGGCGCCAGCAGCAGCCAGGGCAGCAACTGGTTGCGGAACAGGGTGCGCTTCATGCCGTGATTTTCCTGGACGGGCCTAACGGGTGAACGGGGCCGCGGCGATACGCGGCCCCGATGTGTCGATTACTGGCTCTGGGCCTCGAACTCTTCAAGCAGCGCATTGCCGCGTTCGACCACGGCGTCAAGTGCGCCCTGCGCGTCCTTCGACCCGGACAGAAGCTGCTCGAACTCCTCGTCGATGATGCCGCGGATCTGGACATAATTGCCGAACCGCAGGCCCTTCGAATTTTCGGTGGGCTCGTTCAGGGTGATCTGCTTGATCCCGGTATCGGCGCCGGGATTTTCGGCATAGAACCCGGCCATCTCGTCGGCGGCCGCCTGCGTGATCGGCAGATAGCCCGAGAAGGACGCCCAGTCGGCCTGAACCTCGGGCGAGGACAGGTATTCGAAGAACTTGGCGACGCCCGCGTATTCCTGATCCGGACGGCCCGACAGCACCCACAGCGTCGCCCCGCCGATGATGGAATTCTGCGGCGCGCCCTCGACATCGTCGTAATAGGGCAGCATCCCGTAGCCCACCTCGAAGTCGGTGGCATTGGCGATCACGCCCGCCCGGCTGGCCGAGCTGTTCATGATCATTGCGCATTCCTGGGAATAGAACATGGGCGGCGCGTTGTCGCCGCCGACCGGGCCGCCGTATTTGAAGATGCCCTCGTCGGACAGGCGTTTCAGGTTTTCCCAATGCTTGACCTGCACCGGCCCGTTCAGCGTCAGACGGGCCGCGGTGCCGCCGAACCCGTTCTGTTCGGTGCCGATCGGCTGGTTGTGCCAGGCCGACAGGTTCTCGGTATGAATCCAACTGATCCAGCCGGTCGTGAAGCCGCAGGAAGCCGCGCCCGATTCGATGATCTTGTTGGAAAATTCTTCCATCTCGGCCCAGGTCTTGGGCGGGGTTTCCGGATCAAGGCCGGCCTTTTCGAACACGGTCTTGTTGTAATACAGGATCGGCGTCGAACTGTTGAAGGGCATCGACAGCATGTTGCCCTCGGTGTCGGTATAATATCCGACCACGGCGGGCAGGAAGCCTGCGGGATCGAAGGCCGCCCCCTGTTCCTCCATCATCTGATGGACCGGGACGATGGCCCCTTCGGCGGCCATCATCGTGCCCGTTCCGACCTCGAATACCTGGACGATGGCAGGCTGCTCCTGCGCACGAAATGCGGCGATCGCGGCGGTCATGGTTTCGGGATAGGTGCCCTTGTAGGACGGTACGACCGTGTATTCATCTTGGCTGTCGTTGAAGCCCTTGGTGATTTCTTCCAGCTTGGCGCCCAGTTCGCCGCCCATGGCGTGCCACCACTGGATTTCGGTCTGCGCCTGGGCTGCCGACAGCGACGCAATCAGCGCCACTGCGGATACGGAAAGAAGTCGGTTCATGATGGTCCCCCCTTATGGAGTTGCGGTTCCGACGGGCGTAAAGGCCCATGATGACGCGAACGCAACATTTTCATGACGCGAACGTGACACCCTTTTCCCATCCGGTCAACGCGTCCGACATCCTCCCGGAAACCCGGAAATTTCGGGAAAGCCCTGCGTTGTCGGTGTGTTTTCAGCCACTTGGAAATGCCTGCACGCGACGCTGCCAAGACCGGCCCACTTTTCGCCCGTCGATCCGGCCCAGATCAGGCGGTGCGGGGCCGGCCTTGGGGGGCAAACGATACTATTCAGGACTGGCGCGTTAGAAAGACTATGCGCCGCTGCCCGGTGCGGGACATGCAGAAGCCGGACCCATGGCCCGGCCTTTCAAGGTCACACGGATCGGTCAGACCCAGGGACGGGCCTGCGCCATCCGGGTTTCGAACCGTTCGATGGACGGCGACCTTTCCATGGTCAGGCCGATGTCGTCCAGACCGTTCAGCAGGCAGTGCTTGCGGAACGGATCGACGTCGAACGGGAACGATACCCCGTCAGATGTCGTCACCGTCTGGCTTTCCAGATCGACCGTCATGCGGGCATTCGCGCCTTTTCGCGCGTCCGCCATCAGAACCTCCACGGCCTCTGGCGGCAGGACCACCGGCAGGATGCCGTTCTTGAAGCAGTTGTTGAAGAAGATGTCGGCAAAGCCGGTCGAGATCACGCAGCGGATGCCAAAATCCATCAGCGCCCAGGGCGCATGTTCGCGCGACGACCCGCAGCCGAAGTTGTCGCCCGCCACCAGGATCTGCGCATCGCGATAGGCGGGCTGGTTCAGCACGAAATCGGGGATCTCGGCCCCGTCGCGGTCATAGCGCATCTCGTCGAACAGATTGACCCCCAGGCCCGACCGCTTGATGGTCTTGAGGAATTGCTTGGGGATGATCATGTCGGTGTCGATATTGACCAGCGGCATGGGCGCCGCGATCCCGGTCAGGGTGGTGAACTTGTCCATTTCGGTGTCCTTTGTGGATGGGTTCAGGCGACCATCTGCATGGGCAGGCCATGGTCGTCGCAAAGAAGCGTGTCGGGAAAGAGGCAGGCACGATCCTCGGCCAGGCGGATCGCGCTCCAAGCCATGATGGCAGCGTCGATCAGGTGGTCCAGAGCAGTCCGGGGCGGAAGATTGGCCAGGTCGAGATTCTCGATCCGAAATCCCGCCCCGGACAGGATTTGAAGTCGGAGAGGCTGGCCCTTGCGGGACTTTTTGGATGCCGGAACGGGCTGCCCGTGATCGGCCAGGGCAAAGGACAATTCGGGATGGCCTTCGCGTATCCTGGGAAGGATGCCCCAAGCCTGCCGCGAAAGTCCCTTTCCCGTCACCCGACGGCTGATGTCCGAGGTATCGTCATAGCTGACCGCTTCCAGCACGGGGCGGATCGGAGTGTTGAACACCGGGGATACCTTGCACCGCAGCACGCCGCGCGCCGCGACATCGCAGCGGCGCGGCGATTCCGTCGCACTCAGCCCGACGGGCATGTCGGTCACCACCACCTCGGCCATGCTGCCGGCGATCATGCCCGCCAGGCAGGTGCCGATTGCCCGGGGCGCAGAAAAGGAAGGATCGGTCAGGATGCCAATCCATCCCCCCTTGCAGCCGTCTATGCCAGGAACCTGCACGGCCCCCCCTCAGACAGGCTCGGTCGCAAGTTCCCTCACATCCACCAGATGCCCGGCCACCCCCGCCGCCGCCGCCATGGCGGGCGACATCAGGTGGGTGCGGCCTTTATATCCCTGGCGGCCCTCGAAATTGCGATTCGAGGTCGCGGCGCAGCGTTCGCCGGGGGCCAGTTGGTCGGGGTTCATGCCCAGACACATCGAACAGCCCGCAAGGCGCCATTCGAAACCCGCATCCTTGAAGATGGCATCAAGCCCTTCTTCCTCGGCCTGGGCGCGCACCAGGCCCGATCCCGGCACGACCATGCCGCGCACGCCGGGGGCCAGTCTGCGTCCGCGCAGGATTTGGGCGGCGGCGCGCAGATCCTCGATCCGGCCGTTGGTGCAACTGCCGATGAACACCGCGTCGATGGCGATGCCGGTCAGGGGCGTCCCGGCAGTCAGGCCCATGTATTCCAGCGAGCGTCGCGCGGCCTCGACCTTGCCCCCGGTGAAATCTTCGGGGGCGGGAACGGTTGCGGTGATCGGCAGCGCATCCTCGGGCGAGGTGCCCCAGGTGACGGTGGGCGCGATATCCTCGCCCCGCAGGGTGACGATCTTGTCCCAGGGGGCGCCTTCGTCGCTGAACAGCGTTTTCCACCAGGCAACGGCGGCTTCCCACTGGGCGCCTTTCGGCGCATGGGGGCGGCCCTTGACGTAGTCAAAGGTCGTCTGGTCGGGCGCGATCAGGCCCGCGCGGGCGCCGCCTTCGATCGCCATGTTGCAGATGGTCATGCGGCCTTCCATCGACAGGTTGCGGATCACCTCGCCGCAGTATTCGATGACATGGCCGGTGCCGCCGGCCGTGCCGGTCTTGCCGATGATGGCCAGCACCACATCCTTGGCGGTGACGCCGGGGGCCAGGCGTCCCGTCACTTCGACCTTCATGTTCCTGGATTTCTTCTGGATCAGGGTCTGGGTCGCCAGCACATGCTCGACCTCGGAGGTGCCGATGCCGTGGGCCAGGGCCCCAAAGGCCCCATGCGTGGCGGTGTGGCTGTCGCCGCAAACGACCGTCATGCCCGGCAGGGTCCAGCCCTGTTCGGGACCGACGATGTGCACGATCCCCTGGCGGATGTCGTTGACCGGGTAATAGACCACGCCGAATTCGCGGGCGTTCCTGTCAAGCGCCTCGACCTGGATGCGCGATTCCTCGTTCTCGATACCCTGTTCGCGGTCCCAGGTGGTGGGCACGTTGTGATCCGGCACGGCGATGGTGCGTTCGGGCGCCCGGACCTGGCGTCCGGTCATGCGCAGCCCCTCGAAGGCCTGCGGGCTGGTCACCTCGTGGACCAGATGCCGGTCGATATACAAAAGGCAGGTGCCGTCGGGCTGACGGTCCACCACATGGGCGTCCCAGATCTTGTCGTAAAGCGTCCGCGCGGACACGGGCTTGGATTCGGTTGTCATGGCTGTGGGCTTTCGGCTGTGATGCGTTACGGACGGCATTCGGCTGCGGCAGGACCGCAGCCCGTCACAGTCGCGCCGTCACGCCGCGCGTTTCGCCAAAGAACCGCGAGGGCAGGCGGGCGCGGTCGTGGATGTCGAAATAGATGAACCCGGACATGGCCGATCTTTTAGGCGCCTTTCCGCGTTGTTGCAAGATTCGCGACAGTGAAGGAAGAACGGATGGAGCCGGTCGGACCCGACATCATGGATGCCGCACAGGGATTGTGGTCGCGCATCGTTCTTTTCGTCAGGATCATGGTGCTTCCCGCCCGGCTCTACCAACTGGCAGCCATCGTCGGGCTGGCGTTGACATCTTGGCTGCTGGGCCGAATCGCTGCGCGGTTCTGGGACCGCTGGCTGCGGTCGCGCGAAACCTGGCCGAAATGGCGGCTGCGCCTGGGGGTGCTGATCGGGCGCAGGCTGGGGCTGATGATCTTTGTCCTGCTGGCCTGGGCCGTGGTGCTGGTGATGCGGGAAGTCACCTGGCCCTCGCGCAGCAACCTGATCGCGCTGGCGGCCTCGATCGCGACGGCGTGGCTGGCGATCTTTTTCCTGATGCGCCTGATCGGCAATCGCCTGTTGCGCCGAATCGCCAGTTGGGGTGCCTGGATCTGGGTCACGCTGTTCCTGCTGGACCTGACGGCGCCCGCCGGCGATTTCCTGGACAGCATGGCCATCACCTTTGGCGAGTTGCGGCTGTCCGCGCTGACGGTGCTGAAGGCGCTGGTGGTGCTGGGGCTGATGATCGCGGGCGCGCGCGTCCTGTCGCGTGTCATCTCTGGCAGGCTGGCGCAGAATCAGGACATCTCTCCCACCACGCGGGTGCTGACGGCGAAGCTGTTGCAGATCGTGCTGTTCGGACTGGCCATCGTCGTCGGGCTGCGGGCCGCGGGCTTCGACCTGACGGGGCTTGCCGTCTTTTCCGGCGCCATCGGCCTGGGGCTGGGATTCGGCCTGCAAAAGGTCGTCTCGAATCTGGTGTCGGGGGTGATCATCCTGCTGGACAAGTCCGTCAAGCCCGGCGACGTCATCAGCCTGGGCGACACCTTCGGCTGGATCGAGGAACTGGGGGCCCGCTATGTCAGCGTGGTCACGCGCGACGGCAAGGAATACCTGATTCCCAACGAGGATCTGGTGACGGGCCAAGTCGTCAACTGGTCGCATACCAACGACTTCGTGCGACTGGATTTGAATTTCGGCACGTCTTATGACGACGATCCCCACAAGGTCAGCGCCATCGCCATCGAGGCGGTGCAAAAGGTCCGCCGGGTTCTGTCGCACAAGCCGCCGGTCTGCTGGATCACGGGATTCGGCGACAGTTCCGTCGATTACGTCCTGCGCTTCTGGATCGACGACGCGGCGGGCGGGCTGACCAATGTGCGCGGGCAGGTCTATCTGGCGCTGTGGGACGCCTTCAAGGAAAATGGCGTCACCATCCCCTTCCCGCAGCGCGAGGTGCGCGTGATGAACCCGTCACTGCTGGTGCGCACCGGGGTTGTCCAATCCGAAAACACGGAATCAGGCAGGGAACATTGAGAAGGTCGGAAAAGTTGCTATCTTTGGTGCAACCCCTGCGCCGGGGGCGATCGGCGCGCTGACCGGAGGATATAACCCTGTCACAAGACGTCTCGCCGGCCACGGGGCCGGCAGCGACCGCCGCCGGGCATGATCTGACCAGCGACCAGATCCTTGCCCGCATCCTGTCCTCGCTTGATGATGACAAGGCCGAGGATGTCGTCACCATCGACCTGCGCGGGCGGTCGGCCATGGCCGATCACATGGTGATCGCCTCGGGCCGCAGTGCGCGTCAGGTGGGCGCCATCGCGGAAAAGCTGGCCGAACGCATGAAGCAGATCACCGGCCGCACCCCCCGGATCGAGGGCAAGGACACCGGCGACTGGGTGCTGATCGACACCGACGATGTCATCGTCCATGTCTTTCGGCCTGAGGTGCGTGAGTTCTATCAGCTTGAAAAGATGTGGATGCCGGTCGAGGCGCTTGGCCGCGTTCGCGACCATTCCCGTCCGGCCGTCTGAGCGGGACCGTATTTATTGCGAATCGACATTGTCGCGGTCGGTCGGCTGCGCAAGGGCCCCGAGGCGTCTATGGTCATGGATTACCTGGACCGTTTCGCCCGCGCCGGACGCAGTACGGGCCTGCCGCCCGCCACCCTTACGGAAGTCGAGGACAGGCGCGGTGGCGGCATGGCAGCCGAGGCCGAAGTTCTGACACGGGCGATCCCCCAGGGTTCCGTCCTCGTGGCGCTGGACGAGCGGGGCGATCAGCCGACCTCGCCGCAGTTCGCGCATCGGCTGGCGGACTGGCGCGACGGGGCGCGCGATGTCTGCTTCGTGATCGGCGGTGCCGACGGGCTGGACCCGCCGTTGCGCGCCCGCGCCGACTGGCAGGTCAGCCTGGGCCGCATGGTCTGGCCGCACATGCTGGTGCGCGTGATGCTGGCCGAACAACTGTATCGCGCGGCAACGATCCTTGCCGGCTCTCCTTATCATCGGGAATGAATGGGGAGGGCGGGAGCGAAGCGGCCCCGGCTTCTGCGGTTGCCGCAGGCTTCGCACATGCGTAACAAGGCGCAAGTTCAACCCGAGGCAGACATGACGAAACCCGTGGTCCTGTGCATTCTCGATGGCTGGGGCATCTCGGACCGCCCCGAACAAAGCGCGCCGGATCAGGCGGCAACGCCGAATTTCGACCGCCTGCTGCGCGACTGCCCGCACGCGACGCTGACCACCTTCGGCCCCGACGTTGGCCTGCCGCGCGGCCAGATGGGCAATTCCGAGGTCGGCCACACCAATATCGGCGCGGGCCGCGTGGTGGCGATGGATCTGGGCCAGATCGATCTGGCGATCGAGGACGGCAGCTTCGTGGGCAACGAGGGCCTGGTCCGTTTCGTCGAACGGCTGCGGGCCACGGGGGGGACGGCGCATCTGATGGGCATCGTGTCCGACGGAGGCGTCCATGGCCATGTCGTCCATATGCAGACCGCCGTCCGTGCCGTGGCCGGGGCGGGCGTGCCTGTCGTGGTCCATGCCATTACCGACGGGCGCGACGTGCCGCCGAAATCGGCCATGGGCTTTGTGACCGAGTTGCAGGGCAACCTGCCCGAAGGCGCACGGATCGGCACGGTGATCGGGCGATATTACGCCATGGACCGCGACAACCGCTGGGAACGGGTGGAACGGGCCTACCGCGCTATCGTTGCAGGACAGGGAAGGCCTGCGCCGTCCGCCGATATGGCCGTCACCGCTGCCTATGGGCAGGGCGAAACCGACGAATTCATCCAGCCCTTCGTCATCGACGGCTATAACGGGGCCCTGGACGGGGACGGGTTCTTCTGCCTGAATTTCCGTGCCGACCGGGCGCGGGAAATCCTGGCAGCGCTGGCCGATCCGGCCTTCGCGCAATTCGACACCGGCGACCGGCCCGAATGGGCGGCGCTTCTGGGGATGGTCGATTACAGCAGCCGCCACAACGAATACATGGCCGCCGCCTATCCCAAGCGGCAGGTGGTCAATACGCTGGGCGCCTGGGTGGCCCGACACGGGCTGCGCCAGTTCCGCCTGGCCGAAACCGAGAAATACCCCCACGTCACCTTTTTCCTGAACGGCGGGGCCGAGGCCCCCGAACCCGGCGAGGACCGCTTCATGCCCGCCAGCCCCAAGGTCGCGACCTATGACCTGGCCCCCGAAATGGCCGCGGACGAGGTCGCCGAAAAGCTGGTCGAGGTGATCGGCGCCGGCTACGACCTGATCGTGGTCAATTTCGCCAATCCCGACATGGTGGGCCATACCGGCAGCCTGCCCGCCGCCGCCCTGGCGTGCGAGGCGGTGGATCGCGGCCTGGGCCGGATGCTGGCCACCCTGGATCGGGCCGGCGGCGCGGCGGTGATCTGCGCCGACCATGGCAATTGCGAAACGATGATCGACCCCGAAAGCGGCGGCCCCCATACCGCACACACCACCAATCCCGTGCCGGTGATCGTGTACGGCGGCCCGGCGGGGGCGCGGCTGCGCGACGGGCGGCTGGCCGACCTTGCGCCGACCGTGCTGCACCTGATGGGACTGGCGAAGCCGGCCGAGATGACCGGCGAAAGCCTGATCGTGGCCGCATGAGACTGTTTGTTCCCCTGATCCTTGCCGCCCTGGTCGCCGGGGGCCCCCTGTCGGCCCAGGACGATCCTTCTGTCGATATCGCCGTGTCCGAGGCCCAGGACGCTGCCGCACAGTTGCGGGCCGCGGTCGCCAAGCTGACCGAGGCGCTGACCGCCGACGATCAGGTCGTCGCCCTGACCGAGGTGATCCGGGGATACGAAGGGGGCCTTGCCGCCCTGCGCGACGGGCTGCGCCAAGCCAGCGCCCGCGAGGCGCAACTGCGCGCAGGGTTCGAGATGCAGCGGGGGCGAATGGCCTCGGTCCTGGGGGCGATGACGGCAATGCGGCAGTCGCCCGAAACCACCCTGCTGCTGCATCCCGCAGGGGGGCTTGCCAATGCCCGGTCGGGCATGATCCTGGCCGACATCACCCCCGGCCTGCGCGCCGAGGCCGAACGGCTGGGCGCGGATCTGGCCGAAATAGCCAAGGTGCGCGACTTGCAGGCGGGGGCGGCGCAGATGCTTGATGCGGGCCTTGCCTCGGTGCAGGAGGCGCGGCGCCTGCTGGCCAGTGCCGTCACCGACCGGTCCAGCCTGCCTGTGCGCTATGCCGACGCGCCTGCCGAGATGCAGAAGCTGCACGATGCCGCGCAATCGCTGGACGAATTCGCGGCGGGCGTTTCCCGGCTGCAACTGGATGTCGGCCCGCCCATGGAGGATTTCGAGGGCGCCCAAGGCAGCCTGCCCCTGCCGGTGGCGGGAACGGTCCTGCGCCTTTACGGCCAGCCTGACGCGGCAGGCGTCGAACGGCCGGGCTGGGTGATTGCAACACCCCCCTCCGCCCTGGTAACGACGCCCTGGCCTGCGACAATCCGCTATCGCGGGCCCTTGCTGGATTACGGCAATGTGATGATCATCGAGCCCGCGCGCGGTTATCTTCTGGTCTTTGCAGGCATGGCGCAGGTTTTCGGAGAGGTGGGCGACGTGCTGCGAGCGGGCGATCCCCTGGGCCTGATGGGCGGGTCCGAGGCACCGGCACAGGAATTCGGCGCGCAGTTCGTGGCCGACGCCGCCCTTGGCGGCTATGCAGGGCAGACCGAGTCCCTGTATCTGGAACTGCGGAAGGGACAGGAAACACTGGACCCGGCGGATTGGTTCGTGCTGAATCCCGTCGTGGAGCCCCAACAGGACTGAAGGCAGGAAAGGCCGACATGAAACATTATCTGATCGCGGGCGCAGGCGGCGTTCTGGCCGGGGCTTTGCTGACCACCCAGATCGCCGGGCCTCTGGTGGCCCAGGAAAGTGGCAGCAATGCGACGATCTACGAGCAGCTTGAACTGTTCGGAAACGTCTTTGAACGGGTGCGTGCCGATTATGTCGAGGCGCCCGACGACAAGGAACTGATCGAGGCCGCGATCAACGGGATGCTGACGTCGCTGGACCCTCATTCCAGCTTCCTGTCGGCCAGTGATTACCAGGACATGCAGACCCAGACCCGCGGCAGTTTCGGCGGCCTGGGGATCGAGGTCAGCCAGGAAGACGGTCTGGTCAAGGTCGTATCCCCCATCGACGACACGCCCGCGGCACAGGCGGGGGTCAAGACGGGCGATTTCATCACCCATGTGAACGGCGAATCGCTGATGGGCCTGACCCTGGACGATGCGGTGGACATGATGCGCGGCCCCGTGGGGTCCGAGATCACCGTGACGATCCTGCGCGAAGGCGAGACCGAGCCGTTCGACCTGACCATGATGCGCGATACGATCAAGCTGACCGTGGTCAAAACAAGGGTCGAGGGCAGTTCGGTCGTGTTGCGGGTGTCCACCTTCAACGACGAAACCTATGACACGCTGAAATCGGAACTGGAAACGGCCGTCAAGGATGCCGGCGGCATCGACAAGGTGACGGGCTTTGTGCTGGATCTGCGCAACAATCCGGGCGGGCTCTTGAACCAGGCGATCAGCGTGTCGGATGCCTTTCTGGACGCCGGGGAAATCGTCAGCACCCGGGGCCGCAACCCCGAGGAAAGCGAACGCTGGAACGCCGAGCCGGGCGATCTGGCGCAGGGCAAGCCGATGGTGGTGCTGACCAACGGCGGATCTGCCAGTGCATCCGAAATCGTCGCGGGTGCCCTGCAGGACCATCGCCGCGCGATCGTCGTGGGCGAAAAGACCTTTGGCAAGGGTTCTGTCCAGACGGTCATGCCAGTGACGGCCGACAGCGCGATCCGGCTGACCACGGCGCGTTACTACACGCCCTCGGGCCGGTCGATCCAGTCGCTGGGCATCCAGCCCGACATCCTGGTGGCCCAGCCCGCCCCCCCTCCCGAATCGGGGGAAGAGGAGGAAGGCCCGCGCAGCCAGTCGAATTTCGGCCGCTCCGAGGCCGACCTGAGGGGCGCGCTGAACAACGATTCCGTGAGCGACGACGAAAAGCAACAGATCGAGGACGAAGCCGCCGAAGTCGAGGCGACCGCCAAGCTGCGCGAGGAAGACTATCAAATGGCCTATGCGGTCGATATTCTGAAGGGCTTGGCAGCCGTCGATTTCCAGGCCGATCAGGTGCCCCCCAGTGCCACCCCTGCCGTGACCGGCGAGGGATCGGGCACCGAAGGGTCTGGGGCCGCTAATACGAATGGCTGACGGGGAACGGACAGGGCCGGGGGGTCTGCCCTACCGGCCTTGCGCGGGGGTGGTGCTGATCAATGCAGAGGGGCTGGTCTTTGCAGGCCAGCGCATCGACATGCCCGGCGCCTGGCAAATGCCCCAGGGCGGAATCGACGAGGGCGAGGATCCCCGTGGGGCCGCCCTGCGCGAACTGGCCGAGGAAACCGGCGTTTCTTCTGACAAGGTCGAGGTGCTGGGGGAAACCCCTGGCTGGGTCTATTACGACCTGCCCCCCGAACTCTTGGGCAAGGTCTGGAAGGGTCGCTATGGCGGCCAGCGCCAGAAATGGGTGCTGATGCGGTTTCTGGGGCAGGACGCCGACATTCGGATTGATACGGATCACCCGGAGTTCGAGGAATGGTGCTGGATGCCATCGGCCGCTTTGCTGGAAAACATCGTGCCCTTCAAACGCGAGGTTTATAAGCAGGTGCTGGCCGATTTCCGAAAATGGCTGCGCTGACAGATTTCCCGGAGAACTGCAGTTTTCCAGCCAAAGCAGGAATCTGGGACCTATCAAGATGCCTGTGATGGCCCTCGGGCCTCATCCCGCCGCAATATCGGCCTGAATCTTTGTGGACGGGCGGGCAGCCCGATCTTGCACGCCGATTGCCCCCGGCGGTCGGGCCTGCGCCTTGGCCCCGGTCTGAGTCCTGACATGGTAAAGCGACTGCCGCCCGGATAAGGGAGGGCCTGTCATCGCCCAATCAGGAATGCTTGCGAAAATTGGCGCACCCGAAGGGATTCGAACCCCTGGCCTCTGCCTTCGGAGGGCAGCGCTCTATCCAGCTGAGCTACGGGTGCCTGGGGCCGTGCATAGCGCCAGCCCGGCCTGCGTGCAACGGCGAAAACGCCGGGTGCGTGGTCAGCCCGCGCAGATCTGCTGAAGGGCAAGCCATTGCTCATCGTTCAGAAGGGGGCGCGCGGTGGAGGTGTTGGCCAAGGGATCCCCGTCGATCAGCGCCCGGACCGACTGTCCCGTCGGGTCGAGGGACCGGGCGTAAGGTTCCGCCGGGATCTGGCGTTCCGCCAGGGCCGCCAGCAGCGCGGTGTCCTGGGGCCTGGGGGCAGGCCGGGACAGCAGCGCCGTTCCAAATCCGGACATCGCCGACTGCGGCAGATGGCCGAGCGTCATCAGTCGGAGCGATGCGAGCAGACCGGCGTGTTCCATGGCAGCCGCACGAAGGCCGGCCTCCTCGACTGCCAGGCGTGCGGCAACCAGATGGGCCGCGGCGACCTCGGGTCCGGGGGATGCGCGCAAGAGGTCGTTCCCGATCACATAGATGTCGCCAGGCAATCGCCGCGCGCCACCCAGCGGTTCGGGCAGCACGCGAATGACGGCCTCTGGGGTCAGCAGGATCGGGGCCAGGTGATCCAGCACCGCCTGTCCGGATGCACGGGTGCAGACCGCCCCCGCATCGCGTTCCAGGTCAGCCAGGATCGCAATGCCCATGTCCCGCGCCTGCGCGGGGGGGGCGATGCGGGCAGCATGGGCGACAAGCGCGTCGGGCAGCCACAGGGTCAGGATTCCCAGAACCCCCAGGATGCCCAGCACGGCAAGGCTGTTGCGCAAACGGCCCGTGTGGGACCGGTGGCTTGCCACGGCGCCCCGGACGCGGGCGATCGCCTGGATCATCAGCGGATCGTCGATGGTAACCGTTTCGTCCGTGCTTTCGGGCCCTGGCGCATAGATTGCCGGAATTCTGGCGTCGTTGATCTGCACCACAGCGGGCAGCGACCAGTGCGACAGAGGCTGGTCGGTGGCGGGATCCGACAGAACCAACGTGGCGTCGCCCAGCGACACGATCACGTCGCGCGCCGGACCGTCGGGCGCGGCGCGCCATGATCCCTGCGCCTCGAGCCGTTGAAATTGCTTAAGCGCCGTCATCGGGTCTGGTCCGCCATGCTTGAGCCGACCATAACGCGCGGCAGGTGCAGGTCAATCGCAGCCGTATCGCAGCCGTCTTGCAGGCTCAGGCGACGCCTTCGGGAACGCGCATTCCCTTGTCGCGGGCCAGGACTCGCATCCGGTCCTGAAGTTTTTCAAAGGCCCGAACCTCGATCTGGCGGATGCGTTCGCGCGACACGTCATAACGCGCCGACAGATCCTCGAGCGTGAGGGGATCGTCGCGCAGGCGCCGTTCCATCAGGATGTCCCGTTCGCGGTCGTTCAGCACGTCCATGGCCTGCATCAGCATCCGGCGCCGAGTGTCCAGCTCCTCCGACTCGGCAAAGGCTTCGGCCTGGTTGGCATCCTCGTCCTCCAGCCAGTCCTGCCACTGCGAACTCGACTCGCCCTCGCCCGAACCCACCGTGGCATTCAGCGATGCATCGCCCCCCGACAAGCGGCGGTTCATTTCGATCACTTCTTGCTGGGTCACGTTCAGGTCATTGGCGATCTGGGCGACGTTTTCAGGGCGAAGGTCGCCTTCTTCTAGGGCACCGATCTTGGATTTAGCCTTGCGCAGATTGAAGAACAGCTTTTTCTGGGCGCTAGTGGTGCCCATCTTGACCAAAGACCATGACCGCAGGATGTATTCCTGGATCGAGGCGCGGATCCACCACATGGCATAGGTCGCCAGCCGGAATCCCCTTTCCGGGTCGAACCGCTTGACGGCCTGCATCAGCCCCACATTCGCCTCGGAGATCACTTCGGCCTGCGGCAGGCCATAGCCGCGATAGCCCATGGCGATCTTGGCCGCCAGGCGCAGGTGGCTGGTCACCAGCCGGTGCGCAGCCTCGCTGTCTTGGTGATCGGCCCATGCCTTGGCCAGCATGTATTCTTCTTCCGGTTCCAGCAGGGGGAACTTGCGGATTTCTTGCAAATAGCGGTTCAGGCCCTGTTCGGGACTGGGCGCGGGAAGGTTTCCATAGCTTGCCATGATCGTGGCCTTTCGCAAATGGTCGGAAAACGTCGCTGCCTTTGCAAGGTTCCGCAGAACCCCTGCGGCAAACAGTCCCGTTGCGGGGATCGTATCTTATCCTGACGGGAAACGCCGGGCAGGAAAAGCCTGCCGGATCACGTTCCCGTCATGGCACGGCTCTCAGCCGGTCCAGCAGGGCCTGCATGTCCGGGGGCAGAGGGCTGTCAAAGGCCAGCGGCCTGCCGGTAACGGGATGGTCAAAGCCCAGATGCGCGGCGTGAAGCGCCTGCCGGGGAAAGGCTGCAACGGCCTCCGCCGCCGCTCCCAAGGCGCGGACCGAGGCGCGCCGGGCGCCTCCATAGACCGGATCGCCGATCAGGCCCAGTCCCGCATGGGCCATGTGGACGCGGATCTGGTGGGTCCGACCCGTTTCCAGCCGGCATTCGACCAGCATGACGGCCGGCGGACGGCCAAACTGTTCCAGCATTCGGGCCCGAGTCACCGCATGGCGTCCCTTGTCGAAATAGACTGCTTGCCGCTGCCGGTCGGTGGCGTGGCGGGCCAGGCCCGATGCAATCTTCAGAACGGCGCCATCCTCGAGGCTGACGCCCGGGGTGCCGCGCAGGCGGGGGTCAGCCCCGTCGATCACGCCGTGGGCCAGGGCCAGATAGCGGCGCTGGGCCGTATGCGCCTCGAACTGACGGGCAAGGCCGTGATGGGCGCGGTCCGACTTGGCCACGACCAACAGGCCCGAGGTGTCCTTGTCGATCCGGTGGACGATGCCGGGCCGCCGTTCGCCGCCGATCCCCGACAGACTGTCGCCGCAATGGGCCAGCAGCGCGTTGACCAAGGTGCCACGGGGCGATCCGGGCGCGGGATGGACGACCATCCCGGCGGGCTTGTCGATGACGATCAGGTCGTCGTCCTCGTGGGCGATGACCAGGGGAATGGCTTCCGGGCGTGCCTCGACGGTTTCGGGCTGGGGGACCGCAATGGTATAGTCCTGTCCGGCCAGAACCCGTGCCCTGCCGTCCCGCACCACCCCGTCGGGGCCGCTGACCGCGCCATCCGCGATCAGCCGCGCCAGGTGCGACCGCGACAGGGCCGCATCCTCTGGCACGGCAAGGGCAAGCGCCTTATCAAGCCGCTGGGGCGCATCGTCGGGAATGGTCACAACAAGGGTCGGCATGGACAAGGACGATACCAACTGGAAATCGGCGGCGAAAGCGGTGCCGGAACTGCGGATGCTGCGTTGGCTGGTCATGGGGCTGGCAGCCGTCATGGGCCTTGGCATGATTGCCATCGTGGCGTTGCTGTGGATGCGGCTGAGCCAGCCGATGCTGCCCGACCTGCCCGAGGGCATCGCCCTGCCCGCTGGCGCCCAGCCGGCCGCCGTGACCTTTGCGCGCGACTGGATCGTGGTCGTCACCGAGGCGGGCGAGGTTCTGCTGTATGACCGGGCGGGCGCGCTGCGCGATCGGGTGCGGCCCTGACGCTCAGTTCTGGCGCCCCGCCTCGATCGCGTCCAACCGGGCCTTGAGTTCGGCATTCTCGGTGCGGGCCTTGATGGCCATTTCACGCACGGCCTCGAACTCCTCTCGGGTCACGAAATCGCGATCCGCCAGCCAGCGATCGACCCAGCCCTTCATGGCATTCTCGGCTTCGGACTTGGCGCCTTGGGCCACGCCCATCGCATTGGTCATCAGCTTCGAGATGTCATCGAAGAACTTGTTTTGCGTCGTCATTTCCGTTTGCCCCAGGATGGTTGCTTTGGCCCTATATGGGCGGGGCGGCGTCCTGGTTCAATGTGCGGACCCGTCTTGGCCCCGCGAGGGGGCGATCCGGGCGCGATGTTGACACGGCGTCACCGACCGCTAGCTTGCGCCGCACAAAAGCCCGAGGCCCCATGATCCCTTTTCCCGACATCGCCCCCGAGATTTTCACCATTGATCTGGGCGGGTTTTCCTTGTCGCTGCGCTGGTATGCCCTGGCTTATCTGGCAGGACTGCTGATCGGCTGGCGGATCGTTGCCGCGATGATGCGGCGCGACCGGCTGTGGGGCGACCGGGCGCCGATGGCCGCCGATCGCGTGGACGACCTGCTGACCTGGGTGATCCTGGGGGTGATCCTGGGCGGGCGGCTGGGCTTCGTGCTGTTTTACGAGCCCGGCTTCTACCTTGCCAACCCGGCCGAGATCATAAAGGTCTGGCAGGGCGGCATGAGCTTTCACGGCGGCTTTGCAGGGGTCATCGTTGCGGTCTGGGGCTTTTGCCGTGCCAACGACATCCCGCCGCTGCGGCTGGCCGATGCTCTGGCGGTGGTGGCGCCCATCGGACTGTTTTTCGGACGCATCGCCAATTTCATCAACGCCGAGTTGTGGGGCCGCCCTACGAACCTGCCCTGGGGCGTCGTCTTCCCCGGCGAGGCCGCGCAGGCCTGCCCCGGCGTCGTCGGACCCTGCGCCCGCCATCCCAGCCAGCTTTACGAGGCCGGGCTTGAGGGGATTTTGCTGGGCCTGGTCCTGCTGCTGCTGGTCCGGGCGGGGGGGCTGCGGCGGCCCGGCCTTGCCTTTGGCGTGTTTCTGGCGGGCTATGGTCTTGCCCGCATGTTCGTTGAACTGTTCCGAGAGGCCGATGCCCAGTTCATCACGCCCGACAACCCGCTGGGCCATGTCCTTGGCGGCCCGGTAATCGGATTGACCATGGGCCAGCTTCTGTCGCTGCCCATGGTGGTGGTGGGCCTGGCTCTGATCCTGCGCGCCCAGCACCGGCCGGCGGCACCGGCGCCTGCATGACGGCGCTGGCCGCGATCATTGCAGCCCGGATCCGCGCGACAGGGCCGATGACGCTGGCCGATTACATGGAACTATGCCTTCTGCATCCGCAGCATGGATATTACACCGCGCGCGATCCGTTCGGACTGCGGGGCGATTTCACCACGGCCCCGGAAATCCATCAAATGTTCGGCGAGCTTTGCGGCCTTGCGTTGGCGCAGGCCTGGATCGACCAGAACCGCCCCGCGCCCTTTACCCTGGCCGAGCCGGGACCGGGCCGGGGCACGCTGATGGCCGACATGCTGCGGGCGATGGGCAAGGTGCCGGGCATGACGGATGCCGCACAGGTGACGCTGATCGAGGTCTCGCCCGTGCTGCGTCAGGTTCAGCGCGACAGGTTGGGGCCGGTTGCTCATCTGTCGGGGGTCGATGACCTGCCGGAACGGCCTTTGTTCCTGATCGCCAACGAATTCTTCGATGCCCTGCCGATCCGGCAGTATCAGCGGATCGACAAGGGCTGGGCTGAACGTATGGTGGGGCTGTCGGATGCCGGACTGTGTCTCGGGCTTGGTCCCGTGGTGCCGCTGCCGCGCGACGGCCGGCCCGGCGACGTGGTCGAGGAATGCCCTGCGGCCCCCGCCATCGTCGAGGCAATTGCCCGCCGGATCGCCGCCCATGGCGGTGCCGCGATCATCGTCGATTACGGCGGCTGGAACGGTTACGGCGATACATTCCAGGCCCTGCGCGGCCACCGGCCCGAAGATCCCCTGGTCCATCCGGGCGAGGCCGACCTGACCGCCCATGTCGATTTTGCGCCCTTGGCTGCCGCAGCGATCCGGGCGGGCGCCGTCGCTTCGCGTCCCGTCCCGCAGGGGGACTGGCTGTTATCGCTGGGCGCGGCGCAGCGGGCAGAGCGGTTGGCCGCCGGGGGGGATGCGGGGGCCGGGGCCGCGCTTCGCCGCTTGACCCACCCCGATGAAATGGGCCACCTGTTCAAGGCAATGGCCGTATGGCCGCGGGGGGCGACCCCGGTGCCCGGTTTTGATGCGCTGAGGCTTCATGCAGACCACGCTTGAGATTCTGACCCATCCCCTGCTGCGCGACGTGAAACACGGCTTTTTCACCCGAAAGGGCGGTGCGTCGTCCGGGCTGTTTTCGGGATTGAACTGTGGCCGCAGGTCCACCGATCAGGCCGAGATGGTGGTCGTGAACCGCGCCCGCGTTGCCACGGCGATGGGCGTGTCCGCCGATGCATTGGCGACCGTCAAGCAGGTCCATTCGGCCGATGTGGTGACGCTGACCGACGATCACCGCCTGCCCGTCGTCGCCGCGACCGAGGCGGACGGCATCGTCACCGCCCGGCGCGGGGTGGCGCTTGCCGTGCTGACCGCCGATTGCCAGCCCATCCTGCTGGCTGACGCCCGGGCCGGCGTCATCGGGGCCTGCCACGCAGGCTGGCGCGGGGCGCTGGAAGGGATCATCGGCGCCACGGTCGAGGCCATGCGCGGTTTGGGCGCCGACCGCGTGCGCGCCGTGATCGGACCCACCATCAGCCAGCGCGCTTATGAGGTCGGTCCCGATTTCATGGACAGGTTTCTGGCCGAAGATCCCGGCTACGGCCGCTTTTTCAGCGGCGGGCCGAACGGGCGTCCGATGTTCGACCTGCCGTCTTTCGGTCTGGCGCGCCTGCGGGACGCGGGGGTCGAGGCCGAATGGTCGGGCCATTGCACCTATTCCGACCTCCATCGCTTCTTCAGCTATCGCCGCGCCACGCATGAGAGCCAGGCCGATTACGGCAGGCTTATCTCGGCCATCACGCTGTGATCCGGGCGGGTCTGCCCGTCGCGCGGCCGGGAATGCGCATCGGTCTGCTGGGCGGCTCCTTCGACCCCGCCCATCAGGGGCATGTGAATATCACCGAGGCCGCGATGCGGGTGTTCCATCTGGACCGTGTCTGGTGGCTCGTGTCCCCCGGCAATCCGCTGAAGGAACACGGACCCGCGCC
This sequence comes from Paracoccus subflavus, assembly GCF_004310345.1. GTDB lineage: Bacteria > Pseudomonadota > Alphaproteobacteria > Rhodobacterales > Rhodobacteraceae > Paracoccus > Paracoccus subflavus. The sequence goes on along the minus strand of NZ_SISK01000013.1, from coordinate 22,662 downwards.
GGTGGCCGAACGGGTTGCCCATGCACGTCGGATGCTGACCGACCCGCGCGTGGTCGTTACCGGAATCGAACAGGACCTGGGGACCCGGATGACGGCGGACACGGTGGCCGCTTTGAAGCGGATCTATCCCGGCGTGCGATTCGTCTGGCTGATGGGGTCGGACAATCTGGTGCAGTTCCATCGCTGGGATCGCTGGCAGGACATTGCCGCCATGGTGCCCATCGGGGTTCTGGCCCGGCCTGGTTCCCGGACTGCCGCGCGCCGGTCACCTGCGGCACAGGTCATGGCGCGGGCGCGGCTGTCGCTGGCACAGGCGGAAACGCTTGCCCTGCGCGCGCCGCCCGCCTGGGTTCTGGTCAATCTGCGGATGTCGCGCCAGTCCTCGACCGTGCTGCGACATGCGACGGGCCCGCGCTGATGCTCCGCCGCAGCCTTCTGGCAGGGCTGGCGGCATTGCCCGTGGCGCCTGTCTGGGGCCGTCCGCCCCCGAAACCCGCGTTCAGCGCCGGTTCCGTCGTCGCCACCAGCGGCCTGCCGGGAATCGTCGCCTATGCGCAGGTGGACCGGCCCGAAGACGGGTTGGCCGATGCCGCGCTGGCCGCGGCCCCGATGATGCCCGCAAGCATCCTGAAGGCTGTGACGGCTTTATATGCCCTGGCGCGTCTGGGGCCGACCCGCACCTTTGCCACCAGGATTGTCCGGTCCGGCGGCACCCTGATCCTGGCCGGGGGCGGCGATCCGTTGCTGTCCACCGACGATCTCGCGCGGCTGGCGGCCGATCTGGCGGCAACCGGTCAATCCGCGCCCGCGCGCTTTGCCGTCTGGGGCGGTGCCCTGCCGCAGATCCCGGAAATCGCGCCTCCGCAGGCCGATCATCTGGCCTATAATCCGGCGCTGTCCGGGATGATCCTGAACTTCAATCGCGTGCATCTGGGCTGGCGGTCCCAGAACGGCGCGGTCGAGATGACGCTGGAGGCGCGGGCGGCCGAACATTCGCCGCGCGCATACACGGTCACGGCGGCGCCGGGCGATCCGCCCGATCTGTTCGCCTGGCAGGACCAGCACCCCGGCGAACGCTGGACAATCGCCCGCAGCGCCCTGAGCCGCCCCGGCAGCCGCTGGCTGCCCGTCCGCAAGCCCGAGCTTTATGCGGGCGACGTGTTCCAGACCCTGTGCCGCGCCAGGGGACTGGTCCTGCCGGCGCCCGAAGTGATCCAGAACCTGCCGCAGGGCGAGGTGGTGGCCAGCCATGCCAGCCCGCCGCTGGTCGAGATCCTGCGCGGGATGCTGAATTTCTCGACCAATCTCACGGCCGAGGTGGTGGGCCTGCACGCCAGCGGCGCGCCCGGCCCGGCGGCCTCGGCCCGCGCGATGCAGGCATGGCTGGCGGCACAGGGGCAGGGCCAGGATTTCACGCTGGCCGACCATTCCGGTCTGTCCTCCGACAGCCGGGTGACGGCGCAGGGCATGGCGCGGCTGCTGGCGGGACCGGGCCTGGAGGCGGGGCTGCCGGATCTGCTGAAAACCGATCCGCTGGGCGATGATCTGCCGGGCGGCGATCCCTTGCGGACGGCAACAGTCCGCGCCAAGACCGGAACGCTGAACTTCGTGTCGAACCTGGCGGGCTATCTGCAACGCCCCGACGGCACGCAATCGGCCTTTGCGGTCCTGTGCAGCGACATGCCGCGGCAGGCCGCCACCGCGGGCCAGGAATTGCCGGCAGGCGTTCTGTCCTGGACGCGCGATGCCAAGCAGCTTCAGGACGACATCCTGACCGTCTGGTCCTGACTACAGGACCCGGTGGCGCACCTGCGCCGACAGTTCGATGGCGGCGGCGTGCAGGCGGGGAATGTTCAACTGGTGGCGGATTTCGGCAAGCATGGCGATTTCGCCATCGTACAGGCGCCCGTCCGCCGCGCCCACGTCGCAGGCCAGGGCATAGGCGGTCTCGAACAGTTTTGCGGGCAGTGCGTCGCGGATCAGGCCGAACAGGGCGTCCAGCCCTTCTTCTTCCTCGAACAGGGTGATGACGGTCTGGCTGACGGCGCGGATGCGGTCGGCATCATAATCGGCAAAGACGGGATAATGGTCCACGCTGCGCTGGATCGCCACCAGTTCGGAGGTCCGGTAGGTCTGGTCCGAGGCCGTGACGGCCACCATCACCGCCACCAGGGCATCGCAGGGCGAGAACGAGGGTAAATCCAGGGTCATGGCGCATCCTTTGGCGGTCGGTCCGGGCGCAAATTATTGACGATAGAGGCTGCTTTCAATAAGGCGTCGTGGTCTTGGAACAGGAGAAGTGTGCGATGACCCCCCTGCGCGACGCCGCGATGCAGTCGAAGGCCTGGCCGTTCGAGGAGGCGCGCCGGGTGCTGAAACGATATGAAAAGAAGGACCCGGACAAGGGCTATGTCCTGTTCCAGACGGGCTATGGCCCATCGGGGCTGCCCCATATCGGCACCTTCGGAGAGGTGGCCCGCACGACGATGGTCCGCCGCGCCTTCGAGATCATCAGCGACATTCCCACCCGGCTGTTCTGCTTTTCCGACGACATGGACGGGATGCGCAAGGTGCCGGACAATGTCCCCCAGCAGGACATGCTGCGCCAGCATTTGCAGGAACCGCTGACCACGGTCCCCGATCCGTTCGGCGAATACGACAGTTTCGGGCATCACAACAACGCCATGCTGCGGCGTTTCCTGGATACCTTCGGCTTCGAATACGAATTCATCAGCGCGACCGAGTTCTACAGGTCCGGGCAGTTCGACGACACGCTGCGGCTGGCCGCCGAACGCTATGAGGCGATCATGGAGGTGATGCTGGCATCCCTGCGCGAGGAGCGCCAGCAGACCTATAGCTGCTTTCTGCCGATCAGCCCCAAGACCGGCAAGGTGCTGTATGTGCCCATCAAGCATGTCGACGCCAGGAACGGCACCGTCACCTTCGACGACGAGGAGGGGGTGGAAACCACGCTGCCGGTCACGGGCGGGCAGGTCAAGCTGCAATGGAAGCCCGACTTCGGTGCCCGCTGGGCGGCACTGGATGTCGATTTCGAGATGTACGGCAAGGATCACAGCACCAATACCCCGATCTATGACGCCATCTGCGAGATCCTGGGCGGCCGCAAGCCCGAGCATTTCACCTATGAGCTGTTTTTGGACCAGCACGGACAGAAGATCAGCAAATCCAAGGGCAACGGGCTGTCCATCGACGAATGGCTGACCTATGCGGCGACCGAAAGCCTGTCCTATTTCATGTATCAGAAGCCCAAGACCGCCAAGCGGATGCATTTCGACGTGATCCCCAAGGCGGTGGACGAATATCACCAGCAGTTGCGCGCTTTTCCCGACCAGACCCCTGACCAGCGACTTGCCAACCCCGTCTGGCACATCCATGGCGGCGACGTGCCGGCCAGCGACATGGTGGTGCCGTTCCAGATGCTGCTGAACCTGGCATCCGTCGCCGGGGCCAAGGACAAGAACGGGCTGTGGGGCTTCATCCGTCGATATGCCCCCGAGGCGTCGCCCGAAACCCATCCGGGGCTGGATCAGGCGGCAGGGTTTGCGGTGCGGTATTTCACCGACTTCGTGGCGCCCGCCCGCCAGTTCCGCCCGCCTTCCGAGAGAGAGCGCCGTGCGATGGAGGATCTGGCCGGTCGTCTGGCCGCCTGGGACCAGCCCGCGGACCCCGAGGCGTTGCAGTCGATGGTCTTCTCGGTCGGCAAGGACCACGGGTTCGAACCGCTGCGCGACTGGTTCGCGGCACTGTATCAGGTGCTGCTGGGCGCCGATCAGGGGCCGCGTTTCGGCGGGTTCATCGCGCTTTACGGGATCAATGAAACCCGCGCGCTGATCGAAAAGGCGCTGGCCGGGGATCTTGTGGCTGCCTAGAGCCGCCGCCGCGCCCTCAGTGCGGCGCTGATCGTGCCGTCATCGAGGTAATCCAGTTCCCCGCCGATCGGCACCCCCTGCGCAAGCCCCGTAACGGTGATACCGGAATCGGCCAAGGCGTCGGCGATGTAATGCGCGGTGGTCTGGCCATCCACAGTGGCGTTCAGCGCCAGGATGACCTCGCGGATCTTTTCCCGATCCACCCGGTCGATCAGGGCGGGGATGCCCAGATCGTCGGGTCCGACCTCGTCCAATGCCGACAGCGTTCCGCCCAGGACGTGATAGCGCCCCCCAAAGGCACGGCCGCGTTCAAGGGCCCACAGGTCGGCCACGTCCTGGACCACGCAGATTTCCCCCGTGGCGCGGGCGGGATCGGTGCAGATCGCGCATTCGTCACGGTCGGTGACATTGCCGCAGGTCACGCATTCGCGGGAATTGACAGCCACCCGGTCCAGCAGTCCGGCCAGTTGCGACATCTGCCCCGTGCGCTTGCGGATCAGGTGCAGCACGATGCGCCGGGCGGACCGTGGCCCCAGCCCCGGCAGCCGCGCCATCAGCCCGACAAGCGCCTGGATGTCGTCGCTGCCGTCGGCCATGGCCTAGAACGGCAGCTTCATGTCGGCGGGCAGGCCCATGCTTTCGGTGATGCGCGCCATTTCGGACTGCATCCGGTCCTGCGCCTTGCGCTGCGCGTCCTTGATGGCGGCCAGGATCAGATCCTCGACCACCTCCTTTTCCGACGGCACGAAGATCGAGGGGTCGATCTCGAGCGCGGTCAACTCACCCTTGGCGGTGCAGGTGGCCTTGACCAGACCCGCGCCGGATTCGCCCGTCACGGTGATCGTGTCCAGATCGGCCTGCATCTGCTGCATCCGGTCCTGCATGTCCTTTGCCACCTTCATCATCTTGGCCATGTCGCCAAAGCTGCCCAAACCCTTGATCATCGCCTAATCCTCGTCCTCAAAGGGGTTCCATTCCTCGACCTCGGCCACCGGACCCTGCGTCAGGTCATGGGGGTTTGCTGCGCCATCGGCCACTGTTTCCTCCTCGGCCGCGGGTTCCGGAGGGGCGTCACGCACGGCGCGCAGGGTGGCGCCGGGAAAGGCTGCCATCACCTCGCGCACAATGGGCAGTTGCAGCGCTCGTTCGCGGCGGCCGAGCTCCTCGGCGGCGTTCTGTTCGGCGATCGAGGGCGCGCCGCCCTCGTTCGTGACCGTGACCGTCCAGCGTTGCCCGCCGGTCCAGCCGCGCAGCCGTTCGGCCAGATGCTGCGCAAGGTCGGCCGGCGCATCGCCGCGCGGCTGGAATTCGATCCGGCCGGGGCCGTAGCGGACCAGGCCCACATGCTTTTCCACCTGCATCAGCAGCAGCATGTCGCCCATGCGCCGGATCAGGTCCAGAACCGAGGCGAAATCGGGCCAGGCCGTGAAGGCATCGGGGCTGACCGCCAGCGCGGTCGCGGCGCCCGAACGCTGTGCCATCACCGGGGCGGGCCGGGCCGCGCGCGGGGCCTGCGCCGGGGCGGCGGGCGCGGCCGAGCGCGCGAAATCACCCGCCGCCTGGGCCTGCTGGATCTTGCGGATCAGTGCCTCGGGGTCGGGCAGGTCGGCCACATGAGTCAGGCGGATGATCGCCATTTCCGCCGCCATCATGGCATTGGGTGCCGTCGAAACCTCGTCCAGGGCCTTCAAAAGCATCTGCCACAGACGCGTCAGAACCCGCATGGCGATGCGGTCGGCCAGTTCCTTGCCGCGCACCCGTTCGTCGGGCGCGATGGTGGGATCCTCGCCCGCGTCGGGCGTGATCTTCACAACCGAGATCCAGTGCGTGATCTCGGCCAGATCGCGCAGCACGGCCACCGGATCGGCGCCATCGGCGTACTGGGCCTGCAATTCGACCAGCGCGCTGGCGGCATCGCCCCGCAGGATCATCTCGAACAGGTCGATGACGCGGCCCCGGTCGGCCAGGCCCAGCATGGCGCGGACCTGTTCGGCAGTGGTTTCACCCGCGCCATGGCTGATCGCCTGGTCCAGCAGGCTGGTCGCATCGCGGGCCGATCCCTCGGCGGCACGCGTGATCAGCGCCAGGGCGTCGTCCGTGATCTGCGCGCTTTCGGCGGCGGCGATGCGGCGCAGCAGGGCGATCATCACCTCGGGCTCGATCCGGCGCAGGTCGAACCGCTGGCAGCGCGACAGGACGGTGACCGGCACCTTGCGGATTTCGGTGGTGGCAAAGATGAACTTCACATGCGGGGGCGGTTCCTCGAGCGTCTTGAGCAGCGCGTTGAAGGCGTTGATCGACAGCATGTGGACTTCGTCGATGATATAGATCTTGTAGCGGGCCGAGGCCGCGCGATAGTGGACGGAATCGATGATTTCGCGGATGTCGTTCACGCCGGTCCGCGATGCCGCGTCCATCTCCATCACATCGACATGGCGCCCTTCGCTGATTGCCACGCAATGTTCGCAGGTGCCGCAGGGTTCGGTGGTGGGCCCGCCCTGTCCGTCGGGTCCGATGCAGTTCATGCCCTTGGCGATGATGCGTGCGGTGGTCGTCTTGCCTGTGCCGCGGATGCCCGTCATGACGAAGGCCTGTGCGATGCGGTCGGCGGCAAAGGCGTTCTTCAGCGTGCGCACCATTGCGTCCTGCCCGACCAGATCGGCGAAAGTCTCGGGCCGGTATTTGCGGGCAAGCACCTGATAGGCGGGCGCGGCGTCAGGGGGCATCACGGTGTCCGTTTCTGGGTCAGGCCGAACCTAGTCGCAGCCACCCTGCGCCACAAGGGCCGCGCCCTATTCGGCGGGGGTCGCAAGGGTTCCCCGGCGCATGCCCTTGAACGCCTCCCATGCCTCGTTCAGGCGGCGGGTGCGCGCCTCGGCCAGGCGCACGGCCTCGGGGGGCAGGCCACGGGCGATGGCGCGGTCGGGATGGGCCTCCAGGATCAGGGCGCGGAACCGCTTGCGCGCCTCGGGCAGGGGGGTATCGATGGGAATGCCCAGTACGTCGCAGGGCGGGCATCCGGTCTGGCGGTCGTGGCGCAGCCGGATCGACGCGACCTGTTTGGCCGGCAGCCCGAAGATCCGGCCGACCTCGTCGATGAACAGAATTTCGTTTTCGTGCATTCCGCCGTCGGCCACCGCAATGATGCACAGCCCTTCGATCACATCGGCCAGCACCGGATCGCCGGGGGCGAACATCGCCGCGATCCGCCGCGCCCAGGCGTCGAAGCCCGCCACGTCCTGACGGGCCAGGTCAAAGACCCGGGCGGCATTGCGCTCCTCGGACCGGGGGATGATGAAGACCCGGCGGAAGGCCGCAACCTCGGACCGGGCAACGGCCCCGTCGGCCTTGGCCAGCTTGGCGCCTAGGGCAATCACGGCGATGGTGAACGCGACCGAGCGTTCGGGCGGCACCGACGCGCGCGGATGCCCCAGAAAGACCGCCAGCCTGTCCCCGATCCGCTGCCAGAAGCTGCGGGGCTTCGGCAGGCAGGGGCAGGGGGCATCGGTCACGCGCATGTCCATGCCGTCAGTCTAGCCGCTGACCGGGACAAAGTGTAGGGGCAGGCTGTCGCAGACCGGGGCGATCAGTTGCCCAGGTCCTTGCCCATCAGCACAAGGTCATGAAATCGTCCGAATTTCCAGCCTGCACAGGGGATGCGTCCCCATTCGGCATAGCCGGCGCGGACATGAAAGCGCAGCGATCCTTCGTTGGATGCCGTGATCCCGCCGATCATCAGCCGGTGCCCGCGCTGTCGGGCATGATCCTCCAGCCAGGCAAGAAGCGTCCGTCCCATGCCCCTGCCTTGCGCCAGGGGCGCAAGGTAGATGGTATGTTCCATGCTGCGCGCATAGCCGCCGCCGGACCGGAACTGGGCATAAGTCGCAAAGCCTGCCACACCGCCCTGGTCCTCGATGACGACAAAGGGGTGGCCCTGGGCCTGCCGGTCGGCGATCAGGGCGCCGATCTCGGCCTCGCTGCGTTCGGTGGGCCAGAAGGTGATCGCCGTGTCGCGAATAAGCGGGTTCCAGATCGCGGCGATGGCGGCAGCGTCGCCGGGCACGGCGTCGCGGATCACAGGACGACCTCGCCCTGCGGGGTTGCGATGACGGCCGAAAATGCCCCGCCCGACTGGATGCGCGGGTCTGCAAGCGGCATCCGGTCCAGCGGCAGCATCAACCTTGCCAGACGCAGGCCGCGATCGGGCAGGCGGTCGGCCGGATGGGTGCCCTCCCCCCAGTCGATGCGCATGGGTCGGGCACCGTCGTCTGGCATCTGGCCGCTGTCCGGAATGGTGATGCGCCAGGACAGATCCCCCCGGCTGGCCGCGCTGATCCCGCTGCCGGCCGGTGCCATCAGCGGCGACTGCCGCATCACCCAACCCGCAAGCCGGGGCGGCCCGTCCAAACGGTCCAGCCCGAACCAGCGCGGGCGGTCGGGGGCGGGGGCGGCGGGGTCGATGGCGATCAGTTCCAGATACTCGGCCGGCCCCAGCGACAGCAGCATGTTGTGCGTTCCCATCAGCGGATGCCTGCCGCCCGGCTCGGGGCCGACGCCCAGCCGGTCGGCCAGCCATTCCGCGCCTTCGTCCAGCGACCGGGCGCCGATTGCGATGTGGTCAAAGCCCGGTATCCGCATCAACCGCGATGCGCCCCGGCCGCCAGGTCCCGCACGAAGTCCAGCACCTCGGGGACGGGCCGTCCTTCGCCGATCTTCTTGACGATGGCGCTGCCCACCACGCAGCCATCGGCCACGCTGGCGATCTGGTGGGCGGCATCGGGGGTGGAGATGCCGAAGCCAACCACCACCGGCAGGCCCGAGGCAGCGCGGATGCGCGCGACCTCGGGCGCGACCTCGGCCGCGTTCGCGGCGGGACCGCCGGTGATGCCGGTGACACTGACATAGTAAACGAAGCCCGAGGTGTTCTTTACAACGACCGGCAGGCGGCGGTCATCGGTCGTCGGCGTGGCCAGACGGATGAAGTTCAGCCCTGCGCGATTGGCCGGGATGCACAATTCGTCATCCTCCTCGGGCGGCAGGTCCACGACGATCAGGCCGTCCACGCCGGCGTCCTTCGCCTCGGCCAGAAACCCCTCGACGCCGCCCGGACGGGCATAGATCGGGTTGTAATAGCCCATCAGCACGACGGGCGTGGTGTTATCGGCCCTGCGAAACTCGCGCAGGATCGCCAGCGTGCGGGTGACGCTGCCCCCCGCGGCAAGGGCGCGCTGTCCGGCCGACTGAATCGTCGGCCCGTCGGCCATGGGATCGGTGAAAGGCATTCCCAGTTCGATGATGTCCACCCCGGCATCGGGCAGGCCCAGCATGATTTGCAGGGTCGTATCCTCGTCGGGGTCGGACGCCATGATATAGGTCACGAAGGCCTTGCGCCCCTGGGCCTGAAGGCGCTGAAAGGTGTCGTCGATCCGGGTCATGGCACTCTCCTGCGAACCGGGTCTGTGTGGCGCAGTTCGGCGGTGGGATCAAGCCGACAGGGCCATGGACAGGAGAGGGGTTCCGACCGGAAGCCCCGCCTTTTGTCGCCAAAGGATGGGTGCATGTCCGATCCCGTCCGACCTGCCGGGCATGGTCACGCGGCCATGGCGACGTCGTCCACCGCCCGGCGCAGATAGCCCGCGAAATCCGCAGCCTCGCGCCGTGCGGGGCCGTCCGCGACATAGACGTTCAGCCATGTCGGCGGCAGGGGCGGCAGGGCGCCTCCGTGATCCACGGGCTCCAATCCCGCCTGGGCGATTCCCCGCGGCAGGATGGTGACCCCCAAATCCGCGGCCGCCGTCACCCGCCAGGTGTCGCTGCCGCCATCGGCGACCGCCTGGAACCATTCGATCCCCGCCCGGTCCAGCGCCGCAAGCCCCACCGGGTGATAGGCGCAATGGAGCGAGTTGGCCAAGGGCAGCGGACGTTGCCGCCACGCCTGGCCATTGATGGCGCCGAACCAGGCCAGATCGATCTTGGACAGGTGGATCGCCCCCGGCGGCGCCTCGAATTCGGTGGTCAGGATGACGTCGTGTTCGCCGCGTTTCATCTGCTGGCGCAGATCCTTGCTGCGGCCGTCGTTGATGATCAGTTCGATCCGGGGATTGGCCTGGCTGAAAGCCCGCACCGCCTGGGCCACGCGGTTGAACAGCCAGTCGCTGGTCAGGCCCACCCGCAGACGGCCCTCGGGCCGCTCTCCGGTGAACCGCGACACGATCGCGTCGTTCATCGCCACCAGCTTGCGCGCCTCGAGCAGCAGTTCCACGGCAAAGTCGCTGAGCACCACCCCGCGCCCCTGCTTGCGCAGCATGGGCTCGCCGAACAGATCCTCAAGCCGTTTCATCTGCATGGACAGGGCACTTTGCGTCATGTTCAGCGCCTCGGCCGCGCGGGTGACGGCCCCGTATTCCGCAATGCCCTGAAGCGACCTCAGCGTCGCAACGTCAAGATTTCGCATGGCTCAATCCCCCTGATGGATCGGATCAAAAACATTCGTTTCTCGAATGATGCATATTCGGGTATCCATCAACAAGAAAAATGAAGCCTGCCTAAAGTATCAAATTAAACGATCTTTATCATCAGCGAGGATGATCCGTGGCCAGAAAGGATGTTTCAGCCGCCGTGACGTTTCGGCAGTTCCGGACGTTCCGTCCCCCTGTATGGGGACGGATCGTTGCCATGCACGCTGTCTGGCGTTCCCGCAGGGCATTGGCGGCCTTGCAGCCGCATCACCTGCGCGACGTGGGGTTGTCCTCCGAACAGGTAAGTCAGGAAATCGCCCGCCCCGTGTGGGACGTGCCATCGCACTGGCGCTGCTGAACCTACCCCGTCGGCATCGTCAAACTGCCGCGCCACCCCTGAAGGGCGGCGCGGTTTTTTCTTGCGTCTTTCCAGAACACCCTTTGCGGGGCGGCATTGCTTTCTAGCCGTCGCCTTTTGGCGGGCCAAAGCGTTCGATCATGCGGGTTCTGATCTGGTCGCGGGTCTGGCGATAGGCGGCCAGTTTGGCATCGCGTCCCTCGGCCAGGCCCGCCGGGTCCATGATGGGCCAATATTCCACGTCCAGATGAAACACCCGCGTCAGTTCCAGGGCCTGGCGCTGGCTGGCCGGTGACAAGGCGACGATCAGGTCGAAAGCGCCCAGGTCGTCGCCCCAGTTCTTCATCTCGTCAAAGCTGCGGCTGCGGTGGTTGGCGATCTCGATTCCGATCTCGTTGCAGACGGCGATGGCAAAGCCGTCGATCTCCATGTCGTTCCTGACGCCGGCGGACTGCACATAAGCGGCGCGGCCATAGAATTTTTTCATCATGCCTTCGGCGATGGGCGAACGGATAGAGTTGTGATCGCAACAGAACAGGACCGATGTCGGGATCGCGTTCCGGGCCATCGTCACCCCTGGGGTATCAGGGTGCAGATCAGGGTAAACAGGCGCCGGGCGGTGTCGATGTCCAGGTCGGCCTTGCCCTCCAGCCGTTCCTGCAAGGTTCGCGCGCCTTCGTTGTGGATGCCCCGTCGGGCCATGTCGATCGCCTCGATCTGGGCCGGGGGAAGACGCTTGACCGCGTCGAAATAGCTTTGGCAGATCTGGAAGTAATCCTTTGTAACCTGCCGGAACGGTCCCATCGACAGATGAAATTCCGCCAGCCGCCCGCCCTGCGGCGCCGACAGGTCGAACACCAGCCGGCGTTCGCGGATGCACAACACCAGTCGGAACGGGCCTTGCGGTCCCGCCTGGCCATCGCGACCGGGGATGACAAAGCTGTTGTCCTCGATCAGATCGAAGATCGCGATGCGGCGTTCCTGCTCCATCTCGGGGGTGGCCGGCGGGGCGTGGGAATCGTCGATCTCGATCTGGATGATCCGGCTCATGGCGCGGGTCTTTCGTTCAGGCGGATCAGGCGCTGGCGGATCGATTCGCCATGGGCCTGAAGGCCCTCGGCGGCGGCCAGACGCATTGCGGCCGGCCCGATGGCCGCCAGCGCGCCGGGAGACAGACGCGCGATGGTTGTCCGCTTGAGGAAATCCATCACCGACAGACCCGATGAAAACCGCGCCGACCGCGCCGTCGGCAGCACGTGGTTCGGACCGCTGGCATAATCGCCCACCGCTTCGGGCGTATAGGGGCCCAGAAAGATCGCCCCTGCATGGACGCATTGCGCGGCCAGGGATTCGGGATCGTCCACGCACAGTTCCAGATGTTCGGGGGCGATGCGGTTGGAGAGGGCGGCAGCCTCGTCCAGGTCGCGGACGATGATGATGGTGCCGTGGTCGCGCCAGCTTGCGCCAGCGATCCGTGCCCGGGACAGCGTGGGCAGGATGCGGTCCACCACGCCGGCGACCGCATGGCCAAGGCCCGGATCGGTGGTGATCAGGATCGACTGCGCGTCGGCGTCGTGTTCGGCCTGTGCCAGCAGATCCAGCGCCAGCCAGTCAGGATGCTGGTCGCCCGCGGCGATGATCAGGACTTCGGACGGGCCGGCGATCATGTCGATGCCCACGCGGCCAAAGACCTGACGCTTGGCCGCCGCTACATAGGCATTGCCCGGCCCGGTGATCTTGTCCACCGCGACGATGGTTTCGGTCCCATAGGCCATGGCCGCAATCGCCTGTGCCCCGCCGATGCGATAGATTTCGTCCACGCCCGAAAGCTGTGCGGCCAGAAGCACCATCGGGTTCGCCACGCCACCGGGGGTCGGCACGCAGATCACCAGCCGTTCGACCCCCGCCACGCGCGCGGGGATGGCATTCATCAGGACCGACGAGGGATAGGACGCCTGTCCCCCCGGGACATAGAGCCCCGCCGCCGACACGGGCGTCCATCGCCAGCCCAGTGTCGCGCCCTGCCGGTCGGTCCATTCGGCATCCTCGGGCATCTGATGGGCGTGATAGGCGCGAATGCGTTCGGCCGCCAGTTCCAAGGCGGCACGATCCTCGTGGCCGACCTTGGCGACCTGAGCCGCGATCTCGTCGGGGGAAAAGCGCAGGCGGTCCGGTGTCAGGTCCAGCCGGTCGAAGCGGCGGGTCATCTCGCACAGTGCCGCATCGCCCCGCGCCCGCACATCGGCGATGATCATGGCGACGGCATCGTTCACCTCGGTCGCGTCCTCGCGCTTGCCGGCCAGCATCCTGACAAAGCGGGCCTCGAAATCGGGGTCGGAGGTGTTCAGCGTGACCGGCATTCTGGGTTCCTGCGGCCGGGACCAATCCCCCGGCACCTCTTGTTAGCGACTGCTCTGCGCGGCCTCAAGCCACGCATGACGGTCCGCGCCTAGTCGGGATGGGACGGGGCCTTGCCGGAAACCGCGCGATAAGGACGGGTCACGTCACGCAGGTCGATGTTGATGCATTCGACCTCAGCTGCCAGCGTGCCGTCACCGGCGAATTCCAGCAGCAGCCGCCCGGTGCCGTCCGTCCCGGCCTGCCACCGGATCGCCAGCAATTCCAGAACCGTGTCCGCCTCGCGGCTGATGCCGTCGGACAGGACGCGCATCACGTCCCGGATCAGCAGGACTGACCGGACCCGCTCGTAATCCCGTCCTTCGGCCGCTGCCTGTTCCGCATCCTCCCAGCGAAACCGGTTCACCAGCAGGGCCAGCGACCGGCCGCGGGGATCGTATGACATTTCCGAGGCGGGCAGCACGGCATCCTGCAACAGGGACGACAGGACGCGCAGGTCCTGCTCGTCCTCGGCCATCAGGGCCAAGGGCAAGGGATCGGCATCGGCAAAACGGGCGTCGGGGGACATCGCTTACTCCTCTTTGACGCGTTCGATATGGGCGCCCACGCCGCGCAGCTTGCGCACCACGTGTTCGTAGCCCCGGTCAAGGTGATAGACACGGCTGACGGTTGTCTGTCCCTCGGCGGCCAGACCGGCCAGGATCAGGCTGACGGATGCGCGCAGGTCGGTCGCCATCACCGGGGCGCCGCGCAGTCCGTCCACGCCGGTGACGGTCGCATGGCCGCCATGAACCTCGATCCGCGCGCCCATGCGGGTCAGTTCGGGGGCGTGCATGAAGCGGTTCTCGAAGATCGTTTCCTCCAGCACGCTGGTGCCCTCGGCCACGCACATCAGCGCCATGAACTGTGCCTGGAGGTCGGTCGGAAAGCCGGGAAAAGGCTTGGTCGTGACATTGACCGCGCGGATGCCGTTCCGCCGGCCGACCTTGAGACCGCGCGGGGTTTCGCTGACACTGATCCCCGCCTCGTCCAGTTTTTCGCAAAAGGCCGACAGAAGGTCGATCCGGCCGCCCAGGCATTCCACCTCGCCGCCGCAGATGGCAGGCGCCAGCATATAGGTGCCAAGCTCGATCCGGTCGGTCACGACGGGGTGGGTGGCGCCGTGAAGGCTGTCGGTACCCTCGATGGTGATGGTGCTGGTGCCCTCGCCCTCGATCCGGGCGCCCATGGCGCGCAGGCAGCGGGCCAGATCGACGATCTCGGGTTCGCGGGCTGCGTTCTGCAAGACGGTGGTGCCGCGTGCCAGGGTCGCGGCCATCAGCGCGTTTTCCGTGGCGCCGACCGAGACCAGCGGGAAATCGACCACCGCCCCCTTCAATCCGCCCGACGGTGCCCTGGCGTGCACATAGCCGTCGCGCAGGTCCAGTTCCGCCCCCATCGCCTCCAGCGCCCTGAGATGCAAATCCACCGGGCGGGCACCGATCGCGCAGCCGCCGGGCAGCGATACCTCGGCCCGGCCATCGCGCGCCAGCATCGGTCCCAGCACCAGGATGGAGGCCCGCATCTTGCGCACGATGTCGTAGTCGGCGCGGTGGCTGGTCAGCGCATGGCTGGACAGGGCCAGAACCTGGCCGTCCTGCAGGCTGGCGACCTCGGCCCCCAGGGATTGCAGCAGGGCGGTCATGGTGCGGATGTCGGACAGACGCGGCGCATTGGTGAGCGTCAGCGGCTGGTCGGTCAGCAGCGTCGCGGGCATCAGCGTCAGGCAGGCGTTCTTGGCCCCCGCAATGGGGATTTCGCCGCTCAGCGGGCCGTTCCCGCGCACGATGATCTGGTCCATCTAGCTGTCGTCCTTGCCTGTGTCGCCGTCCTCTGGCCCGTCCTTTGCGTCGGCTGCCCGCGCGCGCACCTGCGCCTTGCGGCGCTGCAGGTTAGCGCGCAGGGCCGCGCGCAGCCGGTCTTCGCGGGTGGTCCGTTTCTGTGTATCGTCCGGGCGCTCGCTCATCCGCCACCTGTTATCGTCCGGCGCGGCGACAGTCCAGCAAACGCAGCGACGCCGGAGGCGGGGGCCGGGATTTTTCCCTCGTTCCCCCTTGCGCGAACCTGCCGCTTTGTCTAAACGCCCCCTCACGATGCTGCGGTAGCTCAGTGGTAGAGCACACCCTTGGTAAGGGTGAGGTCGAGAGTTCAATCCTCTCTCGCAGCACCATATCATCCCATTGAAACGAAAGAAAACCCTTGCTTTTCTGGGGTTAGTGCCTCTTTTGGTGCCTGAGTTGGTGCCAGAATAAGGTCTGCGGATGGCTGGTCAGGTCAAGAATTTGAAGGTCAAGGGCGGGCGGTTCTATGCCCGAGTCGCGGTTCCGGCGCACTTGCGCGCGGTCATCGGCAAGACCGAACTAGTAGTGCCGCTTGGTGGTGAACGCCGGGCAGCCATGAAAGCGCTTCCTGCTGCCGTGGCGACCCTACAGCGCCAGATCGACGCCGCAGGGGCCAAGGCCGCAGGGGCCCGGCTGGACGATCTGCGCAGCCCGATCACGACCGTGGACTATGGCCGGGCGGTCTGGTCGCATTATCAGTCTATGCTGGCGAGCGATGACACTACACGGGCGGCTTACCCTACGGATGTCGAGATCGAGGCAGAGAAAGATGAGGTTGTCCGCCGGTGCCAGCAGAACGGTATCCCCATCCATCCGATTGAAATTTTAAGTCAGTCTCTCGACTGGCTTCTGAAACGCGGTGCCCGTGACTTCGACCAGAACGCTCGGCAGGTGAAGCTGGACGCTCTGCGCGGCGATCTGACTGCCGACCGAACCCACCTTGTCGAAGACGCGATAGACGACCTTCTGGCGCGGAACAGCTGGACCGCGCCGCCAGGATCGGCGGAACGGAAGGTGCTGGCCCGTCAGATCATGCGGGCCGAAATTGAAGCCCTGGAGCGGACCCTGGAGCGCGACCGGGGCGACTATGGCGGCCAACCGTCCGACCCTATAGTAAAGGCACCGGCAGCCTCGCACCCTGACGTGCCCGCCGATCCGGTTCCGATCAAGACTCTGTTCAAGGACTACATTGCCGCCCGGCAGGCTTTGGGAAAGCACAAGGACGGGGCAGGGGCCTGGGAAACCGCAATCCTGCATTTGATTAAGTTTCTTGGTCATGCTGACGCCCGGCGGATCACCAAGCGCAACCTGCTGGACTGGCGCGACAAGCTGTTGGCCGAGGGCCGATCAACCAAGACGATTGCCGACAAATATCTCGCCAGCGTCCGTGCCATGCTGCGATGGGCCTTCGAAAACGACCGGCTGCCCACGAACGAAGCCGAGGCGGTCAGGCAAGAGGTCGCGAAGAAACAGCGCACCCGTGAACGCGGCTACACGACGCGCGAGGCCGTGGAGGTTTTAAAGGCTTCGACCAACTATCAGCCCAAGCAGACAGACAATCCCGCTAACCGAGAAAGCGCCCATATCACGGCGGCGAAGCGTTGGCTGCCGATCCTTTGCGCCTTCACCGGGGCGCGCGTGGCCGAGATGGCGCAACTTCGGAAAGAGGACTTGCGGCAGGAAGGCAATAGGTGGGTGATCCGCGTCACGCCCGACGCTGGCAGCGTGAAGGCGGGCGGCTATCGCGACGTGCCGCTGCATCAGCAGGTGATTGTCCTGGGCTTCATTGACTTTGTGAAGGCCGCGAAGCCTGGCCCGTTGTTCCACGTAGCCAAGACTCAGGCGCGCTATCTCGCGGCTGCCCGTGCGACCGCCGGGCGGGTGACGCAATGGTTGCAAGAGGCGGAGCTTGTCCCGGCAGGGATCCAACCGTCGCACGGCTGGCGGCATCGGTTCAAGACCCAGGCGCGCGAACTTGGACTGTCTGACCGCATCGTTGACGCAATCCAAGGTCATGCCAGCAAGACAGCATCGGACGATTACGGCGATGTGTCGGTAAAGGCTCGCATCCCCGTTATAGATGCTTTGCCCGACTACAAACTCGCGTAAAATGTTGCATCTAAACAACGCCTGTGATACAAAAAACACGGTTGATCTGTTGCGAGTATCCTTGTGTCCATCCTGTCGCGCCTTAGCCGTGCTTTCGGCAAAGGCCACTCTGTCGAACAGAGGTCTATCACTCTGACCGACCCCGCAGCCTTTGGGCTGTTCGGGGTCCAGCCTGTCGCGTTGGGCGTCAGTGTCACCCATGCCAGCGCCATGCGCGTCCCTGCTGTTCGGCGTGCTGTCTGCCTGATCGCTGAGTCTGTCGGCTGTCAGAGGAACCGTAGCTTCACACTGTCGGCCAAACCTGCCACGATCCTGTGGAATTGCCGCCCATGATCAGCTGGATTGAGTGCCCATCATCCCGTGAAACATGTAAGATCACGCCTGTGCTGCGAACGTTCCGCGAGATCCCGAAGAGCTGAAGCGCCCTCGGGGGAGGATTTTTCGGCAGCCGGACTACTGACAGCTTTCTCACGATGCATAACGACAGCCGGAGACAACTGCTGCACCGTCAGGCCCGGCTCCGGAGGCGCGATGACCTTTGATTGGTAAGGAAACTGGCCGATCGCGGCATGGGGAATAAGTGCCTTTCGATCGGTCCCGCGACGGACACGTGACTGACGAAAGGGGAAATCCATGTTCCTGCCCCATTTTGGGGAACCCAGGCAGACCTACGTCGGTCGAGATCCCCTTTTGGAACGAGGCGGACGCGCTCTCAAGAAATTCTCTCCGTTTAGCGACTGAAGATGGATCGCAACACTGTTCGCGACCGGGCGGTCAACTTCGGATCCGTGTGGTCTGACGCGTCACGGATTTCCAAAAGCCATGCGCGTTCATTCACCGTGGTCGGCGTCCCGAAAACCTCCAGCAGCGCCACAGAGGCCGTTTTTCCCACCGCCTGTTCTAAGGCGAGTTGCATCAAGAAGGCAGGATCGACCTCCAGGGAACGGGCCAAGCTCGGCACGCGGTCGAGCGGTATCTTCGATGCTCCAGTTTTGAACATGGAGATCAGGTTCGGATTCATGAATCCCGCCTCGTGGGCGATTTCTCTCTGACTTTTCTTGTGAGCAAGAAGTTCAGTCTGGCGGCGAATGAAGATTGCAGCTGGGCTGTTTGCATAGGGGTATGGCATGATCGTCTCTCTTGTTGCTGATAAGACAAATCTACCTAGCCATGATCAGCAATGCGCTTGGGACCAGCGGCGAACATCAACGGAAAGAGCCGAAGTCCTAGATAAAATCAATCAGGTCGACGGGGGTGCATCGGGACCCCTGAGCATTCCGGAGCCTTCATCCTCCACAATGGCGTATAGGCGATTCTAGAAACGGCTTCCTTGCAGACCGACACTGACGGATCTTGCGCAACCGGACGCAGCAGAACAGCCGAGTAACGCAACGTTTGGCGGATCACTGTTGCGAACTACGCAACGAAGAGCGCCGGGCGCAGCGCAACGGTTACCGGGACCGCGACTGGCAGACCCGTGCCGGGAACGTGGAACTGCGCATCCCCAAGCTGCGCACGGCCAGTTACTTCCCGTCCTTTTTGGAGCCCCGCCGGGCCGTAGAAAAGGCGCTGACGGCGGACATCCAGGAAGCCTATGTCCACGGCGTCTCGACGCGCGCGATGGACGATCTCGTGCAGGCCATGGCACCGGCATCTCCAAGAGCCAGGTCAGTCGGTTGTGCGAAGAGATCGACGAGCGGGTCGATGCGTTCCTGACCCGGCCCATCGAGGGCGAGTGGCCCTATCTCTGGATCGACGCCACCTACCTCAAGGTCCGCCAGGGCGGCCGTATCGTGTCCGTTGCCGTCACCATCGCGGTCGGCGTGAACACCGATGGCCGCCGCGAGGTGCTCGGCATGGCGATCGGCCCATCTGAAGCAGAGACGTTCTGGACCGACTTCCTGCGCGGCCTCGTGCGCCGCGGCCTGGCCGGCGTGAAGCTGGTGATCAGCGACGCGCACGAGGGCATCAAGGCCGCCACCGCCCGCGTGCTGTCCACGACCTAGCAGCGCTGCCGCGTGCATTTTCAGAGGAATGCCCTGGCTCATGCCGGCAAGAGCAGCCGCAGGGTCGTGTCGGCCTTCATTGCCACCGCCTTCGCACAGCCCGACCATGGGGCGGCCCGGACGCATTGGCGGCTCGTGGCCGATCAGATGCGGAGCAAGCTGCCGAAGCTCGCCACCCTCATGGACGGGGCCGAGGAGGATGTCCTCGCCTACATGACTTTTCCCCCGCAGCACCGGGCGAAGTTGCACTCGACGAATCCGATCGAGCGTCTGAACGGCGAAATCAAACGGCGCACCGATGTCATTGGGATTCACGAAGGGCAGTCTTGATCGCCATAAGAGCGCTGCTATCGTAAGCGTCCGGCCTGACTGCTACCCTTTCCATTGCCAGGGCAGCAGGTGTAAGCGTCCGGCCTGACTGCTACCCTTTCCATTGCCAGGGCAGCAGGTCGTCGACCTTTGTGATCTTGTAGTCTGGTATGCGGGCGAGTGTGTCGGCGAGCCAGGCGTGTGGATCGATGGCGTTGAGCTTGCCTGTCTCGATCAGGGTGTAGGCGATGGCAGCGGCCTTGCCGCCCGCCTCCGAGCCGACGAAGAGGAAGTTCTTGCGCCCAAGGGCGATGGCGCGCATGCCGCGTTCGGCGGCGTTGTTATCCAGCTCAAGAATGCCGTGGTCGAGGTAGGGACGCAGGCGCTCCATGCGGGTCAGGGCATAGCGGATGGCGGCCGCGAGCGGGGATTTGCCAGAGATCGTGGTGAGTTGCAGGGCCAGCCATCGCGCCAGATCGTCGAAGATCGGGGCCGCATGTGCCTTGCGAAGTTCGACCCGGACATCCGGTGGCGACCCTCGGGCTTCCTTCTCGACGGCGTAGAATTGCGCGATCCGGCCGATGGCCTCTTCGGCGATCGGGGAGCCCTGCGCTCGGTGGATGTCGACGAACTTGCGCCTGACATGGGCCATGCAGGCGACCTCGCGGATCGCTCCGCTCCGATAGAGATCCTCGAACCCGGCATAGCCGTCGGCGTGCATCCATCCGCGGTAGCGGGCCAGATGGTCCTTGGGGTGCTGGCCCTTGCGGTCGCCGGAGAACCTATACCAGGCGGCCGGTGGTGCGATCCCGCCCCACGGTCGTTCGTCGCGGGCATAGGTCCAGAGCCGTGCCGTCTGGGTCTTGCCGGTGCCGGGGGCAAGGATGCTCACGGGCGTGTCGTCGGCGAAGATCGCCTCGGCCGACAGGACATGGCGGCCGATGGCATCTGCGAGGGGTTCCAGCAGGGCGGTGGATTTGCCCACCCAATCGGCCAGGGTCGATCTGTCGAGGTTGAGACCTTCGCGGTCGAAGATCTGGCTCTGGCGGTAGAGCGGCAGGTGATCGGCAAATTTGCTGACCAGGACATGGGCCAGCATACCCGGCCCTGGGCGGCCGCGCTCGATAGGGCGCGTCGGCAGCGGCGCCTGGACGAAGCGTTCGCAGCAGGCGCAGGTCAGCCGGGGTCGGACGATCCGGTTCACGATGAAGCGGCCGGGGACATACTCGAGTTCCTCGGTGACGTCTTCGCCGATCCGGCGCAGGTGCCCGCCGCAGTCGGCACAGGCGTCCGAGCCGGGCGTCAGTTCGACCTCCATCCGGGGGATGTGGTCCGGGATCGGGCGGCGCTTGGGTTTGTCCTTCTCCTCGATGTCGGGCAGCTTCATCCGTGCGGTCATCGCGGCGGCGGCGATCTCGCTGGTCTCGAGGGCCAGTTGCAGCTGTTCGGCGGTCTCGGACGACGCCCCGAACCGGTGCGCCCGGTGCCCCGCCAGCTGGTGGCGCAGCTTCTCGATCAGGATCGCCTGCGCCTTCACCTCGGCCAGGAGCCGCGCTGTGAAGCTGCGCAACTCCTCGGGGTCTTCCGGCAGGGTCAGGGTCTGGTCGAGCATGAAGGAAGTTTATTCCACTGTATTCCTTGTGGGAATCCTTCTCGCGAGGGGCAGGCGATTATCCCGCAGCCAGAGGCCGCCACGTCCGTTCTGGGGCCCGCCAGTCGATGCCTTCCAGCAGCATCGACAGTTGCGCAGGCGACAAAGCCACCTTGCCCTCCTTGGCCGAGGGCCAGACAAAGGGGCCCTTCTCCAGGCGCTTCATGAACATGCAGGCCCCTTGGCCATCCCACCAGATGACCTTCACCAGGTCACCCCGACGGCCACGGAACACGAACAGATGCCCGGCGAACGGGTCCTGCTTCAGCACCGCCTCGGCCTGTGCCGCGAGCGCCGCAAAGCCCTTGCGCATGTCGGTGACCCCGGCCGCCAGCCAGACCCGCGTGTTGGCCGGAACCGGAATCACGCTGTCAGGCCCCGGATCAGTCGCGCCAGCGCCTCAGGATCATAGCTGCCGCTGATCCGCATCCGGTGACCGCCCGCCAGGTCGATCTCGATGTGGTTCTCGGCGGCAGGTGCCGCCGGGGCAGACCTGGTCTCCGCGACAATCTCTACCGGCAGAAAGCGCGCCTCCTCTGCTGGGGGCGCAACCAAGGCGGGGTCCGGCGCATAACGGGGATCGCGCAGCCACTTGAAGATCAGGTTCGCGTTCACCGCGTAGCGCCGCGCCACCTGAACCACGGAAACGCCCGGCGCCGTCGTCTGGAAACAGATCGACCGCTTCTCCTCATCCGTCCAAAGTCGCTTCGTCCGACGCGCCACGCCATCACCATAGTGTCCACTATCGTTGGTGGACACTACCCGCCTCTCTCACCACGCGGCAGGGCGCTCAGGCCGGACGCTTACCTGCTATCTACCCCTGTGCCTGGAAAAACACCGTGCAGATGAAGACGACCTTGCGGAGAAAACTCGAACAGGAAGGCGTATTCAAGCCCGGTCTGGCCGATCTCCTTCAGTGCTCGGTTTAGAGAGTTCTGAAACAGCCGCGTGACCCGTGTCTTGTTGGCTTGGGCCATATAGCTCCGTTCCCGGTCGAAACCAGGGTTAAGGGTCACCGCTACACCGCAGCCGTGGTCATGTCCCATGAGGTGGTGTAGCTCTTGGCTGGCCTGACTGGTGTCGGCGGGCCGAGCTGATCAGTCCGTCTGCGCGGCAGGCAGGCTGACGATGGGATCGTCGCAGACCGGCGCGAACGTTTCCAGTGTCATGTATCAGGAGCGTTGCACTGCCCACTCCTCGGTCTGCTCCATCAGGATCGCGCCGACCAGGCGGCGGATGGCCGCCTCGTTCGGGAAAAGCTGCAGGAAAGATCAAGGGCAAGCTGCGGCTCGCCAAGTTCAGTTCAAGCGGCTCTACAGTGCCTCTGGATGGGCCACGTATACGTGGAAGGCTTGTAGAACTATCGCGAAGGCGCTGGGCGGCGACCAGTTGATGATCATGTCTCGAAGCATGGCGCGTCTGGCGCGGCATTTTCACGAGGAAACAAGGCAGAACCATTAGGCTGCCTGAGTGAATACGATGCCGACACCATCAGCGTGACCACGGAAGCGCGCAACCTGCTCTAGGATCTGGACCCATAAACGGGATTCCCCGCTGGGCCGAAGTGTGATTCCCTGCGGTTTGAAGCAGGAGGACGGACATGGCTTCGGAGTTCTGGTTAAGCGACGCGCAGTTTGAACGGC
>NZ_SISK01000012.1 GCF_004310345.1 Paracoccus subflavus | reverse complement strand
GCCGAAGCCGTTCAAACTGCGCGTCGCTTAACCAGAACTCCGAAGCCATGTCCGTCCTCCTGCTTCAAACCGCAGGGAATCACACTTCGGCCCAGCGGGGAATCCCGTTTATGGGTCCAGATCCTAGGCGCCCCCTTGTGCAGGACCGCTGTGCGCGCGTGCCATATAATTTCCCTGCAACCTCCAGTCGTCCATGGACATGGTTAACACGCGGTCCTAGACTTCCAAAGTCAGGACAATCGTTCAGGCGGCTCCAGCGTGGCGGAGAGGATCATGGACCGGTCCCCCTTGGCATCCTTCTGTCCCAGCTTTCGGTCTGCGCCCGCCGCAGATCAATGCCATATGTCCGGCCCGCATCGCCAGACGCTGGATGCAATCCTGACGAGCCTCGAGGCGAGCCAGCCGATCCTGGTTCTGACGGGCGATCCCGGAACCGGCAAGACCACCATGGCCCACCAGGTCGCGGCGCGCTGCGCATCGCTTCGTCCCGTGGGGCGCATCGGCCACAGCGCGGCCCATCTGGCCGATCCCGCGCCGCATGTCCCCAAGGCCCTGGGCCTTGCCTCGGATCCCTCGGGCGGCGCAAGGGCCGTTCTGTCTGCCTGCCATGCGTCGGGCAGCCGCCATCTGCTGATCGTGGACGAGGCTCAGGCCCTGACCGACACGGGGCTGGACTATCTGGCCGCGCTGACCGATGCCCCGACCGGGGAATCCCCTGTCCTGTCCATCCTGCTGGTCGGTGGCCGGGATCTGGTCAGTCGGCTGGCCCAGCCGAAACACGAAACCCTGCGCAGCCGGATCGGCGGCCGGTTCCAGACGGTGCCGCTGGATGCCGGGGAAACCGCCGACTACATCGCGCACCGGTTTCGCGTCTCGGGCTGTGCCTGCCATGCGGATATCGAGGTTTTTGACGCCGCGGCCTGTGCCTGTCTCCACGCCATGTCGGGGGGCGTTCCCCGCGTCATCAACCATCTGGTGCAAAGCTGCCTGTTCGAGGCGGGCACGACCGGACGCCGCAGCATGGATGCGGCTTTTGTGCAGGACTGCCTGTCGGCCATGGCGCTTGACGGCCGGCTGGGACATCTGATTACCCCGGCGGCCCTCAGGCAAGGCGCGGCTGCCGCCCGAGCGCAACACCCCGTCGCCTGCCCCAGCCCTTGCGTTCAGTCCGCGCCCCCCGCCGGGGCGGGTGCGGCAAATGGCGCCCTCCCTTCGGGCCACTGGCGAGGGGGCCTGGCAGCCGCCGTGACAGGCCTTTTGGTTCTTGTGCCCCAGGGGCTGCGGCAACCGCCCTTTGACGCGGGTTCCTGGGCAAGCCTGCTGGCCTTTCCTGCGATCCTGTCCGTGCCTGACAGCGCGCCGGCAGAAACGGTCCCGCTGCGGACAGCCGCGGCAGCGCGGATCGAGGGTCCGGCTGCTGCGGCCGCCGGGATTTCGCGCGGAACCGTCCTTGCCCCGTCCGGGCCCTTGCCGCGCCAGGTTCGGGTCGAGGCCGTTCCCGATCCGTCCAGCCTGCTGGCCCAGGCCCTGACCGTGGGTGCGGTGGACCCCGATCATGCCGCGCAGCTTTATACGCGCGCGGCGCTGAGGGGAAACGGGCGTGCTGCCTATTATCTGGGTCAGCTTTATGAAACGGGGATCGGCGTCGATCCGGACCCCTATCGCGCGCGGGCCTGGTATCAGGCGGCGACCGGCATCGACGGCGCCGCCTTGCGGCTGGCTCAGCTTGTCCCGGTGGACCATCCCGGCGATCCCGGCCAGACCGCGCCCGTTTCGATGTCGCACGGGCTTTACGAATCCGGCCAGACCGAACTGGTCTGGATACCCCCGGCCGGGTCGGCCATGGCGCGGTTCCGTGTCCAGTTCGTACCCGCCGGCGGCGACGGAACGGTGCGCCAACGCGATACCGCCCTGTCCGCCATGCTTGTCGAGCGGCCGGTCACGCGATGGCGCGTCATGGCCCTGCGCGCCGACGGGACCGAAGGACCGGCTTCGGCCTGGAATCGCCTCGCTCCTCCGGCGCGCTGATCAGCAGCCGATCACCGCGCAGATATTGCGCCGATAGGCCTCGTTCGCCTCGCTGTCCGGCGTGGCCTGGGGCGTGGCGGAGACACAGCTTGTCTGATAGGCGGGGTCGATGCCGCGGTTCACGCAGGACGCGATCTCCCATCCCGGCGGGATGTCGGTCAGGTCCACCGACTGCCATTTCGGATGGCCCTCGGCGCGCAGCGTGTCGATCCGGTTCAGAATCAGCGAGGCCAGATCCGACACCCCCCGGCAACTGGCCCGGTGATAGCGGTTGCGGCGGGGATCGTATTCATAGGTCATCAGCACCGCCTTGACCGCCACCATCTCGACCGGGTCGGGCTGAAAGGCATAGATCCCCGCGGCAAGGGTCGATGGCGAATAAACCGCCTCCAGCGTGGCATCCTGGATGGGCAGCAGATGGAACCGCTCGGCGTCGATCTCGCCCTCGGTATAAAGCGATGCCGGGGCACCCGCGACATAGAAAAATGCGTCGATCTCTCCGGCCTTGAGCTGGGGCAGCGCATCGGCGGGCGCGGTCAGCAGCCTTTCGGCAGGCTCGACCCCGGTCAGCGACAGGATCAGCGAGGCGGTGAGGAAAGTGCCGCTGTTCTCGACCCCGATGGCCACCCGCTTTCCCGCCAGATCGTCAAGATCGGCGATGTCGCGCCGGGCCAGCACATGGACCTCCTCCTCGTACAGGGGAAAGGCGATGCGCACGCCGGCGATGGCGCGGGCGATGGCCGGGTCGTTGCCCGCGAATGTCTGCATGTATTCCAGAACATCGCTTTGAACGATGCCGAACTGAGTGTTGGGGCGCTGCCGCACCGCCAGAAAGTTTTCCAGCGAGCCGGCGGATTCCACCACCTCGACCGAACGGCCGCATTGGCCCATCAGCCGGTCCAGGTCGCGCCCGAACTGGATATAGGTTCCGCTCGGCGCCCCGGTCATGATGCTGAGTTGCGCGTCCTGCGCCCGGACGGGTGCCAGCAGTCCCAGAAGGGCCAGGGCCGCAACGGCGACGGGCAGCAAAGCTGTGCGAATGGGCATGGTCCTGTCCCTTTTCGTGATGGATGTCAGCATCCCCCCAGCCGCCCCACAAGAACCAGCAGCGTCTGGCGGTTGATCGGATTCTGGACCTGTGCCAGCGCATCGGTGACGCAATGCCCCTCGACCAGCAGGGTGCGCAGTTGGCCACGCCGGTCACCGCCCTGCGGCAGGGCCGGGGCGGCGGCCAGTGCGGCATCGACCTGGCGGGAATCGCGCGCCTGCAAGCCGGCCGGAGAAGCGGCGGCATCCGGCTCGGCCTCGGTTCCGGCCGGCTGCGGCGAAGGCGGCTGCGCCTCTGCCAGCGCCGCATCGCGGACCCGCGTCAGGGCCGTCAGTTCCGCCGTCAACCGGCGCACCGCGTCGGCCAGGTCGCGCGACCGGTTCTCTTGTTCGGCGATCTGCGCCGCAAGATCCTGCGATCGCACCAGATCGGCCTGCATGGCCTCGTGGCGTTGCGTGATCTCGGCCAGCGCGGCGCGGGCGGCCTGGGTCCGGCTCTCCAGATCGTCCAGCTCTTTTGCGGCAGCGTCCAGTTCGGCCTGACGCCGGTCCCGGTCCCCCGTTATCTGGGCCAGCGCCGCGCGGGCGGATTCGGTGCGGGCCTGCGCATCGGCCATTTCCCGCCGGGCGGTCTCAAGATCGGCCTGCTGACGGTTCCGTTCCTCGGTCGCCTGGGTGATGGCCGCCCGCATCTCCGCCTCGGCGGCCTTTCCCTCGGCCAGGTCGCGACTGACCGCATCCATTTGTGCCGTCGCCTGTTCGATCTTGCCGTTCAGGTCGGTCAACTGTTGGCGGGCTGCGGCAAGTCGGGGTTCCAGTTCGGCGGCCTCGGCCTCCATGGTGGAGATGATCTGGCGCAGCGAATGCGCCTGCCGCGACAGGTCGTCGTCCGGGGCCTGCGCGCCGGCCCTGCCCGATGACAAACAGGCGACAGCCAGTCCGGCCAGAAAAATCCGATACCCGATGCGCACGACATGAACCCTTTCAACATGGTCAATCATGTGGCAGGGCAGGGTCTTGTCAACCGTCCTGTGCGGATGTCGCGGTGCGCAGCCTGCGGCGCTCTCATAGGCGGGCGTCGGCCGCTGGCTCGTCCCGATCCCCAATCGACCGGAGCGCCGACGGCAGGGCAGCCGCCAGCAGGTCCAGTTCCGCATCGGGGGCGCAACTGATGCGGATGCAACGGTTCAACGGCGCCACGCCGGGCATCCGGATGAATACGCCGTCCGCTGCCAGGGCATCGACCAGGCGGCGGGCAAAGGCACCGTCGCGTCCGGTATCAAGGGCGACGAAGTTGGTGGCCGAGGGCAGCGCGGCCATGCCGTTGTCGGCGGCAATGGCCCCGATGCGGTCGCGGGCGGCGGCGACCCGCGCCACGGTCCGGGCCAGCCAGTCCCCATCCGTCAGGGCGGCAAGGACGCCGGCCTGGCCGATGCGGTTCACGCCGAAATGGTTGCGCACCCGATCGAACGCCGCGATCAGGCCGGGATGGCCGATGGCATAGCCGATCCGCGCGCCAGCCATTCCATAGGCCTTGGAAAAGGTGCGCATCCGAATGACGCGCGGATCGTCGGGGGCGATGGACGGGATGGTGCCGGCGGGGGCGAATTCGGCATAGGCCTCATCCAGAACCAGCAGCGCGCCTTCGGCAAGGCCGTCCAGCATTTCCTCGATCGCATGACCGTCGTGCCAGCTTCCCATCGGGTTGTCCGGATTGGCCAGATAGACCAGCCGGGCGCCCACCTGCCGGGCACGGTCCAGCAGCGCCTGCGGGTCTTCGGCATCGTCGCGATAGGCCACCTTGTGCAGCACTCCGCCAAAGCCGGTGACGTGGAAGTTGAAGGTCGGATAGGCCCCGTCCGATGTGACGACCGCGTCCCCCGGTGCGATCAGAAGCCGCACCAGCAGCCCCAGCAGACCGTCGATCCCCTCGCCCACAACGATGTTTTCGGGCCGGACGCCGTGATGCGCGGCAAGGACATGGGTCAGGTCATGGCTGGTCGGGTCGCCGTATTTCCAGACCTCGCCCGCTGCCGCCTGCATCGCGGCCACCGCGCGGGGGCTGGGACCGAAGCCGTTTTCGTTGGCGCCCAGCCGCGCGGCAAAGGGGCGGCCCGCCTGGCGTTCCAGCGTTTCCGGCCCGACAAAGGGCACGGTCGCGGGCAGGTTTGCGGCGATCGGGGCAAGGCGGATCATCAGAAGGCGCGGAATGTCATGGTGGTCAGGGTGCGGCTGATATGGGGGATGTCGAACAGCCGTTCGGACAGGAAGCGGCCGACATCCTGATCTTCGGGGATATAGACCTTGGCGATCAGGTCGTAATCGCCCGAGGTGGAATAAAGCTCGCTCACCACCTCGCGGTCATAGATGGCCTCGGCGACCTGATAGGTCTTGCCGGGCTCGCAGCGGAACTGGACAAAGACGGGTCGCATGGTGGCCTCCGGTTGCAGTCGCGCGCAGGTTAGACCGCCAGCGCGGGACGGGTCCAGACCCTGCGCGCATGGCCGCGCCAGAACCGTGCCATCAGCAGCGCCGATGCGAAGGCCAGCCCGACGCACAGCCCCAGCCACAGCCCGGCCGGACCCAGGCCGCCCGGAAAGGCCAGGCCCCAGGCCACGGGAATTCCCACCACCCAATAGCTGAAGCCCGCGATCCACATGGGCACGCGCGTGTCGTGGACGCCCCGCAGGAATCCCAGCGCGATCACCTGAAAGGCATCGGTCAACTGGAACAGCGCGGCATAGACCAGCAGCCCCGCCCCCAGGGTCACGATGGCCGTACCGCCCGGTTGGGCGGAGTCCAGGTACAGCCCGATCAACTGCGGGCCGAACAGCAGATAGACAGCGATGGCCAGCGCGCCGAAGCCCAGCGACAGGCCGATCACCGTCAGCGCCGCATCGCCCATGCCCGCGGCATCTCCCCGGCCCTTGGCCTGGGCCACCCGCACGGTCGCCGCATTCGACAGGCCAAGATGCACCATGAAGGTGATCGCGGTGATCTGCAGCGCGATCCCATGGGCGGCCAGTTCCTGCGTGCCGATCCAGCCCATCATGACGTTCGATCCGACAAACAGCCCGCCCTCGGCCACCATGGTCAGCCCGATGGGCCAGCCCAGCCGGAACACCTGCCGCAGTGCCTGAGGGTCCGCCTTCCAGAACCGCTGGAAAAGACGATGCTTGCGCGTTGCAGGCAGCCAGTGGGCATAACCTGTCAGCAGGACAAGCTGGACGGCCTGCACCGTCAGGCTGGCGATGGCCGCGCCCTGCACGCCCAGTTCGGGGGCACCCAGATTGCCGAAGATCAGCACCCAGTTCAGCGCCACGTTCAGCGGCAGACCTGCCAGCGTGACCCACATCACGACCTGCGTGCGTTCCATCGCAGCCAGGTAGGAGTTCAACGTCAGTTGGGCCAGCACCACCGGCAGGCCCCATCCCGCGATGCGCAGGTAATCCTGGGCATGGGCCGCCACCGCCGGCGTCTGGCCCAGGCCGCGCAGGATCGGGTCGGAAAACCACATGGCCGGCATGACCGCCAGCCCGAAGCCCAGCGACAGCCACAGCGCCATCCGGGCGGACCGGCGCACGTCGGTTTCGTCGCCGCGCGCGATGGCGGTGGCGATCAGGCCCAGCACGCCGGTTCCAAAGCCCATGCCCAGAAAGAACAGGATATGAAAGAACGAGGTTGCAATGACCAGCCCGGCCAGCGTTTCCACCCCGTACCAGCCGATCATCACCGTGTCGGCCACGCCGATGGCCATGCGCGCCAGATGGCTGCCGATCAGCGGCAGGCCCAGCGACAGCGTGGCAAGGACATGGGGCAGGAAACGGGACATGACGTCGCCTTAGCGCGGCGCGCAGCGTTGCACAATCTGCAGGACCGTGGAACAGTCATGCCATCGGCTTGAAAACCCTCAGTCCCCCCGGATCGTCCTGATGCCATGGACGTGGGCCATGATACGGCCCCGCACTTCGGCCGGTTCAGAGGCCAGCGCCTGGATCAGAGCGCGCATGTCGCCGCGCGCCGTGTTCAACTGGTCGATCAGCGACATGACCATGCACAGGGCATCCTCGGGCAGGTCATAGAACTCGGACAGGTCGCACAGCAGTTGCAGCCGTGCCACGTCGGTTTCGGTGAAGGCATGGCCATGGGGCGTCACCAGGGGCGTGACCACATGGGACTTGACGAAAAAGCGCAGGCGCGCCGGGTCCAGACCCTCGAGGATCGCCACCACTTCGGTTTCGGAATAATGACGGGCCATCGCGTCATGCCTCCGCGTTCAGTCCGGCGCGCGGGTCATAGGGGTGATCCTTGCGCCATGCTTCCAGAAAACGGGCCAGATCGCCGTCCACGCGCGGCGGCATCACGACCTTGAGCTCGATGTGCTGGTCCCCCCCGTTGACGCCCCGGCCCTTCAGGCGCAGACGGGTGCCGGTAGTGGCGCCCCTGGGGATCGACACATTGACCGGGCCGTCGATGGTCGGCGCCGCGACCTTGCCGCCCAGGGCCGCCTCGTCGATGGTGACGGGCAGGGTCAGCAGGATGTCGTCGCCCTCGCGCCGGAAATGGGGATGGGGGGCGACGCTGATGGTCAGATAGGCGTCGCCCGGTCCCCCCTGCCCTAGACCGGGACCGCCCTTGCCTTTCAGCCGGATGGTCTGGCCGTCGCGGACGCCCTTGGGGATCGACACTTCCAGATCGCCGCCCTCGGGCAGGGTGATGCGGGTCTTTCCACCCCTTGCGGCCGTCAGGAAATCGATTTCGAGCGAGAACCGATAGTCCTGGCCACGGACATGGAATTCGCGCGGATCGTCGCGCCCCGCCCCGTGACCGAAGCCGGCAAAGCCCCCTGCCCGCCGCCCGAACAGGTCCGAGAATACGTCCGACAGGTCGGGATCGGCGTCGAAGCCGTAGCTGCGGGCATAAGGGTTGCCCGCCGCCTCGGCATGGTCGCGCCAGGGGCGGCGCTGCGGGCGTTCCTGGCCCTGGGCGTCGATCTCGCCGGCGTCGAAGCGGCGGCGTTGTTCGGGGTCTTTCAGCAGGTCGTAGGCCGCCGAGGCCGCCTTGAAACGCGCCATCGCTGCCGGATCGGGGTTCAGGTCGGGGTGATCCGCCTTGGCGATCCGGCGATAGGCCTTCTTGATTTCGGCATCGCTGGCCGATTTCGTCAGTCCCAAGGCTTCATAAGGATCGCCCGCCATGATCGCTTCCTGTGCAATGCTTACGGATCAACAAGATAGGCAAGACGTGGACGCGATCAATAGGGCATCGGATACTGCTTGTGCAGCCGGTCGATGGCCTTGCGCAGATCGTCGGGCAAGGGCTTGCCCAGCCCTGCGATCAGGTGGTCGAGCTGATCCAGGGTCGTCGCGCCGATGATCGGGACCACCTTGAAGGGCCGCGTCAACTGCCAGGCGATCGCCATATGGATGATGTCCCAGCCATGATCGTCCGCCAGCGCGACATAAGCCTCGGTCGCGGCCAACCCCTGGGGCGTCTTGCGTCCGCCCAGGGTGCCCAGGCCCCCGTGGGCCTTGTCCACGGCGGCGCGGCTGCCTTCGGGCGTGGCGCCGCCGGAATACTTGCCCGACAGCAGCCCGGCAGCCAGCGGAGAATACGAGAGCAGCGTCACATCCTCGTTCACCGCCACCTCGGCCAGATCGGTGTCGTAAAGACGATAAAGCAGCGAATATTCGTTCTGGATCGCCGCCATGCGCGGGGCATCCATGCGATCCCCCACCGCGCACCACTGGGCCAGGCCCCAGGCGGATTCGTTTGACAGACCCACCGCGCGGATCTTGCCCGCCCGCTGCGCAGCAGCCAGGGCATCCAGCACGTCAGCCATGTGGTCCAGCGTCTGCTGTTTGGACTGTCTGGACGGGTCATAGGTCCAGTTCTGCCGGAACGCATAGCTTCCGCGCACCGGCCAGTGCAATTGATACAGGTCGATGCGGTCGGTCTGCAGGCGCCGCAGCGATCCGTCGATGGCCTGCGCGACGATGGCGCCGTCATAGGGTTTGCCGTCGCGGACCATCTGGCTGGGGCCGGTGATCTTGGTGGCGATCTCCACCCGGTCGCGATGGCCGGTGCGCGCCAGCCAGTTGCCGATGACGGTTTCGGTCAGGCCGATGGTTTCCCGCCGGACCGGGTTCACGGGATACATTTCCGCCGTATCCAGAAAGGTGATGCCGGCTTCCAGCGCACGGTCCATCTGCGCATGACCCTCGGGTTCTGCCGTCTGGTTGCCGAAGTTCATGGTGCCAAGGCAAATCTCGCTGACTTCGACATTGCCGCCGCCCAGGGTCACGCGCTTCATGAAGATTCCTTTCGTCCTGCCGCGCGCACGTTAGCGATCACGCGCAGCGGCGCAAGACCCGGGCCGGTCATGCGCGGGCATAGCCACGGGACGCGGCGATCAACTGGCGGGTATAGTCCTGAGACGCGGTTCCTTGCCGCAGGGCATCCACGTTCATGGTCTCGACAATGCTGCCACCCTGCATGACGGCCAGCCGGTCGCACATATGGCCCACAACGGCCAGGTCGTGGCTGACCATCACATAGGTCAGCCCGTGTTCGGCACGCAGGTCGGACAGCAGGTTCAGGATTTCCGCCTGCACGCTCACATCCAGCGCGCTTGTGGGTTCGTCCAGCAGCAGCAGACGCGGTTCCGCCGCCAGGGCGCGGGCGATGGCGACGCGCTGGCGCTGCCCGCCCGAAAGCTGGTGCGGATAGCGAAAGCGAAAGCCGCGGCCCAGGCCCACGTCGTCCAGCAGGCGGGCGATGCGGCGGTCGATGTCGTCCATGCCTTGCAGGCGCAGGGTTTCCGACAGCACCGCATCGACGGAATGGCGCGGATGCAGGCTGGCATACGGATCCTGAAAGACCATCTGCACGGTCTTGTAGAAGGCCAGATCGCGGCGACGGGCGTTCAGCGGCCGGCCTGCGACCTCGATCCGGCCGGACCAGGTGTCGATCAGGCCGGCGATGGCGCGCAGGATGGTGGATTTGCCCGACCCGGATTCGCCGACAAGGCCGAAGCTTTCGCCTTCGGCCACGTGGAAGCTGGCCTGTTTGACGGCATCCACACGGTCGGGTGCGTGGCCGAACCAGACGTTCAGATTCTCGACCTTCAGCACGGGCTGAACCGTTGCAAAGGGGTATCCGGGCAAGGAAGCCGCTGCATCTTACAAGCCTCCCGGGAATTCGGTTTCCAGACTCTCTGCGATCGTGTCGCCGTCGCGCCAGCTTTCCTGGCGTTCCAGCACGGGCAGCCGGGCCTGGGGCGCGTCCAGACGCGGCAGGCTGTTCAGCAGCCCCTGGGTA
Organism: Paracoccus subflavus; assembly: GCF_004310345.1. GTDB lineage: Bacteria > Pseudomonadota > Alphaproteobacteria > Rhodobacterales > Rhodobacteraceae > Paracoccus > Paracoccus subflavus. Next base: position 70,539 of record NZ_SISK01000012.1, on the reverse strand, counting down.
TAGGGGTGGCGGGCGCTGTGCAAATCCCTGGCCGCCAGCGTTTCCACGATGCGGCCCGCATACATGATCAGCACACGGTCACAGAACTGCGCGACCAGGTTCAGGTCGTGGCTGATGAAGATCAGGCCCATGCCCCGGTCGCGGACCAGGCGGTCCATGATGTTCAGAACCTCGGTCCGGACCGACACGTCCAGCGCGCTGGTGGGTTCGTCGGCGATCAGGATCTCGGGGTCGGGGGCCAGCATCATCGCGATCATGATCCGCTGGCCCATCCCGCCCGACACCTCGTGCGGATAGGCGCCCATCACCCGTTCGGGGTCCCGGATCTGGACGGCGGCCAGCATGTCCAGCGCCTTTTGCCGGGCAGCGGCACGCGCGCCGCCGGCGTGCAGGCGGTAAGCCTCGACGATCTGGTCGCCGATGGTCATCACCGGGTTCAGGCTGAATTTCGGATCCTGCATGACCATGCTGATCCGATTTCCCCTGATCTTGCGCATCCGGCGTTCGGGCAGGTTCAGGATCGACTGGCCGTCAAGGTCGAGGCGGTCGGCGAAAACGCGGCCGGGTGGACGGACAAGGCCCAGGATCGCACGGCCGGTCATCGACTTGCCGGACCCGGATTCGCCGACCACGCCCAGTCGCTCGCGCCCCAGATCGAAGCTGACGCCGCGCACGGCCTGGAATTCGCCCTGCCGGGTCGGAAAGGTGACGCGCAGGTTGCGGACGGACAGCAGCGTCATTGGCCCGACCCTTTCGGATCCAGCACGTCGCGCAGCCCGTCGCCCAGAAGATTGAAAGCCATCGAGACGATGAAGATGGCGATCCCCGGCATGGCGGCGACCCACCAGAAGTCCAGGATATAGGTCCGTCCGTCGGAAATCATTGCCCCCCATTCCGGCATCGGCGGCTGCGCGCCAAGACCCAGGAAACCCAACCCCGCCGCCGACAGGATGATCCCGGCCATGTCCAGCGCCACGCGCACGATCAGCGAACTGATGCAAAGCGGCCAGATATGCCTGATGAGCAGCCGCAGCGGCCCGGCCCCCTGCAAGCGTGCGGCGGCGATGAAATCGGCATGGCGGATGGTCAGCGTCTCGGCCCGGGCCAGGCGTGCATAGGGCGGCCAGGCGGTCAGCGCCAGGGCCAGGACCGCATTGCCGATGCTGGGCCCCAGGGCCGCGACGAAGGCCAGCGCCAGGATCAGCTTGGGGAAGGCCAGAAAGATGTCGGTGATCCGCATCAGAACCTGATCGGCCCAGCCGCCCGCAAAGCCCGCCACCGTGCCGATGAACAGGCCGATGACCGGCGCGATCAGCGCCACGGTGCCCACAATGAACAGCGTGATGCGCGATCCGTGGATCAGCCGCGACAGGATGTCCCGGCCCAGATGGTCGGTGCCCAGCCAGTGTTCGGCAGAGGGGGGTTGCAGCCGCCCGGCCAGATCCTGCGTGAACGGGCTTTGCGGGGCCAGCCAGGGGGCAAGAATTGCGATGCCGATCAGCAAAACCAGCACGATCAGCCCCAGCATCGCCAGCTTGTTGCCCCGAAAGGTCAGCCAGCCCTGATACAGCGCGCCCATCCGCGCCTGACGCCGGGTCTGGGGAGCATCGCTTAACAGCCAGTCGCGTCTGGTCTGGTTCATTTCGACCTCGGGTCCAGGACGCGATACAGGATGTCGCTGAGAAGGTTCAGCAACACGAAGCAGGTGCCCACCACCACCGTGCCGCCCAGAACGGCGTTCATGTCGCCCGACAGAAGCGCCTTTGTGATGTATTGGCCAAGGCCGGGCCAGGAAAAGATGATCTCGGTCAGGACCGACCCTTCCAGCAGCGACCCAAAGGACAGCGCGATCACGGTGATCAGCGGAATCTGGATGTTGCGGAATGCGTGCCGCCAGATCACCGCGCGTTCCGACAGCCCCTTGACGCGGGCGGTCGTGATGTATTCGGCGGACAGTTGTTCCAGCATGAAGCTGCGGGTCATGCGGCTGATATAGGCCAGGCTGAAATAGCCCAGCAGGCTGGCGGGCAGGATGATGTGGCTGAATGCGTCCCTGAAGGCACCCCAGTCGCCGGCGATCAGCGAATCGACCAGGATCAGCCCGGTGACGGTCGGGACCATGCCGTCATAGATGATGCCCTGCCGTCCCGGCCCGCCGACCCAGCCGAGGATGCCGTAGAACACGAGCAGCCCCATCAGCCCCAGCCAGAAGATCGGCATGGAATAGCCCACAAGTGCCACCACGCGGGCCACCTGGTCGATTGCCCCGCCCCGGCGCGCGGCGGCGATCACGCCCAGGGGAACGCCGATCGCCACGCCGATCAGCGTGCCCAGCGTCGCCAGTTCGACGGTTGCGGGAAAGACGCGCCTGATGTCGTCCACGACCAGTTGCCCGGTCGAGATGGACCGTCCGAAATCGCCGGTCAGCACCTCGCCCAGATAGCGGATGAACTGCACGACCAGAGGCCGGTCCAACCCCATCGCCTGATAGGCTGCGTCGTATTGCGCCTGCGTCGCGCGGTCGCCCACGACCTTCAGGACCGGGTCGATGGGCATGACCCGACCGATGATGAACGTCACCAGCAACAGGCCAAGCATCGTCAGGGCCAACGACAAAAGCGTGCCCGCGATGCTGCGGGCATGGCGGCGTCGGGCGGCGGCACGGTGATCGGGCGCGGGGGACGGCGCCGCCCCCCGGCCTGTGTCGGCATCGGTCACGGCCAAGCCTTATTCGCCCTTCGTGACCTGTCGATACATGACCGAGGTCACGGATCCGCCCGAATTCCAGTTTTGCACAGTGTCGCGCAGCCCGGTGTTCTCGACCCGCTGGAACAGGGGGATGATCGGCGCCTCGGCCTGATACTGGCGCTGGATGTCCTGATACATCTGCGCGCGCTTGCCGGCATCCTGTTCCAGGGTCGCGGCCACGGTGGCCTCGTTCATTTCCTGCGGAACGGCATAGGCGTTGCGCCAGGCCAGCAGACCCGTGGCCTGCGCCTCGTCGCTGTTGTCGGGGTTATAGGCAAAGGTCGCGGCGTTGGTGTTCGGGTCCGAATAGTCCGGGCCCCATTCGCCCAGGAAAATCGGCACGTCGCGGGCGCGATAGGCGTCCAGCACCTGCGCTCCGGTCATCTGCTGGATTTCCAGGGTCAGCCCGGCCTCGGCCATCGACGCCTGCAGGGCCTGGGCTACATCGACATATTCGCGCAGGTCGCGGACCTTGGTGGTGATGGTGCTGCCCGCCAGTCCCGCCTCGTCGATCAGGGCCTTGGCACGGGCGACGTCATAGGTCCAGGGCATGTCCTCCAGCGCGCCAAGGTATCCCTTGGGCAGGAAGGCCTGGTGGGGCATGAACATGCCCTTGAGGAAGCTGTTCGCGATGCCGTCGTAATCGACCAGATATTTCATCGCCTCGATGACGGCAGGGTTCGACAGAACCTCGTCCTTCTGGTTGAGGCCCATATACAGGATCCGGCCCCGCGGCTCGTCCTGGATCGTCACACCCTTGACCGCGGCGATGGACTCCACGTCGGTGGGCGACAGGTTGCGGGCGGCGTCGATGTCACCCTGTTCCAGCAGAAGCCGCTGCGCGCTGGATTCGGCGACGTTGCGCACGATCACGCGCTTCATGGCCGGGGCGCCCTGGAAATAACTGTCATAGGCGGCCAGTTGCACGGCCTCGTTCGGGCGCCAGCCGGCCAGGGTATAGGGGCCGGACCCTGCCTCGTTGGTGTTCAGCCAGGTGTTGCCCAGATCCTCGCCCTCGGCATTCGCCATCACCGTTTCCTTGTCCACCACGCTGGCGATGTTGGCGGTCAGGCAGTTCAGCACGAAGGTCGGCGCATAGGGCTTGTCGAGATTCAGCGTCAGGGTCGTGTCGTCGAAGGTGATCTTTTCCTCGACATTCTCCGGCGTAAAGCCGAACTGGGTCAGGATGAAGGCCGGGGTCTTGTCCAGCTTGACCGCGCGCTGCAGCGACCATGCCGCATCCTCGGCGCGGACCGGATTTCCGGAATGGAAAGTGACGCCTTGGCGCATGGTGAAGGTGATCGACAGGCCGTCCTCGGACACCTCCCAGCTTTCGGCAAGCGACGGCTTGAAGCCCGCCTCCATGTCCAGCGGGTCGAAATCGACCAGCCTGTCATAGGTGTTCTGGTTCACGTCGTTGCCCGAGAATTCAAAGCTCTGGGCCGGGTCGAGGCTGATGATGTCGTCGATGGCGGCGGCCACGACCAGCGTGTCGGCGGGGGTTTCCGCCCAGGCGGCGGGCGCGATGGCCAGGGCCGATGCCAGCAGGATCGCGCGCGGGGTCAGAATATGGTTCATGGTTTTTCCCTGTTCGTCATCCCGCTTGATCGCGGGTTTGCTGACAGGAAGGGTGGCGCAGGGCGTCAGACTTGGCAAGCCCCCGACGCCGGGGCCTGTGCCGGACTGTGCCGGACTGTCCTAGCGGCGCAGTGCGCAGGCCGTCAGGACCACCACCCCGCCCGCCATCGTGAACCAGGTCAGCGCATAGACCAGATGGTTGTTGCGAAAGGCCACCACCGTCAGACCGCCGATCGGCTGGGCTTCGCCCCTGCGGGCGGCGTCGATGAAATAGGGGGCGATGCGGGGCAGGCCCAGCGTGGCCCCGATGGCCGCCGTGTCGCGCGAATACCATCGGCCCGCAGCGGGGTCGTTGGCGCGCAGAAAGGCGCCGTCCGGCTGGGTCATCCGCAACAGCCCCGTCACGATCTGGGGACCGGGCGGAAGGGGGCGGCTCTCGCGTCGGTCGGCAGCCACGAAGCCCCGGTTGACCAGAAGATGCCAGCCGTCCCCTGTCACCATCGGTGTCATGACCCAGAAACCAGCGCCGCGTTCGGTCACGGCCTGCACCAGCACGTCGCTTTCGGGCAGGTATTCCCCCGATACCGTGACGCGGCGATACTCGGCATCGTCGACCGTCAGTTCCGCCCATTCGGACGGCGGCGGAGGAGGAACCGGACGGGCGGCAAGACGCTGTTCGACACGCGCGATCAGGTCGGACTTCCATGCCAGGCGCTGCACCTGCCAGATCCCCAGCGACCCGAGAAGGGCAAAGACCATCCCCGCCACCGCCAGCAGCGCGGCGGGACGACGCGCGGCGGTCACGATCCCAGGCCCAGGGCCTCGTGGTTCATCTGCGGCATCATGTTGGTGTTCAGGTGGTACATGACCCACAGCGACCCGGCGATCATGATGACCAGCACGACCAGCGTGAAGACCAGGGCCATGAAGGTCCAGCCTTCGTCGCTGCGGGTGTTCATGTGCAGGAAATAGACCATCTGCACGATCACCTGGGCCACGGCGCTGACGACCACCACTGCCGCCGTCAGCAGCCGGTCCTCGAACCCGCCGCCCATCACCACGCCGAAGGGGATGGCCGTCAGGATCACCGACAGCACGAAGCCGGTGAGATAGGATTTCACTGTGCCATGGTCGTGTCCGTCGTCGTGATGATCGCCATGCGCCTCGGCGCGGCGTTCGGCACGGTGGCGGTCGCCCTGGGCCTCGATCGAGCTCATCGGATCACTCCCAGAAGATAGACAAAGGTGAAAACGCCAATCCAGATCACATCCAGGAAATGCCAGAACATCGACAGGCAGGACAGGCGGCGGCGGTTGGCATCGACCAGCCCACGTTGGCCGACCTGCACCATCAGCGTGACCAGCCACAAGCAGCCAAAGGCGACGTGCAGCCCATGCGTTCCCACCAGCGTGAAGAAGGCCGACAGAAAGGCCGACCGCTGCGGCCCGGCGCCGATATGGATCAGATGGCTGAATTCATAGATCGTCACCCCCAAGAAGGCGAGGCCGAAGACCAGCGTGATCCCAAGCCAGCGCATCGTGGCGGACCGGTCGTTCCTGACCATCGCCAGCATCGCCAAGCCATAGGTCAGCGACGAGATCAGCAGAAAGGCCGTGCTGAGCGCGACCAGTTCCAGGTCGAACAGGTCGCGCGGCCCTGGCCCTGCCGCATAGGCGCCGCCAAGGACGCCAAAGACGGCAAAGAGGACCGCGAACATCAGGCAGTCGCTCATCAGATAGACCCAGAATCCGATGCTGGTCGACGCACCCTCGTGATGGTGATGGGTTTCGATTTCCCAGAATTCGCCGGGGGCCTTGGACGTGGACATGCTCATGGATCAGGCCCCCTGTGCAATCGGGCGGCCGGGCCCGTCCCGGCTTTCCTGCGAAGGCGCCGCCCCGGCAAGCTGCCGGTCGCGCGCCTCCTCGGTCGCGCTGATCTCTTCGGCAGGGATATCGTAGTCGCGGTCATAGTTGAAGGTATGCAGGATCGCGACCGCGATGATAGCGAGGAAGGACAGCGCGGCCAGCCACCAGATGTACCAGACCAGCGCGAACCCGCAGAGGGTGGACAGGCCCGCGATGATGACCCCCGCCCCGGTGTTCCTGGGCATGTGGATCGCCATATGGGGCGCGCGGGGCCGTGTCTGGCCGAACCGCTTCATGTCCCACCAGGTATCAAGGCTGTGGCTGACGGGCGTGAAGGCGAAATTATAGGCGGGCGGCGGCGACGAGGTCGCCCATTCCAGCGTGCGTCCGTCCCAGGGATCGCCGGTCTCGTCGCGCAGTTCATGTCGGCGGCGGATCGACACGGCGAACTGCACGAACATCGCGGCGATGCCGATGGCGATCAGAACCGCGCCGAATGCGGCGATGGTGAACCAGATCTGCAGGCTGGGATCGTCGAAGACCCGCATCCGGCGCGTCACGCCCATCAGGCCCAGGACATACAGCGGCGCGAAGGCCACCCAGAAGCCGACCACCCAGAACCAGAAGCTGACCTTGCCCCAGAACACGTCCAACGTGAAGCCAAAGGCCTTGGGCCACCAGTAATTGATCGCCGCGAACAGCCCGAACAGCACGCCGCCGATGATGACGTTGTGGAAATGCGCCACCAGGAACAGCGAGTTGTGCAGCACGAAATCAGCCGGCGGCACGGCCAGCAGGACGCCCGTCATGCCGCCGATCACAAAGGTCAGCATGAAGGCCACCGACCACATCATCGGCAATTCGAACCGGATGCGGCCGCGATACATGGTGAACAGCCAGTTGAAGATCTTGGCCCCCGTCGGCACCGAGATGATCATGGTGGTGATCCCGAAGAACGAGTTCACCGAGGCCCCCGACCCCATGGTGAAGAAATGGTGCAGCCAGACGATATAGGACAGGATGGTGATGCAGACCGTCGCATAGACCATCGAGGTATAGCCGAACAGCCGCTTGCCGCTGTAGGTCGCCACCACCTCGGAAAAGACGCCGAACAGCGGCAGGATCAGGATATAGACTTCGGGGTGGCCCCAGATCCAGATGAGATTGACATACATCATCGGATTGCCGCCCAGATCGACGGCAAAGAAATTGGTGCCGACATACCGATCCAGCGTCAGCAGCACCAGCGTCACCGTCAGCACCGGAAACGACGCGACGATCAGGATGTTGGTGCAAAGCGCCGTCCAGGTGAAGATCGGCATCCGCATCATGGTCATGCCCGGCGCGCGCATCTTGATGATGGTCACCAGCAGGTTGATCCCCGACAAGGTGGTCCCGACACCGGCGATCTGAAGGCCCCAGATGTAATAGTCCACGCCCACATAGGGGCTGTAGCCGAGGCCGGACAGCGGTGGAAAGGCCAGCCAGCCGGTTTGCGCGAATTCGCCCACGAACAGCGACATCATGGTCAGGGCGGCGCCGCCGACCGTCATCCAGAAACTGAGGTTGTTCAGGAACGGGAACGACACGTCCCGCGCACCGATCTGCAAGGGAACGACATAGTTCATCAGCCCCGTGACGAAGGGCATCGCCACGAAAAAGATCATGATGACCCCGTGGGCCGTGAAGATCTGATCGTAATGGTGCGCGTTCAGATAGCCTTCGGACCCGTTGTGGGCCAGCATCTGCTGAAGGCGCATCATGATGGCGTCGGCAAATCCGCGCACGAACATGACCAGCGCCAGCACCATGTACATGATGCCGATCTTTTTGTGATCGACCGAGGTGAACCATTCGCTCCACAGCCAGGACCATAGCCGGTACTTGTGCAGCAGGAACAGGATGGCTGCGCCGCCTATGGCGACCACGACGAATGTGGCCCAGATGATCGGATCCTGCGGAATCGCATTGGCATTCAACCGTCCGAACAGGAAAGTGGTGGGAATGTCAGCGGGAATCGCCATCGCGCACTCCGGGTCAAAGGTTCTGGTCAGCGCCGGGTTGCGGCGCGGTCTGGGTCAGCCGGTTCGGGTTCAGATGCGGCGCCAGCCAGTCACGAACCTGGCCCGGCTGGGCCAGCCCCTGACCGCGCAGCGGCGAGAGGTCGCGAGGCCCGGCCTGCAACGCGGGCAGACCTGCCAGCATCCGGGTCTCGTCCTCGGCATTGCAGATGCCCGTGACCTGGAAAGGCGGCAGGCCCAGAACCGGGCGGGGGGTGCCGCGAGCCCCTGTATCGGGCAGCGCCGCCACATTGGCTGCGCCCGGCAGCCCCAGCCCGCCCTTGGCGTCATAGGCCATCATCTCGGCCATGCACATGCGGCCGTCCTCGACGCACATGTTGACCACGCGCGGGAAAAGCTGCGGATCGACGTTGGCAAAGGCCATGGGGGGCACATTTTCGCTGGGCTTCTCCAGCTCCAGATAACGGGTTCGGTCCAGGTCTTGTCCGCTGGCCCGGGCCTCGGCGATCCAGGCATCAAAGCCTGCGTCGTCAAGCGCATGGGCCCTGAACCGCATTCCCGAAAAGCCCGCTCCCGAATAGTTCGACGCAAGCCCCTGGTATTCCCCCGCCTCGTTGAAGACGCCATGCAGCGTCGTCTGCATCCCCGGCATGGCATAGATCATGCCCGCCATGGCCGGAATGTAGAAAGCGTTCATTACCGAGGCCGAGGTCAGCGTGAACTGCACGGGGCGGTCAACCGGCACGGCCATCTGGTTCACGGTGGCCACGCCCTGTCCCGGATAGATGAACAGCCATTTCCAGTCCATCGCCACCACCTGCACCCGCAGCGGCGTCCGGTCGCCCACGGGCCGATCCTCGCTGATGCGGTCCAGCGGTCGGTACGGGTCCAGAAGATGCGTTCCCACCCAGGTCAGCGCGCCCAGGCAGATGATGATCAACAAAGGGATCGCCCAGATCACCAGTTCCAGCTTGGTGGAATGATCCCAATCGGGTCGATAGCTGGCAGCGCGGTTTCTTGCGCGATACCGCCAGGCGAACCACACGATCAGTGCCATCACCGGAACGATGATGATCAGCATCAGCAGGGTCGATTGCACCAAGAGGGTGGCCTGACGGGCGGCGATGTCGCCCGCCGGGGACAGAACAACCGCCTCGCACCCCGCCAGAACCAGGATCGGCGCAAGCCAGAAAAGCCGTTTTCCGATATGTGTCATGACCCTGGACCCCGGAAAGCGAAGACGTGCGGAAATGGCCGGTGCCATTCCCTGTGGCGCAGATAAATTCCCTGTCTTGTCCGTTACATAAGACAATTTGTCGCGTATTCCCAGAATGCGTTATAATGCATCTGTAGCGAAACGGGCGGGTTCCCTGGGAATGCCGCGCTTTCTGTGCATCACGCCTTCGGGCCCAATCGGAGCGGTTCACACGATGGTGACATCTTCCGAAACTCCCGTCCATCCCGATTCCCGCAGGGATGCCGACGACGATCACGTCTCGCCCTCCGACATCGCGGTGGGCGTCGTCATTGGGCGAACGTCCGAGTTCTTCGACTTCTTCGTTTTCGCCATTGCTGCAGTGATCGTGTTTCCGGCGCGACTGTTTCCCTTTGTGGACCCGCTGACGGGCACGCTGCTGTCTTTTTTCATGGTGCTTCTGGCCTTTGTGGCCCGGCCCATCGGCACCGCGATCTTCATGATGATCGACCGCAGGCATGGCCGTGTGACGAAACTGACGCTGGCCCTGTTCCTGATGGGCACCTCGACGGTGGCGATGGGGCTTGTGCCGTCCTATGCCGTACTTGGCGAATGGGCGATCGTGGTGATGGCGCTGCTGCGCATCGGGCAGGGCCTTGCCCTGGGCGGCAGTTGGGATGGCCTCGCCTCGCTTCTGGCGCTGAGCGTGCCCAAGGAAAAGCGCGGCTTCTACGCCATGATCCCGCAGCTTGGCGCCCCCATCGGCCTGATCGTGGCCGCGCTGCTGTTCGCCTATCTGGTCTCGAACCTGTCGGCCGAGGATTTCCTGGACTGGGGCTGGCGCTATCCTTTTTTCGTGGCGTTTTCGGTCAACGTGGTGGCGCTGTTCGCGCGGCTGCGCATCGTTGCGTCCCCCGAGTTTCAGGAAGCGTTCGAATCGCGCGAACTTCAGCCCTCGGGCATCCGCGAGTCGTTTCGCGCCGACGGGAGGAGCATCGCTCTGGGTGCGGTCGTGCCGCTGGCCAGCTTTGCGATGTTCCATATGGTTACGGTGTTCCCGCTGTCCTGGGTGTTCCTTTATACCGACGAGACGCTGACCTTCTTTCTGAACCTGACGGCGGTCAGTGCGGCTTTCGGCCTGATCTCGATCGTCCTGTCCGGCTATCTGTCGGACTGGCTGGGACGCCGCCGGATGCTGCTCTGGGGGGCGATTGCCATCGGCGTCTTCAGCCTGCTGGCGCCCTTGCTGCTGCAAGGCGGCAAGACCGGCGAAACGATCTACATGATCCTGGGCTTCGTGATTTTGGGCCTCAGCTTCGGGCAGTCGTCGGGGGCGGTGGCGTCGCTGTTCAACAAGCGCAACCGATACACCGATTCCGCCTTTGCGTCCGCCTTTGGCTGGCTGTTCGGGGCGGGGCTGGCGCCGCTGACGGCGCTTTATTTGTCCACCACGCTGGGGCTGTTTGCGGCGGGCCTTTATCTGTTGTCGGGGGCGGTGGCGACGGTGATTTCCCTGTGGATCATCCGGCAACTGGAGTTCCAGAACTAGACGTGACGGGACGATGGCCCGGTGCCAGCCGGTCATGCGATTGCCGGCTGGCACCAAGGTCATTCAGAAAAGGTCGAAATTCGCTGACGTCAGGGCATTCACGCCGGTCAGCACGACGACCGCCGCGACACCGCCAGCCGCGCTGCCGTTCCGATCCCAGAACAGGGTATCGTTGGCGGAATTGAACACGAACTGGCCTATTCCCGCAGCCGAGGTCGCCGAAGCCCCGTTCACCAGGCGAAGCGTCGTTGTCATGTTGTCGAATGCATCGACGGCAAAGGCCAGACGGTCGATATTCGGCGCACCGGTGGCGATGAAATCCGTGATGCGATCGCCGCTGGCGAATTCGTCGCCGTCTTCCCAGGCAAAGGTGTCGTTGCCGCCGCCACCCGTCATCGTATCGGCGCCGTCCCTGCCGAAGACGAAATTGTCCGCGCCATTCATGATAAGGCGGTCGTTCTGCTCGCTGGCCCAAATATCCTCGATCGACAGAGCCGTCTCGATATTGCCGAAACCATCGTTCCGGATCTGGTTCGCGGCAAGCCTGAGATTCACCACGATCCCGGTTTGTGCGACGCCGGTATAGCCGACGTCAAAGCTGATCGCGTCCCTTGAGCCCATGCCGTTGAAGACATCGCGGCCCTCGGCCCCGACAAAGGCATTGCGTTCGCTTGATCCGACAAAAACGTCATTATAGCGCGTGCCGTTAACGCGCTCGATATTGATGACGGTGTCGCGGTTGCCGAAGCCGTCGCGGATCGTGCCGCGGATGACCCCGCCGATATTCGAGGTTTCCAGATCGACCACGATCCCCTGCCGACCGCCCTGCCAATAATCGTCGCCATAGCGGACCCTGTCGCGATGATCGCCGCCGCCGTTAAAGACATCGTTGCCGCGAAGCCCGGCGAAATCGTTGCGGTCGGCATTGCCGATGAAGACGTCGTTGAAGCGGGATCCGATAATCCTCTCAATGCTGAAAAATGTGTCGGTTCCGCCCCAGCAGTCGATCAGCTTGCCGGTCGCCATGTTGACGCTGATGCCGCGAAAGGCGGAATCGCCCACACTGTGCGTGGTCCGCTCAAAGCTGATCTCGTCAAAGCCGCTGCCGCCGAAAATGGTGTCGTTGCCGATCCCGCCCGCCACGCTATCGTCGCCTGCCAGCATATTGAACCGGTCATTCCCCGAATTGAACCCTTCGACGCTGCGCCGGTCGTTGCCGTTGGTGCCGTTGATCACATCGGCTCCAGACAGCAGCATGCTCCAGGCGCCTTCGCCATTTGGGCGGGGACCGATGCCCAAGGCATTCCGCGCGCCGAACACGCTTGCCGCGAATTGCGACAGGTCGCTGGCCAGCGTATTGGTGGGGAAACTGTCGAATGTCAGAACCGGCTGGCCGGTGCTGCTGCTGACCACCACCCGCGCAATATTGCCCGCCGTCGGCATTCCGTCGGAATAGGCAAAGCCGGTTCCTGTCACCGCGACCCTGAATCCGGCGAAATCATGACCCGCAGGATAGGTGAAGACAAAGCTGGTGGCGGTTCGCGCATTGAAGATCGTGGCGCCCTCGGCTTCGAGGAGGCGACCGGGCCAGTCATCGAGACCGTTGTAACGAGCCGTCAACATCAAGCGTGCCATAAACCTCTCCCTTTAATCCGCCCACAGCGGCACCAAAGACTATATTTTCAAAATACATCAAATCTGCGGATTAAAGAACAAAAATTCTTATCATAGCCCATTATTCTTAAATATAGATACGACTCCATCTTCTGTCATTATAAATCAAGGATGGCATGTCAGCCGGACTTTGATATTGGCAAGTTCTTTTCACAGCATTGAAGCAGGAATTTATTTCAACCCGATGCTTTTGCGATTCATTTTCCCTGGCAAAAAGACATTTCCCCCGTCTCTGTTCCGGTGATTCAGCGCACCGCCGGACGGGACCGGACCATCCGCACCGGAGGGTTGTCCTGTGCAGATCGCGGCGCGTCCGCAGCCGCAACTCCGCCCGGCCGGCGTTCCAGACCGTGCTGGTCCAGGAAAGCCCAGCCGAGGGATGAGGCTCGGCCGGACCGTCTGGGCGGTGGGTTGACCGGTCTGTCCGGTCAGCCCCGCATCGCCTTGGCTTGGCGCCGCCGCGCGTGCAGTGCGGGCTCGGTATAGCCCGAGGGCTGCGTGGTGCCGGTCAGCACCAGATCACGCGCGGCCTGAAAGGCCGGGCCGTCATAGGACGGGGCCATCGGCACATAGTTCGGATCGCCCGCGTTCTGTTCGTCCACCTTCAACGCCATGCGGCGCAGCGCATCCTCGACCTGATCGCGGGTGACGATGCCCTGTTCCAGCCAGTTCGCCAGCAGTTGCGCGCTGATGCGACAGGTTGCGCGATCTTCCATCATCGGCACGTCGTCGATGTCGGGAACCTTGGAACAGCCGATGCCCTGATCGACCCAGCGGACCACATAGCCCAGGATGCCCTGGGCGCTGTTGTCCACCTCGCGCAGGATCTGGTCCTGCGACAGGGGGGCGTCGCTCATCAGCGCCGGGGTCAGCAGCAGGTCCAGATCGGGAACCGGCTGGCCTGACAGTTCGTCCTGACGCGCGGCGACATCGACCATGTGGTAATGCAGCGCGTGCAGCGTCGCAGCGGTCGGACTGGGCACCCAGGCGGTGTTGGCGCCCGATTGCGGATGGCCGATCTTGGTCTGCACCATTTCAGCCAGGGCATCCGGTTTCGCCCACATGCCCTTGCCGATCTGCGCACGCCCGCGCAGGCCCGCATTCAGGCCGATCCGCACGTTGCGGTCCTCATAGGCCTTGAGCCAGCCCGACCGGCGCGTGGCATCGCGTCCCGCAAAGGCACCTGCCTGCATGGTGGTGTGAATCTCGTCACCCGTGCGGTCCAGAAAACCGGTATTGATGAAGAACAACCGGTTGCGCAAGGCGTGGATGGTCGCCGCCAGATTGGCACTTGTGCGGCGTTCCTCGTCCATCAGGCCCAGCTTGACGGTGTTGGCGGGCAGGCCGAGGATCCGTTCGACCTTGGTAAAGGTGCGGTCGGCAAAGGCCGCCTCGTCGGGACCGTGCATCTTGGGCTTGACGACATAGACCGCGCCCACGCGGCTGTTTCGCGGTCCTTCGGTCTTTTTCAGGTCATGGATGGCACAGGCGGTCGTGACCACGGCGTCCATCAGCCCCTCGGGCGTTTCCTCGCCGTTCAGGCGCACCGCGTCGGTGGTCATCAGCAAGCCGACGTTGCGCACCAGCAGCAGCGCCCGCCCAGGCAGGGTGATGGTGCTGCCGTCCGGACGCGTGACCTCGCGGTCGGCATTCAGGCGGCGGGTCATCTGCTTTCCGCCCTTGTCGAAGGTATCCGTCAGATCGCCCTTCATCAGGCCCAGCCAGTTGGCATAGACGGCCACCTTGTCCTCGGCATCGACCGCCGCGACGCTGTCCTCGCAATCCTGGATGGCGGTCAGTGCCGCCTCCAGAACCACGTCGCGCAGGCCAGAGGGCGAGGCAGCGCCGATCGGATGATCCGGGTTGATGATCAGTTCGACATGCAGCCCGTGGTGACGCAGCACCAGCGCGGTATCCCCACCCTCGATCCGGCGTCCGACATAGGCCGAGGGATCGCGCAGCGCGACCTCGGATCCTTCGATCGTGGCCTTCAGGCCGTCCGCATCGGCGCGGTATCCGGATACCTGGGCATGGCTGCCGCCGGTCAGGGGGAAAGCCTCGTCCAGGAACTGTGCGGCGCGGGCCACGACGGCGTCGCGGCGGGCCGGGTCGATGCCGCCGCCCGCCGGGGGCGGTCCCATGACATCCGAGCCATAGAGCGCATCATAAAGCGATCCCCAGCGCGCATTGGCGGCATTCAGGGCAAAGCGGGCATTGCTGACCGGAACCACAAGCTGCGGGCCGGCGACCTCGGCGATTTCAGGGTCGATCCGGCCGTTGCCGATCTGGAAAGGTGCGGGTTCGGGGACCAGATAGCCGATCTCGGTCAGAAAGGCGCGATAGGCCGCCGTGTCCCAGGGCTGGTTGTCCCTGGCCTTGTGCCATGCGTCGATCCGGTCCTGAAGCTCGGCCCGACGGGCCAGAAGCGCGCGGTTCTCGGCGCCGAATTCGGATAGCAGTTCGGCATAGCCCGACCAGAACCGGTCCGCATCGACACCGGTGCCGGGCAGGACTTGGGTTTCCACAAAATCAGCCAGTTCCCGAGCGACTTCCAAGCCGTGACGCTGGGTATAACGGGTTTCGATCATCCAACAGATCCTTTCGTCCTTGGCGACGGTATACCATCGCGCACATTGGCGCTGGATACGGCATGGCGACCGTTTTTCCAAGGGCGCCTGGAAAGGTTTTCTGCCCTTTGAAAAAGTTAGATCGGCTTGGAGGCGGGTTCGCTGGCGACGACCTCGGCGGTCATTTGGGCCGCCGCAGGCTCGTCCTCGGCCTCGGCCCCTGCCTCGACGATGTCGCGCGCTTCTTCCTCGTCCTCATCCTCGATGACCGGCGGCGCCTCGCCTGCCAGGAAGTTGCCGAACTTTTCCCAGCCAGGGATATAATCGGCCAGAACCCGCAGGACGACCAGAACCGGCACAGCGATGATCATGCCCAAGACCGACCACAGCCAGGCCCAGAGCGCCACCCCCAGAAACACCACCACCGTGTTCATCTGCAGGCGGCGCGACACGAAATAGGGCGTGATGAATTGCCCCTCGAGCGAGGTCAGCAGCAGATAGCTGCCGGCCACCATCATCGGCCAGAAGATCCCTGGCATCACCACCAGGGCCACCACGCCGGATAGAGCGACCCCCGCGATGGCACCCAGATAGGGGATGAAGTTCAGCACAAAGCCGCTGAGTCCGAACAGCACCGCGCCCGGCAGGCCCCAGGCATACATCGCCAGACCAATGGCCAGCCCTAGACCGGCATTGATGATGGTGATGGCGCCCAGATAATTACCCAGCGAATCCTCGATCTGGCGCAACGCCAGATAGGCATTCCGCTTTTCGCGCATGGAATCGAAGCTTTGCACGATCTTGAGATACAGAAGATCGCCCGAGGCGAGCATGAAGAACAAAAGAAACAGGGTAAAGATCATCTGTCCGATGATGGTCGGCGTCCAGCGCATCACGGTGGTCAGCGGGCTTTCGCCGGCCTCCTGGACGGTGACGACGGGCGCGGGGTCGCCGTCGGGATCTGTTGTCTGGGCCTCCTCCAGTTGCTTGGCGGCCTCCTCCAGACCAGAAAAGGATTCGCGCAGTTCGCTGAACTTCTGTTCCAGTTGAAACTGGATCGTGGGCAGATTCTGGACCGCCCGGTTGATGGGTCCGCTGGCCGCCAGGGCAATCAGGGCGATGGCCAGGATCAGGCTGAGCGTCAGCACCCCAGCCGTCAGCGCATCCGGGATGCGGCGCCGACGGGCCAGACGCCGGATGGGGGTGAATACGAAGAACAGCAGCAGCGCCAGCGTCACCGGCATCAGGAAATCACGCCCGGCGGCAATCGCCGCAAAGGCCATGATCAGAAAGATGCCGATGATCGCCCAGTTGGCCGCGCGGCTGCTGGCGCCGCTGCTGTCTCCGCGAAATCCCGGAAAAATGTACTTCTTTTCGGCCACGACCCTGTCCCCCCGTCACTGGCATGGCCCCGAACGCAAAGGATGACCCGGCTGTTCCGGATCACTGTCAAATGGCGCAAGATCCGGGACAGATCAGATCGGGTGGTCGCCCTCGGCGTCGATCACACGCGTGGACAAGCCCATTTCCCCCAAAAGCTCAAGGAAGGGGCGCGCGGGCAGATCCTCGACATTGACCATCCGCTTCACATCCCAGATGCCCCGTGCGATCAGGATGGCGGCGGCGACCGGCGGCACGCCCGCCGTGTAGCTGATGCCCTGGCTGCCGACCTCGGCAAAGGCGTCCCGGTGGTCGGCGACGTTGTAGATGAAAACCTCGCCCGGCTTGCCGTCCAGGCTGCCCTTGACCAGATCGCCGATGCAGGTCTTGCCCTGGTAATCGGGGGCCAGACTGGCCGGGTCGGGCAGCACGGCCTTGACCACCTTCAGCGGCACGACCTCCAGACCCTCGGCGGTCGTCACGGGCTGTTCGGACAAAAGGCCCAGGTTCTGCAGAACGGTGAAGACGTTGATATAGTGATCCCCAAAGCCCATCCAGAAGCGCACATCGGCATCCTTGTAACGGGCCGACAGGCTGTGCACCTCGTCATGGCCGGACAGATAGGCCTTGCGTTTGCCCACGACCGGCAGATCCCATTCGCGACCAACCTCGAACATCCTGTTCTCGCGCCATTCGCCGCCCTGCCAGGAATAGACGGTACCGGTGAATTCGCGGAAGTTGATCTCGGGATCGAAATTCGTGGCGAACCAGCGGCCGTGGGAACCCGCATTGATGTCCACGATGTCGATGCTGTCGATCTTGTCGAAATACTCGTCCTCGGCCAAGCGGGCATAGGCGTTGACCACGCCCGGATCGAACCCCGCCCCCAGCACGGCGGTGATGCCGGCCTTTTCCACGTCCTCGCGCCGCTTCCATTCATAGTTGCCGTACCAGGGGGGCGTCTCGCAGATCTTGGCAGGGTCTTCATGGATGGCCGTGTCGATATAGGCGGCGCCCGCGCGGATGCAGCCCTCAAGCACCGTCATGTTGATGAAGGCCGAACCCACGTTGATCACGATCCCGGCGCCCACCTGACGGATCAGCGCCTCGACCGCGCCCGCATCCATCGCGTCCAGCGCATGGCTGGTGAAGGGCATGTCATGGCCCTTGTCGCGCAGCGTCCGGATGATCGCATTGGCCCTGGCCTGGGTGCGGTTGGCGATGTGCAGGTCGCCGAATTCCGCAGCCCGTTGCGCCACCTTATGCGCCACGACTTGCGCGACGCCGCCCGCGCCGACGATGAGGACGTTCTTCCTGGCCAATTACGGTTCCTTTCCGGGTTGCCGAGAGGGCGCCTTACGACAGGCTGGACTTGTAGTCTTGATAAGAAAAGCTGCGGACGATGCGGATTGTTCCGTCGTCTTCCCGGATGGCGATGGCGGGCATGGCGACCCCGTTGAACCAGTTCTTCTTGACCATGGTATAGCCAGCCGCGTCGGCGATGCTGATGCGATCGCCCACGGACAGGGGCTTTTCAAAACGCGCATCCCCGAAGATGTCGCCCGCAAGGCAGGTCTTGCCCGCGATCTGGTATTCGTGGGCGCCAGACTGCGGCAGCTTGGCGGTTTCGCGATAGATCAGCAGATCCAGCATATGCGCCTCGATGCTGCTGTCCACGATGGCGACCTTTTTGCCGTTGTCGATGATGTCCAGCACGCTGACCTCCAGCGTGGTGGTGCCGGTGATGCTGGCCTCGCCCGGCTCCAGATAGGCCTGCACGCCGAAGCGGTCCTGGAACGCCCTGAGCCGGTCGGCCAGGCGGTCCAGCGGATAGCCTTCGCCGGTGAAGTGGATGCCGCCACCCAGGCTCACCCAGTCCAGTCGTTTCAGGATGTCGCCGAACTCGGCCTCGATCCGGGTCAGTTGGCTGTCGAACAGGTCGAAGTCGCGGTTTTCACAGTTGTAATGGATCATCACCCCGCTGATCCGGTCCATCGCCGATTCCAGACGCTCGCGGTCCCATTCGCCCAGGCGGCTGAAGGGGCGGGCGGGGTCGGCCAGGTCGAAGCCGCTGGTGGAAAAGCGCGGGTTCAGGCGCAGACCGGTGGTGATGTGACGGGCCTTGTCGCCGAACCGGTCAAGCTGGGACAGACTGTTGAAGATGATCTTGTCGGCATAACCCACCGCCTCGTCGATCTCGTGATCGGCCCAGGCGACGGAATAGGCGTGGGTTTCCTTGCCAAAGGTGTCATGCCCCAGGCGCAGCTCATAAAGCGAGGACGAGGTGGTGCCGTCCATGCAGTCGCGCATCAGGTCGAACACCGACCAGGTGGCAAAGCACTTCAGCGCCAGCAGCGCCTTGGCCCCCGACGCCTGCCGCAGATGCGCGACCTTTTCCATGTTGCGGCGCAGGGCCGGCTTGTCGATCAGGTAAAAGGGCGTCTGCATCCCGGCCATGCGAAACCTTTGAGGTCAAAGCGAAAGGGCCGATATAGCCATGGGTCGGGCTTTTCGCAAGGAAGCGTGACGGGCTGATGACAGCCTAGCCGCCGCCAGCCGCAAAGCGGCGGAATTCGCGTTTCAGCAGGTCCAGTTCGGCGCGAAGCTGCGCGACCTCCGCCAAAAGGTCGTCCTCGGCGACCTTGCCTGCGATCAGCGTCAGGCTGGCCAGAACCTGCATTTCGGCACCCTCTGCCTTTCCGACCAGCAGCAGGGTGTGAACGCCGTCGTCGATCACCGCAGGCGGCAGATCGGCGCTTATGGCCCACTGGTCCGGCCCGGCCTGCCGCATCACCGTTTCGGCCACGACCTGCCCGCGATGGATCACCTGCGGGGGCACAGGGGGCATGACGGTCCGAAGAAGGCCCATCCAGCAGCCCCCTGCAACGCCATGACTGGTGAACTGCATGGGCATGTCCCTAGATGCGCGCGCGGGGACGGCACGACAGCCGGATGTCGCGAATGACAAGGGCGTTCATGCGCGGCGATTCAAGGATCAGGTCCAGCCAGGCCCGTTCGACCGGCCGGTTGGCCAGATTGGCATAGGCGAGGTCGAATTCCACCCGGCGCAGGTTGTCCTGTCCGTCGACCGGATGGCCAAGTTCGCGCAGCATTGCCTCGGTATTGGGGCCCTGGACCAGATTGATGCGGGCATAAAGCCGGATCGGGCGTTCGGCATCGGTCACCATGTCCAGTTGCAGGACGCGCTCGGCGTCAACGCCCTCCAGCAGGGCATCGGGCACGTCCAAAGTCAGCGACAGAAAGCTGCCGGCAAAGCCCAGAACCTCGAGTCTCAAGGCATGGCGGCCTTCGGGTTGCAGACGGGCGGACTGCTGCAGGATCAGCGCACGGTGGGGACAGTCGTGCCACACGGCCGCGTCCTGGCCCAGGCGGTGCCCGCTTGGGGGTTCGACCACGGCGGCGGGGCTGATCCGGCCGCGCAGCAGACCGGGACGCCAATGCCATTCGGTGCCCGGCGGCAGATCGGTATCGGCCACCCCTCCATGGCGCAGCATCCAGGGGTCCGAGGCATGGAGAAACCGCGACAGGTGCTGATGCAGGGCGCGGGCGCGATCCCGCAGGGCCGGATCCACCGGTCGCGGCCTGCGATCCTGCCGGTCGGCCAGCCGGGACCAGTCGTCAGGCGCCTGCGCCAGTCCCACGAGTTCCAGAAGACGCCTGACCATCCCAATCCCGTCCAAGCTTGTCCTTCAGGGGATAGCCTGCAACCACCGCGCGAACAAGCGTCATGCAACCAGATCGTTCAACCGTGCCGCACAGGCGAAATCGGCTTCGGTCAGCCCGCCTGCCGCATGCGTGGAAAAGCGAACCTCGCAATAACCCCAGCCAAAGGTCACGTCGGGGTGGTGGTTCATCCTGTTGCCCAGCCAGGCGGCAAGATTGGCCATCTCGACCGCCTTGGCAAATCCCTTGACCTCAAACCGGCGCACGATGGCCCGGCCATCGGACGACAGGCCCCAGCCCTTCAGGCGGGACAGACGCGCCGCGATATCGTTGCGATCCATGATCCTTCCTCACAACAGCGGCGAGGCCAAAGCCAGAAGGTTGTTCCGCAAACGGCGGAACACGCTCCAGTCGCGGACCTCGTCCAGGGTGATCTCCCGCGCGCGGGCCATATAGCTGTCCTGGCGCTGGTTCAGTTCGGCCACGAATTCATGATCGAACACCGCCATGTTGACCTCGTAGTTCAACTCGAAGCTGCGCCGGTCCAGGTTGGCGCTGCCAACCATGCCCATGCGGCCGTCCACGGTCATGATCTTGGAATGCAAGAGCCCGTCCCGGAACAGCATGATCCGCGCGCCCGCGGACAGAAGGCCATAATAGAATCCCTCGCTGGTGGCCCCCACGACGATGGAGTCGTTGCGTTCGGGCAGGATCATCGTCACCTCGACCCCGCGCCGGGCGGCCGACCGGATCGCGGCGTCCAGGGCCGCGTCGGGCACATAATAGGGGGTGGTGATGACCACCTGGTCGCGGGCCGTGTGCAGCATCCCGGCCAGACAGTCCGAGATGGACCCCTGCCTGCGGTCGGGGCCCGTCGGAATGACCTGCGCGATCTCTCCACCATCGGTCCCCTGCGGGACCGGCATGACGGGTTGCAGCATGTCGCCCAGATCCTTGCCGGTATAGCTCATCCAGTCGGCCAGAAAGACCGCCTGGAACTGCCGGACCACCGGGCCCTCGATCGTCATCAGGATGTCGATCCAGGGCGCGAAGCGCGGCTTGATGGCAAATGCCATGTCGGCGCAGTTGCGACTGCCCGAAAAGGCAACGTGGTTGTCCACCACCAGGATCTTGCGGTGGTTGCGCAGGTCCAGCCGCCGGAACAGCACGCTGATGAAGGGCAGCCCCCAGGGAAAGGCGGTCACGCATTCGGCCCCCGCCTGTTGCATCTGCGTCCACAGGGGTGACCGCACCAGGCTGCGCGACCCCAGGGCATCGACGATGACCCGGCATTCGACCCCCCGGCCCGCGGCCCGGGCCACCGCCTCGGCGACCTTCTGGCCGGAATGATCGGGCAGCCAGATGTAGAACAGGATATGGACGTGATCGACCGCCCGGTCGATGGCGTCGATCATGCGGTCGATGGCCCCGTCGCCTTCCTCCAGCAGGCGGATGCGGTTTCCGGTCAGCGCCGGCATGCCGCCGACGGCCGCATTGGCGGCCACCACGGGCAGCGCGTAATGGGGCGGCTCTGCGGTCACGTGGTGGTCGGGTTCGCGCAGGTTGGTCAGGCGGTCGCGCACGTCGGCCATGCGCTGCACCTCGGCCTGGTTCAGCCGCACCTCGCCGAACAGCAGATAGGCCAGGATGCCGACAACGGGCAGCGCCTCGACCACCATGATCCAGGCCAGCCGGACCGAGGGGTCCAGCCGCGGGCGGATCAGCACCCGCGCGGTGACGGCCAGAACGACCGTCGTGTGCAGCATGACAAGAAGCGATCCCCACATGTCGCGCATCATTCCCGTCCGTCACGGCAATTGCAATCGGCGCCGTCGCGGCCTATCTCGGGGCCGAAACAGCAGGGATGGCCCGCGAATGAACTGGATCACCAACTATGTCCGCCCGCGCATCAATTCGCTGTTCTCGCGCCGCGAGGTGCCCGAGAACCTGTGGACCAAATGCCCCGAATGCGGAACGATGCTGTTTCACCGCGAACTGTCCGACAACCTGAACGTCTGCACGAACTGCGATCATCACATGGCCATCGCCCCCCGCGAACGGTTCCGGTCGCTGTTCGACGGCGGCGCCTTTGTCGAGGTCAGGGTGCCCGAGCCCGTCGCCGACCCGCTGCAATTCCGCGACCAGAAGAAATACCCCGAGCGGATGAAGTCCGCGCAAAAGGCCACCGGCGAGAAAGAGGCGATGCTGGTGGCCGAGGGCGAGATCGGCCGCACCCCGATCGTTGCGGCCGCCCAGGATTTCAGCTTCATGGGCGGCTCGATGGGCATGTATGTCGGCAACGCGATCATCGCCGCCGCCGAACGCGCGGTAAAGACGAAGCGTCCGCTGGTGCTGTTTTCCGCCGCCGGCGGCGCCCGGATGCAAGAGGGCATCCTGTCGCTGATGCAGATGCCCCGCACCACCGTCGCCGTGGAAATGCTGCGCGAGGCGGGACTGCCCTATGTCGTGGTGCTGACCCACCCGACCACCGGCGGCGTCACCGCCAGCTATGCGATGCTGGGCGACATCCAGATCGCCGAGCCCAATGCGCTGATCTGCTTTGCCGGCCCCCGCGTCATCGAACAGACGATCCGCGAAAAGCTGCCAGAAGGATTCCAGCGCGCCGAATACCTGCTGGAACACGGAATGCTGGACAGGGTCACGCACCGCAGGCAGTTGCGCGACGAACTGATCTCGATCCTTCGGCTGCTGGGGGGCCTGCCCGCCCCCACCCGCGCCGACCTGCCGGCTCCTGTTGCCGATCCTGTCAAGCCCGAACCCGAAAAGGCCGTCTAGGCTTCTTCTTCATCCAAACATCCTTGGGGGTCCGGGGGTCAGAGACCCCCGGCTTGTGCCGCATGACCCACTCCGACGCCATTCTCGACCGCCTGATGTCCCTCCATCCCAAGGTCATCGACCTGTCGCTGGACCGGATGCATCGCCTGCTGGCCGCGCTGGGCAACCCCGAACGCAGAATTCCTTCGGTAATTCATCTTGCGGGCACCAACGGCAAGGGCAGCACGCAGGCGATGATCCGCGCAGGGTTGCAGGCCGGAGGCGCGCGGGTCCATGCCTATACCTCGCCGCACCTGGCGCGGTTTCACGAACGCATCCGGGTGGCGGGCGACCTGATCGCGGAAGCCGACCTTGCCGCGACGCTGGAGGAATGCGAGGTTGCCAATGCCGGGCAGCCCATCACCTTCTTCGAGATCACCACCGCCGCCGCCTTTCTGGCCTTTTCGCGCACCCCCGCCGATTACACGCTGCTTGAGGTCGGCCTGGGCGGCAGGCTGGACGCCACCAATGTGATCGACGCGCCCCGCCTGACGGTCATCACCTCGGTCAGCATCGACCATACGCAATACCTGGGCGACACGCTGCCCTTGATTGCGGGCGAAAAGGCCGGAATCATCAAGCGCGGCGTGCCGGTGATCGTCGGCCCTCAGGACGACGATGCCCTGCGCGTGATCGAGGCCAGGGCCTCGGGCCTGACGGCGCCGGTCCTTGCGCACGGCCAGCACTGGATGATCGCGCCGGACAGGGGCGGCATGGTCTATCAGGACGACCATGGGCTGTGGGATCTGCCGCGGCCGAACCTGATCGGCCCGCACCAGATCCAGAACGCGGGCACGGCGCTGGCCGCCCTGCGCCAGTTGGGCGCGACCGAGCTTCAGGCCCGCGCGGCGGTGACGCAGGCCGAATGGCCCGCCCGGATGCAGCGGCTGAAGCGCGGCCCCCTGGTGGAACTGGCAGGTCCGCAGGCCGAACTGTGGCTGGACGGCGGGCACAACCCTGCCGGGGGCGAGGCGCTGGCCGCGACGCTGGACACCCTGCCCCAGCGTCCAACGCATCTGGTCTGCGGGATGCTGAACACCAAGGACATCGCCGGCTATCTGCGTCCGCTGGCCACCCGTGCAGCATCCCTGACCGCCATCGACATCCCCGGAGAGCCGAACACCCTGCCCGCCGACACCACCGCCGGGGTGGCAGGCAGCGTCGGCATGGTCGCGGCGACCGCTCCGGATACGGGGACGGCCATCGCGGGGATCGTCAGCCGCGATCCCAGGGCGCGGATCCTGATCTGCGGATCGCTGTATCTGGCGGGACGGGTGCTGCGCGAGAATGGGTGACGGCTAGGTCTTGCGTCCCCATCCCGCCTGCTGCATTTCCCGCAGCCGGCTGGCCGTGCGTTCGAATTCGAAGCTGCCCTCGCCCTCGTTATACAGTTGTTCCGGCTGATCGGCGGCACTGGCGATCAATCGCACCTTCGCTTCGTAAAGCGCGTCGATCAGGGTGACGAACCGCTTGGCCTCGTTGTAGTTCGAGGCGGACAGGCGCGGGACGCCGTCGATCATCAGCACCCGAACCGTCCGCGACAGGGCCAGATAATCCGCCGGGCCCAGCGGCCTGCCGCACAGATCCCAGAACCCCGCCCGGCCCACGCCATCCGCGAACAAGGGCAGATCGAAGCTGCGCCCGCCCACCTCGATCCGCTGCGGCCCGGCCTGCGCCCCGGCCGTCAGGTCGGCCCAGATCGTGTCCATCGCCGTTCTGGCCTGCGCATCGGCGGGACAGAACCAGACCTGCCCCCCCGTGGCGCGCCCCTGCCGGTGATCCACGGGACTGTCCAGGCAGACGATTTCCAGCCGCTGCCGGATCAAGTCGATGAAGGGCAGGAACAGCGCCCGGTTCAGTCCGTGCTTGTACAGATCCTCGGGCACCCGGTTCGAGGTGGTGACGATCACCACCCCTTGTTCCAGAAGCACCTGGAACAGCCGCCCCACGATCATCGCATCGGCGATGTCGGTGATCTGCATTTCATCGAAGCACAGCAGCCGGACCTGCGCCGCGACCTCCAGGGCCACGGGACGCACGGTGTCCTGGTCGCCCCGCTGCCGGGCGCGATTCAGCCCGGCCTGGATCTCTTGCATGAATTCGTGGAAATGCACGCGGCGCACGGGCACGGTGGCGGCCTCGGCCATCAGATCCATCAGCATCGACTTGCCGCGCCCGACCCCGCCCCACAGGTAAAGGCCCCTGACCTCCGGACCGGCGGGCGCGGGGTTGCCCACCCCCAGAAAGGCCCGCCAGGCCGATCGTCGTTCCGGCGCCGGGGCGGCGGCCATGTCGTCCAGAACCCGGTCCAGATGGGGCAGCACGTCCCGCTGCGCCTGATCGGCCCGGATACGTCCCTCTGCCACGCCCTGTTCGTATAGATCGCTGACCTTGCCCATGGGGGCAGTTGCCACGGATGATGCCGGCCCCGCAAGGGTCAAGCCCGGGCGCGCCTGGCGCCTGACCTTGCGCTTGACCCCTTGCCCCCACCCGTGCCACGCCTGCCCCCAGCAGCCGAAAGGAAACACCGTGCCCCCCACGTCCCCGGACATGATCGCGGACATCCCCGTCCTGTTCGTGATGGCGGCCGAGGCCGAATACGGCCCGGCCCTGCGCGCGCGCATCACCCCCCTGATCACCGGCATCGGCCCGATCGAGGGGGCGGTGCAACTGGCGGCCGCGCTGGCAGGGATGCGGGCGCTGCCGCGGCTGGTCGTGTCTCTGGGATCGGCGGGATCGGCGCGGCTGCAACAGGCCGAGGTCTATCAGGTCGCGGCCGTCGCCTATCGCGATATGGATGCCTCGGCGCTCGGGTTCGAAAGGGGCCGAACGCCGCTTCTGGATTTGCCCGTGCGGGTCGATCTGCCGCTGCGGATCGAAGGACTGCCCGCCGCCACGCTGTCCACCGGCGCCAATATCGTCAGCGGTCCGGCCTATGATGCCATTGCCGAGGACATGGTGGACATGGAGACCTTCGCCCATCTGCGCGCCGCCCAGCATTTCGGGGTTCCGTTGATCGGGCTGCGGGGCATTTCGGATGGCACAGCCGAATTGCAGCACCTGTCGGACTGGACGCAATACCTCCATATCATCGACGAAAAGCTGGCCGCTGCGGTTGATCGCCTGGCCGATCAGCTTGCCGACGGAGGGCTGACCCTGGCGCCCCCGCGCTTGTCCTGACGGCTGCCAACGCCTAAACCGGCTGGGCATATCCATCCGAAAGGCAGACATGGCACGCGGCACCACGATACCGGACCGACCCACCAGCCGGCGCATGGGCGCGCTTGGCGCCCTGTGGCCGTTCGTGCGCCGCTATCGCGGGCAGATGGCGCTGGCACTGGTCGCGCTGGTGGCGACATCGGCGATCAGCCTGATCCTGCCGCTGGCCGTCCGTCGGGTCGTGGACAATTTCGACGACGGCGCGGGGCTGCTGGACGATTATTTCGGCGCCGCCCTGATGGTCGTCGCCCTGTTGGCCCTGGGGACGGCGGCACGATATTATTTCGTCACCCGGCTGGGCGAACGGGTCGTGGCCGACATCCGCAAGGCCGTCTATGCCCGCGTGATCACCCTGTCCCCCGCCTTTTTCGAACGCGTGATGACGGGCGAGATCCTGTCGCGCATCACGACCGACACCACCCTGATCCAGTCGGTGATCGGGTCGTCGCTGTCCATCGCGCTGCGCAACACGCTGATCCTGGCGGGTGGGATGGCGATGCTGGCCATCACCTCGGTCAAGCTGATGGGGCTGGTGCTGCTGATCGTGCCGGCGATCCTGATCCCCATCATCGTGCTCGGCCGCCGGCTGCGCGGGCTGTCGCGGGCGAACCAGGACTGGATCGCCGCGTCATCGGGCGCGGCGTCCGAAACGCTGCTGGCCGTGCAGACCGTGCAGGCCTATACCCACGAGGCCCGCAGCATCGCGCGCTTCGACGATGTGACCGAACGGTCCTTTGCCGTGGCCCTGACGCGCATCCGCACCCGCGCGCTGATGACGGCCATCGTGATCTTCCTGATCTTCGCGGGCGTGATCGGCGTCTTGTGGATCGGCGCACGCGACGTGCAGGCCGGCGCGATGACGGCGGGGGAACTGGTGCAATTCGTCATCTACGCGATCCTTGTGGCGGGATCGACGGGCGCCCTGTCCGAGATCTGGGGCGAATTGCAGCGCGCCGCAGGCGCCTCTGAACGGCTGGGTGAATTGCTGGCGGCCGAGGACGCGCTGCGCGACCCGCCCCGGCCCGTTCCCCTGCCCCGCCCGGTGCGCGGCCGGATCGAGCTGCGGGATGTCGGCTTTCGCTATCCCACCCGGCCCGACGTCTCGGCACTGGAGAATGTCAGCCTGACCATCCGGCCGGGCGAAACGGTGGCCCTTGTCGGCCCGTCGGGGGCGGGCAAGACCACGGTGATCCAGTTGATCCAGCGGTTCTGGGACCCGCGTTCCGGGCAGGTGACGCTGGACGGCATCGACCTGCGGGACATGGCGCGTGCGGATTTCCGGCAGGCCATCGCCCTTGTGCCGCAAGACCCGGTCATCTTTGCCGCCAGCGCGATGGAAAACATCCGGTTGGGCCGCCCCGATGCCCCGCCCGAGCAGGTCCGCGAGGCTGCAAGGGCCGCCCATGCCCATGACTTCATCGAGGCGCTGCCACAGGGCTATGACACCCCCCTGGGCGAACGCGGCGTCATGCTGTCTGGCGGACAGCGCCAGCGCATCGCCCTGGCCCGCGCCATCCTGCGCGACGCCCCCGTCCTGCTGCTGGACGAGGCGACAAGCGCGCTGGACGCCGAATCCGAATCCCTGGTGCAGGCCGCCGTCAGCCGCCTGTCCGAAGGCCGGACCACCGTGGTCGTGGCCCATCGCCTGGCGACCGTGAAGAAGGCCGACAGGATCGTGGTCTTTGACGGCGGCCGCGTCGTGGCGCAGGGAAGCCATGACGATCTGGTTGCGCAGGGGGGGCTTTACGCCCGGCTGGCGCGAATGCAGTTCACCGACATGCCGGTCTTGACCGAGCTTGCCTGATCTCAGCGCGGAACGGCATAGATCGCCGCCCAGAACCGTGTCCGCCCGTCCGGACCGATCGCCTGGCCAATGCCGTAATCGCGCAGTCTCGGAATCACCATGTTCGCCCGGTGGCTGGCCGATCCGTTCCATTCCGCCAGCACCCGGTTCAATGAGAAAGGCCCGGCGGCGATGTTTTCGGCCGTGACCGAGGGCGCATAGCCCGCCGCCTTGACGCGCGGGCCGGGACCGTCGGTCAAACTGCCCCTGTGGGTCATGCGCCCGCGCCCGGCCATGTCGCAGGCATGATCGGCGGCCACCCGCGCCAGCAACGGATCGGCCCGCATCGGCGCCAGCCCCGCGCCGCGGCGCACAAGGTTTGTTGCCGCAACGCCCTGACGGTTCTGGTCCGGTGTCGTGGCCAGGCATGTGGCCCTGCCCGCGTCCGTCACCTGCACGTCGTCTGAACCGCCTTTGCCTGCGGCGCTGTCCGGTGCCTGCGCGCAACCCGCAAGCAGCACCGATCCCAAGGCCATTGCGGCCAGATGCGTCGAAAATGTCATCCTGTCCCCATATCCTTGATCACCATGCATCCTATGGATGAAAGAATGAACTATCCACACTTTTGGATTGCTGGAATTTCTTGCTCTTGTTGACGGCTGCGCAGAACCCTTGTGCTCCGGCTGCGTTTCCTTCCGAACAATACCCAAAAAAGGAATGTCACATGGCCATCTGGGATTTCGTGAAGGATGCGGGAAAATCGGTCTTCGGAAAGGCCGAGGCCGCCGAGCCGAAGGCAGCGCCCGCGCCTCAGGCATCGGCAGCCCCCGCCAAGCCCGCCCAAGACCCCGACACCGCGCGCAAGGTCGCGGCGATCAAGGCCGAATTGCGGGCGCTTAATCTGGACAAGGACGATGTCCACCTGACCCTGCGCGGCGATACCGTCAGGATCGACAGCAAGGGCGCCGACCGCGAGACGCTGGAAAAGCTGGTGCTGGCCGTGGGCAACATCGAAGGCGTCGCCAAGGTCGAGGCCGACTTGCCCGAACCGGACAAGGCCCCGGTCTTTCATACCGTGAAAAAGGGAGAGACTTTGTCGGCCATCGCCAAGGCCTATCTGGGTGATGCCAACAAATATAACCGCATCTTCGAGGCGAACCGGCCGATGCTGTCGGACCCGGACAGCATCTATCCGGGCCAGACCCTGCGTATCCCGCAGGAATGACCGATTCGACGCGGCGTCGCCGGCCACCTGACGCCGCGTCCTTGTCCCGCCGCTACGCAAGACCCTTGTTCCGGCTGGCAAAGTCGGACCATTCTTGCGCAACGGGATCAGGAGGGTGGTCCCTTTGGCGGAGGGGATGATGGCACGGTTCAGCAGCCATGAGGATCGCGACACGCTCGAACGGGAAATGCCCTACGAAGCGCGCGGTCTGCCGAAAACGATCTATGAATTCCTGTCGCAAACGGCCGATCGGTTTCCCGACCGGCCTGCGATCAGCTTTCAACTGCTGTCCGGTCCCAAGGATCATGCGACGACGCTGACCTGGGCAGACCTGCGCGAGCGGGTGACCGAAACCGCGAACATGTTGCGCAAGCTGGGCGTGGGTCCGACCGACACCGTTGCCTATCTGCTGCCCAACAGCATCGAAACGCCGGTGGTCCTGCTGGCGGGCGCCACGGCCGGGATCGTCAATCCGATCAACCCCCTGCTGGATTCCGAACAGATCGCCGCCATCCTGCGCGAAACCCGTGCCAAGGTTCTGGTGACGCTGCGTGCATTCCCCAAGACCGATGTCGCCCAGAAAGCGGCCGAGGCCGTGGCCAACGCCCCCGGCGTAACCCATGTGGTCGAGATCGACCTGAACCGCCACCTGCGCGGTCTCAAGCGGTTCATCGTGCCGCTGATCCGTCCCCGCATGAAGGTGCGCCACAAGGCCAAGGTGCTGAACTTCGAGGCCGCGACAAGCGCCGAAAAGCACACCCGCCTGGATTTCGACGATCCGCAGCAGGACCGGATCGCCGCCTATTTCCATACCGGGGGCACCACCGGGATGCCCAAGGTTGCCCAGCACAAGTATTCGGGCATGATCTACAACGGCTGGCTGGGGGGCACGCTGCTGTTCGACGAAACCGACGTGCTGATGTGCCCGCTGCCGATGTTCCACGTCTTTGCGGCCTATCCGGTGCTGATGTCCTGCGTCGCGTCGGGCGCCCATGTGGTCATGCCGACCCCCGCCGGATATCGGGGCGAGGGCGTGTTCGACAACTTCTGGAAACTGATCGAACGCTGGCAGGCGACGTTCCTGATCACCGTGCCGACCGCCATCTCCGCGCTGATGCAGCGTCCGGTGAATGCCGATGTCTCGTCGCTCAAAACCGCGATTTCAGGATCGGCCCCCCTGCCGATCGAACTCTACAACCGCTTCAAGTCGGCAACGGGCGTCGAGATCGCCGAAGGATACGGCCTGACCGAGGCGACCTGCCTGGTCAGTTGCAATCCGGTGGACGGGCTGAAGAAGGTGGGGTCCGTGGGCGTTCCGCTGCCCTACACGCATGTCCGCATCCTCAACCATGACGATGCGGGCAAGGCCCATGAATGCCCGCCCGACGTGGTTGGCGAAATCTGCGTGGCCAACCCCGGCGTGTTTCCGGGATCGACCTATACCGAGGCCGACAAGAACCACCATCTGTTCGCCGAGGACATCTATCTGCGCACGGGCGACCTGGGCCGGCTGGACCCGGACGGCTATCTGTGGATCACGGGCCGCGCCAAGGATCTGATCATCCGCGGCGGCCACAACATCGACCCCGCCGAGATCGAGGAGGCGATGCTGTCCCATCCCGCCGTGGCATTCGCCGGCGCCATCGGCCAGCCCGACAGCTTTGCGGGCGAACTGCCCTGCGTCTATGTCGAACTGGTTGCAGGCGCCAAGACGACCGAGGCGGACCTGCTGGACCACGCGCGCGACCATATCCACGAACGCGCCGCCATTCCCAAGCATGTCGAGATCCTGCCCGAACTGCCCAAGACCGCCGTGGGCAAGATCTTCAAGCCCGACCTGCGCCGCATGGCGATCCGCCGCGTCTATGACGCCGCGCTGGAGGGTACCGGCGCCCATGTGGCCGAGGTGGTCGAGGACAAGAAGCGCGGCCTGGTCGCGCGCCTCGGCCGCGACGGCAAGGTGGACGAGGCCGAGGTGAAAAGGCGCCTGGGCGAATTCACCCGGCCCTGGGAATGGGCCTGACGCCGCCGGGGCCGGTCCTGGGGGATGGCTCCGATCCGGTCTGCCCGCTGTGCCTGCGCCCGATCCCGCCGGGCGTGCCGCAAAGCCGGCACCATCTGGTGCCGAAACTGCGCGGCGGCAAAGGCGGCGAAACCGTGCTGGTCCACCACGTCTGCCACCGCACTATCCACAAGACGCTGAGCGAAACCGAACTGGCGCGGCAATATGCCACAATCGAGGCGCTGCGCGCCCATCCGGCCTTGCGGCGCTTTTTTGACTGGGTGGGCAAGCGCCCGCCGGGCTGGACGGGCAAGGTCCGGTAACGCGGCTGTGTCTTGGGGGATTTGCCGATTCGGGTCAGGCTGCGTCATCCGAAACAGGAAAGGAACGTCCATGAAAAAGCTTGCCCTGACGACCCTGACCGCCTGCCTGCTGGCAGCCCCGGCCCTCGCCGCGCCCGCCACGGCCCCCGAGGCCGCGACCGGCACGACGATCATGGCCCAATGCTCTGGTAAGCCGCCGGTGAATGCCTGAGAAAAAAACGCAACGCCCAATAAAACTAGGGCGTTGCGTGCTTCAGCTTAAACCTTTCCTCAACATCTTGCTTTGCGTTCAAATCTTACTGAGGAATAAATCTCCCTCGAATTGATCTACATATACTGCGCCCTTCAGGTTTCCGCCTCTCGAGTTAAATCTCGGAACAAATGCCTCGATTAAGATGGCTTCAAAAGAATTAAGTAATTGATTTAGTCTCTTTTCGCTTTCATTTAATGAATCTGCGGGATAGCTGAATTTGTATTCGGCATTTGTTTTATCATCAAAGCTGCAATTTCGCAGATTTCTTCTCAGTTTTTCTGAATTATCACTCAGCTCCATAAAGCCAAACCAAGAAAAGTAGCGCCAAGCATTTCTGTATTTACCCTTGGCATGCTCTGCCAGTCTATTCCCTAAAAATCTTCCGCCGGCCTCTGAAGAATTTGAGTTTTGCAGCCCTGCCTGTCCAGAGTATACTGGAATAAGCTGTTCATCGTATAGAACATAGACCCCTTTCTGACGCCAGAAATTTACCCAGAGGTCATTTGTATCAAGGGATTTTGTCCCACGCCCGACCCAACCAGACGGAAGCCCAGGAAGTATCTCCCTATGCCTATACTCCCGCTTTCGATCAAAGACCCATGCGTTTTCATGCCTATCCCAATATTTACGATCCCAATATAGACCATAATATTTCAAATATCCTGCATCTTTAGGCTGGCGAGCTTCGGCATCTACAGAAGGCGATTCATCGACACTATTCATCCTCTCACCGCGCAAACTTCTTATACTTCACCCGCTTCGGCTCGATGCTGTCCGGCCCCAGCCGGCGCATCTTGTCCTGCTCATAGGCCTCGAAGTTGCCTTCGAACCATTCCACATGCGCATCGCCCTCGAAGGCCAGGATATGCGTGCAGAGGCGGTCCAGGAAAAAGCGGTCGTGGCTGATGATGACCGCGCAGCCCGCGAAATCCTCCAGCGCGGCTTCCAGCGCCTGCAGGGTTTCCACGTCCAGGTCGTTGGTCGGTTCGTCCAGCAGCAGCACGTTGCCGCCTGATTTCAGCAGCTTGGCCATGTGCACGCGGTTGCGTTCGCCGCCCGACAACTGGCCCACTTTCTTTTGCTGGTCGCCGCCCTTGAAGTTGAAGGCCGAACAATAGGCGCGGCTGTTCATGGACGCATCGCCCAGCACGATCTGCTCGGCACCGCCGCTGATCTCCTCCCACACGGTTTTCTGGGCATCCAGCGCGTCGCGCGACTGGTCCACATAGGACAGATGCACGGTGTCGCCATAGGCGATTTCGCCGGCGTCGGGCTGTTCCTGGCCGGTCAGCATCCGGAACAGGGTCGATTTGCCCGCCCCGTTCGGGCCGATCACGCCGACGATGCCGCCGGGCGGCAGGGCGAAATCCAGATCCTCGATCAGCAGCTTGTCGCCCATGGCCTTTTTCAGGCCCGCGACCTCGATCACGCGGTTGCCCAGGCGTTCGCCGTTCGGAATGATGATCTGGGCGCGCGCCAGCTTTTCGCGCTCGGACTGGCCGGCCAGCTCGTTATAGGCATTGATCCGGGCCTTTTGCTTGGCCTGTCGTGCCTTGGCGCCGGCGCGAATCCATTCCAGTTCGCGTTCCAGCGTCTTTTGCTTGGACTTGTCCTCGCGCGATTCCTGTTCCAGCCGCTTGGCCTTCTGTTCCAGCCAGGCGGAATAGTTGCCTTCGTAGGGGATGCCGCGGCCGCGATCCAGTTCCAGGATCCAACTGGTGATGTCGTCCAGGAAATAGCGGTCGTGGGTGACGATCAGGATCGTGCCCTTGTATTCGATCAGGTGCTTTTGCAGCCAGGCGATGGTTTCCGCGTCCAGGTGGTTGGTCGGTTCGTCCAGAAGCAGCATGTCCGGCGCCTCGAGCAGCAGCTTGCACAGCGCGACGCGGCGGCGTTCGCCCCCCGACAGGCTGGTCACGTCGGCGTCGTCGGGCGGACAGCGCAGCGCCTCCATCGCGACATCCACCTGGCTGTCCAGGTCCCACAGGTTCTCGGCGTCGATCTCGTCCTGAAGCTGCGCCATCTCCTCGGCCGTTTCGTCGGAATAGTTCATCGCCAGTTCGTTATAGCGGTCCAGCTTGGCCTGCTTGGCCTTGACGCCTTCCATCACGTTGCCGCGTACGTTCAGCGCCGGATCCAGTTCCGGCTCCTGGGGCAGATAGCCGACCGTCGCGCCCTTGGCGGCCCAGGCCTCGCCCGAGAAATCCTTGTCCCAGCCCGCCATCACGCGCAGCAGGCTGGATTTCCCCGAGCCGTTGACGCCCACCACGCCGATCTTGACGCCCGGCAGGAAGTTCAGGCGGATGTTCTCGAAGACCTTCTTGCCGCCGGGATAGGTCTTGGACACGCCGTCCATGTGATACACGAACTGA
This sequence comes from Paracoccus subflavus, assembly GCF_004310345.1. Taxonomy (GTDB): domain Bacteria; phylum Pseudomonadota; class Alphaproteobacteria; order Rhodobacterales; family Rhodobacteraceae; genus Paracoccus; species Paracoccus subflavus. The sequence goes on along the minus strand of NZ_SISK01000012.1, from coordinate 36,263 downwards.
TAGGACGCCATCGGATTCTCCTGCCAAAGCTTTGCGGCTATGTAGGCGAAAGCGGGGCCTTGGAAAAGGTCAGCGCGTTTCCATCGCGAAATCGGCGCCCAGGTGATCACCCAGAAAGGCCAGTTGCGGGGCCATGCGGGCTTCGAGTGCGGCGATGGCCTGTGGCGGAACGGACAAAGGATGGCGCGCGGCAAAGACCTTGTCGGTCAGGTTGGCATAGGGCCAGGGGCCAAGACCCAGATGGGATTCGACCGCATCCATCACCGCCTGCGGATCGCGTGCAATCCGGCCGAAGGGCAGAACCAGAAGATCGGGAAAACGGGCCTGCCAGCGGGGCAGATAGGCGGCATAATCGCCGCGTTCATACAAGACCGGGTTGTCGATTTCCGCCATCCAGTCGGCCAAGGTCGCGGGACGGCGGCCTTCACGGTGCAGGTTCATGCCCAGTTGCGAAAGGGCGCGATCGACCGGGTGGCGGATCAGATAGATGACCCTGACCCCAGGCAGGAAGCCTGCCACATGATCGACGCCTTCGTCCGGCAGGGTCGAATATTCCGGCGTCAGATCCATCGGTATGGCGTCGGGCGGCGCAGGCGCGAAGACGCGTTTGTACCATTGGTTGTGAAACATTTTCCCGCGCGTGACATCGTGCAGATAGGCGTCCAGGCCCGGCGGCACCGGTCGGCCCGCGCGCGCATGACGGTCGCGGATTTCCTGAAATTTCTGGCGATAATGCCAGCCGATCCATCTGCGATGTCCGGGAATGAACAGGTGGTTGAAATACTGCACTTCCTTGAAGGGGGGTATCCAGACCTGCGGGTGCTGGCCCAGCATCTGTGCCAGCCAGCTTGTCCCCGCCTTCTGCGCGCCGATGCACAGCGCGCCAGGCTTGCGGGGCCGGCCTGCCGGGTCCATCGCCACCCCCAGGCTCAACGCAGCCTGACCACGTTGCTTTGGGAATGGTTCGCATAGGTCGGCCAGTCGGGCTGATAGTCCTCGGACTGGTTGCCCCAGACGATCCAGTTCTGGCGCGGGCCACGGGCAAACATTTCCAGCCGCGGGCCCCAGGAACAGGCTTCGATCAGGTCGTACTGCTCGTCCGGCTTGCGGCTGTGCTCGCGTTTCTGGGTGGCGATGATGTTTTCCTGGCTGCGGCCGGGGTCAAGCGTGCGCACGTCCTTGCCGCGCACGCCGAACAGCAGGATCTCGGTCACGTTGCGGAAGTAAAAGCCCACGCCGCGCCGGTCGGGACCGCCGTCCTTGCGGACCTTGTACCAGATCAGGTTGGATTTGTATGTGAAGCCCCAGTGCTCCATGACCTTCAGTCCCTCGGGCAACAGGGCATTTGGCACCCACAGGTACAGATGCGCACGGGCATCGGCGACGGCCTCGACCGGCAGGTCGCAGTTGGCGTCCAGCGTCATGGTCGGATAGCGCGACAGCCGCTTGTGTTCCGGGGCCATCTTGCCGGTGCGGTTCTGGAACTGCCACGGCGGGTCGGCCAGGATGGTGCCGAACCTGACCGCGCCTGCGGTGGCCAGAAGATCGTCAGACGCATTGCTCAACGCGGCCTCCATTCACGTGTTTGGCAACGCCGCACTGTCCGCCACGACGCCATTCGCAAAGGTGGCCGCGCCCCCGTCACAAACGCCCCCACAGGTCGTATTCGCCGGCCTCGTCCACGGTCACCGTCACGATGTCGCCGGGGGTCAGGGCCTCGAAGCCCTCGTCGATGTACAGGTTGCCGTCGATCTCGGGGGCGTCGGCCTTGGTCCGGCAGGTGGCGCCCTGATCGTCCACGCCGTCCACGATCACCTCCAGCCGGGTTCCGACCTTGGCCAGCAGCTTGGCCTCGCTGATCGCCTGGGCCTTTTCCATGAAGCGGTCGAAGCGGTCCTGCTTGACCTCCGGAGGCACGTGATCGGGCAGGTCGTTGGCGCGCGCGCCCTTGACGTTCTCATACTGAAAGGCGCCGACGCGATCCAGTTGCGCCTCGTCCAGCCAGTCCAGCAGGGTCTGGAACTCGGCCTCGGTCTCTCCCGGATAGCCGACGATAAAGGTGGATCGCAGGGTGATCTCGGGGCAGATCGCGCGCCAGGCGGCGATCTCGTCCAGCGTTTTCGCCGCCGCGGCCGGGCGGGCCATGCGCCGCAGGGTGTCGGGATGGGCGTGCTGGAAGGGGATGTCCAGATAGGGCAGGACCAGCCCCTCCGCCATCAGCGGGATCAGGTCGCGCACATGCGGATAGGGATAGACGTAATGCAGCCGCACCCAGGCCCCCAGACTGCCCAGATCGCGCGCCAGGTCGGTGATGTGGGCACGGTGCCCCCGGTCGGTCGCGTGCCGCAGGTCAAGGCCATAGGCACTGGTGTCCTGGCTGATGACCAGCAATTCCCTGACCCCGGCCGCCACCAGCTTCTCGCCCTCCCGGATCACGGCATGGGCCGGGCGGCTGACCAGGCGGCCGCGCATGTCGGGGATGATGCAGAACTTGCACCGGTGGTTGCAGCCTTCGGAAATCTTCAGATAGCTGTAGTGGCGCGGCGTCAGGCTGACGCCCGATGCGGGCAGCAGGTCGATGAACGGATCGGGTTGCGGCGGCACGGCGGCATGGACCGCGTCCAGCACGGCCTCGTATTGATGCGGGCCGGTCACGGCCAGCACCTTGGGATGCGCGCCGGTGATGTAGTCGGGCTCGGCCCCCAGGCAGCCGGTGACCAGAACCTTGCCGTTCTCGCGCAGCGCCTCGCCGATGGCCTCCAGCGATTCCGCCTTGGCGCTGTCCAGAAATCCGCAGGTGTTGACGATCACCGCATCGGCGCCCGCATAGTCGGGGCTGATGGCATAGCCTTCGGCCCGCAAGCGGGTCAGGATGCGTTCGCTGTCCACAAGCGCCTTGGGACAGCCGAGGCTGACCATGCCGATGGTCGGCTGGCCTTCGCGGCGTTCCTCGGGGATGCGGGCGCGGGCCAGGTCGGGGCGCAGATCGGGCGGGTTGGTGTGCATCCGCCGCAGATAGGCGATTCGGCGCCGCGGGAAAAGAGGAACCCACGACCGGGCGATGTCGCCGGAACGTGATTTCACGAATGCCCGCCGATCGTCAGAATGGCGGCATGACCCGATTCCGCCTCATCCTGACGCTTGCTGCCGCGCTTTTGACCCTGGCGCCGGCCCCAAGCCACGCCCGCATCGTCGAGCGCGGTCGCTTTATCGATGTCGAAAACCATCGCGGCGGCAATGTCATCCAGATGGTGCAGTTGCGCGAGCGATTGGCGCGGTCGGGCAAGACGGTGCGCATCCGCGGCTATTGCCGGTCTGCCTGCACGATCCTGACGACCCTGCCCAACGCCTGCCTTGGCGGAAAGGCGCGTATCGGTTTTCATGCCCCCCGCATCCCGAATACCCGCATCATCCCGCCCCTGGTGGACGAGATCATGGGCACCTTTTATCGCGGCGGCATCCGCGACCGCTGGTTCGCCGGCTGGAACCGGTCGCTGGACATGCAGGTGATCAGCGCACAGGAGTATGTGCGGCTGGACCCGCAGACCCGGATCTGCCCCGGACAGGGGCAACGGCAGGGCTCACTCGCGCAGCCGCCATCCGGTCGCGAAGATCCAGCGGATCGCCGCACAGCATAGGGCGATCATCAGCCCCACCGCGACAAGCGACACCCCCACCGGCACGTCGGCAAGCCCGAAGAACGACCAGCGGAACCCGGAAATGAGGTAAAGCACAGGGTTCAGCTTGGCCACGCCTTCCCAGAAAGGGGGCAGCATGTCGGCCGAGTAAAAGGCACCGCCCAGAAACACCAGGGGCGTGATGACCATCATCGGCACGATCTGCAACTGCTCGAAGTTTTTGGCCCACAGCCCGATGATGAAGCCCAGCAGGCTGAAGGCCGTCGCCGTCAGGACCAGAAAGCCCAGCATCCAGACCGGGTGAAGGATGTGAACCCCCACAAAGAAGAAGCTGGTTCCCAGGATCACCAGGGCAATTAGCACGGCCTTGGCGGCAGCGGCGCCGACAAAGCCCAGCGTCACCTCGATCCAGCCCACCGGGGACACCAGGTATTCATAGATCGTGCCGCTGAATTTCGGAAAATAGATCCCGAAGCTGGCGTTGCTGACCGACTGTTGCAGGATCGTCAGCATCATCAGGCCAGGGACGATGAAGGCGCCGTATTCGACCCCCTCGACCGACTGGATGCGCCCGCCGATGGCCGCGCCGAAAACCACGAAATACAGAACCGTGGACACAACCGGCGACAACAGCGACTGGGTAATGGTGCGGAAGAACCGTGTCATCTCGTGGTGAAAGATCGCCCTGACGCCGGGCCAGTTGATGCCGCTCATGCCGTCACCTCTTGCCGGGGTTCGCTGACAAGCGTCATGAACACCTCTTCCAGGCTGGATTGCCGGGTGGACACATCCCGCACCATGATCCCCTGCCCCGCCAGATCGCCCAGAAGACGCGCGATGCCGGTGCGGTCCGCCCGGGTGTCATAATCATAGGTCAGCGACCGGCCGTCCGGCGACAGATGCAGGCCCCGGCCTGCCAGGTCGTCGGGAATCGCCGCCAGAGGCTGGGTCACTTCGATGGTCAGGGTCTTTCTGCCGAATTCGCCCATCAATTCGGACGTTGGCCTGACCAAGAGCAGGCGACCGTGGTTGATGACGCCGATGCGGTCGGCCATTTCCTCGGCCTCTTCCAGGTAATGGGTGGTCAGGATGATGGTCACGCCCTCGCGGCGCAGCCGGTCTACGACCTCCCACATCTCGCGGCGGAGCGCCACGTCCACGCCGGCGGTCGGTTCGTCCAGGAACAGCACCTTGGGACGATGCGCCAAGGCCTTGGCGATCAGCACGCGGCGCTTCATGCCCCCCGACAGTTCGCGCGTGGCCGCGTCGCGCTTGTCCCACAGGGCCAGGCTGCGCAGCACCTGTTCGATATAGGCGTCGTCCGGGCCTTCGCCGTACAGGCCGCGGGTGAAGCGGACGCAGTTCATGACCTTTTCGAACGGTTCCAGCGCGATCTCCTGCGGCACCAGCCCGATCAGCTTGCGCGCGGCGCGCCAGTCGGTGCGGATGTCATGGCCGCCGACGCGGACGGTGCCGCCCGTCGGCACAACCAGCCCGCAGATGACGGAAATCAGCGTGGTCTTGCCCGCGCCGTTCGGACCCAGCAGGGCGATGATCTCGCCCTCCTGGATGTCCAGGGACACATCGCTCAGCGCCTTGGTGCCGCTGCCGTATTGCTTGGACAGGTTTTCGATCTGAATGATCGCAGTCATCAGGTAATCCTTTCCTCGCCCTCGGGATGATAGGGGCGGGCGTGTCGGGCATGGGCCAGGGCCTCGACCCACCAGTCCAGCCGGTGCGCAAAAATCGCCATCGCAGCCTCGGCTGCCGCGGCGTCGTCGGGATCGGTCATATGGCCCATCTCGTCAAACCGCCGCCAGGGCGACGCAAAGCTGACCGTGTCGCGCAAGGTGACGGTGTGCAGTTCCGCCAGGATGATCCGCAGGGCCTCCAGCGCGCGCAATCCCCCCGAGATACCGCCATAGCCCACCAGCCCCACGGGCCGCGCCCACCACTCCCCGACCACGGAATCGATCAGCGTCTTGAGCCAGCCAGGTTCGGCGTGGTTGTATTCCGGCGTCACGATGACGAACCCGTCCAGATTGGCCATCCGCTTGCGCAGACGTTCCACCGCGGCCGTATTGCCTATCTGCACCGGCAGCAGGGCAGGGTCGGCCGGGTCGATCACCCGCGTGGCAAAACCGTGGTATTCCAGTTGGCGGATCGTCCAAAAGGCGACGCGGTCATTGATCCGCCCTTCCCGGATCGACCCCAGGATCACCCCGATGCACCTGCGTTCCGCCATTGCCTGTTCCTTGTGAGTTCATGATGCGGGGGCCACCGGGCCACGGATGTTCCTGCCGGTCGGCAAGGCGAAACCACCGGCCTTCGTGCATGTAATCCCTGCCGGGCGGGCTGCAAGGTCGCGGGCGCCGACTGCGACGGCCTGTCCCTATCCCCGCGCCGCCAGCAGGCTTTCGTCCAGGATGTCCAGCGCCTCCTCGAACACCGCGTCGGGGATGGTCAGCGGCGCCAGAAAGCGGATCACGTTTCCATAAACCCCACAGGTCAGCAGGATCAACCTGCGCTTCAACGCCTCCTCGCGGACGCGATTGGTGAAATCGGGGTTGGGACTGTCGCTGCCGGGCAGGTTGAATTCGACCGCATTCATGAAACCGGGTCCCCGGATATCGGCGATCTGCGGGATCTGGTCGCGCGCGGCGGCCAGGCGCTGCTTCAGCCGCTGGCCCAGACGGGTGGCGCGGTCGCAAAGCCCCTCGTCCTCGATCACGTCCAGAACGGCATGGGCGGCGGCCACGCCCAGCGGGTTGCCCGCATAGGTGCCGCCCAGGCCGCCGGGGTTGGGACTGTCCATCACCTCGGCCCGGCCGGTCACGGCGCTGATCGGCAAACCGCCGCCCAGGCCCTTGGCCATGGCGGTCAGGTCCGGGGCCACGCCGTGATGCTCCATCGCGAACAGCTTGCCGGTGCGGGCGAACCCGGTCTGCACTTCATCCGCGATCAGCAGCATCCCGTGATGGTCGCACAGCGCACGCAGTTCCGCCATGAAGCCCTGCGGCACCTCGTAAAAGCCGCCTTCGCCCTGCACGGGTTCCACGATGATTGCGGCCACGCGGGCGGGTTCCAGATCGGCCTTGAACAGTTGTTGCAGCGCCTTCAGCGCGTCCTCCTTGCTGACACCATGCAGCGGGTTGGGGAACGGCAGGTGCCAGACATCGGGCATCATCGGCCCGAATCCCGCCTTGTAGGGCTGGACCTTGCCGGTCAGGGCCATGCCCATGAAGGTCCGCCCGTGAAATCCGCCGGCAAAGCTGACGACGCCGGGGCGGCCGGTGTAATGGCGGGCGATCTTGATGGCGTTTTCCACCGCTTCGGCCCCGGTGGTTGCAAAGATGGTTTTCTTGTCGAAATCGCCGGGGACCAGCGCATTCAGCCGCTCGGCCAGCGAGACATAGTTTTCATAGGGCACGACCTGATGGCAGGTATGCGTGAACCGGTCCAACTGCGCCTTGACGGCCTCGACCACGCGGGGGTGGCGATGGCCGGTATTCACAACCGCGATGCCCGCCGCAAAGTCGATATAGCGATTTCCGTCCTTGTCCCAGATCTCGGCATTTTCGGCGCGCTCGGCATAGATCTGCGTGGTCATGCCGACGCCCCGGGAAATCGCGGCGTTCTTGCGGTCGGTCATGGTGGTCATGGGGAATCGCTCCTTGGCGGATTTGCGGGATGCTAGCGCAGCCTTCCTGCGGCGAACAGGCCCGCCCTTGCGCCGGGCGCCGCGCCGGCCCATGCTGCGCCAAACGCATCAGGACGGAAGGCCCGCCATGATCCGCACCCTTGCCGCGCTGGCTGCCGCAGCCGCGCTTGCCGCCTGTCAGGATGCAGGCGAACGGTCCGTGGCGATGCTGAAACCGGGCGACCGCTTTGCCGTGATCCGCATCGACGGCGCCCCCGCCCCCGAGGGCGTGACGTTCGAGGTCGGGTCGGGCGGGCGCATCACCGGCCGCGCGCCCTGCAACCGTTACAGCGGGCAACTGACGGAACAGGGCGGCGCCATGACGGCCAGCGGTCTGGTCATCACCCGCATGGCCTGCGCCGATCCCGCGCGCACCCTGGCCGAAACGCGGTTCGTCAACGCCATCGGCGCAGTCACCGCCGCGCGGCGCATGGGCGACGGAACCGCCCTGGTCGATCCGCAGGGCGAGGCGCGTCTTGTCCTGACCCCGATCACGGGGCCATAAGCCGGTGTTCCCGATCCGCGACCATAACCCGTCCGAACAGACGCCCTGGGTCACGCGGGGGTTGATCCTGGCCAATGTGATCCTGTTCCTGGCCACCCTGCCGATGGTGCAGGGGGGCGAATGGCTGTGGACGCGGCTGGCGCTCTATCCCTTGGCGATCATGCAGGGAGAGTTGCTGTGGGGCCTGGTCACGCACATGTTCCTGCATGGCGGGATCATGCATATCATCGGCAACCTGCTGTTCCTGTGGATCTTTGGCGACAATCTCGAGGAACAGCTTGGCCATTTCGGCTTTCTGGTCTTTTATCTTGTTGCGGGCCTGGTCGCCGCCGCCGCCCAGATCGCGGCCGAGCCCTTCTCGACCATTCCCATGGTCGGGGCTTCGGGCGCGATCGCGGGGGTGATGGGCGGCTATCTGCTGCTGTTCCCGCGCGCCAAGGTCGACATCCTGGCGATCTTCATCATCTTCTTCAAGGTCTTCACCCTGCCCGCCTGGGTGGTTCTGGGGATCTGGTTCGCCATCCAGATCCTCGGCGGCTTCAACACGCCCGGCGACCAGGGCGGCGTGGCTTACTGGGCCCATGCGGGCGGCTTTCTGGCCGGGGTCGCGCTGACGCTGCCGCGCTTTCTGCGGCTGGGCGGGCCGGGCTTCTGGGCGCGCACCCACGGCCACCCCCCGCACCCCGAGGCGGTCTATGCGCCGACCCGTATCCCGCGCATCGAACGCTAGATCCTGACGCCACGGCTCATGTGCCGCTTGCGGCCGAAACCGGGCTGCCGTTCCACCGCAAATCCCGCCGCCGTCAACGCACGGCGCACCGCCCCGGCGGCGGTATAGGTGGCAAAGGTGCCACCCGGCAGGGTGCAGCGGCCGACATGCCCCATGATCTCTGCGTCCCACATGCCCGGGTTCTTCGCGGGCGAGAACCCGTCTAGAAACCAGGCATCCGCCCGTCCCTGCCAGCCGGGCAGGGTCTGTGCCACGTCGCCCATCACCAGCCACAGTTCCACGGGGCCGACATGGATCACGTCGCCTCCCCACCCCGCGCGAAGCTGCGCCGACAGATCGTCCAGTTCGGGAAAGGCGGCATGGGCCCGTTCCATCTGGGCCAGGCTCATCGGCCAACCCTCGAAGCTAGTCATGATGACAGGCACGGCGGCCACCTGCGCCAGCGCCAGGCAGTTCAGCCCGGTCCCGAACCCCAGTTCGGCCACATGAAACCCCGGCCGCAACCGCGCGGGCAGGTCGTTGCCGTCCAGAAACACATGCCGGGTTTCTGCAAGCCCGCCTGCAAGGCTGAAGTAGGGATCATCAAAGCAGGTGGAAACCGGCACGCCCCCTTCGCGCCAGTCAAGCTGCGGGTGGCAGGCGGGATCGTGATCGGATAACGCGCTCATGCGCGCAACTAGGGGAAGGTTACGGGCCTTGACAAGCGTCACGATCGTGGGCGGGGGCATCTTCGGGCTGGCCTGCGGGTGGGAGATGACCCGGCGCGGCGCATCCGTCCGCCTTTTCGAGGCCGTGCGGATCGGCGCGGGATCGTCGGGCGGCCATGTGGGCGCGCTGGCGCCCCATGCGCCCGAAAACTGGAACTCCAAGAAGGCTTTCCAACTGGACAGCCTGCTGATGGCCCCGGCCTTCTGGGCAGAGGTCGAGGCCGCATCGGGCCTGCCCACGGGCTACGGCCGGATGGGCCGGTTGCAGCCCGTGGCGGATGCCGCTGCCGCAGACCGGCTGCAGGATCGCATCGCCGCCTCGCGGCATCGCTGGCCCGGCGGCTGCGCGATGCGCCTGACGCCTGCGCCGCAGGGCAAGCTGATTCCCCACAGCCCTTCGGGCCTGTGGCTTTGCGACGGCCTGACCGCCCGCTTGGCACCCCGTGCCGCAGCCGCCGCCCTTGCCACGGCCATTCGAAACCACGGCGGAGCGATCCTGGAAGGGCAGCCGACCGACATTTTTGCCGGCCCGCTCCTCTGGGCCACCGGCACGCCGGGACTGGCCGATCTGTCGCGCGATCTGGGCCGTCCCATCGGCATGGGCGTCAAGGGACAGTCCGCCCTGTTGCGCCATGCCGCACCCGACACGCCGCAGGTTTTTGCCGACGGGCTGCACATCGTGCCCCATGCGGACGGAACGGTGGCGGTCGGCTCGACCTCCGAGAACGATTATGACCATCTGGACCCAGACGGCCAGATCGACACCCTGATCGCCAGGGCGCGCGCTGTCTGCCCGCCGTTGCGCGACGCGCCGGTCATCGACCGCTGGGCGGGCGCCCGCCCGCGCGCCCGGACCCGCGCCCCGATCCTTGGTCCCTGGCCGGGCCGCCCCGGCCATTTCGTTGCCAACGGCGGCTTCAAGATCGGCTTCGGCATGGCCCCCAAGATCGCGCAGGTGATGGCCGACCTGATCCTGGACGGCCACGACGCCATCCCGGACGGCTTTCGTCTGACCTGACTTCTCTTTGGCACAAATATCCTCCGGGGGGTTTTGGGTGGACGAAGCACCCGCCGGCTTTCGCCTGCCGTCAGGCAGGCAAGGGCGATACGCCGATCACCAGCGGATGAAGATGCAGAAATGCCGCCCAGATCAGCATCGCCAGTGCGATCCGTCTCCATGTCACCCGAAACGTCCCCGGCAGACCTGACCGCAGCAGGCCCGACAGCGCAAAGATCACCATTCCGCCGAAGAACAGCGCATGGGCCAGGTCGCCATTGGCAGCCAGGTGCCCGCCCGCCCACAGGGCAAAAGCCGCAATCAGCCCCGACATGCCGACGGACAGGGCCGCAACCAGGATCGCCGTCGGCATGGCGATGTTGACCAGCCAGCGGCTCCAGCCCGGCTGGTCCCACAAGGGGACCACAGGCGCGCGCCCCGCTGCCAGGATCAGCCAGTACAGCAGGCCGATCGACAGCAGGCTGAAGGCGGCCAGATACCCCCGCCGTCCCAGCCGCGCCACCAGCCAGCCGCGCGGGCCGGGCAGCGCCGGGATCATGTGCGCCCCCAGAAACAAAGCCCAAGCCGCAATATATTCGCCCCAGCCGGTCATTCCCTTCATCTAGCCGCTTGCAGGCCGGGGCGCCAGCGGGTGAAACTGCCCGGAAAAGGATGCCCCATGACGACCAAGCTGGACCAGGCCTTTCAGGCCATCGACGCCGCCAATGCCCGCGATCCGAAGCTGGAGGATGGCACCCCCGCAAACCTGCTGTACGGCCAGCGGATGACCCAGGAACAGGAACGGCTGTTTCCCGACGCATCCGACGTGCTGCGCATCGCCTGCCGGGGCCAGCATGTCGAACGCTGGCTGTTGCCGCGCGATGCCTATCCGATGGACCGGGCGGGTTATCTGGCCTGGCGCCAGGAACAGGGGCGCCGCCATGCCGACCGCATCGCGGGCATCATGGCGGACGCGGGTTATGGCGATGACGACATCGACCAGGCCCGCAGGATGCTGACCAAGCAGGGCCTCAAGCGCGACGATCAGGTGCAGGCGCTCGAGGACGTGATCTGCTTTACCTTCATCCGCTGGTATCTGGGCGACTTCATGGCCGATCATGCCGACAAGGGGGTGCCCCGGATCATCGAAAAGACCGCCCGCAAGATGTCGCCCGAGGGCCGCGCCCGCGCCGTGCAGGAGTTTCCGATGCCCGATGCGCTTGCCCAGTATTTCCGCGACTGATGCGCGCCGTCATCGTATCCCACGGCCAGCCCGGCGACCCCGCACCCCAGCAGCAGGCCGTCGAGGATCTGGCGGCCCGCGTCGCCGCCTGCGATCCGGGTTGCGCGGTCGCAGGCGCGACTCTGGCCATGCCCGGCGCCCTGGCCGCCGTCGCGGAGAACGACAGCCTGATCTATCCGATGTTCATGGCCGAAGGCTGGTTCACCCGCTCGGAACTGCCCCGGCGGCTGGCACAAGCGGGTGCGGCGCGCGCGCGGGTGATGCGCCCCTTTGGTACCGATCCCGCCCTGCCCGGCCTGATCGTCGCGCAGGCCCATGCCGCCGCCGCAGCCCAAGGATGGACGCCGGGGGACACGACCCTGCTGCTGTCCGCGCATGGATCGCAGCGGTCGCAGGCATCCTTCACGATCACCAATGTGCTTGCCGAAACCATCGCCCCGCATTTCGCGCGCGTCGTGACCGGCTTCGTGGAACAGGAACCCTTCATCGCCGACGCGGCGCGGGGGTTGGAACGCGCGGTCAGCCTGCCCCTGTTCGCGCTTCGCGCCGAGCATGTGCTGGACGACCTGCCCGAGGCGCTGGATCAGGCGGACTTTACCGGCCCCCGGCTGGATCCGATCGGCCTTGCCCCCGAGGTGCCGGCGCTGATCGCCGCCAGCATTCGCGCCGCGCTATAGGTCGCGGACGTAATAGGCATAGCCCGCGACCTCGGCCAGGCCCAGACGGTCCCAGGCCGCGCGGGCACCGGAATTTGTGCGGCTGACGGCCAGACCCAGGCGCGTGGCCCCCTGTTCCTGCGCCCAAAAGGCCGCCTGCCGCATCATCCAGCCCGCAAGGCCGTGCCGGCGGAACGGCGGCAGCACCTCGACGGCGTGAACCATGGCCTCACAGCCGGCAACGGCAACAAAGGCAGCCCCCGCCGCCCGGTCCCGGACCCGGCCCAGGATCGCGGCCTTGGGGCCGGTCACGCGCTCCATCACCGCCTGCCTGGCGCGCTCGATAGCTCCTGCCGCCCAGATGTCGCGCTGGATCGCCAGGGGCGGCCAGACGGCAAAGGTCATGATCGGCGGAATGGTCCGGTCGGTCAGGCTTGACAGCGGGGCGGTCATGATCGCGGTGGGCGTCTCGCGACGGTAACCGGCGGCCAGAAGGGCGGCGATGAGACCGGTGTCGTCGTCCATGACCCGAAACACCGGCTGCTGGTCCCAGGCACGGTGAACCCGTTCCGCCAAGGCGATGTCGTCGGGCACCCATGGCCCGACCGCGCGGGCCGAACTGACACGTCCACCGGCGCCCAGCCCGCGGCCCACACGAAAGCCCCCGGCATCGGCATATTCCGCTGCGGGCCAGGTATCCTCGAACGCCTGGGCCAAGGACGCGTCGATCACAGCGACAACCGCTGCTTCAGCACCGCCATCGCCTCGGCCACGCGCGCAGCGTCAAGGCCGCGCACCACAAGGTTAGTGCCCCAGCCGGTTTCGTCGTGAAAGGGATAGGAGCCCAGCGACAGGTCGGGATAGTCGCCTGCCACGGCCTTGAGATCCTCGGCCACGTCGCTTTCGCCGCGCCTGACCTCGACGGTGTCGGATTGCACGGGGCGCCCTGCGGACAGGCGCGGCACCAGCCAGGCGACCATGGCGCGAAACACTTCGGGCACGCCCGCCATGACATGGGTGTTGCCGATCGAGAAGCCCGGCGCGGCCGACACGGCGTTGTCGATGAGCCGGGCACCCACGGGGATGCGGGCCATGCGCAGGCGGTTCTCGGTCAGTTCGAACCCCATCCGGTCGCAACGGGCTTGCAGGATGGCGCGGGCATCGGGATGAATCTCGACCGTGGTGCCATGGGCATCGGCCACGGCGTCGGCGGTGATGTCGTCGTGCGTGGGGCCGATCCCGCCGCTGGTGAACAGCAGGTCATAGGCGCCGCCCAGGCTGCTGTCCAAGGCCCGGATCGCCGTCACGATCTGGCGGTGGTCGTCTGACACTACGCGCATTTCCCGAAGGTCGAAGCCGGTCGCGGACAGCACCTGCGCCAGATGGTGGGCATTCCCTTCGCGCGTGCGGCCTGACAGGATTTCGTCCCCGATCACCAGGATCGCCGCCGTCGGATTGTCGGATTGCATCGCCCGCCCCCTGATGCTGTGTCCTGCGCATCTATGCGCAGCGGCGGGGCTGGAACAAGTGGGCGGCCGGGTCTATCTATTCCCCCGGGACGAAAGGATCACCGATGGATCAAAGCCACATCACCAAGGAAGGCATCCGCATCCACCTGCCCGAGGATTTCAGGGGAATGCGCAAGGCGGGGGCCGTGGCCGCGCAGATCCTGGACGAGGTGGGGCCGATGGTCCAGCCGGGCGTGACCACCGGCGCGCTGGACGATTTCATCACCCGCCGTGTGACCGAACTGGGCGCCACCTCGGCGACCATCGGATATCGCGGATACGAGCATGGCAGTTGCATCAGCGTAAACCATGTCGTCTGTCACGGCATTCCCGGCGACAAGGTTCTGGCAGACGGCGACATCCTGAACATCGACGTGACGGTTATCGTGGACGGCTGGTATGGCGACACCAGCCGGATGTATGTGGCGGGACGCGCGTCCATCAAGGCGAGGCGCCTGATCCAGGTCACGCATGATGCGCTGATGAAGGGGATCGAGGCCGTGCGCCCCGGTGCCAGCTTTGGCGACATCGGCGCCGCGATCCAGTCCCATGCCGAAGGCCACGGCATGTCGGTCGTGCGCGATTTCTGCGGCCATGGCCTGGGCCGGGTCTTTCATGCACCCCCGAATGTCCTGCATTTTGGCCGACCCGGCAAGGGGCCGATGCTTGAGGAAGGGATGTTCTTCACCATCGAGCCGATGGTGAACCTGGGCCGCCCCGAGACCAAGGTTCTGGCCGACGACTGGACCGCCGTGACCCGCGACAAGTCGCTGTCGGCGCAGTTCGAACATTCGATCGGCGTCACCGCCACCGGCTACGAGATCTTCACTCCCTCGGAGAGGTTCTTTCCCGATCTGGGCTGAGGGTCGGAGCCTTCCGGCCCGACCCGCATCACGGCGCAATAGAGCGCGGGAACGAAGACCAGCGTGATCAGCGTCCCGGCGATGATGCCGCCCATCATGGCAAATGCCATCGGTCCCCAGAACACCTGCCGCGCGATGGGGATCAGCGCCAGCGACGCGGCGGCCGCCGTCAGCAGGATCGGCCGGGCGCGGCTGTCAGAGGCCTCGAACACGGCCTGCCACGGGCTGCGGCCTTTGTGCAGCAGTTCCTGGATCTCGTGGACAAGGATGACCGAATTGCGGATCAGGATGCCGATCAGCGCCAGAATCCCCAGGATCGCGACAAAGCCCAGCGGCACGCCGAACGGCACCAACACGGCCACGACGCCGATCAGCCCCAGGGGGGCCGCGGCAAAGACGATCAGCGACAGGCGAAAGCTTTGCATCTGGGTCATGACCAGGATCGCCATGACCAGCAGCATCACCGGCACCACGGCGGCGATGGGCTCTTGGCTGTCGGCGGATGTTTCCACCGTGCCGCCCAGGGCGATGGTCACGCCAGGGGGCAGGCCCGCCTGGAATTCGGCCACGGACGGGGCCAGGGCCTCGACCAGGGTCGCCGGCTGGTCGGTTGTGGCGATGGCAGCCTTGACGGTGACGGTGGGCAGGCCGTTGCGCTGCGCGATCAGCGGCTGTTCGGTCGCATAGTCCAGCATCACGATGGATGACAAGGGCAGGCTCTGCCCCGTGGTCAGCACCAGTTGCAGGTTGCGGATCGAATCCAGCGAAGTGCGATCCTCGGCCTGACCCCGTGCAACCACATCGATCAGAAAGATGCCGTCGCGCAACTGGGTCACGATCCGGCCTGAAAACAGGGCGGACAACACCTCGGCCACGTCCTGGCTGGTGATCCCCAGCCGGCGGGCCTGATCCTGGTCGATTTCCAGGCGGACCACGCGGGCCGGTTCGTTCCAGTCCATCGAGATGTCGCGCAGCCGGGGTTCGCGGGCCAGCACGGCGGCCAAGTCAAGGGCCGCGTCGCGGGCCGCGTCGGGATCGGGGGCGCTGACCCGGTATTGGACCGGCTTGCCCACCGGCGGGCCGATTTCCAGATTCTTCACAAAGATGTCCACGCCGGGAAACTCGCGCGCGGCCTTGTCCATCAGCAGCGTCTTGAGCCGGTCCCGAGCCGCCAGATCGGGTGTCTGGATCACGATCTGGCCCATGTGGGGACCGGGCGTCGGCACGTCCATCGACAGCACGAAACGCGGTGCGCCGCTGCCCACATAGGATGTCCAGAACAACACGTCGTCGTTGTCCGCCAGCACCGATTCCAGCCGGTCCATGTCGGCCTGCGTCCTGGCGATCGAGGTGTTCTGCCGTTCGACGATGTCCACCAGAACCTCGGTCCTGTCCGACGTGGGAAAGAACTGCTGCTCGACAAAGCGCATCCCCCAGACCGACAGCCCGAACAGCGCCAGCGTCAGGGCGATCACGGTCCACCGGAACCGCATCGACCACCGCAAAAGCCCATGGAACCGCCGCCGCAGCCAGCCGGGCTTGGGTTGCTGATGGGCGGCATAGGGTCGCAGAAAGGTGACGCCCAGCAGAGGGGCGAACAGAACCGCCACGATCCACGAGACGACCAGCGACACGGCGATCACCACGAACAGCGAAAAGGTGAATTCGCCCGCCGCCGAACTGTTCAGACCGATCGGAATGAAGCCCGCCACCGTGACCAGAGTGCCCGTCAGCATCGGGAACGCGATCGAAGTCCATGCATAGCTCGCCGCACTTTCCAGCGATTCGCCGATCTCCAGCCGGGAAATCATCGTCTCGATGGCAATCATGGCGTCATCGACCAGCAGGCCCAGCGCGATGATCAGAGCGCCCAGCGAAATGCGCTGGAGGGTGATGCCATACAGGTCCAGAACCACGAACGTGATGGCCAGAACCAGCGGAATGGTCAGCGTAACGACAAAGCCCGCACGAAAGCCCAGGCTGACAAAGCTGACGATCAGCACGATCAGCACCGCCTCGGCCAGCGCCGTCACGAAGTTGCCCACGGCATGATCGACGACCTGGGGCTGATCGGCGATCTTGGCCATCTGGATGCCGACAGGCAGTTCGGCCGCGACGCGGGCCATCAGCGCGTCCAGTTCCTTGCCGAATTCCAGGATATTCCCGCCCTGGCGCATCCCCACCTGCAGGCCGATGGCCGGCTGGCCGTTATAGCGAAACAGCGACTGGGGCGGGTCCTGATAACCGCGCCGCACGGTGGCCACGTCGCCCAGGTTGAAGAACCGCTCGCCCACCCGCAAATTGACGGCGGCGATGGCATCGGCATCGTCGAACTGCCCGCCCACGCGCACCAGCACCTGTTCCGGTCCCGCCTGGATCAGGCCCGAGGGCGGAATGGCGTTCTGCTGGGCCAGGGTCGCCACGACCTGCTGCTGGTTCAGGCCCAGCGCCGCCAGCCGCGCCGAGGAAAATTCCAGAAAGATCTGTTCGCGCTGCTCGCCCAAAAGCTCGGTCCGGCCGGCGGCGTCCAGGGCTGCAACCTGCTTGCGGATATCCTCGACCCGATCGCGCAATTCGCGCGGGGAAAAGCCATCGGCGGTAAACGCATAAATGTTGCCGAACACATCGCCGAAATCGTCGTTGAAACGGAACCCGGCGAATTCCCGCGGCATCTCGGGACGGATGTCGGCCATCATCTCGCGCACGCGCTGCCAGATCTGGGGGACGCGGGGGCCTCGGGTCGTGGGCAGCAGTTCGACATAGACGACCGCCTGTCCCGGCGCCGTGAGAGAGCGCGTGAAATAAAGCTCGTCCAGTTCCTCGAGCTTCTTTTCGATGCGGCTTGTGACCTGCCGGGTCGTTTCCTCGACCGTGGCGCCGGGCAGCAGGGCATTGATGACCATGACCTTGATGGTAAAGTCGGGGTCTTCCTCGCGCCCCAGCCTGTTATAGCTGATCGTTCCCGCAACCAGCGACACGATCAGCAGGAACCACACAAAGCTGCGGTGCTTCAGCGCCCAGTCGGACAGGTTGAACCGCGTCATGGCTGCACGCTGGGACCGACCGCCTGCCCGTCGCGCAGCGAGTTGACGCCACGAACCACCACCTCGTCTCCGGGATCGAGGCCGCGTTCCACCAGAACCCCGCCGCCGAATTCGCCGGCTAGGGCGACGGGCACCGCCTCAACCGTTGCGCTGACGCCGGAACGCCGGACCCGCCAGACATGGGGGGTGCCGTCGCGCCGGAAGATGGCGGTGGACGGGATCGTCAGGGCGGGTTCGCTGGCGGTGCCCAGCCGTGCCCGGACCAAGGCGCCCAGACGGAAGGCGGCGTCGGGGGGCAGGGTCAGATACAGTCGCCGCGTGCGGGTGGCCGAATCCGCGACAGGGTCGATGCGGTCCAGCACGGCCGGCACCTCTCTGGACGGATCGGAGCTTTGCCAGATGGTGAAGTCCGTGTTCTCGGGCAGGCCCGCCAGCGCGGATTCGGGCAGGTCGATCACCGCCTCGCGCCCGTCGTCGGCAGACAGTTGCAACACCGGCGTTCCCGTACCCAGCACGTTGCCCGGAGTTTCATAGATGGCGCTGACGACCCCGGCAAAGGGGGCGGTCATGCGGGCATAGCCCTGCGCGTCGCGCGCCTGCACCAAGGCCGAGCGGGCCTGTTCGGCACCGGCCGCAGCCGCGGCGGCGGCACGCTGGGCCTGTTCCAGTTGCGCCGCCGACGCGACGTTGCGTTCGGCCAGGGCCTGGGTCCGTTCCAGGGTCAGGCGGGCGGTGTCGCGCTGCACCTCGGCCGAGGCCAGCGCGGCTTCGGCGGCCCGGGTCGAAGCCGCCAGATCCTCGGCGGCAAGCGTCGCCAGCAGGTCGCCCTGTTCCACCCGGTCGCCCAGTTCGACAGGACGCGAGACCATCCGCCCCAATGTCTGAAAGGCCATGGTTACCTGCGTGCGGGACGCAACGATGCCGGGGATCGACCGGGCATCTATGCCGCGGTCCTGCACGATTTCGGACACCACCGGTCGGATCGGATCGGGAAGGGGGGCGGCGTCGCGGGCGACCGCCCCGAAACTCAGCCATTCGGGCAAGCCCAGGGCCGCGGCGGGGGCTGCCGCCAGCACGGCGGCCAGGATCACTGAAACCTTCATGGCGCTGCCTCGGCCTGACGCACAAGCCTGCCCGGATACAAAAGCTGCGATCCCGCGCCCACCACGACATCGCCGGCTGCAATGCCGTCCGACAAATAGATGACGCCGTTGGCAAAGCGGCTGATGGTCACGGGAACCAGACTGACGCGATTGTCGGCATCGACCCGCCAGACCGCCGGCCTGTCGCCATCGCGCATGATGGCGGTCCAGGGCACCGCGATCCGGGATTTGGCGACCAGATCCACGCGCCCGCGCACCGCCGCCCCCAACAGCGCGGTGTCGCCGGCCACATCCTGAATCCTGACCCGCATTGCCACCGTGCCCGAAACCGGATCGACCAGAGGAGAGATTTCCGACACCGTCCCCTGCATCGTCGGACGGTCGATGTCGATGGTGTCCAACCGTACGGGATTGCCCATGGCGCTGTCCAGCCGGTGATGATCGGGGGCATCGAACACGGCCTCCAACCCTTCCAGTGCGGCGATGGTCAGCACCACCTGGGCCGCGCCGACGATCTGGCCCGGAGCCATGTCACGCGCCGTGACGACGGCATCCTGGGGCGCGCGCAGGACGGTTTCACGCACCGCGCGCCGGGCCTGTTCCAGCCCACTTTCGGCGCGCCGGGCCGCGCCCTCGGCCTCGGACAGGCGCTGCGCCGCCTCGTCGCGCGCCGCACGGGTGCCGACGCCCCGTCCCAGCAGGGCTTCGGCCCGCTCGCTGGCCTGACGCGCCTGGGCCAGATCAGCCCCCGCAGCGGCCAGAGCGGCTTCGGCCACGCGCAGGGCCTGATCCTGCTGGACCGAATCCAAACGCGCCAGTTCCTGCCCCTGGCGGATGCGGTCGCCCTTGTCCACCAGGACACGGATCACCCGGCCCGCCTGCCGAAAGCTGAGCTGCACGCTGTCGGCGGCAACAATGCTGCCCGACAGTTCCAGATCCAGCAGGATGGGGCGTTCCTCGGCCGTGACCAGTTCGACATGCAGTCCGTCATCCTGCGCCCATGACGGGCAGGCCGAT
Organism: Paracoccus subflavus; assembly: GCF_004310345.1. GTDB lineage: Bacteria > Pseudomonadota > Alphaproteobacteria > Rhodobacterales > Rhodobacteraceae > Paracoccus > Paracoccus subflavus. The sequence goes on along the minus strand of NZ_SISK01000012.1, from coordinate 16,552 downwards.
GCAATCGTGAGGGAAATGACCAAGGCCCATCGAAATCCGTGCATGAACATATCCTGTCGAATGCAGCAGTCTTGCGCCACAAAACCTGCCGGGTAAACCCCCTTGTCCTTAGGTCACCGCCGCTTTTCGGTGAAACATGTCGTTCTTCCATGTTCCCTTGTGCAGGATCCGCGCCAATGTTCCGACCGCCCGGGCCACGTCATCCGCATGGTTGTAAAGCGGTGCAAAACCGAACCGCAGCACATCGGGCGCACGGAAATCGCCGACCACCCCCTCGGCGATTAGCGCCTGCATGATTGCATAGCCCTGGGGATGGCGGAACCCGACCTGAGAGCCGCGTTTTCCCGGATCGCGCGGACTGTTCAGCACAAGATCGGGGCATTCCGCCTCGACCCCCGCGATGAAGGCCTCGGTCAGGTCGACCGAACGCGCGCGCAGGTCCGGCAAGGCAACCCCGTCCCAGACATCCAGCGCGGCATCCAGCGCGGTCAGCGCAATGACCGGGGGCGTGCCCACCCGCATCCGTTCCACCCCCGACGCCGGCCGGTAATCCATGTCAAAGGCAAACGGCGCGTCGTGGCCCATCCAGCCTTGCAGGACCGGCTGGGCGGCATCGGCATGGCGCGGATGGGTCCAGATGAAGGCCGGCGCCCCCGGCCCGCCATTCAGATACTTATAGGTGCAGCCGACCGCGAAATCGGCATCCGCCCCGGTCAGGTCCACATCCACCGCGCCCGCCGAATGGGCCAGATCCCAGACCGTCAGCGCCCCCGCATCATGGGCGCGCGCGGTCAGCGCGGCCATGTCGTGACGCCGACCGGTGCGATAGTCCACCTCGGTCAGCATCAGCACGGCCAGGTCGGGGGCGATCGCGGCCTCGACCTCATCGGGCGCGACCACGCGCAATTCGGCGCCGACCGCGCGGGCCAGACCTTCGGCGACATACAGGTCTGAGGGGAAGTTGCCGCTGTCCGACAGGATCACCCGGCGGCCGGGTCGCAGGCGCAGGGCCGCGCTGACCGCCTGGAACACCTTGATCGTCAGCGTGTCGCCCATCACCACCTGCCCCGGCCCGGCACCGATCAGCCGGGCGATCCGGTCGCCGACCTTGCGCGGCTGGACATACCAGCCCGCCCGGTTCCAACCCCCGATCAGCATCTCGGACCATTCCTCGGTCATCATCCGGGCCACGCGGTCCCTGGCGGCGATCGGCATCGGCCCCAGCGAATTGCCGTCCAGATAGGTGATGCCCTGGGGCAGGTGAAAGGCCCGGCGGGTGGCGGCGAAATCGGTCATGGTCGGTTCCCTGTCTTGACGGCCACGCTAGCAGCAGCCTTTGCTGCCGGAAAGAGAGGGACCAATGCTCTATCACGTCACTGACTGGGACGACGCCTATGCCAACGCCGCCCATATTCCGCAATCCGATGGCTTCGTGCCCCGATGGACCGCCGCCGCCGAAACCTTTCGCGACCGGCATCCGCCCCAACCGCTGGGCCGAGGGCACCTGTTTCGTCCGGCAGGCACCGCGCGGGGGCTGATGGTGTTCATCCATGGCGGCTACTGGATGCGCTTCCATCCAGGCCTGTGGTCGCATCTGGCGGCGGGCGGATTGGCGCGGGGCTGGGCCGTGGCCCTGCCTGCCTATACCCTGGCGCCCGAAGCGCGGATCGGGCAGATGGTCCGCGAGGTCGCCGCCGCGATCACCGAGGCGGCGGCGCAGGTCGATGGCCCCATCGCGCTGACCGGCCATTCGGCGGGCGGGCATCTGGCAGCGCGCATGGTCTGCGACGATGCCCCCTTGCCCGATGCGGTGGCTGCACGGGTGACGGCCTGCCTCTCCATCTCTCCGCTGACGGACCTGCGGCCGCTTCTGCGCACGGCAATGACCGAAACCCTGGGTCTGGACAGGGCCGAAGCTGTGGCCGAAAGCCCTGCCTTGCTGAACCCGCGACCGGGCATTCCCGTCACGACCTGGGTGGGCGGGTCCGAACGGCCGGAATTCATCCGCCAGGCCCGCTTGCTGTCGAATGTGTGGGCAGGACTGGGGGCCGCGACCGACTGCGTGATCGATCCCGGACGGCACCATTTCGATGTGATCGACGGGCTGGCAGATGGGGACAGCCCGCTGATGGAACGGCTGCTGAGGCTGTGAAGTCCGCGGCCTTCGCCCCCGTCAGCCCCAGCGGCACCTGCGGCACCTGCGGCGCGATGGCAACGATCTGGCGGGGCGGGCCCGCCGCCCTCCTGACCCGCGCCAGATTCCTGCTGGTGCGCTACTCCCCATGCCTGCGTGCTGCGGTTTCGCTTGCTCTGCCGCGCTGGTCGTGCTGTTGCAGGACCGCATCTGCCCGGAGGTCCGCGATGAATGTCTATACCCTGCTGGTCGAGGTCGGCCGCACGAAAAACGACGGCCTGCCCGACGGGTCCACCGGCGCCGCGCTGATCTGCTATGCCGCAGGCCACGACGAGGCCGAGGCGGTGCGGGAAACCGTGGCGATCCTGAAACAGGCCGACCTGTCCCCGCTGGATGTGACCGGCTACGGCACGTTGGACGAACGCCTGGCTGAGGGGCACGAGATCGACGAGGACGAGCGTGCCCTGATGAGCCGCGCCCTGAACGAGAATTCGGTGATCATCGCGCAGATGCAACCCTTCTTCAAAGGCTGCGAGGGCGCATCGGGTGATGGCGAGGTGCTGCACTGAAGCGATGTGGGTCTATTCAACCGCAAGTGTACTCGCTAGACTGTGCGCAACAATAATAGCAGCAGTTACGGACAGGCGATCCCATGACACTTTCCCGCATTCTTCTGACGACGGCCCTGGCTGGCGCCCTGGCTTCTTGTGGCGCGCCGATGAACCGCGCGCCCGGCGGCATGTCCTCTGCCGCCCCGGTCACGCCTGCGCCGATCCCCGCAGCATCAGCCGGGGACGAGGCCGGTTTGCAGCGGTTCGTCCAGTCCTTCAGATCGCGCGCCGTGGCTTCGGGCGTATCGCCCGCCACCTATGACCGGGCCATGCGGATCGCCCGCTACAATCCCGAGGTGATCCGGCTGGACCGGCGACAGGCCGAATTCAGCCGTCCCGTCTGGCTGTATCTGGACAGCGCCGTGTCGGATGTCCGCATCACCACCGGCCGGCAGAAGGCCGCACAGCTTTCCAGCACCCTGTCGGCCATCGAATCGCGTTATGGCGTCCCGCGCGAGATCGTGCTGGCCGTCTGGGGGATGGAATCCAACTTCGGCGCCAACCGCGGCAAGATGCAGATCATCCCGTCGCTGACGACGCTTGCCTATGACGGCCGCCGGGGCGAGATGTTCCAGAACCAGTTGATCGCCGCGCTGCGCATCCTTCAGGCCGGCGACACCGCGCCCGAAACGATGCTGGGAAGCTGGGCCGGGGCCATGGGCCACACCCAGTTCATGCCGACCTCTTATCTGGATTACGCCGTCGACTTCACCGGCGACGGCCGCCGCGACATCTGGTCCGAGGATCCCACCGACTCGCTGGCATCGACAGCGAACTACCTGCGCCGCAACGGCTGGGTGCCGGGACAGCCCTGGGGGGCCGAGGTGCAACTGCCGCCGGGCTTCAACATGAGCCTGATCGGCAAGGGCACGCGCCGGTCCGACTGGGCCGCGCAGGGGGTGCGCCGGATGGGCGGCGGCACACTGCCCGGCGGCAACGGGTCGATCATCATGCCGGCGGGCGCCAGTGGTCCGGCCTTCCTGATCCTCGACAATTTCCGGTCGATCCTGCGCTACAACAATTCCGACAACTATGCGTTGGGCGTGGCCTTCCTGGGCGAACGCATCGCAGGGCGTCCGGGCATTCAGGGGTCGTGGCCGCGCAACGACCGCCCCCTCTCCACCGCCGAGCGTCAGGAAATCCAGCAGCGCCTGCGCGCGAAGGGCTTCTATCAGGGCGAAATCGACGGGCTGTTCGGATCGGCCACCATGGAATCGGTCGCGGCATACCAGCGTTCCATCGGCGCGACGCCGGACGGCTATCCGACCTCTATCCTTCTGGGGCAGTTGCGACGGTAAGGGAACCGTCCCTTCATTCCCGCCAGAACCGGATCGGCTCCGCCTATTGAAGGCCCCGAGCCTGCGGGCGGTCCATGCTGATCGACTGCGCGGCGCCGGTTCGGTTTCCGAGCCGCGCAGAAGTCTGCTCTGGCTTTGTCGGGAATGTTTCCGTCCATCCTGGACAGAAAACGGTTTTTCAGGGGATTATAAACTGCTCTCGTGCGCCGGATGTTGAGCATTTCAAATGCAGCATCAAGCGAGGTGAAATGCGGGACCAGATCGGCCGGAACGCGGGCGGGGGACCGAAGGAACAAAAAGCGTAAGCCGGGATTGCGCCGAGTCGGACGCGGCATCTGCAAGACCATTGTGTGCAAGAGGGACCAAGCCAAGTCCCTGCTACAGCATGTCTTCTTGTATCTTCTTAGGAAAAGATGGTGCTGCGAGAGAGGATTGAATTTTTGAGTATCCTCAATAAATCAAACACTTATAAGCTGAATTGGCACCAATTTTGGCACGAATTACGGCACCACACTGACATATAGGAAGCCGGAGAATCGGACATAAAGAAACCCTTCGATGCCGATGAGCTACTCCCCGATCCTTGGACAGTTTTCGGGGATATTTAAGCTACTGCCTGCACCTGCTGATCGGTTTCGATGGTGTTGAAGTAGACCACGGCGGGTGGTTGACCGCCATGGGCGGCGTGAGGCCGCTGGTGGTTGTAGAAGGTGATCCAGGCCCCGATGCCAGCCTTGGCCTGAGAGCCGGTCTCCCAAGCGTGCAGGTAGACGCATTCATACTTCAAGGACCGCCAGAGGCGTTCGATGAAGATGTTGTCGATGCACCGGCCCTTGCCATCCATCGAGATCCGGGTGCCGACCCGTTTTAGGCGGTCGGTCCAGGCGAAGGACGTGAACTGCGATCCCTGATCGGAGTTCATGATCTCGGGCGGGCCGAACTTGTGGATCGCCTCGTTCAGGGCCTCGACGAAGAAGTCGGCTTCCAGGGTATTCGAGATGCGCCAGGCTAGAACCTTCCGGGTGAACCAGTCCATGACAGCCACCAGATAGAGAAAGCCGCGGCGCATCGGGATGTAGGTGATGTCGGCGCACCAGACTTGGTTGGGCCGCTCGGTAATCCTCCCCATTTTAGCAGGGGGGCGGCCGTAGAATTCACGCGGCCATTTTCAGCTTCATGGCAGGGGTGACCCCGCCGATGCGGTGGGCTTGGCAGTCATGGTTGGCAGGATTGCTACGGGTGAGCTTGAGGATACGCCAGAGGACGACGGCAAAGATCCCGCCGCGAAGGCGATGGGCAAGAAGGGTGGCGCAGCCCGCGCTGCCAGTATGACGCCGGAGCGGCGGGCTGAGATTGCTAAGAAGGCTGCAGCGAAACGTTGGGGAAAAGACTGATCATCAAACCCTTATGTGAAGCTCAGTGCATCAGTGACTGGTTGCGAAATACTGGTGATCTGCTCTTGCGTAGCACAACCTGTGGCCCACGATGAGGCCAGCGCTTGCCAAAGGATTTCACCTCCAACAACTAACCTGTCTCCGCTGGATTTGATCCAGTCGTGGTGGTTCGCGAGGGTCATAGCATTGTTGAGTGCGTCAATAGTTTCTGCCGAGCCTCGACCAATCCGCTCAGCAACGCCACGCCATCCAGCCTGCTGCAGTCCCTCAAACACAACACGCTCGGGGGCGTCGTCACCTGGCAGAATGATGCAGCCTGGAGCCGCTGATTGATCTCCATCAAGAAATACAAGCGATGGTCTTGGAAACCTGTTTTCGCTGGCCATGATCCCTAATGCCATCCCCACGGATGCAGCCCCATATGGAATTAGCTTGGCACGCGCGAGCAAATCGCGGTCAGCGACTACAAGTATTTCTGAAACTAGCGTAGCCGCGCGGGCGTCTTCGACGTATAGATCACACTCAGGGTGCTGTTCATCATCCATTCGTGTCATCGCAAATTCAGGACTTACGCCAGTCACAGCAGTTTTTCCGTTAGCCCCGTCCATTAAGTAGATTCTTGCCTCTGGCGGCAATTCATCAAGAATGTAAGGGGAGTGTGTCGTCAGGACAATCTGGAGTTCCTTATCTCTTGCGAATCTAGCCAAATCTCGCATCAAGCGGCGCTGCGCTCGCGGATGAAGCGACGTTTCAACTTCATCAATCATCACGATCCCATATTTTGGGTAGTCAACGGCTAAAAGCTCTGCTGCAGCAATCTCTCCTGCGCCTTGGTGAAACCCAGAGTAGCGCACTGCGCCCATTTGCAGAACCGGCACTGGCTTATCGCTACCAGCGTTGGTGACGGAGATGCCTGCACCTGTATACTGCTTCCCAACTATCTGTGTCAGTCGTTCAAGCCGAGTTTCGTCAAATGCCTTGAAGACCCCCTCCGCCACGCCAGTCTTAAGAATTCTTGCATAACCCACGCGCGCACCAACTGGTTGGATTCGCCTGAGATCAACGTATTCAACCGGGCGTTCAGGGCGGTCTGGGTTTCCCCTCCATCGGTTTGTAGGTTTGCGGACTGTTTTTGTTTGAGAGTCTAAGCCTTGGCGGTAGGAGTAGCGTATAGTAGCGCCTTCGATTTTTTCAAAAGGGGTATCAGGAAAGAAATCTGACGCATATCTGTCTTTCGGAGTAGAGCGATAGGCTGCTGCCGAAGCTTGTAATACAGTGCTTTTACCCGAGCCGTTCTCACCCACCAAAGCCACAATAGGGAAATGAAAATCTATCCGCTGACCCGTCCAGCCTCATGCCAGAAATTTCGATCCATTCAAGGCGCTTGGGCCAGCTTGATCCTGTAGACCACTTGTTATGAAGTCTCCGCATTTCAGCCGAAAGTGCCATGCCGCCTCCTGTAGACGTTTAGAACCGGCTTGACCCGGCTCTGATGTCGATATAGAGCCACCCCCAATGAAAAATAGCAAGATTAAAGAGGTTGCTAGTGACCTGCCCCCCGGTCGTCCCTCGTTCATAACGAGAATCCTTGGGGTTGATAGTCGTCGGTTTCGGATTGGGCAAGCGCGCCGGGCGCGGAGCCCTCAGATTGCTCAAGCGCCCGGCGCGCTTCTGCTGGGGTCTGGTTTCCCAAAGATGAATGTGGCCTGACGTTGTTGTAATCGTAGCGCCACAAGGCCAGCTTCCGGCGGGCGTCAGCCAGGCTGTCGAAGATCTCCTCGTTCAGGCATTCGTCGCGCAGGCTTCCGTTGAAGCTTTCGATGAAGGCGTTCTGCTGGGGCTTTTCGGGGTCGATGTAATGCCACTCGACCTTGTTGTCGTTCGCCATTTCAGAATTGCCTTGCTGGTGAACTCCGTCCCGTTGTCACTGACGATGCAGCCGGGCTTTCCATAGACCCTGACCAGCGCATCCTGTTCCCGCGCGACCCTGGCCCCCGAGATGCTGGTGTTGGCAATCAGGCCGAGGTTTTCACGGCAGCAATCGTCGTTCACGGCCAGAATGCGGAACCTGTGGCAAGCTCCGAAGGTGTCCGACAGGAAGTCCAGAGACCAACGCTGGTTCGGCCTCAGCGGGACCGGCATTGGCGTGCGGCTGCCACGTGCGCGTTTGCGGCCACGCCTGCGGCGGACCGACAAGCCCTCTTCCCGGTAGTGCCCGCACATCCAGCGGCTGATGCAGCCGGTATTCCGTTTTAGGTTCGACAAATTGCGGGAACGGCACCTTTGCACTCGCTATGATCTTTATATGGGTCGAAGGCGACATATCCCCAGATCAATGCCCTGCCCCGGATTGACAGCATGGGCATCAAAGGAACAAAACAGGAACTTAATCTGTTCGTTCTCAACCTTATCGGAGCTGTCTCCCTCATGCCTTCCCGGTCCTCCAACCCTGCCATTGCCGCCTTGCGCCAGCAGATCGCGCGAATGGAGGGCGATGGCGGGCCAATACGCAGCATGCTGCCCTTCCGCCTGCCCGAGCTGGACCGCCGCTTGCCTGGCGGCGGGTTGGCACTCGGCTGCCTGCACGAGGTGGCGGGCGGCGGCAACGGCGCGGTGGACGGGGCGGCGGCTTCCTCCTTCGTGGCCGGGATCGCCGCGCGGCTGCCCGGTCCGGTGCTGTGGTGCGTGACCGAGGCCGATCTGTTCGCGCCCGGCCTTGAGCAGGCGGGCCTGGGACCGGACCGGGTGATCCATGTCGAGGCGGGCGACGACGTGTCGGTGCTGGCCTGCATGGAGGAAGGGCTGCGTCATGGCGGGTTGGGGGCAGTGGTAGCCGAGGTGGCGCGGCTGTCGATGACCGCCTCGCGCCGGCTGCATCTGGCGGCCAAGGGCTCGGGAACCACCGGGATCGCCCTGCGCCGCTGGCGTCGGCAGCAGGACCCCTGCGACTTCGGACAGCCGACGGCGGCAATGACCCGCTGGCGGGTGTCCGTTCTACCCTCCGCGCCCTTGCCGGTCCCCGGTGTCGGCCGTGCCCGCTGGCTGGTCGAGCTGATCCGGGCGCGGGCCGGCGAAAGCTTCGATCTTGAACTGGAGGCATGCGATGGCACGGGTCATCTCGGTCTACCTGCCACTTTGGCCAGTGGATCGGCTCAGGCGGCAGGCGGGCGAGGTCGCACCTTCGCCTGAGGCGCCGCTGGTCCTGGCGGTCCGGGTCGGCAACCTTCGGCTGGTGACGGCCGCCTGTTCCCTGGCGCAAGACCTGGGTCTTTCGGTCGGCATGCCGGTGAGCAAGGCACAGGCGATGGTCCCGGACCTGCAGGTGCTGCCCCATGATCCCCAGGCCGATGCGACGTCCCTTGAGCGGCTGGCCTTGTGGGTGCTGCAGCGGGTCTCGCCCATCGTCGCGGTCGATCCACTGGACGGGCTGGTGATCGACTCGACGGGAGCCGATCATCTCCATGGCGGCGAGGCGGCCCTGCTGGAGACCCTGCTCGGACGACTGGTGATGTCGGGCGTCACGGCGCGCGCGGCCATCGCGGACAGTTGGGGCGCTGCCCATGCCCTGGCCCGGCACCGGGCGGATCCGATGCACGTGGCCGAGCCGGGCATGGCAGAGACGCTGCTCGCCCCTTTGCCCCTTTCGGCCCTGCGGCTGCCCCCGGCCACGCTGGCCGGGCTGCACACCCTAGGCTTTGCCTGCATCGGCGATCTCCTTGGTCAGCCCCGCGCGCCGCTCACCCGACGCTTCGGCCCGGAGCTTTGCCGCAGGCTCGACCAGGCTCTGGGTCATGCCGCCGAGCCGATCGAGCCGCTGCGTCCGCCAGAGCTTGTCGAAGTGCGCCGCTCCTTCGCCGAACCCATCGCTGCTGCGGAGACCATCGTCCGCTACATCGGCAAGCTGGTGGCGCAGCTCTGCGCGGTGCTCGAAGAACGCGGCCTAGGCGCGCGCCGTCTGGACCTGCTCTGCTGGCGGATCGATGCCCATGTCCAGACGGTGCGGGTGGGCCTCGCGCGCCCGCAGCGCGACCCGCAGCGGCTGACCCGGCTCTTGTGTGAGAAGATCGAGACGATCTCGCCTGGATATGGCATCGAGATCCTGTCGCTCACGGCCGTGACGGTCGAGCCGCTGGAAGCCCGGCAGATGGCAAGCCGCCTTCTGGAAGAGCCTGTCCCCGACCTTTCCGCCCTGGTCGACGTTCTGGCAAACCGCGTCGGCGTGCGCGGCGTCTATCGCTTGGCGCCGGTGCCGAGCGACGTGCCGGAACGATCCGTCACCCGCATCGCGGCCCTTTCCGAACCCGTGGGTGCTGGCTGGCCCGGTCACTGGCCGCGGCCAGCGCGGCTCTTGCCCCGGCCCGAGCCGATCGAGACCCTGGCGCTGCTGCCGGACCATCCACCGGTCTGGATCTCCTGGCGGGGCATCCGCCGCAAGGTGGCGCGCGCCGACGGGCCGGAGCGGGTCTTCGGCGAATGGTGGAAGCGCGATGCCGAGAGGATCGCGGTGCGGGACTATTTCCGGATCGAAGATGAGGCGGGCGAGCGCTTCTGGGTCTTCCGGGCGGGCGATGGTGAGAACGCGGACACCGGCTCGCACCGCTGGTTCCTCCATGGGGTGTTCGGATGAGCGTGTCGTCAGACGAGGCGCATCGTTTTCCAACCGGTCCGCGCTATGCGGAGCTGCAGGTGACCTCGCCGTTTTCCTTCCTGCGGGGTGCTTCCTCGGCCGAGGAGTTGTTCGCGACGGCGGCGATGATGGGGATCGAGGCCTTGGCAGTGACCGACCGCAACACGCTTTCGGGCATCGTCCGGGCCTGGGAGGCCGCCAAGGTCACAGGCGTGCGGCTGGTGGTGGGCTGCAGGCTGGACCTCGCCTGCGGCATGGCGCTGCTGGTCTACCCCATGGACCGGGCCGGCTATGGCAGGCTCTGCCGCTTGCTGACCCTCGGCAAGTCCCGCGCCGGCAAGGGCAAGTGCCATCTGGAATGGGCGGATGTCGCCGAGCACGCCGAGGGCCTGATCGCCGTGCTGGTGCCCGACCTGGCCGATGACACCTGCGCCCTGCGCCTGCGCAGGTTGCGCGATGTCTTTGGCGACCGCGCCTATCTCGCCCTGACCCTGCGCCGCCGCCCGAACGACCAGGTGCGCCTGCATAAGCTGTCGCTCATGGCTGCGCAATTTCGGATGCCGACCGTGGTGACGAACGATGTGCTCTATCACGAGCCGTCCCGGCGCATCCTGCAGGACGTGGTCACGGCCATCCGCCATACCACCACCGTCGAGGCTCTGGGCTTCCGTCGCGAGCACCACGCCGATCGCTACCTGAAGCCCCCCGCCGAGATGCAGCGTCTGTTCTCGCGCTATCCCGAAGCCCTGGCCCGGACGGTGGAGATCATGGACCGCTGCCGGTTTTCGCTGGACGAGCTGCGCTACCAGTATCCCGAGGAACGGGACGATCCGTCCCTCACTCCGCAGGAGACCTTGGAGCGACTGACCTGGGAGGGCGCGAAGAGCCGCTATCCCGAGGGGGTGCCCGACGAGGTCAGAGCCTTGCTCGCCCACGAGTTGCGCCTGATCGCCAAGCTCGCCTACGCCCCCTACTTCCTCACGGTCCACAGCATCGTCCGTTTCGCCCGTTCCCGCGGCATCCTCTGCCAGGGCCGGGGCTCGGCGGCGAACTCCGCGGTCTGCTATGTGCTGGGCATCACCGCCATCGATCCGAGCCGCAATGACTTGCTGTTCGAGCGCTTCGTCTCCGAGGAACGCCACGAGCCGCCAGACATCGATGTCGACTTCGAGCACGATCGCCGCGAGGAGGTCATCCAGTGGGTCTACCAGACCTACGGCCGCGACCGTGCCGCCCTTTGCGCCACGGTGATCCGCTACCGCGCCAAAGGGGCGCTGCGCGACGTGGGGAAAGCCATGGGTCTGCCCGAGGATCTGATCCAGACGATCTCCGGCCAGATCTGGGCCTGGTCCGAGGAGGGCGTCAGCGAGGCGCAGATCCGCGAGCTGAACCTCGACCCCACCGACCGCCGGCTGCGGCTGACCCTGGATCTCGCCCGCCAGCTGATGGGCTTTCCCCGGCACCTGTCCCAGCATCCCGGAGGGTTCGTGCTGACCCAGGACCGGCTGGACGATCTGGTGCCGATCGAGCCTGCCGCCATGGAGGACCGGCAGATCATCGAATGGGACAAGGACGATATCGATGCGCTGCGCTTCATGAAGGTGGATATTCTGGCCTTGGGAATGCTCACCTGCATGGCCAAGGGGCTGGCGCTGATCAAGGCGCACAAGGGCATCAGCCATGACCTGGCCACCATCCCGGCCGAAGACCCGCGCACCTATGCCATGATCAGGAAAGCCGACACACTCGGCACCTTCCAGATCGAAAGCCGGGCGCAGATGGCCATGCTGCCGCGGATGAAGCCCAGAACCTATTACGACCTGGTGGTGCAGGTGGCGATCGTCCGACCCGGCCCGATCCAGGGCGACATGGTCCATCCCTATCTGCGCAGGCGCGAGGGTCTCGAGCCGGTGGACTATCCCACCCCGGAACTGGAGAAGGTGCTGGGCAAGACCCTGGGTGTGCCCCTCTTCCAGGAGCAGGCCATGCGGGTGGCGATCGAATGCGCGGGCTTCACCCCGGGCGAAGCCGACATGCTGCGCAAGTCGATGGCGACCTTCAAGTTCACCGGCGGAGTCTCGGCCTTCAAGGACAAGCTGGTGTCCGGCATGGTCACGCGCGGCTACGAGGCGGACTTCGCCGAGCGCACCTTCCGGCAGCTCGAGGGCTTTGGCTCCTACGGCTTTCCCGAGAGCCATGCCGCCAGTTTCGCGCTCGTCGCCTATGCCAGTGCGTGGCTGAAGTGCTGGCACCCGGACGCCTTCTGCGCGGCGCTCCTGAACAGCCAGCCGATGGGGTTTTATGCACCGGCCCAGATCGTGCGTGACGCGCAGGAACATGGTGTCGAGATCCGGCCGATTTGCGCCAATACCTCCCGCTGGGACTGCACGCTGGAACCGACCGGGCGCCCCGAGGACGAGGGCAGCCGGTTTGCCTTGCGGCTCGGGCTCAGGATGATCAAAGGGCTGGCCAACGCCCATGCCGCCGCCATCGTCGCGGCGCGGGCCGACGGGCCCTTCGTCTCGATCGAGGATCTCTGGCGCAGAGCAGCCGTGCCGATCGCTGCCCTGACTCACATCGCTGAGGCAGATGGCTTCCGCCCACGCCTCGGCCTTGCCCGCCGCGAGGCCCTCTGGGCCATCAAGGGCCTCGCCGCCGAGGAACTGCCGCTCTTCGCGGCGGCATCAGACCACGAGGGCGACGGCAATTCCGAGACGGCTGAACCCGCCATCGCGCTCAGGCCGATGACCCTTGGCCGGGAGGTGGTCGAGGACTACGGCCATACCGGCCTCAGCCTGCGGCGGCACCCGGTCTCGTTCCTGCGTGACACGCTAGGGGAGCGGAAGTTCATCACCTGCGCTGAGGCCATGGCCAGTCGGGATCGCCGCTGGTGCGCGACCGCAGGCCTGGTGCTAGTGCGCCAACGGCCCGGATCGGCCAAGGGCGTAATGTTCGTCACGCTCGAGGACGAAACGGGCGTCGCCAACCTGGTGGTCTGGCCCAAGGTCTTCGAGGCGCACCGGCGGATCGTCCTGGGCGCCGGCATGATCGGCGTCCAAGGCCGTATCCAGCGGGAAGGCGAGGTGGTGCATTTCGTGGTGCATCGCATCGAGGATCTGTCGCGGGAGCTGGCCAGCTTTGGCGCGCGTGGGGCGGCGTTTCCGCTGACCCATGGGCGTGGGGACGAGGCGCGGCACGGGCCAGATAATCTGCGCGAGGGCACATCCGTCGGACCGAAGGCCAGGAAGATCTACATACGTGACCTTTCTCTGGACGCGATCCGGGTAAAGGGGCGGGATTTTCAGTGAACGACCGCAACCGAAATGTAGTATACCAAACTTGTTTGCCCCGAAGGGCCTATTCTTCCGCGGCTGGGGACCTTTGCGCCCCGGAAGCATACCGAGACCACAGACGACTGCGGAAGTAGCGCCCACGGACGATCCTGGGGCCCCTAAAGGCATATGGCTATTGATCTCTTGACCAAATCAGAAGAGGCCGAACATTGGCAACTTCCGCATTTCTTCCTGTTCGGCCTCTTGGGCGGCTCGCTCTTCCTCTGCCTTCGCCCGTTCGTCCAACCGCCACTCGATCAGGTCGAGAGCCGCCGCATGATCACGCTTCAGACGATCTGGTGTCCATTCCCGGCCATGGCCTGTCGCAATCCCTCGACGATTGAGTTCATCAACCAGTTCCCGCCGAGAGATGTCCACGCCGACTTCTTCTATGACGGTGGCTATTTTCTCAATCCGCTGGCCAGCGAAAGACTGCCGGGCCTTGGCGGACTGCCGATGTGCGAGTTCGCTGGGGTTCGGATTGCCCAGCATCTTTCCTTCCGCTCGCATCCGGTCATACACTGCCATCTGATTGACGTATTTGATTCGAGCCGTCGCTTCTGCTTCAGCAATTCGAGCGCGCTGACCAGGGCGTTCCAAGACGTCAACTTCGCACACCGGGATGATCACCACGTCAAAAGACTGGCTGAAATCTCGAAACACCCGCAGGTTCCGTGATACCCGATCCATCCGCGAGACCAGGATAGGGCAGCCAGATTGCAGTGCCAGACCCAGCGCCCTCTGGAAACCTGGACGCTCAAGAAGAGGCGTTCCGTCAGTGGCCGTGTGGCTTTCTTCGATGATCTCCAGAAGGTGGGTGTCCGTTTCCCTCGAATAAGTCTCCACTGCTGCTCGTTGTGCTTCAACGCCGACACCTCGAGCTTGTGCGTCTGTAGAAACACGTAGGTAGCCGACACCGATCAAGCCCTCAGATGAAGGTTCACGACGACGGTAAGAAGGTGGAAGGATCATGGCAGATACTCAGAACATTTGCAAATCACTACCTTTGTAAATGTTCTGGATATGCAAGACAAGCATGCTGAAGAGCTGCCGAAGAACGGCCTATGCTTGCCGCGCGGATCGAGGGGAACATGCGGCGGGCTGGCTCTTTCGCGTGCGCGTCTGGACCGGCGCCTGGACCGGGCTGGAACTGGACGGGGCGCTTGCCAACGCGGACGGGATCGAGTTCTGCCTGCCGTGCAACTCAAGCTCCATCGCCCGCGACAAGATCAACCGCGGTGAGATGGACTATTTGACATGCACTTGAGCCAAATCGCCCGATGGCGTGACCGGGCTTCCTGGGTCCGCTGAACGTCGCCGTGTTCAAGGTGACGAGCATCCGGCCCGACGGGTCGCTGATCCCCCCGTCCTCGGTCGGCAACAACAAGACCCGGCTGGACCCGGCCGAAAAGGTCTTCCTCGAGGTGAACCGCTGGCAGAACCCCGCGCTGGAGGGGGGGCACGACATCTATGACGGCACCCGCCTGCCGCCCGACCGGGTGCTGATCCCGCTAACCCGCCCCGACGACCGGATCGGCAGGCCTTGCCCGCGCTGCGACCCGGCAAAGGTCGTGGCCATCGTCGAAACAGACTCGCCGGACTGAAACCTGCCCTACGCGCCACCCGCTCAGGCCGCCTACGCCATTGCTGCGCATCTACTGGACTTCGTCCGCCACAAGGTCGCGCGCGGCCGCCTGCCCGCATCCTTGCTGCCGATCCAGTCGGGTGTAGACAACATCGCCAACGCCGTTCTGACGGGCCGGGTGGGCAGCCACTTCGACGACATTGGCATTACGGCGTTCACCGAAGTCATCCAGGATGGGTTGCTTGATCTTCTGGACGCAGGCAAGCTGCAGATGGCCACGGCCTTCTCGCGCTCGCCGAGGCGGCGGGCCGCGTCAACGCCGGCATGACGCGCTATCGTGAAGTTCCTTTTCAGCAGTCCCATCTGCCACTTTCTGCTAGCTTGCCGAATATCCCTAACCAGGTGAGCCTGAGATAATGTGGTCATTGGGGAGAGGACCATGGCAAACACTGATGGGGTGAAGATTCACCCCGCCGTGGATAATGGTATCAAGAAAGGCAATCCCAGTTTTTCGGGCGGGATCCTGACCTGCAAATGCGCGACCAATCCGGTCAAGGTTCGGATCGGCGCGCAAACCGCCCACAACCACGTCTGCGGCTGCACGAAATGCTGGAAGCCCGGCGGGGCGATCTTCAGCCAGGTGGCCGTCGTGTCGCGCGACGCGGTCGAAGTTCTGGAAAACGGCGACAAGCTGCAAGTCGTCAACAAGGACGCGCCGATCCAGCGGTATGCCTGCCGCGATTGCGGCGTGCACATGTATGGCCGGATCGAAAACAAGGACCATCCGTTCTATGGTCTCGATTTCGTCCACACCGAACTGTCGCAGGACAGCGGCTGGTCGGCACCGGAATTCGCGGCATTCGTCTCCTCGATCATCGAATCCGGCGTCGATCCGTCGCGCATGGACGGCATTCGGGCGCGGCTGCGAGAGCTGGGGCTTACTCCCTATGACACATTGCACCGCCACTGATGGATGCTATTGCGACCCATATGGCCAAGCGCCAAGCGAAACATGCGCCCGCCCCAGCTAACCGAAGTGCAGCCCCAGCCTCAGCGCCGGCCGAGGCGAGACAAAGCACACCCCAAACTCCGCGGTGGAGTTCGACCCCGACGCTACCTGTAACCGGAGGCGGGTCGATATTTGCGCGGCTTCTGGACAAGCTCTTGGGTCGCAATCAGCGATAGGGTGATGTTTAACTTCGCCAGACGGCGAGACGGTATTGCCAGTCTCGTTGTGCAGTTGATGCATGACACAGGCTAGGCCAAAGACGGGTCGACGTGATGTCGATGAAGCTTGGGAAACTCTCCGGGGCCTTGTCGTATTGGGTTGCGGCATGATTGCGCCCTATAGCTTGTTTAAGCATCGTCCGGCGAAGTTACGAAGGGTATAGGGAGCACGGTCGACGCCGACAGGTGTCTTGCGTGACTTTCGCATCGGTGATCCACTAGTGTCCAGACTCATAACCACCACGTGACGATAGCGGCGAGGGCTATGGCTGCGGTGTAGGTGCGGGCGAGCTTGTCGTAGCGGGTGGCGACGCGGCGGAAGTCCTTGATGCGACAGAAGGCGC
>NZ_SISK01000011.1 GCF_004310345.1 Paracoccus subflavus | reverse complement strand
CGTTCAAACTGCGCGTCGCTTAACCAGAACTCCGAAGCCATGTCCGTCCTCCTGCTTCAAACCGCAGGGAATCACACTTCGGCCCAGCGGGGAATCCCGTTTATGGGTCCAGACACTAGGCGGCCAGCTTGCGGATCCGGTCGCCCAGGGCCACCTCTCCGTCCTGTTCGATCGAACACAGGATGCCGCGCAGGCGCAATGCGGGGTGGCCGGGGGCGGTGATCCATTCCTTGGCCGCGCGGCCATAGCGGACCTTCCACTTGACGCACCCATCGTTGAATTCATCCGACACGCGCACCACCGCTGTTCCCACCTGCAACAGGCAGCCCACGGGCAGGTTGTCCTCGGACATGTCCAGGTCGCAGATGATCGTATCGCCGGGATGAAGGGTGTTCTCGCGGTCCAGCCAGACCGCGTCCATCACCCTGCGCGGCAGGATCGACACCTGGATGCGCGGATCGGGCGATCCGTCCGGCAGCTTCAGCCACGGCATCGTCAGCCAGCGCTCACCGGGAATGCCCCTGTCCC
Organism: Paracoccus subflavus; assembly: GCF_004310345.1. Lineage (GTDB taxonomy): Bacteria > Pseudomonadota > Alphaproteobacteria > Rhodobacterales > Rhodobacteraceae > Paracoccus > Paracoccus subflavus. The sequence continues at coordinate 108,440 of NZ_SISK01000011.1, read as the reverse complement.
GCGTCAGCGTCAGGCGGTCCGGGAATGTCCGCTTGTTGAAGCCCGGACGAAAACACAGGCATTCGACCGTTGCGTCATCCTTGGGTGCCGCCAGCACATGGGGCAGGGCGCGGGCCAGATCCTCGGGCGTGGCCTGGCGAATCGTCGTGTCGGGCATGGAGGGCTCCGGCGACTGAACGGAAAACAAGCACCCCGGGCAAAGCCCAAGGCGCCACTGATCGGCGATCGGCTTCAGGCCCGTTCGCTGTATTCAAAGACCTCGGTGTTCACGATGATCTTTTCGCCCTCGCCCACGAAGGGGGGGATCATGATGCGCACGCCGTTGTCCAGGATCGCGGGCTTGTAGCTGTTGGCCGCGGTCTGGCCCTTCACCACGGGCTCGGTCTCTGTCACGATGCAGGTCACCTTCTGCGGGATCGACACCGACAGGGCCTCGTCGCCGTAATACTCGATGGTGGCGGTCATGCCGTCTTGCAGAAAGGGACGGCGATCGCCCAGCAGGTCGGCATCCAGTTCGGTCTGCTCGAACGTCTCGCTGTCCATGAACACCAGCTTGCCATCGGATTCGTACAGGAACTGCTGATCCTTCTGGTCCAGGCGGACCCGTTCGACCTTGTCCTCGCTGCGAAAGCGTTCGTTCAGCTTGCGGCCATCGCGCAGGTTCTTGAGTTCGACCTGGGCAAAGGCGCCGCCCTTGCCGGGCTTGACATGACTGACCTTCACGGCTGCCCACAGGCCTCCGTCATGCTCCAGCACGTTGCCGGGGCGGATTTCGTTGCCGTTGATCTTGGGCATGGGAACCTATCGGAGTTTGGGAATTTCCTGCCGTCCATGTTGAACGGCGTTGCGCCGCCCCTATATCTGGGCCTTCGCTGCAAGGCAACCAAAAGGGAATTGTGGTGTTGTCAAGGTGCGGCGCCCGGCATGGCATCCTGAAATATCGGGTGTAATTGCAGATTCCGCCTGTTTTTTTATGACATGCGTCAGGCGCATGGGTGTTATGCGTTCTGAGGAATAACGAATCGGCGGTGATATGCGCTAAGCAGCGGAACCGTCACAGAAACGGAAATGATAATCATGGGTTGGCTTCATGCCTGCCCACGGCTGCCTTGTCCCAGGGCGGCACTGGAAATGGACGAACGATATGCGCGATTTTGTCGATGGATCGGCTTTCAACTTCGAACAGGGCCAACGCGCCCGCAAGCTGTTTGCGGCAGTGGTTCTGGCCGCCTTGGACGATGCCATTGCGGATGACAAGAAATACGGCAATGGCGCCGAGCAGATCGCCCGCTGGGCGCGGTCGCGCGACGGGCGCGAAGTGCTGTCCTGTGCCGGGATCGACCCCAACGAGCGCGTGGTCAAGGGTCTGATGGAGTTCGTGTCCAAGGGCGTGCGCACCTCGGTCGCGCTGTCGCGCGAGGAAAGCGAACGCCGCATGGCCGCCGAGGCCGAGGAGGCCGAAGCCGCCTGATCGGGGCTGCCCGCCTGCGAAAGCAGCCCGCGAAAAGCCGCCCTCGAGGCGGCTTTCTTGTTTCCGCTAAAGCCTCGTGACGGCCCGTTCCGCGTAAAAGCGCGTCACGTCCTCGGCCCGGCACAGGTCGGTGGCGGGCGTCATTACCGCGGCCGATGCGGCGGCGGCACCCAGGGCCAGGGCTTCGGGGGCGGGCCAGCCGCGTGCCATGGCCAGCACGAAGCCCGCGACAAAGCTGTCGCCCGCGCCGACCGCGCTGACCACCCTTACCTTTGCCGCCGCCGCGTGCCAGGCGCCATCGGGGCCTGCGATCACTGATCCGTCGGCCCCGCGTGCCACGATCACGGACCGCGCCGCGCCGTCCCTGACCAGACCGGCGGCAAAGCCTGCGCTGTCCTCGCGGCGGGGCAGGGCGCGGCCCGCCAGTTCCTCGGCCTCGTGGCTGTCCATGCGCAGCACGTCCACGGGGGTCGATGATCCGGCCAGCACCCGCAACGCCTCGCCCGAGGTATCGACCAGCAGTTGCGCTCCGCTGTTCTTCAGCCGCACGGTCAGCATCTGTTCGAACCCCGCAGGCACGCCGGGCGGGTTCGACCCAGACACCACCACCCAGCCGCCGGGGGACGCCCCTTCGGCGATGGCCTGGGTCATGTCGGCGACATGGGTCTTGTGCCATTCGGGGCCGGGCATCACGAAGCGGTATTGCTGGCCCGTCGCCCGGTCGGTCACGGCCAGCGACTGTCGGGTTTCCCCCGGCGCGGTCAGGCGGATCACGGACAGGCCATCCGACTTCAGCATTTCGGCGATGCGGGTGCCCGTGGCCCCGCCAAGCGCCACCATGGCCGTCGATTGCCCGCCCATGTGCCCGATCGCGCGGCTGACATTGATGCCGCCGCCGCCCGGATCGGCCGCCGGCTTGTCGCAGCGCAGCTTCAGCTCGGGGCGCACCTCGTCCGCAGTGGTCGAGAGATCCAGCGCGGGGTTCAGCGTCACCGTCAGGATCGGCGCCTGCCCCGAGCCTTTCCACCTCATTCCCACCACCGGTCGATGCGGGCGATGTCGTCGTCCGACCAGCCGAAATGGTGCGCCATCTCGTGCGTGACGACATGGCCGACCAGTTCGCCCAGCGTCACGTTCCCGCGCGCTGCCCATTCGTCCAGCAGCGGGCGGCGGTACAGCCAGATGATGTCGGGCTGGCCCGGCTGGTCCGAGACCGACTTTTCCGTCAGCGGAATGCCATCGTAAAGGCCCGTCAGGTCGAACGGATCGTCGATCTGCAATTCGTCCAGCACATCCTCGGGTGGGAATTCGGCCACCTGAACGGCGATGTCCTGGGCATGTCCGGCGAATTCGGCGGGCAGCGCCGCCATGGCCTGGCGCGCCAGCGCCTCGATCCGGCCCGCGTCAGGGGCGGTCAGGTCGTTCCAGTTGGTCATCGGCTTCTCCTGCCTGTGGCCCCCATATGGACAAGAATCGCCGCGTATGAAAGAGCAAGCGCAACAGGAGACGTGTCATGACCACCACCCGCTTCGCCCCCTCGCCCACGGGCCACATCCATGTCGGCAACCTGCGGACCGCGCTGTTCAACTATCTGATCGCGCGCAAGGCCGGCGGCAGCTTCATCCTGCGGCTGGACGACACCGACCGTGAACGCAGCAAGGAGGAATACGCCGACGGCATCAAGCGCGACCTGGACTGGCTGGGCCTGCACTGGGATCGCGTCGAACGCCAGTCGCTGCGGCTGGACCGCTATGCCGAGGCTGCGGACCGATTGCGGGCGGCGGGCCGTCTTTACGAGGTTTTCGAGACGCCCACCGAACTGGACCTGAAGCGCAAGAAGCTGCTGAACATGGGCCGCCCGCCGGTCTATGACCGCGCGGGGCACGGGCTGTCGGATGCCGACAAAGACCGGCTGCGCGGCGAGGGGCGCGAGGGATACTGGCGGTTCCTGCTGGATCAGGAGCGCATCGAATGGACCGACGGGATCCTGGGCGACATTTCCATCGACGCGGCGTCCGTCAGCGATCCGGTGCTGATCCGCGCGGACGGGCAGGTGCTGTACACGTTTGCCTCGTCAGTCGATGATACGGACATGGCCGTCACGCATATCGTGCGGGGCGCGGATCATGTGACGAACACCGCGACCCAGATCCAGATCATCCGCGCGCTGGGCGGCACGCCTCCGTCCTTCGCCCATCACAGCCTGCTGACCGGCGCGCAGGGCGAGGAACTGTCCAAGCGTATCGGCGCGCTGTCGATCCGCGACCTGCGCGAGGCGGGCGTGGCCCCCGAGGCGCTGCTGTCGATGATGGCACGGCTGGGGTCCAGCCAGCCGGTCGAGTTGCGGATGACCCTGGACGATCTGGCCGAAGGCTTCGATCTGTCGCAGTTCGGCGCCTCTCCCACGAAATTCGACCCCGAGGATCTGTGGCCGCTGACCCGCGAGCGCAACCAGGCGCTGCCCTTCGACGCCGTGCGCGACCGGATCGCGGCGCTTGGCGTGCCGGACGATCTGGCCGAGCGGTTCTGGCAGGTGGCGTCGCAGAACATCACGACGCTGGAGGATCTGGCCGACTGGTGGACGATCTTTTCCCAGGGGGCCGAGCCGCAGATCGACCCCGAGGATGCCGATTTCATCGCCCAGGCCATGCCGCTGCTGCCCCCGCCGCCCTATACGGATGCGACCTGGGGCGAATGGACCGCCGCCGTCCGGGACGCAACCGGCCGCAAGGGCAAGGGCCTGTTCATGCCGCTGCGCAAGGCCGTCACCGGCCAGGCCCACGGTCCCGACATGGCACAGGTCATGCCGCTGTTGCAGGTGGTCAAGGCGCGCCGCTGACGCGGTCCCACAGCGGATACCGGCGCTGCCCGGATCAAGGGCGGGGTTTTCCGTTTCCCCGAAAAACCCGCTTGACGCCCCCGGTTCCACCCCTTACATCGCCCCCACCCGTGGCGGAGTAGCTCAGTTGGTTAGAGCAGAGGAATCATAATCCTTGTGTCGGGGGTTCAAATCCCTCCTCCGCTACCACGGTTTTCCGCTGATCTTAAATTTTGGGCCAAGCAGGGTGACACCCATGCCAGACGGTGTCGAACAGTTCGTCGACAAGGGACAGGACAACGTCGTGACCTTGGGCGACAACGCCAAGGTCACACGGATCGTTGTCGAAGGGCATCGCAACACCATCAGGATCGGGGCAGGATGCCGCCTGACCGGTCAGATCGTCGTGAAATGCGATAACGGCCTGATCGAGATCGGCGCGGCGACAACCTCGATGGGGTTGCGGCTGCACATGCACGAAACCTCTCGGGTCATCATCGGCAACGACTGCATGTTCTCGGGGGGAATATCCATGGACCCCAGCGACAACCATTCGATCATCGACGTGGCGTCGGGCAAGCGGATCAATCCGTCCAAGCCGATCACGATCGGGGATCATGTCTGGATCGGTCAGCAGGTAACAATCCTCAAGGGAACGGTGATCGGCAGCCATTCCATCGTGGGTGCGGGGTCGATCGTCCGGGGGGTCGTTCCGCCGAACACGCTGGTGGCGGGATCGCCCGCCCGGGTCATCCGCAGCGGCGTGACCTGGGACCGGCGGCGCCTTCCGATCTGACGATCAGTCATCCACCACGGCCAGAATCCGCGGCAAGGCCGGACAGGGCAGCAACTGGTTTCGCGCAACATCGGCCAGCGTGTGGTTGTGCAGAAACACATAGACATGCGCCGACAGGCTTTCCCACAGCCTGTTCGACAGGGTCTGGGCGCGCGATCCCGACACGCCGCCGGATGCGCCCGCGCCCACATGCATGGCGCTGACGGTTTCGTCCACGGCCTCCAGGATTTCGGCGATCCGGATCGTTTCGGGCGCGCGGGCCAGACGGTAGCCGCCGCCGGGGCCGCGGACCGAGGCCACCAGCCCCGCGCGGCGCAGCCGCACGAACAACTGTTCCAGATAGGGCAGCGAAATATCCTGGCGCGACGAAATTTCGGCCAGCGAGGTCAGTTCCGCCCCCTGGGCGGTGGCCAGATCGACCAGGGCGATGATCGCATAGCGGCCCTTTGTGGACAGTTTCATCGGCTGGCTCCCTTCGGACGGGCGGCGTCGCATTGACGACGCGCGGGCTTGCACGTTATGCCGCCATGGCCCGTTTCTTGCGCATCGTGCGGCGGCACACCAGATAGCCTCTAAAAGCACGACGCCAATGCGTCAAGAAACCCTTGAAGCGTCAAAGGAAGACGATGCCAGAGCTGATTTTCCCCGGACCCGAAGGGCGGCTCGAGGGCCGCTATCATCCCCAACCGGGCAAGCCCGACGCCCCCCTTGCCATCGTCCTGCATCCCCATCCGCAGTTCGGCGGGACGATGAACAACCGCGTCGTCTATAACCTGCATTACGCGTTCCACAAGATGGGCTTCACCGTCATGCGGTTCAATTTCCGCGGGGTCGGCCGCAGCCAGGGCGAATTCGACCAGGGCATCGGCGAGCTGTCCGACGCGGCCTCGGCGCTGGATTACCTGCAGGCGATGAATCCCAACAGCAAGCATTGCTGGGTCGCGGGCTTCAGCTTCGGCGCCTGGATCGGAATGCAGCTTCTGATGCGGCGGCCGGAAATCACCGGCTTCATCAGCGTGGCGCCCCCCGCGAACATGTACGATTTCAGCTTTCTGGCGCCCTGCCCGTCGTCGGGCCTGATCGTGAACGGCACCGCCGACCGGGTGGCGCCGCCCAAGGACACGCATACCCTGGTGGGCAAGCTGCGCGAGCAGAAGGGCATCACCATCACCCACGAGGAAATCGAGGGGGCCGATCACTTCTTTCGCGACGACGAGGCGCATATGAAGCCGATGATCAACCTCGTGCAGGGCTATGTCCGCCGGCGGCTGACGGAAAGCACGCGTTGAATGATACCCCTTGGCACGCCAGTGCCGGAGGGGGTGCTGCCGGGTTGCCCCGGTCAGTTCGCAAGGGCATCAGACCGGGCGGGGCCGGACCCTGATCGGGGGACGGGCCGGCAGGGGATGGCTGTATGCAATCGCATACATTCTTTTCATCCCGGCTTTTCCCGTCTATAGCGCACGGGAACCTGCAACGCCGAAAGGGAATGATCATGTCAAAGATCAAGGTCGATAACCCCGTCGTCGAACTCGATGGCGACGAGATGACCCGGATCATCTGGGATTTCATCAAGCAGAAGCTGATCCTGCCCTATCTGGACATCGACCTGAAATACTATGACCTGGGTATCGAGGAGCGCGACCGGACCGAGGATCAGGTGACGGTGGACGCGGCCAATGCCATCAAGCAGTACGGCGTCGGCGTCAAATGCGCGACCATCACCCCCGACGAGGCGCGGGTCGAGGAGTTCGGCCTCAGGAAGATGTGGAAATCGCCCAATGGCACGATCCGCAACATCCTGGGCGGCGTGATCTTTCGCGAACCGATCATCTGCCGCAACGTGCCGCGCCTGGTGCCGCACTGGACCAAGCCGGTGATCGTCGGCCGCCACGCCTTTGGCGACCAGTACAAGGCCACCGATTTCCGCTTTCCGGGCAAGGGCAAGCTGACCATCAGGTTCGTCGGCGAGGACGGCGAGACGATCGAACACGAGGTGTTCCAGGCGCCGTCGTCCGGGGTGGCGATGGCCATGTACAACCTGGACGATTCGATCCGCGATTTCGCCCGGGCATCCCTGAACTATGGGTTGCAGCGCGGCTATCCGGTCTATTTGTCCACCAAGAACACGATCATGAAGGCCTATGACGGCCGCTTCAAGGATCTGTTCCAGGAGATCTACGAGGCCGAGTTCGCGGACCGTTTCAAGAAGGCCGGTATCACCTATGAACACCGCCTGATCGACGACATGGTCGCCTCGAACCTGAAATGGTCGGGCGGCTATGTCTGGGCCTGCAAGAACTATGACGGCGACGTGCAGTCCGACACCGTGGCCCAGGGCTTCGGTTCGCTGGGTCTGATGACCTCGGTGCTGATGACGCCCGACGGAAAGACCGTCGAGGCCGAGGCGGCGCACGGCACCGTGACGCGCCATTACCGCGAACACCAGAAGGGCAACCAGACCTCGACCAACTCGATCGCGTCGATCTATGCCTGGACGGGCGGGCTGAAGCATCGCGCCAGTCTGGACAACAACGCGGCGCTGAGGAAATTCGCCGAAACGCTGGAAAATGTCACTGTCCAGACGGTCGAGGACGGCTTCATGACCAAGGATCTGGCGCTGCTGGTGGGCCCCGACCAGAAATGGATGACCACCATCGGCTATCTGGAAAAGGTGGACGAATACCTGAACCGGGCTCTGGACTGACCAGGCATTCCGCAGGGCCGGACACCCCCGCCCGGCCCTGCGGCCCCCCTTTCGCCAAGGGCCGACTTGCGCTATGGCGTGGCGCGATCCCAGACAGGAGCAGCGCCATGAAAGCCGCCGTCACCACCTTTCCCGGTTCCAACTGCGACCGCGATCTGGCCGTGGCCCTGGAACAGGCCGGAGCACGGGTGGTGCGTGTCTGGCACAAGGATAACAGCCTGCCTGCCGGCACCGACCTGGTGGCGGTGCCTGGCGGCTTTTCCTTTGGCGACTATCTGCGCTGCGGCGCCATTGCGGCGCAGTCGCCCATCGCGGGCGCCCTGCGCGCCCATGCGCAACGCGGCGGTCACGTTCTGGGGATCTGCAACGGCTTTCAGGTGCTGACCGAACTGGGCCTGCTGCCCGGCGCCCTGATGCGCAACACAGGGCTTACCTTTCTGTGCAGGCCCGCGGTCCTGACGGTGGCCACGGCCGACAGCGATTTCACGGCGGGCTATGCCAAGGGCCAGCGCATCACCATTCCGGTGGCCCATCACGACGGCAACTACCAGATCACGGCGGACGGCCTGGCACAGTTGCGGGATCAGGACCGGATCGCCTTTACCTATTTGCCCGGCCTGAACGGCTCGGTCGCCGACATTGCGGGCGTGCTGTCGGAAAACCGCCGCGTCCTGGGCATGATGCCCCATCCCGAACGCGCCGCCGACCCTGCTCTGGGGGGCACGGACGGGGCGGCGCTGTTCCGCGCGGTGGTCGGGGCGGCTGTCAACGCCTGACTTGAGCGTCGGACCTTCTGCGCCTAGAGTGCGGCAGTTGTGCAACATGGCCGGGCCTTTCAGGTGATCAGGAACAGAAACAGCGCCAGTGAGTGGGACCGCGGGCGTCCGCGTCTGGCGCAACCGGCCAATCCCTGGTGGCTGCGGCTGGCAATCGCCCTGATCTTCGTGCTGGCCAGTGTGTCGATCTGGATCACGAACGCCTGGCTGATGGAGCGGTTTTCCGAAAACACCCGGGTGCGTTCTGAACTGCGTCTGGCCCTCTATACCGGGAATCTCTTGTCCGAATTGCAGCGCACAGCGGTTGTGCCTCTGCTGCTGGCGCGCGACCCGGTGCTGATCGGATCGCTGAACGGCGGCGATTTCTCGGCCACGTCGGCCCGGCTGATCGCCGCGCAAAAGGAAATCGGCGCGGCCTCGATCCGCCTTCTGGATGCCTCGGGCCGGACGGTGGGGGCCACCGACCGCTATACGCTGGGCACCAACAACGTCCTTGCCCCCTATTACGTGGATGCGCTGCGGTCGCGCGACACGGTCTTCACCGTGACCAACCACCAGGGGGGGGGCTATGAATTCACCTATTCGCGGGCCGTCATCTCGGACGGGCGGACGCTGGGGGTGATCGTGGTGGGGGCGGACCTGTCGCGGCTGGAACGATCCTGGGCCGGCATTTCCGACGCCGTGGCCGTCACCGACAGCGAGGGAAGCATCATTCTGGCCACCGAACCCCGTTGGCGCGGCCTGTCCATGCCCGAGGCCCTGGCCGTGCGGGATGCGCCCTCGGCCATCCAGCGGGCCTTTCAGGTGACGGCCGATTGGACAGCCGCGCCCATCGACGCCTATCTCGAGGGCCGCGCGGTCATGCAGGCCGAGGCGCGCATCCCCTTTCGCGGCTGGCGGATGACCAGCTTTACGGCCTATGCCTCGGTCCGCGAGCAGGTGAACGCGGTGCTGGCCTTGCAGATCATGGGGTTTGCCATCCTGCTGGCGGGCACCTTTTATGCCCTGTCGCGCCGGGCGCGGCGGCAGTCGGTTGCCTATATGCGCGAATCCGCCGACCTGCGTGCCCTGAACCTGCGCCTGACGCGCGAGATCGCCGAGCGGGAACGGATGCAAAAGGAACTGCGCGTCGCCGAACAGACCGTGCAGCAAAGTTCGAAACTGGCCGCCCTGGGGGAAATGTCGGCCGGCGTCAGCCACGAGCTGAACCAGCCCCTGGCCGCCATGAAGACCTATCTGGCGGGGGCGCGGCTTCTTTTGCAACGCGGCCGCTCCGAGGAGGCGCTGTCCAGCTTCCAGCGCATCGATGACCTGATCGAGCGCATGGGCGCCATCACCCGGCAACTGAAGTCCTATGCCCGCAAGGGGGGCGAGGCGGTGGAACCCGTCGATCTGCGCGCCGCCGTCAGCAGCGCCCTGACCATGATGGAGCCACAGTTGCGGTCGCGCACGATCCGCGTTACCCGCAACCTGCCGCGCGGACCGGTGACGGTGATGGCCGACCGCATCCGACTGGAACAGGTCATCATCAACCTGTTGCGCAATGCCGTCGATGCCGTGCGCGACCGGCGGGATGCCCGGATCGAGATCACGGTCGAAACCGGCGCCCATGCCTATGTGCTGGTGCGCGACAACGGCACCGGCATCTCGGATCTGGAAAAGCTGTTCGAGCCGTTCTGGACCACCAAGAAGCCGGGCGAGGGGACGGGGCTTGGCTTGGCCATATCCTCGTCCATCGTGGCCGATTTCGGCGGTCGCCTGACCGCCCACAACGAAGATCAAGGCGGCGCCGTCTTTGCCGTGGAACTGCCCCTGCACAAGCCGGGGCAGGCCCGGCAGGCGCTTGCCGCCGAATGACGAGAGAGGAAAGACTTCAATGTCCCGCAAGCTGAAGATTGCGATTGTTGACGATGAACCGGACATGCGGGAATCGATCAGCCAGTGGCTGGTCCTGTCGGGATTCGACACCGAAACCTATGCCAGCGCCGAGGACGCGCTGAAGGTCATCGGTTCGGATTGGCCGGGGATCGTGGTGTCCGACATCCGGATGCCCGGCATGGACGGGATCGCCTTTCTGAAACGCTTGATGGGACTGGATTCCGGCCTGCCCGTCATCCTGATCACCGGGCACGGGGACGTGCCCATGGCGGTCGAGGCGATGCGGATCGGCGCCATGGACTTCATGGAAAAACCCTTCAACCCCGACAAGATGACCGCGCTTGCCAAGAAGGCCACGCAGATGCGGCGAATGACGCTGGACAACCGCGCGCTGCGGCGCGACCTGTCCGAAGGCCAGCAGGTGATGTCCAAGCTGATCGGGTCCAGCCCGGTGATGGACCGCCTGCGAGAGGATATCCTGGATCTGGGTCAGGCTGACGGCCATGTGCTGATCGACGGGGAAACCGGCACCGGCAAGACGCTTGTGGCCCATGCCTTGCACGCAGTGGGCCCGCGCGCGTCCCGGAAGTTCGTGCCGGTGTCTTGCGCCGCCTATAACGACGACGCCTTGTCGGCCCGCCTGTTCGGCCCGCTGGAGGACGGCATTCCCGCCGTCGAGGAGGCGCGGGGCGGCACACTCTGCCTTGAAGACATCGAGGCGCTGTCGGAACCCCTGCAAGCCCGCCTGCTGGCTTTCATCAGCGACCAGGGCACGCCGGCGGACACGCGGATCATCGCCATTTCCAATGCCCGCGGCGAGGGGCGCAAGGCCGAGGATTCGCTGCGTCCCGACCTGTTCTATCGTCTGTCCGCGCTGAAGATCACCCTGCCGCCGCTGCGCGCGCGGGGCGAGGATATCCTGCAACTGTTCGCCCGCATGACCGAACAGTTTTCCGAGGAATACGGCTGCGAGCCGCCGCAGGTGTCCGCGCAAGAGGCGGCCCAGTTGCTGCAGGCCCCCTGGCCCGGCAATATCCGCCAGTTGATCAACGTGGCCGAACGCGCCGTGCTGCAGAACCGGCGCGGGTCGGGGTCCATCGCGTCGCTGCTGATGGCGGATGGCGAGGAAACCCAGCAGGCCACCACGACTGACGGCAAGCCGCTGAAGGAGTATGTGGAAAGTTTCGAAAAGATGCTGATCGACAACACCATGCGTCGTCACAGGGGCAGCATCGCCAGCGTGATGGACGAACTGTGCCTGCCGCGCCGGACGCTGAACGAGAAGATGGCCAAGTACGGGCTTCAGCGCGGCGATTACCTGTAGGCGATTGCCTGTGATACAAGTCGCAGGGGCGGATTTCTCCGCCCCCGAGGCTGTTCGGGCCTTTTACTGAAAAACAAAACCGATGACACGGCCCGTGCGGACAAGGATCGCTTCAGGCGGATAGTCCAGGAACCCATACAACGTCGCGCGATCCGGTCGCCGTCCGATTCACGGTCCGACGAAGAAGGCGCGCCTCCGAACAAAAAACAGACTGTCCATCCTGGTCACATACAGCCGCGCCCGCAACAAAGGCGTGGCCCGGAATGAAAGGCCTATCGGTTTGCCGCATCATGACCTCGGGATATTCGTTGACAAAGTCCAAAGTCATCATCGCATTCCGGCATAAGGGGCCGACCTTCCGTGCAGCCCGGTTCTCCTGGGCTGCCGTACCGCTCTACCGGGGGGGCATCCAGCTCTCAAGTTGTCTATTTGGGCAATTTGGTCAAATCTTCTCTCAAAACGGTGTTATCATTAAGATATGCGGCATTCGGAACGGGCCTTGCGCTGGTTCGGGCGGTTGTTTCCGCGACGTGACGCGTCCAGACCAGAGGCCGCGGAACCTGGGGTCTTGCGTTGCAGGGGCCGGGGCGCTAACCCCCGCCCTACAGCAGGGGGCATTCGCATGACCGACAGTCCGTCCAAGGCTCTTCACCCGCGCACGCAAGCGGTCCATCACGGCATCCGCCGCAGCCAGTACGGCGAAATGGCCGAGGCGATCTTTCTGACCCAGGGCTTTGTCTATGACAGCGCCGAACAGGCGGAGGCGCGCTTTCAGGGCACCGGCCCGGACGAATTCATCTATGCCCGCTATGGCAATCCCACCAGCCGCATGTTCGAGGATCGCATCGCCGCGCTGGAAGGGACCGAGGACGCCTTTGCCACCGCCAGCGGCATGGCGGCGGTCAACGGCGCGCTGTTTTCCATGTGCAAGCCGGGCGATCATGTGGTTGCCGCCCGCGCGCTGTTCGGATCGTGCCTTTATGTCCTGGACCTGCTGGCGCGCTTCGGGGTCGAGGTATCCTATGTCGATGGCACGGATCTGGACCAATGGCGGACCGCCTTGCGTCCCGGCACCAGGGCGGTTTTCTTTGAAAGCGTGTCGAACCCCACATTGGAGGTGATCGACATCAAGGGCGTCGCCCGGCTGGCCCATGACGTCGGCGCGACGGTCGTGGTGGACAACGTCTTTGCCACGCCCGTCTTTTCGCGTGCGGTCGATCTGGGCGCCGATGTGGTGGTCTATTCGGCAACCAAGCATATCGACGGCGGCGGCCGCGCCCTGGCAGGCGTTATCTGCGGCACCCGCCAGTTCGTGCGCGAGGTGGCCGAGCCTTACCTCAAACACACGGGCGGCGCGATCAGCCCGTTCCACAGTTGGATCATGCTGAACGGGCTGACGACCATGGACCTGCGGGTCCGGGCGCAGGCCGACAGCGCGCTGACGGTGGCGCGGGCGTTGCAGGGCCACCCGGCGCTGTCCCGCGTGATCTATCCCGGTCTTGCCGATCATCCGCAGCACGGCCTTGCCATGCAGGCGATGGGGTCGGGAGGCACCATGATCGCCTTCGAACTCACCGGCGGCAAGGAAGCCGCGTTCGCCGCGCTGAACCGGCTGAAGATCGTCAGGATTTCCAACAATCTGGGCGATGCCAAATCGATCGTGACCCATCCGGCCACGACGACCCATCAGCGCCTGAGCCCCGAGGATCGGGCTTATCTGGGCATCACGCCCGGCCTGCTGCGGCTATCCGTCGGGCTTGAGGACGCGCAGGATCTGATCGACGATCTGCATCAGGCCTTGGCATCGTAGGGCGCGGGGGCCGCGCCGGCTGCTCTCTCTTGCCGGATTAGCACTTTGGAATCCGGTCCTTTGACCCCATATTGGGCCGCGATCCGCCCGGAAGGATGCCCCCATGACCGAAGCCCGCCCGATGATCCCCGCCTATCCGGCCCTGGCGCGCAGCTATGACGCGGGATTTCGGGTGGATGAAACCTACAGGGCCGGTCTGCCCGACCTTCAGAACGGCCCGGCCAGCCTGATCGTGGGCGCGCGCGCGCCGATCCAGCATGTCGGCATCTCGAACTTTCGCCTGCCGATCCGCTATCAGACCCGCGACGGCGGTGAGATCGCGCTCGAAACCAGCGTGACCGGTACCGTCAGCCTCGAGGCGGACCGGAAAGGCATCAACATGTCCCGCATCATGCGGTCCTTCTATGCCCATTCAGAACATGCCTTCAGCCTCAAGGTGCTCGAATCCGCGCTGGACGACTATCAGGCCGATCTGGACGCCTATGACGCGCGTATCCAGATGCGCTTCTCCTATCCGATCCGCGTCGATTCACTGCGGTCCGGCCTGTCCGGCTGGCAGTATTACGACATCGCGATGGAGGTTCTGGACCTGCATGGTCAGCGATTGCGGATCATGCATTTCGATTACGTCTATTCCTCGACCTGCCCCTGTTCGCTGGAACTGTCGGAACATGCCCGCGAAACCCGCTCGCGGCTGGCGACGCCCCATTCGCAGCGATCCATCGCGCGGATTTCGGTCGTGATGCTTGGCCCCGAGAAAATCTGGTTCGAGGATATGGTCGAACTTTGCCGCCGGGCCGTGCCGACTGAAACGCAGGTGATGGTCAAGCGAGAGGACGAACAGGCCTTTGCCGAACTCAACGCCGCGAACCCGATCTTTGTCGAGGATGCGGTGCGCGCCTTTGCCCAGGAACTGATGGCCGATCCGCGTTGCGGCGATTTCCGCGTGGTCGCCAGCCACCAGGAATCGCTGCATTCGCATGACGCGGTCAGCCTGATGGTCAGCGGCCCGACCTTTGCCCAAGCCTCGCTGGATCCGATGACCTTCGCGGGCCTGCGCGCCTAATAGGCCGCAGACCCGGTGCCTTCGGGCAGCGCGCCATAGGGCAGCCAGATCGTCTTGGTCTGGGTGGCGTGGCGCAGGAAAACCTCGCCCTGCGCCTGCGGGCCGCACCAATCGCGATGGTCGGGCGCCCAGACGGGCTTGAGGTTGCCGCCCGCGGCCTTCTTGGCCCCCGCCAGATCGCCGCCGACCATCCACATCGCCGCAACCTCGTCATGGGCGGCCAGCACCTTTGCCAGATCGTCGCGCGGGCCGGTCACGATGTTGACCACGCCTCCCGGCAGGTCCGAGGTGTCGAAGACCTGATACAGATCCGTCACCGCCAGCGGATCGTCCTGCGCGGCGATCGCCACGACGCGGTTGCCCATCGCGATGGCGGGCATCACCAGCGACATGAAGCCCGCCAGGGGCTGCGCATTGGGACAGGCGATGCCCATGACGCCAAAGGGTTCATGGACGACGTTCAGCAGGTGTCCCGGCCTGGCCTGCACATTCGCCCCGTCGAACTTGTCGGCCCAGGCGGCATAGTGAAAGGCGCGGGCGATGGCGGCATCGACCTCGGCCGGGCTGGTGCGGGCAGCGAATTCATCGGCTCGCGCCGACAGGTTCTCGGCGATGTAATACAGCACCTGCGCGCGGGCAGGACCGCCCATCGCCGCCCATTTGCCGGCCTTCGCGGCGGCCTCGACGGCGTTGCGGATGTCCTTGCGGTTGCCCAGCGGCGCAAGGCCGCCCGGCACGGCATAGCTGGCCCCCCCATCGGGCCGTTTCTGCGCGCCGCCGATATACAGCTTGGCCGTGCGGTCCAGGCCCACCGGCCGGCCCGAGCCCGTCGTCGTGGCGACAGGGGTCGCGGGGACCGGTTCCGTGATCGCCTCGGCTGGAATTTCTGAGAGATAGTCCAGCATCCCCGCACGCCCGCCTTCGCGGCCGAAACCGCTTTCGCGGTAGCCCCCGAACGGGGCAGCCCCGTCGAACAGGTTGGCGCAGTTGATCCAGACCACGCCAGCCTTGACCTTGGCCGCGATGTCCGTCGCCACGGCCGCGCTTTCCGACCAGACCGAGGCCGCAAGCCCATAGCGGGTGTTGTTGGCCAGCTCGACCGCCTCGTCTGCGGTGCGGAAGGTGGACAGGGTGGCGATGGGACCGAAGATTTCCTGCTCGAACCCCGGATTGGCGGGGCCGATGTTTCGCAGATAGCCCGGCGCGATGAAGCAGCCGTCCCCCGCCGCGCCGCCGACCAGTTCCGCACCGGCATCGGTGGCCGCCTTGCAGATCGACAGGATTCGGTCCTTCTGGATGGGATCGACGATGGCGCCCACATCGGTGGACTTGTCCAAGGGCGATCCGACCCGCAGTCGTGCCATCCGCGCCGACAGCAGGGCTTCGAACCGATCCGCCACGGCCTCGGCCACCAGGATGCGCGATCCGGCGCAGCAGACCTGGCCCCCGTTGAACCAGATCGAGTCCACCACCCCCTCGACCGCTGCATCCAGGTCGGCATCGGGCATCACCACAAAGGGCGACTTGCCGCCCAGTTCCAGCGTCAGCCGCTTGCCCGTTCCAGCCAGTTGGCCTGCGATGGCGCGCCCCACCTCGGTCGAGCCGGTGAAGGCGATCTTGTCCACATCCGCCATGACAAGGGCCGCGCCGGTATCGCCGTCGCCGGTCACGACGTTCACCACGCCCGAGGGCAGGCCGATTTCCTGGCAGATTTCGGCGAATGCCAGGGCGGTCAGCGGCGTATATTCGGCGGGCTTCAGGACGACCGTGTTGCCTGCGGCCAGGGCCGGGGCGATCTTCCAGGCCAGCATCAGCAGCGGAAAGTTCCACGGGATGATCTGGCCGCAGACGCCCAGCGGCGCATGGCCGGGAAACGCACTGTCGCGCAGTTCGGCCCAACCGGCGTGATGATAGAAATGCCGCGCGACCAGCGGCACGTCGATGTCGCGCGATTCCCGGATCGGCTTGCCGTTGTCCAGAGTCTCCAGCACCGACAGGAAGCGTTCGCGTTTCTGGACATGGCGGGCCAGGGCATACAGATACTGCGCCCGCTTTGTCCCCGACAGCGCCGCCCAGCCGGGCTGCGCCTGCCGCGCCGCCGCCACCGCCGCCGCCACGTCATCGGCTGTTCCCCGAGTGACCTGCGCCAGAACATGGCCCGTGGCCGGATCGCGCGTGTCGAACAGCGTGCCCGGTTCGGCAAAAGTGCCGCCGATGAAATGCCCAAAGGCGCCCCGCCGCGCCAGCCAATCGCGGGCCGCGCTGCTGTCCTCTGCCGAAGGGCCGTATTCCATCGTTTCCATCAGGTCGCTCACGCTGGTCATTTGGGCCTCAGGCAATGGCTTGGCGATGGGCGGCGGCATAGCGGCCGGTCACATAGTGGCTGATCTGGCGTTCGATATCGCCAAGCAGGGATGATGCGCCGATGCGGAACAACTCGGGACGCAGCCAGTCGCGGCCCAGTTCCTCGGCCATCAGCACCTGCCAGTTCAGCGCGTCCTTGGCGGTCCGCAGGCCGCCGGCAGGCTTGAAGCCGACGACATGGCCGGTCTGGTCGCGATAGTCGCGGATCGCGCGGCACATGACCAGCGACACGGGCAGGGTGGCGTTCACAGCTTCCTTGCCGGTCGAGGTCTTGATCCAGTCCGCGCCCGCCTGCATGGCCACATGGCTGGCCCTGGCGACATTTTCCAGCGATTTCAGGTCGCCCGTCGCCAGGATCGCCTTCATCTTCGCCGACCCGCAGGCTTCGCGCATCGCGCGCAGTTCGTCATACAGCGCCGTCCATTCGCCGCGCAGGACATGGGCACGGGTGATGACGATGTCGATTTCATCCGCGCCATGCTCGACGGCATAAAGGACCTCGGCCAGGCGCAGGTTGAGGGGCATCAGGCCCGCCGGAAAGCCCGTGGCGACGCTGGCGACCGGGATGCCGGAATTGCCAAGCGCGCGTTTTGCAGGCGCAATCATGGTCGGATAAACGCAGACCGCGCCGGTGGTCAGGCCGGAAACGCCCATCGCCTCCAGCAGCTCGGGCGCGATGGGCTGGCGGGCCTTGGCGCACAGCCGCGCCACCCTGTCGGGCGTGTCATCGCCCGCCAGGGTGGTCAGGTCGATGCAGCGCACGGCGTTCAGCAGCCAGGCCGCCTGGTGATCCCTTTTCAGGCTGCGTCGGGCGGGCAGGGTGGCCGCGCGGCGTTCCACGGCTGGGGTGTTGATGCGGATTTCGGACAATGCATCGCTGCGCAGGTCGGTGCCGGGATTGAGCGTCATGCCCTCCTCCGCCAGGCGATCCCGCGTTCCTGGAACTGCGACCACATCCGCCAGAACAAGGCCAGCAGCGCCAGCAGCAACATGCACACGATGGATGCGGCCCAGTTGCGCGGGCGTTCGTTCGGCCCGGCCAGCGTGTCGATGCTGACCGCGTTGGGATAGGTGGACAGGAAGGCCAGCCGCCAGCCATAGGCGGTGATGTTGACCCATTGCGGGTTGTCGCGGGTCGATTGCAGGTTCGTCGCCTCGGCCTGAAGGTTGGCGCTGTCGTATTTGAAATAGGGCGGCCAGATCCAGCCGGTATCCTCGTTGCGATAAACGAAGACTTCACCGTTCGGGCGCACGGTTTCGATGAAGCGAACGTCCCGCTGGCCCTGGGCATTTTCCACCGTGCCGGTGTTGTCGGACGCATAGAAGATGGCGTTCGATGCCGTGACCGAGGTCAGGCGGTTATAGGTGTTGGTGATCCGCACCGTGTTCTGGGACGGCAGGGTATAATCCAGAAACAGGAACACCGCGATGCCGAACAGCACGCCGACCACGACCTTGAAATAATGCATGTGCCAGCGTCCTTATTGCCAGTTGACCCAATAGATGATGCCCGCCACTGCCAGATTGGGCAGCACGAAGACCAGCAGCAACAGCCGCGAACGCAGCGTCCTGTCGAAGCCGATCATGGACCTGCGGACGAACGCGCGCCGTGCAGGGGTGTTCCCCGGCATGGCGGGATGGCGTTCGTCCCAGATGTCTTCCAGCCGCTCGGTCCGCAGCGATCGCAGATAGACCCGCAACAGCAGATAGAACACCGTCTGGGCGATCAGCAGGAACAGGATCAGGCGGAAAAAGGCGGCCAAGGCGTGGTGGTCCCGATGGTTTCCGGCAACCTAGCACCACGCCGGACAGGGGGCCAGCGGGTCAGAACGGCACGTCGCCACCCCCCACGGGCTGCACATAGGCCGCCTTGATGGTCTTGAAGCCGGTTGCGAATTGAATGGTCAGCGTATCCTCGGCAATGCCCATGATCGTGCCGTCGCCGAATTTCGCGTGGCTCACGCGGTCGCCCACGGCGAATTTCGCCGCCGGTTCGGCGTCGATGATGACGGGCGTGCGGTGGACCGGCGCCTTGCGTTCACCCGCCCGCGTCTGCATCCGCTTCCAGCCGGGCGAATTATACACATCGGCCTTGGCCGCGCGTTCCTGCAGCGCATTGACCGGCCCGCCCGCCGCGAATGCCATCGCCGCGCCGTAGCCGCCCCCGTAAAGGCCCGGAGGGGTCAGGACTTCGACATGCTCGGCCGGCAGTTCATCGACGAAACGCGAGGGCATACTGCTCTGCCACTGGCCGTAAAGCCGCCGGTTGCCGGCAAAGCTGATCGTCGCCAGGCGTTCGGCGCGGGTGATGCCGACATAGGCCAGCCGCCGTTCCTCCTCCAATCCCTTGGTGCCGCTTTCGTCCATGGCGCGCTGGCTGGGGAACAGCCCGTCCTCCCAGCCCGGCAGAAAGACGACGGGAAACTCCAGCCCCTTGGCGGCGTGCAGGGTCATGATGCTGACCTGTTCGGCGGATTCGCCGTCGTCGCGGTCCATGACCAGGGCGACATGCTCCAGGAAGCCCTGAAGGTTCTCGAATTCCTCCAAAGCCTTGACCAGTTCCTTGAGGTTGTCCAGCCGCCCCGGCGCATCGGGTGATTTGTCATTCTGCCACATCGCGGTATAGCCGGATTCGTCCAGGATCCGTTCGGCCAGTTCGACATGGTTCACGCGATCGTCCAAGGCGTCGGCGTGCCAGCGGCCCACGGCCTCGGTGAACTGGCGCATACTGGCGGCGGCCTTGCCCGACAGATCGCCCGCCGTCAGCGCGGCCACGGTCCCGTCCAGCAACGACAGCCCGCGCGCCCGTGCCATGGCCTGGATCGCCTGCACCCCCTTTTCGCCCAGGCCGCGCTTGGGCGTGTTGGCGATCCGTTCAAAGGCCAGATCGTCGGCGGGGCTGACCACCAGCCGGAAATAGGCCATCGCGTCGCGAATCTCGGCACGCTCATAGAAACGCGGGCCGCCGATCACGCGATAGGGCAGGCCGATCGACATGAAGCGATCCTCGAAGGCCCGCATCTGATGGGACGCGCGCACCAGGATGGCGATGTCGTTCAGGCTGGTGCGGCCGATGGCGGCGCGGTGGCCGCCGTGAAAGGCCTCGATCTCCTCGCCGATCCAGCGGGCCTCGGCCTCGCTGTCCCAATGGCCGATCAGGCGCACCTTCTCTCCGCCCTCGGCCTCGGTCCACAGGGTCTTGCCAAGGCGGCCCTGATTGGCGGCGATCAGGCCGGATGCAGTAGCCAGAATCTGCGGGGTAGAGCGATAGTTCTGTTCCAGACGGATCACCTGCGCGCCGGGAAAGTCCTTCTCGAACCGCAGGATGTTGCCGACCTCGGCCCCCCGCCAGCCATAGATGGACTGGTCGTCGTCCCCCACGCAGCAGATGTTGCGGTGCCCCTGGGCCAGCAGGCGCAGCCACAGATACTGGGCGACGTTGGTATCCTGATATTCGTCCACCAGGATATAGCGGAACCGATCCTGCCAGGACCGCAGCACGTCGGGATGCGCCTGGAACAGCGTCACGCAGTGCATCAGCAGGTCGCCGAAATCGACCGCGTTCAGCGTCAGCAACCGGTCCTGGTACGCCTTGTAAAGCCGTCCGCCCCATCCGTCGAAGACGGTCATTTCCCCCTTGGGCAATTGAGAGGGGGTCAGGCAGCGGTTCTTCCAGCCGTCGATCAACCCGGCTAACTGCCGGGCGGGCCAGCGTTTCTCGTCCAGGTTCTCGGCCTGGATCAGTTGCTTCAGCAGCCGGATCTGGTCGTCGGTATCCAGGATGGTGAAGCTGGGCTTGAGGTGCACCGCGCCATTGCCGATCAGTTCGGCATGGCGGCGCAGGATCTTGACGCTGATGCTGTGAAAGGTGCCCAGCCAGGGCATCCCCTCGACCGTTTCGCCCAGCAGGCGGGCGATGCGGTTCTTCATTTCCCGCGCGGCCTTGTTGGTAAAGGTCACGGCCAGGATCTGGCCCGGCCGCGCCCGGCCCAGAGTCAGCAGATGCGCGATGCGCGTGGTCAGCGCCCGCGTCTTGCCGGTGCCGGCGCCCGCCAGCATCAGGACGGGGCCGTCCATCGTTTCCACCGCGGTGCGTTGCGCCGGGTTCAGCCCGTCCAGATAGGGCGCAGGCCGTGCGGCCATCGCACGGCGGGACAGCGGCACATCGCCCATGTCGTCGGAATCGTCCAGAAGCTCCATCCCGCCAACATAGGGGCAAGGGCGGATCATGGAAAGCCCATGTTCCGCCTTCGTTCACGTCGGGCGCGAATTAGCGTCCTCGGATGCGGGGGTCCATCGCGTCGCGCAGCCCGTCGCCGATATAGTTCACGCACAGAACCGTCAGCGAAATGAACACCCCCGGCAGGATCACCCGCGACGGATACTGGATCATCTGGTCCACCGCGTCATAGAGCAGCCGCCCCCAGGTCGGGAAATCGGGCGGAAAGCCCAGGCCGAGGAAACTCAGCGCGCTTTCGGTGATGATCGCCGTGGCGATGCCCAGGGTCGCGGCCACCATGATGGGCGAAAGGACATTGGGCAGGACGTGGCGCAGGATCATGCGGTGGGCGGGCGTGCCGATGGATTTGGCGGCCAGGATGAACTCGCGTTCCTTCAGGCCCAGAACGTCGCCGCGCACGATGCGCGCGGCCTGCATCCAGCTTGTCGCGCCGATGGCCGACACGATCAGGATGAAGATGCCCAGGGCCGGGCCGAAGTTCTGCGACAGGGGCTCGCGGAACAGCGTCACCATCAGCAGCAGCAGCGGCAGCAGCGGCAGGGCCAGGAACAGTTCCGTCAGCCGCATCAGGGGCGCATCCAGCCGCCGGAAATAGCCCGACAGCAGACCGATCAGGCTGCCCAGCGACACCGCGATGATCATGGCGGTCAGGCCGACCGCGATGGACACCTGCCCCCCCGCCATCAGCCGCGCCAGCATGTCGCGGCCCAACTGGTCGGTACCCAGCGGATGGGCCGCCGAAAAGCCCGAATTGCGCGCGCGGATGTCCACATAAGTCGGGTCGATGGTCCAGATCAGCGGACCCACCAGAACAAACAGGATGATCCCCACGAACAGCACCAGCGCCACAATGGCGCCCTTGTGGCTGCGGAACTGGCGCCAGATGTCGCGCCACTGGCTGCGCGTCTCACCTCCGGCATGAAGGGGGTCGTCGGGCGGCAGGGCGGTGGCGGCCCCGGCCTGAGCGGCGGCCGCGTCAACCGTTTCGGCCACGCTCAGTTGGTGCTGGCGCTCCGTCTCAGTCATAGCGGATCCTCGGATCAAGGATGCCGTACAGAATGTCGGCGATCAGGGTGAACAGCACGATCAGGATCGCGAACATGAATGTCAGCGTCAGCACCATGGGAATGTCGTTGCCGTGGATCGCGGTGATCAGCAACTGGCCCAGGCCGTTCACCTTGAAGACCTGTTCGGTGATGATGGCGCCGCCAAACACCGTCGGCAGGCCCAGTGCGATCACGGTGATCACCGGGATCAGGCTGTTGCGCAGGACATGCTTCAGCACCACGGTCCGCTCTGACAGGCCCTTGGCGCGGGCGGTGCGGACATAGTCCTGCCGCAGGTTGTCCAGCATGGAGGCGCGCATGAAGCGGCTGATCTGCGCCGCGTTGTAGAGCGCCAGAACCGTCACCGGCATGATCATCTGCCGCACCTGCGCCAGAAAGCTGTCCCAGTCGCGCACCACCAGGGTGGTGTCATAGACCGAGGGGAACCATTGCAGCTTGACCCCGAAAATGATGATCAGAACCACCCCCGTGAAGAACGTGGGCATCGAAAAGCCGATCATCGACACGAAGGTGCCGATCTGGTCGAACCAGGAATATTGCCTGTAGGCCGACAGGATGCCGATGGGGATCGCGATCAGGATGCCGACCAGATAGCTGAACCCCACGACGGTCAGCGTCTGCGGCACGCGCTGTGCGATGATGTCGAAAACCGGGCTGCGCGACTGGAAGCTGATGATGCGCTGCATCCCGGCGCTGAACTGCGTGCCGAAAGCTTGGTCGAACCAGTAGAGCGGTTCCACCCAGAAGAACTGCTTCAGCCACAGGACATAGCGCACATACCAGGGCGACCCCAGGCCCAGGGCCTCGCGCATGCGCTCGCGGACCTCGGGCGGGACCGTCAGGGGAACGTCGGCCAGCGGATCGCCGGGCGAGGCCTCGAGCAGCAGAAAGATCACCAGCGAAATGAACAGCAGCGTCGGGATGGCCAGCAGCAGGCGCCGGATGGTGAATGTCAGCATCGTATGCCTCGATCAGGCGGAATCGGATGGCGCAGGCCGCCCTGGATGCGGCCCGCGCCCTGTGCGGCCCCGCGACGGATCGCAGGGCCTGCCAACGTCACTGGCTGACGCGGGTCCAGTCGGCGACGTTCCACATCTCGGAATCCCAGGCGTTCAGTTGCACGCCGCCCAAGGTGTTGGAATGGGCCGAGGCGGTGCCGCGATAAACCAGCGGGATGATCGCGTTGCTTTCCTTGGTCAGCATGTCGTTCAGCCGCTTGCCGATCTCGGCGCGTTCGGCCGGATCCACGGTCCGCGACAGTTCGGCCATCAGTTCGTCATAGGCCGGGTCGCAGTAACGGCTGATGTTTTCACCCTGCCACTGGTTCGCGGGGCTGGGGGCCTTGTCGCAAGTCCACTTTGCCAGATAGGGCGCGGGATTGCCGCCCTCGAAGTTGTCGGCATACATCTGCACGTCGGCATAGAATTTCTGCAGCGTGTCCGGCGAGCCGGGGTCCGAGCCGAAGAATACCGAGGCGTCGATGGTCTTGAGTTCGGTCTCGATGCCGATTTCCGACCACCACTGCTTGATCAGCGCCTGAAAGTCCTGGCGCACCGCGTTGACCGAGGTCTGGTAAACCATGCGCAGTTGCACGCCGTCCTTTTCGCGGATGCCGTTGCCGCCCACGGTCCAGCCGGCTTCCTCCAGCAGCGCCTTGGCGCCTTCGATGTCCTGGGTCAGGCATTCGGTGTTGTCGGACGCCCAGGCCTCGGGCGCGGGGACATAGTTGCAGGTGGGCTGGCCCGATGTGCCATAGCCGATTTCCGTCAACAACTGGCGGTCGATGGCCATGGACAGCGCTTGGCGCACGGCCGGATCGGTCAGGAAGGGGTGGGGGTGGGCCTCGGTCGAACGCTCGCCTTCGGGGTGGGACGACGACGGATCGGTCAGGTTGACATGGATGCGTTCCACAAGGCTGCCAAAGGCCGCGCTGACCTTGCCTCGGCCCATCTGTTCCATCCCGGCGATCACGTCGGGGGCAAGCTGGGTGTTCCAGGCATAGTCGAACTCGCCCGTTTCCAGAACCGCGCGCGCGGCTGCCGCCGCATCGCCGCCGCCCTTGACGGTCGCGGTGGCAAAGGCGGGCTTGGCCGGATCGCGGTATTCGGGGTTGGCCTCGAAGGTGATGACGTCGTTGGTCAGGAACTGCGTCACCCGGAACGGGCCGGTGCCGATCGGGTTGAAGTTCTGGTCCGTACAGGTCGGGGCATTGGCGCCCAGGCAGTTCTCGAACTGGACCTTTTGCAGGATCGGCGACTGCGAGCCGACGAAGGCCGAATAGGGATCGGGCATGGCGTCGGTGAAATTGATCCTGACGGTCAGATCATCGACCGCCTCGATGGACTCGATCCCCTCGAACTTGGCCAGTTGCGAACAGCCGCCGTTGGGGTCCATGCAGTACTGGCCGGTAAAGACCACGTCCTCGGCCGTGACAGGGCTGCCGTCGGACCACTTCAGCCCTTCCTGCAATTTCCAGGTGACCGATTTCAGATCCTCGGCGATGCCGCCGTTTTCCAGCGTCGGGATCTCGGCCGCAAGGCGGGTGTAATGCTCCCCCTCGGGCGTCATTCCCGCCAGGGGTTCCAGCGTCATGCTGGAGGCGATGATTTCCTTGGTGCCCCCGGACAGATAGGGGTTCATTGTGGACGGGGCCTGCCACATGATGATGTTCAGGGCGCCGTCGCTGCCCCGTTCCGCCATCGCGGCGGACGCCATCGCAAAAGAGGCAACTGCGCCCAACAACACGGTTCTTGTTTTCATCGATCTCTCCTGTCGGAAGTTGCGACCCGCAGGGCCGGTCCGAACGGTTCTGAACCCTTGCCGGGTTTATGTTCTTGTTTCCCTCGGGTCATCGGGAATATGTCCCGCCCATGGGCCTTGCGGAATGACATCAGTTTCAATCCAAGCCTCTCGGGAAAGCAAGCGCTATCGCGCAACGTCACATCGGTTCTTTCGGCTTTGACTTTCGGCAAGGCACGGCTAGCCTTGCCGAAACGCATTCAACGGGGCCGCCTGATGCTGGATGACAAGCCGCTTGTTTCCATCGAAAACCTGCGGGTCGAATTCGAAACCTCGGACGGCGTCGTGGTGGGCGTCAGGGATGTCACCTTTGATATCAAGCCGGGCGAATGCGTCTGCGTGGTGGGCGAATCCGGGTCGGGCAAATCGGTCAGTTCCCTGTCGCTGATGCGGCTGGTGGAATTCGGCGGCGGCACCATCGCCGGCGGACGCCTGATGTTCGAAGCCGACGACGGGCGCGTGATCGACCTGGCGCAGCAGTCCCTGCCCGCCATGCGCGACATCCGGGGCAACCAGATCGGCATGATCTTCCAGGAACCGATGACGGCGTTGAACCCGGTCTTCACCGTGGGCGAGCAGTTGACCGAGGGGCTGATCGTTCACCGCGGCCTGAAAAAGTCCGATGCCCGCGCCCGCGCGCTGGAAATTCTGCGCCAGGTCCGCATCCCCGAACCCGAACGCCGGCTGGATCAGTATCCGCACGAACTGTCTGGCGGGATGCGCCAGCGCGTCGTGATCGCCATCGCCATGGCCTGCGAGCCGCGTCTGCTGATCTGCGACGAACCCACGACCGCGCTGGACGTGACCATCCAGGCGGAAATCCTGGCGCTGATCGACCGGCTGAAGCGTGAAAAGCAGATTGCCGTTCTTTTCATCACCCATGACATGGCGGTGGTGGCGCAGATGGCCGACCGGGTGGTCGTCATGTATCGCGGCAACAAGGTCGAGGAAGGCCCGGTCGCGCAGATCTTCGAGAACCCGCGCGAGGATTATACCAAGATGCTGCTGGCCGCCGTCCCGCGCCTGGGCGAGATGACCGGCAAGTCCGCCCCCGAACGGATGCGCCTGATGCGCGACGGCAGCGTCTCTGCACCCGAACCGATCATCGTCAAGGATCCCCGGCCCCTGCTGACGGTCCGGAACCTCACCACCCGCTTTCCGGTCAAGGGCGGCCTGTTGCGCCGCACCATGGCCCGCGTCCACGCGGTCGAGGATGTCAGCTTGACCATCAATGCGGGCGAAACGCTGTCATTGGTGGGGGAGTCGGGCTGCGGCAAATCCACCTGCGGCCGGTCGATCCTGCGGCTGGTGGAACCGGAATCGGGCCGGGTGTCGCTTGATGGTACCGACATCCTGGCCCTGTCGCCCGGCGACCTGCGGCGGGCGCGGCGCGACATGCAGATGATCTTTCAGGATCCCTTCGCCAGCCTGGATCCGCACATGAAGCTGTATGACCAGGTGGCCGAACCGCTAGAGAATTTCGGCATCGGCAGCCGGTCGGAACGCAAGGACCGCATCGCCGCGCTGTTCGACCGCGTGGAACTGCCGCGCAGCTTCATGCGCCGTTACCCGCACGAGATGTCGGGCGGCCAGCGCCAGCGCATCGCCATCGCCCGCGCCCTGGCCCTGAACCCCAAGCTGATCATCGCCGACGAGGCCGTGTCCGCGCTGGACGTGTCCGTGCAGGCGCAGGTGCTGAACCTGCTGATGGAATTGCAGGGCGACCTGGGCATTTCCATGCTGTTCATCAGTCATGACATGGCGGTGGTCGAACGCGTCAGTCATCACGTCGGCGTCATGTATCTGGGCCGGATCGTGGAAATGGGCACCCGCCGACAGGTCTTTGAAAACCCGCAGCACAACTATACCCGACAGTTGATGGCGGCGGTTCCGGTGGCCGATCCCCGTCAGAAGAAGATCAGCGAGGATCTGAAGTTCAAGCCGATTCCGTCGCCGATCCATCCCGTGGACTATCAGGCGGCGCCGTCCGTGTACCGAGAGGTCGCGCCGGGCCACAAGGTTCTGGTGGAACCTTCGACCCACCACTGACCCCGGCTGGAACCACGGGTCATTCGGCCAGGACCGGCGCCTCTGGCGTCTCGCGGCCCGGGGCGATGGTGCTGTCTGCCGACCGCTCCTCGGCGGTCAGGGACGCGCGGCCCCGCCGCTTTTCGCGATACATCTGCTGGTCCGACAGGTTCGATCCATCCCGCAGCGGGGCCGATGCCAGAATGTAGCTGCTGCCGATGGAGAGGCGGATCGGACGGCGATCGCCGGTCCGGGTCGCGACATGCACCTCGGCAAGGGTGCCGTGGATGCGGCTGCGAATCAGGCGGCTGTCGTCGGGGGCAACATCGCGGACGACCATCAGGAATTCGTCCCCGCCGATCCGCGCGCCCAGGTCGCCATCCCGCAGGCTGTCGCGGATCGCGTCGGCCACGGCGATCAGGGCCTTGTCGCCCAGCGGGTGCCCGTTCTCGTCGTTGAACTGCTTGAACGCATCGATGTCGATCGTGACGATCAGCGCACCCGCGCGGCTGTGGGCCCCCTGCTGCCACGCCTCATAGGCCGTGTCCAATCCGCGCCGGTTCAGCAGGCCCGTCAGCGGATCGGTCATCGCCAGGCGCGAAAAGGTCTTTTCCCGGCTGATCGTGTCCAACACCCCCAGGATCAGGGTGCCCAGAAACACCGCGCCGACCATGTCGCCCAGCATGAGCCAGCCTATGAAGCCGTTCCGCAATGCCCGGATGATGAGGTCCGGTGAATGAAGCAACCCCGCCAGGATCGACAGGGACATGGCAGCGCCCAGCATCACCAGGGCCGGAACTGCCCCGCGCCCCTGACGCAGCGTCGGCCCAAAGGCAATCCGCCACACCAGGCACAGCACCCAGGTTCCCAGCATCGAGGTGACCCCTGGCTCGACCCCGGCACCCCCAAGTTCCAGCCGGAACGCGATCCCGAAACCCAGCGTCAGCAGTCCGGGAACCAGCCCGAACAACCCCGTGCTCAACCCGATGAACAGGCTGCGCAGGTCGAAAAACACCCCATCCTCCAACCGAAGCGGCGAGAGCATCGCGGCGCAGCATCCAAGGCCGAACACGACCCCCACCGCCGCCATCTTCAGCTTTTCCGGCCCCGTTCCGCAGCGGATCACCGCACCGGCCAGCAGCGAGCAGATCGACACAAGGCCGAACTGGTTCAGGACAACAATCAGATCGGCAAGCATGGGCGAATGATCCTGATCCAGCGGGGGGGCAGGTTTCGGGGGCTCAGACCGATTGGTCCCATGGCCCCGCGACAAGCCTTTAGCGCTAACCTGCATTGCCCGTGATTCTTAGGGTGGATGCGTTAACAGAGTGTTAACCCTGCGGCCCCGCCACCCCCTCTTGCAGCAACGGCCCGTGCGGGCCACACTGTCGCAAAGGAGATACTGAATGCCCGTCAAGAACCGCTTTGCCGAACTTCTGCCCGAAATCACCGCCTGGCGGCGCGATTTTCACGAACATCCCGAACTGCTCTACGATGTCTACCGCACGGCGGGCCGCGTGGCCCAATTGCTGCGCGAGTTCGGCTGCGACGAGGTGGTCGAGGGCGTGGGCCGGACCGGCGTGGTCGGGGTCATCAAGGGCAGGACCGACAGCCAGGGCCGCGTGGTGGGCTTGCGCGCCGACATGGACGCCTTGCCGATCATTGAGCAGACCGGTCTGGACTATGCGTCCAAGACACCCGGCAAGATGCACGCCTGCGGCCATGACGGCCATACCGCCATGCTGCTGGGCGCCGCGAAATACCTGGCCGAGACGCGCAATTTCGACGGCACCGCGGTGGTGATCTTCCAGCCTGCCGAAGAAGGCGGCGGCGGCGGCGACGCGATGGTCAAGGACGGGCTTGTCAGCCGCTGGAACATCCAGGAATTCTACGGGATGCACAACATGCCGGGAATGCCGGTCGGCAGCTTCTCGATCAAGCCCGGCCCGATGATGGCGGCGGCCGACCAGTTCGACATCATCGTGACCGGCAAGGGCGGGCACGCGGCCAAGCCGCACGAATGCATCGACACCACCCTGACCGCCGCGCAGATCATCGTGGCGCTGCAATCGGTCGTTTCTCGCAATGTGGATCCGCTGAAAAACGCCGTGATCTCGGTCTGCGTGGTCTCCACCGATTCGACGGCGCATAACGTGATCCCCCAGGTGGTCAGGCTGAAGGGCACGGCGCGCAGCCTGGACCCCGGCGTCCGCGACCAGCTCGAGGAAGGTATCGCCCGGATTGCCACAAACGTCGCAGCCGCAATGGGGGCGAGTGCCCAGGTCGATTACCAGCGGGGCTATCCGGTCACGATGAACGACGAACAGGCGACCGAATGGGCGGCCGAGGTCGCGCGCGACATCGCGGGCGACGTGAACCTGTCGATGCAGCCGATGATGGGGGGCGAGGATTTCAGCTACATGCTGAACGAACGGCAGGGCGCCTATATCTTCGTGGGCAACGGCGACACGGCGATGGTCCATCACCCGGCCTATAATTTCAACGACGACGCGATCCCGGCGGGGTCCAGTTGGTACGCCGGCATGGTCGAGGCGCGGATGCCTGCCGCCTGATTCAGGCACGCCGCCGGGGGGATGTCGCAACGCCCCCCGGCGGTGTCGGAAACATGATTGTCATTCCGCTGCGATCATCCGAAATGGCGTTACCAGACAGCCAGGAAAGCGGAACCCTCCATGAACAGTTACACGCTGCGCGTCACCTGTCGTTCGACCCGCGGGATCGTGGCGGCCATTTCCGGCTTTCTGGCCGGGCATGATTGCAACATCACCGACAGCGCGCAGTTCGACGACACCGAAACCGGCCGGTTCTTCATGCGCGTCCGGTTCCGATCCGAAGGCAAGGCCACGCTGGACCAGTTGCAGGACGGGATCGCCCCCATCGCCGAACGCTTCGGGATGGAATCCGAGTTCAGCGACGATGCGGTGAAGAAAAAGGTGGTCATCATGGTCAGCCGGTTCGGCCATTGCCTGAACGACCTGCTGTATCGCTGGCGGATCGGCGCCCTGCCCATCGACATCGTTGCGGTGATTTCCAACCACATGGACTATCAGAAGGTCGTGGTGAACCACGATCTGCCCTATTACTGCATCAAGGTCACGCCCGGAACCAAGGCCCAGGCCGAGGCCGATCAGATGCGCATCGTCCGCGAGACGGGGGCCGAACTGATCGTTCTGGCTCGCTACATGCAAGTTCTGTCGGACGAGATGTGCCAGGCCATGTCGGGCCGGATCATCAACATCCATCACAGCTTCCTGCCCAGCTTCAAGGGCGCAAATCCCTACAAGCAGGCCTATGAACGCGGGGTCAAGCTGATCGGCGCGACCAGCCATTACGTGACCGCCGACCTGGACGAAGGCCCGATCATCGAACAGGACACGGTACGCGTGACCCATGCCCAATCAACCGGGGACTATGTGTCTTTGGGTCGCGATGTCGAGGCGCAGGTTCTGGCCCGCGCCATCCACGCCCATATCCATGGCCAGGTGTTCCTAAACGGCGAAAAGACCGTGGTCTTTCCCCCGTCGCCCGGAAGCTATGCCAGTGAACGGATGGGATGAAACAGAAGGGGGCTTTGCGCCCCCGCCGCGCTGACGCGCGTTCGTCGCTGGAAAAGGTCCACTGGACCTTTTTCCGGGCGCTCCTCACCCCGTAGGATATTTCGGTCAAGGCAAAGACCGAAAGGCTTTCTTAACCTGCGCCGGGTAATATCGAAGCTGCGGTACAGGCGGGGACGCCGATGACCGTTCAAGGCAAAGCGCCCCGTTTCCTGTTGGAAGCGGGGCGTCATTCATGTTTTGCCTTGATCCAAATATCCCGGGGGAGTCCCGCAGGGACGGGGGCAGCGCCCCCTTTTTTCCCCTATTGCGGAATCTCGGCCGTGATCCCTTCGACATAGAAGTTCATGCCCGACAGTTCCTCGTCCTTGGCAACCTGGCCGTCGGCGAGCCAGGCCGATCCGTCGGCCTTGTTCAGCGGGCCGGTGAAGGGATGGTATTCGCCCGCGCCGATCCGGTCACGCAGCGCCTCGGCTTCGGCCTTGACCTCGGCGGGCACGGCCTCGGTGATCTCTCCGATCACGACCTCGCCGTCGCCGATGCCGGCCCAGGTCGCCTCGGATGTCCAGGTGCCGTCCAGAACCTGACCGACGCGCTTGATGTAGTAAGGCGCCCAGTTGTCGATGATCGAGGACACGCGCGGGGTCGGGGCAAAGGCCGCCATGTCGCTGGCCTGGCCAAAGCCTATGGCGCCGGCTTCCTGCGCCTTGGCCAGCGGGGCGGTCGAATCCGTGTGCTGCATGATCACGTCGACGCCCTCTGCCAGAAGGGCGGCGGCGGCATCGGCCTCTTTGGCGGGATCGAACCAGCTATAGGCCCAGACGACGCGCATTTCGACATCCGGATTCACCTTGCGGGCATGAATGAAGGCACTGTTGATGCCCTGGATCACTTCGGGGATCGGGAACGACCCGATATAGCCGATCTTGTTGGATTTGGTCATCCGGCCCGCGATGGTGCCGATCACCGCGCGGCCCTCATAAAAGCGCGCGTCATAGGTGGCGACGTTCTCGGCCCGCTTGTAGCCGGTGGCGTGCTCGAACTTCACGTCCGGGAACTTGGCCGCAACGTTGATGGTGGGGTCCATAAAGCCGAAGCTGGTGGTGAAGATCAGCTTGTTGCCGGCCAGCGCCAACTGGGTGATGGCCCGTTCGGCATCGGCGCCTTCGGGGACGCTTTCGATAAAGGTGGTTTCCACGCGATCGCCGAACTCCTCCTCGACCGCCAGGCGGCCTTGGTCGTGCTGATAGGTCCAGCCGCCGTCGCCGACCGGGCCGACATAGATGAAGCCGACCTTCAGCGGTTCGTCCTGCGCCCAGGTCGGCGCGGCAAGGCTGATCGTCGTCACGGCGGCGACGCTGGCGATAAGCTGTCTGCGGTTCATGTTTCCCTCTCAGTTGAAACCCGGCGTTCAGCGCAGGGCGTGAAAATCCTGACCCAGCGATCCGGGGGCGGCAGTGCCCGCGCGGCGGCTGAATTTCTGCCGGGCCGAGATGGCGACCAGCACGATGATGGTTGCCAGGTAAGGCGCCATGGACAAAAGCTGCACCGGAACCCGGACGCCCGCCGCCTGAAGGCGCAGTTGCAGCACGGTGACGCCGCCGAACAGCCAGGCGCCCGCCAGAACGCCCGGTGCGGTCCAGTTCGAGAATACCACGATCGCCAGCGCGATCCATCCCGCGCCGGCGGTCATCCCTTCGGTCCATTGCAGCACGGTCGCGATCGAGATGAAGGCCCCGCCGATCCCCGCCATGGCCCCGCCAAAGGCGATCGCCGCGATGCGCACCCGGCGGACGTCGTAGCCCAAGGCATGGGCGGCATCATGGTTTTCGCCGACGCCCCGCAACACCAGCCCCGTGCGGGACCGGTTCAGGAACCACCAGATCGCGGGCACCATCAGCAGCCCCAGCCAGACGATCCAGTTCAGGCCCAGCGGCCCGGCCGCCATGGCGGGGGCCTTGACCCCCTCCATCGGCTTGCCGAACAGCGCGGCAAGGCCCAGGCCGAACAGCGTCAGCGCCAAGCCCGAGGCGACCTGGTTCGACAGCAGGAACTGGGTCAGGGCGGCAAAGGGCATGGCGATCAGCGCCCCGCCCAAGGCAGCCGCGGCAAAGCCCACAAAGGGATTGCCCGTGTGATAGGCGGCGGCGAAACCGGCCAGGGCGCCGGTGATCATCATCCCCTCGACCCCCAGGTTCAGCACGCCCGCGCGTTCGACGACCAGTTCGCCAAGCGCGGCGAACAGGATCGGGGTCGATGCCGACAGAAGCAGCACGAACAGGGCGACGGGGTCGATCATGCCGTGATCCTTCGGGCGATGCGGTAACGGGTCAGAAGGTCGAATCCCAGCAGGAAGAACAGCAGCATCCCCTGGAACACCTGCACGGTGGCGGCGGGCAGGTTCATCGTCAACTGCGCCAGTTCGCCGCCGATATAGGTCAGGGCCAGCAAAAGTCCGGCCAGCAGGATGCCCACCGGATGCAGCCGCCCCAGAAAGGCCACGATGATGGCGGTAAAGCCATAACCCACGCCCACCTTGTCGGTGATCTGGCCTGCGGGGCCAGCGACCTCGAACAGTCCGGCCATGCCGGCCAAGGCGCCCGAGAGCCCCAGGCAGAATGCGACAAGCGTTTCGGGGCGGACCCCGGCAAAGCGGGCGGCGCGGGGGGCCAGTCCCGCCGCGCGGAGATGGAAGCCGCGGATATGGCGCGACATCAGGAACCAGGTCGCCAGAACGGCTGCGGCCGCGGCGACCACGCCCCAATGCGCGCCCGTTCCGGCGACCAGTTCGGGATTCGAGGCCGGGGGATACTGCTGCAGGTTGCGCGATCCCGGAAAGCCGAAGCCTTCGGGGTTCTTCATCGGGCCAAAGGCCATCCAGGCCGCGATACGCTGCGCGACATAGACCAGCATCAGCGACACAAGGATTTCCGAGGCGCCGAACCAGTTGCGCAGCAGGGCAGGAACCATCCCCCAGGCCCAGCCGCCGGCTGCGCCCGCCACGACCATGGCCGGAAAGATCCACATGCCTTGGGCAGGATAGGCCGCCAGCGCCACGGCGGCGCCGGTGATGGCGCCGACGATGTATTGCCCTTCGGCCCCGATGTTCCAGATGCCTGCGCGAAAGCCCACTGCAAGGCCCGAGGCGATCAGGATCAGAGGCGCGGCCTTGACCAGCAGTTGCGGGCGGGAATAGCTGGCGGCAGGGCCGAACAGCGGATCCCAGAAGATCGTTTTGATGGCGGCCACAGGGTCATAGCCCATCACGCCGAACAGGATGCCGCCCGCCAGCATCGTCGCCAGCACCGCCAGAAGAGGAATGGCGACCTGCAGCAGGGCAGGGGTTTCGGTGCGGGGAACAAGGCGGATCATGGATGGGCGACCTCCATCCCGTGCGCGCCGCCCAGCATCAGGCCGATCCGGTCCAGGGTCAGCCCCTCGGTCGTGACGGGATCGGACAGGCGGCCCTCGTTCAGGGCGCAGAAGCGGTCTGAAAGCTCCAGCAGTTCATCCAGATCCTGAGAGATCACGATCACGCCCGCGCCCGATCGCGCCAGATCCAGCAGCGACTGGCGCACGGCGGCGGCGGCGCCCGCATCGACGCCCCAGGTGGGCTGGTTCACCGCCAGCACGCGGGGGGTCTGCATGACCTCTCGGCCGATGACGAATTTTTGCAGGTTGCCGCCCGACAGGGCCTTGGCGGTGGTGCCGGGTCCGGGGGTGCGCACGTCGAAGGCGCGGATGACATCGGCGGCATAGGCGCGGGCGGCGGGGCGGTCGATCAATCCCTTGCGGACCAGTCCCTTGCGCGCCCCTGCGGTCAGCAGCGTGTTGTCCGTCAGGCTGAAATCCGGAACAGCGGCATGGCCCAGCCGGTCCTCGGGCGCGGCCAGAAGGCCTGCCACCCTGCGGCCCTCGGGGCCGAGGCGGGACAGGTCGGCGCCTTCCAGCAGAACGGTGCCGGGGGCGCTGCGAACCTCGCCCGACAGCGCGGCCAGCAACTCGTCCTGGCCGTTGCCCGCAACCCCGCCGATGCCCAGGATCTCGCCCGCGCGCAGGGTCAGGGTAACGCCCTTCAGCGCCGTGCCTTCGGCCGTGGGGGCGGGCTGGGACAGGGCGCGCACCTGCAAAAGAACCTCGCCCGTCCGGCGTCCGCTGCGGTCGATGGGGCGCATCTCGCCGCCCACCATCATTGCCGCCAGGGTGCGGGCGGAGTGGGCGCGGGGATCGCAACTGTCCACCACGCGGCCATGGCGCAGGATCGTGGCGCGGTCGCAATGGGCGCGGATTTCGTCAAGCTTGTGGCTGATATACAGGATCGCCGTTCCCCCGTCGGCCAGCTTGCGCAGGGTGGCGAACAACAACTCGGCCTCTTGCGGGGTCAGGACGCTGGTGGGTTCGTCCATGATCAGCAGGCGCGGGTTCTGCAGCAGGCAGCGGATGATCTCGACCCGCTGGCGCTCGCCCGCCGACAGGGTGACGACACGGCGCGCGGGGTTCAGGGGCAGGCCGAAATCCTGGCTGACCTGCGCGATCCGGGCCGACAAGGCGTGCCGGTGGGGCGGGTTCTCCATCCCCAGGGCGATGTTTTCGGCGACCGTCAGCGCGTCGAACAGCGAAAAATGCTGGAACACCATGGCCACGCCCGCAGCCCGCGCCGCGCGGGGATCGGCAGGTTGGTGCGGCTGGCCGTTCAGCGTCATCTCGCCGTCATCGGGACGCACGAGGCCATAGATCATCTTGACCAGGGTGGACTTGCCCGCGCCGTTCTCGCCCAGCAGGGCGTGGATTTCCCCCGCCTCGACCGAAAAGGACACGTCATCATTGGCGCGGACGCCGGGATAGGATTTGCCGATCCCCTGTGCCCGGAAAACTGCCGCGTCGGTCAAATTTGTCCCCTTGGTCAAGTCCTTGTCCTGCTTATCCCGGTCGGATGGTCTTGGGCAATTGCGCTGTTTCGACAGTTCGCGATAAAAACCGGATATGCCCGCGCACCCCCCCCGATTCATTCACCTTCGCACACATTCCGAACATTCGTTGCTGGAAGGTGCAATCCCGGTGGGCAAGCTGCCCGGACTGGCGGCGGATGCCGGAATGCCGGCCGTGGCGCTGACCGACACCAACGCCCTGTTCGCGGCCCTGGAATTCAGCGTAAAGGCGATGGACAAGGGCGTCCAGCCGATCATCGGCTGCCAGATCACCGTGCAGGCCCCCGAAATTTCAAGCCATGCCACCGGGCCGATGGTGCTGCTGGCGCAGAATCAGGCGGGCTGGCTGAACCTGATGGCGCTGTCGTCCTGCCTGTATCTGCGCGATGGCGGCGCCCTGCCGCATGTCACGGTGGACGAGTTGTGCGCCCATGCCGAGGGGCTGATTTGCCTGACCGGCGGGCCTGCCGGGCCGCTGGGCTGCCTGATCGCGCAGGGGCAGGGGGACAGGGCCGATGCCCTGGCCGACCGGCTGGCCGCAGCCTTTCCGACCCGGCTTTACGTCGAACTGCAGCGCCATCCGGGCGAGAACGGCCATCTGATGGCCGCCGAGGCCGCGTCCGAGGCCGGGCTGATCGATCTGGCCTATGCGAAATCCCTGCCGCTGGTCGCCACGAACGACGTCTATTTCGCCAGGCCCGACATGTTCGAGGCCCATGACGCGCTGATCTGCATCGCCGAAAAGGCCTATGTGGACCAGTCACAGCCCCGCCGCCGCCTGACGCCGCAGCATTACTTCAAGTCGGCCGAGGAAATGGCGGTGCTGTTCGCCGACCTGCCCGAGGCGCTGGAGAACACCGTGGAAATCGCCCGCCGCTGCGCCTTTGCGGTGAAAAAGCATGCCCCGATCCTGCCCCGATTCGCCGACGACGAGGTGGACGAGCTGCGCCGTCAGGCCCGCGCCGGGCTGGAGGCGCGGCTGCGCGTCATCCCCCATGCCGTCCCGGTCGAGGAATACCAGGCCCGGCTGGAGTTTGAGCTGGGCATCATCGAGCAGATGGGCTTTCCCGGCTATTTCCTGATCGTGGCCGATTTCATCAAATGGGCCAAGGATCACGACATTCCCGTGGGTCCGGGCCGGGGTTCGGGGGCGGGGTCGCTGGTGGCCTATGCGCTGACCATCACCGACCTGGATCCGCTGCGCTATAACCTGCTGTTCGAACGGTTCCTGAACCCCGAACGCG
Organism: Paracoccus subflavus; assembly: GCF_004310345.1. GTDB lineage: Bacteria > Pseudomonadota > Alphaproteobacteria > Rhodobacterales > Rhodobacteraceae > Paracoccus > Paracoccus subflavus. The sequence continues at coordinate 71,549 of NZ_SISK01000011.1, read as the reverse complement.
TGTCCATGCCCGATTTCGACATCGACTTCTGCATGGACCGGCGCGAGGAGGTGATCCGCTATGTCCAGGACCGTTACGGCAAGGACAAGGTGGGCCAGATCATCACCTTCGGCGCGCTGCTGTCCAAGGCCGCGGTGCGCGACGTGGGCCGCGTGCTGCAGATGCCATTCGGCCAGGTGGACCGCCTGTCCAAGATGATCCCGCTGGAGGGCGTCAAGCCCGTCAGCATCGCGCGTGCCCGCGCCGACGAACCCCGCCTGCGCGAGGCCGCGCGCGAGGAGGTGGTGGCCCGGCTGCTGGATTACGCCGAAAAGCTGGAAGGTCTGTACCGCAACGCATCCACCCATGCGGCGGGCGTGGTGATCGGCGACCGCCCGCTGGACCGGCTGGTGCCGCTGTATCGCGATCCGGCCTCGGACATGCCGGCCACGCAGTTCAACATGAAATGGGTGGAACAGGCCGGGCTGGTCAAGTTCGACTTCCTGGGCCTGAAGACGCTGACCGTCATCCAGAACGCGGTGGACCTGATCAACGGGCAGGGCCGGCCGCTGCATGTCGCGGCGGACGGGCGACAGATCTACGACCCTCCGTCCGGCACCGAAAACCAGATCGCCCATATCCCGCTGGACGACAAGGCCAGCTACGACCTGTTCGCCAGTGCCCGTACTGTTGCCGTGTTCCAGGTGGAATCCAGCGGCATGATGGACGCGCTGCGCCGGATGCGCCCCACCTGCATCGAGGATATCGTGGCGCTGGTGGCGCTGTACCGTCCCGGCCCGATGGAGAACATCCCCACCTATTGCGAGGTCAAGAACGGCCTGCGGAAACTGGAATCCATCCATCCCAGCATCGACCATATCCTGGCCGAAACGCAGGGCATCATCGTCTATCAGGAACAGGTGATGCAGATCGCGCAGGTCATGGCGGGCTATTCGCTGGGCGGCGCCGACCTGCTGCGCCGCGCGATGGGCAAGAAGATCGCCAGCGAAATGGCCAAGGAGCGCCCGAAATTCGTCGATGGCGCGGTGGCAAACGGCGTGGACGCCAAGAAGGCGGGCGAGGTCTTTGATCTGCTGGAAAAGTTCGCCAACTACGGTTTCAACAAATCGCACGCGGCGGCCTATGCCGTGGTCAGCTATCAGACGGCGTGGCTCAAGGCGAACCACCCGGTCGAGTTCATGGCCGCGGTGATGAACTGCGATATCCACCTGACCGACAAGCTGGCTGTCTACAAACGCGAATGCGACCGGATGGGGATCGAGATCGTGCCGCCCTGCGTGAACCGGTCGGCCCCCACTTTCAGCGTGCAGGAAGGCCGCATCCACTACGCCCTCGGCGCATTGAAAGGCGTGGGCATCGAGGCGATGAAGCTGATCCACGAAGCCCGCGGCGACACGCCGTTCGGCGATCTTCACGATTTTGCCCGCCGCGTGGACATGAAGCGCGTAGGCAAGCGCCCGTTGGAAATGCTGGCCCGCGCCGGGGCCTTTGACGGCCTGGACGACAACCGCGCCCGCATCCTGAAAGGGCTGGATGCGCTGTGTGCCTGGTCGGCGGCGGTGCAGGATCAGGCGGCGTCCAGCCAGACATCGCTGTTCGGCGGGGGCGAGGATCTGCCGCCGCCCCGTGCGCCCATTGCCCCCGTCTGGCTGCCCACCGAAAAGCTGGGCGAGGAGCACAAGGCCATCGGGTTCTATCTGTCGGGCCATCCTCTTGACGACTACCTGCCCGCGCTGAGGCGCAAGAAGGTCCAGACCCTGGCCGAAATCGGCCAAGCGGCGCTGGGCGGGCCGCTGGTTGCCAGCATCGCCGGCACGGTCGCCGCGCGAATGGAACGCAAGTCGGCCAAGGGCACGCCCTATGCCTTTGTCAGCCTGTCCGACCCGACCGGGCTTTACGAGGTGACGGTGTTTTCCGACCTGCTGACGGCATCCCGCGACCGGCTGGAACCGGGACAGAACGTGGTCCTGCAGGTCAAGGCCGAACCATCTGGCGATGGGGTGAAGATGCTGGCGAATGCGATTGATCTGCTGGACAACGTGGTGGCCGATGCGGGCGCGGGCTGCCTGGCGGTCGAGATGCAGGGCGGCGACACCATCGCCCGCCTGGCCGAGACGCTGGCCCGCATCCGGACCGAGATCACCGTCCCCGCCCGCTCTCGGGGCCCGGTTGTGCTGCGCCTCCGCGACGGCGGCACGGTGATCGAGATCGAGGTCGCGAACGATGCCCCCCTGACCACCCCCGCCCGCCAGGCCCTGCGCGCCGTTCCCGGCGTCCTGGACGTGATCGAGGAATAGGCCCCTAGGCAAATGTTCGCCTTTCGTGCTAGTCCTTCGGAAAACGAAAGGGGCGTCATGCGGGTTCTGGGCATCGATCCTGGGCTGAGGAACATGGGCTGGGGCGTGATCGCCGTCGATGGTTCGCGCCTGCGCCATATCGCCAACGGCGTGATCCAGACCGAGGCGGGCGATCTGGGCACACGGCTGTCGCAACTGTATCGCGGACTGTGCGGGGTGATCGCGGCCCATGCGCCCGATGCCGCGGCGGTGGAACAGACTTTTGTCAACAAGGACGCGGTCGGCACGCTGAAGCTGGGACAGGCACGCGGCATCGCCCTGCTGGCACCCGCCGAGGCGGGGCTGGCCATCGGCGAATACGCCCCGAATGCTGTGAAGAAGACCGTGGTCGGCGTGGGACACGCCGGCAAGGAACAGGTGCAGCACATGGTAAAGGTCCAGCTTCCCGGTGTCGTCTTCGACAGCGCCGACGCGGCCGACGCGCTGGCCATCGCCATCTGCCATGCCCGCCATCTGCAGGGCCGGTCGCTGCGCATCGTGGAACGGTCCGCATGATCGGGCGCATCGCCGGGATCATCCTGCATCGGGCCCGCGATCACGTCCTGATCGACGTGCGCGGCGTCGGCTATATCGTCCATGTCAGCGAACGCACCGCGGCCAGCCTGCCGCCGGTGGGGCAGGCGGTCGCGCTTTATACCGACCTGATGGTGCGCGAGGATCTGCTGCAACTGTTCGGCTTTGCGTCGATGCTGGAAAAGGAATGGCACCGGCTGCTGACCGGCGTGCAGGGCGTCGGCGCCAAGGTGTCGCTGGCGATCCTGGGCACGCTTGGCCCCGAAGGGCTGGCGCGCGCGATCGCACTGGGTGACTGGGCCATGGTCCGCAAGGCCAACGGTGTGGGTCCGAAGCTGGCGCAGCGGGTGGTGCTGGAACTGAAAGACAAGGCGCCCGCGATCATGGCCCTGGGCGCGACGCTGTCGGTGGACATGGGCGTGACGATGGTCGAGGCCGATGCAGCGGTCATCGAAACCGCCACGCCCCCCGCAGCCAGGCCCGCCGCACCGTCCGACGCGATGCTGGCCGCCCGCGCCACGTCCGAGGCGCTGTCCGCCCTGACCAATCTGGGCTATGCTGCCAGCGAAGCGGCCCAGGCCGTGGCCGAGGCGCAGGCGCGGGAACCCACCGCCCAAACGCCCGCGTTGATCCGGGCGGCGCTGCGCCTGCTTGCGCCCAAGGAATGACGCGGGGGTTGACGATGCACGGAAACGCAAAGGTCTTTGTCCTGATGGCCGCCATGACCGCCCTGGTCATGGCCCTGGGCTGGATGCTGGGCGGACAGGGCGGCGCGGTCATGGCGCTGGTGCTGGCCGGCGGCATGAACGTTTTTTCCTGGTGGAACAGCGACAAGATGGTGCTGCGCCAGCAGGGCGCGGTGGAACTGTCGCCGCAACAGGGCGGCGATCTTTACGCGCTGACCGCCGAACTGGCGCGGCGGGCCGACCTGCCGATGCCGAAACTGTATCTTTTGCCGACCCAGCAACCCAATGCATTCGCGACGGGCCGCAACCCGGAAAACTCTGCGGTCGCGGTGACTCAGGGCTTGGTCGCCAGCCTGTCGCGGGATGAAATTGCGGGCGTGATCGCGCATGAACTGGCCCATATCAAGCACCGCGACACGCTGACCATGACCGTCACCGCGACCATGGCGGGCGCCATTGCCATGATGGGCAACATGATGCTGTTCACCGGCGGGCGCGACGACCGGGGCGGTGGCCTGGGCGCGATCCTGGCGATGATCTTTGCGCCGCTGGCCGCGATGATGGTGCAGATGGCCATTTCCCGCGCCCGCGAATACGAGGCCGACGCGACAGGCGCGCAGATCAGCGGCCAGCCGCAGGCCCTGGCCTCGGCCCTGGCGCGGATTTCGCAACTGGCGGGGCGGACGCTGAACATTCCGGCGGAAAAGAACCCGGCGGCGGCCTCCTTGTTCATCATCAACCCGCTGAACGGGTTGCGCATGGACAGCCTGTTTGCCACCCATCCCCCGACCGAGGAACGGATCGCCCGGCTGATGGCGATGAACGGCCACGGCCCTGCTGCAGCCGAACGTCGTTCGCCGATCCCGCGCAGCGGCCGCGACGACGGTCCCTGGGGCCGCTGATGATCCAGCCCGATCCCACCCTGCGCCCCGAACCCATCGAAGGCGAAACCGAGGACCGCGCCCTGCGCCCGCAGATGCTGTCCGAATTCGTGGGCCAGGCGGATGCGCGCGCGAACCTGCGCGTGTTCATCGAAAGCGCCCGGATGCGCGGCAAGGCCATGGATCACACGTTGTTCTTCGGCCCGCCCGGCCTGGGCAAGACCACGCTGGCGCAGATCATGGCGCGCGAACTGGGCGTCAACTTCCGCATGACATCCGGGCCGGTGCTGGCGCGGGCGGGCGATCTGGCCGCGATCCTGACCAACCTGGAATCCCGCGACGTGCTGTTCATCGACGAAATCCATCGGATGAATCCGGCGGTCGAGGAGATCCTGTATCCCGCGATGGAGGATTTCGAACTGGATCTGGTGATCGGCGAAGGGCCTGCCGCGCGGACCGTGCGGATCGAATTGCAGCCCTTCACGCTGGTCGGCGCCACCACTCGGCTTGGCCTGCTGACCACGCCGTTGCGCGACCGGTTCGGCATTCCGACCCGGCTGGAGTTCTATACGATCGCCGAACTGGACCTGATCGTGCAGCGGGGCGCGCGTCTGATGGGCATCCACGCCGAACCCGACGGCACGCGCGAAATCGCCCGCCGCGCCCGTGGCACCCCCCGCATCGCCGGTCGATTGCTGCGGCGCGTGGTGGATTTCGCCCTGGTCGAGGGCGACGGCCGTCTGACGCGCCGGATCGCCGACACCGCCCTGACCCGTCTGGGCGTGGACGACATGGGGCTGGACGGGGCCGACAGGCGTTACCTGATGCAGATGGCCGAACATTACGGTGGCGGCCCGGTGGGGGTGGAAACCCTGTCCGCCGCCCTGTCCGAAAGCCGCGATGCGATCGAGGAAGTGATCGAGCCGTATCTGCTGCAGCAGGGCCTGGTCGCCCGGACCCCCCGTGGCCGGCAACTGACCGCGGGCGCCTGGCGGCACCTGGGTCTTGCGGCGCCTGCCCAGCCATCGCAGCCCAACCTGTTTGACAGTTAGGGGGTCAGCCCTTCGGGATCGGGCAGGCCGTTGGCGCGCGCCGTGGCGGTCAGGGTATTGGCCAGCAGGCAGGCGATTGTCATGGGACCGACGCCGCCGGGGACGGGGGTGATGGCGCCTGCGACATGGCGGGCCGTGTCGAAATCCACGTCGCCGATCAGCCGGTCACCGGCCCGGTTGATGCCCACGTCGATCACCGTCGCCCCCGGCTTGATCCAGTCGCCCTGCACGAAGCACGGCTGGCCCACCGCTGCCACGATGATGTCGGCCTGACGGCACAGGTCGGGCAGGTTGGCGGTCCGGGAATGGGCAATCGTCACCGTCGCGCTGTCACGCAGCAGCAACTGGGCCATCGGCTTGCCGACGATATTGCTGCGCCCGATCACAAGCGCGCTTTTGCCCGACAGGTCGCCCATCTGATCGCGCAACAGCATCAGACAGCCCAGCGGCGTGCAGGGCACCATCGCCTTCTGGCCCGTCGCAAGCCGCCCGACGTTCTGGATGTGAAAGCCGTCCACATCCTTGGCCGGGTCGATGGCATTGATGACCGCCGATTCGTCCATCTGCCGTGGCAGGGGCAGTTGCACAAGGATGCCGTTCACCGCCGAATCGGCATTCAACCGGCCGATCAGCGCCAGCAGGTCGGCCTGCGGCGTGTCTGCGGACAGGCGGTGCTCGAACGAGTTCATGCCGACCTCCTGCGTCATCCGGCCCTTGGACCGGACATAGACCTGGCTTGCCGGATTGTCGCCCACCAGGACCGCGGCAAGGCCGGGGGTGATGCCCCGCTTTTCCAGGGCCGCGACTTCCCTTGCGATGCGGACGCGCAGGTCGGCGGCGAATGCCTTGCCGTCGATCAGTCGTGCAGTCATGGGCGGGGTGGCGGTCACGGGCGATCTCCGTTCAGATAGCGGTCTTCCTGCGCGATCGCAGCCTCGACCAGTTGCCGCCAGATATTCTCGATCAAGGTCCGGTCCAGCCCGCGCAATGCGGCGTGGCGGCCGGCATTTGCGACAACTTCCTCGACCCGGTCATCAATGCGGGCGGGCAGGCCGATCTGTTTCTTGATCTGAGCGGCGCGGGCGATCAAGGCATGGCGCTGTGCCAGCAGGCCGATCACCTGTTCGTCAAGCGCGTCGATATGGGCGCGCAGCGTGTTCATGTCCGAGATGTCGTCTGTCTGCATCGGACCCTCCATCATCTGGCGGGGGATGCACCGGACGGCACCGGGCTGCAAGACATAAAGAAAGACCCCGGCACAAAGGCCGGGGATGGGGTCGTCATGCCGGGGCGGGATCGCCACCAGTGGCTGGCTTGCCCGCCTTCGGAATTGCCGTGACCGAGGGGATCAGGCTGCTTGGCGTATCGTCATCACCGCCAAGCGGTTCGCCCCGCAGGATCTTGCCGATTTCCTCGCCGGTGAGGGTCTCGTATTCCAACAGGCCCTGGGCCATCCGTTCGAATTCGGTTTCCTTTTCCAGCAGGATGCGGCGCGCGGTCTGATAGCCTTCCTCGATCAGATCGCGGACTTCCTGCTCGATCAGTTCCTTGGTCGCCGCGGAAATCGAAAAGCCGCCGGTCGAACCGTTATAGCCCTCGTGCGCCTCGGCATAGTCGATATTGCCGACCTTGTCGGACATGCCCCAGCGCATCACCATCGCACGGGCAAGGGAACTGGCCTGCTGGATATCGCCCGCCGGCCCGTTGGACACGCCTTCTTCGCCGTATTTGATGATCTCGGCGGCCTTGCCGGCCATGGTCATCGCCAGCTTCTGCTTGGCCTCGTCCTTGTGAAAGTTGAGACGGTCGATTTCGGGCAGGGACACCACCATCCCCAAGGCCCCGCCGCGCGGAATGATCGTGGCCTTGTAGACCGGATCGCATTTCGGCAGCGACAGCCCGACGACGGCATGGCCGGCCTCGTGATAGGCGGTCTTTTCCTTTTGTTCCGGCGTCAGGACCATGCTGCGGCGTTCGACGCCCAGCATCACCTTGTCCTTGGCGTTCTCGAAATCCTCCATGCTGACAAAACGGCGACCGATGCGGGCGGCCATCAGCGCGGCCTCGTTCACCAGGTTCATCAGGTCGGCGCCCGAGAAACCGGGCGTGCCGCGTGCGATGATGCGCAGATCCACGTCCGGGCCGACCGGCACCTTGCGGGCATGAACCGACAGGATCTTTTCGCGGCCCTTGATGTCGGGATTGGGCACATGGATCTGGCGGTCAAAGCGGCCGGGACGCAGCAGGGCGGGGTCCAGAACATCGCGGCGGTTGGTGGCGGCAACGATGATGATGCCCTCGTTCGCCTCGAATCCGTCCATTTCCACCAGAAGCTGGTTCAGCGTCTGTTCACGTTCGTCGTTGCCGCCGCCGATCCCTACGCCACGGGCACGGCCCACGGCGTCGATCTCGTCGATGAAGACGATACAGGGGGCGGATTTCTTGGCCTGTTCGAACATGTCGCGGACGCGGGACGCGCCGACGCCCACGAACATTTCCACGAAGTCCGAGCCCGAGATGGTGAAGAACGGCACGCCCGCCTCGCCGGCGATGGCGCGGGCCAGCAGGGTCTTGCCGGTTCCCGGAGGTCCGACCAGCAGCGCGCCTTTGGGAATCTTGCCGCCCAGGCGACTGAACTTCTGCGGGTTGCGGAGGAATTCGACGATTTCTTCCAGTTCTTCCTTGGCCTCGTCGATGCCCGCCACGTCGTCGAATGTGACGCGGCCGTGCTTTTCGGTCAGAAGCTTGGCGCGCGACTTGCCAAAGCCCATCGCACCCCCTTTGCCGCCGCCCTGCATCCGGTTCATGAAGAAGATCCAGACCCCGATCAGCAGGATGAAGGGCAGCCAGACCCCCAGCAGGGACATGAAGCCCGACTGCTGCTGGCGCACGACCCGGACATCGACATTCTGCGCGATCAGCCGTTCGGCAATATCTTCGCCCTGGGGGCGAATGGTCGAATACTGGTTTCCGTCGGTGCCGGTGATCGCAAGCTCCTCACCGTCGATCACCACACCGGCAACCTGATCGTTATCGACCCGCTGGATGAAGTCGGAATAGCTGATCTGCCGGCTGTTCATGGTGTTCGCGCCGTCGCTGAACAGGTTGAACAGCGCCAGGATCATCAGAAACAGAACGACCCAGAAGGCGAGGTTGCGTGCATTGCCCAAGGCGGATCTCCGGGGGAAGGACGTTTGCGTTGAAAATAGGGATTATTGGCGCAGGTTCAATGCGCCATTACAAGGCGGCGGAAATCGGCGATGCTGCGCAGGGGACGCACGTCATAGGGCGCGGTGGCGCGAACCAGGGGTGCCGCGACCAGTCGATCGCCGTCCCATATCGCCGGGGTCGCGGCGGCTTCGTCCCGGGCAAGGCCCGCCAGACGCCATTTCACGCGCGCGACCTCTCCGGTGCCGAGGGCCGCGACGCGCTGGCCGGGTTTCAGGCCGCTGATGATCCAGCGATTGTCCCAAACCCCGCTATGAACGTCGGGGGCACGCAGGGCGGCGGCGGTTTCGCGGAACAGGCGGATGCGGTCGCCGGCCGGGTCGATCAAGGCGCCGTCCAGCGTGACGCGCTGGCTGGTGGCGATGGCGCCCAGGGCGTGCAGCACCGTGTTGCGGCGCGGGGGATAATCCGCGCCTGTGATCCAGCGGCAGGCTGCGACGATCAGCCGCCGCCGGATCTCGGGCGGGGCTTCGACAAACGGACGGCGCGGCAGGATCAGGCTGCCGTTGCGGACAACGACATCACGCGCGGCATGGGCCGCATAATGGGCCAGGGCATCGCGCGCCTCGCCGATGTGTCTGGCGGCGCGGGCCAGGGCCGCGATGTCCAGGCCCGCTGCGCCGATGGTCTTTCGGACCCGGATACGCTCGAAATCGTCGCTGTCGTTGCTGGGATCGTCGATCCAGGGAATGGCACGCACCTCCAGCCAATCGCGCAGCGTCTGCCGCCCGACCCCCAGCATGGGACGCAGCCACCTGATCCCGAAGGCGTCGCGCCATTCCGCCATCGAGGCCAGGCCGTCGATGCCCGACCCCCGCGCAAGCCGCATCAGCAACGTTTCCGCCTGATCATCCGCCGTATGCCCCAAAAGAACGGCCGAGAGGCCGTTGCGCCGCGCCCATCCGGCCAGCAGGCGCAGCCGCGCGTCGCGGGCATTGGCCATCAGGTTGCCGGCCTCGGTGTCGCGCTGCCACAGCAGGGTGGCATGGGCCAAGCCCAGGGCGCGGGCGGCTCGGGCGACCCCGCGTGCCTCGGCGGCGCTGTCGGCCCGCAGGCCGTGATCCACGGTGGCCACCATGATCCGGCGGCCGCGGGCCCAGTCCGCCGCCATATGCATCAGCGCCACCGAATCGCCGCCGCCCGACACCGCGATGCCAAGCGCGGGCATGTCGGCGGCCAGCCGGTCCAGCGCGGCGTGAACGGCAAAGGCTGGATCGGCGGCGGTCAACGTCATGGCGTCAGGGTTGATCGGCCGGATCGCCGGACAGATCCATCCCGTCATTCGCGGCAAGGCCACGGTCGCCGCAGGCAAGTCGGCTCAGCCGGGTTTCGGCCTCGGCGGCAAAGGGGGTGCCGGGAAAGCGCGCCGGAATCTCGGACAGATACAGGCAGGCTGCGGTCGGATCGCCCTCGTCGGCGATGACGCGGGCGATGCCAAGCAGGCTTTCGGCGGCGCGGGGGCCGTCGGGATCGGCTGCAAAGCCTTCCAGCCAGGCTGCGGCTGCGGCCGTTGCGTCACCCGCGCCGTCCAGGGCCGCACCCCGCAGGAACAGCGCCTCGGCCGTCAGGGCGCCGCCGGCATGGGCCTGGGCCACCGCCCCGAACATTTCCGCCGCGCGGCGGAAATCGCCGCTGGCCATGACCTGCCGGGCCGCGTCGAAATCCGATTGTTCGCCCGCGCTGGTGGGCTTGCGGTTCGTGTCGGCGGGCGGCATTGCGGGGCCGAGGTTCGGCACCGGGCTGCCTGTCCGCCCCAGGTCCTGCATGGTCAGCGCAGACAGGTCGCAGGCCGTGTCCATTTCGCACAGCCGGAATTCAAAGTCCGCCATCCGGCGGCCGGCCTCGGTCACGATCCGGTCGATGCGGTTTCCCAACTGCTCGGTCTGGTCGGTCAGTCGCGCCAGTCGGTGTTCCATGGCATTCATGCGGTCGATCGCCTCGACGCCGCCCACCGCCTGATAGCCCTCGGTTCCCGAGGCGACCAGTTCCGAGCGCAGCGATTGCACCTGACCGCGCAGTTCAGCCAGTTCGGCGCGCAAATCGGCCAGGGTGGGTTCCTGCGCCACAGCCGGCAGGCCCAGCGTCAGGACAGCCAGGATGACAAGGCGGGCGATCACGATCCGGTCCCGGCCGGGCTGACCACGGTCACGGCACGACGGTTCTGGGCCCAGCAGGCCTCGTCCGAACAGACCGCCAGGGGACGTTCCTTGCCAAAGCTCAGCGTGCGCACCCGACCAGATCCGACGCCCTGCGCGACCAGATATTCCTGCACCGCACTGGCGCGGCGGGCGCCCAGGGCCAGGTTGTATTCGCGGGTGCCGGTTTCCTCGGCATGGCCCTGCACCACGGCGTTGAAGGTCGTATGGGTTTTCAGCCATTCCGCCTGCCGTGTCAGGATCGCCCGCGCTTCGGCCGTCAGGGTTGCCTGATCGGCGGCAAACAGCACCGTGTTGCCCACGGTGCCGTTGAAATATTCGGCCGTCGCCTCGATCCCCAGGGTTCCGCCGGCCAGATCGCCCTGATACAGCGCGCCCCCCGTCGCATTGGCATAGGGGTCGATCACCGCCGTCTGGACCGGCGGGGGCGCGGGCTGGGCGCAGGCGGCCAGGCCAAGCAGCAGAAGGGCGGCGGGGGATCGTGCGGGCAGACTCATCGGGCTTATCCTTCCGATGCGGGGCTTCAAGGCATCAATGGACCCCAAGACGGGTCCGAGGCGGCAAAGTCAAGGTTCAGCGGACGCATGTTGCGCCCGGTGATATCCACCGAATGCAGTTGCGGCTGGCCGTTGCCGCCCGGCGTCACGCGGGTGAACATCACGACCCGGCCATTGGGCGCCCAGGAGGGGGACTCGTCAAGAAAGGATTCGGTCAAAGTTTTCTCGTTCGATCCGTCGGTTGCCACGGTCGCGATCTGGAACCGGTTGCCGACCTGCCGGGTGAAGGCGATCAGGTCCCCCTTGGGTGACCAGGCGGGCGATCCGTGGCGCCCGTCGCCAAAGGTGATGCGCACCGGTTCGCCCCCCTCGAGCCCGGCGATATAAAGTTGCGGACTGCCCGAGCGGTCGGATTCAAACACGATCCGCTGCCCGTCGGGGCTGAAGCTGGGCGCCGTGTCGATGGCAGGCGACTGGACCAGCGGCCGCTGGGCGCCGGTGGCCGCGTCCATCAGCCAGATGTCGGTATTGCCGCCCTGCTCGCGGGAATAGGCGATCCAGCGCCCGTCGGGGCTGAAGCGGGGCGAAAAGGCCATGCTGCCGGTGTCCTGGGTCAGCGGGCGTGACGAAACCGTTGCGATGTCCATGACGCGGATCTGGGGAAACCCGCTGTCGAAGCTGGTATAGACCAGCCGCTGCCCATCGCGCGAGAAGTGCGGGGCCAGGACCAGCGAGGAACTGTCGGTCATCCACAGGATGTTTTGCCCGTCATAGTCCATGACGCCGATCCGCTTGATCCGCGCATCCTTGGGACCGGTTTCCTGCACGAAGGCCACCCGGCTGTCGAAATAGGGCTGCTCGCCCGTCAAGCGTGCATAGATCTGGTCCGCGATCTTGTGGGCTGCGCGGCGCCAGTCGGCCGCCCGGGCATCGAACTGCATCCCGTCGCCCTGCGCCTCGCCCGCATAAACATCGAACAGCCTGAACTTGACGCTGATGGCCTCTTCCGCCTGCGTCACCTCGGCCGACACCAGCGCCTGGGCGCCCAGGGCGCGCCAGTCTTCATAGGCGATGGCCTCGGAAAAGCTGGCAGGCTGCGAGGCGGCACTGCCCGGACCGACATCCCGGAACAGGCCGGTGCCCGTCAGGTCGGCCGCCACCACGTCGCGGATACGGGCCGCGATCCCGGCATCCCCGTGAAAGGGCGGAAGAGCGATGGCCAGGGGTTCCGTCACGCCATCGGTCAGTTCGATCCTGAGGGGGCCGTCCTGCGCCAAGGCGGGCGGGACCGGCAGGGCAATGCCCGCAACTGTCAGGGACAGGGCGAATGTCAGAAGGCGAAGCATCATGTCCTTTTCCTTTCCGGCGCCGCCGGGAAACCGGCAAGGCCTAGTCGAACCCGATCCCGTCGGGGCGAAACTCGACAACCACATCGCGCCAACGGCTATACTTGTCCAAAGGCAACGGAAAGCCCGTTGCCCCGCACATCATGATCGCACGCCGCGCCACGTCAAAGGCATGGCGGGCGCCGTCCTCGGAACCGCCCCGGAAATCGGCGATGCGCAGCGTGTCGCCGATCGGCCGGCCGTCGGCGGTCATGCTGAAGGCCACCGCGACGGCCATCCCCCGCGCCTCGACCGACAGCGCGCCCTCGTTCCAGCACTGGCGCAGGGCCGTGCGAAAGACGTCGCGTTCGGCCAGCGACAGAGGCTGGTCCTGCGACAGGCTGGACATCCCGATCTCGTCGGGCAGGGCCTGCAGGGACGAGGGGGCAAGCTGCATCGGCTCGGCCGTGCCGGGCAGGGGGGCCGGATCAGCCGGCGCCTCCGAGGCCGACATGGCCCCGGCCAACGCCGCCGCCAGCGGATCCTGAGCGGCGGATGCCCCCGAACCCCCTTCGATCGTCTGCGTGGCGGCGCCCGGCCCCTCTCCGGTTGCCGCTGTCTGATCCTGGCCGGCGGCGTCCGTGTTCTCCTGCGCTTCCCGCAGCGCATCCTCGAGCGCCTGCTGCCGGGCGGCAGCCTCGCGTTCCTGGGCTTCGCGCGCCGCAGCCTCCCGCTGGGCAGCTTCGCGTTCCGCCGATTCCCGCTCGGCGGCAAGGCGTTCTTCGGCTTCCCGCTCTGCCGCCTCGGCGGCGCGGCGTTCTTCGGCCTGGCGTTCCTCCTCGGCCCGGCGCGCCTCGGCAGCCTGCCGCTCGGCCTCGGCCTGTCGCCGTTCCTCAGCCTGCCGCTCTGCTTCCCGCGCCTCGGCGGCCCGACGCGCCTCCTCGGCCTGCCGTTCGGCGGCCCGTTGCGCTTCGGCCTGGCGTTCCTCCTCGGCCCGGCTGGCCGCCTCGGCAGCCTCGCGCTCGGCCCGAGCCTGCCGTTCGGCCTCCGCGCTGCGGGCTTCCTTCGCCTGACGCTGGGCCTCTGCTTCCGCCTGACGCTGGGCTTCCTGACGCTCGGCCTCGGCGCGGCGGGCGGCTTCCTTGGCGGCCGCGCGTTCGGCACTCAGGCGGCGTTCCTCGGCCGCAGCGGCCTCTGCTTCCGCGGCTGCGCGGGCAGCTTCGGCCACGGCCCGGCGTTCGGCCTCCTGCCGGGCAAGCCGCTCGGTACGGCGCTCCACCAAGCCCTCGGGACGGCTGTGGGGCAGCGCGGACCGGTCAAGCGCCAGTTCCGACCGCGGCGCGACGGGCTGCGCGGCCTGATCCGCGACCGGGGTCTCGGGCCGTGCGGGCTGCGTGTCGATGGGACGGGCCTCGGCATCGGAGGGCGCCTCGGGCGCGGCCTCGGCAAGGGTCTGGTTCAGTGCCGGGGGCGACAGGTCGGCGGTCACGGCCACGGGGTCGGGGCGGGCGAAATCGGACAGGTCGGGACGCGCCTCGGGTGCTTCCGGCTGGGTCAGGGGCTGCGCCGCCTCTTCGGCGTCGGGCGGACTGGCGGGCGCGGGGGCCTCGGCCGCCCCGGCATCGGCAGGCGGCGCGGCGAGATCCGCAACCGTCGTGGCGCCCGACCCGACCGGCCCGGCCCCGCGCGAGGCTGCGGCCAGGGCCTCGAACTCGGCACTGCTGATGGTGTCGACCTGGGTGGAACGCAGCGGGGTCGAGGGCTGCGGCCGCAGGAACACCCCGCCCAGCACCGCCCACAGGATCAGCGCGCCGTGCGCCGTTCCCGAAACCCACCAGCCGATGCGCTCCGCCCGGTCGCTCATCGGCCTAGCCGTCCATCCGGGGACCGCCGGTATCCGTGACCAGCACGATGTCGGTCAGCCCGGCGGCATTCAGCGCGCCCATCACCTCGACGACACGGGCATAAGGGATCTGCCCGTCGGCGCGCAGAAAGACGCGCTCGCTCTGACGGCCGGCCAGGATCGTGCGCAGATGCGTGACAATCCGGTCCGGCGCGACGGGTTCGTCCATCACGATCACCTCGCCGCTGACAGGGATCGAGATGACCAGCGGTTCTTCCTGCTCGGCGGGCACTGCGGTGGCGGCGGTCTGCGGCAGGTTCAGCGGCACCCCTGCCGTCATCAGCGGCGCGGCCACCATGAAGATCACCAGCAGCACCAGCATCACGTCCACAAAGGGCGTCACGTTGATCTCGGCCATCGGCGCGTTGCGGCGCCGACCCCGGCCCTTGCGGCTGACACGCTTGACGACGGCGGCGGACATCGTTCAGGCCTCGTCCATCTGGCGCGACAGAAGGGTCGAGAATTCGTCAGCGAACGCCTCCCAGTTGCCGGTCACGCGTTCCGCATCGCCCGACAGCTTGTTGTAGAACACCACGGCCGGGATCGCCGCCAGCAGGCCCAGGGCGGTGGCCAGCAGCGCCTCGGCGATCCCCGGCGCCACGACGGCCAGGCTGGTGTCCTGCGACAGGGCGATCCCCTCGAAGGCGGTCTTGATCCCCCAGACGGTGCCGAACAGCCCGATAAAGGGCGCAGTCGATCCCACGGTCGCCAGGAATGACAGGCCCCGGAACAGCCGGGCTTCCTCGCGCTGGATGGCCACGTTCATGGCGCGGTCGATGCGGGCCGGACCGCCCGGGATCAGCCGGCCGTCTTCGCGGTGGCTGCGGCGCCATTCGGTCATCCCGGCCGCGAAGATGCGTTCGGGGGCGCCTCTCGGGCGGTCGCCCAACCGGTCATACAGATCGTCCAGCGGCTCGCCCGACCAGAAGCTGCGATCGAACCGCGCGGCCTCGCGCCGGGCCTGGGCAAAGACCATGAACTTCTGGATGATGATCGCCCAGGCCCAGACCGAGGCGATGACCAGCAGCACCATCACCACCTGCACCGTCGGCGACGCCCGCGCAAACAGCGCCATCAGCGAGAAATCAATGGCCTCGGCGGCCTGGATGGGTTCCATCGTCACTGCCTTCTTGTCGTGATGCGTCGCGGGCATGGCCGGTTTCGCGACCGGTTTTGGGGCCTTTTAGCGCCTTCGCGGCACGGGTGGCAGCCCCTTGCCGCAACACAATGCCGTCACTTTTCGACAGGTCCAGCAGGCCGCGTCAAGGCGCGGGTCACGATGCCGGGCAGGCGCACCGGTCGCCCCGCGCCGTCCAGGCAGGCCACCGTCACGCGGGCCTGGAACAAGGTCGCGCCGTCCCGACGAACCGCCTGATCCACCACGATCCGGGCTGCGGTGATCTGGACAAGGACCGTTCCGATCTTCAGCAGATCGTCAAAGCGGGCCGGGCGCAGATAATCGGCCTCGACCCGGCGGACCGCAAAGACGCGGCCGCTCTTGGCCTTCATCGCGGCCTGATCGACGCCCAGGGTGCGCAGCCATTCGGACCGGGCGCGCTCGATGAACCTGAGGTAATTGGCATAATAAACGATCCCGGCCAGGTCGGTATCCTCGTAATAGACGCGAACGGACAGGCTGTGCATCAGGCGTTCCCCACCCGCGCCGCCAGCCGCAGCGCATGGGACGGGTCCGCGGCCGCAACCGGCAGGACCGGAGCATAGGCCGCCCGGATCAGCGCCGCCATGGGGGCCGAGGGCACGACATTGCCCGCGAATGTCAGGGCGCAGCGCATGAACAACGCCTCGGCCAGATGGGCGGGGTGGCTGTCGGCCAGCGCGCCCGAGATGCGCAGGAACCCGAGGCAGGCGCGGATGCCGCCATCGGCGTCAAAGCGAAAGACGCGGTACTGGTCGGCCTCTGCCCGGCGCAGCCGTTCCAGCAGATCGGCCATTCCCGTCAGGCGGTCCAGATCGGGGATGCCTGCCAGATCGGTCCAGTCGCGCACGAAGAACAGCATCAGGTTCGCGCCCATTTCGGCATCCGTGTCTGCGACCGGATGCCCCGCATGGGCGAAACCGGCCCGGATCGCACCGCGAAAGACGCGCAGGCTTTCATCGGCCAGACCAAAGATCACCGGCGCCACGGGGCGTCCCCAGCGGGCGCACAGGAACGTCCCGTCCGGGCGCGTGAACAGGGCGGCGATCTGGTCGGCGGTCATGGCCTGGCCTGCATTGCCTTGGTCCAAACATCCTGAGGGGAGTCGGCGGAACGGCGACGGGGGGCAAGGCCCCCCGCCGACATGTCCGCAGGGCGCAAAGGGTCACGAAACGATGGTGGCCTCGGTCGCGGCGCGCAGCTCGTCCTCGGTGACGCCCTCGGCGCACTCGACGATGCGCAAGCCTCCCGGCACGACGTCCAGGACGCCCAGATTGGTGATGATGCGGTCCACCACGCCCTTGCCGGTCAGCGGCAGGGTGCATTCCCGCAAGACCTTCGACTCGCCCGCCTTGTTGGTGTGGTCCATGACAACGATCACACGGCCCACGCCGGCGACCAGATCCATCGCCCCGCCCATGCCCTTGATCAGCTTGCCGGGGATCATCCAGTTCGCCAGGTCGCCGTTCTCGGACACCTCCATCGCGCCCAGGATGGCGGCGGCGATCTTGCCGCCCCGGATCATGCCGAAGCTGGTGGCGCTGTCGAAATAGGCGGTGCGGTTCAGTTCGGTGATGGTCTGCTTGCCGGCGTTGATCACGTCGGGGTCCTCCTCGCCCTCGAACGGAAACGGACCCATGCCCAGCATGCCGTTTTCGGACTGCAGGGTGATATCCTTGTCGCCGACATAGTTGGCAACCAGCGTGGGGATGCCGATGCCGAGGTTCACATACATGCCGTCTTTCAGTTCCTGCGCCGCCCGCGCGGCCATCTGGTTGCGATCCCAAGGCATTATGCGTCCTCCCGCTTGCGAACCGTGCGCTGTTCGATACGCTTTTCGTGTTGTCCCTGAACGATGCGGTGCACATAGATGCCGGGCAGGTGGATCAGATCGGGGTCCAGGCTGCCGCGCGGGACGATCTCCTCGACTTCGGCCACGCAGACACGCCCGCACATGGCGGCGGGCGGGTTGAAGTTGCGCGCGGTCTTGCGGAACACCAGGTTGCCGGTATCGTCGGCCTTCCAGGCCTTGACGATCGACAGGTCCGCCACGATGCCGTGCTCCAGGATATAGGTCTGGCCGCCGAACTCCTTGTGTTCCTTGCCTTCGGCAATGACGGTGCCGACCCCGGTTTTTGTGTAAAAACCGGGAATGCCGCAGCCGCCCGCGCGCATCCGTTCGGCCAGCGTGCCCTGGGGGTTGAACTCCAGCTCCAGTTCGCCCGACAGGTATTGGCGCATGAACTCGGCGTTTTCTCCGACATAGCTGCTGATCATTTTCCTGATCTGGCGCGTTTGCAGCAGGATCCCCAAGCCGAAATCATCCACCCCGCAGTTGTTGGACGCAACCGTCAGATCCTTGGTGCCCGCATCGCGGATTGCCGCAATCAGCAGTTCGGGAATGCCGCACAGCCCGAACCCGCCAGCCGCAATGAACATTCCGTCCTGCAGCAGGCCGTCCAGTGCCTCGGCCGCAGTGGCATAGACCTTTTTCATCGTCCCTCCCATGGATCGAACAGCGCGAAACGTTTGTGGCGTGCCATGCAGCCCAAGTCAATGCCGCAGTGCAGCATGAGGGGCAGCACAGCACCGGGTTGCCTGCGTTCAGCCCTTGGCGGTCCTTGGCGCGGGCGCTTTTTTCACCGCCGGTTTCTTGGTGACGGCCTTGGCCTTTGGTGCGGCCTTGGCCTTGGGGGCCGCCTTCTTTTTGACAGGCGATTTTCCGGCCTTCGCGGCGATCAGGTCAAGCGCCTGTTCGACCGTCAGATCCTCTGGTGCGACATCGCGGGGCAGGGTGGCGTTCACCTTGTTCCATTTCACATAGGGACCATAGCGTCCGTTCATCACTTGGATCGCGCCGCCGTCGGGATGATCGCCCAGTTCGCGCAGGGGCGCTGCGGCGGCGGCACCGCCACGGATTTGCTTGGAGGCCAGAACCTCGACCGCCCGGTTCATGCCGATGGTGAAAACCTCGTCCGCGTCCGGAAGGTTGGCGTATTTCGCCCCGTGCTTGACATAGGGGCCAAAGCGGCCGATTCCGGCCTCGACCATCGCGCCATCATCGGGATGCGCGCCGACCGGACGCGGCAGCGACAGCAACTGAACCGCGCGATCCAGATCCAGCGTCGCCGCGTTCCAGCCCTTGGGGATCGAGGATCGGGCGGGCTTGGGATTGTCCTCGGTCGCTTCGCCCCGCTGGACATAGGGGCCAAAGCGGCCGGTCTTGAGGCTGATCGGATCGCCGTTGTCCTCGCCCAGAATGCGGTCGCCCACGGCTTCCTCGCCATCTGGCGCGGAAATCGGACGGGTATAGCGGCATTCCGGATAGTTCGTGCAGCCGATAAAGGCCCCGCCCGACCGCGCGGTCTTGAGGTTCAGCCGCCCCTTGCCGCACAGCGGGCACCCGCGCGGATCGCCGCCATCGGCGCGCGGCGGATAAAGGTGCGGAGAAAGAGCCTCGTCGATCGCCTCGAGAACCTCGGTGATCCGCAGTTCCGAGGTGCCCTGCAAAGCCTTTGAAAAATCCTTCCAGAACCGGCCCAGAACCTCGCGCCAGACCAGATCGCCCGCACTGATCTCGTCCAGCTCGTTTTCCAGATCGGCGGTGAAGTCATAGCTGACATAGCGCGGGAAATATTTGGTCAGGAAGACCGTGACCAGCCGGCCCTTGTCCTCGGGGATCAGGCGGTTCTTGTCCTTGCGGACATATTCCCGGTCCTGGATGGTCGTCACGATGCTGGCATAGGTGGACGGACGACCGATGCCCAGTTCCTCCATCCGCTTGACCAGCGTGGCCTCGGTATAGCGGGGGGGCGGCTGGGTGAAGTGCTGGCGCGCGGCCACGGCGGCGCTGTCGTTCAGCAGCAGGCCGGGCGCTGCCCGCTGTCCTGCGGGCGCAGCAGGCAGGGGGTCGTGCTTTTCGCGGGCCTTGGCAAATTCTGCGTCGAAAGCCTGGGTAACCAGTCGGGCAGCCTCGCCCTGCCGGATTGCGGGCAGGCGGGCGCCGTCCTCGCCATCCTCATCGTCGCGTCCCTGGTCATAGACGCGCAGGAAGCCGTCGAACAGGATCACCTGACCGGTCGCGCGCAGGCCGACCTGATTGTCGGGGCTGGCGATCTCGACCGTGGTGCGCTCCATCCGCGCGGCTTCCATCTGGCTGGCGATGGTCCGTTTCCAGATCAGGTCATAAAGCTTGCGCTGATCGTCCGCGCTGACCTTCAGCCTGTCGGGCGACAGCATCATGTCGGTCGGGCGGATGCATTCGTGCGCCTCTTGCGCGTTCTTGGCCTTGTTCTTGTACATCCGCGGACTGGAGGGCACGTATTTGTCGCCGAACTTGGCCTTGATCGCATCGCGCGCGGCATGGACCGCCTCGGGTGCCATGTCGATCCCGTCGGTCCGCATATAGGTGATCAGCCCGGCCTCATACAGGCGCTGCGCCGCCGACATGCAGGCCTTGGCGCCCATGCCCAGCTTGCGGCTGGCCTCTTGTTGCAGGGTCGAGGTCATGAAGGGCGGCCAGGGATTGCGGGTCGCGGGCTTGGCCGCGACGCTGGTCACGCGCAGGTTGCGACTGGCGACCGCGCTGACGGCCATCGCGGCCTTTTCGGCGCTGGGCAGGTCGAACCGTTCCAGCTTCGATCCGGCCAGAGACACCAACGTTGCATCGTATTCCGCACCGTCCGGCGTCGCCAGGCGGGCATGGACCGACCAGTATTCGCGGGCCTTGAAGGCCTCGATCTCCATTTCCCGGTCGACGATCAGGCGCAGGCAGACCGACTGCACCCGGCCCGCCGATTTCGCGCCCGGCAGCTTGCGCCACAGCACCGGCGACAGGTTGAAGCCTACCAGATAATCCAGCGCCCGCCGCGCCAGATAGGCATCGACCAAGGGCTGGTCGATCTGGCGAGGCTGGGCCATCGCCTCGGTCACGGCGGCCTTGGTGATGGCGTTGAAGGTGACGCGGTTGACCTGCGCCCCCTTTTTCAGGGCGGGGGACAGGGCTTCCAGCAGGTGCCAGGAAATCGCCTCGCCTTCGCGGTCGGGGTCGGTCGCAAGGATCAGGGTCTGGTCGTCCTTGAGCGCGTCCTTGATGGCCTTGAGGTGCTTTCTGCTGTCGGCCGCGACCTCCCACTTCATGGCAAAATCGGCATCGGGATCGACGCTGCCGTCCTTGGGGGGAAGGTCGCGGACATGGCCGAAGCTGGCCAGAACGCGATAGTCGCCGCCGAGATATTTCTCGATGGTCTTGGCCTTGGCCGGGGATTCGACGACAACGACGGGCATTCTTACCTCGGGGCAGGCTTCAATGGGGCGGGAACATGGGTCGGGTGCCTGCCCGTGTCAACCGGCGGCAGCCATCCGATTGCCTCGGGCCCGTCCTCAGCCAAGCGCCAGCCGTCCGCCCGGCACGCGCAGCAGGCGCCCCTGCAATTCCAGCGACAGGATCGCCGCGCTGGCCGTTGCCGCGGGCAGACCAAGGTCGCGGATCACGTCATTTTCATCGCATGGCGACGGACCAAGCCGCGACAGGATGCGCGCCTCGACCTCGACCGGCTGAATGGATTCGGGCGCGGGGCCAGGGGGCAGCCCGGTCCCGGGCGCAGCCCGTGGGGCGGCGTCGCCGGTCCGGCCGAGGGCCGCGCAGACATCGCCCGAGTTGCGCACAAGAACCGCGCCGTCGCGGATCAACTGGTTGCAGCCGCCGGCGCGGGCGTCCATCGGATGACCCGGCACGGCCATCACCTCGCGCCCCTGGTCAAGTGCATTCTTGGCGGTGATCAGCGTTCCCGACCGATGCGCGGCCTCGATCACCACGACAGCCAGCGACAGGCCGGACACGATGCGGTTGCGGGTCGGGAAGTGGCGGGCCTGGGGTTCGGTGCCGGGCGGCTGTTCGGAAAGAAGCGCGCCTTTTTCCGCAATCTGCGCGGCCAGCACGACGTTTTCCGCCGGATAGATCACATCGACCCCCCCCGCCATGACGGCGATGGTGCCGGTGGGCAGGGCGGCGTTATGGGCGGCGGTGTCGATGCCGCGCGCAAGGCCCGCCACGACCGTATGCCCTGCCTCGCCCAGACCTGCCGCCATGCCGCGCGCCATGCGCAGGCCCAGCGAGGACGAATTGCGCGCCCCGATCACGGCGACCGGATCGCGTGTCAGCCAGGCTGGATCGCCGCGCACCCAGAGAACCGGGGGCGCCCCGTCGATCTCTTGCAGGGCAGGAGGGTAGAGGGGCGAATCGCAGCGGATCAGCCGCGCGCCGACCTTGCGCCCGGCCGCCAGTTCGGCCGCCGCCACGTCTTCGGGGCAGGCCTCGTAGTCCATGATTCCCGCCGCCGCCGCGATGGCGGGCAGGGCGTCCAGGGCCGCGCGCGCGCTGCCGTGTTCGGCCACAAGGCGGTGATAGGTCGAAGGCCCCACCCGGCGCGAGCGGATCAGGCGCAGAACCGTCAGGTCGTCATCCGCCCCCGACAACGGCGGCCGCGAAAAGGAAAGATGTCCGGTGTCCATGCTGCCTCCGCCTTGCCTGCGCCTCAGCGTTACCGGCAAGGCGTTAACAACTGGTTAGCGATCCGTCACGCGGCCGATCCGCCCACCGTCAGCCCGCCGATCAGCAGCGTGGGCTGGCCCACGCCCACCGGCACCCACTGACCCTGCTTGCCGCAATTGCCGATGCCGGGATCCAGAGCCATGTCGTTGCCGATGGCGCGAATCTGTTGCAGGGCAGTCGCGCCGTCGCCGATCAGCGTGGCGCCCCGGATCGGATCGCCGACGACGCCGTTCCTGACCCGATAGGCCTCGGTGCAGGAAAACACGAACTTGCCGTTGGTGATGTCCACCTGGCCCCCGCCAAAGCCCACGGCATAGATGCCGTCCCGCAGATCGGCCAGAATCGCTGCCGGGTCGGCGTCGCCGCCGGGCATGTAGGTGTTGGTCATGCGCGGCATGGGCGCGTGGGCAAAGCTTTGCCGGCGGCCATTGCCGGTGGGTTCCACCCCCATCAGCCGGGCGTTCTGCCGGTCCTGCATGTAACCCACCAGAATCCCGTCCTCGATCAGCACGTTCCGGGCAGGGGGCGTGCCCTCGTCGTCGATGCCGATGCTGCCCCGGCGATCGGGGATGGTGCCGTCATCGACCACCGTGACGCCCGGCGCCGCGACCCGCTGGCCCAGCAGCCCGGCAAAGGCCGACGCCTTCTTGCGGTTGAAGTCGCCCTCGAGCCCGTGGCCCACAGCCTCGTGCAGCAGGATGCCGGGCCAGCCGGGGCCAAGCACCACGTCCATCACCCCGGCCGGTGCCGGGACCGAACGCAGGTTGACCAGGGCGATGCGCAGCGCCTCGTCCACAGCGGGTCGCCAATAGGCAGGGTCCATCAGGCCGGACAGCGACACCCGCCCGCCACCGCCAAAGCTGCCCGATTCCCGGCGGTCGTTGTTTTCCACGATCACGCCGACATTCAGCCGGGCCATCGGCCGGATGTCGGTCACAAGCTGGCCTTCGGGACGCAGGATCGCCACCTCTTGCAGCGATGACGCCAGCGATACCGTGACCTGGACCACGCGCGGATCGCGCGAGCGGGCATGATCGTCGATTTCGCGCAGCAGGGCGATGCGGTCGGCGAACGCGATCCCCTGGGCGGGATCGGCATCCATGTAAAGGGGCGTGACCGTCATGGGCGGCGCCTTGGCCAGGGTGCCGCCGCCCGCGCCCACCGCAAGACGCGCGGTTTCCGCCGCGCGGCGCAGGGCCTGTTCTGAAAGTTCGGTTGCATGGGCATAGCCTGTCACCTCGCCCCGCACGGCGCGAAGGCCGAACCCCTGCGTGGCGTTGTAGCCGGAATTGCGCAGCCTGCCGTCGTCGAAGACAAGGGACTCGGATACCGAGCGTTCCAGGAACAATTCGCCGTCATCGGCCCCGGCCAGGGCCTTTTGGAGGATGGCAAGGGCGTGGCTGCGGTCGAGATGCGACGCAAAGGGATCAAAGGTGCCGAGGGTCATGGCGAAGAGGTCTTTCTGGCGGACGGCAGGGCGAACAGCGCCGCGATTTTGCGACACTGCGACGATGTATCACTTGCCCGTAGGGACAAGATATGGTCATAGAACGAGGAATGCTCAAGGAAAAGGGTGGCCCTCGGGCGCCCTGCGGTCGCGCGGCCGCACCAAGGATACGGGATGGGATAATGGCAACAGCGATGATTCGCCGCGCGGTCGCGGCAATGTCCGGGCTTGCGGCATGGGGAGCGGTGGCAGGTGCCGCGCTTGCCCAGGACGCCCTGGGCGACCTGCCGGTGATCGGCAAGCCCCAACCTCGGGGCATAAACTTTCAGCCGGCTGCGACCGAACTGGCCCGCGACCAGCAGTGGCTGGATCATTTCGTGCTGGTCATCATTGCGGTCATCACGGTCTTCGTGTGCGCGCTGCTGGCGGTCGTCATCCTGCGCTATAACAGCCGCTCGAACCCGGTTCCCGCCCGGTTCACCCATAATACGCCGCTGGAAATCGGCTGGACGCTGGTTCCGGTGCTGATTCTGGTGGCGATCGGCGCCTTTTCGCTGCCGATCCTGTTCCGCAGCCAGGAGATGCCATCCGATCCGGATGTGGTGATCAAGGCCATCGGCCACCAGTGGTACTGGTCCTATGAATATCCCGAAAACGGCGTCAGCTTCGATTCGATCATGCTGGCCAAGGAGGAACTGGCCGATTACGGCTATGCCGAGGACGAATACCTGCTGGCGACCGACACCGCCGTCGTCGTGCCCGTGGGCCAGACGGTTCTTTTGCAGGTGACGGCGGATGACGTGATCCATAGCTGGACCATCCCGGCATTCGCCGTGAAGCAGGACGCCGTTCCCGGCCGGATTGCACAGGCCTGGTTCAACGTCGAACAGGAAGGCGTCTATTTCGGCCAGTGCAGCGAACTCTGCGGCATCAACCATGCCTACATGCCGATCGTCGTCAAGGCGGTCAGCCCCGAGGTGTATGCCCAGTGGGTCGCCGATCAGGGCGGTTCCCTGGAGGGCCCCGCCGCGACGGCTGCGCTCGACCTTTCCGGCGTGACGCTGGCCAAGGCCGAGTGATCGCCGATTCCAACAGTCAGACGAAGCGATGACCGACATCAACACGTATGAAGGCGCCCCCGAGGCCGAGTTCCGCGATTTCGTCGCGCTGCTGAAGCCGCGTGTCATGTCGCTGGTCGTCTTCACCGCTTTCGTGGGACTGTGGGTGGCACCTGTCGATGTGCATCCGTTCATCGCCTTCTGCTCGGTCCTGTTCATTGCGCTGGGGGGTGGGGCGTCGGGCGCGCTGAACATGTGGTACGACGCCGACATCGACGCCGTGATGCAGCGAACCCGGAACCGGCCCATCCCGGCCGGCCGGATCGAGGCCAGCGCGGCGCTGTCGCTGGGCCTGATCCTGTCAGGTTTTTCGGTCATGATGCTGGGGCTGGCGGCGAACTGGTTCGCGGCGGGCTTTCTGGCCTTTACGATCTTCTTCTATGCCGTCGTCTATACGATGTGGCTGAAGCGGTGGACGCCGCAGAACATCGTCATCGGCGGCGCCGCCGGGGCCTTTCCGCCGATGATCGGCTGGGCCTGCGCCACGGGCGGGATCAGCACCGAATCCCTGCTGATGTTCGCCCTGATCTTTTTCTGGACGCCGCCGCATTTCTGGGCCCTTGCCCTGTTCATGAAGCAGGATTATCACAAGGCCCGCGTGCCCATGCTGACCGTTACGCATGGCCGCCCTGCCACCCGGCGCCATATCTTCGCCTATACCCTGGTGCTGGCGCCCTTTGCGCTGGGGCTGGGAATGACCTCGGTCGGCGGGCCGGTCTATCTGGCAGCATCGGTGGTGCTGAACGCGCTGTTCATCCTGGGCGGCTGGCGGATCCTGCGCCGGAGCGAGGAAATGGCCCTGGCGGATGGCTATGCGGTCGAACGGCGGGTGTTCAAGCTGTCGCTGAACTATCTGTTCCTGCATTTCGGGGCGCTTCTGGTGCAAAACTGGATGGGGGGCTGGTGATGCCGCTGAACACCGAACACGAGATCCATTCCCGCCGCCGGTCGCGCAATGTCGGGCTGGCCGCAGTGCTGGTCGGCTTTATCGCCCTGGTCTTCGGCCTGACGGTGGTCAAGGTCCAGCAAGGGGACATGATGGAGGCTTTCGACCATCAGACCCGAGTGTCGGTTCTGCCGGCAGAACCCGCCGAGGCCGAGGAATGAGCCGGCGCATGTCACCCGAGGCCCGGACCGTATCCTGGCTGGTCGGGCTTGTCGTGACCATGGGCGCACTGGCCTGGGCCGCGGTGCCGTTCTATGACTGGTTCTGCCGGGTGACGGGATACGGCGGGACCACGCAGGTCGCGGCGGCGGGATCGGATCAGGTGCTGGACCGCACCATCCGGGTGCGCTTTGACGCCAATGTGGACAAGGGGATGGCTTGGACCTTCCGTCCCATGCAGACCAGCATGGAACTGCGCATCGGCGAGAATGGCATGGCCTTCTACGAGGCGATCAACAATTCGGACGTGCCCGTCACAGGCACCGCCAGCTACAACGTTGCGCCCGAGGTGGCGGGCTATTATTTCAGCAAGATCGAATGCTTCTGCTTCACGGAACAGACCCTGCAACCGGGCGAGCGCATCGAGATGCCGGTCAGCTTTTTCGTCGATCCCGCACTGGTCGGCGACGGCGACGCAAGCTGGATCCGGGACATTACCCTGTCCTATACCTTTCACCCAACCGAACCCCGGCAGGCGGCGCTTGAAGCCCCTGCCTCCGACACGGTAAACTGACAACAAGCAGACACGACGGGGACCGCTCATGGCGCACGCAAAGAACCACGACTACCACATCCTTCCGCCGTCGATCTGGCCGTTCATCGGTGCCGTCTCGGCCTTTCTGATGCTGTATGGCGCCGTCGGCTGGATGCGCCCCGACGAGGTGACGCTGCTGGGCATTCCGGTTACCGGACCCTGGCTGTTCCTGATCGGCTTTGTCGGGGTGCTGTATGTGATGTACAGCTGGTGGGCCGATGTCATTCATGAAAGCCAGGCGGGCGATCACACGCCGGTGGTCCGCATCGGCCTGCAATACGGCTTCATCCTGTTCATCATCTCAGAGGTGATGTTCTTTGCCGCCTGGTTCTGGAACTTCATCAAGCAGGCCATGTATCCGATGGGACCGGAAAGCCCCATCAAGGACGGCGTCTGGCCGCCCGAGGGGATCGTGACCTTCGATCCCTGGCACCTGCCTTTCATCAACACGCTGATCCTGCTGCTGTCGGGCGTGGCCGTGACCTGGGCCCACCATGCCCTGGTCCATGAGAACGACCGCAAGACCACCATCAACGGCCTGATCATCGCGGTGATCCTGGGGGTCGTTTTTTCGATCCTGCAAGCCTACGAATACAGCCATGCGGCGTTCGGGCTGGCCGATACGGCCTATGCCGGCGCCTTCTATCTGGCGACAGGATTCCACGGCCTGCACGTGATCATCGGCACCATCTTTCTGGCGGTTTGTCTGGTGCGGCTGATGAAGGGACAAATGGATCAGGACAAGCATATCGGGTTCGAGGCCGCCGCTTGGTACTGGCACTTCGTCGATGTGGTCTGGTTGTTCCTGTTCGCAGTAGTTTATGTCTGGGGAAGCTGATCCCCGCCTCCTCTCTGATGCACCGCGCGGGGCAGCTCCCCGCGCGTTTTTCGTTGCGATTGGCTGATACATCATGCGCCGCATCCTGTTCCCCCTGATCCTCGGCATCGTCGGCTGCGCGATCCTGATCCAGCTTGGCTTGTGGCAGTTGCGCCGGCTGGACTGGAAAGAGGACGTGCTTGGACAGATCCAGGCCAGCATCAATGCCGATTCCGTCCCCTTGCCCGCCACGGTCGATCCCTCGATGAAATACCTGCCCGTCATCGTCAGCGGCACCACCACCGGCGCCGAGATCGACGTGCTGTCCCACACCAAGGAGCAAGGCGGCGGCTATCAGGTCGTGTCGCGGTTCGTGACCGACGACGGACGGGCGATCATGGTGGACCGGGGCTTTGTCCCACAGGAGTTGCGCCACGCCGAACGCGGTCCCACCCGGCTGTCCATCCGGGGAAACCTGCACTGGCCGGATGAGAAGGGCGAGGCCACGCCCGACCCCAACCTGGACGAGAACATCTGGTTCGCCCGCGACGTGCCCGCCATGGCCGAGGTGCTGGAAACCGAACCCGTGCTGGTCGTGGCCAGCTTTGTCGAAGGCGACGCACAGGGGGTCCAGCCCCTTCCGGTCGCCATCGAGGGCATTCCCAACAACCACCTGTCCTATGCCGTTCAATGGTTCCTGATCGCGGCCGCCTGGGCAGGGATGACACTGGCCCTGATCTGGCGTATCAGGCAGCGGACATACTAAGGGAACAGGATGCGCTACGTCTCGACGCGGGGAAAGGCCCCGGTTCTGAACTTCGAAGGGGCCATGCTGTCCGGTCTCGCCCGCGACGGCGGGCTGTATCTGCCCGAGACGATCCCGGCCCTGGGCGGGCTGAACGAGCTGGACGGCCTGGCCTATGACGAGGTTGCGTTCCGCGTCATCCGGCCCTTTACCGGCGACAGCTTTTCCGATGCGGACCTGCGCGGCGCCATCGCCCGCGCCTATGCGCGCATCGAACATGCGGCCAAGGCGCCGCTGCGCCAACTGGCCCCCGGCCATCACCTCATGGAACTGTTCCACGGCCCGACACTGGCCTTCAAGGACTTCGCGATGCAACTGATCGCGCAATTGTTCGAGATCGCGTTGAAGCGGTCCGGCCAGCGGATCACCATCGTCGGCGCGACCTCGGGCGATACCGGCAGCGCCGCCATCGAGGCGTTCAAGGGCATCGACAATGTCGATGTCTTCATCATGTTCCCTCATGGCCGCGTCAGCGAGGTGCAGCGCCGGCAAATGACCACGCCCACCGCCGAAAATGTTCATGCCCTTGCCGTAACGGGCCACTTCGACGACTGCCAGGCGCGGCTGAAGGATCTGTTCAACGACCATGCCTTTCGCGATCGGGTGGGACTGGCAGGGGTCAACAGCATCAACTGGGCACGGGTGGTGGCGCAGATCGTCTATTACGTCACCGCAACCGCCAGCCTGGGGATGCGGGAAACCGACTTCACCGTGCCCACAGGCAATTTCGGCGACATCTTCGCGGGATCCGTGGCCCGCGCCATGGGTCTGCCGATCCGCCGGCTGATCGTGGCGACGAACCAGAACGACATTCTGCACCGGGCTCTGACCACCGGCGAATACAGGGTGGGCACGGTCGAGCCTTCGATCAGTCCCTCCATGGATATCCAGGTCAGTTCCAACTTCGAACGGGCGCTGTATCTGGCTTATGGCGGGGATGCGCCTGCGGTCGCGCAACTCATGGACGAGTTGCGCGAAGGCGGCTTTGTCATCAGTCAGGGTGCGCTTCAGTCCCTGCGCGACCAGTATCTGTCGGGCCGCGTGTCCGAGGATGAGACGTTGGCGATGATCCGCACCATCCGTGCGGAAACGGGTGAGGTTCTGTGCCCGCACAGTGCGGTGGGCGTCGCCGTCGCCCGCCGGCATGTCGAACCCGGCGTGCCGATGGTGACGCTGGCCACCGCCCATCCGGCCAAGTTTCCCGACGCGGTCGAGGCCGCCATCGGCATCCGACCCGCCCTGCCCCCGCATATGGCGACCCTGTTCGATCTGCCCGAGCGTATGACGCGGGTTGAAAACGACGTGGCCGCGCTTAAATCGCTGATCCTTGAGCGGAGAACCCAGTGAACCAAGATCCCGGCCAGCAG
Source organism: Paracoccus subflavus (assembly GCF_004310345.1). Taxonomy (GTDB): domain Bacteria; phylum Pseudomonadota; class Alphaproteobacteria; order Rhodobacterales; family Rhodobacteraceae; genus Paracoccus; species Paracoccus subflavus. The sequence goes on along the minus strand of NZ_SISK01000011.1, from coordinate 41,988 downwards.
ATCACGACCCTTCCGAACGGCTTGCGCATCGCCACACGGCTGATGCCGGGACTGCATTCTGCCACGCTTGGTGTCTGGGTCAATGCGGGCGGACGCAATGAACGCGCCGACCAGAACGGCATCGCCCATTTCCTTGAGCATATGGCCTTCAAGGGCACCACGACCCGCAGTGCTTTGCAGATTGCCGAGGCGATCGAGGATGTGGGCGGCTATATCAACGCCTATACCTCGCGCGATGCCACGGCCTATTATGTCCGTGTCCTGCAAAGCGACGTGGATCTGGCCTTCGACGTGATCGCGGATATCGTGCTGAACCCGGTTTTCGACGAGCGCGAGATCGAGGTCGAGCGCGGTGTGATCCTGCAGGAAATCGGGCAGTCGATGGACACGCCCGACGACATCATCTTCGACTGGCTGCAAGAGGCGGCCTATCCTGACCAGCCGATGGGCCGCACCATTCTGGGCCATGCCGAACGCGTCAGTCACTTTGCGCGCGCCGACCTGTCGGGCTTCGTGGCCGAGAATTACGGTCCCGGCCAGATGATCGTGGCGGCTGCGGGCGCGGTCGATCACGACCGCATTGTTCGCCTGGCCGAACGCGCCTTCGGGCATCTTGTGCCCGTGATGCAGGCCCCGAAGGAGGCCGCCCGCTGGCAGGGCCTGGAAACCCGCAAGGTCAAGAAGCTGGAGCAGGCCCATTTCGCCCTGGCGCTGGAGGGGCCGGGCTATCTGGCACCCGATTTCTATGCCGCGCAGATCTTTTCCTCGGCCCTGGGCGGGGGCATGTCCTCGCGCCTGTTCCAGAAGATCCGCGAGGAACGGGGCCTGTGCTACACGATCTTCGCGCAGTCGGGATTTCATGACGACACCGGAATGCTGACCATCTATGCCGGCACCGGAGCCGAGGATCTGGCCGACCTGTCCACCCTGACCATCGACGAAATCCGCCGCGCCGCCGCCGACATGTCCGAGGCCGAGGTCGCCCGCGCCAAGGCGCAGTTGCGCGCCAGCCTGCTGATGTCGCTGGAAAGCCCCTCCGCCCAAGCCGAGCGGATGGCGCGCACGCTGGCAATCTGGGGCCGGGTGCCCGACGCGGCCGAGGTGGCCGACCGTATCGCCGCCGTCACCGTGGCCGAGGTGCGCGGCCATGCCGAAGGGCTGATCGCCCATGCCCGTCCGGCGCTGGCGCTCTATGGTCCGGTCAGGGCGGCGCCTGCGCTGGGCACGCTGGCCGAACGGCTTGCCGCCTGATGTTCCTGCGCCAGCGACCCGTGCGGCTGGAAACCGAACGGATCGTGCTGCGCCTGCCTGCCCACGGCGATTTCCATGCCTGGTCCTCTCTGCGCCAGGCCAGCCGGTCGTTCCTGACCCCCTGGGAGCCCGTCTGGTCGCCCGACCACCTGACCCGCAAAAGTTTCGTGAACCGGGTCTATTGGGCTGCCCGCGCCAGCCGGGGCGGCACCGCCCTGCCGCTGTTCCTGATACGCCGCGACGGCGTGCTGTTGGGGGCGATCACGCTGGACAATATTCGCCGTGGCCCGGCGCAGTCGGGAACCATCGGCTACTGGATCGGCCAGCCCTTTGCCCGGCAGGGCTACATGCGCGAGGCGATCGGCCTGCTGGTCCACCACGCCTTTACCGCCCTTGACCTGTCGCGGATCGAGGCGGCCTGCCTGCCGGAAAACGCAGCCTCGCGGGCGGTGCTGGAACGGTCGGGCTTCAAGTACGAAGGGGTGGCGCAAAGCTATCTGCAGATCGACGGGCGGTGGCGCAACCATGTGCTGTATGCCAACCTTCGCAGCGACCGGCGCGGTCGCAGCGATGCCCGGTAAGGGGGGGGCGATGCTGAACGATGCCACCGATGCGCTGATCCCGCTGCTGCCGGCGGGTGTGCTGCGCGACATGGCGCCCGCCTATCTTGACGAGCCGCGGGGCCGTTTCCGGGGACGGGCGGGTCTGATCGCCGCCCCCCGCAGCGTGGATGAGGTTTCGGCCATTGTCCGCGCCTGCGCCGATGCGCACGTGCCCATCGTGCCGCGTGGCGGCGGCACCGGACTGGTGGGTGGGCAGGTGATGCCCGACGGCACCGTGCCGCTGGTCCTGTCGCTGGAACGCATGAGCGCCATTCGCGCCATCTACCCCGAGGAAGGCGTGATCGTGGCCGAGGCGGGGGCGACGCTGCACCAGATCCGCGATGCGGCAGGCAGGGCGGGGCGCCAGTTCCCGCTGGCCCTGGCCTCGGGCGGGACGGCGCAGATCGGCGGCGTTCTGGCCACCAATGCGGGCGGCGTGAACGTGCTGCGTTACGGCAACGCCCGCGCCCTGTGCCTGGGGGTCGAGGCGGTGCTGCCGCAGGGCCAGGTCATGCACGACCTGAAGCGGCTGCGAAAAGACAACACCGGCTATGACATCCGCGACCTGCTGATCGGGGCCGAAGGCACGCTGGGCATCATCACCGCCGCATCGCTGGTGCTGGCCCCGGTGCCGGCGGAAACCGGCGTGGCGATGCTGGTCGTGGACTCGCCCGAATCCGCGCTGATCCTGCTGTCGCTGGCCCAGGCCAGGATGGCGGGCGGGGTGACGGCGTTCGAACTGATCTCGGGGCAGGGGTTGCGGTTCCTGGACGTGGCCTTTCCAGACCTGCGCCAGCCTTTCCCCGACCGCCCCGACTGGCTGGTGCTGATCGAGGTCGGCCTGCCTTCCGGCCTGTCCGCCGACGACGCGCTGGAGACCCTGTTCACCGATGCCGCCGAGGCCGGTCTTGTCAGCGACGGCGTGATCGCCCGATCCGGCCAGCAGGCCGCCGATCTGTGGGCGGTCCGCGAAACCATCCCCGAGGCCAACCGCCACATCGGCGCCATCGCCAGCCACGACATCAGCCTGCCGCTGACCGAGATCGCCCGCTTCATCCGCGACGCAGGTGCCATGCTGGCGGGCATGGCCGATCTGCGGATCAATTGCTTCGGCCATCTGGGCGACGGCAACCTGCATTTCAACCTGTTCCCGGCCGAGGGTCGGACGCGGGATGTCTATGACGGGGTCCGGCGCGCCCTGTCCCGCGCGGTGCATCATATGGTCGTGACGCGCGGCGGGTCGTTTTCGGCGGAACACGGGGTCGGGCGGCTGAAGGCGGCGGACCTGGCCGAATGGGGCGATCCCGCGCGGCTGGCAGCGATGCGGGCGATCAAGGATGCGCTGGATCCGGCGGGGATCATGAATCCGGGGGTGATTCTGACTTAAAAGGAGCGGGACGATGGAGGGTAGCTCATCTTTTTCATTGCTGTTTGAGGATTTTCCAGAACTTCGGGCACCGGAGGCTATGCTAGAAAAGGAAGTACTAGCCCACTTTGGCCTCCTCTTTTCTGGATATGCCTTGCTAGAGACAGGTCTGCAAAACTGTTACATATTCTGGCAACTCCGCACCCTGCAATCGGGTGGAAGGATATCCGATCAAGCAGCATGGGAAGTTAGCTACGATTTCCTAGAAAGGCATGCGCACGCGTCAACTTTTGGCACCTTATTGAAACTACTGTCTAATTGCGTCTTTCTTTCGGCGTATCAGGGCGAACTGGACGACTTGAAGAAAAAGAGAGACTATTTTGCACATCACTTTTTCCGAGAAGAAAACGACAAGATGTTTTCCCGAGCCGCAATGTTACAGTTGATAGACGGGATGGATAGTCTTCGCCGGCGGGTCAAGGTGGCAGAGCAGCATGTTGATTCTGCCGCTTTTGCGATGATCTCCGAAATTTACCCAGGCGTTGATCTTTCCGAAAATTAAAAGGTTTATGCGCAGATTTAAAATACTCTGCGCAGAATAATCCTAGTAAATCATTCGGATGGGATTAACGACTGAATATATTATTGTCCTCATTCCCCCTCGAACGCGCACAACGCATGAACCTCATGCCCCAAGCCTTCCAGCACCTTCCGTCCCCCCAGATCCGGCAGGTCGATGACAAAGGCACACCCCACCACCTTCGCCCCCAGCCGCTCGCACAACGCAATCCCCGCCGCCGCTGTCCCGCCTGTCGCTAACAGATCATCGACGATCAGCACCCGCTCGCCCGGCCTCATGGCGTCGTCATGGACCTCGACCACGGCCTCGCCATATTCCAGGTGATAGGCTTCGGAAATCACCGCGCCGGGCAGCTTGCCCTTTTTGCGGATCGGCACGAAGCCGGTGCACAACTGATGCGCCACCGCGCCGCCCAGGATGAATCCGCGCGCCTCGAGCCCCACCACCTTGTCGATCCGCGCGCCCGCATAGGGGGCCAGAAGCTGATCGACCGCGATGCGAAAGCCCCGTGCATCGGCAAACAGCGTCGTCACGTCGCGGAACAGGATCCCGTCATGGGGAAAATCGGCGATGGTGCGGATATAGTCCCTGACGTTCAGGCTCATGCCGGACGGTCCATCTGGAACAGCTCGGTGACGGTCGTATAGTCCTTGTAACCCAGCCGCGCGATCCAGCCGCCCGCCGCGCGGGGATCGAAGCGGCCATCGACCAGACAGTCGTCGCGGACATGCACGCCGGTCACCACGCCAAAAACGGCATAGTTCGCGTCGCCCGCCAGGGGGACCACGCGGGTCATCCGGCATTCCAGGGCGGCGGCGGCCCCGGCCACGCGCGGGCAGGCGATGGTGTCGCATTCTGCGGCCGTGATCCCCGCCGCCTCGAACTCGCTGACACCCGCGGGCAGGAGGGCCGAGCTTGCGTTCACCGCGTCCCGCAGGTCGCCCGTGGCGATGTTGACGCAGAACACGCCCGTCTCGACGATCTGCGCCACGCTGTCCTTGGTGCCGCGCCGGTCGGGTTTGGCCCCGGTCGAGGCGAACATGACCTGCGGCGGCACATAGGCCACGGCGTTGAAGAAGGAATAGGGCGCAAGATTGTCGCCCGCCTTTCCTCGGGTGGAAATCCAGCCGATCGGGCGCGGCGCGATGATCGCGTTGAAGGGGTTGTGGGGCAGCCCGTGGCCAGCCTCGGGGCGGTAGAACATCGCGGGCCTCCTTTGCCTGTCCGGCCAACCTGCCATCAGCCGCGTGAACCCGCAATGGCCGCCGCCGGTTTCATCGCAGACAGGCCCGTGCTAAGGGGCCGCGAGGACCGACAGGAGGCGCGATGTACGAAATCTGCCCCGAAACGCCCGCCGACGAAGCCGAGGTCGAGAGCCTTTACGATCTTTGCTTCGCGCCGGGACGGACGGCGCTGTCGTCCTATCGCCTGCGGGACGGCGTGCCCAGGGTTTCCGACCTGTGCCTGGTGCTGCGCGATCCGACCGGCATCCTGCTGGCCGCGATCCGGTTCTGGCCGGTGCGCGTCGGGGGGCGGCCGGTGTTGCTGCTGGGACCGATCGCCGTTCATCCGACGGCGCAGGGCGAGGGGCTGGGCGGGCTCTTGATGCGCGACAGTCTTGGGCGCGCACGCGCCCTGGGGTGGGAAAGGGTGCTGCTGGTAGGGGATGCGCCCTATTACAGCCGCTTCGGGTTCTCGCGTCTGGACCATGTGGTCATGCCGCCGCCCACCAACCCCGACCGCGTTCTTGGCTTGGAACTTAGCCCCGGCGCCTGGGTTGACGTGACAGGGCTTGTCAGCCGAGAAAGCCCGTCGAACGATCAGGCCGGACAGGGCAGGATACCCCCCGGCACCCGCAGCGCATCGGCCTGCATCACGGTCGATCACCCACACGAGGATACCGATGCCCACCCCATCGCAACTGGTGCTTCCGCCGATCAGTGACCCTTCGGTACACGCCCAGATCGACCGCCTTGCCCGGCGTTATCTGGATGCGGGCGGGCTGGGCATGGAGCTTATGGCCGTTGTCGGCAACAGCGCCGAAGGTCTGATCGAGCGGCTGCCCGCCTTTGTGCGCAGCCGGATGGACGGATTGACGCGCGCGGCGCTGGACCGGGCGTTCAGGGTGGCAACACGGTCGCGCCGGATCGTGCGCGACCGGGGGGACTGGTTCAACCGCCTGACCTCGACCGTCAGCGGCGCGGTGGGGGGTATCGGCGGCTTTGCAGGCGCCATGGTCGAACTGCCCGTGACCATCACGCTGCTGTTGCGGTCCATGCTGGACATCGCGGTGGAACACGGGCTTGATCCCGACAGCGAGGACGTGCGGATGGAATGCCTGCGCATCTTTGCGGCGGGCGGCCCGATTGCCGAGGATGACACGACCGACCTGGGACTTCTGGCCGCGCGGCTGTCGGTGACGGGGCAGACGGTGCAAAGTCTTATCAGCAAGGTGGCACCACGCCTGTCGGTATCGATGGGACAAAAGCTGGCCGCACAGGCTGCGCCGATCTTTGGTGCGGTGGTCGGCGCCTCGATCAACTATACCTTTGCACGCTATTATCAGGAACTGGCCCGCGTGCATTTCGGCATCATGCGCCTGTCGCAGGAAACGGGCATCCCCAAGGAAGCCCTGGTCGAGGCGCTGCGCCTGTCGATCGAACGGCTGGATCACCGCCGCGCATCGCGCTGATCTTTGCCTTGACCGAAATATCCTCGGGGGGCCGGGGGGCGAAGCGCCCCCGGCCATCGCGGGACGCCATCACTCGGATTCGTCAGCCAGCGCAAGGTCCGCTGCCGGAACGTCCAGATCATCCGTTCCCAGCGGCGCCGATGGCCTTGCCAGCCGCGCCCTGGTGATCCAGAGCAGGCGTTCCTGCGCGCGGGTGATCGCGACATAGGCCAGCCGCTTCCATAACGGCAGTCCCGCCTCGGACCGGTTGGACCATGCGGCAGCCGCGATGTCGGGACCGAACACCTGGACATCGGGCCATTGGCTGCCCTGCGCCTTGTGGATCGTCACCGCCGCGCCATGCAAAAAGGTCGCGCCCATGCGGGCGGCATAGGGAATGAAGGGCTCTTCCTCGTCCGGCAGCTCGATCTTGACGATGCTGGCGGCCGACAGGCGCGGCTCCTCGGCCCCGATGACATGCAGGCGGGAAAAGCCGGGCTTGCGTCCGGGGCCAAGATAGACCACCTGCGCCCCCTTGATCAGACCCCGTGCCTCCAGGTCGATCCGCTTCTTGCGGTGTTTCAGGGGCAGTTCGATCCCGTCGCAGATCAAGGGCTCGCCCGGCAGCAGGGCATCGCCCGGCGCGCCATGGGCGCTGCGAAAGGCCTGAATCAGACGGATGCGGGTGGCGTTGCGCCAGACCAGGACCGGACTGCGCGCCATCAGGTCGCTTTCGACCCGTTCCGCCCAGACCACCCGGTCATCGCGCCGGGCCGCCGCGCGAATGAGGCTTTCAAACCCGTCAAAGGACAGGCTGTCGTCGCCAAGCGCGTGGGCCAGGTCCAGGATGGGACTGTCCTCGGCCTGCCGATGCACACGGTTCAGCATCAGCCGCTGCGCAGGCGTCAGCCGGTCAAAGACCATCTCTCCCGATTGCCCGACGGGGGCAAGCTGGGCGGGATCGCCAAACAGGATCAGGATCGGAAAAATCTCGCGCAGGTCGTCGAACTGCTTTTCGTCCAGCATCGAGGCCTCGTCGATCAGGCCTATGTCCAGGGCATCCTCGCGCCGTTTCCAGCCCCGTATGAAATCCGAGCCGCGCAGTCCCGCTGCGGCCAAGGCACCGGGGATCGAGGCGTGCTGGTCATGGAACGCCTTGGCCCGGTCCAGGGCGGCATCGGTCATTCCCTCGACCGCCGGACGGTCGCCGCTGCCCGTCAGCCATTCGGCCAGCCTTTCGTATTCCGGGTCATAGACGGGGGTGTACAGGATACGGTGGATGGTCGTTGCCGGAACGCCGCGCATCCGCAGCACGAAGGCCGCCTTGTTCGTGGGGGCCAGAACCGCGAGGCTGCGCCGGTCCTTGCGCCGCCGGCCTTCGTAATCCCCGCTGACGATCTCGACACCGGCTGCGCGCAAGGCCGCCGTGATCTGCGACAAAAGCAGGGTCTTGCCCGATCCGGCCTTTCCGATCACCGCCATGACGCCGCCCTTGCCGGGCTGCGGGGGACGCAGTTCCCGGGCGATCAGGTCGATGCCGGCGGCGCCCAGGGTTTCGGCGAGCGCGTCCCAAGCCTCGGCCTGGTCGGGGGAAAGGGTCTGGGCGGGGATGGAACTGGTCATGCCCCGCCATAGCGTGTCCCCGATGGAAAGCGAACCCTTTGGGCCGCCGGCGGGCGCTGCCGGGATCATCAGCCGGGCGGCAGGATGACGCATGGCGGCGGGGTCACGCAACTTTCCGGCTGTTGTTGCGTGTATGCAGCACCAGCAAAAGGAGCGCCCATGATCGAACTGCTCTTTGTCACCTGCCTGATTGCCGATCCCGGCCAATGCACCGAACGCAGCCTGCTTTTCGAGGCCCGGTCGGGCTTGCAGGACTGCATGTTGTCCAGCCAGGCCGAGCTGGTCCGCTGGGTGGAGACGCATCCCAAGGATCAGGTCGTGCATTGGAAATGCCGCTATGCGGACAAGGACGAGCGTGCGGCCTGACAGCCGGAACGGCCCGATCCTGGAACGCCCTGGACAAAGGCACTGCGCCTGATTCGCTTGCATTCTGCAGGCCGCGATAAAGTCAATTCAGACCTTTATCGGATAATCACGCCTGTTTCACGCCGGTGCCTTATCCTCTGATTGCCCGCTGCACAGAGGATAATGTCATGATCGAACTGGTATTCGTTTCCTGCCTTGCCGCCGCACCCGACCAGTGCCGAACCCAAAGCCTGCTTTACGCCCCCGAAACCGGGCTGATGACCTGCATGATCCACGGCCAGGCCGCAATCGCCAGATGGAGCCAAACCCATCCCGGCCAGATCGTGCGGGACTGGAAATGCCGCATGATCGACACCCGAGAGGTCCGGGCCTGACATCAAAACGCCGCCCGGAACAGGGCGGCGTTCGTTTCTTTGGGGGCGGGTTTCAGAAGCCCAGGCCCGCGTATTTCGATTTGAACTTGGACACGCGGCCGCCGGTGTCCATCAGTTTGGCCGAACCGCCGGTCCAGGCCGGATGCACCGTGGGGTCGATGTCCAGCGTCATGGTGGCGCCTTCGGATCCCCAGGTCGAGCGGGTCTGGTAGGTGGTGCCATCGGTCATCTTGATCTCGATGGTGTGGTAATCGGGGTGGATGTCTTTTTTCATCGGATGAACCCTCAGGCTTTCGCGTCGGACAGCGGGCGATAATTGGTCTTTTCGACGATCCGGGCCGATTTGCCGCGACGGTCGCGCAGGTAATACAGCTTGGCGCGGCGGACCTTGCCGCGGCGGACCACCTCGATCGAATCGATATTGGTCGAATACAGCGGGAATACGCGTTCCACACCTTCGCCAAAGCTGATCTTGCGCACGGTAAAGCTGGCGCTGATGGTGCTGCCGCCCTTGCGCGCGATGCAGACGCCTTCGTACATCTGGACGCGGGTGCGGGTGCCTTCGGTCACTTTGTAGCCGACGCGCACGGTATCGCCGGCCTTGAAATCCGGGATATTCTTGCCGAGCGAGGCAATCTGCTCGGCTTCGAGTTCTGCGATCAGGTTCATCGCCTGGGTTCCTTGTCATGCTCGCGGCGGTCCCGCGATTGGTCTGATGCGCCCGAGAGCTGTCGGTCCTTTGCCGGGTCCATACCGTCCTGGTATGCCCGCCACAGGTCGGGGCGGCGTTGCTTGGTCAGCCTCTCGGCCTCACTGACGCGCCAATGACGAATGGCCGCGTGATTGCCGGACAGCAGAACCTCCGGTATCTCGCGGCCTTCCCATTGGGCGGGCTTCGTGAACTGGGGGGCTTCCAGAAGCCCCCTGTTGCCGATGGAAAAGGATTCCTCGGCCAGAGAGTCGTGATTCCCCAGCACGCGCGGTATAAGGCGAACCGTCGCGTCGATCAAGACCTGGGCTGCGATCTCTCCTCCGGTCAGGACATAGTCGCCGATGCTGATCTCCTCGACGGCATGCGCATCCAGGACCCGCTGGTCCACCCCCTCGAACCGGCCGCAGATCAGGGTGACGCCGTTGCCCTGCGCCAGATCGCGCGCGCGGGCCTGGGTCAGCGGCGCACCGCGCGGGGACATGTAGATCACCGGGCGGGCCGGACCCTGCCGCGCCTCGCGCAGGGCCGCATCCATTACGTCTGCGCGGATCACCATGCCCGCGCCGCCGCCTGCCGGGGTGTCATCGACATTGCGGTGCTTGCCCGTGCCGAAGTCGCGCAGCGGGACGGTGCGCAGGTTCCACAGGCCCTGCGCCAGCGCCTTGCCGGTCAGCGACAGGCCCAGGATGCCGGGAAAGGCCTCGGGGAACAGGGTGACGATGCTGGCGGTCCATGCGCCCTGCACCTGCGGCTCGGCCATCAGCTCGCGCGGGCGCAGGCTGGCGCTGATGGACAGGCGGCCGTGAGACTTCGAGGGGGGGGATTTGGGCGGGTCACTCATCAGAGGCCGGGGGATCGGCGACGATCCGGCGCGCGGCCAGATCCACGGTCGGCACGACGGCGCGGGTAAAGGGCAGCAGCAGGACGTCCTTGCCGCCCACGACCTCCAGGATGTCGCCCGCGCCATGATCGAAGATCGCGCGAACCCGGCCCAGGACCGCGCCGCCGGGATCGACGACCTCCAACCCGATCAGGTCGGCATGATAGAACTCTTCGTCCGGCAGCAACGGCAGGGCGTCGCGCGGCGCCCACAGGGTGACGCCGCGCAAGCCTTCCGCATCCTCGCGGGTGATCACGCCCGACAGGCGCGCGCCAAGACCGCCGGTGACGGGGCGTGTCAGCGTCACCGTGAAGCTGCGCTTGCCGTCCTCGGTCGTCAGGGGGCCATAGGTGGCGATGTCGGCAGGATCAGAGCAGAAGCTTTTCAGCCGCACCTCGCCCCGGACCCCGAAGGCCCCGGCGATCGCGCCCACGCAGATGCGGTCCACTGTCATGCCAACCCCGGTGTGAAAAAGGCGGGGCAGCCCCCGCCCGGTCGGATTACTCGGCCTCGGCGGGGGCAGCGGCTTTCGCGGCCTTCTCGGTCGCGCGCTGCTTGGCCTTCTTGCCCGGCTCGGCCTTCTTCATGTTGGCGCGGGCGGCCTTTTCGCGAACGCCGGCAGCTTCCAGGAAGCGGGACACGCGGTCGGTCGGCTGGGCGCCCTGGTCCAGCCAGTGCTTGGCGCGGTCCAGGTCCAGCTTGATGCGATCCTCGCTGTCCTTGGCCAGCAGCGGGTTGTAGGTGCCCAGCTTTTCCAGAAAGCGACCGTCGCGCGGCATACGCGAATCGGACACAACGATGGCGTAATGCGGGCGCTTCTTGCTGCCGCCACGGGCCAGACGGATTTTCGTTGCCATTGGTTTTCTCCTTATGAATGGCGAATGCGGGGCAAGGCCCCCTAGGATTGGAAGGTTTCGTGGTGCCGGATCACTTCGGCGATCACGAAGGTCAGGAATTTGCGCGCGAATTCCGGGTCGAGATCGGCCTCGCGCGCGAGGCGTTCCAGCCGCTCGATCTGCTGCGCTTCGCGGGCGGGATCGGACGGCGGAAGGTCGTGTTCCGCCTTGAGACGACCGACGGATTGGGTGTGCTTGAATCGTTCGGCCAGCGTATAGACCAGGATCGCGTCCAGCCGGTCGATGCTGGCGCGATGTTCCCTCAGCAGGTCTGCGGCGCGGGTCGCGGTGTCCATCAGCGGGCCTCTCTGGGATGGCGATAGACAAGGCAGGGCTCGTCGGGACAGGGGACGGCGGCGCCCGCGTCACGCCGGGCGCCGAGGCGTTCCGCCAAGGCGATGGACCGCAGGTTGTCGGGGTCGATATAGCTGACGACCTCGACCCAGCCCAAAGCTGCGCGGGCAAAATCCAGCGTGGCCCGTGCCGCCTCGGACGCATAGCCCCGGCCTTCGGCCTCGGATGTCCAGATCGTCCAGCCGAGTTCGTGTTCCGGCCAGCCTTCGGGGAACCAGGGTCCGGCCATGCCGATGGGCCTGTTGCCGTCCCGCAGGGTCAGGACGAACATGCCGTATCCCCGCAGCACCCAGTGGCCCACCGCGTGCCCGAACACCCGCCAGGCAAAGCCCGCATCCGTGCGTCCGTCAAGGATGTGCCGCGACCGTCCGGATGCCGCAAAATCGCGCCAGGCGGGCCAGTCGCCTGCCTGCGGCGCGCGCAGGACCAGGCGTTCGGTGGTCAGGACAGGGGTATCGGACAGGGTGACCATCGGCCTATTTCTTGAACATGCCCGACAGGCCGCCCGGCAGCCCGGCCTTGCCCAACTGACCCCCCAGGCCGCGCGGATCCTGCAGCATCTTCTGCGCCTCGGCCATCTTTGCCGGATCGAAGTTTTCCATGTCGGGCAACCCGCCGCCCTTGCCGGTCATGGCGCGCATGGCCTGTTTCAGCATCCCGCCCTTGCCCATCTTGCCCAGCTTCTTCATCGTGTCGGCCATCTGCTTTTGCATCTTAAGCAGGCGGTTCAGTTCGGCCACATCCATGCCTGCGCCGGCTGCGATCCGTTTCTTGCGGCTGGCTTGCAGCATGTCGGGATTGGCGCGTTCCTTTTTGGTCATCGAATTGATCAGCGCAATCTGGCGGGAGATGGCCTTGTCGTCCATGCCGGCGGCCTCGGCCTGCTTGGCCATTTTCTGCATGCCGGGCATCATGCCCATGATGGACTGCATCCCGCCCATCTTCTGCATCTGTTCCAGTTGGCCTTTCAGGTCGTTCATATTGAACAGCCCCTTCTGGAACCGCTTCATCATGCGTTCGGCCTGCTCGACCTCCAGCACCTGCTGGGCCTTTTCGACCAGGGCCACGATGTCGCCCATGCCCAGGATGCGGCCCGCGACGCGCTGCGCGTCAAAGGTTTCCAGCGCATCCATCTTTTCGCCAAGACCCACGAACCGGATCGGCTTGCCGGTGATGGCGCGCATCGACAGCGCCGCGCCGCCGCGCCCGTCGCCGTCCATCCGGGTCAGCACGACGCCGGAAATCCCGACCTTGCCGTCGAATTCGGTGGCGACGTTCACCGCGTCCTGGCCGGTCAGGCCATCGACCACCAGCAGGGTTTCACGCGGCTGGGCGATGTCGCGGACGGCCAGGACCTCGTCCATCAACTGCTGGTCGATGTGCAGGCGGCCGGCGGTGTCCAGCATCACCACGTCATAGCCGCCAAGCGACGCCTGCTGCTTGGCGCGCTGTGCGATCTGCGGGGCGGTCTGGCCCGGCACGATGGGCAGGGTGTCGACGCCGATCTGGGTGCCCAGGATCGCCAACTGCTCCATCGCGGCGGGGCGGTTGGTGTCCAGTGACGCCATCAGCACGCGCTTCTTTTCGCGATCCTTCAGGCGCAGGGCCAGCTTCGCGGTGGTGGTGGTCTTGCCGGACCCTTGCAGGCCGACCATCAGGATCGGCGCGGGCGGGTTGTCGATGCGCAGGGCGTCGGGCGCGTCGTCGCCCTGCAGGGTCTTGATCAGTTCATCATGAACGATCTTGACGACCTGCTGGCCCGGGGTGATCGACTTGGTGACGGCAGACCCAGTGGCCTTGGAGGTGACCGCCTTGACGAAGTTGCGTGCCACCGGCAGCGAGACGTCAGCCTCCAACAGGGCCACGCGGACCTCGCGCATGGCGGCGGTCACGTCATCCTCGGTCAGGGCGCCCTGCTTGGTCAGCCGGTCGAAGACGCCGCCCAAACGGTCGGAAAGGTTCTCGAACATCGCCGGGCCTCCTTGGGTCCAAAACACTGCAGCCCCCGTGGGCGCAACGCGCTGACGGAGGGCGATCCCCACGCAAGGAAGGGACCGGAAGGTCAATCCTTCCGGGAATCCAGAGGCTGATACGCAAAAACGGCCTGCGAGTCAACGCAGGCCGCAATGCCCGTCAAAACAGCAGGTCAGGCCGCCAGATCGTCCAGGGCTGCCTGCGCGCGGGCCAACCCGGCCTCGCGGTCCATCGCCAGGCGATCAGCAGCCACGAATTCAACATCGGTGATGCCAAGGAATCCCAGCATGAAGCGCAGATAGCCCGAAGCGTGATCGAAGTCCGACCCTATGGGGGTGCCCGCGGCACTATAGGCGATGATGGCGCGCTTGTTCGTCAGCAGGCCCTCGGGCCCGGCCTCGGTATAACGGAAGGATTTTCCGGCCCGCGCGATCTGGTCCAGCCAGTTCTTGAGTTGCGCAGGCAGGTTGAAATTATAGACCGGCAGGCCGATCACCAGAACGTCCGCCGCCTGAACCTCGGACAGATAGGCATCCGACATGTCGATCAGGCGCTGCTGGTCGGGCGTGGGGTTTTCCGGCGTCATGCGCACGGCGGAGAACCAGTTGCTGTCGATGGCTGGCACGCCGTCGTTCAGGTCGCGATGGGTCACGGTCGCCTGGGGGTTGGCTGCGGTCAGCTTGGCCACGATGTCGGCAGTCAGCTTGCGCGACACCGAGGCTTCGCCGGTGATGGCGCTGTCGATATGCAGAATTTTCATGTCGGATCCGTCTTGGTTTGATGCGTTGCGGATGATTTAGGGCTGGGCTTGAACGAACGGAATGGCGATAAACGCGCAAGGTCTGTGCGGAGATGCACATGAGTATCGACAGTTGGGACGATCTGCGCACCGCCTTGGCCGTGGCGCGCACCGGAACTGTCAGCGGCGCTGCGGCGGCGTTGGGGGTTCATCATGCCACGGTGATCCGCCGCATCGACGGGCTCGAGGCGCGGCTGGGCGCCAAGCTGTTCCAGCGCCATCCCCGCGGCTATGCCCTGACGGACGCCGGGCAGGCCCTGCTGAAGGTCGCGGGCGACGCCGACGAACGCTTTGCCCAGCTTGCCGCGCAGATCGCCGGCAGCGGCGACCGGATCGAGGGCGAGCTGGTCGTCACCTCGCTGCCCGATCTGGGCGATGTGGTCCTGCCGCGCCTGGTTCGCCTGATGCGGCGGCATCCGGGGCTGCGAGTCCGTTACGAAACCGACGTGCGCCTGTTCCGCCTGGACGCTGGCGAGGCGCATGTGGCGATCCGCGCGGGCAGCCAGCCGACCGAGCCGGACTATATCGTCCGCCCCATGGGCAGGATGCGCCATCCCCTGTATGCCGCGCCCGACTATGTCGCCGCGCATGGCGTCGTGACGGACCTTGCCGGGCATCCGCTGGCCGTGTTGGGTCCGCAGGCGCGCAACGCGCCCTTGATGGTCTGGCTGCGCGACCGGATCGACCCCCGGCAGATCGTTCTGACCGCCAATGACGACGCCGCGCGCGAGGCCGTCATCCGGGCAGGTCTTGCCATCGGTCCCCTGCCGCTGTCGCGGGCCAGGGGGTTGGTCGAGGTGATGTCCCTGCCCGAATGGGATTCGCGCCTGTGGCTGGTTACGCATGTCGATCTGCACCGCTCGACCAAGGTACAGGCTGCCGTTGCGGCACTGCGCGACGCCTGACCCCTTCACAGTCTGCACGCCGCAGGCCAGTCTGACGCTGATCCATCGGGCAAAAGGAATCCTATGACCCATCCCATCAGCCGCTTTCCTGTCCCCGACCTGGACAGCCTTCCCGACGACATGCGTGACGCCATCGCCGCCGTGGCCGAAAAATCGGGCTTCGTACCCAATGTCTTTCTGGCCCTGGCGCATCGGCCCAACGAATTCCGCGCTTTTTTTGCCTATCATCAGGCCCTGATGGACAAGGAGACCGGCCTGACCAAGGCTGAACGCGAGATGATCGTGGTCGCGGTCAGTGCTCTCAACAACTGCCAGTACTGCGTGGTGGCCCATGGGGCGATCCTGCGCATCCGGGCCAAGAACCCGATGATCGCCGACCAGATCGCGGTCAACTGGCGCAAGGCGGATCTGTCCGACCGGCAACGCGCGATGCTGGCCTATGCCGAAAAGGTGACGCTTGCGGCCTATCGGATCGACGAGTCCGATCATCGGGCGCTGTACGATGCTGGGTTCGACGCCGACGACATCTGGGACATCGGCGCCATCGCGGCCTTTTTCGGGATGTCGAACCGGATGGCCAATGCCGGGGATTTCCGGGCCAACGACGAATTCTACATGCTCGGCCGCGCGTGACGCGCCGGGATGCCCTGCGCGGACATGCCGCGATGCTGCTGTTTTCGGCGCTGGTAGCGGGGTCGTTCTCGCTGGGGGTCAGGACCGCGAACCTGATCGACCCGGCAGCGATCACCGTCGCGCGCTTTGTCATCGCGGCGGGGGTATTGGCGGGCATCGCGCTACTGTTTCCCGGCCGGGGCAGGCCGCGCGCGCTGGTGCAGGCGCCCTGGCGGTACCTGCTGCTGGGCGGGGCCTTTGCCGGCTATTTCGTGCTGATGTTCGAGGGGCTGAAGACCGCCCCCGCCGTCGCGGCGAGCGCGGTCTTTACCCTGACCCCGATCATGGCGGCGGGCTTTGGCTGGTGGCTGCTGCGGCAGCGGATGACAGGGCATCTGGCGGCGGCGCTGGCCCTGGGTGGCGCAGGGGCGCTGTGGGTGATCTTTCGCGGCGATCCGGCCGCGCTGCTGCGGCTGGACATCGGGCGGGGCGAGGCGATCTATTTCGTCGGCTGCGCGCTGCATGCGCTTTATACCCCCCTGGTGCGCCGGCTGAACCGGGGCGAGGGGCCGCTGATCTCCTCGCTCGGCACGCTGGTGGCGGGGGGCCTGCTGACGGCGCTGTGGGGATGGGGCGCGCTGACCGCAACCGCCTGGGGCGCGCTGCCGGCCATCGTCTGGTTGACGATCTTCTATGTGGCGGTCTTTGCCAGCGCCGTCACCACCATGCTGGTCCAGTATGCCGCGTTGCGCCTGCCTGCCGCCAAGGTCATGGCCTATACCTATCTGACGCCCTTGTGGGTCATCCTGACCGAAGCCGCCCTGGGCCATGGTCTGCCCGGCCCTGCGCTGTTGCCGGGCATCCTGGCCACCTTGGGCGCATTGGCGATGCTGCTGAAATCGGACGAACCGGTCCGGGCGGCCTGACCTTTCTGACAAGGCGCGTCCTTGGCGCACCACTGCCCGTGCCGATTGCAGGGCGGCGCTTTTCTTCGCCTGTACGCGCGGATAGGTTTCGCCCGGATAAGGGACGGCAAGGGGCGGCATGTGGCGCATATCATTGTTGTCGGCAACGAAAAGGGCGGCTCGGGGAAATCCACCACCTCGATGCATCTGGCGACCGCGCTGGTGCGCATGGGCCACCGCGTCGGCGGGCTGGATCTGGACGTGCGCCAGCGCAGCTTTGGCCGCTATCTGGAAAACCGTGCCCATTTCGTCCAGCGCGAAGGGCTGAGCCTGCCAATGCCGCTGATCGGCGCGCTGGGCGATGGCGCCGATCCGCTGACACCCGCGCTGACCGAACTGGAAAAATCCTGTGACTTCATCCTGTTGGACTGTCCCGGATCCCATACCAGGCTGAGCCAGATGGCCCATACGCTGGCCGACACGCTGATCACGCCGATGAACGACAGCTTTATCGACTTTGACCTGCTGGCCCGCCTGTCGCCCGAAGGCAGGATCCTCGGGCCCTCGATCTATGCGGAAATGGTCTGGGCCGCGCGTCAGATGCGGGCCCAGGCGGGCGCCGGGCCGATCGACTGGCTGGTCCTGCGCAACCGCCTGGGCACCCAGCAGATGCACAACAAGCGCAAGGTCGGCGGTGCCTTGCAGACGCTGTCCAAGCGCATCGGATTCCGGGTCGCGCCGGGCTTTTCGGAACGGGTGATCTTTCGCGAACTGTTTCCGCGCGGGCTGACGCTGCTTGACCTGAAAGACATCGGCACCGAACAGTTGTCCATGTCCAACATCGCTGCCCGGCAGGAACTGCGCGACCTTGTTGCAGAACTGAACCTGCCGGGGGTTTCGGTCAATTTCTAGGCAGCGGCATTACGGCACGTTGTTGGCACGGCTTTGCGCCCCTAGATTGGTGGCAGGGCCACGGGACATCGGGCTGAGACATGCGTTTCCTTTCCGTTCTTTTTGCCGTTCTGGTCCTGCCGCTGTCGGCCCTGGCCAACGAAGCGGCCATTGCCGCCACGCCATCCGGGCCATCCCTGCCGTCCGTCACGGTCGAGCCGGCCTCGCAGTCCGAAGTCCAGGCCCGCGTTCCGGTCTCGGGCTCGGTCGTCGCCCGGCAAGAGGTGCAGGTCTTTCCGCGGGTCGCGGGCTACGAGATCGTGGAGATCCTGGTCGAGGCCGGCGACAGCGTGGCCCAGGGCCAGGTTCTGGCGCGACTGGCCACCGACACGCTGACGGTGCAGCTTGAGCAGGCCCGCGCGGAATACCAGCGTGCCGAAGCCAGCGTTCGTCAGGCCCAGAGCACCATCGACAGCGCCGAGGCGCTGCTGACGCAGGCGCGCACGACGCTGGAACGGGTGCAGCGGCTGCGCACGGGCGGCACCGCGCCGCAATCGACGCTGGACGATGCCGTCGCAACCGAGGCCAATGCCCGTGCACAGGCCGCGTCTGCCGCCGATGGGCTGGCGGTGGCCCGCGCGGCCCTGGCACAGGCCGAGGCCGCGCAGCGGATCGCCCAGATGAACCTTGACCGGGCCGAGATCGCGGCTCCGGTTGCGGGGGTCGTTGTCGAACGCCGGGCGGAACTGGGCGCGCTTGCCGGTAGCGGTGGCGATCCGCTGTTCACCCTGCTGGCTGATGGCGCCGTCGAGGTGTCGGCCGAGGTGATCGAAACCGCCCTGCCGGCGCTGAAGGTAGGCGATCCGGCTGAAATCACGGTGGCGGGCGCAGGCACGGTGGCCGGGCGGGTCCGCCTGGTTCCGCCATCGGTCGATCCGGTCACCCGGCTGGGCGTGATGCGGATCGCCCTGGACCGGGCCGAGGGGATCAGGATCGGCCAGTTCGCCAGTGGCTGGGTCATCACCGACCGGCGCCACGCCGTCACCGTTCCGGCGGGGGCGGTGCTGGCCGACGACGCAGGCGAGCGGGTTCAGGTCGTCCGGAACGGCACTGTCGAAAGCCGCCCTGTCCGCACCGGCGTGTTGTGGAACGGCCAGCGCGAAATCGTGGACGGCGTGATTGCAGGGGAACAGGTGATCGCCCGGTCGGGCGCCTTTTTCCGCACCGGCGATCAAGTGCGTCCGGTCCCGGTGGCCCAGGCCGCGCCATGAACTTTTCCACCCTGTCGATCCGCCATCCGGTTCCACCCATCGCAGTGTTTCTGGTCCTGCTGGTGGTCGGGCTTTACAGCTTCATGCGCCTGCCGGTCACGGCGATGCCCAATATCGACCTGCCCATCGTCCAGGTCACCATCGCCCAGCCCGGCGCCGCGCCCAGCGAGATCGTATCTCAGATCGTCCAGCCGGTCGAGGACAGCATCGCATCCGTCACCGGCGTGCGCCACATCACCTCGACCGCGATGGACAGTTCGGCGGCCATTGTGGTGGAATTCGAACTGGAAACGGACAGCGACCGGGCGGTGAACGACGTCAAGGACGCGGTGTCGAACGTCCGGGCGCAACTGCCCGAAAGCATCAACGAACCCCTGGTGCGGCGGCTGGACGTGATGGGAATGCCGATCCTGACCTATGCTGTCAGCGATCCGGGCCAGTCCATCGAGTCGCTGTCGAAATTCGTGGACGACGTGATCGGGCGCGACCTGTCCACGGTGGACGGCATCGGCAAGACCACCCGCATCGGCGGTGCCGCGCGCGAGATCAGGGTGGATCTTGACCCCGACCGTCTGCTGGCTCATGGGCTGACGGCGGCGGACGTGTCGAACCAGCTTCGGGCGCGGAACATCGACCTGGGTGGCGGGCGGGGCGATCTGGCCGGGCGGGAATATTCGATCCGCGCCCTGGGCGCGGCGGATACCGTGGATCTTCTGACGGCGACCCCGATCACCATCGCTGGCGGGCGCACGGTCCGGCTGGACCAGCTTGGCCGGGTCAGCGACGGCGCCGCCGACGAACGCAGCTTTGCCCTGCTGGACGGCCAGCCGGTGGTGGCCTTTGGCATCTACCGGGCCACCGGCGCCTCGGATCTGGCGGCGGGGGACGGGGCCAAGGAACGCCTGGCGCAGATCGCCGACCAGTATCCCGACACTCGCATCACCCTGATCGACGATGCGACCACCTATACCCAGGCCAGCTATCACAGCGCCATGACCACCCTTTACGAAGGGGCGGCGCTGGCGGTGATCGTGGTGTTTTTGTTCCTGCGTAACTGGCGCGCGACGCTTGTTGCCGCCGTGGCGTTGCCCCTGTCGATCATCCCCACGTTCTTCGTGATGCACTGGCTGGGCTTTACGCTGAACGGCATCAGCCTTTTGGGGATTACGCTGGTTACGGGTATTTTGGTGGACGATGCCATCGTCGAGATCGAGAATATCGTCCGCCATATCAACATGGGTGTGCCCGCCTATGAGGCCAGCGAGGAGGCCGCCAACGAGATCGGCCTGACGGTGATCGCGATCAGTCTGTCCATCGTCGCGGTCTTTGCGCCGGTCAGTTTCATGGGCGGCATTCCCGGGCAGTATTTCAAGCAGTTCGGCCTGACGGTGGCGGTGTCGGTGCTGTTTTCGCTGCTGGTGGCGCGGATCATCACGCCGATGATGGCGGCCTATCTGATGCGGGGCGCGTCCCATCCGGGCGATCGCAAGGACGGTTTCGTCATGCGCCGGGTGATGGCCGTGGTCGGCTGGACCATGCGCCATCGGGGGCTGACGCTGCTGACGGGGGTGGGGATCTTTGCGGTATCCATCTGGTCGGCCACGCTGCTGCCCACCGAATTCATCCCCGCCTCGGACATCGGCCGTAGCCAGATCAAGGTGGAACTGCCACCGGGCGCCACAATCAGTGACACCGAAGACGCCGCCCGCCGTCTGTCCGCCCGTATCGACGAGGTGCCCGAGGTCCGGTCGGTCTTTTTCTATTCCGACGGATCGGACGTGACCGAGGCGCGGGTCATGATCAACTATGGCAGCAAGGATGACCGCGAGCGGTCCCAGTTCGAGCTGGAGGCCGAGGTCAAGCGGCTGCTGGAGCCGACCCCGGACATGCGCATCGATTTCCAGAACGAAAATGGCCAGAACGACCTGACCATCAATGTCCTGGGCCCAACCGAGGACAGCACTACGCTGGCGGCCGAGCGTCTGGCCGCGGCGATGGCGAAACTGCCCTCGCTGGAAAGCGTGACCACCACGGCACGGCTGCAACGGCCGGAAATCCGCATCACGCCGCGTGCCGATCTGGCTGCGCAACTGGGGGTTTCGGCCAGCGACATGGCGACCACGCTGCGGATCGCCACCCTCGGCGATGTCGAGGCGAACCTGGCCAAGTTCAATGCCGGCGACGAACAGGTTCCCATCCTCGTGCGCCTCGATGCAGATGCCCGGGCAGACCTGATGCAGATCCAGAGCCTGCGCGTCAATTCGGCATCGGGCCAGATCCCCCTGGGGGCGCTTGCAGACGTGACTTTTTCTGCGGGCGCGACCGAGATCGGACGCTATGACCGCCAATTCCAGACCACGGTGAACGCCAATCTGGCCGACGGCCAGTTGCTGGGGCCTGTCAGCGCCCAGGTCGAGGCGATCCGGGCCGGGATCGAGATGCCGCCGGGAACGCGCATCCAGCCTTCGGGCGACGCCGAGATCATGGGCGAGGTCTTCGGTGCCTTCGGCATCGCCATGGGGGCGGGAATCCTGCTGGTCTATGTCGTGCTGGTGCTGCTGTTTCACAACTTCATCACGCCGGTTTCCATTCTGCTGTCGCTGCCGCTTGCGATCGGCGGGGCGATCCTTGCGCTGTTCGTCACCGGCCATTCGATCAGCATGGCGGTCGTGATCGGGTTCCTGATGCTGATGGGGATCGTCACCAAGAATTCGATCATGCTGGTGGAATTCGCTCTGTCGGCGATAGAGGCGGGGACGACCAAGCGCGAGGCCATCCTTGACGCCGTTCACAAGCGCGCGCGCCCCATCGTCATGACCACCATCGCCATGAGCGCGGGAATGATCCCTTCGGCCCTGGCCACCGGCGAAGGGGGCGAGTTCCGCGCGCCCATGGCCATTGCCGTGATCGGGGGGCTGCTGCTGTCCACGGTGCTGTCGCTGCTGTTCGTGCCTTCGCTGTTTTCGGTGATCCATGGCGGGCAGGACCGGCTGACGGGGTGGATCGCCCGGCGGGCCGGGCTGAATCGTCCCCGGCAACCTGCGGAATGACCGGAACTTCGCGGGCCGGGTCGCATTGGATGGGCTGAACGCGAAAAGGAGTCCATCATGGCAAAGGTTCTGATCATGGCATCGGACGGGTACGAACAGTCGGAACTGTTCGTCCCGTTGGAAAAGCTGAAGGATGCAGGCCATCAGGTCGATATCGCCGCGCCGGAAACCGGTGACATCAAGGCCTGGGACAAGGACGATTGGGGCAAGTCGGTCACGGCGAACAAGGCGATTTCGGATGTCAGCGCAGGCGATTACGACGCCCTGGTCCTGCCCGGCGGGGTCATCAATCCCGACACCCTGCGCACCGACAAGACCGCCGTTGCTCTGATCCGCAGCTTTGCCGAGGCGGGCAAGCCCGTCGCCGCAATCTGTCATGCGCCTTGGCTGCTGGCCGAGGCCGGGTTGGCACGGGGGCGGCGGCTCACCAGCTATGATTCGATCCGCACCGACATGAAGAACGCAGGCGCCGATGTGGTGGACGAAAAAGTGGTGGTGGACCGGGGCGTCATCACCAGCCGCAATCCCGACGATCTGGACGCCTTTGTCGGCGCCATCAAGGAAGCCTTGGGCTGACCTTACCTTGCGTCCCACGGCTGCCGAGGGAGCTTTGTCCCGACCCGGGAGGGTTTTTGGCAAAGGTGAAAATGGGCAAGGGGGGCGCCAAAATGGCGCCCCCCTTTTCAGTCTGGATGGCGTTTCAGGCCAGCATCCCCATCGGATTTTCCAGATGGGTGACAATGGCTTCCAGCAGTTGCGCAGCCAGGGCGCCGTCGATGACGCGGTGATCGACCGACAGGGTCATGGACATGACGTTGCGGACGACAACTTCGCCCTTTTCGACCACGGGCGTCTGGATACCCGCGCCGACTGCCAGGATCGCGCCGTGCGGCGGGTTGATGACCGCATCGAAATTCTCGATCCCGAACATGCCCAGATTGCTGATGGCAAAGCTGCCGCCCTGGTATTCGTGGGGGGCCAGTTTCTTTGTCTTGGCGCGGCTGGCCAGATCCTTCATCTCGGCCGACAGGGCCGACAGGGTCTTTTGATGCGCGTCCTTCAGGACCGGGGTGAACAGCCCGCCTTCGATTGCGACAGCCACGGCGACATCGGACGGCTTCAGCTTCAGGATCCGGTCCCCCGCCCAGACGGCATTGGCATCGGGCACCTGCTGCAACGCCAGGGCGCATGCCTTGATGATGAAGTCGTTGACCGACAGTTTCACGCCCCGCGGTTCCAACTGCTTGTTCAGCATGGCGCGGAACTCCATCAGCGCGTCCAGCCAGGCCGAACGGCGCAGATAGAAGTGCGGGATGGTCTGCTTGGCCTCTGACAGTCGCGCGGCGATGGTGCGGCGCATCCCGTCCAACTGCACCTCGGTCGTCTCGCGGTCGGCATACATTTTCAGGACCGCATCGGCCGATGGCGCTTTGGGGGCCTGCGCGGCCGGTGCAGAGGCGACAACGGCAGACGGCGTGGCGGCAGGTGCCGCAGCAGCCTTGGCTGCCCCGGGTTTCACGCCCTCGACATCGGCCTTGACGATCCGGCCGCGCGGGCCGGTGCCGGTGATACCCGACAGGTCGATGTTTTTTTCGGCGGCAATGCGGCGCGCCAGGGGCGAGGCGAAGACCCGGTCGCCATCGGTCCGGGCAGGAGCGGATTTTGCCGTTGCCGCGTCACCCGCGACCGGCGCGCCGGTCGGGCCACCATAGCCCTTTTCCGCAGCGGCCCTGTCTTCGGCTGCCGGGGCGGACCTGGCAGTCACAGGGCTGGATGACGCGGCCGAAGCGTCCTCGCCTTCTTCCAGCAGCACCGCGATGGGGGTGTTGACCTTGACCCCTGCGCTGCCTTCCGCGATCAGGATTTTTCCGATCTTGCCCTCATCGACGGCCTCGAATTCCATCGTGGCCTTGTCGGTCTCGATCTCGGCGATGATGTCGCCGGACTTCACCTCGTCGCCTTCCTTGACCAGCCATTTGGCCAGCGTCCCTTCCTCCATGGTCGGGGACAGCGCGGGCATCAGGATTTCTGTCGGCATGACGCGTTCCCCTCAGCGATAGGTGATTTTTTTCACGGCCTCGACCACCTCGGCCGGGGTGATCAGCGCGTGTTTTTCCAGATTGGCGGCATAAGGCATGGGCACGTCCTTGCCGGTGCAGTTGATCACCGGGGCATCCAGGTAATCGAAGGCGTTTTCCATGATATAGGCCGACAGATGGTTGCCGATCGAGCCCACGGGAAAGCCTTCCTCGACCGTGACGCAGCGGTTGGTCTTTTTCACCGAGTCGATGATGGTGGCATAATCGATCGGGCGCAGGGTGCGCAGGTCGATCACCTCGGCCTCGATCCCGTCCTGGGCCAGCCTGTCGGCGGCTTCCAGCGAATGGGCCATGCCGATGCCAAAGCTGAGGATGGTCACGTCCTTGCCTTGCCGCGCGATGCGGGCCTTGCCGAAGGGGATGGTGAAATCCGGCAGGTCCGGCACTTCGAAGCTGCGGCCATACAGGATTTCGTTTTCCAGGAAGACCACCGGGTTCGGGTCGCGGATCGCCTGCTTCATCAGGCCCTTTGCGTCGGCGGCCGTATAGGGCATCACGACCTTCAGGCCGGGGACCGAGGCATACCAGGCGGCATAATCCTGGCTGTGTTGGGCGGCCACACGGGCGGCGGCGCCGTTCGGGCCACGGAAGACGATGGGACAGCCCATCTGCCCGCCCGACATGTACAGCGTCTTGGCGGCCGAGTTGATGATATGGTCCATCGCCTGCATGGCGAAATTGAAGGTCATGAATTCGACGATGGGACGCAGGCCCGCCAGTGCCGCGCCCGTGCCGATACCGGCAAACCCGATCTCGCTGATGGGGGTATCGACGACGCGGCGGGGGCCGAACTTGTCCAGCAACCCCTGGCTGATCTTGTAGGCGCCCTGGTATTCGCCGACTTCCTCGCCCATCAGGAAGACGGTTTCGTCGCGTTCCATTTCCTCGGCCATGGCCTCGCGCAGCGCCTCGCGCACGGTCATGGTCTTCATCTTGGTGCCGTCGGGCCAGTCCGGGCTGCGGTCGGGCTCGGGCGTCTTGACCTGTTCGACGGCGGACGCGGCAGGCGCTTCGGATTTGGCCTGGGCCGGGGCGGCTGCGGCCTTGGGTGCCTGGGCGGATGCGGCGTCGGGGGATTCGCCTTCCTCGACCAGGACGGCGATGGGGGTGTTCACCTTGACGCCCTGCGATCCTTCGGCAATCAGGATCCTGCCCAGGATGCCTTCATCGACGGCCTCGAATTCCATCGTGGCCTTGTCGGTTTCGATCTCGGCGATGATGTCGCCGGATTTGACCGCGTCGCCTTCCTTTTTCAGCCATTTCGCCAGCGTGCCTTCCTCCATGGTCGGGGACAGGGCGGGCATCAGGATTTCGGTTGCCATTCGTTCAGCCCTCCCTCAGGCGACTTCTTCGGCGCTGCCTTGCGGCAGGTCTTCGGCATAAATGTCGGTCCACAGTTGGTCGAGCGCCGGTTCGGGGCTTTCCTTGGCGAATTCGGCCGAATCGTTCACAATGTCCTTGATCTCCTTGTCGATGGCCTTCAGGTCGTCCTCGGAGGCGTGGCTGCCTTGCAGCAGCAGTTCGCGGACATGTTCGATGGCGTCGCGTTCGTCGCGCATTTTCTGCACCTCCTCGCGCGAGCGGTACTTGGCCGGATCGGACATCGAATGGCCGCGATAGCGATAGGTCATCACCTCGAGGATATAGGGGCCCTTGCCCGCGCGGCAGTGGGCCACGGCCTTTTCGCCCGCCGACTTGACCGCCAGCACGTCCATGCCGTCCACCTGTTCGCCGGGAATCCCGAACGCTTCGCCCCGTCCGAACAACGTGGTCGAGCGGGTGGACCGCTTCATCGAGGTGCCCATGGCATACTGGTTGTTTTCGATCACGAAGATCACCGGCAGCTCCCACAGCACGGCCATGTTGTAGGTTTCATAGACCTGACCCTGGTTGGCCGCGCCATCGCCGAAATAGGCGAAAGTCACATTGTCATTGCCCAGATACTTGTCGGCAAACGCAAGCCCCGCGCCCAGCGGCACCTGCGCCGCGACGATGCCGTGGCCGCCATAAAAATGCTTTTCGCGGCTGAACATGTGCATCGAGCCGCCCTTGCCCTTGGAGTATCCCCCCTCGCGGCCGGTCAATTCGGCCATCACGCCACGCGCGGACATGCCGCAGGCCAGCATGTGACCATGATCGCGATAGCTGGTAATGCGCTTGTCGCCCTCTTTCGCGGCGGCTTCGAGTCCCACAACCACGGCCTCTTGACCGATATACAGATGGCAGAACCCGCCGATCAGGCCCATGCCGTAAAGCTGTCCCGCTTTTTCCTCGAACCTGCGAATCAGCAGCATGTCACGGTAATATTGCAGCAATTCGTCCCGGGACACGTTCGGCGATGGGCTGGGGGACTTGCCTTCGGCTGCGGCGGGGGCAGGCTTTCTGGCCATGCGGGGCTCCTCCTGATAGCGCGGATCGAATAGTTCAGCGTTAAACTATCCGTAGCCCATCATTTTGGAGCGTGCAATCCGCGAACGCCGCCGGGCGTCAGCGCAGGATCACCTCGTCTGGCCGGACCATGCCCAGCACCTGGCGGACGCGTTCGTCCAGCAGGTCGAGGTCCAGATATTCGTCCGACATCCGCCGGGTCAGGTTTTCCATTCCCTGCACCTCGGTGCGCAGGCGGTCGCGTTCCGCTGCAAGGTCCGTTATTTCAGCCTCGAGCTGGATACGGCGCAGGATGCCCGATGGCCCCTGAACGGCGGCAAAGGCGAAATAAAGCCCCAGGGCAACAGCCAGGGCCAGAAGCACGGTGGCGCTGATGGACAGGCGTTGCGACATCGGAAAACCGTTAGCGATGGGTTCACAGGGGATCATGGCACAGGGGGGCCGGACAGGGGAATACCTGTTCAGCCTGCGTGACGGCGAAAGATGCCTTCTATCCGGTCTGCTTCCTCGGCAAGGCCGAAGGGGGCGTTCAGTATCCACAGGCCCGACCCGATCATGAAATGGCCCGGGCGGGCCGGGGCAAAGGCTACCTCGGACTGCAGGGCATCGGGATGGACAGCCCTCAGCAGGTCAAGCATCGCACGGTGTCGGCCGTCGGTCAGGACCGGATACCACAGGACAATCACCCCGACGTTCCATTTCCGCGCGATCAGGCCGATCTGCCGGGGGATGGCGGCATAGTCCGTCTTTACCTCATAGCTGGGATCGATCAGCATCAGGCCACGGCGGGGCGTGGGTGGGCAGAGGGCCTGGGCCATCTGGAACCCGTCCTGGCGGTGCAGCGTGGCGAAACCTGCCACGGCTGACAGCGCATCATGTTCGGCAGGATGGAGTTCTGCCAGATGAGCCGAGTCGCCGGGCCGCAGGAAATGCGCAGCGACCAGTGGCGAACCAGGATAAGCGAAAGGGCCATGATGGCGACGGATGGCGTGCAGGGCCGACAGGAACGAGTGGTCGGGTGAAAACCATCCTTCGGCCAGGGCACGGATGATGCCGGCCTGCGCTTCGCCCGTTCTTGTGGCCTCGGCTCCATCCAGGCGATAGAGTCCCCGCCCGGCATGGGTTTCCAGATAGGAAAGGGGCTTGTCCTTGCGGGTCAGGTAAGCCAGCGCATTTGCCAGAATGGCGTGCTTGTGCAGGTCGGCCAGGTTTCCGGCATGATACGCGTGCTGATAGCTGAGCATACCCTGCAATAGCCCAGAATGAGGACCGGAAAAAGATCAGGTCGGCTTGCGCAGTTCCGAATAGCCTTTCAGAACACGGTCGCCATCGTCCTGTTCAATCAGATAGGCCGGGTTTTCGTCCGAGGCATCGCGCTTGACCTTGGCGCCCTTGATGGTGCGTTCCACAGGCTCGGTAAAGGATTCGGCCACCTTGCCGGTGGCAGTTCCCTTGCCCCAGTCCCATTCGACCTTTGATCCGATGCGATATTTCGTCATGGCGATGCCGTGCTCCACATGGCCCCAAACGTCGCACGCATCATGCGGTTCCCTCGCAATGGGGTGCGGCAGCACCCAGGGAGGAGGAGGGGTGCTGCCGCATGACGCTGGCCCGAGGGAGGAGGGAGGGCCGCGTATGGATGCGGCAAGGCCCTAGGGAGGAGGAGAGGCCGTTGCCGCCAACGAGCGGACCCAGGGAGGAGGGAGGGGTCCGTCGTATCGGGATGCCGCGGAACGGGGCGGCTATGTATCTTGTGCGGCGACCCCGAAGGGAGGAGCAGGGTCGCCGCCTGCAACGCAAACCCTTGGGAGGAGGAAGGGTTTCGCGCTGTCTTGTGCGGCATCCTCTGGGAGGAAAGGATGATGCCGCAGATCCTGCCCCCGGGAGGAGGGGGCGGGATATTCCTTGTTACCGTGTGCCCCAAGCCGCTTCATGGGCCAGACGGCCGATCATGGCGCGGTCGATGCCCAGATCGTGCAGATCACGGGTGGTCAGGGCATTCAGTTCGCGCAGGGTCTGGCGATAGATCGCCCGGCGAGCGCGGTTTTCCTGCATGCGCTGGATCGCTGCCGTCAGCCGACCGGCGAACCCGAGGGCTGCAGCGTCGTGGGCCTGTGCGATAACAGCCATGATGTATTCCTTTCAGCGTATCTTCGGTCTTGCCTAGGTGCCGTTCCCGGATTGGCCCGGCGCCTTTCGATGAACCAAAGATGGCCTTTATGCTGCGCCTGCACAATGAATGCTTTGGGAATGCTGCCATGCAGCAATCGCATGACTGACTGATTAACCCGTTAAGAAAGATGAACGAAATCTGACGGTTTTGTGATAAAGCTATGCATGTTAGCGATCACGCGGCGCTGCAAAACCGGGCGATGTGCAGTCTTGGCCATCGTCGTGCTGGCCTTTGAGGCAGATGGTTGATGATCGGGCGCTGGTAGACCATGTATGCCCGATAGTTCCAGCCAGAGGTCTCAACATGTCCGTTAACCGTGAAGCTGCCTTAAGGGAAATCTCGGACATCGTCCTGCCGGACGGGCGGACCTTGGGTCAGGCCGACATCGTGCGCGCCTTTGTGGTCGATGGTGACACGATTCGGTTTGTTCTGGAGGTCGCGGACGCCTCTGTCGCCCGGACCCTCGGCCCGACCGAGGCCGAGGCCCGGCGGCGTCTGCAGGCCATGGCCGGGGTGGGCAACGTCCAGATCGTGATGACGGCACCGGCAGGGCCGGCCCCCCGCCCGCAGGGCGAGCCTGTGCGAAGCTCGGGTGCTGCGCCATCGCTGCAAATAGGGCGTCATCCGACGGCACAGGCCGGACCCCAGCCAATTCCCGGCATACGCAGCATCGTGGCCATCGGATCTGGCAAGGGAGGCGTGGGCAAATCGACCGTCACCTCCAATCTGGCGGTGGCGCTGGCACGGGCGGGGCGGCGCGTGGGCTTGCTGGATGCGGATATCTATGGTCCTTCGCAGCCCCGGATGATGGGCGTATCGGGCCGCCCGGCCAGCCCTGACGGACAGCGGATCGAGCCGCTTCATGCCCATGGGGTGACGATCATGTCCCTTGGCCTGATGCTGAAGGAGGGGGAATCCGTCGTTTGGCGTGGGCCGATGCTGATGGGGGCCATGCAGCAGATGCTGCAACAGGTGAACTGGGGCGAACTGGATGTGCTGCTGATCGACCTGCCTCCCGGCACCGGTGATGTGCAACTGAGCCTGTGCCAGAAGGCCGCCGTATCCGGGGCGGTCATCGTGTCCACGCCGCAGGACGTGGCGCTGCTGGATGCGCGCCGCGCTATCGACATGTTCAACAAGCTCAAGACCCCTGTCCTGGGTCTGGTGGAAAACATGTCCTCGTACGTTTGTCCGAATTGTGGCCATGAAGCGCATCTGTTTGGCCATGGCGGCGTGGCAGCCGAAGCGGAACGGCGGGACCTACCGTTTCTGGGATCCTTGCCGCTGGAACTGGAAGTGCGTCTTGCCGGTGATTCGGGGCGTCCCGTCTCGTTGGGAGAGGGGCCGACGGCTCAGGCCTATGCACGGCTGGCGGAACGATTGATTCGCGATGGGGTTGCCTGACGCTGGTCGGGCATGGGAAAGAACGGGAACATCGGGGCTGCGACCCCCTGACGCAGTAATCCCGGTGCATACCGGCGCTGTGAGAAACTGTGAAACCCCTCTCTAGGCCGGGATTTCTGTGGATAAATGGCAACAGGTTCGCGGGCATTCTGGTGTTGCGCGGGGTTCTGCCGAAATCATGCAACAAAAATTAAGTCGCTAGATTCTAGGCGATTTATTTTCTTGCAACCTTAGGGATAGTGGATTTTTCCGATTCGGTAGAAGGGTTTGGGGCCGGGATCTGCAAACTTGTTCGCCGTTTGGCTTCACGAATGGGCGAAGAATACCGTTGCTTCCCGTGAATTCCCA
Source organism: Paracoccus subflavus (assembly GCF_004310345.1). Classification (GTDB taxonomy): domain Bacteria; phylum Pseudomonadota; class Alphaproteobacteria; order Rhodobacterales; family Rhodobacteraceae; genus Paracoccus; species Paracoccus subflavus. The sequence continues at coordinate 11,494 of NZ_SISK01000011.1, read as the reverse complement.
TGCCAGAACCGGATCACGAAGACGGGCAGTAAAGGGGCAACAAAGACCCCGCGGGCGAGCAGGCTTTCATACAGGCATCCGTTTTCCAAATAAGGCGTCCGCACGTGCGAGCAACACCTCCCCCAGGTGGCGCGTGACAGGGCGAGACCCCGGCAAGGGGCCCAAACGTGGGAACGAGGGCGGCGGATCGGGCAGTGGCAGCAGCCCGATCCGCCCTTTCTCTTTCGGGCGGGCGGAAGATGGCAGTGAGGCAGGCCCAGGGTGGCGCGGAAGTTCAGAGGCACTGAATCCGTCAAGGTCGATGGCAAGGGTCGAATGTCGATCCCGGCCCGGCTGCGTCGCGTGTTCGATGCCGGCGATCCCGCCTTTGCCACCGCGAACACAGGGCGCACGCAGCTTGTCGCCGTCTATGGTCCCGACTGGTGGAACTGGATCGAGCTTTACACCATCGAAGCCATCGAAGAGATCGACGAGCAGATCGACAAGTTGACGCGCGGTTCGCCGCAGCGGCGGTGGCTGGAAATGCTGATGAACGGCCAGTCCACCGATCTGGAGATCGACCGCGAGGGGCGGCTCGTCCTGCCGCAGAAGCTGCGCGAGAAGCTGGGTTTCACCGAAGGCGCGGAAACCATCTTCGAATCGCGCGGCGACTATATCCAGGTCTATCACCCCGACACGCGTCCCAAGGATGTCGCCGCGCTGGAGGACTTTACCGCCCAGCATGGCGCCGAGTTCGACCCGCGGTCCTTCCTCGATCAGGTGGACGAGGGCTGAGCCATGGCCGAACCGCATGTTCCCGTGCTGCTGGCTCCGCTGCTGCGGGCGGTGGCGCCCGTCGAGGGCGCCTGGCTGGACGGCACCTTCGGGGCCGGAGGCTATGCCCGTGGATTGCTGGCAGCGGGCGCCGATCCGGTGATCGGCGTGGACCGCGACCCGCTGGTCTTCGACATGGCTGCCGGCTGGGCTGCGGAATACGGCGACAGGCTGCGTCTTGTGCGCGGGACATTCTCGGAGCTGGATAGGCTTGCGGGGCAGCCGCTGGACGGCGTGGTGCTGGATCTGGGCGTCAGTTCCATGCAGTTGGACCAGGCCGAGCGGGGATTTTCCTTTCTGCGCGACGGGCCCCTGGACATGCGGATGGGTCAGGACGGATCTTCGGCCGCCGAACTGCTGAACACGGCCGAGGAATCGGTCATTGCCGACGTTCTGTATCACTATGGCGAGGAGCGCGCCGCCCGCCGGATCGCCCGCGCCATTCTGGCCGCCCGTCCGCTGGGTCGCACATCGGAACTGGCCGAGGTCGTCTCCGCCTGCCTGCCGCGCCCCAAGCCGGGCCAGAGCCATCCCGCCACGCGCAGCTTTCAGGCGATCCGTATCTGGGTGAACGACGAATTCGGCCAGTTGGTGCAGGCCCTGTCGGCGGCCGAGCGCGCGTTGAAGCCGGGCGGCAAGCTGGCGGTGGTCAGCTTTCATTCGCTGGAAGACCGGATCGTGAAACGCTTCATGCAGGCCCGGTCGAACAGCGCAGGTGGGGGCAGCCGCCATGCCCCCGTGCAGGGCACGACGCCACCGGCCTTTACCCTGCCGTTCCGCCGCGCCATCGGTCCCGACCCCGAGGAGGAGGCCGCAAACCCTCGTGCCCGGTCCGCCCTGCTGCGCGTGGCGATCCGCACCGATGTGCCCGCCGGGACGGTGGACGCCGAAGCCCTGGCCATGCCGCGCCTGTCTGCGAAAGGGGGCCGCTGATGCGCCCGCTGACCTATCTGGCCTGCACTCTGGTGGTGATGGCATTGGCCTTCTGGGCCTATCGCGAGAATTACCGCACCCAGGCCGTTATCGGAGAGATGAACCAGATCCAGCGCGATATCGCCCGCCTGCGCGAGGAACTGGGCATCTTGCGCGCGGAATGGGCCTATCTGAACCGACCCGAGCGGCTGCGCGAACTGGTTGATCTGAATTTCGACCGGCTGCAATTGGTCCCGCGCGAAGGCGGACAAGTCGTTGATCTGAACCATATCGATTATCCCCGACCCCCCGCGCCGCCGCCGCCTGCCGATCCGGCCGGCGAACCCGGCGACGCCGCCCCGCAGGAGTGACCGTCATGACCCGCATCCCCTTGCGCCCGCTCGCCCGCCTCCTTCGCACCCATGATCGCGGCGAGAATCCTGACGAGACCGAGGCCGAGAACCGCCGCCTGCGGCACGAGGCCATGCAGGACAAGGCCCGCCGCCGGGCCGAGGGACGTCTGGCGCTGATGGCGTGTCTGTTCGTGCTGGGGTTCGGCGTGGTAGGGCTGCGGATGGGCGCCTTGGCCTCGACCGATCCCGTCGAGCCGCAGAGCGGGATCATGTCGGCCCAGATCGCATCGCAGCGCGCGGACATTACCGACCGGCAGGGCCGCGTCCTTGCCACGAATCTGTTAACCCATTCCCTGTATGCCCATCCCCATCAGATGGTCGATCCGGTGGGCGCGGCCGAGGGCCTTGCGCGGATCTTTCCCGATCTGGATGGCGACAAGCTGCTGCGCGATTTCACCGGCAGCCGCAAGTTCATGTGGATCAAGCGCAAGATGTCGCCCGAACAGATGCAGGCTGTCCACGATCTGGGCGAGCCCGGCCTGCTGTTCGGCCCGCGCGAGATGCGTGTCTATCCCAACGGTCGTGTCGCAAGCCATATCCTGGGCGGATCGGGTTTTGGCAACGAAGGCGTCAGCAGCGCCGAGGTTCTGGGCGTGGCGGGGGTCGAGAAAGCCTTTGACGGCTGGCTGCGCGACCCGGCCAATGCAGGCGCCCCGCTGCAACTGTCCATCGACCTGGGCGTGCAGGCGGCGATGGAGGAGGTTCTGGCCTCGGGCATGGAGGTGATGAATGCCAAGGGCTCTACCGGCATCCTGATGGAGATCGCCACGGGCGAGATCCTGGCGATGGCCAGCCTGCCCGATTTCGACCCGAACGACCGCCCGCGTCCGCTGCTGAAGGGCGATCCGTCCGACAGCCCGCTGTTCAACCGCGCGGTGCAGGGGCAGTATGAACTGGGATCGACCTTCAAGATCTTTCCGGTGGCGCAGGCACTCGACTTGCAGATCATCAACCCCAACAGCGGCATCAACACCACCACGCCGATGCGGATCGGCAAGTACCGCATCAACGATTTCTCGAATTACGGTCCGCAACTGTCGGCAACGGACGTGATCGTCAAGTCGTCCAACGTCGGCACGGTGCGCATCGCGCAGATGATCGGCGTGGACAAGCAAAAGGACTTTCTGGACAAGCTGGGCTTCTTCGATCCCCTGCCCCTCGAGATGGTCGAGGCACCGACCGGCAAGCCGCTGGTGCCCCCCCGCTGGCCTGCCGTGACCGCTGCCACCGTGTCCTTTGGCCACGGCCTTGCGGCAAGCCCGCTGCACCTGGCGGCGGCCTATGCCACCATCGCCAATGGCGGTCGCAAGGTCACGCCGACGCTGATCCATGGGCGCACCCGCCCGGAAGGCGAGCAGGTCTTGTCACCCCGGGCTGCAGCCCGTGCGGTGGACATGCTGCGGCAGGTCGTGACGCGCGGCACCGCCAAGCAGGCCGAGGTCGAGGGTTACGAGGTCGCAGGCAAGACCGGCACCGCCGACAAGCCGCGTCCCTCGGGCGGGTACTACGACAACAAGGTCGTCTCGACCTTTGCATCGGTCTTTCCTGCCAGCGCGCCGAAATACGTCATGATCGTGACCCTGGACGAACCCTCTGTTACCGGTCCCGGCGGGGAAAGCCGCACCGCGGGCGCCACCGCGGCGCCCGTCGCCTCGGCCATCATCCGCCGTCTGGCACCGCTGGTGGGTCTTGAGCCGGTGACAGGCGAGACACTGCCGGTCATCACTCCTCGTTTTCAACCCCGTGTTGAACCGCCCGCAGACGATGGGATAGAGCGGGTCGCACAAACCAATGATGGGTGAAACGGTGGGGCAGGGGACGAAAACGCTGTCGCAGTTGGGGCTGCGGGCAAGGGATGGGCGCGACCTGGACGTCACGGGACTGTCACTGGACAGCCGCACGGTGAAACCCGGACACCTGTTCGCCGCCCTGCCCGGATCGGCGGTCCACGGGGCCGAGTTCATTCCCTATGCCCTGCGGATGGGGGCGATTGCCGTCCTGACCGACCGCGCGGGGGCCGAGATGGCGGCAAGCGCCTTGTCGGGATGGGACGGGGCGGTCGTGGTGGCCGAGGACGCACGCGCAGCCCTGGCAGGCGCCGCCGCCCTGTGGTTCGAGGCCCAGCCCGAGCATGTCGTGGCCGTCACCGGAACATCGGGCAAGACCAGCGTCGCCAGCTTTACCCGCCAGATCTGGCAGCATCTTGGCCGCAAGGCGATCAGCCTGGGGACCATGGGGGTGCAGGGCGATTACCAAGCCAAGCTTGCCCATACCACGCCCGACCCCCTGACGCTGCACCGCATCCTGTCCGAGGCGGCAGCCGCCGGCGTCACCCATGCCGCGATGGAGGCATCGAGCCACGGTCTGGATCAGCGCCGCCTGGACGGCGTGCGGGTCGAGGCCGGGGCCTTTACCAACTTCAGCCAGGACCATCTGGACTATCACGCAGGCTTTGACGAATATTTCGCGGCCAAGGCGCTGTTGTTCAACCATATCCTGGAGGACGGCGCGGCGGCCGTCATCAACATCGACGGCGACCGGGGCCGCCAGATGCTGGACATCGCCAGTGATCGCGGGCTTGCCGTGACGACCGTCGGCATCACCGATAACGCCATGCTGCGAATCCTTGGGCAACGCTATGATGCAACCGGTCAGGATCTGCGGTTTTCGCTGATGGGCCAGCCGCATATGGTGCGCCTGCCGCTGATTGGCGGGTTCCAGGCGGAAAACGTTCTGGCCGCCGTGGGGCTGGCGCTGGCGGCGGGCGATTCCGCCGATGCCGTCCTGCGCGCGCTGCCCGAATTGCACACCGTTCGCGGACGGATGCAACTGGTCGCACAGCGGGAAAACGGCGCGACGGTCTTTGTCGATTACGCCCACAAGCCCGGCGCGGTCGTGGCGGCGCTGCAATCGCTGCGCCCGCATGTGATGGGCCGCATCGTCTGCGTGATCGGGGCGGGCGGCGACCGCGACCGGGGCAAGCGCCCCCTGATGGGCGAGGCCGCGCGTCAGTTTGCGGATGTGGTGATCGTTACTGACGACAACCCCAGGACCGAGGATCCCGCCGCGATCCGCGCCGCCGTGGTGGAGGGCGCCGGCCCCGAGGCAACCGAGGTCGCCGACCGGGCCGAGGCGATCCTGCGCGGCGTCGATGCGCTGGTGCCGGGCGATGCGCTGCTGATCTGCGGCAAGGGGCACGAAACCGGCCAGATCATCGGCAATGACGTCTATCCCTTCGACGATGCCGAACAGGCATCCGTCGCGGTTGCGGCGCTGGACGGCAAGATATGAGCCTGTGGACAGCCAACGAGGCCGCGGCCGCGACGGGCGGCAGGACGCAGGGCGACTGGGAGGCCGAGGGCGTGTCCATCGACACCCGCACCCTCCGGCCGGGCGATCTGTTCGTGGCGCTTGCCGATGTTCGGGACGGGCATGATTTTGTGGGGCAGGCGCTGGAGAGGGGCGCGGCTGCGGCCCTGGTCAGCCGGATCCCCGACGGCGTCGATCCGTCCGCGCCGCTGCTGATCGTCCCCGATGTGCTGGCCGCGCTGGAATCGCTGGGTCGCGCGGGCCGGGCGCGCATGGCGGGCCGGGTCATTGCCATCACCGGGTCGGTGGGCAAGACCTCGACCAAGGAGATGGCGCGTGTGGCGCTGACGGGGCAGGGGCGTATCCACGCGGCCGAGGCCAGCTATAACAACCACTGGGGCGTGCCCCTCACCTTGGCGCGGATGCCTGCCGATACCGACTTCGCGATCGTCGAGATCGGCATGAACCATCCGGGCGAAATCGCGCCCCTGTCGCGGCTGGCCCGCCCGCATGTCGCGATGATTACCACGGTTGCCGCCGCGCATCTGGAGGCGTTCGGTGCCATCGAAGGGATCGCCCGCGAAAAGGGCTCGATCTTCGAAGGGCTTGAAGCCGTCGGCCATGCCATCATCCCCGAGGATCTGGCGGTGACGCAAATCCTGCGCGACTGCGCCGATGCGGCCGGTGCCTTGGTGGTGGGCTTTGGCCGCGACGGTCAGGCAAAGCTGGTCCAGGCCAAATCCGAAGACGGCACCCTCCCGTGCCGCGCCAGGATCGGTGGCGACACGGTGGATTTTACCTTGCAGACCACCGGCGCCCATTTCGCGATGAACGCCGTCGGCGTTCTGGCGGCGCTTGCCGCCGCCGGAGCCGATGTCAAGGACGCCGGAAAGCGTCTGGGCGACTGGTTGCCGCCCAAAGGACGCGGAGCGGTCGAGAATCTGGGGGGCATCCGCCTGATCGATGACGCCTATAACGCCAATCCGACCTCGCTGTCGGCCGGACTTGCCACGCTGGCCGGTCTGCAAGGCGGGCGGCGGATCGCGATCCTGGGCGACATGCTGGAACTGGGCGCGGACGAGGAAGCCCTGCATCGCGCCATGGCAGAGGATCCCGCGATGGAACAGGTCGATCTGGTCCACAGCGCCGGACCGCGGATGCGCCATCTGCACGATGCCCTGCCGCCCGCCAGGCGCGGGATCTGGGCCGAAACCGCAGCGGGCCTTGCCAGCCGACTGGATGACTTGGTGGCGCCCGGCGATATCGTTCTGGTCAAGGGCTCCAAATCATCGAAAATCTCGACCGTCGTTGACGCCCTGCGGAAATCGGCGCAGACGCCCGCATTCCAACCGAAAGAATAACCGATGCTTTATTGGCTGAGCGGCCTTTCCGAAGGGGGCGACCTTTTCAACCTGTTTCGTTATATCACCTTCCGGGCGGGGGCTGCGTTCTTCACGGCGCTGGTCTTCGGCTTCATTTTCGGTCGCCCGCTGATCAACTATCTGCGCCGCGTCCAGAAAAAGGGCCAGCCGATCCGCGACGACGGCCCCCAGGGCCATTTCGTCAAGGCCGGCACGCCGACGATGGGCGGCATTCTGATTTTGGCGGCGCTGTTCTTCTCGACCATGCTCTGGGCGCGGCTGGACAACGGCTATGTCTGGATCGTCTTGCTGGTCACGGCGGGCTATGCCGCGATCGGGTTCGCCGACGACTATGCCAAGGTCAGCAAGCAGAACACCAAGGGCGTCTCGGGCCGGGTGCGGATGGCCCTGGGTCTTGCCTTGGCGCTGATCGCGGCGGGCTGGGCCATGTGGCTGCATCCGGCGGGGCTGAGCGGTCAACTGGCTCTGCCGGTGTTCAAGGACGTGCTGGTCAATCTCTGGCTGCTGTTCATTCCCTTCGGGATGCTGGTGATCGTAGGTTCGGCCAACGCAGTCAACCTGACCGACGGGCTGGACGGGCTGGCGATCATGCCGGTGATGATCGCCGCCGGAACGCTGGGCGTCATCGCCTATACCGTGGGCCGGGTGGATTTCACCGATTATCTGGGCGTCCATCATGTTCCCGGCACGGGCGAGATCCTGATCTTCGTCGCGGCCCTGATCGGCGGCGGCCTGGGCTTCCTGTGGTACAATGCCCCGCCGGCGGCCGTATTCATGGGCGATACCGGATCGCTGGCGCTGGGTGGCGCGCTGGGTGCCATCGCCGTTGTTACCAAGCACGAGATCGTGCTGGCCATTGTCGGCGGGTTGTTCGTGGTCGAGGCGCTGTCGGTCATCATCCAGGTCGCCTATTTCAAGCGCACCGGACGGCGCGTCTTTCTGATGGCCCCCATTCACCACCATTTCGAGAAAAAGGGCTGGGGCGAGGCGCAGATCGTGATCCGGTTCTGGATCATCGCGCTGGTGCTGGCGCTGATCGGGCTTGCAACCCTCAAGCTGCGCTGATCTTCATCTTGGCGAAATATCCTCGAGGGGGTCGGGGGCGGAAGGATCCCGGCTTGGTTGAAAGGTTGCGCACATGATCCCTGTCCAAGGAGTCGAAGGGCAAACCGTCGCCGTTCTCGGCCTCGGCCGTTCCGGCAGGGCGACCGCTGCCGCCCTGGTGGCGGGCGGCGCGCGTGTTATTGCCTGGGACGACGGCAACGATACGCGCGACGCCGCTGCGGCCGATGGCCTGACCATTGCGGACCTGACCCGCGACGATGCCTGGGCGGGCGTGGCCGCGCTGATCGTCAGCCCCGGCATCCCGCATCTGTATCCCAAACCGCATCCAGTGATCGCCAAGGCTTACGGAATGGGCATCCCGGTGGACAACGACATCGGCCTGTTCTTTCGCAGCTATGCGACCGAGGATTGGGAGGGGTTCGACCGCGCCCCCCGCGTGATCGCGGTCACCGGGTCGAACGGCAAATCCACGACCACCGCGCTGATCCACCACATCCTGACCGAAGCCGGCCGCCCCACGCAGGTAGGTGGCAACATCGGCACGGGCGTCCTGTCGCTGGAACCGGCGATCGACGGAGAGGTCGTGGTGCTGGAACTGTCCAGCTATCAGACCGAACTTGCCCGCGCCCTGACGCCCGATGTCGCGGTCTTCACCAACCTGTCGCCCGACCACCTGGATCGCCACGGCGGTCCCGGCGGATACTTCGCGGCCAAGCGCCGGCTGTTTGCCGAAGGCGGGCCGGACCGTGCGGTGATCGGCGTTGACGAAATCGAAGGGCTGTATCTGGCCGACCAGTTGTCGATGGGCCCGGCCGACGACCGGGTGATCCGGGTCTCGGCGGGGCAAAAGCTTGATGGTGCGGCGTGGTCGGTCTTTGCGCGCAAGGGGTATCTGGCCGAATACCGCAAGGGACGGCAGGCTGCGTCCATCGACCTTCGCGACATCAAGGGCCTTCCCGGCGCCCACAACCACCAGAACGCCTGTGCCGCCTATGCCGCCTGCCGCGCCGTGGGCCTGGCGCCGCGCGACATCGAGGCCGCGTTCCACAGTTTCGCGGGCCTGCCGCATCGCAGCCAGACGGTCGCGGATATCGACGGTGTCCGTTACGTCAATGATTCCAAGGCAACCAATGTCGACGCCGCCGCCAAGGCGCTTCAGGCCTTCGACCGCATCCGCTGGATTGCCGGGGGGCTTGGCAAGGACGGGGGGATCGGTGCCCTGGCGCCTTATCTGGGCCGCGTTGCCAAAGCCTATCTGATCGGCCATTCTGCCCGCGATTTCGCATTGGAAATCGGCCAGACCCCCCACGAGATCGCCGAAACGATGGACGCCGCCGTCGCCCGCGCCGCTGCCGAGGCACAGCCAGGCGACACCGTGCTGCTGGCGCCTGCTGCCGCCAGCTTTGACCAGTATCCGAACTTTGAAAAGCGCGGCGAGCATTTTACCGCATTGGTGAAGGCCTTGGCTTCACGCTGAACGTCCGGAACCTTCCGGAGGATATTTTCCGCCGAAACGAACGATCACGGCCACGGGGTATGGCGGCCGCTACTTGAACTCTTGGTGTTTTACCGAAAGCCTCAAGGGGGAACGAGAGAGGGGAAAGTATGGAAATCCTGATGGATGCCGACAGGCTTAACGCTTTTCTGGCAACAGATTTTCCGCAGGTGGCTGACGGATGCAGCATTCGGTCTGTGGCCCCTGACAAGCTGGTCGCCCTGTTGCAGATCGGTGATCAGCACCTGCGCCCCGGCGGCACCGTCAGCGGCCCTTCCATCTTTGCGCTGGCGGATGTGGCAATCTACTGCGCAATCCTGTCGCGGATCGGGCCAGTTGCGCTGGCGGTGACAATCAATGCCTCGATCGATTTCATGCGCAAGCCCGCTGCAGGCCGGAATCTTCTGGCCGAATGCCGGATTCTCAAGCTGGGACGCAGCCTTGCGGTTGCCGAGGCGATGATCTTCTCGGAAGGATCGGCTGAAGGGGTGGCCCGCTGTTCGATGACCTATTCGATTCCCCCAAAGCGCCAATAAAACAGCACCCTTCAATTGGGTATTAAAATACCTAAATATTAAGTTCATGTTTTATTGTGGAATAATGACTTCTTCTGTGCTTGACGGAGCAGGCGCAATCGCAGATACACCGCCATCTCGGATTTTGACGACCCTGGAAGGGACGAAAGATGAAAACCTATACCGCGAAACCGGCGGAGATCGAGAAGAAGTGGATCCTGATTGATGCCGAAGGCGTCGTTCTGGGCCGCCTCGCCACGATCGTCGCCAATCGCCTGCGCGGCAAGCACAAGCCGACCTTCACCCCCCACATGGACATGGGTGACAATGTCATCATCATCAACGCCGACAAGGTGCAGATGACCGGCAACAAGCGCGATGACAAGAAATACTACTGGCACACCGGCCACCCCGGCGGCATCAAGCACCGCACCGCACGCCAGATTCTGGAAGGCGCTCACCCCGAGCGCGTGGTGGTCAAGGCCGTCGAGCGCATGATCAGCCGCAACAAGCTGGGCAAGCAGCAGATGACCCATCTGCGCGTCTATACGGGCTCGGATCATCCGCACGAGGCGCAGCAGCCCGAAGTTCTGGACGTCAAGGTCCTGAACCCCAAGAACACCCGGAGCGCGTAATATGGCCGAAGACATCAAAAGCCTCGACGATCTGAAATCCGTCGTGTCGGGCGCGGCTGCCGCTGCCCCGGCCGAAGCCCCCATCCGCCGCGAATCGCAGCGCGACCAGCATGGCCGTTCCTATGCGACCGGCAAACGCAAGGACGCCGTTGCCCGGGTCTGGGTCAAGCCCGGTTCCGGCAAGGTGGTGGTGAACGGCAAGGATATCGCAGAGTATTTCGCGCGCCCGGTGCTGCAAATGATTCTGCGCCAGCCCTTCGACGTTGCTGGGGTGGCGGGTCAGTATGACGTGCAGGCCACCGTCAAGGGAGGCGGGCTGTCGGGCCAGGCGGGCGCCGTAAAGCACGGCATCAGCCAGGCGCTGCAGTTGCACGAACCGTCCCTGCGCGCGGCGCTGAAGGCGGCCGGTTTCCTGACCCGCGACTCTCGCGTGGTGGAGCGGAAGAAGTACGGCAAGGCCAAGGCGCGCCGCAGCTTCCAGTTCTCGAAGCGCTGATCCCGGCAAAACGGCCTATCGACCAGGCGCGACCCGCAAGGGCCGCGCCTGTTTCGTTTCCTGACTGCCATGGGATCGTCATCTGCGTGTCATCGGGTAGGAGGAGACTGCTCAACAGAATGGCTTGGGGTGATTCCGCGGGCAAAGCACAGGGCAGACGAGGTTATCTGGACAGAATCACGGCGCGATCAGGGCTGAGATTCGTCTGGGTGCCGGCACCAAGCCGGCCTGATGCCATCGAACCGGGCATTCCCGGTGAGAAAATTTTCCTTTAGAGATATTGGGTTACAGGAAAAATTGCGCAGTCGCTAATTTTTCGGCTTGCGGCTTCGATCTCGTCTCCGTAAATACCGCTTCACCGAAGGCGGGAACGTTGTCGGGACGGGGGGACGGGCTTGATGGCCTGGGTTTCCTGGGAAAATTCTGGGAATGACTGACCGGACGGTGCGTCGTGAGAGT
>NZ_SISK01000010.1 GCF_004310345.1 Paracoccus subflavus | reverse complement strand
GACCAAGGTCATGGAAAAACGCCTGTGCCGCATCCTCACATGGTACGACAACGAATGGGGCTTCTCGAACCGAATGTCCGATACCGCCGTCGCAATGGGCAAAATGGGGTGAGGGGGGGGGTGCCAGAGGGCCAGAGACCGACCCGAGGCTCTTGATGTTATCGGTGCCCCTGAAAGGGCATCCACGAAACGGCCGGATGGCAGGACGCCTTCTGGCATCGCGGCGCCACGATCCGCCGCCCACGCTGCCTGACGGAGATTTTCCATGGCCCTGATTACGCTACGCCAACTTCTTGATCACGCTGCCGAACACGTCTATGGCGTGCCTGCCTTCAACATCAACAATATGGAGCAGGGTCTGGCGATCCTGAACGCCGCCGCCAGATGCGAGGCGCCGGTCATCCTCCAGGCCAGCCGCGGTGCGCGGTCCTATGCCGGGGACATCATGCTGCGCCACATGATCCAGGCGCTGGCCGAAATGCATCCCGGCATCCCGATCTGCATGCACCAGGATCACGGCAACAACGAGGCGACCTGCCTTTCGGCGATCCGGCACGGCTTCACCTCGGTGATGATGGACGGCTCGCTTCGCGAAGACATGAAGACCCCGGCCGACTGGGACTACAACGTCGCCATCACCGAACGCGTGGCCCGCATGGCACACTGGATCGGCGCCTCGGTCGAGGGCGAGCTGGGCGTTCTTGGCTCGCTGGAAACGGGCGAGGCCGGCCAGGAGGACGGATCGGGCGCCGAGGGCAGGCTCAGCCACGACCAGCTTCTGACCGATCCCGACGAAGCGGCCGAGTTCGTGCGCCTGACTAGGGTCGACGCGCTGGCGATCGCCTGCGGCACGTCGCACGGCGCCTACAAGTTCTCGTCCAGGCCCACCGGCGAGACCTTGGCGATCAACCAGATCGAAAAGATCCATGCCAGGATTCCGAACGTGCATCTTGTGATGCACGGGTCATCCTCGGTGCCGCAGTATCTTCAGGACATGATCAACGAGTTCGGCGGCGAGATGCCCCAGACCTATGGCGTCCCCGTCGAGGAGATCGAGCGCGGCATCAAATCCGGCGTGCGCAAGGTCAATATCGACACCGACAGCCGGATGGCGATCACCGCCCAGTTCCGCAAGGTGGCGACATCCCACAAGACCGAGTTCGACCCCCGCAAGTTCACCATTCCCGCGATGCAGGAAATGGAAAAGCTTTGCCTGGACAGGTTCGAAAGATTCGGCACGGCGGGCAATGCCGCAAAGATCAAGCCGATCCCGCTGGACGACATGGCCCGGCGCTATGCCTCGGGTGCGCTCGATCCCGTGGCCGCCGCCGGGCTGGCGGCAGAGTGAACCCCGTTACGGGCGGCGCATTGCTGCCCGCCCGCCTGCCTTGAAAGGACCAGACCCATGAGCTTCAACCGTTCCATCAAGATCGCCCCCTCGATCCTGTCGGCCGATTTCGCCGATTTCGGACGCGAAATTCAGGCGATCGAGGCCCAAGGCGCCGACTGGGTCCATGTGGATGTCATGGATGGCCATTTCGTGCCGAACCTGACCTTTGGTCCCATGGCGGTCAAGGCGTTCCGGCCGCATGTCAAGACCGTCATGGACGTGCATCTGATGATCGCGCCGGTCGATCCCTATATTCAGTCCTATGCCGATGCGGGCGCGGATGTGCTGACCGCGCATGTCGAGGCCGGGCCGCATATCCACCGGACGCTTCAGGCGATCCAGGGGGCGGGCATGAAGGCGGGGGCCGCCCTGAACCCCGGCACTCCGGCCGAGGCGGTGGCGCATCTGCTGGACATGCTGGATCTGGTCTGCGTGATGACGGTGAACCCCGGCTTTGGCGGGCAGAAGTTCATCGACATGACGCCCAAGATCCGCGCCCTGCGGACCATGATCGGCGACCGCCCCATTCACATCCAGATCGACGGCGGCGTCGATCCGGGAACGGCGCCAAAGGTCGTGCAGGCGGGCGCCGATGTTCTGGTGGCAGGATCAGCGGTGTTCCGCGGCGGTTCGGTCGCCGATCCGACGGTTTACGGCGACAATATCCGCGCCCTTCGCGATGCAGCCCAAAGGGCCGCCCATGCCGCTTGAAGCACTGATCTTCGATGTGGACGGCACGCTGGCCGAAACCGAGGAACTGCACCGCCAGGCCTTCAACGACACCTTTGCCGACCAGGGAATCGGCTGGACCTGGAGCCGGGCCGATTACCGCCGCCTGCTGCTGACCACCGGCGGCAAAGAGCGGATCGCCCGGCACATGGCCGACCTGGGACTGGACCCGGCCAGCCTTGATATCCCCGCGCTGCACCGGGCCAAGACCGACCGATACAGTGCGCTGATGGCGGCGGGCGGGCTGGCCCTGCGCGACAGCATCGCCGACCTGATCCAGGAGGCCCGCAGTGCCGGGCTGCGGGTGGCGATTGCCACCACGACCAGCCGTCCCAATGTGGATGCCCTGTGCGCTGCGACCTTTGGGTTGCCGCCAGAGGCGATTTTTTCGGCAATCGCCTGTGGCGATGAGGTGGCGGCAAAGAAGCCATCGCCCGAAATCTATGATCTCGCGCTGGAGCGTTTGCATGTGACGCCGTCGCAGGCCGTGGCCTTCGAGGACAGCACAAACGGGCTGCGTTCGGCACTGGCCGCAGGTTTGCCCTGCATCGTTACTCCATCGGTCTATACCGCAGGCGACGATTTCTCGGGCGCGCTTGCCGTGGTGGACAGCGTTGCCGATCTGGGCGGGATCGACGGGATTGTCCGCCTGATCTGCGCCGATCAACCCGCCTAAGGAAGCGCCTGCATCCCCCCTCGCCCGAAACCGCACCCACAGAAAGTACAACACCATGAGCGGCGCCCTTGTCTTCGACCTTGACGGTACGCTGGTGGACAGCGCCCCCGACCTTCATGCCGCAGCGAACCGGATGCTGGCGGATGTCGGGGCGATGCCCTTGACGTTACAGCGACTGACCAGCTTTATCGGTCACGGCATCCCCAACCTGGTTCGTCTGGTGATGGAGGATCGCGGCATTCCTGCGTCCCGCAGCGCCGAAATGAACGCAGCCATGCTGACCCATTACACCGCCAGCCCGGCCACTCTGACCCGGCCTTATGGCCATGTCCCCGAAACGCTTGCCGCGCTGAAGGCCGGGGGATACCGCCTTGGCGTCTGCACGAACAAGCTGCGCGCGCCCAGCATCAGCATCCTTGAGGCATTGGACCTTCTGCGCTTTTTCGATGTGGTGATCGGCGGAGACAGTTTGCCTGAGAAAAAGCCCGACCCGGCGCCGTTGCAGGCCGCCTTTGCCGCGCTTGCGGCGCCAAGGCTTTTGTACATCGGCGACAGCGAGGTGGACGCCGAAACCGCACGTCGGGCGGATGTGCCGTTTGCGCTGTATGCGCATGGCTATCGCAAGACCCCGGCCGAGGAATTGCCGCATCTGTTCGTCTTTGAGGATTTCCTGTCCCTGCCCGGCCGGATCGATGCCATGAAGGCCGATATGCCTTCTTGAGGGCGGGAACCCCCGCTCTCGTGGCCCCCGACCTCGCCCTCCGGCCAGGATCGCCCCGCCGCCGATCGCGGGGCGCGGGTCAGGTCTTGCGCCGCGTGTTTTTGCCGTTCGCTTTGCCCGATCGGGCCTCCGGGAACCGCTCGACCACCTTCAGGGCATAATCGCCTCGCACCCATGTCAGGACGCGGGTCAGCATCGCGCGCAGGGCTTTTTGCTCGTCCTCGCTGAGGGGTTCCAGCATCAGCGCCTCGAGCGAAAGGCTGATCGGATCGGCCTGGTCGCAAAGCTCCTGCCCGGTCGCGGTGATGGTCAGCGTGAACTGCCGTGCATCGACGGGCGAATTCGTGCGCTTGACAAGATCGGCCTTGATAAGGCGGGACAGCATCCGCGATGCGGCCGTCCGTTCGAACCTGGTCAGCTTTGCAAGCTGGGTAAAGGTGATGGACGGATTGTCCCGAACCAGCCGCAGAACGCGAATTTCGTAGACGGTCCAGCCAAACCGCGATTCGAAAATCCGGCCGGCATTGCCGATCCCGTCTTCGGCGATGGACGCGAGTTGATAGGTCAGGCTTTGCTTCAGCATAAAAAAACCGGGATTGCATGAGGGGGAAGGCTAATCAAAAAACATGCGTCCAGCAACAGTTGCAAAATGCAATTATTTCCCCTATCGCTATGATGGCGCGGGCCAGCCCGGAACAAGAATGCCCGCCGCTGTTTCAGGGAGAAAAACCATGCCTGCTGCTTATCCAGCCGAGGCCGAGGCGCCCGGCGATGATGTCGAGCGTCGGGGCCAGATCTCGCACAGCCGTCTTATTGCCGCCTGCACCATCGGCAACGCGCTCGAGTTCTTTGATTTCGTCGTCTTCAGTTTCTTTGCGCGCACCATCGGCGCACTGTTCTTTCCGGCGCAGGACGCGACCGCGCAACTGCTGTTCGCCTTTGCGACCTATGGGGTGGGCTTCCTGATGCGGCCGCTGGGTGGCGTGGTGCTGGGCGCCTATGCCGACCGCAGGGGGCGCAAGCGGGCGACGGTGGTGACGCTGATGCTGATGGCCCTGGGGACCGGAATGATCGGCCTGGCCCCGGTCTATGCCACGGCAGGCGTCCTGGGTCCGGTCATCATCGTGCTGGGCCGCCTGATCCAGGGCTTTTCGGCCGGAGGAGAGGTCGGGGCGGCCACCACGCTGCTGGCCGAACATGCACCAGCCGACCGCCGCGGCTTTTTCGGCTCGTGGCAACTGGCCAGTCAGGGCCTGGCGGTGCTGGCCGGTGCTGGCGTCGCGCTGATCATCAACAGCGCTCTGACGCCCGAACAGGTCGCGGCCTGGGGATGGCGCATCCCGTTCCTGATCGGCGTCGGCATCGTTCCGGTCGGCCTGTGGCTGCGCCGTGCGCTGAAGGAAAGCCACGCCAACGAACAGCACGCCGAAACGCGCGCGGTGTCGTCGCTGCGGTTGGCGATGGGGTCGCATCTTCCCCGCATCCTGACCGGTGTCGCCCTTATCATCGGCGGCACGGCGGCGAATGCAGTCGTGGTGCTGTACATGGCGACCTATGCGGTCACGCAACTGGGCCTGTCGCCGACCGCCGGGCTGCTGGCCGGGGTCACCGCCGGGTTCGTGACCCTTGTGGCATCGCCCATCGGCGGGGCGATCTCGGACCGGATCGGCCGAAAGACGGTCATCCTCGTTTCCTATCTGCTGCTTCTGGTGCTGATCTATCCGGCCTTCCTGTCCCTGAATGCCAACCCGACGCTGGGGACGCTGCTGACCATCGTCGCGGGCCTGGCGATCCTCAACGCCACGGGCGGGGCCACCGTCATCATCACCCTGGCCGAGATTTTTCCGGTCGAGGTGCGGGCCACAGGCATGTCGCTGGTCTATGCCCTGGGGGTCGCCATCTTCGGCGGGTTCGGCCAGTTCATCGTGACCTGGCTGATCCAGGCCACCGGCAGCCCGATCGCGCCCGCCTATTACGTCATGGCCTGTTCGCTGGCGACGGTTCTGGCGCTGAGGGCGGTTCCCGAAATGCGGGGCAAGACCCTGGACTAGCCCCCAGGGAGGCGACGGGTCAGGGTGCAGAAGCTGTCCTGCCGTCCAACCGGCGTTCCAATGCCGCCGTTCCGGCAGCCGGCCTATTCGAACTCCATCTCCGAAAAGACTACGCCGGCATTCTTGGTGGCCAGTTCCTCGAAGGTGTCCATCCAGCTCCATTGGGACTGATCGACATAATAGGCCTGGGACAGGTCGCCGCCATTGTCCAGATGCTCGGCGATCTTGGCGCGCAGATCCGTAAGATAGCCGACCGTCGCATGGCGCACGGTTTCCAGATCGGTCGGCGCGCCGTGGCCGGGCACGATGATCCGGGGGTCCAGCGGTTCCAGTTTGGTTTCAAAGGTTTCGATCCAGCAAGGGGTGCAGGTTCCCTGAAAGATCGGCGGCATCCGTTCGGAAAAGGCGATGTCGCCCGCGATCAGCACCTTGCTGTCCGGCAGCCAGACCTGCGTGTCGCCGGGCGAATGGGCCGGGCCAAGGTGCAGCACCTCGATCCTTGTGTCGCCCATCTGGATGTCCTTGCGGTCGGAAAAGGTTTCCGCAGGCTCGACGATGCTGGTGCCTTCGGCGTTCTCGCGCGCATAGGATCTGAGGGATTCGAGCCCGCCCGGCCCCTCGCTGTCAAGGAACGCCCGGGCGGCGTCCTCGTGGGCAAGGCTGGGGACGCCCTGCGCGGCCCAGTAGCTGTTGCCCAGCATCGAATGGCCCTGGCCGTTTTCGTTGATGACCAGCCTGACCGGCTGGTCGGTGATCTTGCGGATCTCGGCGTGCAGCGCCTCGGCCAGCTTCCACGACGCGCCGCCGTTGACCACCGCCACCCCGTCCGAGGTGACGATGAAGGACAGGTTGTTGTTGTGGCCCGCATTCTCGTAGGTCGGCGGCTGGGTGGCGCCGATCGCGCTATAGATGCCCGGCGCCACCTCGACCGGCGCACTGTAGAGAACCGAGCCGGGATATTTGTCAGGCGCGTCCTCGGCCTGCGCCGTGGTCGCCAGAACCGTCAGGGCGGCTGCGATCATCCGAATCCCGGACCCCATCGTCACACCTCGCTTTCAAAGGTAAACGCCTCGCCCTCGCGGCGGACGCGGCCGATGCCGCCATCTGGCAGGTGATAGCCAAGGATCGTCCAGCCCTGGTCCGCCAGTTGCGCCAGCGTTGCGGCCCGTGTCCGGGCGGCAAGCTCGGGGTCGTGATCGGTCGCGGTGCCCAGATCGGGGCGGGCAAAACCGGCCAGCATGGTGACGAAATCGCCGGTCACGAACAGACCGCTTTCCGGCGTGCCGACCTGGAAGGACATGTGGCCGGGCGTATGGCCGGGGGTCATGACGGCGCGGATACCGGGCAGAACCTCGGCCCCGTCCTCGAAGCGCGTGATCCGGTCGCCCACGACGGTCAGACGGCGCATGGCGCCCGCCGCAAAGGACTGGCGTTCCTCGCCGATGGTGTCCATCGTGGCAGGATCGGTCCAATAGTCGAATTCGGCCTGGCCCATGTGCAGGGCGGCATTAGCGAACAGCGGTTCGTCGAAATCGTCCAGCAGGCCCCACAGGTGGTCGGGATGGCCGTGGGTGAAAACGACATCCGTCACATCCTCGGGGGCGACATCGACGGCGGCAAGCGCCTCGGCCAGCTTGCCGGCCGTGGGCACGAAGTCGGGACCGGAGCCCACGTCGAACAGCACCACCCGGTCCCCCTGGCGCAACAGCGTGACGTTCAGCGGGCTGCGCACCACCGCCTGCGGGTCGATCCCCAGGCTGCGCAACAGGTCGGTCCGTTCGGATTCGGGAATGGTCGAGAAGGCAAAGTCGGGCGGAAACTCGATATGGCCGTCAGACACGCTGTCGATGCGCAGGTCGCCCGCGGTCATCGTCGTGACGGCCCAGCCGCGCGCCGGACCGATCGGCAGGGCTGCGGTGGCGATCAGGGCGGCGGAACGAACCAGAAAAAAGCGGCGGGCGATGTGCATGGCAATGTCCTTGGGGTCAGCGGGGCGGGGATTGCGGTTCTAGCGGGCAAGGATGTCGGCGATGTCCTGGCCGGTGGCCGGGCCGTCCGCCGCCGCCCATTCCAGAACGGCCAGCAGATCGTCGGCCTCCAGGACGCCGGGAATGACCGCCATGGCGGCGCGGCCGACATCGGCCTCGGGGGGCGGCGTCCGGGGCAGGAAGATCAGCGTGGGGGTGACGGCGACGCCCCATTTCGCGACGGCCCGCTTTTCGGTCAGAACCTCGCCGTCCATGTCGGTCAATTCGGTTCCGCCGAACAGATCGACCTGAACCACGTCGAACCGCTCTCGGATCAGGCTGTCGATACGGGGATCGGTCAGCACCTCGTTGTGCAGCTTGGCGCAGTAGATGCAGCCCCTTTGCTCGACGATCAGCAGCAGGTGGCGATCGGCGGCCGCAGCATCCTGAAGGTCTTCGGCCAGAACCTTGAAGCCGTTCTTCAGCCAGTCCGGCTTGTGCAGGCCGTCGTCGCCCAACGGCACAGAGCCGGCGGCGACCGGTTGGGACAGCAGCATCAGGGAAAGGAAAAGGCGTTTCATCGTGTTGTCGCACTCCAATCCATGTTGTTCACCATCACGGCGGCGATCCGGTTGACCCCGTCCGTGGCGATCAGGACCGCGAACAGGATCAGCATGGCGCCCATGACCCGCTCGACCATGCCCAGCATCCGCTGGTGTCGCGAAACCCAGTCCAGGAAGGGCCGGGCAAAGAACGCGATCACCACAAAGGGCAGGGTCATCGCCAGGCCATAGACCAGCAGCAACGCCCCCCCCTGCCACAGGCTGTCCTGTCCCGAGGCGAGGAACAGGATCGCGGCAAGGGCCGGACCCGCGCAGGGGGTCCAGCCGAACCCGAAGGCCAGCCCCATCAGATAGGCGCCCCCCAGCGTCGCCGGATTGCCCGAGGACTCCATTCGTGCCTGCCGATACAGGAACGGGATGCGGATGACGCCCAGAAAATGCAGTCCGAACACCCCCAGGATGCCGGCCGCCACCCAGGATAATTCCGTCCGCCAGCGGGAAAAGGCCGATCCGATCGCCGTCGCGCCCAGGCCCAGCATCACGAAGATCGTCGTGACGCCCAGCGAAAACGCGATGGCCCCCAGCACGAGCCGCCGCCGCGCAAGCGGATCGATCCCCCGAGAGCCCCTGATCTCGGTGATCGAGATCCCCGCCAGATAGCACAGATAGAACGGCACCATGGGCAGGATGCAGGGCGACAGGAACGACAGCAATCCCGCAACGGCGGCACCGCCAAAGGAGATTTCGGGCATCGGCAACCTTCCGGCAAGTCAGGCGGAACAGGACAGGGCTTTTCCACCGCGCTTGCAATGACACCTTTATATCATCATATTGAAATACGTATCTGCACCCGTCAATGCGGTTCCCATGGCCTCGACCCTGAATCCGGTCTGTTTCCGCCTTGCTGCCGTGATCGCGGCCTTGGCGATCCTGTGCGCGATGGCCGGTGCCGCATCGGCAGCACCCTTCCAGCTCTTGATGTTCGAGCGCGATGGATGCAGCTATTGCCGGCAGTGGAACGAGGAGATCGGCCCGGCCTATCCCAAGACCCCCGAAGGCCAGGCCGCGCCGTTGCAGCGCCTTGATGTCTATGCGCCCCTGCCCGAGGATGTCACCCTGACCGGGCGTCCGCCGGCCTTCACGCCCACCTTCGTGCTGTTGTCCGAAGGACGCGAGGTCGGCCGGATCGAGGGCTATGCGGGGGATCAGTTCTTCTGGGTGATGCTTGAACGCCTTTTGCACGACGCGGGATGGTCGGCGGCCGATCCGGCCGGCGCCGTCCCGTCCGAGCCGGCGGATTCCGGCCCCTGACGGTTAACGCCTCATGAAAGCACGAGAAACGATCAGATGAACAAGACAGCCATCCTTGGGGCGTGCACCGCGTTTGCGGCCCTTTTCCTGATCCACGGCCAGGCAGCCGCACAGGACGCGTCCGCGCCGGACACCGAAAGCACTGCCTATGTCCGCACGGTCGAAGGGTCGTTCGACGACGTGGCCTTTGCCGTCGAACAGGCGATCACCAACGAAGGACTGGTCATCGACCTGACAAGCCATGTCGGCGAGATGCTGTCCCGCACCAAGGAGGATGTCGGCGGCGCCAAGGATCTGTTCACCCAGGCCGACATCTTCAGCTTCTGTTCGGCAACGGTTTCGCGCCAGGTGATGGAGGCCGATCCGGCCAACATCCAGTACTGCCCCTATACGATCTTTGTCTATGAGCGGGCCGACGAACCCGGCACGGTTGTCGTGGGCCACCGCTATTATCCTGGCGAGACGATGAAGCCGGTGAACGACATGCTGACCGGTCTGGTGGACACCGGAACCGAATAGCCGCGCATCGGGTCGGTCGGATGGCCGGAACCCTATACATCCTCGGGCAGCAGCAGCCGCTGCAGGCCCACCCAGGCCCCGGCGGCGATCGCCATCAGCGTCACCGGGCCTGACCAGGCCAGCACGGCGGTGCCGGTCAGTCCCTGCCCGATGGTGCAGCCCATGGCGATGACCCCGCCGATGCCCATCATGATCGCCCCGCCCAACTGGCGGCCCAGCTCGCGCGGATCGTCGCAAGCCTCCCACCGGAAACTGCGGCGCCACAGCGAGCCTGCCACCGCCCCGGCCAGCGTGCCCAGCACCAGACCGACCGAGAAGGACGGCAGCGTTCCTGTCGCGGTCATCAGATACAGGATGGTCCGGCCCACCGGCGCGGTATAGGACGGACCTTCGACGGAAACGGCATCCATGCCGCGGCCCGCCACCAGCGTGGTGCCGACAAACGCCAGAACAACGGACAGTCCGACGCCAATGGCACAGATGATCGTTCGAGTCGAATGGCGCACCTGCGGATGGCGAAGCCCCGCTGCGATCAGCGCAAGCCCCAGGGCCGCGGCCGGCCAGACCGGATCGAGTCCCGTCAGGGTCGAGAACGCCTCGGCGATCCCGGATCGCCCGTCCTGCTCGGTCTGGGGAAAGACGAACACGCGCAGCGGCGCCAGCGGCCCGGCAAGCGTGGCATAGGTGGCGATCCCCAGGACCACTACGATCAGCACCGACCGGATGTCGCCGTCGCCGGCCCGCACCAGGGCCCCGAACCCGCAATTTCCCGCCATGGCCATCCCATAGCCGAACAGCAGCCCGCCCGCGATGCTGGCCACGGGGTTCCAGGCGATGGCGTGATGCAGGCTGCGGCCGATGTCGATCATGCCCCAGGCATCGGCCAGATGGGTGGAAAGAATGGCGACACCCAGCGCAAGGCTCCAGATATGAAAGCGGCGGAAATCCTGGCCGATCAGCGCCGTTTCCAGGGCGCCCAGCGTGCAGAAATCGCCCAGCCGCGCGCACAGCCCCAGAAGGATGCCGACCCCCAGGCCAACCATGCCGGCCTGCAATCCCGCCGCGATGTCCGCTGTCATGGCCGGATGCCCGTCACATGTTCCGTTGGTCTGCGCCGCCAAAGATGCGCGCATAGCAGATCAGCAGTTCGCCGATCCGCGGATCCTTGAGCGAATAGAAGATCGTCTTTCCGTCCCGGCGCGCCGTCACCAATCCCTCGATCCGCAGACGCGCAAGCTGCTGGCTGACCGCGGACTGCCGGGCGTCAAGCATTCCTTCCAGCTCGCCAACGCTTTTCGGGCCTTGCGCCAAGTGGCACAGGATCAGCAACCGTCCCTCATGACCCAGGGTCTTGAAGATATTGGCCGCTTCCTCGATCGCAGCAGAGCGTGCCGCCGGTTCCGCCTGCGCGGCAGCCGAGCGCGGCGCCTTGGGATCGGCCTGGCCGAACAGCAGGTTCGCCAGACTGAAACGTGCGAAACCTTCCGCTCCGTTCATCGGTACCCTTCCTGTGCAATACCGGGCTTTTTAGCCCGCGGCGCTGATGGCTGTCCAGCACGATAACGATGAGACATTCAATTATTGCAATATAAACGTTGCATCGCGATCCAAAGCCATTAAGGTGAGTCCTGCACGAGTCGCGAGGGACGGCTTTTGCGCCTTTGGGGGAGGGCACATGCACCGGATTTTGGCGCTTACAATAGTTGTGGCGGGCTTTGGCCTGCCGGCGATGGCCGAGATTGCGCCAGAAGATGTTCCCTGGTCCGAGGATGGCTCGGTCGCGGAATCGCTGACAGGCACGCCGGGAAATCCCGACGAGGGCAAGGTCATCATGACCACGAATGCCCTGGGGAACTGCGTTGCCTGCCATGCCATCGAGGCCATGCCGGACGTGCCGTTCCAGGGCGACATCGCCCCCCAGTTGGACGGCGCGGGGGATCGCTGGACCGAGGCGCAGTTGCGCGGCATCGTCATCGATGCAAAGCGCACCTTCCCCGAGTCTTTCATGCCGGGAATGTACAAGGTCGGTCCGTTCATCCGCCCGGGGGTCGCCTATACGGCGAAACCGCCCGAGAAGCCCGAGGACATCAAGCCGATCCTGTCCGCCCAGCAGGTCGAGGATGTCGTCGCCTATCTGATGACTCTCAGCGAATAACGCGGCGGCGCCCCGGACGGGGTGGCCAGCCAGCGTGACAAGGAAGGAAGGTAACCATGCTGATATCACGACGCGCCATTGTGGCCGCAAGCGCCGGTCTGGCCGGGCTGGCGATTCTGCCGATCGGCCTGCGGGCACAAGAGGCTACGACCGCGCCCGTCAAGACGGCCGATGAAATAATCGCCGAGTTCACCGGTGGGGCAGAGGTCTCGGAAGGCGACGGGGTGACGCTGACCGCGCCCGAGATCGCCGAGAACGGGAACACGGTGCCGATCTCGGTCGAGGCGCCGGGCGCCTCGGCGATCCTGGTGCTTGCCACGGAAAACCCGACGCCGGGCGTGGCGACCTTCAACTTCGGCCCCCTGGCCGCAAGCCAGGCCGCAGCCACGCGCATCCGGCTGCTCAAGACGCAGGATCTGGTTGCGGTCGCCAAGATGGCGGATGGCAGCTTTGTGCGTACCGCAGCCAACGTAAAGGTCACCATCGGCGGTTGCGGCGGCTGATTTAGGAAAAAGGAACAGGAACATGGCAGAAAACGTCAAACCGCGCGTCCGCGTCCCGAAAACCGCAACCAAGGACGAGGTCATCACCATCAAGACGCTGATCTCGCATCCGATGGAGTCCGGTCAGCGCAAGGACAAGGACGGAAACCTCATTCCCCGGTCGATCATCAACCGCTTCACCGCCGAATTCAACGGTCAGATGGTGCTGGATACCACCCTGGAACCGGCGATCAGCACGAATCCCTATCTGGAATTCGACGCCAAGGTGCCGGAAACCGGGGAATTCAAGTTCACCTGGTATGACGACGACGGGTCCGTTTACGAAGACGCGCAAAAGGTCGAGGTTTCCTGATTCCAAGACCCCGGCCCGATCCGGTCCTGGGTGCCGACATCGCCAGAAAGGAAAACGGCAAGATGAAGCTGCAACATACCATGACGGCGGTGACGGTCCTGGCGGCGACTTTGGCCCTGATCGCCACCGGCCCACGGGCCGAGCCCGCCCAGGACGACCAACTGGTCATCAATGGCGAGGAAGAAGTGCCGACCCAGGCCCCGGCGCCCGCGCATCTTGATGGTGCCCTGGGGGATACGATCTATTCCGGCTGGCTGTTCCGCGACCCCGATACGCGGGCGATGCAAAAGGACGACTTCGACAACCCGATGTTCCTGTTCGTGGATGCCGGGATCGAGACCTGGAACACACCCGACGGCACCGAGGGCAAGTCCTGCGCGGATTGCCACAATGCCATCGAGGACAGCATGAAGGGCGTTCGCGCCGCGCTGCCCAAGGTGACGGAAAAAGGCGAACTGTGGTCGCTCGAGAACTTCGTCAACGACTGCCGTACCAACCGCATGGGCGCCGAGGCCTGGGGGTGGAACAGCCAGGAGATGAAGAACATGACGGCCGCCATCGGGTTGCAGTCGCGCGGCATGCCCGTCGCGGTCGCCATCGACGGCGAGGCCGCGCCCTTTTGGGAAAAGGGCAAGGAAATGTACTATACCCGTTATGGCCAGCTAGAGATGTCCTGCGCGAACTGCCACGAGGACAACTATGGCAACTATATCCGCTCGGACCATCTCAGCCAGGGGCAGATCAACGGCTTTCCGCTGTATCGCCTGAAGGACCAGGGTGCGGTATCGACGCATCAGCGTTTTGTCGGATGCGTCCGCGACACCCGCGGCGTGCCCTTCGAGGCCGGCAGCCAGGAGTTCCGCGAACTTGAGCTGTATGTCGCCTCGCGCGGTCTGGGCCTGCCCGTCGAAACCCCTGCCGTCCGGCATTGACCACCGCCGCCGTGCCCGTGCGCGGCGGATTACTGCACATAACACGTGCAAATATATGAATATGATGAGGTGAACGTGGCTTCGCGCAGGGAATTTCTACAGGCTGGTCTGGCGACCTCGGCGATCCTTGCCGGGCTGGGAATGACGAACTGGTCGCGCGCGATGGCGCAGCAGGCGCTGACGCAGGATCAACTGTTGCAGTTCGACGATTTCGGCAACCTGACGCTGATCCATGTCACCGATGCCCATGCGCATCTGCGGCCCGTCTGGTTCCGCGAGCCGGCCACCAACATCGGCGTCGGAGAGGCCGCAGGCCGCGTGCCGCATGTGGTGGGAGAGAGCTTCCAGAAGATGTTCGGCATCGCGCCCGGCAGTCCCGAAGCCTATGCCCTGACCTATCCCGATTTTGAATCCCTTGCACGCAGCTATGGCCGCATGGGCGGCTTCGACCGGGTTGCCACGGTGGTCAAGGCGATCCGCGCCGCCCGTCCGGATTCGATCCTGCTGGATGGCGGCGATACCTGGCACGGCAGCTATACCAGTCTCAAGACCATGGGCGAGGACATGGTCCGGGTCCAGAACCTGTTGGGCATCGAGGCCATGTCGAGCCATTGGGAATTCACCTTCGGCACGACCCGCGTGCAGGAACTGATCGAGATGTGTCAGTTCCCCTTCCTGGGCGCCAACATTTATGATGTCGAATGGGACGAACCCGCCTTCGAGCCCTACAAGATCATCCAGAAGGGCGATCTGGCCGTCGGCGTGATCGGCCAGGCCTTCCCCTATCTGCCCATCGCCAATCCGAAATGGATGTTCCCCGAATACAGCTTCGGCATCCGCGAGGAACGGATGCAGGAGGTCGTGGACGAACTACGCAGCCAGAACGTCGATCTCGTCGTCTGTCTGTCCCACAACGGCTTTGACGTCGATCACAAGATGGCGGGGCGGGTCAGGGGCATCGACGTGATCCTGTCGGGCCACACCCATGACGCCATCCCCGAGCCGGTCCTGGTGGGCGAGACGATCATCATCGCCTCGGGCAGCCACGGCAAGTTCGTCAGCCGCGTCGATCTGGACGTGCAGGGCGGCCGGATGGCGGGGTTCCGCCACAAGCTGATCCCGGTCTTTTCCGACGTGATCCAGCCCGACCCCGAGATGGCGGCGCTGATCGACGATATCCGGGCCCCCTTCACGGCGGATCTGGAAGCTGTCATCGGACAGACCGACCACCTGCTGTATCGCCGGGGCAATTTCAACGGCACCTGGGACGACGTGATCTGCCGCGCCATCCTGGAGGAGCGCGACGCCGAGATCGCGCTGTCGCCCGGGGTCCGCTGGGGTGCATCGGTCCTGCCGGGCGACATCACGCGCGAGGACATCCATTCCGTCACCTCGATGACCTATGGCCAGTGCTACCGCTCTGAGATGACCGGCGAGACGCTGAAGACGGTCATGGAGGACGTGGCCGACAACATCTTCAACCCCGACCCCTATTATCAGCAGGGGGGCGACATGGTGCGTGTTGGCGGTCTTGCCTACAGCATCGACCCCATGGCCGCGATGGGCAACCGCATCACCGACCTGCGCCTGATTGCCGACGATACCCCGATCGATCCCGCCCGCAGCTATGTGGTTGCCGGCTGGGCCTCGATCAACGAAGGCACCGAAGGGCCGCAGATCTGGGACGTGGTCGAGGACCATATCCGCAAGAGCGGTGGGGTGAGGCAGGACGCGCCCGTTTCGAACATTACCGTCAAGGGACTATGAAGGAGGGGGTTCGCATGACCCATAGACCGGGAACAACCAGCCGCAGGGGTTTCATGCGCGCCGGACTGGCCGCAAGCGTCGCCCTGCCTGCGGCCGCAGCCATGGCGCGCGCGCAGGGCGGCCCCGATCCGCTGATCACCGAGGTTCAGGACTGGGCGCGCTATACCGGCGACGGCGTGGATGCCACGCCCTATGGCCTGCCCATCCATTTCGAATCCGATGTGATCCGCCGCAACGTGTCCTGGCTGACCGCCGACACGATCAGTTCGATCAACTTCACCCCGATCCATCAGCTTGATGGAACGATCACCCCGGCGGGCTGTGCCTTTGAACGCCACCATTCGGGGGCGATCGAGCTGGCCAAGTCCGATTATCGTCTGATGATCAACGGGTTGGTGGATCGCGAACTGGTTTTCACCTATGACGATCTGGAACGCTTCCCGCGCAGCCAGGCTGTCTATTTCTGCGAATGCGCGGCCAATACCGGCATGGAATGGGCCGGCGCGCAGTTGAACGGATCGCAGTTCACCCATGGCATGATCCACAACATGGAATATGTCGGCGTGCCGCTGAAGACCCTGCTGGCCGAGGCCGGCGTCAAGCCCGAGGGCAAGTGGATCTTTGTCGAGGGCGCCGACGCCTCGTCGAACGGCCGCTCGATCCCGATCGAAAAGGCGATGGACGACGTGATGGTCGCCTTCAAGGCCAACGGAGAGGCGCTGCGCAAGGAACACGGCTATCCCGCGCGCCTGGTCGTTCCGGGCTGGGAAGGCAACCTGTGGGTCAAGTGGCTGCGCCGCATCGAGGTGACGGCCGGCCCGGTCGAAAGCCGCGAGGAAACCTCGAAATACACTGACACCCTGGACAACGGCATCTCGCGCAAATGGACCTGGGTGATGGATGCGAAATCGGTCGTGACCGCCCCCAGCCCGCAAGTGGCCATCAAGCACGGCCCCGGCCCGATGGTCATCACCGGGCTGGCCTGGTCCGGGCGCGGGGCGATCACGCGGGTGGACGTGTCGGTGGACGGCGGCAGGAACTGGACCACCGCGCGGCTGGCCCAGCCGGGGGTGCGGATGGCAATGACACGGTTCTATCTGGATCACATCTGGGATGGCGAGGAAATGCTGCTGCAATCGCGCGCCGTGGACGAGACAGGCTATGTGCAGCCCACCAAGAACGCGCTGCGCGAGATCCGGGGCGAGAACTCGATTTATCACAACAACGGTATCCAGACCTGGTGGATCAAGAAAGACGGAAGCGCGGAAAATGTCGAAGTCTCCTAAAACAGCCGCCCTGCTGATCATTCTCGCGGCGGGACCGGCCATGGCCCAGACGCCGGCCACGCAACCCCAGGACGCAGCCGCCGCGTCCCAACCGCTGGGCCTGGGCCGCCCCGCGCTGCCCGAGGAAGTGGCGGCCTGGAATCTGGATGTCAGCCCCGACGGCACCGGCCTGCCCGAAGGGTCCGGCGACGTGATGACGGGCGAGGAAGTGTATCTGGAAAATTGCGCGGCCTGCCATGGCGACTTTGCCGAAGGGCTGGACAACTGGCCCTCTCTGGCGGGGGGCGAGGGCACGCTGGATCAGCAGAACCCTGAAAAGACCATCGGCAGCTATTGGCCGTATCTTTCGACGGTCTGGGATTATGTCCACCGGTCGATGCCGTTCGGCAATGCTCAGATCCTGTCGGCCGACGACACCTATGCGATCGTGGCCTATCTTCTGTACTCCAATGCCCTCGTCGAGGACGATTTCGTTCTGTCGCGCGAGAACTTCACCGAGGTCCAGTTGCCAAACGTGGACGGCTTCATCCCGGACGACCGCGAGGAAACGGAATACGGCGTCTTTTCGGCCGAACCGTGCATGGAAAACTGCAAGGAATCGGTGGAAGTGACCATGCGCGCATCGGTTCTGGATGTCACACCCGGCAGTTCCGATGATGCGGCGCCGGCCGAGGAGGGTGAGGATGCCGCTGAGGATGTCGGCCTGAACTGAACCCGAAAGGCCGACTGCGATCCGGGCCGCGATGGCCCGGATTGGACCGCGACCGAAATTCGGATCGCGCCGTTATTGATTCCAACACAGGAAACCACGTGATGAACCTTCTTTCTTGCCTTGCCGTTCCTGCGGCCCTTCTTGCCCTTTCCGGAGCCGGATTTGCCGCCGACTATCAGGTCCAGATGCTGAACAAGGGCGAGGACGGGCCGATGGTATTCGAACCGGCCTTCGTCCGGGCCGAGCCGGGCGATACCATCACCTTTGTTCCCACTGACAAGAGCCATAACGTCGAAGCCATCGCCGACATCCTGCCCGAGGGGGTCGAGACCTTCAAAAGCAAGCTGAACGAGGAGTTCGTCCTGACCGTGACCGAGCCTGGGGTTTACGGCGTCAAATGCACCCCTCATTTCGGCATGGGCATGGTGGGCCTGATCCAGGTGGGCGACGCCCCTGCCAACCTGGAGGCCGCCAAGAGCGCGAAGATGTCGAAAAAGGCGCGCGAGCGGATGGACGCGGCCATCGCACAGGTCGAATAGCCGACAGTTCCCAAGAAGCCTGCGAGGGGGCCGGTCGGCCCCCCTCGCAGGGCAATCGCTGTCGGCCATGACGCCCATCCCGCGCGGCTCGACAGAACGCCCCCAGCCCCGCGGCAGGTTTCAAGGAACCGTCCTTGTCCTGCAGGGCTCGAGGCGGCCTTCGATCATCAACGCATCCTGAACCAATGGTCTTCAGCCTTTGGTGGCGGCCATTACCCCCTTGGCACCGCTGCGCGAACCGCCCGATCCCGCACCGCCTCGTCAACATTTGCCGTGCAGGCCAGCCTGGCAGTCACATGCCCGGCCTGGCGCAAGTCACCCTGATGCGGCAGGGGCGAAAAATTCCGGTGTGCGTCATTCGTCTGACCCCCTCAACAAAGCTGTTGAGAATATTTCGCAATTGTTGAACATCCGTTCAGGCCCGGCAAACCCGTGTGGCACTCAATTGCGATGTCGCCCGAGGCGGCCGGATCGGTCCTGACCGAAAAGATCGTGCGCCCAACAGGACGGGGCGCCAGAACTTGCCTGAAACGAACGGGACTGCACCAGGGAGGAGACATGATGACACGCATCGGACTTTGCGGACTGCTTCTGACGACCGCCATTGCCACGCCGGCCCTTGCCCAGGAGGATCTGGAAGCGCTGCAGGGCATGCAGCGCAGCGACGCCACCTTTACGCGGGTCGAACAGACCGGCCCCACCGCCGAATCGCTTCAGGCGATCCTGCCCCATATCAACTTGCCCGATGGCTTCGAGATCAGCCTTTACGCGGTGGTTCCCGATGCCCGGTCCATGGCCGTGGCGCCGCAGGGCACCGTGGTCTTTGTGGGCACGCGCAAGGACAAGGTCTGGTCGGTCGTGGATCGCGACCGCAACCGGGTCGCCGACGAGGTCATGGATTTCGCCCCCTCGCTGACCTTCGACATTCCGAACGGACCCTGTTTCTCGCCCGATGGATTTTTGTATATCGTCGAGCGCAACCGGGTGCTGACCTTCCCTGCGGCCGAGTTCTTCTTTGAAGGCCCCGACCCCGCCGTGGGCACCGTTGTCCCCAAGGGCGAGCTGATCCCCGTCGAGGAAGAAAGCTTCAACCACACCGCGCGGGTCTGCCGCGTCGGGGCGGATGGCAAGCTCTATATCTCTCTGGGCCAGCCCTACAACGTGCAGCCGCAGGACAAGCTGCAGAAATACGACGAGATCGGCATCGGCGGTATCATCCGCATGAACACCGACGGCAGCGAACGCGAGGTGTTCACGCGCGGCATCCGCAATTCGGTCGGCCATGACTTCAACCCGGCCAACGGCGACCTGTGGTTTACCGACAACCAGGTGGACGGCATGGGCGACGACATCCCGCCGGGCGAGTTGAACCGCCAGACCGAAGCCGGCCAGCATTTCGGTTTCCCCTGGGTCAATGCCGGGGTCGAGGTCCCCGAATACAAGGACGTGCCCCGCCCCGAAGGGGTCGAGTTCATCGAGCCGCAAGTCAAGACCGATGCCCATGCCGCCGACCTGGGCATGAGCTTCTATCGCGGCAATTCCTTCCCCGAGGAATATCGCGGCGGCATCTTCTCGGCCCAGCATGGCAGTTGGAACCGGACCACTCCGGTGGGCGCGCGGGTGATGTTCACCCGGCTTGACGCCGACGGCAACGCCGCCGGAACCGAGGTGTTCGCAGACGGCTGGCTGGATGAACAAACCGGCGAATATCGCGGCCGGCCGATGGACATCGCCTTCCTGCGCGATGGCTCGATGCTGGTGTCGGACGACTATGCGGGGGCGATCTGGCGGATCGCCTATACCGGCGATGCGTCGGGCAACACCGACAATGCCGGGACTGCGGAACCGGAAACCGACGAGGCCCCGGACGATGCCGCAGGCGACACCGATGGGGACGCGGCCGCAACGCCGCCTTCCGCACCCGCCAACTGACCTTTATCGGGGCGGCTCTGGCCGCCCCCTCACCACCCAAGGAAAGCTGCACATCATGAGATCACTTCACGGCGCGGCCCTGTTTGCCGCGTTTGGCCTGGGCGCCAGCGCGGCCCTTGCCCAAGGTGCCGGGGATTCGGCCGGAACACCCCCCGAACCTGTCCAAACCTGCCGGGTCTGCCATGGGATCGACGGCGTGGGAACCAACCCGATGATCCCCAATATCGGCGGACAGAGCGCGGAATACCTGTCCAAGCAGTTGCAGGATTTTCGCGCCGCCCGGCGCGAGGATCCGCAGATGACCATCATCGCCCAGGATCTGACGGATGAGGACATCAAGGCCCTTTCCGACTGGTATGCCTCGATCACGGCGACCTATACCCTGCCCGAGTGATCGTGGCGCCCGCTTGCGGCCCTGAGGCCGCGGGCGGCGATGGTCCAGGCCCCCTGTCCATGCGGCCAGGGGTTCCGCTTTGCTTGAGGGATATCGACCGCCCAGGCCGTTCCCGTCGGGCCTGGGATCACTCAAATTACCAACAACTGTCGAATTAATTGGGGATGTCCACAAAAAGTCCAGTTGCGCAAACCGATTTCGCCGTTTCTACTCGAATGGATAAATACTGCGTCGCGCCAAGCGACTTCATCGTCTGGGAGGACATCTATGACCGATACCGTTGAATCCGCGCGATTCTCGCGCCGCTCTTTCCTGCGCACGGGGGCCGTGGGCGGGACCGCGGCAGCGGCCACCGCCCTGGCCGCGCCGCCCGTGCTGGCGCAGGCCCCGATCGTCATGAAGATGCAGACCTCGTGGCCGGCCTCGGATATCTGGATGGACATGGCGCGCGAATACACCACCCGGGTCGAGGAGATGTCGGGCGGCCGCCTGACGATCGACCTGATGCCCGCCGGATCCGTGGTCGGCGCCTTTCAGGTGATGGACGCGGTCCATGATGGCCTGATCGATGCCACTCATACCGTTCCCGTCTATTGGTACGGCAAGTCCAAGGCGGCATCCTTTTTCGGGACCGGCCCGGTGTTCGGCGGGTCGGCCACGACCATGCTGGCCTGGTTCTATCAAGGCGGCGGGGCCGAGCTTTATCGCGAACTGACCCAGGATATCCTGGGCCTGAACGTCTATGGCTACATGGGCATGCCGATGCCGGCGCAGCCCTTCGGCTGGTTCAAGAACGAGGTGAACACGGTTGCCGACGTTCAGGGGCTGAAATACCGCACCGTGGGCCTTGCGGCGGACCTGTTGCAGGGCATGGGCATGTCCGTGGCCCAGTTGCCGGGCGGCGAGATCGTGCCCGCGATGGAGCGCGGCGTGATCGACGCCTTTGAATTCAACAACCCGTCGTCCGACCGCCGCTTCGGTGCGCAGGACGTGGCCAAGAACTATTACCTGTCGTCCTATCACCAGGCATCCGAGTCCTTCGAGTTCATCTTCAACCGGGACTTCATGGACGACCTGCCCGAGGATCTGCAGGCCATCCTGCGCTATGGCGTCGAGGCCTCGGCAACCTCGAACCTGGCGCTGGCGATGCGCGAATACTCCAAGGATCTGGCCGAACTGTCGGCGGGCGGGGTCACGGTGCACCGCACGCCAAAGGAAATCCTGGCCGCCCAGCTTGACGCCTGGGACAAGCTGATCGTCGATCTCGAGGCCGATCCCTTCAACAAGAAGGTCATGGACAGCCAGCGCGCCTGGACCGAACAGGTCGCCTATTACGAACTGATGAACGCACCGGACCTGGGACTGGCCTTCGAGCACTACTATCCGGGCAAGCTGAAGCTGTGACCCGCCGGGGGCGCGGGCACCCCGCGCCCCCCGAAACTGTGACGCGGTCCTTGGGAACATTCAGCAATGCAGCGATACATTCAGTTTTCCGACAGCCTGTCGGCCTGGTTCGGCAAGGCCTTTGGCTGGCTGGTCATCCTGATGACCATCGGGATGAGCTACGAGGTGATGGTCCGGTACCTGTTCAACCAGCCGACGCCCTGGGCGCTGGACATCAGCTTCATGATGTACGGCACCATGTTCATGATGGGGGGCGCCTATACGCTGTCGCGCGGCGGCCATGTGCGCGGCGATTTCCTGTATCGGCTGTGGTCTGACCGGACCCAGGCGCGGGTGGATCTGGTCCTGTACTTCCTGTTCTTCTTTCCCGGCATTCTGGCGCTGATCTTTGCCGGCTGGAAATACGCCGCTCGGTCCTGGAACTATGGCGAGGTGTCGGTCAACAGCCCCGCCGGCATTCCCATCTATCAGTTCAAAACGGTGATCGTCGCCGCGGGGATTCTGCTGTTTCTTCAGGGGATCGCGCAGGTCATGCGCTGCATCATGTGCATCCGCACCGGCACCTGGCCGCCTCTGGACTGGGATGTCGAGGAAACCGAGACGATCCTGATGCAAAAGGCGACCGAAGAACAGCCGCACGGCCCGGCCTGACGCCGGTTTCATCCTTCATGCCAATCCGAAATCTGGAGTTAGCGCCGTGACCGATCCGCAGATCGCCCTGTTCATGCTGGGCATCTTCATCTTCTGTGTGTTCCTGGGGTTTCCGATCGCCTTCACGCTGATGGCGATCGGCATCGGCTTCGGCTATTACGCCTATTATGATCCGAGCCGGATGTGGCGATCGTTCAACAGACTGGAAGACGACGCCGGCTTGTGGGAATCCACCCAGCTCTGGATCGAGGGATTCTACAACAACCGGATCTTCGACCTGTTCGTGAACCAGACCTATACGGTCATCTCGAACGAGGTTCTGACCGCGATCCCGCTGTTCCTGTTCATGGGATACATCGTGGAACGCGCCAATATCGTGGACAAGCTGTTCGGCACCCTGGCGGTGGCGACGCGAAACCTGCCGGGCGCGCTTGGCGTGGCGGCGCTGATCACCTGCGCGTTGTTCGCGACAGCCACGGGGATCGTGGGCGCGGTCGTCACCCTGATGGGCCTTCTGGCGCTGCCGCAGATGCTGAAGATGCGCTATGACCACAGCTTTGCGGCCGGTATCATCTGTGCCGGCGGAACCCTGGGGATCCTGATCCCGCCGTCGATCATGCTGATCGTCTATGCGGCCTCGTCCGGGGTTTCGATC
Organism: Paracoccus subflavus; assembly: GCF_004310345.1. Classification (GTDB taxonomy): domain Bacteria; phylum Pseudomonadota; class Alphaproteobacteria; order Rhodobacterales; family Rhodobacteraceae; genus Paracoccus; species Paracoccus subflavus. Next base: position 88,990 of record NZ_SISK01000010.1, on the reverse strand, counting down.
GTGCGGCTCTATGCAGCGGCTATGTTGCCCGGCCTTGTGCTGGTCGGCCTGTATTTCATCTATATCGTGACACGCGCGATCCTGAACCCGTCGCTGGCGCCCAAGCCCACCGAGGCAGAGCTGCCAAGCGTGCCGTTGGGCAAGCTGATATGGATGCTGGCCACCAGCTTTCTGCCGCTGGCCGTCCTGATTCTGGCGGTGCTGGGCTCCATCCTGTTCGGCCTTGCCACGCCGACCGAGGCCGCGTCCATCGGTGCCCTTGGCGGCATCCTGCTGGCCGTCGCCTATCGGGCGATGACCTTTTCCCGGTTGCGCGAGAGCGTCTATCTGACGGTGCGGACGACGGCCATGGTCTGCTGGCTGTTCGTCGGTTCCTATACCTTCTCTGCGGTCTTCAGCTATCTGGGCGGAGAGCAGGTCATCGCCGAGTTCGTGCAGGGCCTGGACCTGACACCGATCCAGTTCCTGCTGATCGCACAGTTGATCATCTTCCTGCTGGGCTGGCCGCTGGAGTGGTCGGAGATCATCATCATCTTCGTGCCGATCTTCCTGCCGCTGCTGCCGCTGTTCGGGATCGACCCGCTGTTCTTCGGAGTTCTCGTGGCCCTGAACCTCCAGACCAGCTTCCTGACACCCCCCATGGCGATGAGCGCCTATTACCTCAAAGGCATCGCGCCGCCCAGCATGAAGCTGACCGAGATCTTTGCGGGGGTGCTGCCCTATTGCGGGCTGGTCCTGATCGCCATGCTGCTGATGTACATCTTTCCGCAGATCGTCTTCAGCCTGCCGGATGCCGTTTATGGCCCCTCGCGATAAGAGACAGGCCGTCCTGGGGCTCGAGGCGGTCGAGATGCGCGACCGCCTGGCCTCGGGCGCGCTGCGGTCGGTCGATCTGGTGCGGGCCTGCCTGGACCGGATCGCCGAACTGGAGCCTCAGGTCGGCGCCTGGGCCTGGCTGGACGAGGATCACGCCCTGACGCAGGCGCAGCGTCTGGACCAGTGGCGCCAGTCCGGGCGGTCGCTGGGACCGCTGCACGGGTTGCCGGTCGGGCTGAAGGACATCATCGACACCAGGGGCATCCCGACCGAAAACGGCACCCCCATCGACGGGGGCCGCGTTCCCGCCGAAGACGCCTGGATCGTCGCAAGGCTGCGGGCGGCAGGCGCGGTGATCCTGGGCAAGACGGTCACGACCGAATGCGCGTTCCTGCATCCGGGTAAGACCCGCAACCCGCATGACGGTGACCATACGCCGGGCGGATCGTCGCAAGGGTCGGCGGCGGCGGTCGCTGCGGGCATGGTGCCGCTGGCGGTGGGCACCCAGACCGGCGGGTCGGTGATCCGCCCGGCGGCCTTTTGCGGAATCGTCGGCCTGAAGCCCAGCTTTGGGCTGATCCCCAGGACGGGCATCCTGATGCAATCCCAGACCCTGGACACTGTCGGTGTCTTCGCCCGCAGCGTCGCCGACTGCGCCCTGCTGGCCGAGGTTCTGGCCGGCCACGATCCCGCCGACTGCGCGACCGAGGCATTGCCGTCGCCGCGCCTGCTGGACACGGCCATGGCGCCGCCGCCCGTGACGCCGGCCTTTGCCCTGCTGAAACCGCCCGGCTGGGACAAGGCCGAGCCGCAGACCATTGCCGCCGTGCAGGAACTGGCGACCTTTCTGGGCGATCAGTGCTTCGAGGTTGACGTTCCGGGCCTGGAGGACGCCGCCGCGATCCGCCGCCGCATCAACATGGCCGAGATGGCGAAATGCTATTATTCGCTGGAACGCCGCGGACAGGACCGGATGTCCGATATCCTGCGCGCCGCCATGGACGAAGGCAAGGCGGTGCTTGCCCGCGACTATCTTGCGGCCCTTGACTGGCGTCCGGTGTTGAATGCGGGGATGGAGCCGGTCTTCGCGCGCTGCGATGCGATCCTGTGCCCCGCCGCGCCAGGGCCCGCGCCAAGGGGTCTGGCCGATACCGGCGATTCGATCTTCAACGGTCTTTGGACCCTGACCGGAATGCCGGCGATCACGCTGCCGGTGTTCAAGGCCGAAAACGGCCTGCCGATGGGCATCCAACTGGTCGGGCGGCGCGGTGATGACGCCCGGCTGCTGCGCACGGCCCGCTGGCTGGCCGCGCATCTCGAAACCTCACGGCATGAAGGATCGACATCATGAATCTTCTTATGGCTGTTCTGGCCTTTGTCTTTCTTGTGGCGTTTCTTGCCATCCTGGTCATTCACGTTCCGCGGCTGGACCTGATCGGCGTGGTCGGCATCACGCTGGCCCTTGCGGCGTGGGATCTTTACACGACCTTCGGACGGCGCAGCCGGTCGGGCTGACAGGCAAAAACCGCCGCGTCAGGACCAACGCGCCCCTGCCGATCGGCAAGGGCGCGCTGATCAGAAGAATGCCGCGCCTTTACGCGCGCGGCGGATCAGGGTTCAGGCCTGCGCTTTGCAACGCCGCCGCAGAGCGAGAAGGCCGATCCCCGACATCAACAGCAGGCCGCCCGCCGGCAGGGGGATGGGGGCCGGCTGGGCGATGCCTTCGACCACATAGGCGATGTCGTAGTTCATGCCTCCCGTCAGGGCGGCCAAAGGATCGTCGCCAAGGCTGTCGAAAAAGAACAGATCGACCGTCAGGCCATCGCCAAAGGCAGCGGCCAGATCACCCGAAAGCCCGGTAAAGATCAGCGACAGCATATCCGAGCCGGGGGTGATCGTGTCCAGAAAGCCCTCGAGCACCGTCAGACCGTCATCGCGCAGCGCAAAGGCGCCGTCGGCATCGCCATAGGGATCGGCAAGGTCGAAGTTGACGCTGAGATCGGCCTCGAGTTCGCCCGTGACGGCAAGGCCCTGGCTGGCGGCGGGGGCATCGAAACCCAGAAAGTCGCCCCGGCCGTCAAAGGCCACGAATGCCCCGCTGGCCAGCGGAACGTCGATGACGGGAGAGGCGACAGGCGCCGCACTTGCGCCCAGCGGCAACAGGCCAAGGATGGCGGCAGACAGAAACTTGAACATGGCAATGGTTCCCACAAGGATGGGCCGGGGGCGCGCTTACGCGCCCACCAGCAGGTAGTCGTTTTCAAAGGTGACGTTGGCGACCGTAACGCCGTCGCCGCGGATGTAGATCGCGTCATCGCGGCCCATCGGGTCGTCCAGATAGGCCACGACGGTCTTGCCGGCCTGTTGCAGGCTGGCCACCGCAACGCCCTGGGCCAATGCGATCCGGTCCACACCGACCTCATAGTCCATGACGGTGGTGCGGGCGCGGATGCCGTCCAGCGCCTCGAAGCCGAAGAAGAACACGTCCTCGCCTGCACCGCCGGTCAAATGGTCCATGTTGCCGCCCGCGCCGATCAGCAGGTCGTCGCCCTCCGTACCTTCCAGCCGGTCACGGCCAGAGGTGCCCATCACGATGTTCAGATCGGCCTGGTCGATGACCGTATCGCTGCGGAACGCCAGGTTCTGGATGCGGTCGTCCCCACCATATCCCAGGTCGGCCATGTCATAGGCGGTATCCGGGGTGGCAAAGAATTCGGCCAGATATTCCGCAAAGGCATCCTGTTCGGTGCCGTTGTCGGCAAAGTCCGCCGCACCGTCGCGCACCGCATCGGCCACGCCGTCGCCGTCCAGATCGCCCAGACTGACCCGGTCGATGGGCCTGAACGGATAGCCGTCGCCGCCATCCGCCAGGAAGCCCAGCGTGACCAGACGCACCTGGCCCCCGGCATCGCCGACGATCTCTCCGCCCCGGACCAGCACGTCGATGTCATTGCCGTCGGCATCGGTGATGGCCGCGCTGATGATGCGCGATCCGGCGGGCTGAGCCGGATCGAAGCTGTACTGGATGCCCGAAACCTGGGCGAACTGGCCGGCGGCAGCCGGCGCCTGCGCGACGGCATGTTCCAGCACCTCGACCAGATTGGCGCGGGTCACGGTGATCAGCGTCAGATCGTTGTTGAAGGCCAGCGCGGCCTGGATATCGGCCTGGCTGATGCCGCCTTCGGGCTTGATGACGTTGCCGTCGCTGTCCAGAAGGGCGCCGTTGGGGCCGCGCACGGCCTCGTTGCTGCCTGCCGGCACTACGGTTTCGCCGATCGAGGTGCGGATGCCGCCGCCGTTCTTGATCGAGACCAGCACCGTGTCGTCATAGTCACGCGCATAGGCGAGGTTGGCGTCGGCCGTCAGGTTGCCCAGGTTCGTTTCCTGGGTCCGCACACCGTCCGGGCTGTCAGCCGTATTGTCCCCGGCGCGGTTGCCGTTCAGGAACACGTTGGACACGCCGAAGACATTGCCCTGCGTTGCGATGATCTGCGCCTCGATGGCGTCGGTGAGGGCCTGGACCTCGGGATCGACAAAGGCTTCGGCCCCCAGATCGGCAACGCCCCGGCTGTCGGTGGCATAAGCGCCGGACACGGTGGCATCATAGCTTTCCTGGACGATGTTGCCGTTCTGGTCAAAGTCGATCACCAGGCGGCCGACATATTTGTAGTTGCCGTCCGTATTCACCAGGGCGGTCACGCCGCCATCGGCATTGGCGATGAATTTCGGATATGTGCCCTGGGCCACGTCGCCGTCGATCAGCCGGTCCGTCTCGTCCACCAGGCGGGTGTTCGATCCGCCGGCGATGACCACGTCCACGCTGGACAGGCGGGCGGCCAGCGATTCCTCGATCCCCAGGATCTGCATGTGGGTTTGCAGGATCACCTTGTTCATTGTCGGGTTGGCGTCCAGCAGGGCATCGACCTCGGCCTGGATGATCGCGGACAGGGCATCCAGTTCCGACTCGGTGGGCGTTGTGCCCGCCCAGACCGGGCTGACCGTCACCCCGCCCGAGGACGAGATGCGGGCCAGTGTCGGCGTGGTGGCGCCGACGACGCCGATCAATTCGCCACCTTCCTCGATCACGGTGGATTTGGCGATCTTGCCCGCCGCATACAGGGGTGCCAGGTTCGGGTCCGTGGTCACGTCCAGGTTTGCGGACAGATAGGGCATGTCGGTCCCGGTAAAGGCCATCCCTTCCAGCGCGGTGCCGGTCAGGGCGGCAAAGCTGGCCGTGGCGGTGCCGCCGATCAGTCGCGCCAGCTCGGCCGTGCCCTTGTCGAATTCATGGTTGCCCAGCGTGACCGCCTGGAAGCCCATTTCGTTCAGGATCTGGATGTCGGCCACGCCGCCATGGCCAAAGACCGCAGCCGATGCGTCGTAAAAGGCGCCGGGAATGATCGCATCGCCCGACGCCAGCCGGATCGTGTTGTCCGACAGCCCGTCATTGCCTAGATCTTGCGCCTCGAGCGCATTCAGCACCGCCGAGGCATTGGGCGCATAGACGACCGACGATCCGTTCCCCTCCTGGTCCGACATGTGCAGGATTTCAAGGTTGTAGACCATCTGCGCCGGACCGCCGAAATCAAGGCCAACGACGATGGGATCATGGTCCGACGAGCGGAAGGCATCGCCGGTCCACAGCGACGGATCGCGCCCGAAATCGGTGTTGTAGTCAAGGGCATCGGCCTCGTCGGCATTGATGTTCCAATAGCCCGCGCCCGTCACCTTGCCCACCATGCTGGCGTTGGCAAAGGCATAATCCAGCGTGCCGGTCATGCCATCGAAGACATAGCTGGGACTGCCGGCGTCGAACATCGCGCCCAGGTCGGTGATGTCGTCGGCGGTGCCCAGCACCCCGTCGGCGCCCGACCGCAGCGCGGTGATCGCGTCCTCTTGCCGATAGGCGTTGAAGTCGCCCAGCAGGATCACGTCATCTTCGCCCGTACCGGTGGGGTCGCCCGCGATCCAGTCGGCCAGGGCCTCGGCCGCACTGGTGCGGACATTGGCGCTGGCGCCCTGCCCGTCGCCCCTATCCACGTCGCCGTTCACGGGCGATCCCTTGGATTTCAGATGGTTGACAACGGCGGTAAAGCTTTCGCCGCTGGCCTTTTCGGTGAATGTCTGGGCAATCGACGGGCGCTGCACGCCTTCGGTTTCGAAGCGCGCATCGACGGCTTCGTCCAGCAGGGCGAAATCGCCGTTCAGCGCAATGGTTTCGGTATTGTAGATAAAGGCGTTCTTGATCGCGTCGCCCTCCAGGACGCCGCCCTGCACCCCCTCGATCGCGCCCGCATCGACAAAGCCCCAAGTGCCGCCCGCCGCATTCAGCGCCGACACGAGCGCCGTCAGCGACACCGATCCCGCCGGATCGTTCTCGATTTCGGTCAGGCCGATGACATCGGCATCAAGCGCGGTGATCGCGGCGACCAGCTTGGCCTCTTGACGCGCGAACTCGGTGCTATTGTCGGCGCCGCGCGGGGACTGGCTGCCGTCAGGCCCGGTGCCGCCGTCGATGGTGGTGAAATAGTTCAGCACATTGAAGGCTGCCACCTTGACGGTGCCGCCGACCTCGGGCGCATCGACAGGGCGGGGATTTTCCTGAACCAGGGTGCCCTCGGCAGGCTGGTGGATCCGGTATTCAGGCTCTTCGCTGCCCGCGGCGCTGTCGTGCGAAAAGGACAGAACGCCCGTCAGGCCGGTATAGCCGTCGCCCATGCGAAAGCTGTCGCCCGCCGACAGGATGCCATCGTCGCCCAGGAAGGGGACGTTCAGGTCGGCCGGGTTCTGGGCATTCGATCCGTCGTCCAGCACCAGCGACCGGGACGCGACCTCCTTCAGAAAGTCCTGATACCCCTCGACGCTGGGGGCGTTGGTCTGGGTAAAGGTTTCGATCCGGCCTTCCGAGGTCAGGCGCATCGTGCCGAAACGGTCAAGCTGAAACAGTTCGCTGACGGTCATCTGTTCGGGGACGGTGACGCGCATCCCCTCGTAGGCTTCCAGATTGGCGACGTAATCGCCATCCGCATCGCGCAGCACGGTCGCGGTCGGAAATTCGATCTCCGTGGCCGCAGGCAGCGCGTTGTCGCTGGATTCCACCGCGACCGATGCGGCGGTGATGCGCGTCTCGCCCCCGGTTTCGCCGACGATGCCCTCGACCGTGATCAGGTCGCCGACCTGCACGGCGGCCGTCGAGGCAATGAAGATGCCCTCGGAGGAATAGACATCGCCATCCGCGTCGCCGTCTTCCTCCTGGATGTAAAATCCGCCAAGACCCGCCATGATCTGCGTGACGACCGCCTGCACGCGGACCGCCTGGCCCAGCAGCGGGCTTTCGTCGGCCGCACCCGGCACGCCCACCAGGGTGCCGTCGGCCAGATTGGTCGCGCCCTGGACCTGATGGATCTTCACCTCGGCATAGCTGCCACCGCCATCACCGCCAAAGGTACCGGCGGTCGGTTGATTGACGGCAGGATCGTTGCCGAAGCTGGCAAAGGCGAAATCCGACGCCTGATCGGTGTCCACGCCGGTTTCCACGCGAATCGCGCCGGCGGGAAGGTTCGTGCCGTCCGGGCCGATCACCGGGGCGCCAAAGTGGAAGAAGGACGCCCCCTCGCCATCGGTGACGCCCAGGGCGTCCAGAACGACCTCGGTGCCCGTAACGGCGTTGCCGGTCAGCGAGGCGGTTTCCACAAGGGCCAGGGTATAGCTGGAATTCTCGACAAAGTTCTGCGGGATCAGCGCGTTCGGCGCGACGCCGTAAACGCCCTGCACCAGATCGTTCCCCACTAAGAAGAACCCGTTGTCGCCCACGGCATGATCGGCCGCGAAATCGAACCGCGCGTCGATCGTGCCGTTCACGACCGACCCTGCGCTGGCATCCGATTCGACGACGATCAGGCTATAGCCCGCCAGTGATTGCCCCGGCTGACCGACCAGTTCGATGAATTCCGAATCCGCGCCCGCGGTCGAACCCAGCACCTTGTTGATGACCAAGGGCTGGGGCAGTCCGTAACCGGATACGGGAAAGGGATTGCCGGCCCCGGCATTGGTCGTGGTGCCGTCCAGCGCGTTCGGTCCCGAAAAGGTCCATTCCGCCGCGTCGAAGATCGGGCTGGGCAGGCTGCCCGGCTTGCGCGAGGCCCAGCCGTCCAGATAATCCCAGGCCTGCCCGGTGCCGTCCACATTCACATCGCCGAACACATCGACGACCGTCCCGTCCCGGAACAGTTCGATGGCGTCATCCCCGTTGATCGAGGCGGCACTGGCGCTGACGAAATCGGGGGCAAAACCGAAATAGCTTTGAAATTCGGTGGATTCGGTGGCGACATACAGGACGCTGCCCCGGGTCGCAGGCTGGGCCGGAAAGGTGAACTCGGCCCCGTCCGAGCCGCCGCCATTGTTGGCGGACCCGATGCCATAGGCCGAAAGATCGGCAATGTCGTCAAGCACATAGAACTGGATCGCCTTGGGCAGACCGCCCGTCAGCGGGCCGTCGATAACCCCGGTAATGACCAAATCCGACATCGCATTCCACTCCTGCTCGCCATTCAGGCTTGAACGGTTAACGGAAGTAAATGACGGATCTCTGACAGTTCGTTAAAGCTTTCTTAATCCCTTGCGGATTTCCGCCTTTACCGGGCAGCAGCGGCGCCTCGGGCCGGCACCGCCTTCGGGATTATTCCTGCATCTCGCCCAAGGCCGGAACGGGACGATAGCCGCGTGCCCTGCCCGCGATCTGGGGGGCAGGCGCGGGATAGCTGACCGGACCGTTCGGCGTCTGGACGGTGATGCGCCGCAGATGCGGATGGGCGGAAAGTCCCGCCATGTCGTTCACCCGGGCCAGCGCCACATCGGCCTGCAACAGGCGCGCGACCGCCTGATCGGCGGTCATGCCGGCAAAGGCCGCCGCCACGATTGCGTCGGTCTGGTCGCGGTTGGCAACCCGCGCCACGTTTGTGGCAAAGCGCGGGTCGCGGCCCAGGTCGGGCCGCCCCAGAAAGATCTCGGCCAGCTTGCGCCATTCCCGGTCGCTCTGGACCGAGATCAGGACCAACTGGCCGTCCGACGTGGCAAAGGCGCTGTAGGGCGATATCGAGGGGTGCGCCATCCCGACCCGCCGGGGACTGTGGCCCGCCTCGTGATTGAGAAGCGGCACGGTCAGCCAGTCGGCCATCACGTCGAACATCGAGATCGAGATATTCGCCCCCTGCCCCGTGATCCCCCGTGCGATCAGCGCCTCGAGGATCGCGGCATGGGCGGTGGCTCCGGTCGCTACGTCCACGATGGACATGCCGACGCGCGACGGCTCGGACGGGCCGCCGGTGATGGAACACAGGCCCGACTCCGCCTGGATCAGCAGGTCATAGGCCTTGCGGTCGGCCAGGGGGCCGCCTTCGCCATAGCCGGTGATGGAACAGGTGATCAGCCGGGGGTGGCGGGCCAGCAAATCCTCGGGGGCAAAGCCCAGCCGCGCCAAGGCGCCGCGTTTCAGGTTCTGCACCAGCACATCCGCCCCGGCGACCAGTTCGGCGAAACGCGCCTTGTCGGCGGGGTCGGCCAGATCCATCACGACCGAGGACTTGCCCCGGTTCAGCCAGACGAAATAGCTGGACTGACCCGCCGCAGCGGCGTCATAGCCGCGGGCGAAATCGCCCTCGGGGCGCTCGATCTTGATGATTTCGGCCCCGGCGTCGGCCAGGCGCGAGGTGGCAAAGGGGGCGGCGACCGCCTGTTCGACGGCCACGACCTTGAGGCCCGTCAGGGGAAGGGTCATGGATGGCTCCGATATGCTCAGGCGCGACGCAGCCGCGCAGCCAGCGTGCCGACGATGCCCTGGCGGAACGTCAGCACGCAGAGGATGAAGATCAGGCCCAGGATCACCTGCACGGGAAAGCCCGTTGTGGCCAGGTAATTCTCGATGGTGATGATCAGACCGGCGCCCACGCTGGGGCCCGCGGCGGTGCCGACGCCCCCCAGAAGCCCCATCAGGATCACCGACCCCGACATCTGCCAGGACACGTCGTTCAGCGTGGCGATCTGAAACACCAGCACCTTCGTGGCCCCCGCCAGACCGGTCAGCCCGGCCGAGATCACGAAGGCCCCCAGCTTGTAGCGGTCAACGCGGTAACCCAGGGACTGGGCGCGGGTTTCATTCTCGCGGATGGCGCGCAGGACATGACCGAACGGGGAATGGATCACCTGCCAGATGATGCCCATGCCCAGCACGAAGATGCCCGCGACCAGCACATAAAGATGGGTGATGTCGTTCAGGTCGATCAGGCCCAGGGCCGCGCCGCGCGGGACGTTCTGGATGCCATCCTCGGCATTGGTGAACGGCGCGCGAAGAAACAGGAAATAGGCCATCTGCGACAGCGCCAGCGTGGTCATTGCGAAATAGATGCCCTGCCGCCGGATGGCCACCGCGCCCATGACCAGCCCCATGGCCGTGGCGGCCAGCGTGCCCAGCAGGATGGCCGACAGCGGCTCCAGCCCCCAGGCCTTGATCGCGTGGGCGGTGACATAGCCCGCCCCGCCGAAAAAGGTGGCGTGGCCGAAGGACAGCAGACCCGTATAGCCCAGAAGCAGGTTGAAGGCCGAGGCAAACAGCGCAAAGCACAAAAGCTTCATCACGAACAGCGGATAGGCCAGCATCGGCGCAACCACCAGCAGGGCCAGCAGCAGGGCGGGCACCGCAAGGCGCATGACGCGGGGGCGCGAGGCGGTGGTCAGGGACAGGTCGGTCATCTGTGACACCTCAGGCTGCCTTGCCGAACAGGCCGGCGGGACGGAAGAACAGAACAATCGCCATGATGACGAAGACGATGATGTTCGATGCCTCGGGATAGACGACCTTGGTCAGGCCCTCGGCCAGTCCCAGCATCAGTCCCGCCAGGATCGCCCCGCCGATGGACCCCATGCCGCCGATCACCACCACGGCAAAGACGACGATGATCAGGTTCGTGCCCATCAACGGGCTGACCTGAAAGACCGGCGCCGCCAGCACGCCCGCCAAGCCTGCCAGCCCTGCGCCAAAGGCATAGGTCGCCGTCATCAGCAGCGGCACGTTGAAGCCGAAGGCCTCGGCCAGGGGGCGGTTCTCGGTCGCGGCGCGCAGGATGGCGCCGATCCGGGTGCGCTCGATCGCGGCCCAGGTCAGCAGGCAGACCGCCAGGGCAGCCAGGATCACGAAGACACGATAGTGGGGCAGGATCAGCGGACCCAGGATCGTCGTGCCCGACAGCGAGGCAGGCATCGGGAATTGCTGCCCCGCCACGCCGAAGCGCCATTGAAACAATCCCTCGATCACCAGGGCAAGACCGAAGGTCAGCAGCAGGCCATAAAGGGGGTCCAGCCCCCGCAGCCACGACAGCAGCAGCCTTTCGACCAAAGCGGCAAAGGCGGCAACCGCCAGAGGCGCCGCGATCAGCAGCACCCAGAAGGACAGGCCCAGCCATTCGCCCATCAGGAAGGCCGCAAACGCCCCCAGCATGTAAAGCGCGCCATGAGCAAAGTTGATGACCCGCAAAAGCCCGAAGATGATCGCCAGTCCCAGGCTGAGGATCGCATAGAACGCCCCGTTGAACAGGCCGATCAGAAGCTGTCCGAACAGAACCGGAAGCGGGATGCCCATAAACTCGGCCATGTCAGACCCCCACGGTGGCGGCGACGCGGTCGGCGTGCGCCTCGAATTCGGAACGATCGAAGCTGCCGGTGATGCGGCCGTTCTCGATCAGATAGAACCGGTCGGCCAGGGCTCGGGCAAAGGACAGGTTCTGTTCGACCAGCAGCATCGCCAGCCCCTGATCCTTCAGGGCCCGCAGCATCTGGCCGATGCGCTGGACGATCACGGGGGCCAGCCCCTCGGTCGGTTCGTCCAGAAGCAGAAGACGCGGTCCGGTGCGCAGCACCCGCGCGATGGCCAGCATCTGCTGTTCGCCCCCCGACAGCTTGCCCCCGTCCGAGGACAGCCTTTCGCGGAGGTTCGGAAAGAATTCGAAGATCTGCGCGTCGTCCATGCCCTTGCCGGTACGGGGCAGCAATCGCAGGTTCTCGGCCACCGAAAGGCTGGTGAAGATGCCGCGCTCCTCGGGGACATAGCCCAGCCCGCGCCCGGCGACCTTGTGGCGGGGCAGCGCCATCAGATCTTGTCCGTCCAGTTCTATCCGGCCCGCGCGCCGGTCCAGCAGCTTCATCAGCGCGCGCAGGGTCGTGGTCTTGCCCGCGCCGTTGCGGCCGATCAGGGCCACCGTCTCGCCCGGCCGGACCGTCAGGTCGATCCCGTGCAGGACATGGCTTTCGCCATACCAGCCCTGCAACCCCTGGATGTTCAGCAGGTCAGCCATGATCGGACCCCATATAGGATCGCCGCACCTCGGCATTGGCGCGGATCTCGGCAAAGCTGCCCTCGGCCAGGACAGCGCCGCGGGCCAGCACGGTGACACGGTCGGCCAGTGTCTCGACCACACCCAGATTGTGTTCCACCATCAGCACCGTCCGGCCCCGGGCCACACGGCGGATCAGCGACTCGATCAGGACGACATCCTCGCGCCCCATCCCGGCCATCGGTTCGTCCAGCAGCATCACACGCGGGTCCAGCGCCAGCGTGGTCGCGATCTCCAGCGTGCGCTTGCGGCCATAGGACATGGCGCTGGCCAGGCTATGGGCATGATCGGCCAGCCCGACCTGATCCAGCAGTTCCATGGCCTGCCCGTCCAACCGCGACAGGGCCGAGGCGGGGCGCCAGAACTGCCGGTCCAGACCGACCCGCCGCTGCAGGGCGACGCGGACGTTTTCCAGCAGCGTCAGATGCGGAAAGACGGCCGAGATCTGAAAGGACCGCACCATCCCGCGCCGCACGATTTCGGGCGGGGACAGCCGGGTGATATCCTCGCCATCTAGCAGGATCTGGCCGGCGGTCGGGGTATGGAACTTGGTCAGCAGCGCGAACAGGGTCGATTTCCCCGCCCCGTTCGGCCCGATCAGCGCATGGATCGTGCCCTGCGCAACATCCAGATTAACGCCGTCGGTTGCAGTAAAGCCGCCAAAACGCTTGGTCAGCCCCCGCGCCGACAGGACGGGCATGTTCATGTCGGTACCGTGTCGCGGACCGAGGGCTGCGCCATCGCGTCCCGCAGCCAGGCGTCAAGCCGCGGGATCGCCGGACGCCAGTCGGCACCCGGAAAGCGGAAATCCAGATACTGGATCGCGTCCGCCACAATCAGTTCGGCCAGCCCCATGCGGTCGTGCGACAGCCGGTCGGCCTGCGCCTCGATCCGGGTCAGGCTGTCGCGCATGGCGCCGCGGCGGCGATCCGCGACCGGGTGGCGGTCGAAGTCGGTGACCGCCAGATCGTTCGAGACGATCTTGCGCCCGGTCATGATATAGACCGCTGCCTCGATCGTGCCGAAACCCAGCCCTGCAATGGCCAGCTTGGCCGGATCGTCGTCGCGCAGATGCGATCCTTGCGGGCTGATCGCCGTTGCGTGGCGGGCGATCAGCATCGCCTCGGTCAGGATGGTGCCGTCGTCCAGGATCAGCGCCGGCACCCGACGCGCGGGATTTGCCTCTGTCAGCGCCTCGGGGTCGGCCCAGGGGTTCACCAGTTCGACCTCGGGCGCGGCGCCCGCCTCGATCAGCATGGCGTGGGCCAGGCGGGCAAAGGGCGAGGTCGTGTTCTTCAGCAGCTTCATCGCCCGGCTCTCAGTTCGCGGTCAGCGGGCAGCCGCTGTCGGCGGCCGGCAGGAACAGATCCTTGCCCGGAATTGTCGCGATCACCTCGTAGAGATCGGCGGGACCGGTCGATTCATCGGGAGAGTTCACCTCGACCAGAAGCATGTCCATGACCACCCGACCGTTTTCCTGAATGCTTGCATTCTCGAAGATGCCGCTGGTGATCGGGTTCGACTTCATCGCGGCGATGACCGCATCGGGATCGGAGGTGCCGGCCGATTCCACCGCCTGAAGATAATGCAGCGTCGAGGCATAGGCCCCCGCATGGCCCATCGTGGGCACCTGGCCGCCATTCATCTCCATGATCCGGTTGCCGAATTCGCGGCTGGCATCGTTGTGGTCCCAATAGAACGAGGTGGTCGTGCGGATGCCCTGCGCGGCCTCCAACCCCAGGGCCTGCACGTTGTTGTCGAAAACCAGCATCGCGGCCAGATTGCCCGACAGGCCCATCTGGGCGGCCTGCTTGATGGTGGTTTCCAGATCGGTCCCGGCGTTGGCCATGCCAAAGACCTTGGCGCCCGAGCCCTGCGCGGACAGCAGCGCCGAAGCCATGTCGTTCGTGTTCAGCGGATGGACCGTTTCGCCCACGACCTGGCCGCCAGCCTCCTCGACCGCCTGGGTCGCATCCTTGGCCAAGGCATGACCGAAGACATAGTCGGCTGTCAGCAGGTACCAGGTGTCGCCCCCCTGTTCGACAACCGCGCCGGCGACGCCACGGGCCAGTTCGCGTGTGGTCGGTGCCCAGTGGATGGAATAGGGCGTGCACTGGTCGCCCGAGAAATTCGGGGCATAGCCGCCGGAACTGATGGTGATGACCTTAGCTTCGCCCGCGCGGCCCTGTGCGGCCAGTCCGACCGCGCTGGACCCACCCAGCGCGATCATCGACACGCCCTGTTCGTCGATGAATCGCTGCGCCAGCGCCGAGCCCACGTCGGGCTTGTTCTGGTGATCGGCCGACAGGACCTCGATGGGGCGGCCCAGCACCTCGCCGCCGAAATCGGCAACGGCCATCTCAATGGCGCGCACGGTGTTCGGGCCGCCATTGCCGGAATACATTCCCGTCAGGTCGTCCAGCGCCAGAATGCGCACCGGCCCGTCCTGCTGCGCCATGGCGGCAGACGAAATCAGGGCCGCCGCAGCGACCGTGGTCAGAAATGTCTTCATGATATCCTCCCCGATGATGGGTCTTGGTGCCGGGCGCCTCCTCGCGACCGCCCGACACCGCTCTCCCTTGCGACAAGGCTACCCTGCGGACGACGGCCACGAAAATAGCAAGGCGCGCTAGAGGCGATAGGTTTTGCCTTTAGCCCCTCGGCTAGGCCCGCCGCCCGTCCCGTGGCACAGTCGGCGCCAGCACAGGAGAAGGCCACCGATGAAGCCGATCACCGAAAGCCATGTCATCGACAGCATCGCCGAGGCGCTGCAATTCATCGCCTGCTATCATCCGCCCGACTTCGTGGCGGCGATGGCCGCCGCCCACGCGCGCGAGGAAAGCCCCGCCGCCCGTGACGCCATCGCTCAGATTCTGGTGAATTCGCGTATGTGCGCCCTGGGCCAGCGGCCGATCTGCCAGGACACGGGGGTGGCCAACGTCTTTGTAGATATCGGCGTGCAGGCACGGCTGGACTGGCAGCGCCCCTTGCAGGAAATCGTCGATGACGCGGTGCGGCGCGCCTATCTGCTGGACACCAATCCGCTGCGCGCGTCGGTCGTGCGCGACCCCTTTGACACGCGCAAGAACACCGGCGACAACACGCCCGCGATGATCCTGACACGGATGGTGGCGGGGGACCGGGTGGACATCACGGTCTCGGCCAAGGGTGGGGGTTCGGAAAACAAGACACGTTTCGCGGTCCTGAACCCCTCGGCCTCGGTCGCGGATTGGGTGGTGGAACAGGTGCGCGGCATGGGTGCGGGCTGGTGCCCGCCCGGGATGCTGGGGATCGGCATCGGCGGCAGCGTGGACCGCGCCATGGCCATGGCCAAGGAGGCCCTGAACGACCCCATCGACATCGACGACCTGCGTGCGCGCGGTCCGCGCGACGCGGCGGACGCCTTGCGGCTGGAAATCTGCGACCGGGTAAACGCGCTGGGCATCGGCGCGCAGGGTCTGGGCGGCCTGACCAGCGTGCTTGACGTCAAGATCCGGCACTTTCCGACCCATGCCGCGTCCCTGCCCGTGGCGCTGATCCCCAACTGCGCCGCCACGCGTCATGTCCATTTCACGCTGGACGGGTCGGGGCCCGCGGCGTTCGCGCCGCCCGACCTGTCGCTGTGGCCGGACATCACGTTGAAAACCGCGGCCGCCCAGGCGCGGCGGATCGACCTGGATGCGCTGGACCAGGATCTGCTGGACAGCCTGCAACCGGGCGACCGGCTGCTGCTGTCGGGAACCCTGTATACGGGCCGGGATGCCGCCCACAAGCGCATGGTCGAGGTGCTGGACCGGGGCGAGGCGCTGCCCGTCGATCTGCGCGGTCGCGCGATCTATTACGTCGGCCCCGTCGATCCGGTCCGCAACGAGGTCATCGGCCCCGCCGGTCCCACCACATCGACACGGATGGACCGCTTCACCGACCGGGTGCTGCGCGACACCGGGCTGAAGGTGATGATCGGCAAGGCGGAACGCGGCCCCGAGGCGCTGCGCGCCATCGCAGAGCACGGCGCGGTCTACATGATCGCGGTGGGCGGCGCGGCCTATCTGGTCGCCCAGGCCATCCGCGAGGCCGAGCCGGTCGCCTGGACCGACCTGGGGATGGAGGCGATCTATCGCCTTCGGGTCGAGGACATGCCGGTCATGCTGGCCGTCGATACACAGGGCAGGTCCATCCACGAGATCGGCCCGAAGGCCTGGCGGCGCTGATCGCGCCGCATGCGGTCCGTCAGATCATGCCGATCTGCCGTTGCAGGCCCAGATTGTCGATGGCGGGCCACTGTTCGGCGATCTGGCCGTCCGCGAACCGGAACAGGTCCAGCACCATCACCGAGAACCTTTTGCCGGTCGCCTGATGGTCCCCGAAAGGACCACTGTGCGTGCCGCTGAAGTCAAGCCGGATCAGGACCTTGTCCCCCTCGGCCACGACATCCCTGATGTCCAGCGCAATGTCCGAGAACGCCCCCAGCAGAACGTCTCCCAGTTGCAGGACACCCTCGGGGCCCTTGACCTCGAAGGGCAATGTCGTGTCGCGGCGGACATAGCCGGGGCTGACATGGGCGCGCAGCCAGGCCTCGTCCTTGGTGGCGAAGGCCTTGAAGTAATCCTGTGCCAGTTGCTTGTTGGTTTCGATGCTCATGGAATGTCCTGTCGGATGATAAGGTCAGGCGGCATCGCGGCCCTGGTCGCGGGCGGGCAGGGCCTGAAAGCCCGCGCGGGGGAAATGCACATGCAGATCGCCCGTCTCGCCGGCAACTGCCAGAACGATCTCTTGCGCGTCGGCACCAGCCAGGCGGCCGGTCACCGGAACGCGGGCGTTGTCGTCGGGCGTGACCGAAACGAGATCGCCGATCGTCAGGCCGCTGGGATCGTCGCCCGTCGGCAGCAGCGCGGGGTCGGGACGGGCATCGCGGGCCGCGGCCAGGGCCTCATCGGGGGTTATCGGGGTCGGGCGGCCGTGGCCCAGGGCGGCCACGCGGCCCATCCAGCCGGTCACGCGCGGCGACAGCCGCAGTTGCGCGTCGATCACCTCGGCCCCCGCATTGGCGCGCAGAAGCCACAGCGAATGGTGGCAGGTCAGGTCGGCGGCGCTGACCCGGTCGCCGGTCAGGAAGTCATGCCCCTGCCCCAGCATCGAATCCAGCCAGTCGGCCATGGCGGTCATCTGCTGGACATGGGCCGCCAGCATCGGCGCCATGGCGGGCTTCGAGATGTCGATGCCCAGATAGTGTTCGCGTCGGTCGTCCAGAAAGGCTTGGGGCAGATGCTCTCCGATATGATCGACCAGCACGCCGATGGCGGGGATCCAGGTCGCGCGGTCCCACCACAGGGACAGGCCCTTGGCCAGCCCGGCCCCTTGCGGATACAGCGTGGGCTCGGGCCGCAACCGTTCAAGCACGTCGAAGATGACCGCGGTGTCGCAAAAGATGTCGGCCCCGATCTGAAGCACCGGCACCCGGCGATAACCGCCCGTCAGCGCGTTCAACGCCGGGCGCGGCGGCACCGCCTCCACCTTGACCGATCCCCAGTCCAGATCCTTCAACCCCATCGCCAGACGAATCTTTTCGGAAAACGGCGACAGGTCGTAGTGATGCAGGATCGGCATCGTCATCTTGCGTTTCTCCCCGAACTGCGATGATATCCGAAAAGCCTAGCAGCAGCAGGCTGCCCCTTGTCAGAGCGTTTTTCTGGGGGTCCGATAGGGAAAACCTCTGACGCGGCGGGGGCCGGGATGGACATCAAGCAGCTCCGCTATTTCATCGCCATTGCCGAGGAAGGATCGCTGTCTGCCGCCGCGCAACGCGTGTCGGTTGCCCAGCCGTCGCTGTCCCAGCACGTCATCTCGCTCGAGCGCGAGCTGGGCGTGCAGCTTCTGGAACGCTCGCCCCGGGGGGTGTCGCTGACGCAATCGGGCCAACTGCTTCTGTCCCATGCCCAGCAGATCGCCCGCGCGATGGAAACCGCCATCGACGCCGTGCGCCAGTCCGGCGGCGACGCCGTGGGCGAGGTCAGCTTCGGCCTGCCCAGTTCGGTGTCGATGGTCCTGTCGGTCCCCCTGGCCGAAACCGTGCGGATCGAACTGCCCAAGGTCCGCCTGCGCGCGGTCGAGGCGATGAGCGGCTTCATCCAGACCTGGCTCGAGGATCAGTCGATCGACCTGGGCATCCTTTACGACATCAGCGCGGTGCGGCACCTGACCCATACCCTGCTGATGACCGAAGAGCTGTATTTCTTTGCCGCCCCGGACGCCTGGCCCTTTGCCAGCCCACCCGGCAGCCCCGTCCGCCTGGCCGATCTCGCCCCGGTCGAGATGGTCCTGCCGTCCCGCCATCACGGATTGCGCACCATGATCGACCGCTATACGCGCAGCCAGGGCATCACCCTGACCGTCGCGACCGAGATGGACGCCCTGCCCCAGATCAAGACCATGGTGTCGCGGGGCAGCGGCTATACGATCCTGGCCCCGGCCGCCGCCATCGACTTTGTCGAGCGGGGCGAACTGGTGATGGCGCCCATTACGGCCCCCCGCATGGCGCGCCCCGTCTATCTGGTGCGCAATCCGGCCAAACCCATGAGCCGCGCCAGTGCCGAGGCCGAGCGCATCACCATCGACGTGATCGGCGATCTGGTGCGCCGCGGTATCTGGAAGGCGCAGTCCGTCGCCGGGGCGCCGCTATAGCCCCTGCCTCTAATCACAAGACCGGAAAGATATTTCCCCCCGGCCCCCGACCCGCCCCAGATTGGCCCCCTAACGGGAGGATGCGCATGGGCGATCGTTTGAAGGACAAGGTGGTCTTCGTGACCGGGGCCGGCTCGGTCGGGCCGGGCTGGGGCAACGGCAAGGCCGCCGCCGTGCAGTTCGCGCGTGAAGGTGCCCGCGTCTTTGCGTTGGACATCAACCGCGAGGCCGCCGAGGAAACCGCCGAGATCATCCGCAGCGAAGGCGGCACGGTCGAGGCCGATGTGTGCGACGTATCACAAGCCGATGCGGTCAAGGCCAGCGTCGCCCGCGCGATGGAGGCCTTTGGCCGCATCGACGTGCTGCACAACAACGTCGGCATCATCGACCCGGGCGGTCCCGAAGACCTGACCGAAGAGCAATGGGACAGGCTGATGGCGATCAACGTCAAGAGCCTGTATCTGACCTGCCGCGAGGTGCTGCCGATCATGACCGCGCAGGGCAAGGGCTCGATCATCAACATCAGTTCGATCGCCTCGACCCACAGCCTCGGCTATAGCTGCATCAGCTATTCGGCCTCGAAGGGCGCGGTGAACGCCTTTACCCGCGACATCGCGCTGAACTATGCCCCCAAGGGCATCCGCTGCAACACCATCCTGCCGGGACTGATGAACACGCCGCTGATCCACAAGGGCAACGTGACCGGGGTCTATGGCTCGACCGAGGCGATGGTGGCGGCACGCGACGCGCTTGTGCCGCTGGGCCATATGGGCGACGGATGGGACGTGGCCCATGCGGCGGTGTTCCTGGCGTCGGATGAATCGCGTTTCATCACCGGGATCGAGCTGGTTCTGGATGGCGGCATCACGCTGAAGGTGCGCTGATGGAGGATGCAGGCATGTATCGGCTGGATCACTGGATCGGCGGCAGGTCCGTTCCCTCGTCCAACGACTATATCGAGGCCGTGAATCCCTCATCGGGACGGGTGGCGGGCCATGTGGCTGCGGGAACGGCGGCGGATGTGGATCGCGCGGTCGCGGCGGCGCAGGCCGCCGCCGACGACTGGCGACGCTATCCGGCGGCCGAACGCGGGCGGGTGATGATGGCCATCGCCGCCGCGCTGCGCGCCAACCGCGACCATCTGGCCGCGCTGGAACGGGCCGATACCGGCAAGCCCATGGCGACTGCCCTGGCCGAAATCGAGGGCAGCGCCGCCTATTTCGAATTCTATGGCAGCCTTGTCTATCTGCCGGCGGGCGATGTGCTGGACGTGGCGCCGGACCAGCATGTCTTTACCCGGCGCGAGCCCTTTGGCGTCGTGGGCGTCATCACACCCTGGAACCTGCCGCTGAACCAGGCCGCCCGCGCCATCGCGCCGGCGCTGACCGCAGGCAACGTGGTCGTGGCCAAGCCTTCCGAGGTGACATCGCAGACGACCATCGCCATGGCCGAACTGGCCTCCGAGGCCGGCCTGCCCGACGGCGTGATCAACGTGGTTCTGGGCACCGGCGCCACCGTAGGCGAGGCGATCGTGCGTCATCCCGGCGTGCGCAAGGTGGCCTTTACCGGGTCGGTCGGCGTGGGTCAGGCCATCGGCCGCATCGCGGCGGAACGCATCATCCCCCTGACGCTGGAACTGGGCGGGAAATCGGCCAACATCGTGTTCGACGACGCCGATCTGGATCTGGCGGCGCGCGAATCGGTCAAGGGCTTCACGCTGAATGCGGGGCAGGTCTGTTCGGCGGGCACGCGGATTCTGGTGCAGCGCGGCATCTATGACCGGTTTCTGGACGCCGCACGGGCCGCGGTCGAAGCCCTGGTGCCGGGCGAAAGCCTGGGTCCGATCATCACCGCGCCGCAATTCCGCCGCGTCCAGGGCTTTTTCGACGTCGCGCGCGAGGATGGCGCACGCCTTGTCGCCGGAGGCTGCGTGGCCCGGGTCGAAGGGCATCCCGACGGCCATTTCATCGCTCCGACGCTCTATGCCGACGTGTCGAACGACATGCGCATTGCCCGGCAGGAAATCTTCGGCCCGGTCGGCGTGGTCATCCCCTTCGACACCGAGGCCGAGGCGATCGCCATTGCCAACGACAGCGACTATGGCCTGATCGGCACGCTGTGGACCCGCGACATCAGCCGCGCGCTGCGGGTGGCCGACCGGATCGAGGCCGGGCAGATCTTCGTCAATGTCTGGAACACCATGTCGGTCCAGACGCCGTTCGGCGGCCACAAGCACAGCGGCTATGGCCGCGAAAAGGGCATCGAGGCGCTGCATCACTATGGTCACGTCAAGACCGTGACGGTCAAGGTGGCCGAGCCGGGCTGAAGGCCCGGCAGGCGATTGCGGGCGGCGGGATATGTGCCACCCCGGTGGGTTCCCGCCACCGGCATCGCCAGGGGCGGCGGGGTCGCGGGGATCATCGCCAACGCCGAAACGACATCGCGCCTGCGGTTCCCGGCGGAACCACCGCCGGAACCGGCCGGATCGTTGCATCGAAAGGACGATCCGCATTTTGTGGGATGACCTGCGCCGCCTCCCGGCTACACATCACGATGTCGAGATTTGACTGCAACCGGCCCTCGCGGGCGCGTTGTCCATCCGCATGATCCCTTGCGTCGAACCTTGAGGCTTGGCGCAGGCGATCGCAGGAGGAAAGGACAACCATGGACCACAACGACCGGCAGGCCATCGAGGGGCTGTTCAGCAAACTGGATCAGGCGGCCGCCGCCCAGCCCCATCGCGACCCCGAGGCCGAGCGCCTGATCGCGGATCAGATGGCACGCAATCCCGGTGCGGCCTATTATCTGGCCCAGACCGTCATCATGCAGGAACAGGCCTTGAACGCCGCGCAGCAGCAGATCGACCATCTGCAGAACCAGCCCCAGCAGGGGGGCGGAATGTTCGGGCGGCTGTTCGGGGGCAACGCGTCCCAGGCCGCGCGGCCTGGGACGCCTTATCGTCCACAGTCCGCGCCCCATGGCCAGGCCCCGCAGGGCCGTGGTGCCACTGCGCAAGGCGCGGGTCCGTGGAGCAGTGGGCGCCCGGCCGGAGGCGGCTTCCTGGCCGGCGCGGCCCAGACCGCGATGGGCGTCGCCGGCGGTGTCCTGCTGGGCAACGCAATTGGCGGCATGTTTGCCGGCGACGCCGCTGCGGCCGAACCCCTGGCCGACGAACCCATGGCCGACGAGGCAGCCTATGACGACGGCGGCTTCGACGATGGCGGCGGCGAGGAATGAGGAAACGGCAGCATCCGCCCCGCTGCGGATGCTGCCTTGCCGTCAGGCGTCCGTTTTCGCAGCCCGCAATCCTATCCGCGCGATTCCATGAGTGCGCGTTTCCCGGATGAGGGATCATCCGGCTGTGGCTGTCCTGCGACGGCGCAAAGCAGGCCCTTCAGTTCAGGCTTGCACGATCCGCAATTCGTTCCCGCCCCAAGCGCCCGGCCGATGGCCTCGACCGTCATCAGGTTCTGCGTGGCGATGCCGTGCCGGATCGTGTTCACCCCGATGCCGAAACAGGCGCAGACCACCGCCCCCGCGTCCATCCGGTCGGCACCAGGCCGGCCGGCCAGAATCTCGCCCCCGCAGTCGGCGCCAAGGGATGCGGCAAGATGGCCGCGCGACAGCGCCACGGGCCCCGGCGCCACGAACAGTGCGGCCTGAAGGCGTCCTTCCTGCACAAACGCCATCCGCACCAGGCCTTGGCGCGGATCGCGGAAAACCAGCGGCTCTCCGGCCATGCCCAACCAGGTTCGAGCGGTCTCGGACCAGTCCTGCGGCTCTCCCTGCCCGGCCAGTTCGGCCTGTTGACCCGATGGCAGGACGGCACGCGCCCAGTAAGCGCAGTCGGGGCTGATCTGGCGTGTCGAGATCGCAAAGCCGTACCAGTCCGCCGGGAAAGGCCGGATGGCGACCGTAGCCGATTTCAACGCAGGCTGACCCGAATGGGGATCGACAGCCCCCGGCACCAGCACATCGACGCGGCCGCACGAGGCCGTCTCGTCGGTCCAGTGGATCGGGGCAAAGGGATGGCCGGGCGCCACCCGGTCCGTCACCAGCACCCGCAGGATGGCGCGGCCATGGGGATTTGAAACCTCGGCAAGGGCCGCGGGTGCCAGACCCAGCCGCGCGGCATCGGCGGGATGCAGTTCCAGAAACGGTTCGGCCAGATGGCGCGACAGGCGTGGCGCCAGACCGGTGCGGGTCATGGTGTGCCACTGGTCCCGCACCCGGCCGGTATTCAGGCGGAACGGATGGCCGTCGCTGGTGGGCTGTGGCGGGCGTGGGGCCACCGCGACCATCCGTGCCCTGCCCGAGGGGGTATGGAACCGCCCGTCGCCAAAAAAGCGCCCGCCCTGGCGGGCGGCGGATTGCGGCCACAGGAACGGCTCCAGCAGATCGTAGTCCGTTGCCGTGATCCCGGCCCGGCCTGAGATGTCGAAGTCGCTGCCAAGCGCCCCCGCCACCCCCGACAGCGCCGCATGTTCGGCAAAGACCTGCGCCGGGCCGTCCCAGGCGAAGGCATCGCCCCAACCCATGCGCGCGGCCACGCCGGCGATAATGCGCCAGTCGTCGCGGGCCTGACCGGCTGGCGCAAGGACGCGGCGCTGGCGGCTGATACGGCGTTCGGAGTTGGTGACGGTGCCGTCCTTTTCGCCCCAACCCGTCGCGGGCAGCAGCACATGCGCCAGCCGCGTGGTGTCGGTCCGGGCGATCATGTCCGACACCACCACGAAATCGCAGCCTGCAAGGGCGCGGGCGACGCGATCCGCCTCGGGCATCGACACGGCGGGGTTGGTGCAGATGATCCACAACGCCTTGATCCGGCCGTCCTCGACGGCGCGGAACATGTCGACGGCCTTCAGCCCCGGCTTTGCCGCCATGCGCGGCGCCTGCCAGAAATCCTGCACGGCCCCCCGATGGACGGGGTTTTCGATATCCAGATGACAGGCCAGCATGGTGGCCATCCCGCCGACCTCGCGCCCGCCCATGGCGTTGGGCTGGCCGGTAACGCTGAACGGCCCCATGCCGGGGCGGCCGATACGGCCGGTCGCCAGATGGCAGTTCAGGATTGCGTTCACCTTGTCGGTGCCGCTGTCGGACTGGTTGACGCCTTGCGAATAGACGGTGACGATCCGATCGCTGTCGCACCACAGGTCCACGAACTGGCGCAGGGCGCTGTGCGGCAGGCCGGTCGCGCCCGGCAGGGTGGCGCGGGCGGCGGCAAGCGCCTCGTCCAGACCCTCGGGCTTCTCGGATACCAGGCCGCGCCGCTCGATTTCGGCCAGCAGCAGGTTGAAAAGGACGGCATCCGATCCGGGCGCCAGCGGCAGGTGCAGGTCGGCGATGTCGCAGGTGGCGGTGCGGCGGGGATCGACGACCACGACCCTGGTGCCCCGCGCATCGCGGGCCGCCGCCAGACGTTGATACAGCACGGGGTGGCACCAGGCGAGGTTCGATCCGACCAGGACCACGCAATCGGCCTGTTCCAGATCTTCGTAAAGGCCGGGCACGGTGTCCGATCCGAAGGCGCGCTTGTGGCCCGCCACGCTGGATGCCATGCACAGCCGCGAATTCGTGTCGATGTTCGCGCTGCCGATGAATCCCTTCATCAGCTTGTTGGCGGCATAATAATCCTCGGTCAGCAACTGGCCCGAAACATACATCGCCACCGAGTCCGGCCCATGGGCGGCGATGGTGTCACAAAACCGACGCGCCACCAGATCCAGAGCGTGATCCCATGTCGCCTCGTGCCCGCCGATGCGGGGGGCCAGCAGCCGGCCCTTCAGCCCTACCGTTTCCCCCAAGGCGCTGCCTTTGACGCATAGGCGACCGAAATTGGCCGGATGTTCAGGATCGCCGGTCACGGTCAGGCCGCCTGCCCCGTCGGGCGTGGCCAGGATGCCGCAACCGACCCCGCAATAAGGGCAGGTGGTGCGGACGGCGGGACGCGGGCTTTGCATGTTCACGATGGGTTTCCTTACGCGGCGGCGCTGCGGCGGATCAGGCCCGCGTCGATCAGGATGCGGCCCTGACGGACCTGCATGGCATAGGTCAGCACGCCGCCCTTGTCCGCGCCCTGCGCCTGGCCGGAATTCAGGTCAAAGACCCAGTTGTGCAGCGGGCAGGTGACGGATGTGCCGTGGACGATGCCTTCGGACAAAGGGCCGCCCCTGTGGGGGCAACGATCCTCCAATGCGAAAACCTGGTCGTCGGCGGTGCGGAACACCGCCACGCAGCCCTGCGCGGTCTTGACCACGCGCGCGCCCTGCCGGGGGATGTCGTCCAGCGAGCCGATGTCAACGAAAAGGGTCATTCCGCGGCCTCCAGCGTCAGGTCTGCAAGGGGCGCCCAGCGGGGCACCTCGGCAGGGGTGGACAGGTCGGCCCAGGGGTCGCGGCGATAGACCGACTGGCTGATCTCGAACCGCTCGATCAGCGCGGCGCGGGTCGCGGGGTCGTCGATCTGCGCCTTGATCCAGTCCAGGCCCACGCGCGCCACCCATTTGTAGGGCCGGTGCAGGTATCGCGCGCCTTCGCGGTAAAGCTGGACAAAGGCGGTAACGATGGCGACCGTCTCGTCCTCGGTGGCGGCGGTGGCAAGCGGCTCGGTTTCCTTGACCTCCATCCCGGCGGCACCGGCGACGCTGATCTGATACCCCGAATCGACGCAAACGATGCCCACGTCCTTGCACGTCGCCTCGGCGCAGTTGCGGGGGCAGCCCGACACGCCCAGCTTGACCTTGTGCGGCGTCCACGACCCCCACAGAACCTGTTCCAGCCGGATCCCCAGGCCGGTGGAATCCTGCGTGCCGAACCGGCAGAACTGGCTGCCCACGCAGGTCTTGACCGTGCGCAGCCCCTTGGAATAGGCGTGGCCGCTGACCAGACCGGCGGCGTTCAGGTCGGCCCACATGTGCGGCAGGTCTTCCTTGCGCACCCCCAGCAGGTCGATGCGCTGGCCGCCCGTGACCTTGACCATCGGCACGTCGTATTTCTCGGCCGCGTCGGCGATGGCGCGCAGTTCCGAGGGGGTGGTGACACCGCCCCACATGCGCGGGACGACCGAATAGGTGCCGTC
Organism: Paracoccus subflavus; assembly: GCF_004310345.1. Lineage (GTDB taxonomy): Bacteria > Pseudomonadota > Alphaproteobacteria > Rhodobacterales > Rhodobacteraceae > Paracoccus > Paracoccus subflavus. The sequence goes on along the minus strand of NZ_SISK01000010.1, from coordinate 63,029 downwards.
CTTCTGGATGTTGGCATGGTTGCGTTCGTTGACGAACCGCGACTGGCGGTCGTCGCGATAGTCCAGCGGCCATTCCGCCAGCAGGTAGTAATTCAGCGCCGGACGGCAGGAATGGCAGCCGCCCACGGTCTTCCAGCCCAGATCCTGCATCACGGCGGGGATCGACTTCAGCCCCATCGACCGGATCAGGCGGCGCACGTCCTCGTGGCTGTGGTCGGTGCACTTGCACATGCCGGCGGGGGCGTCCTGAACCTCGCCCCCCAGGGCCAGGGCCATGACCTGCTGGACCAGTCCGGTGCAGGTGCCGCAGGATGCCGATGCCTTGGTGCAGGACCGCATCGCCTCCAGCGTGCAGGCCCCGCCCGCCGCCGCGTTCAGGATGGTGCCCTTGGAAACGCCGTTGCACCCGCAGATCTCCGCCTCAGGCGGCAAGGCTGCAACGGCCGCCATAGGGTCCGCGGCGGCCCCCCCCTGGAAGGCCGGGCCAAAGATCAGGGTGTCGCGCATCGGGCCAATGTCGGCTCCGTCCTTCATCAGGCCATAGAACCAGGCCCCATCGGCGGTATCGCCATACATGACCACGCCGACGATGCGGTCGTTTTCCAGCACCAGCCGCTTGTAGATGCCGCGCCCCGGATCGCGGAACACGATGTCCTCGCGTCCCGGCGCCTCGGCGAAATCGCCCGCGCTGAACAGGTCGCAGCCCGTCACCTTGAGCTTGGTGGCGGTCTGGACCGGGGCAAAGACCGCATCCTGATCCATCAGCGTCTTTGCCAGCACCTTGGCCTGGTCATAAAGCGGCGCGACAAGGCCGAACACCTGGCCGCGATGTTCGACGCATTCGCCAAGCGCGAAGATATGCGGATCGCTGGTGCGCAGCGCGTCGTCCACGACGATGCCGCGTTCGACCTCCAGATGCGCGTCCACGGCCAGCCGGGTTTCGGGGCGGATGCCCACGGCCATGCAGACCAGATCGGCGGGATAGACGGTCCCGTCCTCCAGCAGCACGGCCTCGGCCCGGTCGGTGCCTAGGATCGCCTTTGTGGCGCCCTTGCAATGCACGGTGATGCCGCGCCGTTCCAGGTCGCGTTGCAGCAGATAACCGGCGGCCGGATCCAGTTGGCGTTCCATCAGGTGGCCCATCAGGTGGACGACGGTCACGCGGGCGCCGCGCGCGGCCATGCCCGCCGCGGCCTCCAGCCCCAGCAGGCCGCCGCCGATCACCACGGCGTCCTTGCCCGCGGTGTCCATCATCGCCCGGGTGTCTTCCAGATCGCGATAGGCGACGACGCCCGGCAGATCCTTGCCCGGCACGGGGATGATGAAGGGCGCGGACCCGGTGGCGATCACCAGAGCGTCATAGCGCGCACTGGAGCGGTTGGAATGCACCACCCGGTTCGCCCGGTCGATCCCGACCACCGGTTCGCCGAACCGGCAATCAACGCCACGGGCGGCATACCAGGCATCGTCATGGGTGACGATCTGGTCATAGGTCTTTTCGCCCGACAGCACCGGCGACAGCATCAGGCGGTTGTAGTTGCCCCGCGGCTCGGCATTGAACAGGGTCACGTCCCAGGCGTCGGGGGCGGCGTCGAACAGATGTTCCAGCAACCGGCCTGATGCCATGCCCGAGCCGATGACGACAAGTTTCCTTTTCATGGCGCGGTCCTTTCAGGCGGCTTGCAGGGTGGTCCGGGTCTGGCGGATCGACAGGTGCATCCACAGCGTGCAGGCCGCGACCAGGGCAAACAGCACCCAGAAGCAACTGGCCCAGGCGCCGGTCCCGTCCTTCAGCCAGCCGAACAGCAGCGGCAGGGCGAACCCGCCCAGGCCGCCGATCATGCCGACCAGACCGCCCACCGCGCCGACGTTCTGCGGGTAATAGGTGGGGATATGCTTATAGACGGCGGCCTTGCCCAGGCTCATGAAGAAGCCCAGAACAAAGATGACGGCCAGAAAGGCCCAGACCGGCAGGCCGGGCAGCAGCGCAAGGATGCCCGTGGCAGCCAGCGACACCAGAAATGTCGCATACATCACGGCCCGCGCGCCGATCCGGTCCGACAGCACGCCGCCATAGGCCCGGAAAATCGAGGCCGGGATCGAATAGGCCGCGCCGATCATGCCGGCGGTCTTCACGTCAAGGCCATAAACCCCGATCAGGTAATGGGGCAGCCACAGCGCCAGCGCGACAAAGGCCCCGAAGCTGAAGAAATAATACGCCGAAAAGCGCCACACCCTCAGGTTCTGCAGGGGCGCGAATTCGGCACGCAAACTGCGCAGGGGCGTGCGGTCGCCCCGGCGGGCGGCGGTGACGGGATCGTCCTTGGACAAGGCCCAGAACGCCAGGGCGGTCAAGACCAGCACCCCCGCCCAGATCTGCGCGGTGGCCTGCCAGCCGAACGCGATCATCACAAAGGGCGCCACGAACTTGGTCAGCGCCGCACCGACATTTCCGACGCCAAAGATGCCCAGCGCCGTGCCCTGCCGCGTCCCGTCGAAGAAGCGCGAGACATAGGCCACGCCCACGGCAAAGGAACCGCCCGCGATGCCCACGCCCAGCGCGGCCAACAGCATCTGCTGATAGGTCGTGGCCCAGGACAGAAGAAAGGTCGCCGCCGCGGCGGCCAGCATCGTCAGCGTATAGACGGCCCGTCCGCCGATGCGGTCGGTGGCGACGCCCAGAACCACCCGCACCAGCGATCCGGTCAGGATGGGCATCCCGACCAGCAGGCCGAACTGGGTGTCGGACAGGCCAAGCTGCTGCTTGATCTGGATGCCGATGATGGAAAAGATCGTCCAGACCGCAAAGCAGACGGTAAAGGCTGCGGTGGACAGGGTCAGGGCGCGATGCGCGTCGCCGGAGGCGGCGGGGGATGGTGCGGACATGGATGGCTCCGATGGCAGGCTGAAATCAGGGGCTGTCGGAAAGCGTGCAGCAGCGGTCGCCCGATAGACCGGCGCCAGGCCGTCACGCTTTCGGAAAATGCCGCATCGTTGCGAGCGGGCCTTGTGGCACATCATTGCGCCGGGCCATGGGTCGATCCTTAGCCACCGTCCCAGCCACGCCCAAGCCTTTTGTGCGGTTTTCAGACGCATTGCCCGTATCCATGCCCCGGACGCGGCAAGTTTGTGCGCCCCTGCCCGCGCTTTGGTCAGTTTGCCAACGCGAACCGGACGCCATGGCGGCGGGCTGACGGAACGACCCGGCCGCGGGCCGCCGATCGGGACGGAAAAACCAGCCGGACCCGGCGCGCGCTCCGACCGGTTTGTCAGGCGTCCTGCATCGCTTGGGGAAAGACTTGCGCAGCCGGATCGCGAAAGGCCCAGGGCGACCCCAGGGACAGGCACATCTCCTCGCCCGGATGGGCACGGCGGGGGGCATGGGCGACCAGCGTCTCGCCTTGGGTTTCCAGCACCAGGCGAAAGCGTCCGCCCTGATAGGCGCATCCGCTGACACGGGCGCGGATGGGGCCGGCCGGATCGATGCGGACCTGTTCGGGGCGAACACAGATATGGGTCGGCGCGGCGCTGCCGCACCGGGCCTGGATCGGCTGGCCAACCGCCCGGACAACGATACGGCCGCCGATGGGCGTATCCGTGGCGGCAAGGGCGATCACCGCGCCATCGCCGACAAAGCCCGCCACGAAACAATCCTGCGGGCGGTCATAAAGGGCTTCGGGCGAATCGAACTGCCTGATCCGGCCACCCTGCATCACCGCCACGCGGTCGGCAAAGGCCAGCGCCTCGGTCTGGTCGTGGGTGACATACAGCATCGTCGCGCCGGTGCGGCGGTGAAAGGCCGCGAATGCCTCTTGCATGGCGGCGCGCAGCGCAAGATCGAGATTGGCCAGCGGCTCGTCCAGCAGCACCGCGCGCGGATCGGCCACAAGGCAGCGGGCCAGCGCCACACGCTGCCGTTGCCCGCCCGACAGTTGCGCGGGCGCGCGGTCGGCAAAGGCCGTCAGGCCGGTCACATCCAGCGCCTCGGCCACGCGGCGTCGGCGCTCGGCCACGGGAAGCCGCCGCACCTCCAGCGGGTAAGCCACATTGCCCGCCACGGTCTTGTGCGGCCACAGGGCATAGGACTGGAACACGATGCCGATGTTGCGGTCCTCGGGCGGCACGAACGTTCCCGGCCCTGCAAGCACCTGCCCGTCCAGGGTCACGCTGCCGGTGTCCGGCACCTCGAATCCCGCCGTCAGGCGCAAAAGCGTGGTCTTGCCGCAGCCCGACGGACCCAGAAGGGCCACGAACTCTCCTTTCTGGATCCGGGCGTCGATCCCGTCCAGGGCGCGTGCGCCGGCAAAGGTCTTTGAAATCCCCGAAAAGATCAGATCTGCCATGGCACGGTTCCTTTTGGCAGACGGGACGAACCAAGCTGAACGATTCCCATGAGAAGGATGACCAGCGCGACGATCGAGGCGGCAAGGGCCGAGGCCATCACCGTATCGCCGCTGTCCTCGAGGTTGAAGATGACCACGCCCAGCGTTTCCGTTCCGCCCGTCCACAAAAGGGCCGAAACGGTCAGTTCATTCACCGCCGTCAGGAACACAAGGATCGCCCCTGCCGCCGCCGCGGGCGCGGCCAAGGGCAGCACGATGGTGCGCAGGCGGCGGCCCAGGCGCGCCCCTGCGCTGGCGGCCGCTTCCTCCATCGCGGGGTCAAGCTGGCCGATGGCCGCCTGTACCGGGCGCAGCATCACGACAAGAAAGCGCGACAGGTAAGCCAGCAGGATGATCGTCAGCGTGCCGTAAAGCGTGATCCCGAAAGGCAGCCGCATAAACGCCAGAATGCAGGAGATTGCCAGCACCACCCCCGGCAAGGCGTAGGGCAGGTCGATCAGGGTATCGACGGCGCGGGTCATGCGCGTCGGGCGGCGGCTGGTGATCCAGGCCAGCGGAATGGCGACGGCCATCAGGATCAGGGCGGCCAGGCCCGCCAGGAACAGGGAATTGGCATAGGCGCGGCGCGTGACCGGCTGGTTCAGCAGAACCTCGACCCAGGCGCGGAGGGTTGCCGTTTCCGCTGTCAGGGGCACCCCATAGGCGGGGATCAGCGATGTCGCCAGAAGCGCCAGAAGCGGCACCACAAGCGTCAGGACGATAAAGATCCACAAGAGCATCTCGACCAGCGGACGCCTGCGGCCGAGCGAAAGGGTCAAGGGCTGCGCGGACAATCCCGCAAGGCCATAGGCGCGACGGCCCAAAAACAGCCTGCCCGCAAGCACCCCCGCGATTGCGACCGTTCCGATCAGCAACGCCAGCACCGCCACCTCGGGCAGCACCGACTGGCCCATCCCCGTCAGCCGCTGATAGATCAGGGTAGGCAGCGTGGAGTAACGGGCGGGAATGCCGAGCATCGCAGGAATGCCGAAATTGCCAAGGGCGGTGACAAAGGTCATCGCGCCGCCGGCGGCCAGGCTTGGCAGGCTGAGCGGCAGGACGATCTGCGCCCAGACCCGCCAGCCCCGGGCGCCGGAAATTCGGGCCGCCTCGATCAGATCGCCGGGAATCAACCGCAGGCCCGCGCGCAGGGTCAGAAACACGATCGAGGCGTGCTGGATGCCCAGCAGCACCGCGATTCCCCAAGCGGAATGCAACGGCTGCGGACTGCCCAGCGGCGGCGCGGCGCCAAGCGTGCGCAACAGGACCGAGGACGGTCCGGTGACCTGCATCCAGGCCAGGGCGGTGATCTGCGGCGGGATCATCATCGGAATCATCAGGCAGAACACCAGCGCCCCCTTGGCGCGGATGTCGGTCAGGGCAACGGCAAAGGCAAATGCGGCCCCGATCAGGACCGCGATCACCGTGCCCGACCCCGCCGTGACAAGCGAATGCCACAAGGCGATCCGCGTGCTGTCGCGGCCCAGAACCTCGGCCGCATGGGACAGCGTCAGGCCACTGCCGATGCCGAGGGCTTCGGCCAGAAGGCGCATGATCGGCCCAAGCGCGATCAGCACGACCGGCAGCATCAGCAACGGAATCAGCCGGTCCAGGGACCGGCTGACGGCATCCCCGGAAATGGCGGTCATTGAACGCCAAAGATCTCCGCAAAGCGGGCCTTGTTCGCTTCGGTGTCCGCAAGGGCCTTGGCGGCATCGAATTCCATCAGCTTCAGGCTGTCGCGGGACGGAAAGCCCTCGGGGCTGGAGATGCCGTTACGCGCCGGGATATAGCCCATGTCGGCGACCAGTTGCTGGCCTTCCTCGGACAGAACGAAATCGACGAATTTTTCGGCCGCCTCGCGGCTGGCCGCGCCTTCCATGATGGCGACCGGCTCGGTCACATAGGTCAGACCTTCGGCGGGAAAGACGAAATCGACGGGCGAACCTTCGGCCTTGGCCCGCAGGGCCATGTAGTCCACCAGGATGCCATAGGGCTTTTCACCCGAGGCAACCGCCTTGAACACGCCGCCATTGCCGCCTTCGGCCCGCACCTCATTGGCGGCCAGCGCCTCGTAATGATCCCATCCCAGATCGCCATTGCCGGTCAGCGTCGCAAGATGGATCAGCGCCGCACCCGAGTAGAGGGGCGAGGGCGAAACGACCATGCCCTTGTATTCCGGCTTCTCGAGGTCCGCCCATGAGGCGGGGATGTCGGTCGCCCCGGTGTTGTAGACGATGCCCGTCGTGATCAGCTTGGTCGAATAGTAATAGCCATCCGCGCTGTAGAGGGCCGGATCATAGCCGTCGGCCTCGGGCGAGGCATAGGCCGCCAGCTTGCCGTCCTGCGCCAGTCCTTCCAGCGTGACCGTGTCGGCGATCAGCAGAACGTCCGGCTGCTGGGCGCCTGCCTCAATCTCGGCGGCCATGCGCGTCATCAGTTGGGTTGTGCCGTCCCGCACCCATTCGACGTCAATTCCGGGATTGGCGGCCTCGAAGGCGTCCACGGTCTTTTGGGCATCCTCGTTCGGCTGCGATGTGTAAAGCCTCAGTGTTTCGGCCGAGGCGGCAGCCGGTATCGCCAGAAAGGGCATCATCGCAAGGGCAAGACGGGACATGGTGATCTCCAGACGGATTTCGTTTTCAGGCAAGGCCATATCTGCGCCGGGTGACGAAACGATGACAGATCCACGATGGTCCGTATCGGGCCTGATGCGGCAGGGTTGAACCGATGGGGACAGTTTCCTTGAATTCAGAATGCAATACTTTTATCCTCATCTCGTCACCAAGGGCGAATCGCTGTCTCGGGACGAGATCGGCGGCTGTGGGAGGAGAAGCTCAATGACGATTCAGCAGAATTTCGTGAACGGCCGCTTTGTCGAGAGTGCCGGCAGCGATCTTATCGACGTGTTCAACCCGGCGCGCGATACGCGCATCTCGCAGGTGCCCGACACCTCGGCCGAAGGGGTCAGCGCCGCGGTGGATGCCGCACGCCGCGCGCAACGCGACTGGGAACGCCTGCCCGCGATCCAGCGCGCCGGGTTCCTGCGCGAGATATCGGCCCGGATACGCGACAATGCCGAAGAAATCGCGCGGGTCATTTCCGAGGAACAGGGAAAGATTCTGCCGCTGGCACGGGTCGAGGCGGCCTTTACGGCCGATTACATCGACTACATGGCCGAATGGGCGCGCCGGATCGAGGGCGAGATTCTTCAATCCGACCGTCCGGGGGAAAACATTTTCCTGTTCCGCCAGCCTGTCGGCGTCGTGGCGGGAATTCTGCCCTGGAACTTTCCGTTCTTCCTGATCGCCCGGAAAATGGCCCCGGCCTTGATCACGGGCAACACGATCGTCATCAAACCCAGCGAAGAAACCCCGAACAATGCTGCCCTGTTCGCGCGGCTGGTGACCGAGACCGGCCTGCCCCAGGGCGTGTTCAACATCGTCTATGGCCGCGGCGGCACCACCGGGCGGGCCCTGACCCAGCACCCGGACGTGCGCATGGTCAGCTTTACCGGCAGCGTGGAAACCGGGTCCAAGATCATGGCCGATGCCGCGACGAACATCACCAAGGTCAACCTGGAACTGGGCGGCAAGGCGCCGGCCATCGTCACGGCGGATGCCGATCTGGATCTTGCCGCGCGGGCCATCACCCAGTCGCGGACCTTGAACACCGGGCAGGTCTGCAACGCCGCGGAACGCGTCTATGTGGACCGGCGCGTGGCGGATGAATTCACCGACAAGCTGGTCAAGGCCATGGATGCGGTGCGTTATGGCGATCCGCTGGGCAATGACGAAATCGACATGGGGCCGATCATCAACCGCGCCGGCGTGGAAAAGATCGACGCGCTGGTCCGCTCGGCCATCGACTCGGGTGCCCAGCCCGCCCTGGGGGGCAATGTAGCCGATCTGGGCGTCGGCAACCACTACAAGCCAACGGTGCTGGTCAACTGCCGGCAGGACATGGACATCATCAGCCGTGAAACCTTTGGCCCCGTGCTGCCCCTGGTCGAAGTCGATGGCCTGGACGAGGCGATCACCTATGCCAACGACACGTCATACGGGCTGACCTCGTCGATCTATACCACGAATGTCGGATCGACGATGCGGGCCTGCAACGAGTTGCGCTTTGGCGAGACTTATGTCAACCGGGAGAACTTCGAGGCTATGCAGGGCTTCCATGCCGGCCGCGGAAAATCCGGAATTGGCGGCGCGGATGGAAAGCATGGGCTGTATGAATACACGGAAACCCATATCTGCTATGTCCAGAACTAAACTCTGAGTTGCTTGTTGACGACCGCCGCAACGTGTCGGCACCATGCGGCCGGAGGGGAACCATCCGGCCGTTTTCGGTCGAAGCAGGAGTTTTGAGATGCACCCCATCGCCACCGCCCCCAGCCGTGCCGAACAGGTCTATACGGCCATTCGCGACAGCATCTGCGATGGCAAGATGACCCCCGGCACCCATCTGGTCCAAGAGGAACTGGCAGCGCAACTGGGGGTGTCGCGCCAGCCGGTGCAGCAGGCACTGCTGCTGTTGAAAAACGAACGGCTGGTGGTCGAGGTGGGCGCCCGAGGGCTGTATGTGGCGCCGTTGAACCCCGATGACGTGATCCATCATTACCAGATCCGCATCGTGCTGGATCAACTGGCCGCGCGGCTGGTGACGGAAAGGGCTGCCGCGTCGTCCCCCTGGGCCGCCGAACTGCGCCGGCGCGGAGAGGAAATCCTGATCGAGGGGGAAGCCGCGCGAAACCGCCACAGCGCCCCCGATGCCGTCAGTCACGATGTCCGCTTTCATTCCTTCATCTACGAAATGTCGGGCAATCCCTTTATTGCGGACACGGCCTCGGCACACTGGAACTATCTCCGCCGCGTGATGATCGCCGTGTTGCTGCACGCAGAACGGGGCAAGATCGTGTGGCATCAGCATCGTGAAATCCTGGATGCCTTGCTGGCGGGTGATCCTGCCGCATCGGAACGCCTGGCGGCTCATCATGTGATTGGCGCACAGAATGCGCTGCTCCGCACGCTTTCCGAACGTGAACTCTGAATAACTGAACCATTCTTCTGACCGGATGGCGCCGAAGCCTGCGAATCAGTTGACAGCCTCGACCTCTTGCCACATTCTGAATTCCGAATTCAGCAGCAGGGGGGAGAAATGCAGCTGAGTCTGACCAAGGGGCTGATTCTGGCCTGCGCCCTGTCGACGGCGACATGGCCTGTCCTGTCTTCGGCCGAAACGGAACCGTCTGCGGCTGCCGATGAGGCCGCCACAACCCCGGCCGCGCAACCAGAAGGCACATCTTCGACGCAGCCCGCCGTGGCGGCCCCCTCGGCGGCAGCCCCCTCGGCGGCGGCCCCGGCGGCGGCGGATGTCCAGACGGGTGACCAGACGGCGGCCCTGCCCGAAGGCGTCACCCCCGAGATGATGGCCGATGGCGAAGAGCTGTTCTTCCAGAACTGCAGGCGCTGCCACGGGATGCGGGGCAAGGCAGGGGTTCCCCTGGCCGGAAACGAGAACATCGCCGATCCCAGCTATATCGCCGGAATGATCATCAACGGGGCAGGCTACATGCCGGCCCTAGGGGGTCATCTGGACGATGACCAGATCGCCGCCATCGCCACCTTTGCCCGCAACAGTTGGGGCAACGCCTATGGACCCGTCACCCCGCAGGACGTCCAGGACATGCGATAAGGCGCCGGCCCAGCCTGCCCGGCACCACTCAACATGGAGGAGAGACTTAAATGCACGGACTTTTCCGATCGGTCTCGCTGATCGCCCTTGTGCTGGCGGGACCGGCCCTGGCCGAGATCGCCGATTACAGCGACGTCACGGCCGAACGCCTGACCAATCCCGAAGATGGCAACTGGCTGCAAACCCGCCGCACCTATGACGGCCAGGCCCACAGCCCGCTGACCCAGATCACCCGGGACAACGTGGCCCAGTTGACCGAAGTGTGGAGCCATCCGACCGGCCCCTATCGCCCGGCACCGGAATTCACGGCGTTGCCCGCCAGCGGCGCCCATCAGGCGGCAGCCATCGTCAACGACGGCGTGATGTTCATGACCACGCATGACAACCAGGTCATCGCCATGGATGCCAAGACGGGCGAGGAACACTGGCGCTATCAGCATCCGCTGCCCCCCGACCTGGTGCCCGTTCATCCCGCCAACCGCGGTGTCGCCCTGTGGGAGGACAAGGTCTTCATCGCGACCCAGGATGCGATGGTGGTCGCGCTGAACGCGCGCACGGGCGAGAAGCTGTGGTCCCAGACCATGGCGGATTGGCTCGAAGGCTATTACTCGACCCTTGCCCCGCTGGTCGTGAACGGCAAGGTGATGGCCGGAGTTTCGGGCGGCGAGTTCGGGATCCGCGGCTTTGTGCAGGCTTTCGACGCCGAAACCGGCGATCCTGTCTGGAAAACCTATACCATTCCCGAACCAGGCCAGCCGGGCAGCGAATCCTGGCCGGGCGACACCTGGCAGACCGGGGGCGGCCCCATCTGGATCACCGGCAACTATGACCCCGAGGCGAACCTGGCCTATTGGGGCGTCGGCAACGCCGCGCCCTGGGTGGGTGCGCTGCGGCCGGGCGACAACCTGTACACCACATCGACCATCGGTGTTAATCCGGACACCGGCGCCATCGCCACCCATTTCCAGTATCACTGGAACGACACCTGGGACTGGGACGAGGTCGTCCCGCCGACGCTGATCGACCTCGAGGGCGAAAACGGCGAGGCGCAGAAGCTGGCTGTCCGGTTCGCCCGCAACGGCTATATCTACAAGCTGGACCGCAGCGACGGGAAACTGTCCTTTATCGAGGGCAAGCCCTATGTGTACCAGAACGCCTTCACCGGGCTGGATCCGGAAACGGGCCGTCCCGAATACAACCAGGAAAACCTGCCCGGCCTCGGCAAGCGCGTCGAATTCTGCCCCTCGGCCTGGGGCGGGCGCGACTGGCCGGCGGAATCCTATGACCCCGCAACCGCGACGGTGTTCATCTCGGTCAACGAAAACCATTGCGGGTCCATGGAAGGTTCCCCGGTCGAATACGAACCGGGCGTGCTGTTCCTGGGTTCCGGCCTGGAAATGACCCCGACCGACGCGGCCAAGGATCATATCGGGGCCGTGCAGGCCTGGGACATCCGCACGATGGAAAAGAAGTGGCAGGTGAACTTCAAGTCGCCGAACTGGGGTCCGACCCTGTCCACAGCGGGCGGCCTTGTCTTCCTGGGCGGCACCAACGACGCGATGTTCCGTGCCCTTGACGCGGAAACCGGGGACGAACTGTGGTCCACCCGGCTGGATGGCGGCGTGGTCTCTCCGCCCACCAGCTTCGAGGTTGACGGAAAGCAGTACATCGCCGTCACGACCGGCTGGGGCGTCGATGCCGAACGTTTCCAGGGCTATATCGACGCGGCCTGGGGCACCAAGACCGAAGTTCCTCAGGGTGGCACGGTCTACGTGTTCGCCCTGCCCTGAAACGGAACGGAGGGAGCCATGGCCATGCGCGGATGGGGGACGATCCTGGGACTGGCAGGCCTTCTGGCCCTGCCGCTGATCCCGGCCCCCGCCCGGGCATGGACCCTGTCGGTGTGCAGGGCGCCGGATTCGGCACCCTACACCCGCCCCGACGGGACCGGCATCGACGACCGCGTGGCCACGATCCTTGCCGAGGCGATGGGGGCCGAGTTGAAGATCGTTCCCCTGCCCGACCGGCGCACCCGCACCTTGCGCCGGTTCCTGCATGGGGGCGGATGCGACATCGCGCTGAGCGTGCCGGACAAGCGGCAAGGGTTCCAGACATCCCAGGTGTACTATGCGACCGGGTTCGTCTTCATGACGCAGGATGGCGGCGCCCGGTTGCCCGCCTCGCTGGATGATCCTGCGCTCGGGTCGCTGCGCATCGGGGTCGCGGGCGATCCGCAGCATCCGATCCCGCCGGTCATCGCCCTGGCCAAGCGCGGCCTGACCGACCGGCTGCGCTATTTCCCGCAGGCCCGCTTGGATGATGCGGCCACCGGGCGGATGGTCCAGGCCTTGGCCGACAACGAGATCGACCTGGCCATTCTCTGGGGGCCGACGGCCGCGTCGGTGGCCGCGCACCGGCCCGGACTGCGCCTTTCCCTGGTCACGCCCGAAATCGACCTGCCGGTGCTGCCCATGGTGGCGATGTTCACGATCGGCATGAGGCCGGGCGACCTTGCGCTGCGCAACGACATCGATCGGACCCTGGATCAGAGATGGGATGAAATCCAGGTGGTCCTGCGGGATGCGGGGATCCCGACACGGCCCGTCAACCGCCGCGGCGGCGCCCCCCGCGAAGGGAGGGAATGATGCCGTCCCTTGTCCTGACGCGGCGGCATATCCTGACAACGGCCTTGGCAGCCGGCCTTGCCGCCCCGGCTCTGGTGCGTGCGGCCCGGCCATCGCTCAGGGTCGGTGCGATCCTGCCCCTTGCCGGCGGCGGCTTGCCGCTGGTCGGCAGCAACCTGTCGATCCCTGCCGAGGCTGCGCGCAAGGGCCTGTTGATCGCAACCGAGGATCTGGAACGCGCCACCCCCGCCGGCACCGAACCCCACAGGCTGCTGCTGGCCAACGCGCCCAATGCGGAACCGGCGCAGCGTGCGGCCGAACGGCTGGTCGAACGCGATGGCGCGACGGTCCTGATCGGCGGCTTTTCGGCAGAAGACGCCGAGGCAATCGGCACGGTCGCGCAGGATGCCGGCGCTCTTTTCATCAACATTGCCGCCCCGGCCGATGCGCTGCGAAGCAGGTTCTGCGGGGGCAACGCGCTGCACTTCGAGGCGGCGGGCAGCACCTATCTGTCCGCCCTGCACGAACTGCACGCAGGTCAGGGCCGCCATCGCTGGCATCTGATCCAGCAGGACGACTCCACCCATGCCGATCTGCTTGTTCGGGCCCAGAACGAGCTGGATCGCGCGGGCGCCCGGATCGCGGGGATCAGCACGGTCGGTGGGGAATCGGTCATGTTCCGCCGGGCGCTGTCCGAGGCATGCGACAGCGGTGCGGATGTGGCGCTGCTGCTGACCGACTGGCTGGTGCAACTGAACCTGCTGGCCACCGCCGAAAGCATGAAGGCAGAACTGCCCATCACCGGCTTTCCCTGGGCCGCCACGCAGACCCGCGATTTCTACAACCGCTGTCGCCAGCTTGCGCCGACCACGGGCAGCGCCGCGCGCGTCGCGCTGTGGGAAGCACGGGTGGACAGGGCCGAGGCCGCCGCCCTCAGCGCCGATTTTCTGGCCCGCTGGCGCGTTCCGATGGATGCCTCGGCCTGGGCCGCGCAGGCCGCCCTCCGCCTTACGGCCCAGGCGGCGGACGCCGTCGGCGCCACCGGCGGTCGCGATCTGGCCGCATGGATGTCCGATCCGACGCGCGCCCCTGCCATCGGCAAGGACGGCGCGAGCTTTGACGCCGCGACCGGCCAGTTGTGCCAGACGCTTTACGCGGTGCGGGTCGATCCCGCCGCCACCAGCGATCTGACCCCGGCGGCCATGACCGGACGCGCCGAACTGCTTGGCCTGATCGAACCGCGAACGACGGCGGCGGCGGACTGTGCGACGGCGCCCCGCGCTGGATAGCCCGCCGGTTCAGGCGGCAAGGAACCGATGAAGGAAAGGCCCGGCTGGGTCGAGGAGGAAACATGAGGCAGTTGCTGACTTTGGGTGGCCTGCTCGATGCTCAGGCGCGAATGGCCCCGGATCGACTGGGCGCCCGCGATCTGGACCGCGCGCTGACCTTTGGGCAATGGAATGCCCGGGCGCGGCGTCTGGCGAATGCCTTGACCACCGGACTGGGGCTGGTCAAGGGCGATCGCGTCGCCGTGCTGGCCTATAACCGGCTGGAATGGGCCGAAATCTATGCGGCCTGCGCCAAGGCCGGACTGATCGTGGTGCCTCTCAATTTCCGCCTTGCCGCGCTTGAGATGCGCTTCATTCTCGAGGATGCGGGGGCCGCCTGCGTGCTGGCCGAACATGCGCTGCACGGGCTGATCGAGGAAGTGCGCGAAAGCCTGCCGGTTTCCGCAAGCCGCTTTGTCCATTTCGGGGCCGAGACGCCCCCCCCGGGTTGGCGGTCCTATGAGGATCTGATTGCCCAGGCGTCCGACAGCGCGCCGGGCGCGGTGGTTGCGGACAGCGATCCATGGGCGCTGATGTACACCTCTGGCACGACCGGCAAGCCCAAGGGGGTGATCCGCAGCCATCGCGGCATGACACTGGTGTCGCTGGTCACCGAGATCGAACTGTCGATCGGCCGCAAGGACGACGCGCTGCTGGTCATGCCGATGTGCCACGCGAATTCGCTGAACTTCTTTTGCTCGTTCGCACATTGCGGCGGCGTGAACACGATCTATTCGCGCCCGAGCTTTGATCCCGAACATGCCCTGTCGGTGATGGAAAGGATCGGCTCTACCTTCACCTCGCTGGTGCCGACGCACTACATCATGATGCTGGCCGCACAAAAGGCGGGCCGCAACCGTGACCTGGGCGCGATGCGAAAGATGATGATCTCGTCCGCGCCGGCCCGTGCGGACACCAAGCGCGAGGTCATGGAAATGTTTCCGAACTCGGGCCTGTTCGAGCTTTACGGCTCGTCCGAGGCGGGCTGGGTCACGATGCTGCATCCCGATGAACAGTTCACCAACCTCGGCACGGTGGGGCGCGAATGCGTGGGCTCTGCCCCGATCCGGTTGCTGGACGACGCCGGGAACGAGGTTCCCGACGGCAGCGCCGGAGAGCTGTATTCCTGCACGCCCTATACCTTCGACGGCTATTGGAACCAGCCCGAAAAGACCGCCGAGGCGTTCCGCGGGGATTATTGCACCGTGGGCGACATGGCGCTGCGCGACGAACAGGGCTTCATCCGGTTGATCGACCGCAAGAAGAACATGATCATATCCGGCGGCGAAAACATCTATCCCTCCGAGGTGGAGACGGTGCTGGGCGCGTTTCCTGCCGTCAGGGATGTGGCCGTGATCGGGCTCCCCGATGAGAAATGGGGCGAACGGGTGCATGCGGTCGTCGTCTTGCACGACGGCGCCAGCGCCTCGGAACGGGAATTGATCGCCTGGTGCGAAACCCGGATCGCGCGGTTCAAGCTGCCGCGCAGCATCAGCTTTGTGGCCGATGAGGACATACCGCGCACCGCGACGGGAAAGGTGCAGCACCGCCTGCTGCGCGAACGGCTGATGGATCGGACCGCCGCAGCCTGATGCGGCGGTTGCGGGACATGGGGGCACCCTGTCCGGGGTCGGGGTTCTTTTCCCGATTTCCAGACAAACGGTTCAGGTTAGGAGGGACGGAAGAATGACGGATGTCACGGTTGCGGCGCTGGTTGCACGGACCCTGAAGGCGCGCGGCGTGCAGCGGGTGTTTGCGCTGTGCGGGGGACATATCATGCCGATGTGGATGGCGCTGGACGCCGAAGGCATCGAGATCGTCGATGTGCGCGACGAGCGGTCGGCGGTGATGATGGCCCATGCCGCCGCAGCCGTCAGCGGCCGGCTGGGCGTGGCCCTGGTCACTGCCGGTCCGGGCGTCACGAACGCCATGACCGGCATCGCCAATGCCCATGTCTCGCGCATTCCGGTGCTGGTGATCTCGGGCCTGCCGCCTCGTCCGCAGGAAAACCGCGGTGCGCTGCAGGACATGGTCCATGTCGAATTCCTGCGCCCCCTGACCCGGTATGCCCGCACCGTGCGCCACGTCACCGCCGTGCCGCGCGAACTGGACGCGGCCATCGCCGCGGCCATGGGACAGGCCGGCGAGGCCGGGCCGAGCTATCTGGACCTGCCGGTGGACCTGCAGCGGGAAACCGTGCCCCCGGTGCTGTGCCAGGGCGAGCATCTGCGCGGCAGGGACCGCCCCAGGGTGGTGCCCCTTGCCGCCGATCTGGATGCCGCCGCCGACATGATCGCCCGCGCCTCCCGCGTGCTTGTGGTCTCGGGGCGGGGGGCGAATGGCGCAGGGCCCCAACTGGCCGCGTTCCTGTCAGCATCGGGCGCGGCCTATCTGGATACCGGCGAATCCAAGGGCCTCGTTCCGTCCGACCACCCGTCCCATATCGCCGCGATGCGGGGGACCGCCATGAAACAGGCGGATCTGGTCATCACCGTGGGCCGCAAGCTGGATTTCCAGCTTGCCTACGGCTCGCCTGCGGTCTTTGGGAACGCGGCCTTTCTGCGGATTTCGGATCAGCAGGCCGAACTTTCGGACAATCGGCTGGGCAGTCTCGCATTGGCTGGCGAGGTGGCCGAAATCCTTGCGGCACTGGCCGAACGGCTTTCCCAAAGCGGACTGACCGGGGGGCGCTCCTGGCTGGCCGAGATGTCCCAGGGACATCGCGCGCGCGCCGGGGCCATGCAGGCCAAGATGGATTCGGCGCCCCCCGGACCCGATGGCCGCATCAACCCGAACCGCCTGCTGGCCGAAATCCGCCGCAGGCTGGACCCCGAGGCCATCGTCATCGCCGACGGCGGCGACATCCTCAGCTTTGCCCGCGTCGCGCTCGAGGGTCGGACCTATCTCGACCCCGGCCCGCTGGGCTGCATCGGTATTGCCACGCCCTTTGCCATCGGCGCGGCCAAGGCTGCCCCGGGACGACAGGTCGTGGCGGTCACGGGCGACGGGTCCTTCGGTTTTACCGCCATGGAGATCGACACGGCCGTGCGCCATCGCGTCCCGGCGCTGATCGTCATCAGCAACAACGGGTCATGGGCGATCGAGGTCCGCGACCAGACGGAAAGCTTTGGCCGCGTCGTCGGCACGCGGCTGCAATATGCCGACCATGCGGCGATGGCCCGCGCCTTTGGCATGCAGGCATGGCGAGTCACGACGCACGAGGAAATCGGCCCGGCGCTGGATCAGGCGCTGGCCGTGGTGCGCAACGGCGCGCCTGCGCTGATCGATGCAGTGACCAGCCCCGATATCGCGTCCTCGGACAGCAAATCGGGTCTGGCATGGGTGCCCGATTACCAGGCGCTTGAAGCCTGGGACACCGCAGAACGGGAGTGGCTGGCAGGATCATCGGAGGAGTGAGCCTGCCGCCAGAAGGACATCAAGGGAGAAGAACATGAATATCGTACGAAAACTGTCGCGCGCATGGGCGCTGGCTGTCGGCCTTGCGCTGCCTTTGGCGGCGGAGGCCCAAGAGGTCACGCTGCGGCTGGCCCACGTCTTTCCCAAACAAAGTTCGGTCGGCGAGGCGGCCAACCGCTTTGCGGAACTGGCCAGTGAGCGCAGCAACGGACGCATCGAGGTCGCGGTCTTTCCGGCGGGCCAGCTTGGCGGTGACGAGGCGATCGGGCGCGAGCTGTCGCGCGGCACCATTCAGTTGGCTTTCATCAACCCGAACTCGATGGTCGGGATCGATCCGCTGTTCGACTTTCACATCCTGCCCTTCGTGGCGCAATCCTATGAGGAAGCCGACCGGATCTATTACGGAGAGCCGAACGTCATCCATCGCACCCTGAACGAGACGATGGAGCGTCACCGGCTGAAGAACCTCGGCTATTTCGAGAACGATTTCCGCGCCATCTCGAACTCGCGCAGGCCGGTCGCTTCCGTGGCCGATCTGCAGGGCCTCAAGATGCGTGTGGTGCCGTCGCAGTCGCTGAAGCTCTTGTTCGAGAAGGCGGGCGTTCAGGTCGTCACCCTGCCGTTTCCGGAAATCTTCACCGCGCTTCAGCAAGGCGCCGTGGATGGGCAGGAAAACGGTGTCATCCTGATCGACCAGGCGCGTTTCTTCGAAGCGCAGAAATACGTCACCCTGTCGAACCATTCCTATGTGATGTCCAGCATCGCTGCCAGCCAGCGGGCCCTGGACGATCTTTCGCCCGAGGATCAGGCGCTGCTGACAGCCATCGGTGACGAGGTCGGCAAGTGGCAGGTCCAGCGCAACCGCGAGAATGTCGCAACCGCTCTTGAGAACATTCGCGCCGCCGGGCTGGAGATCACCGAACTGTCCCCCGAGGCGGTGGCCGAATTCCGCGCGCTGGCCGAAGAGGTCTGGGCCGAACTGACCCCCGTCTATGGCGAGGAGCGGGTGGCCGAGCTGCGGACCCTGATCGATGGCTGAACGCGGCGGGACGGCGGCGCGCCCCCCTTTACCGGCGGACCGGTACCCGTGGTTCCGCCGGATGCAGTCGCTGGAAAGGGGAATCGTGGCGGGTGAAAAGACTGTCTGCGCCGTGGCGCTGCTGGTCATGGCCTTGACCACGGTCGCATCGGTCGTGGTGCGCAACCTGGGGCTGGCGCTGCCGAACTATTCCGAAATCGGCCTTGCCGCACTGGTCCCGCTGACCCTGATCGGGGGCGCCCTGTGCACCTATCTGGGCAGCCATATCTCGGTCGAGATCGTCCATGCCCTGGGCAGCCCCCTGCTGCGCCGGGCGGCGGCGGCCATCACGGCGGTTGGAGTGCTGGCCTTTGCCGCCATCTACTTTCGCAGCGGCTGGATCCTGATGCAGGAATTCCGTCTGACGGGCGACAAGCTGCTTGATCTGGGGACGCCCTTGTGGCCGCTGGCGGCGCTGTTCCCGGTGGGAATGGCGTTGATGGCCTTTCATGTTGTCCTGCAGGTGATCGCGATGGCGATCGGCCCCGACAACCGGGGGGTTGCGCCATGATCCTGGTTCTTCTGGGCTTTCTGCTGATCGGCCTGCCGGTCGGGATCGCGTTTTCGCTGTTCATCCTGATCCAGCCCGAACGCTGGAACGTTTCTCTGGATTATGCCGCGCAAACGACCCTGGACGCGCTGCTGGTCTATCCCTTCCTGGCCATCCCGCTGTTCATGCTGGCGGGCGAGCTGATGACCCAGGGCGGCCTGACCCGCCAACTGGTCGGCGTCAGCAAGCGCATGATGGCGCATGTCCCGGCCTCGATGGGTCACATCATGATCGGCGCCAGCGCGATGATGGGGGCGGTCACGGGTTCGTCGGTCGCAGCCGTCGCGGCCATTGGGCGCGCGCTTGGCCCCGAGATGCTGCAAAGGGGCTACAAGCCCGGATATGTCGGTGCGCTCAACGCCTCGGCCGGCCTGCTGGGGGTTCTGCTGCCGCCGTCGATCCCACTGATCCTTTATGGCTCGGCGGTGGGCGCGTCGATCACCCAGCTTTTCCTGGCGACATTGCTGCCGGGTCTGATCTTTGTCGTCGCGATCATGGCGGTCCATGCCCTGCGGGCGCGCCATGTCCTTGAGAATGGCATCGAACACGAGGCCCCCTCGGCGACGGCCAGCCGGACCTTTGCAGCCGAATTCCTGTCGGCATTGCCTGCATTGTTCATGCCGGTCATGGTTCTGGGCGGCATCTACACGGGCATCTTCACCCCCACCGAGGCGGCGGGCGTGGCTGCGGTCTATGCCCTGCTTTACATCGTCGTCTCGCGCTCGGTCGGATCGCGCCAGCTTGGCGACGCCTTCGTGCGCGCCGCGATCAGTGCGGCTGCTGTGATGTTCATCATCGGCTTTACCACGATCTTCAACCGGGCGCTGACCCTGGAACAGATTCCGCAAGACCTTGCGACCTTTGCGATCGACCTGACGCAGAACCCGCTGCTGTTCCTGCTGCTGGTCAATCTGGCGCTGCTGGTGGTCGGCATGTTCATGGAAACCAGCGCGGCCATTCTTCTGATGGGTCCGTTGCTGGCCCCCGCAGCCACCCAATACGGGATCGACCCGATCCATTTCGGGATCATTGTCGTCATCAATATCGAGATCGGCCTGCTGACGCCGCCGCTTGCCGCCAATCTCTACGTGGCCTCGCTGACGAACCGCATTCCGATCATGGCGCTGCTGCGTCAGATCGGCTGGTTCCTGCTGGCCTGCCTCGTCATGCTGGCGGCGATCACCTATGTGCCCGGAATTGCGCTGTGGTACCGCATCCTGCCGGGATACTGACATGCAAAAGGAGGTGCAGGTGCATCCCAGAACCATCCTTGTTACCGGGGCATCCAGCGGGCTTGGCGCGCATTTCGCCCAGGTCCTGGCGCAGGACGGCATCCGCGTGATCCTTGCCGCCCGCAGCGAAGATCGGATCGCCCGGCAGGCCCAGGCAATCCGCGACACAGGCGGACTGGCCGAGGCAGTGGCGATGGACGTGGCCGATCCGGCCTCGGTTGCGCAGGCGTTCGGGCAGGTCGACGGGCGCATCGACGTGGTCGTGAACAATGCCGGGATCACCGCCACCGGGCCTGCCATCGACACCGATCCTGCCGAATTCGGCAAGGTGCTCGACACCAATGTCAAGGGCGTCTTCCATGTGGCGCAGGCGGCCGCCCGGCGGATGCGCGACCAGAAAGGCGGCGCCATTGTGAACGTGGCCTCGATCCTGGGCTTTCGCGTGGCGGGCAATGTCGCCGCCTATACCGCGTCCAAGGCGGCGGTGGTGCAACTGACGCAAGCCCTGGCCCTGGAATGGGCGCGGTACGGCATCCGCGTGAATGCGCTCTGCCCCGGTTATATCGAGACGCCCCTAAACCGCGATTTCTTCGCCACCGATGCAGGCCAGACGCTGATCCGGCGGATTCCGCAGCGCCGTCTGGGTCAGCTTTCGGACCTCGAGGCGCCCCTGCGACTGCTGTGTTCCGAGGAATCACGCTACATGACGGGATCGTCCATCGTCGTTGACGGCGGCCACCTTTGCTCCAGCCTGTGAGGTTTCGATGGATTTCACCATTTCCCCGCGCATCGAGGATTATCGGCGCCGCATCGCCCGTTTTGTGGAAAACGAGCTTCTGCCGCTCGAACAGGATCGCGCCAGCTTCGACCCGCACGAGAACATCCGCCTCGATCTTCTTGAAACGCTGCGCGCCAGGGCCAGGTCCGAGGGTCTGTGGTGCCTGCAACTGAAGCAGGAAACCGGCGGTCAGGATCTGGGCCGCATGGGCATGGCGGTGTGTTACGAGGAAATGAACCGCTCGATCTTCGGGCCGGTCGTGTTCAACTCGGCTGCGCCCGACGACGGCAACATGATGGTGCTGGAAAAGGTCGGCACGCCCCGGCAGAAGGAACGCTGGCTTCAGCCCATCGTGGACGGCCGCGTTCGGTCGGCCTTTGCGATGACCGAACCTCATCCCGGCTCGGGCTCGGACCCCGGCGGCATGATGCTGACCACCGCAACCCGCCAGGGCGACCGCTACCGCATCCGAGGCCGCAAATGGTTCATCACCGGGGCCGAGGACGCACGCCATTTCATCCTGATCGCGCGCACCTCGGACGATCCGCGCAAGGGGCTCAGCGCCTTTCTGTTCGATCGCGACACGCCCGGCTGGCGCATCGACCGCCGCATCCCGATCATGGGTCCCGAGGAGCATGGCGGCCATTGCGAACTGGTGTTCGAGGATATGGAAATCCCCGCATCGGACATGCTGCTGAACGAAGGCGACGGTCTGAAGCTGACGCAGATACGGCTGGGGCCGGCGCGGCTGACCCATTGCATGCGCTGGCTGGGGCTGTCCAAGCGCTGCGTCGAGATCGCCACGGCCTATGCCCACGAACGATTTGCCTTTGGCGAGCGGCTGTCGAAACGCGAAAGCATCAGCATCATGCTGGGCGATCTGGCCATGCAGATCGAGGTCGGGCGCCTGCTGGTGATGAAGGCGGCCTGGGCGCTGGATCAGGGCAGCTATGCCCGCAAGGAGGTGTCGATGGCCAAGGTCCATGTCGCCAATCTGCTGCACAAGGCCGCCGATACCGCAATCCAGATCAACGGCGCTCGCGGCTATTCCAAGGATACGCCGCTGGAATGGATCTATCGCTATGCCCGGCAGGCGCGGCTGGTCGATGGCGCGGACGAAGTGCACAAGATGGTGCTGAGCCGCAACCTGGATACCGAGGGCCGGGATTTCTGGTCCTGGCCGGTCACCGGAGAAACCGCATGAACGAGATCACGCCCGAGCAGCTCGGCCCTTTCCTGTCCGGCCATTTCGGCCCTGCCGAAACCCGGCTGACGCGGATCGGCGGCGGGCAGTCGAACCCGACCTTTATCGTCGATCACGGCGCCCGCCGGATGGTTCTGCGCAAGCAGCCGGCCGGCGAGATCCTCAGGGGCGCCCATGCCATCGACCGCGAGTTCCGGGTCATGCACGCGCTGGCCGACACCGACGTGCCGGTGCCGCGGACCGTGCTGTTCCATCAGGACCCTGCCCTGCTGGGCACGCCCTTCTATCTGATGGATTTCGTGGAAGGCCGGGTTTTCTCGGACTGTCGCCTTCCCGAACTGGAGCCTGCCGACCGGCGCGCGATCTATCTGTCGATGGTGCAGACCCTGGCGCGGCTGCATCGTGTCAGGCCCGAGGCGATCGGGCTGTCGGATTTTGGCCGTCCCGGCGACTATTTCGCCCGGCAACTGCATCGCTGGACCAGTCAGCTCGAGGCTTCCAGCTTTGCCGAAGACGCGCTGTTGCTGGCGCTGTCGCGGCGGCTGGCACAGGTGCAGCCCCCCGACGACGGGCTGACATCCATCGCGCATGGCGATTTCCGCCTGGGAAACATGCTGATCCACCCGACCGAGCCGCGCGTGATCGCCGTGCTGGACTGGGAACTTTCGACCATCGGTCACCCCTTGGCGGATCTGGGCTTTGTGGCGATGCCCTTTCACACCAGCCCGGACGAATACGGCGGCATCCTGGGCGCGGAAACGCCGGGCATTCCGGACGAAGCGGAATTTTTTGCCGCCTATCGCGACATCCTGCCCCAGGTTCCCGCCCCGCAGCCCTTTCACATCGCCTTTGCCCTGTTCCGTTTCGCGGTGATCTTTGTCGGCATCGCCGACCGCGCCAAGGCAGGCAACGCCGCCGATCCCGAGGCGGCGCGCTATGCGCCCCTGGCCGGACGATTTGCCCAGCGGGCCTGGCAGGTTCTGGAAGAAGGGTCCGGTCAGGGATGATTCACCGTGGCCCGAACAGGATCATCGCCGCGCCGACCAGAATGATCGCGGCGCCTCCCAGATCCCAACGGTCCGGCCTGACCCCTTCGACGATCCACAGCCAGCCAAGCGAAGCCGCGATGTAGACCCCGCCATAGGCCGCGTAGGCGCGACCTGCAAAGTCCGAGGGCGCAAGGCTCAGCGCCCAGGCGAAGGCGGCAAGGCTTGCCATGCCGGGGATTAGCCACAGCGGACTTGCATTCAGGCGCATCCAGGCCCAGACCGCAAAACAGCCCGCGATCTCGGCCACGGCCGCAAGCGCATAGATCCCCAGGCTGGGCCATGGGATCATGCCTCGGCACCGTGGTCCTGGGCGCAAAGACTGTGATCCCCAAGCGTTTCAATCACACGGCAGTCCCGGATCGTGCCGCAGGCGCATTGGTCGATCATCCGGTGCAGTTCGGTCTGGAGCGCCCTTAACCGGGCGATGCGCGCCTGCACCGCCTGCAATTGGGCCTTGGCGATGGCATCGGCCGCGGCGCAGGATTGGTCAGGCTTGTCCGACAGGCTGAGAAGATCGCGGATCGCCTCGAGCGAAAAGCCAAGCTCGCGCGCATGGCGGATGAAGGAAAGACGGTCAAGCGTCGCGCGGTCGTAAATCCGCTGGTTGCCGGCGCTGCGGTCCGCCGGGGGCAAAAGGCCGATCTGTTCGTAATAGCGGATGGTCGGCACCTTGACCCCCGCCGCCTGCCCGAGCCTGCCGATGGTCAGCATAAGATTGTCCTTGAAGCTATAGCGACTAGAGCCCCTAGATAGAATGCCGATCCGATTCGGACAATGGATGCAAGAAAAGGAACGGCGATGGCGGAACGGCTGGAATGGAGCGTCAGTGGCATGGATTGCGCGTCCTGCGTCACCAAGGTCACGCGGGCGGTCGAGCGGATGCCGGGGGTCAGCGACGTGTCGGTCGCGCTGATGGCCGAAAAGCTGACGCTGAATCTGACGCCCGAAACGACCCCCAGGGAAAAGATCGAGGAAACGGTCCGGGCGCTTGGATATGGCATCGCCCCGCGCGGCGCGGCTGTTCCGAAGAAAAAGGGTTTTGTGCTGCCCGACGCGGCCTTGCCGCAGGACACCGCAGAAGGGCATGGCGATGGCCGCGACCGCCCCGGGGCGGCGGGAACGGACAACAATGGTCACGACAGTTCCGGCCATCTGCATGACGATCCGGCCGACCGCGGCAGGCGATGGTTCCAGACCGGCAAGGGGCGACTGGTCATCGGCACGGGGCTCTTGCTGGCCGCGGCCTGGGCGGTGGACCTGACGGGCGGGCACGAGATTGGCTATTGGGCGTTCTTCGCAGCCTGTGTGATCGGCGTTGCACCGGTTGCGCAACGGGCCTTTGCCGCGTTGCGGATGGGTCAGCCCTTTACGATCGAAAGCCTCATGACGATCGCGGCCATCGGCGCGCTGTTCATCGGCGCAGCCGAGGAGGCGGCCCTGGTGGTGTTTCTGTTCGCCGTGGGCGAGGTACTCGAGGGGGTTGCCGCAAACAAGGCCCGCGATGGCATCAGGGCCTTGGCCGACCTGGTGCCGAAAACCGCGCTTCTTGTCGACGGGGCGGGGTCCCGCGAGGTGCCGGCGGCGTCGCTGGCGGTCGGCCAGACCGTCCTTGCCCGCCCCGGTGACCGTATCCCGGCGGACGGGGTGATCGTCGACGGCACCAGCGGCGTCGATGAAAGCCCGGTGACCGGCGAAAGCATCCCGAAGACCCGCGGGCCGGGCGAGGCGGTCTTTGCCGGGTCGATCAACACCGAGGCCGCGCTTCGTATCAGCGTCACGAAGGAAGCGCAGGACAACACGATTTCCCGCATCATCCGTCTGGTCGAAGAGGCCGAGGAAGCCCGCGCGCCGACCGAACGGTTCATCGACCGCTTCAGCCGCTGGTACATGCCGCTGATCGTGATCCTGTCGGTCGCCGTGGTTCTTGTGCCGCCGCTTGCGGCCGGCGCCGACTGGAACACCTGGATCTATCGTGGCCTGACGCTTCTGTTGATCGGCTGCCCCTGCGCGCTGGTGATCTCGGTCCCGGCCTCCATCGCCTCGGCCCTGTCGGCAGGGGCGCGGCGGGGGCTTCTGATGAAAGGGGGGGCGGTGATCGAGGCGGCGGCCAACGTCCGGCAGATCGCCTTTGACAAGACCGGCACGCTGACGCATGGCCGGCCCCAGGTGGTGGATGTGGTGCCGGCGGGCGGCATGAGCGAGGCCGAGGTGCTGCGCCTTGCCGCCGCCGTCGAGACCGGGTCAAGCCATCCGCTTGCCCAGGCGATCCTGCGCCAGGCCGAAGGGATTGCGGTGCCGCCTGCCACGGCGGCCCGCGCCCTTCCCGGCAAGGGGGCCATGGCGACGGTCGATGGCCGCAGCCTGACCATCGCGAATCCGCGCCATGCCGCGGAACAGGGTGCCTTGCAGGGCATCTGGATCGACCAGGCGACGACCCTGGAGGAAGCGGGCAAGACGGTCGCCGTCCTGTTCGAGGGCCAATCGACGCTGGGGCTGATTGCCATGCGCGACGAACCTCGCGCCGACGCCGTGGAGGCCGTTCGCCAGCTTCGCGCCATGGGAATGACCCCCACGATCCTGACCGGCGACAACCCACGCACCGCCGCCGCCATCGCCGCCAGCCTGGGCGCCGAGTTCAGGGCCGAGATGCTGCCCGAGGACAAGCTGGCCACGATCCGCGCCATGGGCGACCGGGGGGGCGTGATGATGGTCGGGGACGGCATCAACGATGCCCCCGCGCTGAAGCAGGCCGGCATCGGCGTGGCAATGGGGTCGGGCACCGATGTGGCGCTGGAAACGGCGGATGCCGCGATCCTGCGCGACCGTGTGACGGATATCCCGGCCCTGGTCAGGCTGGCCCGCGCAACGATGGCAAACATCCGGCAGAACGTGGCCTTGGCCCTGGGCCTGAAGGTCGTGTTCCTGGTGACAACCGTCCTGGGGATCACCGGCCTCTGGATCGCGATCCTGGCCGACACCGGCGCCACCGTGCTGGTCACGCTGAACGCCCTGCGGCTTTTGGCCTATAACCCCGAGAAGACATGACCTGCCGCACGCATCGGGCAGGCTGTCTCAAGCTTCGCCATCGGGATCTGGTCTGTCGTGACGTCGCCTGGGGGTCAGCTTCGCCTATTGAACAACCATCCTCGCTGAACGACCGATTGAGAGATTTTGCGATGGCAAGTTGCTTGGCAAAGGGTGATTAGCTGTTACATCACCCGACGACGGATCAGAGAGGATATCTGCTCGAAACCCACAACGACGACAAGGATGACCATGACGATCGCCGCCGCTTCGTCGAAGTTGAAGAGCCGCATTGCCGTCGAGAGTTCCACCCCGATCCCGCCCGCGCCGACGAGACCGAGCGTGACAGCCGAGCGGATCGCTTTTTCTACCGCAAAAAGGCTGGTGCCGGTCATGGATGCGAACGTTTCTGGCACTACGGCTCCGAAGATGACCGACAAGCGCCCGCCCCCCGTCGACGCCAGCGCCTCCGATGGTCCTGGCCGCACCTCTTCGATGCGCTCTGCAAAGAAGCGCGCGCAAAACCCGATCGTATCGACGATGATGGCAAGGATTCCGGCGAGTGGTCCAAGCCCCACCGCCACGACGAAAATCAGCGCCCAGATGAGGTCCGGGATTGTGCGCATCGTCGCAATCACGAACTGCGTCGCGGTCCGCACCAGCCGGTGCGGTGTCGTATTGGTTGATGCCAGAAGCGCGAAAGGCACGCTGAGCACGACACCAACCGCAACACCCACGATCGCCATGTTCAATGTTTCGAGCATTGCATAGGCGATAACGTCAAGTTTCGTGAAATCTGGCGGCATCGCTAGCGCGATGAAGCGACCAAGATTGACAATACCGCGCATCAGGCGCTCTGGCGTGATGCCTGCCAGCAGCACACCTTGGATGAAAAACGCCGCGAACGCGATTGCGATGACGACCGCAAAGACTGACGGACGGTGAAAGCGCGGCGGCGCTGCGGGCACGGCGACGGCATTGTCATGGATGTCTGTCGTCATGGCCCTGTCCTTATTCCGCTGCGTGGCGTGACGCCGAGGCCGCGCTGGTCGCCCCGTCTGCTCGGTAGAGCCCTTCGAGTTCCGAGATGTGAATGCTGTCGGTCGCTGCGTCGATTACGACACGTCCGTCTTTCATGCCGATGATCCGCGGGCCAAATTCGCGGGCGAGGTCGAGTTGGTGCAGCGTGCAGAGCACCGTCAGACGCTCCTCCGATACAATGCGGAAGAGAAGCTCCAGCACCTCGCGCCCGGCTTTCGGATCGAGGCTGGCGATCGGCTCGTCGGCGATCACGATCGTCGGGCTCTGCATCAACATCCGTGCAATGGCGACGCGCTGCTGCTGGCCGCCAGAGAGTGCATGGGCGCGAAACGGCGCCTTGTCGGCCAAACCGACCCTCTCCAAGCAGTGCATCGCGCGGTCGCGCTCCGCTTGCGGCGCAAATGCCGAGAGCGAGTTGATCAATCCGCCGCCGGGATGACCGAGCGCACCGAACAGCACGTTTTGAAACACCGACACGTTCCCGATCAGATTGAATTGCTGAAAGACGTAGCCGAGTTCGCGGCGCACGATCTTGAGTTTGGCGCCGGCCAGCGTCGATACATCGGTTCCATGAACCCGGACGGTGCCTGACTCGAACGACGTCAGCCGGTTGAGACAGCGCAGCATCGTGGACTTGCCGCAGCCATTGGCGCCGAGCAGCACGGCGCCTTCGCCCTTTGCCAGGGTAAAATCGACGCCCCGAAGGACCGTCACGTCCCCGAAGCTCTTTTTCAGGCCCTTGACCTCAAGCGCAGCAGCCATTGTCATGTCCAGTTATACGATACGCATCCGCGGATCGGGCCGCAGCCAGAGCCTGAAGGCGCGCTCTGATGTCGTCGGAAAAGACCCAGCAGTCAGCCGCTGGGCCTCGACGCGGAACCGTCAGTTCAGCTCGATGCCGGCAGCCTCATAGGCTTCCCGAACGATGTCGTAATCGTCAGCCGTCATGTCGAAGGTCAGGCTGGCGTCGTTGTCGAGGAACTTGTCGTTGTTGCGCGGCGTCTCGATCAAGGCGGTCCAAAGCGCATCGGCATTGGCAGCCAACACTTCGCGCAGCGCCGCCTTGCAGTCTTCGGCCAGGCTGCCGCGCATAATGATCGGGTCACCAGGCAGAACATCGCTCTGGGCAATCACGCGGTATTCGAAATCCGGATCGAAGGCGGTCACATCGTCGATGTCGCGGTTGCCGCCACCCATCGCATCGACGTCACCGTTGACCAGCGCTGCGACGCGGGCGTCACCGGCCATCACGATTTCCAGGTCGCGGTCAAGATCGAGGCCGGCCGAAACCAGCATCTGGCTTGGGAAGATGTGGCCCGAAGTGGAACCGACATCCTTGAGCGCCACGCGCTTGCCACGAAGATCCTCGAGGGATTGCACGTCGCTGTCGGCGGGAACGAAGAAGCTCGTGCCGTAATGCGGGCGGTTGATCGAGAAAAGGATTTCAATATCCGGATTGCGTTCTGCAAAGAGCACGAATTCCGAAGGGCCGGCGAAAACCAGGTCGACCTCTTCGAACTGTAGAGCGGTGCCTGCGGCCGTGCGGTTGGAGAGGCCGAACATCTCGAGCTTGACACCAGAGACCTCTTGGAATTTTTCAGCGAAGGGCCCGAAAGCTTCTGCCAGACCGCCCATGCCTTCGATGCCGGTATCGGCCATGCGCAACGTAGCCGGACAGACGTCAGCAGCGGTCTGTGCGGCGGAAAACTGCGTCGTGCCGATCAGTGCGGTCGCTGCCATGGCTGCGGCGTAGAATATCTTCATCGTTCAAACCCCCTTTTCCAACCTCGAGACAGCACACACTTTCATCCACAGGTGACACTGCCGTTACAAATGAATGACCATTGCATGAAGCGACCCGTGGGCAGCGAGCTGACCTTTCGTCGTGAAAGAACCCCCTGCACCGTTGCGCCCGGAACTGTTCGGTGGAACGTGGCATGCTGCGAAAGGGCCTCTGCCGTCGGATTGCAGACTTCATCATGGGTCGTTCGCTTTGGCTGACCGACGAGCCCGAAGTCGCCGCCGAGTGGCTGGCCCGCGCGACCGCACTGAACCCCAGCTATGCTCAGGGAATCTACGCCGGGGCCTTCACCGAGATGCTGACGGGAAAGGCGGCTGCGACGTTCGCGGGTCTGGACACCTTGCTCCGTCTCAGTCCGCTCGTCCCGCTGCGCTACGGCATTCACGGGTCCGTGCGCAGATGCTGATCCAGCAACAGGACCATCAGGCCGCCGCCCGCTGGGCCGATCGCGCGGCCACCACCGCCGCCGCCTGTCCTGTCATAAGCCTCGTGCCAAGCTGGTCTGCAGTGCAAATACCAGCTTGACCGATCAGCGCGTGGGGTGACCCCGTTTCGTCACCCCGATTTAAAGGGAGGTTATTGGACGATCTCCGTGACGGTCAGTTTGCCGTTCACGCGATCGGCGGCGAACCGGATTTCCTTTCCCTCGCTCAGTTGTTCCAGCATCTCGGGTTCTGCCACCTGAAAGACCATTTTCATGGCCGGCATGTCGAGGTTCTTCAGTTCCTCGTGATCGATCGTCACCTTGCTCCATTTGGTGTCGATCTTGGTGACGGTCCCGCTGGTGATGTGCGTATCGGCCATAGCGGCACCGGCAGAAAAGATCAGGGCGGCTGCGGTCAGTTGGATCAGTTTCATGGTCTTGTCCTTGCTTTTTTCAGGATTTGGTAACGTTCAGGGGGCCGTGCATGCCGGACTCGTAATGGCCCAGCATCAGGCAGGCGAATTCGAATTCGCCTGCATTCGTGAAGGTCCAGAGGATTTCCCCGGTCTCGCCCGGCTGGAGGCGGACCGCATTCGGGTCTTCGTGCTCCATCTCGGGAAACTTTGCCATCAGTTCCTTGTGCTTTGCATTGGCCTCAACGGTATCCATGACGAATTCATGTTCCAGTTCGCCCTTGTTGGTGATGACCAGACGGACGGTCTCGCCGGCTGCGAACGACAGCTCTGCGGGTTCGTAAACCATGGCGCCATCGTCGGTTTCCCGCATGGTCACCTCGACGGTCTTGGTTTCCCCCTGTGTCGCGGGGGAACCCATGGGGTGGTCATGGCTTCCCTCATGAGTGCCCGCAGCCGATGCAAGGGTGGGGACTAGGGCCAGGGACGTGATCAGTATCAAGGATTTCATCAGATTTTTCCTGCGTCGTTGCTCGATGGTCGGGGTCAGCCCAGCCGATTGCCGCCGCGAGGCGTCAAAATGGTTTCTGGGCTGTCGTTGCTGGCATGTTCAGGCAGTTCGCCCGTCCACTCCCATGCCTGCGTACCGGGAGGGTTCTCGTACCAACCCGGATCCGAATAGTCGTCCGGCGCGATCCCCTCGCGCACCTTGACGACGGAAAACATGCCGCCCATCTCGATCGGGCCATGGGGTCCCCAGCCGGTCATCATCGGGATGGTGTTTTCGGGAATCTCCATGGACATCTCGCCCATGTCCGCCATGCCGGCGGTCCCCATCGGCATGTAGTCCGGCTGATGCCTGCGGATCATCTCCGTCACACGCGCCTTGTCGGCACCGATGAGAGTGGGCAGTTCGTGCCCCATCGCATTCATGGTATGGTGCGACTTGTGGCAATGGATTGCCCAGTCGCCCAAGTGAACGGCGTTGAATTCGTAGGCGCGCATTGCGCCTACCGGAATATCGATGCTGACCTCCGGCCAGCGTGCCTCGGGCCGGACCCAGCCGCCATCCGTGCAGGTCACCTCGAAATCATAGCCGTGCATATGGACCGGGTGATTGGTCATGGTCAGATTGCCGACCCGCACCCGGACCCGGTCGCCCCGGTTCACCACCAGGGGATCGATGCCGGGGAAAATCCGGCTGTTGAAGGTCCACAGGTTGAAGTCGGTCATCTCGGCGACGCGCGGGATATAGGTGCCCGGATCGATGTCATAGGCGGCCAGCAAAAAGGCGAAATCGCGGTCCACCGGCATGAAGGCCGGATCGCGCGGGTGCACAATGAACAATCCCATCATGCCCATGGCCATCTGGACCATCTCGTCGGCATGCGGGTGGTACATGAACGTCCCCGACTTCACGAGATCGAACTCGTAAACGAACGTCTTGCCGGACGGGATGCCGGGATGGCTCAACCCCGACACCCCATCCATGCCGGACGGCAGGATCATGCCGTGCCAGTGAACCGAGGTATGTTCCGGCAGGCGGTTGGTGACATAGATGCGGACCCGTTCGCCTTCGATGGCCTCGATCGTCGGCCCGGTGGACTGGCCGTTATAGCCCCAGAGGCGGGCCACCATCCCGTCGGCCATGACCCGCTCGACGGGCTCGGCGACAAGGTGGAATTCCTTGATGTTGCCGTTCATCCGATAGGGCAGCGACCAGCCGTTCAGAGTGACGACGGGGTTATACTCGATCCCCGTTGTGGGACGCGGCGGCACCTGGGTATTGGGGTTGTCGGTGCTGGCCGCTTCCGGCAGATCGCGAAAGCGTGTCTCGGCCTGAGCCGCCTTTACGGCCAACGCCGCCGCACCGGCACCGATCCCGGCACCCAGCATGGTTCTGCGGTTCATCATCCCTCGTCTCCTTCATCGCCCGCGCCGCCGGTCGCCCCGCCCCAGATCGCCGCGGTGGCGTCGGCCTCGGCCAGCCAGTAGTTTTGTTTTGCTTCGGCGGCGCTCAGCTGCGATTCCAGTTCCTCACGCGCATCGTTCAGCAGCTCGAAGGTCGAGGTCAGCATGCCGTTATAGCTGAGGAGCGCCTGTTCGTTGATCTCGCGCCGCAACGGCAGCACTTGGTCGCGCCAGTGCCGGGCGATCTGATAGCTGCCGGTCACTGCGGTATGGGCCGCGCGGGCTTCGGACCGGGCATCGACGGCTGCCTGTGCCAGGTTGTTGGCCGAGCGCATGTATTCAAGCTGTCCGCGACGTGACAGCAGACCTGCCGTGTCATAGACCGGGATCTGGAACTCGACATCCAGGACCGGAGACCGTCTGGATTCGCCGTCTTCGCGTTCGATCTCGACACCGGTAACAAATTCGGCATCCGCGATCATCCGGGTCTGGCCATCCAGGCGGTACTGGCTGGCAATGGCTTGCAATTCCAGGCGGCCGGCGGCCAGATCGACGCGATTGGCCAGGGCCGACCGCTCGATGTCGGCGCGGCCAGGGGCGCCGCCGGGCAGTGCCGGCAGACGATCGGGCACAAAGAACTCGGTCCCGCTGCCCCACAGGCCCATCAGCCGGACCAGCTTTTCCTTGGCAAGCTGTGCCTCCAGTCTGGCGGCCGCCTGTTCGGCGGCCAATTCGGCTGTGAAGGCGTGCTCTCGGGCCTGATCGGCTCGGCTCAGCGCACCCGTGGCGCCCAGTTCGGACGCCAGTTCCGAGGCTGCATTTGCCGTGTTCTGCGACTGGCCGATCAGGGCCGCCGCCTCGAAGGCCCCCACCGCCTCGATCCAACTGCGGCGCGTTTCATGTGCAAGGGCAAGCGTCTCGCCCGCCGCCGCCAGTTGCGCCTGCCGGAACCGGATCTCGGCCGCTTTCGTACGGGGTTTTTGAGTCACGATATCGAGGATCGACGCGATCAGCGTCGCCTCGATAGAGCGGGTGACGTCGCCGCCCGCCAAGCCGGAAACCGACAAACCCACCGATGGAACCGGGCCGCGCGCGGTTTCCCAAAGGTCGGCCGCCGACAGACCCAGGTCCGCATACCGCGCCTGAAGCCCCGGATTGTTCAGCAAGGCAATCTGGACCGCCTGATCCGCATTCAGCGTCTTGCCATGCGCCAAGGCGCGAACCCGCTGAGCATTCGCCTGTCGTTCCGCCGGGCTTTGCAGCCAGACGGCGTCCGAACCCGTAGCGCGTCGAGAGATGTCGGACACCGGGGCAAACCCGGCCCGCTGATCGCTGGCTGTGCGCATCGTTCCGACATCGGCGCAGGCCGACAGCGTCAGAGCGGCCCCGAGCGGGAGAAACAAGAGTTTTTTCATTCGACGCCTCCGATCTGTCGAGAGTTCAGGGTGGTCCAGTCCGCAGGTTCGGCAACCTGCCGGGGCGTGTAGTCGACCGATGGTCCGGATGGAGCGATGGAAACGGGGCCTGCGGCATCCGCGGCAGCGGGGACGGACAGGTCCAGTGGCGGCAGCGGCGCGCAGGCTGCTGCCAACAGCGGAAAGACCGCCGTGACGAGTGGTTTCATGAGTTTGGGATTCCGCTTGGGATTGGAACAAGAAAGGTGCGGTTTTCAGACCGCAGCAGACATCATTCCAATCAGCCGCGCGGAGGGCGGCGGAGTCCTTCCGGGACCGTAAGTTCGACCAGGGATCCGGCGCGTATCACAGTCAGGCTCTGGCCCACATCGGCAGAAGGCATAAGGGCATGGAACGCGGGGATCGCGCTTGAAGGACAGGCATGGGCCTCACAATGAGAAGCACCGGCATCAAGAGAGCCGCCGTCGCTGTCATGCTCCTGGTGTGCATGCGCACTGGTGTCGGTCAGCGCGGGTTGACCGAAGCGATCGGAATCCGCGGCGAAAGCCCCATCAATGGCGCTATCGGGAACCGCACGCAGCGCCGCGATTTCACAATCCAGGGCCATCGCTGCCGTGGTCATCGAGATGGCCAGACCTGCCGCGACAATCGTCACGACAAACAAGGCAACAAGCTGACGAAGCAGGATCCACATGCCGTCTCGTTAAATCCGCCGGAATGCCGCGGCAATGCAATTCTGCTGCTGTCGGCAGGAAAATGCCAAACCGACACTCAACCGAAGGTTTAGCTTCGTCCCTCGCGCGGGTCTTGATTTTTGTGATGTTCCCAGACCGGGTGGTGATGGCCTCTGCCGGTCTGGCTTGGCGGAAGATTTTGCGACTGAAACGGCATCTGTCCCCCGTTCGCAATGCGCAGGTTCATCGACGCGCCGATGATCATGCTGGGGCACCTGACCAAGGCGAAGACTAGCTTCACCGCCCCTGGCATGGCCTATTCGTCACGCTGTGGAACCAGGATGAAGATATCGACCATCCCGCAGTCGCCACCCGGCTTGCGGGTCATCGGGCTCGGCAGTTCTTGACGTCAAAGAGCCAACTCTGGGATGATGTAATCCCAAGGCGATCTCGGCTTGCGCTGAAGGAACAGCCGCTAATCGCCGGCAATCGCAGGTCGTCCAAGGTAGTTGATGGCAGCAATGGCTCACGCGAGGATGCTTGGGCAGGATATTTCCCTTGGCCGCCGAACCCTTGGAGGAGATCACACCTCTTTCGGTCAGAAGGCGGGTTGGATCAGTTGGCGCAAGGCCGTCCCGCTCCAAGGATTTACTCTGAACCCGGATCATTCTTAGATAGAAACTAACACGATTGCGGCCATACGGGACGCCCCATAGCATTTGTAAAGTCATGTCCGAGGTTGTGGATGGCCAAAGTCCCAGATCAAGGTGATGGATGTATTCAAAATCCTCAAAGCCCTATTTTGCTCACTCGGGCAAGCAGAGTGATTGCAGTGATTGGCAGGCCCTTCCAGTCCACTTAGACCAGACCGCCTGTCGTGCGGCGGATACGGGGAGGCATGCCGGCCTGTCGCGGTGCGCACAGATGGCTGGGCGGTATCACGACTTTGGCAAATATGACCCAGCCTTCCAGCGACGCCTGCACGGCAACGGATCACCGGTCGATCATTCGTCCGCCGGGGCCAGCCTGCTGCTGGAACGCGCCAAGTCCACCTCTCAGACCTGGGTGGCCGAGGTTCTGGCCCATGCCATCCTGGGCCACCATGCGGGCCTGCCGGACGCCACCGGGTCGGACGCTGCCCGCAGCCGCCGGATCGAGGGCTTTCGCCAGCGCGACCCCCTCCCCCCCGCTATCACCGCCGCGGCCGAGGCGGATCTTGGCCCGCTGGCGGACGAGATCATGCCCAAGGTCCGGCCCGGAGACCAGGCCGGATTCGACCTGTCGGTCGCCGGGCGGATGGTGTTTTCCTGCCTGGTGGATGCCGACTTCAAGGACACCGAGGCGTTCTACGACCGGCTTGAGGACCGGCAGCATGATCGCGAATGGCCCGCCCTGTCCGACATCCTGCCAGACCTGCGGGCAGCCTTTGACCAGCGGATGACGGGTTTCGAACCCAACGACCTGAACCGTCTGCGCGCGGATATCCTGGCCCATGTCCGGGACAAGGCCGAGATGTCGCCAGGCCTGTTCACCCTGACCGTGCCGACGGGCGGCGGCAAGACGCTGGCCTCGATGGGGTTCGCGCTGGATCACGCCGCGCGTCACGGGCATCGGCGGATCATCTATGCGATCCCCTATACCTCGATCATCGACCAGACCGCAAAGACCTTTCGCGACCTGTTCGGCAACGTGGTGCTGGAACATCACTCCTCGATCGACACCGAGCGCCCGGGCCAGCAGGGGCGCGACAAGCTGCGCCTTGCGATGGAGGACTGGGCGGCGCCCATCGTTGTCACCACCAACGTGCAACTGTTTGAAAGCCTGTTCGCCGCCCGTCCCTCGCGCTGCCGCAAGCTGCACAACATCGCAGGGTCAATCGTCATCCTTGACGAGGCGCAGGTTCTGCCTCGCCCCTTGCTGATGCCGGTCCTGCGGATGCTGGATGTGCTGGCAATCCATTACGGCTGCACGGTTGTCATCTGCACCGCGACCCAGCCCGCCTTCGACAGCGCGCAACTGGCGGGGGGCCTGCCGCTGGCCGGGCGCGAACTGGCCCCCGACGTCACGGGACTGGCCCGCCGCCTGCGCCGCGCCCGCATCCGGGACGGCGGAGAAATGGACGACGACGCCCTGATCGCCGCCCTTCGCGACACGCCGAAAGCCATGATGATCGTCAACAGCCGCCGCCACGCGCTGGAACTGTTCCAGGCCGCGCGGTCCGAGGGGCTGGATGGGCTGGTCCACCTGACCACCCGCCAGTATCCCGCCCATCGCCGCGGCATCATCGCCGACATCCAGCAGCGGCTGGCCACCGGCCAGCCCTGTCGCCTGATCGCCACCAGTCTGATCGAGGCCGGGGTCGATCTGGATTTTCCGAAAGGCTGGCGGGCCGAGGCTGGGCTGGACAGCATCGTCCAGTCCGCAGGCCGCGTGAACCGCGAAGGCCGGCGCCCGGTCGAGGACAGCACCCTGACCGTGTTCAGCGCCCCCGGCCACCCGCCCCACCGGCAGATCAAGCCGCTGGCCGACGCGATGCGCGGCACTGCCGCCCGGTTCGGCCATAAAAACCTGCTGGACGCCGAGGCGATCCGCGACTGGTTCGAACAGGTCTATTGGCGAGCGATGGCTGGCACCAACAAAAACGGCAACAAGGAACTCGATCGGGAAGGCATCCTCGATAAGTTCAAGATTGGTCATTCAGGCACAGACTTTGCTTATCGGACTACCGCCGAGGCGTTCCGCATGATCGACAGCCCGATGGTCCCGGTCATCGTCAGAACCGAGGACGCAGCCCGCAAGATCGTGGACCGACTGACGGTCGCCGATATTCCGTCAAGTGCCATCGCGCGGGACGTGCAGATGTTCACGGTGCAGGTGCCCGCCAAGGCCCGCGATCTGTTGCTGGCCAATGGCCACGCCACGTTCCGCGCCCCCGACCTGCGCGGCGACCAGTTCTGCGTGCTGGAAACCGATAGCCTTTACCGAAAGGATTTCGGTTTGTGGTGGGAACGGGCAGATTACCTGGATGCAGATATGGCGGTGATTTGATTTCAGAAGAAATCCTAGGAAGTTGACAAGCTGCCATTCTAGATCTATTTTTAGGCATCTGAGGATGGAGCCGACCATGTTCTTCAAGCCCCCAACGCCTAATCGCCTCCTAGAAGCGTTGCTGGAATGCACTGCTTTAGCTTTACGGGTGGTGTTAAGACTGCTTCCTTAATCAGTAAATGTCACCTGCAAGGTGTGGATAGAAACCTAGGTTTTCTGCTGTTTGGAGATAACCCTCGCCGCTTGCGGTGAGGGTTATAGCTTACATAGAATCTCGCTTGCGTGAAGATGGCGAATGGATAATGTGATTCTAAATATTGGGGTAAAAAGTGACCTACGGTATCCGATTGCACGTCTGGGGCCGTCATGCCCTGTTCACCCGCCCGGAACTCAAGGTCGAGCGCACGTCCTACGACGTGATGCCCCCATCGGCCGCGCGCGGCATCCTCGAGGCGATCCACTGGAAGCCCGCGATCCGTTGGGTGATCGACCGCATCCATGTGCTGGAACCGATCCGCTTTCAGTCCATCCGCCGCAACGAGGTCGGCCACAAGGCCCCGGCGGGCACGATCAAGCGGGCGATGAACCGGGGCGACCTGGGAGGTGTGCAACTGCTGGTCGATGAGGATCGCCAGCAGCGCGCCTCGACCGTGCTGGTCAACCCCGCCTATGTGATCGAGGCGCATTTCGAATTGACCGCCCGCGCCGATGCCTCGGACACCGAGGGCAAGCATCTGGACATCTTTAACCGCCGCGCCGCGCGCGGACAGTGCTTTCACCAGCCTTGTCTGGGCACCCGCGAATTCGCCGCCAGCTTTGCGCTGGTCGATCCTGGCGCATCCCTGCCCAGCCCCCAAGGCCCCGGCTGGGGCGATCTTTGCCAAGGCGGCACACCCACCACGACACCGGCCCCGTCCCGGGCGCGCCAGGCCGAAATGCCGGACCTTGGCTTTGGGACGCCGCGCGATCTGGGCTTCATGCTGTGGGACATCGACCACGCCGCCCCCGGCCGCCCGTCGCTGCTGTTCCGCGCCACGCTGCGCAACGGCGTGATCGACGTCCCGCCCCCCGGCAGCCCCGAGGTGAAACGATGAGCCTGCTTGCCGCCCTGGTCCGCGCCCATGACCGCCTGCCCGACGCCCCGCCCTTCGGCTATTCGTCCGAAAAGATCGGCTTTTGCGTGGTGCTGAACCCGGACGGATCGGTGGCCGAGGTGGTGGATCTGCGCGGCGACGACAAGAAGCGCAGTCCCAGGATGATGTTGGTGCCGCAGGCCAAGAAGCGCACGGTCGGGATCGATCCCAATGTGCTGTGGGACAAGACTGCCTATGTGCTGGGTATCACCAGTGGCCTGAGCAAACGCACGTCCGAGGAACATGCGGCCTTCAAGGCGAAACACTTGGATTGGCTGACCGACGCCACCGATGAAGGGCTTGCAGCCTTGCGCCTGTTTCTGGAAGGCTGGACACCCGAAAGGTTTGCTGCCCCGATATGGCACGACGATGTTCGCGACCAGAACCTGGTGTTCCGCCTGTCATCCGAATTCACCTTTCTGCATGATCGCCCCGCCGCAAGGGAATTGTGGCGCAAGATCGGGGCCGAAGGAGCCTCGGACCCGCAAATCTGCCTTGTCACCGGCGACGCCGCCCCGGTGGCGCGGCTGCATCCGTCGATCAAGGGCGTCTGGGGGGCGCAATCCTCGGGTGCCAGTCTGATCTCGTTCAACCTTGATGCCTTCACCTCCTATGGCCACGAACAGGGCGACAACGCCCCCGTGTCCGAGGCCGCCGCCTTTGCCTATACCACCGCGCTGAACCGTTACCTTGCCGACCCGAACCACCGCATCCAGATCGGCGATGCCTCGACGATATTCTGGGCCGATTGCGCGGATCAGGCCGCCGCCGAGAAGGCGGACAAATGGGTGGCCGTCATGTTCGGGGCGCGCACCCATGCCGGGGACGACGAGGCAATCGAAGAAGGCAAGATCCGGGACAAGCTGCTGCTGATGCGCGACGGCAAGCCGCTGGCCCAGATCGCCCCCGAACTGGCCCAAGGGGTGCGCTTTCATGTCCTGGGTCTGGCCCCCAACGCCGCCCGCCTGTCGGTGCGGTTCTGGTGGGAAAACGATTTCGGGACGCTGGCCGAAAACTATCGGCGCTATCTGACCGACATCGCCATCGAACCACCGCCCCGCGACGGCTGGCCGCCCTTGTGGCGTTACCTGACCGAACTGGCCGTGCTGGGCAAACGGGAAAACGTGCCGCCGCTGGTGGCGGGCGACTGGATGCGCGCGATCGTCACCGGCACCCCCTATCCGCTGACGCTGATGTCCACCGCGCTGATGCGCATCCGCGCCGATGGCGAGGTGAACGCCCTGCGCGCCGCGATCCTGAAATCCGTCCTGATCCGCAATTTCAATTCGAGGGAGGCTCCTGTGGCTTTGGATCCCACATCTAAGGACATTGGCTATGTGCTAGGACGCTTGTTCGCTGCTTACGAAAATGTCCAGAAAACTGCTTTAGGTAAAAATGTGAATGCTACTATCCGAGATAAATTTTATGGATCAGCATCCTCCACGCCATCTCGCGTCTTTGGATCTCTTGCAGCAAACGCATTCAATCATTTGAGCAAGATTCGCAAAGAAAAGCCTGCGTTCGCGCACTACCTTCAGGACGAAATAGAAAAGATTGCCAATCTGCTCGATGTTTCAGGAGAACCATTTCCAGCTTCCCTGCCACCGACCGCACAGGCTAAGTTTGCCTTGGGGTATTACCACCAAGCTAGTTTACGCAAGACGTCTGCTCCACAAACAGAATCTGTTTCCGAGGTGACCGAATGACCACGCTTTCCCGCCGCCATGACTTCGTGCTGATCTTCGATGTCGCCAACGGCAATCCCAACGGTGACCCGGATGCGGGCAACCTGCCTCGGCTGGACCCCGAGACCAGCCACGGGCTGGTCAGCGATGTCAGCCTGAAACGCAAGATCCGTAATTATGTCGAACTGGCCCGGACGGGCGAGGCCGGGCACCACATCTATGTCCAGGAAGGCGCGATTCTGAACGAAAAACACCGTCAAGCCTATACCGCCCTGCGGGGCGAAACGTCCGGCAAGAAAGAGGCCAAGCTGAACCCCAGGGATGACGCCGAGGCCAGGGAATTGCGCGACTGGATGTGCCGCAACTTCTTCGACGTGCGGACCTTTGGCGCGGTCATGTCCACCGGCATCAACTGCGGACAGGTCAAGGGGCCGGTGCAGATGACCTTTGCCAATTCGGTCGAGCCGATCCTGCCGGTGGAAATCTCGATTACCCGGATGGCCGCCACCAACGAGGCAGAACAGAAAAAACGTGCCGAGGGTGCCGAGGACGGCGACACCCGAACCGACAACCGCACCATGGGCCGCAAGCACATTGTGCCTTACGGCCTTTATGTCGCGCATGGCTTCATCTCGGCCAAGTTCGCCGAACGGACCGGGTTTTCCGAAGCCGACCTGGAACTGCTGTTCGAGGCCCTGACGAACATGTTCGAACACGACCGTTCGGCAGCGCGGGGCGAGATGACGACCCGGCGCCTGATCGTCTTCCGGCATGAAAATGCCCTTGGCAACGCCCCGGCGCACAAGCTGTTCGACCGTGTCACCATTGGCCGCAACGTGGATGGCGAATTCCGCGCCTTGGATGATCGCGGGCTTGGCAACCACGCACCGGCGCGCAAGTTTTCGGACTATGTCGTTCAGATTGACCGCGACGGCTTGCCGGACGGCGTTGAGGTTCTGGATCTGGTCTGACCCCCATGCCCGCCGATACGGAACCCATCCCCATCTCGGCGGTGCAGCACGCGGTCTATTGCCTGCGACAGGCGGCGCTGATCCATCTGGAACGGGTCTGGGCCGAAAACCGCTTTACCGCCGAAGGCGACGTGCTGCACGCGGTGGCCGACAAGGGCGGCAGCCGCAAGGCGCGCGGGGTGCGGCGGGTGCTGGCGCTGCCGCTGGCCTCGCGGCGGCTGAACCTGACGGGGGTGGCCGATCTGGTTGAATTCGCGCCCGGCCCGGATGGCGAAACCGCCTTCCCGGTCGAATACAAGCGCGGCAAGCCGAAACTGCACCGCGCCGACGAGGCGCAGCTTTGCGCCCAGGCCCTGTGCCTCGAGGAGATGACCGGCCGGTCCGTGCCCGAAGGCGCGCTGTTCTATGCCCAGACCAAGCGCCGCGTCACCGTGCCCTTCGATCCCGACCTTCGCGCGCTGACCCAAGGCGCCATCGCCGACCTTGCGGCCGTCCTTGCCAGCCGCATCACCCCGCCGCCCACGCCGCACAAGTCGCGCTGCCGGGCCTGTTCGCTGCTTGACCTCTGCCGCCCGGACACCGTCGCCCGCCCGGTGCGGCAATGGCGCGACCGGATGCTGTCCCGCGCGCTGGAGGCACCGTGAAGAAACTGCTCAACACCGTCTATGTCACCACCGAAGGCGCCGCCCTGAAAAAGGACGGCGAGAACCTGGTGGCCGAGATCGAGGGCGCCGAAAAGGCGCGGGTGCCGCTGCACATGCTGGCCTCGGTCGTGGTGTTCGGGCCGATCCTGGTCAGCCCGGCGCTGATCGGCACCTGCGCGGGACGCGGCATCAGCATTACGATCCTGGACCGGGCAGGACGCTTCCAGGCCCGGATCGAGGGCCCGGTGGCGGGCAACGTGCTGCTGCGCCGCGCCCAATACCGCCAGGCCGAGGCGGCCGAGGACATCGTGCGCTCGATCGTCCTGGGCAAGATCGCCAACCAACGCGCGGTCATTCGCCGGGCGCTGCGCGATTACGGCGCCGAAATGGACCCGGCGGCGCGCGCCGGCCTGGAAACAACCACCGACCGCATGGCGACGATCCTGCGCCGGGTGCAGTTGAAAGATGACAGCATCGACCTGCTGCGCGGATCTGAAGGCGAGGCGGCCAATCTGTATTTCGCCATCTTCGACCATCTGATCCGCGCGCCTGATCCGGAATTGCGTTGGACCGGCCGGTCCCGCCGCCCGCCGCTGGACGCGATGAACGCGCTGCTGTCGTTCCTTTATACGCTTCTGACCCATGACTGCCGTTCGGCATGCGAGGCGGTGGGCCTGGACCCGGCGGTCGGCTTTCTGCACCGCGACCGGCCAGGGCGCCCGTCGCTGGCCCTGGACCTGATGGAAGAACTGCGTGCGCCCCTTGCCGATCGGCTGGCCCTGTCGCTGGTCAACCGGCGGCAACTGCGCGCCGGCGATTTTCGCCAAATGGAGGGCGGTGCGGTTCTGATGTCCGACGACGCCCGCAAGCTGGTGCTGACCGCCTGGCAGGAACGCAAAAAGGAAGAACGCCTGCACCCCTTCCTTGGCGAAAAGGCGCCCTTCGGCCTTGTCCCCTATCTTCAAGCGCAGATGCTGGCCCGCCACCTGCGCGGCGACATCGACGCCTATCCCCCCTGGTTCTGGAGCTGACATGCTGGTTCTTGTGACCTATGACGTGAATACCTTGGAGGAAGGCGGCAAGAAACGCCTGCGCCAGGTTGCCCGCGCCTGCGAGGATTATGGCCAGCGCGTGCAGTTCTCTGTTTTTGAAATCGAGGTCGATCCGGCGCAATGGACCAGGCTGAAGGCGCGGCTCGAGGCCATCATTCGGCCTGCGCATGACAGTCTTCGCTATTATTACTTGGGTGCGAACTGGACCCGCCGCGTCGAGCATGTCGGCGCCAAGCCCGCCACGGATCTCAACGGTCCCCTGATCGTCTAAACGCCGTTGTGCGAACCCAAAGCGTGCCGGTTTTTCCGCGCAGGTTCGCATCCTGGCCAGCTTTTTGAAATCATTGTCTTATAGAGAGCGGGATTTTCCCGCTCTGAAACCCGAGCGCCCGTTAGCTCGGCCTTCGCAATTGCTTGAGGATTCACTTATGCCTTCAAACAGGTTAAATCCTCGGCAGTCGCCCCCCACGCGGGGGCGTGGATCGAAACCTTTGCCCATGTCGTGACCTTCAAAGGGGAAGTTGTCGCCCCCCACGCGGGGGCGTGGATCGAAACGCGGGCAATGCCCCGTCGTCGGACGGGGGCGTGCGTCGCCCCCCACGCGGGGGCGTGGATCGAAACGCCGGTTTGCCTTAGCTCACCACCAGCACCAGCCTGTCGCCCCCCACGCGGGGGCGTGGATCGAAACAATGCCTGGGCGGAATTCCAGCGTCCCGGCCACGGTCGCCCCCCACGCGGGGGCGTGGATCGAAACATGTGCGTTTCAGCCGTCGTCGCGGCCGACACGGCGTCGCCCCCCACGCGGGGGCGTGGATCGAAACATCTGACCAAGATAGCCCTGCACGGACGTTGCCAGGTCGCCCCCCACGCGGGGGCGTGGATCGAAACCCCTTCCCCTTCCCCCGCCCCCGTCCAGGCCGTCGTCGCCCCCCACGCGGGGGCGTGGATCGAAACGCTGACGCCCGGCATCGTGAAGACCGAGCATCTGGTCGCCCCCCACGCGGGGGCGTGGATCGAAACAGTCGCTTGGACGAGGTCGACCGTGTCCAGAACAGTCGCCCCCCACGCGGGGGCGTGGATCGAAACACCCGCGCGTGGCCTATCGGCATATCGACCGCAGGTCGCCCCCCACGCGGGGGCGTGGATCGAAACTCGTTGGCCCTCTTGGCGGCCACGGCGCGCTCCTGTCGCCCCCCACGCGGGGGCGTGGATCGAAACTGGAAGGCATCATGGAGCTGGCGGCAGCGGGCCGTCGCCCCCCACGCGGGGGCGTGGATCGAAACACCCTGTCAGCGTCTCGACTGGTCACGCGCACATGTCGCCCCCCACGCGGGGGCGTGGATCGAAACTCCGCATCTGCATCCG
Organism: Paracoccus subflavus; assembly: GCF_004310345.1. Classification (GTDB taxonomy): domain Bacteria; phylum Pseudomonadota; class Alphaproteobacteria; order Rhodobacterales; family Rhodobacteraceae; genus Paracoccus; species Paracoccus subflavus. Next base: position 19,089 of record NZ_SISK01000010.1, on the reverse strand, counting down.
CCGCGGCGGTGCGCCGGGTCGCCCCCCACGCGGGGGCGTGGATCGAAACCTCTTCCAGAACGCCGGGGCTGCGGCATGATCGCGTCGCCCCCCACGCGGGGGCGTGGATCGAAACTGCAATGAGCCGCTGAACAGGCATCCGAAAGTCCGTCGCCCCCCACGCGGGGGCGTGGATCGAAACCCTGATCATCTCGTCGGCCCAAGGCTTATGACGCGTCGCCCCCCACGCGGGGGCGTGGATCGAAACTTGGATCACAGACAACGCCTCTGCCAATGACTTTGTCGCCCCCCACGCGGGGGCGTGGATCGAAACTCCAAGGCTAAGGGCGGCGCGCCGCGCGACCGCGTCGCCCCCCACGCGGGGGCGTGGATCGAAACTTACGCAGGAAGCCGAGATTTCCGACCTGATCCAGTCGCCCCCCACGCGGGGGCGTGGATCGAAACACGACGATGGCCTGCATTTGGGGTCTGGATACCGCGGTCGCCCCCCACGCGGGGGCGTGGATCGAAACTTCCGGCGGCCGCGTCCGATCCGTCGGGGGGCAAGTCGCCCCCCACGCGGGGGCGTGGATCGAAACCACGGCGCTCACAACCTGGCCCGGTTGCGCTAGTCGCCCCCCACGCGGGGGCGTGGATCGAAACGTGCCCGGCATTTCCGACGAGCCCTTGCCCTATAGTCGCCCCCCACGCGGGGGCGTGGATCGAAACTGCCACCTCATCGGGGGCGGGCTGTGCGGCGGCGGTCGCCCCCCACGCGGGGGCGTGGATCGAAACTGCGAAGGCTTTTGATCCGACAACGCAAGCTTTTGTCGCCCCCCACGCGGGGGCGTGGATCGAAACCCACGCCACTTGAAACACGGAGTAGATCTGTTCGTCGCCCCCCACGCGGGGGCGTGGATCGAAACGCCTATGTAGTGTTACATGGCTGTTACAGCACAAGTCGCCCCCCACGCGGGGGCGTGGATCGAAACGTGTCAGCCCGATAGATGCACTGGAATTCCAGTTGTCGCCCCCCACGCGGGGGCGTGGATCGAAACTCCACTGCCGGGAAGCGCAGAGGCGCGGAAGATGTCGCCCCCCACGCGGGGGCGTGGATCGAAACCAATTTACCGCCTTCATCCACGCCATGTCTGCCTCGTCGCCCCCCACGCGGGGGCGTGGATCGAAACTGTGCAATCAGGCGGTCTATTGCTGACACGTTAGGTCGCCCCCCACGCGGGGGCGTGGATCGAAACCTCGTATCAGTAGGGCCGGACGCGGGCGCCCATGGCGTCGCCCCCCACGCGGGGGCGTGGATCGAAACTGTCCCAACGGCGGCTGCCCCGACAGATTTCCGAGTCGCCCCCCACGCGGGGGCGTGGATCGAAACGTCGGTACGAACACGGCGTCCGCCTCCACCAAGAAGTCGCCCCCCACGCGGGGGCGTGGATCGAAACGGGGTTACCCTGGTCGGTGTCACGGGTGTATTTGTCGCCCCCCACGCGGGGGCGTGGATCGAAACCTTGCCGATAAGGCCGAGAACGGCCCATTCCTTGTCGCCCCCCACGCGGGGGCGTGGATCGAAACCTCGAAGTCGGCAATGGTGGCCGATGCGGTGGCCGTCGCCCCCCACGCGGGGGCGTGGATCGAAACGGTGGATGACGACCGTGACATGGTGATCGCGCAGTCGCCCCCCACGCGGGGGCGTGGATCGAAACATCGAATCCGAGGGGCTCGACGACGAGCTGCGCCGGTCGCCCCCCACGCGGGGGCGTGGATCGAAACCTGGGCGTCATGCGCCAGCAGGAAATGCTGTCGAGTCGCCCCCCACGCGGGGGCGTGGATCGAAACATTTGCGGGATGCCCTCTATGGGGGCACGAAGGAAGTCGCCCCCCACGCGGGGGCGTGGATCGAAACCTCTTCCAGAACGCTGGAAGCCCGGCATGACGCCGGTCGCCCCCCACGCGGGGGCGTGGATCGAAACGGGATGTTGTGTCAGGTCCCAAAGTGCCGGATCGTGTCGCCCCCCACGCGGGGGCGTGGATCGAAACTTCGGAACACGGAAAACTTTATTCCGTGGCCGAATGTCGCCCCCCACGCGGGGGCGTGGATCGAAACAGAATGTTGCCATGACGGACACGGCAACCGTGGCGTCGCCCCCCACGCGGGGGCGTGGATCGAAACGGCGGGCTGGACGCCATGGCGACGGCCACGCAGGCGTCGCCCCCCACGCGGGGGCGTGGATCGAAACTGGGCGGTCCCGCTTTGGGCCGCCCTTTTTCGTTGTCGCCCCCCACGCGGGGGCGTGGATCGAAACTTCGGGACACGGATAACTTTATTCCGTGGCCGAAGTCGCCCCCCACGCGGGGGCGTGGATCGAAACCGATGTTTCGACCCTGCCGAATTTCATGCGCGATTTGTCGCCCCCCACGCGGGGGCGTGGATCGAAACAGGCCAACAATCTAGGAAAGAACCCCCTGAACTCGTCGCCCCCCACGCGGGGGCGTGGATCGAAACGCCGGGCTGCCGGTCGGGATCGCGGCGACGACTGCGGTCGCCCCCCACGCGGGGGCGTGGATCGAAACAGCGGACCAGAGGACGGCGACGGGCTGGCGCGCGGTCGCCCCCCACGCGGAGGCGTGGATCGAAACCCGTGATCCCGAAACCGAAATGCCGTTCAAAAAGGCGTCGCCCCCCACGCGGGGGCGTGGATCGAAACATCGCGACGCGTCCCGAAATGCTGCTACGCGCGCGTCGCCCCCCACGCGGGGGCGTGGATCGAAACAAGGTTATCGCACAGTCCGACCAGTTGGCCGACGCGTCGCCCCCCACGCGGGGGCGTGGATCGAAACAGCGAGGTCTGGTCCTTGGTCGTGTTGTCCGCAGGTCGCCCCCCACGCGGGGGCGTGGATCGAAACTGTTCGTCTCCGACATGATCCCCCCCACCCTTGACGTCGCCCCCCACGCGGGGGCGTGGATCGAAACTGCGTCAGCGAGGCCTGCTTGATGCTGCCGAGGCGGTCGCCCCCCACGCGGGGGCGTGGATCGAAACGCCATAGCCGCCATGGAGACGCCGATGGACCCGGTGTCGCCCCCCACGCGGGGGCGTGGATCGAAACAATTCCGCGCCTTACAATAACGTCCCGCGCATTTGTCGCCCCCCACGCGGGGGCGTGGATCGAAACTGCGCATGAACGGCGTGAACGTCACCGGGCAGATGTCGCCCCCCACGCGGGGGCGTGGATCGAAACCAGAAATCCTCGATGACCTGGGAAGTCGCGGGGATGTCGCCCCCCACGCGGGGGCGTGGATCGAAACAGGAACAGCGCGAACATCGCCTGCCGCTCGTGCTGTCGCCCCCCACGCGGGGGCGTGGATCGAAACCAGACCTGGTATGCGGCTTCCAGTTGCGAGGGGGCGTCGCCCCCCACGCGGGGGCGTGGATCGAAACCGCTTGAAGACGTGCTCCACCATGCAGGCGTTGCGTCGCCCCCCACGCGGGGGCGTGGATCGAAACGAGCCGCTGCCCCAGGACGAGGCCATCGCCATCGTCGCCCCCCACGCGGGGGCGTGGATCGAAACAACGAAATGCTGCCCATAGGCGAGGCCCCCGGCAGGTCGCCCCCCACGCGGGGGCGTGGATCGAAACGTGTATGTCATCACGGACCTGGCAGTTCTCGAAGAGTCGCCCCCCACGCGGGGGCGTGGATCGAAACGGCCGTCCGGGCGGACGCTGACCATGGCGTTTTTGTCGCCCCCCACGCGGGGGCGTGGATCGAAACTACCTGCCGCCCGACTGCTATGCGGTCGAGCCGGGGTCGCCCCCCACGCGGGGGCGTGGATCGAAACGCGGTCGAGCGGGAGACGTGGGACGGACCTATCGTCGCCCCCCACGCGGGGGCGTGGATCGAAACGGAATAGGTGTCGGCCAGCCGGTCGAAGTATGCCGCGTCGCCCCCCACGCGGGGGCGTGGATCGAAACCCGACCATCGCGATCAAGCAGGACGCAGTTGCGAGTCGCCCCCCACGCGGGGGCGTGGATCGAAACGGTGGCCCCCCGGCCGTCTCGGTCCCGGCCGATGTGTCGGTCGCCACATGCACGATCACATTGGCGCCCCTCGAAGCCAGAGCGACGGCGATGGCGCGGCCAATGTTGCGTGACGCCCCCGTGACGAGGGCCACCCGATCCGTCAGGTCTTCGTTTTTCATTTCGCCAGCTCCGCAATCAGTTCATGGCCCCCGCTCATGCGGCCGATGCGATTGCATCCGTCAAGAAGCGCGCCGGCATCGCCATGTCCGCCGAATGCGACATTGGCCCGGAATTTGGCGTCGATTTCCTCGCGCGTCAGGGGCTCTTCGATGCCGCCGCGCATGTGACCCTGGTCGGCCTCGTCCACGGCGCCGTTCTCGTACTCGATGCGCACATGGCCGGTCTAGGCTCCGGGATAGGGGTTATGGGGGTCAACCTCGAAATCAACAAGCGCGCAAAGCCGAAGCAATTCGGGATCGGCGATCGCCTCCTCGGTGAAGTCGCCGAGATTGGCATGCCCACGAGCAAGGCCGAGCGCCACGCCGGACGGGGTCGAGAACTTCGCCGCATAGGCGGTTGGACGCGCTTGCTTCGGGAAATCGTGAACGCGCGCAGGAAGCCTTTTTCCGTCACGTCGAGCGCTCGAAAATCCGGTTCCGCTCGACGCTGGAAGCGGCAGATGTGGCCAACGCAGATGCTTCAAGCGGCTCAGGAGCTATTCATCACGTTTGAGGCGTGATTCCCAATCTTCGTGGAAGAAGGCTTTGATGGGTGATTTGCTTCTGCTGAGCCAGCGCCACGCGGCCGGATAGCGCTGCTTTTTTGCTGTCGCCCAGACTACACAACCTCCCCTTGCTGGCAGAGGTGGCGTCAGGGACCAATGCCGAACCGGTCCGGCTTCTACCGTACAGGACGGCAGGTCACTACCATGGCTGTGTCACATGCATTCGACGTTTCCCCATGGTTCGAAACCCCGACACCAGCCTACAGGCAGGAACTCGTTCTGGAATGGATCAGACACACCGACCTCGGGTACCAGCCCTCCGGATCGGGAAACAAGGGCCGCTTTGGCGGCCCCTGCGGATTTGATCTTTCCCTTAGCGTGCGGCGGCCTTTTTGCGCAGTCGCGCATTTCTGGCCCACATGTTCAGACCCTCGACGGTGGCCGAAAAGGCCATCGCCGCATAGACATAGCCCTTGGGCACATCGACGCCAAAGCCTTCGGCGATCAGCGTGGTGCCGATCAGCAGCAGGAAGGAAAGGGCCAGCATCACGATCGTGGGATTCTTGCCGATGAAGTTGGCCAGCGGGTTTGCGGCAAGCAGCATCACGGTCACGGCGGTGACGACGGCGACCACCATGATCTCGACATGTGGGGTCATGCCGACGGCGGTGATGATGCTGTCGATCGAAAAGACCAGATCCAGGATCAGGATCTGTACGATGGCACTGCCGAAGGTCATTCCAGCGGTTCCGATCATCGTATCCTCGTGATCGGTCGGATCGACGTGGTGATGGATTTCCTTTGTCGCCTTCCAGACCAGGAACAGGCCCCCTGCAATCAGGATAATGTCCTTCCAGGAAAATTCGTTTCCAAGCAGGGTCACGACCGGTTGGGTCAGTTGCACGATCCAGGCCACCGTCGCCAGCAGGCCCAGGCGCAGCACCAGGGCCAGGCTGATGCCGATCTTGCGTGCCCGTTCCCGCTGATCCTCGGGCAGCTTGTTCGACAGGATCGAGATGAACAGAAGATTGTCGATGCCCAGAACCACCTCCATCACCACAAGGGTTCCCAGGGCGACCCAGGCTTCGGGTTGTTGCATGAGGGCAAGGATGTTCTGCATGAGATTGGTCCGGTTCGGCTTCTATCGGAATGAAAAGTCTTGGCCTGTCCTGTCAGTTCCCTTGCATCCTTTCAACCGGCAATGACCTTTTCACCCGCCTGCGCCAGGATCGTGGCCAGGTCGTCGAACCATCCTTGCGCCGGGGTCGAGGCGCGGCGCAGCAGCATCACCTGCCGCGAGGGCTGCGGTTCGGGAAAGGCCACAACCGACAGGCCGGGGGCCGCAGCCTGTTCCTGCCGCACGGCGATCTGCGGCAGAAAGGTCAGACCCATCCCCTGCGCAGCCAGCCTGCACAGCGTGGACAGCGACGCGGCCCCCAGATCCAGCCGCGCTGCGCCTCTTCCCAAGCCGCATACCTCCAGCGCCTGGTCGCCCAGGCAGTGCCCCTCGTCCAAAAGCAGCAGCCGTCCCGGATCGAGATCGCGCGGGCCGGGATGCAGACTGCCGAACCGCGCGATCTGGTCGCGGCTGCCGGCCAGCCAGAAACGGTCGGTGAACAGCGGCACCGCCACGAGATCAGCCGTATCCGGCGCCGTAGCCGTCACGGCCGCGTCCAGCCGCCCCTGCGACAGTTCCTCGACCAGCCGGTCGGTCTGAGCCTCGCGCAGATGCAGGTCGCGGCCAATGTCGCGGGCGCGCAGGATCGGCAGCGCCTCGGGCAGCAGATAGGGGGCGACCGTCGGAATCATCCCCAGCATCAGCCTCCCGCCCCGCCCCGGCTGGCGCATCGCCTGTTCCAGTCCCGCCATGGCAGCCATCACCAGCCGCGCCTGTTCGGCCAGGGCGCGGCCCTGAGGAGTCAGAACGACGCCCGCAGGGGTGCGTTCCACCAGGGCCGTGCCGATGTCATCCTCTAGGGCACGGATCTGCATGGACAGGGCAGGTTGAGTCACATGCATTTCCTCGGCAGCGCGCGTGAAATGCGTGTGCCGGGCCAACGCCAGAAAATAGCGCAATTGCCGCAGGGTAATGTTCATCAGGAAGCCTTATTCTGCGGGTCAGTTATTCCAATTTTACATTATCACCCTGCTGTGTCACCCATTCGTTCAGCCAATTTTCAGGAGGTTTTCATGACCCAGGACCGTAGCCGCCCCCGTTTGACCACGACCGCCGGTGCGCCCATCGCTTCCAATCAGCACAGCGAAACAGCAGGCGACCGCGGCCCGGTGCTGATGCAGGATTATCAGTTGCTGGAAAAGCTGGCACACCAGAATCGTGAACGCATCCCTGAACGGGTGGTCCATGCAAAAGGCTGGGGTGCCTTCGGCACCTTCACCGTAACGCAGGACATCACACGCTATAGCTGTGCCTCGATCTTCGGCCAGGTGGGCAAGGCCACCCCGATGCTGGCTCGCTTTTCGACCGTCGCCGGAGAGATGGGCGCCGCCGATCACGAGCGCGACGTCCGTGGATTCGCCCTCAAGTTCTATACCGATGAGGGCAACTGGGATCTGGTCGGCAACAACACCCCTGTGTTCTTTGTCCGCGACCCGCTGAAGTTTCCGGATTTCATCCACACCCAGAAGCGTCATCCCCGCACCAATCTGCGCAGCGCAACCGCCATGTGGGATTTCTGGGGCCAAGTGCCCGAATCGCTGCACCAGGTGACGATCCTGATGTCGGATCGCGGGTTGCCGCAGGATCCGACCTTCATGGACGGCTTCGGCAGCCACACCTATTCCTTCTGGAACACCGACGGCGAGCGTTTCTGGGTAAAGTTCCACTTCAAGACTCAGCAGGGCCATCGTCATTATACCAATGCCCAGGCCGCCGAGATCATCGGCCATACGCGCGAAGGCTATCAGGAGGCGCTGTTTGGCAAGATCGACCGCGGCGAGTTTCCCCGCTGGAAAATGTTCGTCCAGATCATGCCGGAACTGGATGCGGAAAAGACCCCTTACGATCCCTTTGACCTGACCAAGGTCTGGCCGCATGGGGATTATCCCCTGATCGAGGTGGGCGAATTCGAACTGAATCGCAACGCCGACAACTATTTCGCACAGATCGAACAGGCGGCCTTCAGTCCGTCGAACAAGGTTCGCGGCATCGGCTACAGCCCCGACAAGATGTTGCAGGCCCGTGTCTTCAGCTATGCCGACGCGCATCGCTATCGCCTTGGCACACATTACGAACATCTGCCGGTGAACGCCCCGAAATGCCCGGTCCATCACTATCACAAGGATGGGCAGATGAACTTTTACGGTCAGGTGACCGGCAGCACGGATGCCTATTACGAACCGAACAGCCGGGGCGGCGCAGTGGAAGACCCGTCCTTTACCGAACCGCCGCTGCGTCTGGCCGGCGTGGCCGCACGCCAGCCCCACCGGCAGCTTATCGACGATTACGAACAGCCCCGCGCCTTGCATGACCGCGTATTGTCCGATGAGGAACGCGCGCGACTGTATCGCAACATCGCCGCCGCCATGGAGGGCGCGGACGAGGACGTGGTTGACCGGGTATTGGTTCACTTCGACCGCATCAGCCCCGCCTATGGGGCCGGCATCCGGGCTGCACGGGCAGAAAAGGCGGCGCATCGCCACGCCGCCGAGTAAACCTGTACCAAAGGAAAAGGGGCCGAGTGCCCCTTTTTCGTCAACCGATCAGGCGCGATCCACTGCCATAGGTTTCCTGATAATGGCGTTCCAGCCGCATCAGCGCCAAGCGCAGCACGATCTTTCCCGACCGCGCCGACCAGCCCAGGCGACGCTCGGTCATTTCGATTCCTTCCAGGAAACAGCAGACCCGCAGCACGATGTCGCCCATGCCGGGGCCAAGATCGCGCAGCGCAACCGCCACCCGGTCGCGGGCCGATTCGGACCCCCCGCGATAGCCTCCGCCACTGCGGCTGACATCGATCCCCGAGGTCATGAAGCCGGTCCAGTTCTGCGTGACCCGCGGCCCCATCTGCGCCAACTCGAAATCCTCGCGAAGACGCTCTCCTGCGCCGACCATTCCGGGCGTCAGGAACGGCGTGCCGTCATTGTCGCGACGGCGCGCCAGAAGAAGCAGAGGGCTTTCGGCAATGTTGACGCGCGCACGGCGGCGGCGGCGCCCGTCTTCGGGATCGGGGACGATCCGGCTGTCCCAGACACGATGTTTTTCCGCATGGTCAAAGCCTGCCGCGGCCTCGGCCATGCCCAGATCGTTGTCGTTGGCCACGGGCCGGGCATCGGTGAAATCGGCGGGGCCGGGCACCGCCTTGCGCTGCCGGGGCGAGCGCAGCATCCGGCGCAGCGCCTCGCGGCCTGCGGGGGCAATGGCATAACGCTGCACCCGGCCCGGCGCAGCCGACGGCAGTACCCATCCGTTCAGCGCCATGAGTTCGGCGATCCAGCGGTCCAGAACGGCGGTTCGGATATCGTCGCGGCTGATGATGGCACGGTCCATGCCCTCGGCCGTCACAAGAACCGCGCCCGGTTCGGCCAGACGCCGCAACAGGCGCATCGCTTGCCGGTCGTCCAGAATTCCCCGCCGTTCGGTACCCTCGGTCAGGGCTCCGTCCACCAGCGGATCGTCGCGCCGAGCCTCGAAGCGGCGTATCCGGCGCAGGATCGTCGAGGCATGGCAGCCCTCGGCCCGCGCCAGGGCGCGGATCGACTGGCCCTGCTCCACATGGCGCAGGTAAAGGCGCGCGTCGTCCGGCAGATTGTCCTGGGGAATGGCTGCCTCGGATGGCGAACGGTGCTCCGCGGCAAAGCTGTCGATGGCGAAATCACCGGTCAATAGCGTCATGTCTGGTCCCTTGTCATCCTGGGCGGCTAAGGAACTGAACCACCCTGGGTTGCGTTAAGCGTGGTTAATGAAACGGCTGCTAACCAGCAGATAGCCGCAACATTCCCTAACAAACCCTAAAGATGCGTTGCCTCAGCGCACGCTGCGACAAGACGGCAGGCAACACCCGCAAAGGTTGTGTGAAGCTGATCGGACCAACCAGAATGGGACAGTCTCGATGAGCTACATGCCGAATGTCGTCGCCTTTCGCCCCCGCCCTGTGACCGCGCCCCTCCGCCGTCCCAGCGTGCTGATCCGTGCCGCGCGCGAAGGCCAGTCCGGCTGGCGGCGCGAACGGGATCTGAAGCGGCTGTTGCGGTCCGACCGCTGTCCCGCCCCCGGCACGTCCCTGCCCCGGCTTCGCGCGGAAGAGGCAGTCATGAACGATGCCCGTCTCCAGCGACTGGCGGAATACGACATGCATCGTCATGTTCTTCTGATGATCGCGATTCTGGCGGAAATGCGCGCCGCCGTGGCCGATGCGCCTGCCCCGGTCCGCACGGGCTTGGGCCTCGGGGCGGCGATGCTGGCCTCGGTCGGGTCGGGGCTCAGCGTCCCCGCAGCAGCGATCCCAGCACGCCCCTGACGATGGCCTGTCCCGACTTCGTGCCCAGTTGCCGGGCAAGACTTTTGCCAAAGGTTTCGACGATCGAGTCGCTGCGCGATGACCGACCGCGCGGCGGCTGGATATCCTCGCGCGGCTCGGATCGGCGGGCGTTGCGGTATTCGCGGCGGTCCATGTCGAACAGCCCCGCATCGTCTGCAGGGGCCTGGCCTTGGGCCGTTGCAGCCCCGGCGGCCCGCCGGGCCAGAATTTCGTGGGCCGAATCGCGGTCGATCGTGCGGCCGTATTTCAGGCCCATGGGGGATGCGCTGATCAGCTCGGCCCGCTCGGCGTCCGAAACCGGTCCCATGCGGCTGAAAGGCGGGCGGATCAGGGTACGTTGCGCGATGCCCGGCACGCCCTTTGCCTCGAGCAAGGAGGTCACTGCCTCGCCGATGCCGACATGCTGGATGGCGTCGGCCGTGTCGAATTCAGGATTGGGGCGGTAATTCTCGGCGGCCATGCGCAGGGCCTTCTGATCCTTGGGGGTAAAGGCGCGCAGCGCGTGCTGGATGCGGTTGCCAAGCTGGCCCAGAACCCTTTCGGGAATATCGGCCGGGTTCTGGCTGACGAACCACAGGCTGACGCCCTTGGACCGGATCAGCCGTGCGACCTGTTCGACCTTTTCCACCAGAATCCTGGGCGCGCCATCGAACAGCAGATGCGCTTCGTCAAAGAAGAACGCAACGCGCGGGCGATCGGAATCGCCCACCTCGGGCAGTTGCTCGAATAGCTCCGACAGCAGCCACAGCAGGAATGTCGCATACAGCCGGGGCGACGTCATAAGCCGGTCGGCGGCAAGGATATTGATCATCCCCTTGCCTGATGCATCCTGCCGGATCATATCGGCCAATTCCAGCGCCGGCTCGCCGAACAGCCGGTCGCCGCCCTGATTTTCCAGGACCAGCAGCGCTCGCTGGATGGCGCCAACGCTGGTCGTGCCGACATTGCCATATTGCAGCGACAGGTCGGCCGCGTTTTGGCCGACCCAGACCAGCAGGGCCCGTAAGTCCTCGAGATCCAGAAGCGCCAGCCCCTGCGCGTCGGCCACCCGAAAGGCAATGTTCATCACCCCTTCCTGCGCCTCCGTCAGGCCCATCAGGCGCGACAGCAGCAGCGGCCCCATCTCGGCAGGCGTCGTGCGGACGGGGTGGCCCTTGTCGCCCCAGACATCCCAGAACGTCACCGGAAACGCCTGATAATCCAGCATCAGGCCGATCTGCGCGGCCCGGTCGGCGAAGGCCTGATGGTGCGTGCCATCCCCGCTGCCGGGCTGCGCCATGCCGGCCAGATCGCCTTTTACATCGGCAAGAAACACCGGGACTCCCGCCAGGGACAGGCTTTCGGCCAGCGTTTGAAGCGTCACGGTCTTGCCGGTGCCCGTGGCCCCTGCGATCAGGCCATGGCGATTTGCGTATTTCAGCAGCAGCGCCTGGGGAACCGCGTGATCCTGCCCGGCACCGCCGACGAAAATCGTGTTCGCGGTTCCATCCACAACGCCAGCCATGCCTGTCCCCATTCGTGGTGTTGCCGAATGCCGCGATCCGGCGTTCGCCGCGACAATACTATTTTAAGACCTTCATGCCAGTATGGGAATCGTTCGGCATCCACGGTCGTTGATGCGCGAACCTTCCTCCCTGTTGGACTGCCGCGCCTTCGGGCGCGGCTTTTTTCATGGCCGGACCTGCCCGACTGGACAGTTGACGGACGGAGGCTGCGAGACTAGCGTGCCCATCAATGATGACCGGCCAGTCCGGCAGGGGGAATGCGCCAAGGGCGCCAGGGTCGTGGTTCATCCACGACCCTTTCCAATTCCAGCCACGGACCACTATCGGCCAAGGTCCGATGAGATTTCCCTGACCGGCAAGGATTCGCACGGTCAAGGCTTGGTGAAGGCCGGGCGCCGATCGCCGCCTGACAGCGCCGATGGGACATGCTAGGCCGCGTGGACGCATTCAGCAAAGGGATCACATTGACCATGCCGATCAAACCCTCGCAGGCCCTTCTGGCCGCGCTTGCCCTGGTTGCAGTTCCGGCCTTCGCACAGGATGCCGCATCGCCAGAACCTGCCGGGCAGCCTGCCCAGGAGACTCAGGACGCACCGGCTGGGGAAGCACCGGCTGCCCCCCAGGCTCCGGCAGAGGCGGCGCCGGCGCAAGGGGAACCGTCCGCCCCGCCAGCTTCTGACGCCCCGCCAGCTTCTGACGCGCCGCCGGCTGCCGACGCGGCCGCCGCGCCTTCCGACAACGCCGATCCGCAGGTCGGGCAGTATTACGCCAAATCCACCGACGACGACTGGACGACCCGCTGCCTCAAAGCCGAACAGGGCAAGGATCCTTGCGAACTCTATCAGTTGCTGCAGGATGACGAGGGCAATTCGGTTGCCGAAATGACCGTCATCCCGCTGACCAATGGGGATGTCGCGGCCGGCGCCACCCTGGTTGCGCCGCTGGAAACCGACCTGATCCAGGGGCTTGGCTTTGCCGTCGGCAATGCCGAACCGAACGGTTATCCCTTCAGCTTCTGCGCGCCGGTAGGCTGCGTGTCGCGTCTGGGCTTTACAGAAGCCGAAGTCACGGCATTGAAGCGCGGCAGCACGGCAACCGTCAGCCTGCTGCCCTTTGGCGGGGATCGTGAAAACCCGGTCCGCCTGACCGTTTCGTTGTCGGGATTCACCGCAGCCTTCGACGCCTTGGCGGCCTATGCCGCCGAACCGGTCCCGGCGGCCGATGCCCCAGAAACGGAAGCGCCGGCGGCGGAAGCCCCTGCGGCCGAAGCACCCGCCGAGGATGCGCCGGCCGACTGAGCAGCCAGCCGGCCGCGCCCCCGATCGGGGCGCGGCCATGCCCCTTATACGATCAGATGCGTCGCAGCGCGATCACTGCGTTCAGGCCGCCAAAGGCAAAGGCATTGGACAGCACGGCGTCCACACGGGCCTCTCGGGCCTCGTTCGGAACCACGTCGAGGGCGCATTCCGGGTCGGGTTCCTGATAGTTGATGGTGGGCGCGATCACGCCATCCCTCAGCGCCATGATGCAGGCCAACAGTTCGACCGCACCGGTGCCGCCGATGATATGGCCATGCATCGCCTTGGTGGACGAGATCATCAGCCGGTCGGCATGATGGCCGAAGGCATGGGCCACGGCGGCGCATTCCGTCTTGTCGTTGGCCGCCGTACCGGTGCCATGGGCATTGATATAGCCCACGCTTTCGGGATTCAGCCCTGCATCCTTCAGCGCCCCGGTGATCGCCCGTTCCGCCCCCTGGGCCGAGGGCATGACGATGTCCTGCGCGTCAGAGGACATGGCAAATCCCACCACCTCGGCCAGGATGTCGGCGCCGCGCGCGCGGGCGTTTTCGTAATCCTCGAAGACAAAGACGCCCGCGCCTTCGCCCTGAACCATGCCGTTGCGGTTGGCGGAAAACGGGCGGCAGGCATCCCTGGACATGACGCGCAGCCCCTCCCACGCCTTGACGCCGCCGAAACACAGCATCGCCTCGGATCCGCCGGTCAGCATGACGCGCGCAGCCCCCGACCGAACCATCTGGAAGGCCAGGCCCATCGCGTGGTTGGAACTGGCGCAGGCGGTCGCCACCGTAAAGGCCGGCCCGCGGAGGCCGAATTCCATGCTGACATGGCTGGCGGCGGCGTTGTTCATCAGCTTGGGCACCACAAAGGGATGGACGCGGTTCTTTCCTTCCTCATAGACGGCGCGATAGTTTTCGTCCCAGGTGTTCAGCCCGCCGCCCGCAGTGCCCAGGACAACCCCTGAACAAAGGCCCAGTTCGCCCTGGAAATCCAGTCCAGACTGGGCGACGGCCTGCTTGGCCGCCAGCAGGGTGAACTGGGTGAACTTGTCGTAAAGCAGGATCTGCTGGCGGTTGAAATAATCCTCGGCCCGCCAGTCGTGGACCTGTGCACCGATCTGGATCGACAAGCGGTCAACATCCTGGAAATCAAGCTGGCTGATGCCGCAGCGCCCTTCGCGAAAGGCCGTCAGGGTGGCGGGCACATCGTGGCCAAGCGCATTGATCGTGCCCGCCCCGGTGATGACGACCCGGCGTCCGCCATTGCCCGCGGCGCGGCTGGTGCTGTCCAGGGTCATGCGGCCTTTTGCGCCACCAGACGTTCGACCGCCGCCATGATGGTTCCCATGGTCGAGATGTCGAAGTCGGACTTGTCGGGTTCGTTGGCGTTGAAGGGAATGGAAATGTCGAACTCCTCCTCCAGCGCAAAGATGGACTCGACCAGCCCGAGGCTGTCGATGCCCAGTTCGGTGGGGGTGGAATCGTCGGAAATCTGCTCGGGCTCCAACATGGCCTGTTCGGCGATGATCGCCCGGATGCGGTTTCTGATCTGGTCGTTCATGACGCCTCCTGCTTCAGCCTTTTTCCAACAGCCGTGTAACAGCTTCCTGAAGTTTTGCCAGTTGTTGCGCAAATCGCGGCAACCGGCGCATGGCCTTCTGGATCTCCATCTGCGTCTCCATCCTGACGGCCGGATTGCCCAGGATCACCCGCCCGGCGGGCACGCGGGTGAATATCTTGCTGGCCCCGCCCGCGATCACGTCGTCGCCGATTTCGATATTGTCGTTTACGCCGACCTGCCCGGCCAGAACCACACGGTTGCCCACCCGCGATGATCCGGCGATGCCCACCTGCGAACACAAAAGGCAGTCGTCACCCACCACGACATTGTGGCCCAGCATCACCAGATTGTCGATCTTGGTGCCGTTGCCGACGCGGGTCGCGCGGATCGTGCCGCGGTCGATGGTCGCGTTGGCGCCGATCTCGACATCATCGCCGATCTCGACCCCGCCCAGCGAATGGATGCGGGTCCAGTGCTGCTGCCGGATCGCGTCGCGGCTGCCCAGGGTGCGGCGAATCTCCTCGATCCCCGATTCCTCGGGCGTGACGAAGGAAAAGCCGTCGCCACCAATCACGGCGCCGGGCTGCACGATCAGCCGATCGCCTGCCGTGACGCCGTGGGCGATGCGGACGCCCGCGTGGATCAGCGCGTCATCGCCCACCGCCGTTCCCCGCCCGATCGACACATGGGGCCCGATCCGGGCGCCCTGTCCGATTCTGACGCCCGCGCCGATCACCACGAACGGCCCGATCGCCGCATCGGGCCCGATGGTCGCCGACGGATCGACGATGGCCGTGGGATGAATGCCGGGTGCGATGCCGGGACCGGGATCGAAGGCCCGCGTCAGCCCCGCCATCAGCAGGCGCGGCCGCTGCGCAAGGATTGCCGCCCTCAGGCCCAATGCCTCGGGGTCCATGCCCTCTGCCAGAATCGCGATGCTGCCGGGCTTCAGGGCGGCGGCATATTTCGGAGCCATGGCCATGGCGATTGTGCCGCCCTGGGGTCCGACCGGATCGGTGGCGGCGGGTTCGGCTGCGCCCGTCACCGGCAGGTCCAGATCCCCCCAAGCCCGTGCATCCAGTGCCTGCGCCAGTTCGCGAACGGTGATTGCCATGGATCGCCCCCCTGTCGGAAAGCGATCTAGTCGGTTTGACCGCCGTAATCCAGCCCGGCCTAATCCAGCCCGGCCTGCCGGATCGCGTCATAGACCGCCGCATCGCGGCCATAGACATCGTCAAAGCGCCGGATAGTGCCCGTGGCATCCGGGAAGGCGGTGAAATAAACCAGATGAACCGGCACGGCAGGCGTCAGCTTCAGCCAGGCCTCGGACCCGCGATCCAGGGCGCGATGGAACATGGCGCGAGGATCGTCAGTCTGGATCGACAGAAGATTATAGGCAAGATCAAAGGGATCGCCGATCCGGATACAGCCATGGGAATAGGCGCGCGAGGCATTCTGGAACAAATGCTTGGTGGGTGTATCGTGCAGATAGATGTTCCAGGGGTTGGGAAAGATGAATTTGACCAGCCCCAGGGCATTATCCTCGCTGGGTTTCTGGCGCATCCGATAGGGGAAGGTCGCGGCCGTATAGCGACCGAAGTCGATCCGATCACGCGCGATCACGTTGCCGTTGCCGTCCACCACGTCCAGATGGGATACGGCGTGCCGGTTGGCCTGCAACTGGGGCAAATATTCCTTGACGGTGATCGAGCGGGGCACATTCCAGCGGGGATTTGGCACGACATATTCGATCTCGTCCGAGAATTCGGGGGTCTGCCGGTCCCGTTCGGCACTGCCGACGACGACACGGGTGCGAAACACCTCGGTCCCGTTCTCCATGATCCGCGCGCTGAATTCGGGAATGTTCACCCAGACATGACGGGCCTCCAGGTCATCAGCTCCCATCCACCGCATCCGTTCAAGCGCGACGATGATGGCGCGGGCTCGATCGTCATCGGGCGTGTCGCCATTCAGGCGACCGATGGTTCGGGGCCCGGCGATTCCATCCGGCGGCAGGCCCACGGTCCCTTGATACTGGGCCACCGCATCCGCCAAAGCCGCGTCGTAAAGGCGCGGATCCGCGGCCGGGACCACAAACCCGAGGCTGTCCAACCGTGCGCGCAGGGCCAGAATGGCGTCGTCCCGCATTCCGGTCCGCCAGAGACCCTCGAGGATGCGGGGCAAACCTGCCGGAACCCTGGCATCGTCGCCGGCCGACAAGGCCTGCTGAAGGGCGCGATAGGCCGGATGGCGAGGCTGCAGTCCCTCAAGGAAGCTGGCCGGATCATCGGAGGCTGCAAAATCTCGCATCAGATCCGGAATTGGTGGCCGCCGAACCTCGCGCCGGATCAGCGGATCGACGGTCGAGGGGCTGACGACGCCCCCTGTCATGTCCCGAAGATAGCGTGCCAGAATGCGGGCATGGCCCACCTCATCGGCGAGGGGACCGGGAACACCGGGCATCGATCGGACACCATAGCGTTCGGCAGCAATCCCATGGGAGGGGGCCCGGGCAATCGCCCCCGCCAGAGCCTGCCGACGCAGTGCGCCCTGGGGTCCATCGAAAAGCGGGCGCTGTCCGTAGGCGCCATAGAAAGAGGCAAGATCGGGAATCGGCGCGACGGCCTGGGCCAGAGCCATCTCCTCAGCCGAGAAATCCAGGCGTGGCGCCGAGGCAACACCCATGGCAGGGCTGACAGCCAGGGAATGCTGAGCAACCGCAGGTTGCGTGAACGTGCTCAGCGCAAAGACCGCAAGGACAAGCCCATGCCACATACCAGCACCCCATTCCAGATAACCGATGCTTGCATGAAAACCGTCATTATTCTAGTGATTACAGGGCTTTTTAAGGAAATCGCCCAGGCCGTTGCGCAGCCGCCACAGGGGCCGGGCAATCTTGCCACAAGCGGCCGCCATCGGCAAAGAACCGCTTAAATGCAGTCCCTCGACTCTCTTGCAACACGAATCTGGTTTTGACCGCACGGTCTTTTGACATATTGTTAAGAAGCCGGGGATAACCTCGGCGGCGTCGCATCGAATGTGGCGGAAAAAGACGATACGGGACAGGCGATCTGACATGACATTCGACCTTCTTTCGCGCCGCAGCCTCCTTGGTGCATTCGCGGCCACAACCGTTGCGGCAGCCCCCGTCATGGCGAACGCCTTCGGGTTGCTGCGAGGCGCGGGCGACATGCGCCGCATCCGCATGTATTCGGGCCGGACGGGCGAAAGCTTGGATACCGTTTACTGGGTGGACGGTCGGTACATCCGCGAGGCGCTGAACGAGATCAACATCTTCATGCGCGACTGGCGCACGGGCGAGGCGATCGGCATCGACCCCCGGGCGGTCGATGTCGCAGCGGCCTCTCATCGGCTGCTGCAAACCAATGAACCCTACATGATGCTGTCGGGATACCGGTCGCCGCGCACCAACGCGATGCTGCGCCGCAGTTCCAGCGGGGTGGCGCGAAATTCCCTGCACATGGTTGGCAAGGCAGCGGATCTGCGGCTGAAGTCGCGTTCGGTGAACCAGATGTACCGGGCCGCCTTGTCGTGTCGCGCAGGCGGGGTCGGCAAGTATTCGCGGTCGAACTTCGTTCACATGGATTGCGGTCCGGTCCGCAACTGGGGCGCCTGATCGTCACTGGACCCATGATCGCCGGACCTGCGCCGCACGCACCCGCGTGCGGCGTTTTTGCATGACATCGGGACACAGGCTCTGCCAAGCCGCTTGACGGCGCCCTTGCGCTCATCAAGGCTTTGGCCATGACCAATATCGAAGGTAATCCAATGGTTCCCATGACGCGCCGCTACCGAACCGCCAAGAAGATCCAGGCGGCCGCGGTGCGCCTGGCCGTGCAGGACGGCGTTGCGAATGTCACGACCGAGGCCATTGCCCGCGAGGCGGGAATCAGCACCCGGACCTTTTTCAACTACTATCCCTACAAGGAAGCGGCCATGATGGGGCCGCCGCCCGACTATCCCGCCACGGCATCCGAGGAATTCATCAAGGGCAAAGGCATCCTGATCGAGGATCTGGACCGCCTGATCGCCGCGCATCTGTCGCGGTTCATGGATGAACGGGACATGCTGCGCCATATCCTGATCCTGGCCGATACCGACCCCAAGCTGGACGCCCTGCGCAATTCCACCGTTCTGTCGCGCCGCGCGCAGATGCGAGACCTTCTGCATCGCCGCTGCCCCGAGGCGAAGCCCGCGCAGATCGAGATCCTGGCCGCCGCCATTGTCGCCGCGACCAATGCCGCCACAAAGGCCTGGGCACGTGGCGAGGTCGAGGATTTCCTGGCAACCGCGCGCGAGAACCTGTCGCTGATCCAGTCTGCCGCCGCCATGCTGGGGCAACGGTCCGACTAGGGTCCAGCCTCATAACCACCACGTGACGATAGCGGCGAGGGCTATGGCTGCGGTGTAGGTGCAGGCGAGCTTGTCGTAGCGGGTGGCGACGCGGCGGAAGTCCTTGATGCGACAGAA